>NC_023137.1:2325826-3776653 GCF_000511385.1 Phaeobacter gallaeciensis DSM 26640
ACCACCCGCTCCAGCAGCGCCTGCCCCATCCCCTGCACCACCCCGCCATGCACCTGACCTTCGGCCAGCAGCGGGTTGATCAGGTTACCAAAATCATCGACCACCGTATAGCGGTCCACATGGCTGACGCCTGTTTCGGGGTCGATCACGATCTCGGCAACATGGGCGCCGTTCGGAAACGAGCGCCCCGGCAATTTGGCCCGTGCCGTGTGACGCAGCAACCCGTGACACCCCTGCGCACGGGCCATCTCAGCGGCCTCCACCAGGGTCGGCCGCTGGTTGCTTCCCGGCGCGCTGAACTGCTCACCATCAAAGCTGACAGACTCAGGCTCCACGCCCAATTGCTCCGCCAAAAAGGGAGTGAAGGCGTCGATCATCACATCTACTGTGGCGAGCGTGGCATTGGCCTGAGTGGTCACTGACCGCGATCCACCGGTACCGCCCCCCTGGGCGATGCGGTCGCTATCGCCTTGGATTACCGTGATATCTTCCGCCGGGATGCCGGTCTGGTCCGCCAGAAACTGCGCATAGACCGTCTCATGGCCCTGCCCGTTGCTTTGCGTCCCGACATAGATGCTCACCCGACCCTCCTCTTCAAAGGCGACTTCCGCGCTTTCTGAAGGATCGCCCAAAATACTTTCGATATAGTAACACAGGCCAACGCCCCGTAAATTTCCCTGCAACGCATCAGCCTCACGTCGGGCCGCAAACCCCGCCAGATCCGCCGCCGCTTCGGTGCGGGCCAGCAGCTGATGGAAATCGCCGACATCATAGGTCTCATCCGTTGCGGTCTTGTACGGGAACTGATCCGCACGGATGAAATTCCGCCGCCTCAGCTCCCACGGGTCAACCCCCAGCTCGCGCGCGGCATGATCCATCGCCCGCTCCAGCACATAGATCGCCTCAGGACGTCCAGCCCCGCGATAGGCATCCACCTGCGCGGTATTGGTATAAATCCCCTCCACCCGCAGCCAGGTGGTGTCGATATCATAGACCCCCGCCAGCACCCGGCTGAACAGCTGCGTCTGCACCGGCTGGCCGAAATGGGAATTATACGCCCCCAGATTACACTGTGAGTGAACCCGGTAGCCGGTAATGCGCAGGTCCGCGTCAAAAGCCAGTTCCGCGAGTGAAGTCAGATCCCGCCCGGCATTGTCGCTCAGCATCGCCTCGCTGCGATCCGACATCCACAGCACGGGCCGCCCCAGCAGACGCGCAGCCTGGGCCACGACAAAATACTCAGGATACGGCATCGCCTTCATGCCAAAGCCGCCGCCGACGTCCGGCGTGGTGACATGCACATCCTCGGATGCCAGTCCCAGCTTGTCGCTGAGCTGCTTTTTCATCGCCCAGACGCCCTGCCCGCCATAGGTGAACTGCAAACGGCCCTCGGCCCAATTGGCAAAACAGCCGCGCGGTTCCATCGTGTTGACGATGATCCGGTTGTCCTCAACCTGAAGCGCCACGCGATGCGCCGCCGACGCGAAGGCCGCCTCGGTTGCCGCCTCATCGCCGATGCCCCAGTCAAAGGCCCGGTTGTCCGGCGCCTCCGCGTGCAGCTGTTCGCCGCCCACTGCCAGATCCACCTTGGCCGGCAGGTCGTCGATATCCAACTCAATCATCTCACCCGTATCACGGGCCTGTTCCAGCGTCTGCGCGATCACCACGGCGATTGGTTCCCCCACGAAGCGCACGCGGTCACGGGCCAGCATCGGGCGTTCCGGCGCAGCGGCTTTGCTGCCATCGCGGTTGTCCACCAATGCGCCATCCATACCCACACTGATGCCAGCGGCCTCAAGATCAGCCAGTGTCAGAATGGCCTGCACGCCCTCGGCCTCGCGGGCCATCTCAAGATCCAGATGAGTGATGGTGCCATGGGCCACCGGGCTGCGCAGGACCCAGGCCCGCAATGCCCCTGCCGGAGCAATATCCTCAAGATAACGTCCCTGACCGGTCAGGAACCGCATATCCTCAACCCGCCGCACCGGTTGGCTTTTGCCGAATTTATCCATCTCTGCCCCTGCCCTCACTGATATGCCGGACCTGTTTTGCCGATGGCAAACGCAGAAACGCGGCGCGCAGGTATATGCCCTGCGCACCGCGCCAATTGATCCCGTCAGGAGCGACAGTAGCCTTACGGGCGCGCTTGTCCAGACAGCTCGATCACCGTCGCCACGTCAGACAGACCATAGCCGTTGAACTGCGTGCTCATAGCCGAGGAATAGGCGCCAAGACCGGGGAACAGCACATAGTCACCAATCTGCGTATCGCTTGGCAGCGGCAGCCCATCCGGCAGCCGGTCCAAACTGTCGCAAGTGGGGCCAAAAACCACGCGCGGCTGGGCGTCTGCCTCCCGGCGGGTGCCATCAGCGGCGACCACTTCGACCCGCCCCGGCAGTCCCATGTCACGGATATCCACCAGACCGCCATAGATCCCGTCGTTGAGGAACACCACCTCACCGGCTTTGCGCATTCCCTTGATCCGCGCCGCCAGCGTAAAGCTCTCCGACACCATAGCGCGGCCCGGCTCGCAGATCAGCACCGGTTGCTCAGCACCAAAGGCTGCCTCAGCCGCCGCTGAAATCGCGCCAAAAACCTTCTCCAGATCCGGCGCCACACCATCACGGTTCGCCGCAAAACCACCGCCGACATTCAGCCGCGCGATCTTCACGCCTGCTGCGTCGATAATGCGCTTGGCAGCGTGAACATATTCGACCCAGGCGCTCTCTTCCTCGCACTGCGTTCCGGGGTGGAAGCACAGCGCAGGCGTCCAGCCTTCTGCCGCCACCCGCTTCAGCAACTCCACCGCCAGATCCGGCTCTGCACCGAATTTGCTGCCAAAATCATAGGCCGCGCCCGCCACCGGCAGGGCAAAGCGCACAGCGATTTCACAGCTTTTGGGCACATCGGCCAGCTTGTCCAGCTCGCTCGGCTCATCCACCGACCAGCTGGCCACCCCATGGGCGATACCCGCCGCAATCTCCACGTCCGAGCGGACCGGGTTGTTGTAGTGCATCACCGCATCCGGGCTGGCGGCACGCACCGCATCCATTTCCGCAGGCGAGGCCACATCAAAACCAGTGATCCCCGCCGCCACCAGATTGGACAGCACCGCCGGATGCGGGTTGGCCTTCACCGCGTAGGTCACCAGCCCCGGAAATCCGCGCTGAAACCGGTTGGCCACCTCATGCAGCACCCGCGGCGAAAAATACAGGATCGGGTGATCCGGTGTGCTGCGCGCCAAATGGGTTTCAGGGGAAAGCCAGAGAGGAGGGATCTGCTGCATGGATATCGGCCTTAATTGGATGTTTTTCCCAGTTTCTGCCACTGCGCCGTCGATTTCGTCCGTCACATTGCCTATAGTGACGAAAAATAACGTCATATCGTAGGCTATATATGCAAACCGACGAAATCGACCAAAACCTCCTGACGCTCCTGCGGGAAAACGCCCGCCGCCCGGTGGCCGATCTGGCACGCCGTCTGGGCCTTGCGCGCACCACAGTGCAGGCGCGGATCGAACGATTGGAAACCTCCGGCGTGATCAGCGGCTACACGCTGCGCATCTCGGCACAAGCGCGCCCGCCCTTACAGGCCACCGTGCTGATCTCGATTGAGCCACGCTCCGGCCCTGAGGTTCTGGCCCGACTGCGGGGATTGCCGGGCGTCGAGGTGGTGCATACCACCTCAGGCCGGTTTGATCTCCTGGCGCAGGTGGTCGCGCAGACCACCACCGAACTGGACGAGACGATTGATCGCATCGGCGAGGCACGCGGCGTGCGCTCCTCCGAAAGCCTGATCCATCTGGCCACAAAACTGGACCGCACCGGCCAGTAGATCGCCCGCGCAAGGCGAACCAGCTGCCGCAAAAATCATGTCGCAAAACTCGTGCGCCCGGCCACCCCTGCGGTATCCGCATCAAGGGTGCCCGGGCGGCTTGAAACCAGAGGCATCGGCAAACGGGACCCGAGGGAGATCCCGGTGAAAAAGGCGGCTTGGAACTCCACCCCGGTTGATCAGGTGCGACATCACTCACTGTCATCTGCATCCCGATCCCCCCACCACTTACCGTGCCGGATTAACCTTAAAACGCCGTTATCGCCGGGATCGTTCCCTAATATTTTTGATATTCTCAGGATCCTTGACGCTCCCCCCTTGGCAGGCCCGCCTATGGAGACTTTCCCTTTGCCGCACCATTCGGTATGGGATGAGCCGATCAGACAGATACGCAGGCAGGACATTCCGATGGCGATGGACAAGACATTTAACGCAGCCGAAGCTGAAGCCCGGCTTTCCGAGGCCTGGGAGACAGCAGGCTGTTTCCGCGCAGGCGCAAATGCCAAGCGCAGCGAAACCTACAGCGTTATGATCCCGCCCCCGAATGTCACCGGCGTCCTGCATATGGGCCATGCCTTCAACAACACGCTTCAAGACATCCTGATCCGCTGGAAACGGATGCAGGGCTATGACACGCTCTGGCAGCCCGGCACCGACCACGCCGGCATCGCCACCCAGATGGTGGTGGAGCGTGAGCTGGCAAAAACCCAGCAGCCCTCCCGTGGTGAGCTGGGCCGCGAGAAATTTCTGGAGAAAATCTGGGAATGGAAAGAGCAATCCGGCGGCACCATCATCAATCAGCTAAAACGCCTTGGTGCCTCCTGTGATTATGACCGCACCGCCTTCACCATGGCGGGTGCGCAGGGCGACACCCGCACGGGCCATGAGAATTCCCCCAACTTCCACGACGCCGTGATCAAGGTCTTCGTGGAGATGTACAACAAGGGGCTGATCTACCGCGGCAAACGGCTGGTGAACTGGGACCCGCATTTTGAAACCGCGATCTCCGACCTTGAGGTGGAGAATATCGAGGTTGCGGGCCACATGTGGCACTTCAAATACCCGCTCGCCGGTGGCGCCACCTACACCTATGTCGAGAAGGACGAGGACGGCAACGTCACGCTGGAGGAAGAGCGCGATTATATCTCCATCGCCACCACCCGGCCTGAGACCATGCTGGGCGACGGCGCGGTGGCTGTGCATCCTTCGGACGAACGCTACGCCCCCATCGTGGGCAAGCTGGTCGAAATTCCGGTCGGCCCCAAGGAACACCGCCGCCTGATCCCGATCATCACGGATGAATACCCGGACAAGGATTTCGGCTCTGGTGCCGTGAAGATCACCGGCGCCCATGATTTCAACGACTATCAGGTCGCCAAACGCGGTGGCATTCCGATGTACCGCCTGATGGACACCAAAGGCGCCATGCGCTCAGACGGGGACGCCTATGAGGCCGCCGCGACCATCGCCATGGCTGTCGCCAAAGGGGAGCGCAGCCTGACCGAGGCTGAGACCGACGCCATCAACCTTGTGCCCGATGACCTGCGCGGTCTGGACCGGTTCGAGGCGCGCAAACTGGTGGTCGATCAGATCACCAGCGAAGGTCTTGCCGTGATGACCACCGTTACCACCAAGATAAAGGATGAAGACGGCAACGAGAGCGACATCTCCGAAACCGTGCCCATGGTCGAGAACAAGCCAATCATGCAGCCCTTTGGCGACCGTTCCAAAGTGGTGATCGAGCCGATGCTGACCGACCAGTGGTTCGTGGACGCCGCCAAGATCGTCGGCCCGGCGCTGGACGCCGTGAAAGACGGCACCGTCAAGATCCTGCCGGAGTCGGGCGAGAAGACCTATTACCACTGGCTGGAAAACATCGAACCCTGGTGCATCTCGCGTCAGCTGTGGTGGGGCCACCAGATTCCGGTTTGGTACGGGCCTGTCAAAGAAGATCTACAAGAGATACCCCGAAATACCGGACGGACAGCTCACAACACCAGAACGCCCCGTGAGTTTGTCGGTGCCTCTTTGTCGGAGGTCCGAAAGCAAGCCGCAGAATACTATGGGGCGAACGTCGCAGTCGGCTTTTACTTTGACGGTGTTGACGAATCTCGTGAGGCATCTGATAACATTCCGGCATTCCGATACGGTCGAGGAACGTATCCACTCTACGATGAGAACCGCGATAAGTTCTTTTCCAGCGGCGACCACTATGTTCAACTCACCCGCGACCCAGACGTGCTGGACACCTGGTTCTCCTCCGGTCTCTGGCCGATCGGCACACTCGGCTGGCCGGAGCAGACCGAGGAACTGGCAAAATACTTCCCGACCTCAACCCTGGTCACCGGTCAGGACATTCTGTTCTTCTGGGTTGCCCGGATGATGATGATGCAGCTGGCGGTTCTGGATCAGGATCTGCCGGTTGAAAAACGCATCCCGTTTGACACGGTTTACCTCCATGGCCTCGTCCGCGACGCCAAGGGCAAGAAGATGTCGAAATCCACCGGCAACGTGGTCGATCCGCTGGAGATCATCGACGAATACGGCGCCGATGCGCTGCGCTTCACCAATGCGGCGATGGCCAGCCTTGGTGGCGTGCTGAAGCTCGACATGCAGCGCATTGCAGGCTACCGCAACTTTGGCACCAAACTGTGGAATGCGGTGAACTTCGCCCATTTCAACAACGTCTATGATGCCGAAACCCCGGCCTATGCCTGCCCCGACGCAAAGGCTGCCGTGAACCAATGGATCATCGGTGAGACCGCCAAGGTCCGCGTGGACGTGGACGCCGCTCTTGAGGCCTTCCGTTTCAACGACGCGGCCCTCGGCCTCTACGCCTTTGTCTGGGGTAAGGTCTGCGATTGGTACATCGAACTCAGCAAACCGCTGTTCAACTCCGAGGATGAAGCGGTGATCGCCGAGACCCGCCAGACGCTGGGCTGGGTGCTGGATCAGTGCATGATCCTCCTGCATCCGATCATGCCCTTCATCACCGAGGAACTCTGGGGCAACACGGCCAAGCGCGACACTATGCTGGTGCATGAAGACTGGCCGACCTATGGCACCGAGTTGGTCAACGCCGATGCGGACGCCGAAATGAACTGGGTGATCACCGCCATTGAAAACATCCGCTCCACCCGCGCGCAGATGCATGTGCCCGCCGGAGCCAAGATCCCGATGGTGGTGACAGAATTCTCCGATCAGGCCCGCAATGCCTGGGAGAAGAACGAGGCGATGATCCAGAAACTCGCCCGGATCACCACGCTGGAACAGGTCGAGAGCTTCCCCAGAGGCTGCGCCTCCGTGGCGGCCCCCGGTGCCTCCTTCGGCCTGCCGCTGGCGGATGTGATCGACGTGGACGCTGAAAAGGCGCGTCTGGAGAAAACCCTCGGCAAGCTGGCCAAGGAGCTGGGTGGCCTGCGCGGGCGTCTGAACAACCCCAAATTCGCCGCCTCCGCCCCGGAAGAGGTCGTCGCCGAAGCCCGCGAAAACCTACGCCTGCGCGAGGAAGAAGAAGCCAAGGTCAAAGAGGCGCTGGCGCGTCTGGCCGAAATCGGCTGATCAAACGCAAACGGGGCAAGCCATTGGAAATCAACCCGGCTTGCCCCTCATCTGCGCAGTTCTGGGAAATCCCAACCCTGCGCCGCACACATTGCGAAACGATCCGTCAAATCTTCCGCATAAGGGGAAAAACCGCGCAATGCGGTCATTGCCTTTGGCCCGGTTCTGTATCAGCCTGTGGCAACAGCTTGATATCCGCGCCAGAAAGGACCCCCCATGCCCAAAGGATACTGGGTCGCCCATGTCGACGTTGATGATATGGACCGCTACAAGGACTATGTTGCGGCCAACGCGGCCCCCTTTGCCGAATACGGCGCGAAGTTCCTGATCCGTGGCGGCCCCAAAGAGGTCCGCGAAGGCCAGACCCGCGCCCGCACTGTGGTGATCGAATTCAAGGATTTTGCAACCGCCAAGGCCTGTTACGATTCCGTTGCCTATCAGCAGGCCAAGGCGCTGCGTGATCCGGTTTCAACCGGCGATATGGAAATCATCGAAGGCTACGACGACTAAAGGCCCGCTTGGTCCTGGACGCGCTCAAGGGTAGAATAGTGCCATGCTGAAAAAACTGTTTCAGGTCTTTCGACCTAAAAAGACCCCCGCCCAGCCAGATCCCGATGCCGAGCTGGCGCTCGGCGCGCTTCTTGTGCGGGTGGCGCAATCGGATCGTGACTATCAGCTGGAAGAGATCAGCCTGATCGACCGCATTCTGGCTCGGCTTTATCAGCACGACGCAATTGAGGCCGCAAAGGTCCGCGCCGCCTGCGAAAAACTGCACGCCGCCGCGCCGGAAACCGACACGTTCGGTCGCCTGATCCGCGAAACCACCGGGCTTGAGGAACGGCTCGCAGCGCTGGATGCGCTCTGGGAGGTGGTGCTGGCGGACGGCCATGAACACCCCGGCGAGATGAAGATCGTAGAGGACGCGCGCAAGGCGATGGGCCTCTCCAGGGCCGACAGCGACACGGCCCGCGCCCGCGCGCAGGGCAAACTCCTTGGCCCGGAGCAGGGCGTGGCCGCAGGCCAGCCAACTGCCGAGCGCGCGTTTGCAGGCGCTACCACGGTATCGCCCACCCCCGACCCGTCAGATAAGGAGCCGCAGCCATGATCAAGGAACTGCTTGGACGCCTGCTGGCCCCCGCGCCGGAGCCGCTGGATGATGGCGACGCGCGCCTCGCCCTTTGCGCCCTTCTGGTGCGGATTGCGCGGTCTGATCACAATTATTCCGACGATGAGCGGGACCGGATCGACCGGATTCTGCGGGCGCGCTACGATCTCGATCTGGGCGGCGCCATCCTGCTGCGCGAACAGGCCGAGGCGCTGGAGGCCGAGGCCCCCGACACCGTCCGCTTCACCCGCGCGATCAAGGACGCCGTTGCTTATGAAAACCGCATGGCCGTGATCGAAGCCCTGTGGCAGGTGGTGCTGGCCGATGGCAAGCGTGATGCGGCCGAGGACGCGCTCCTGCGTCTGTCTGCCAGCCTGCTGGGGGTAAGCGATGTCGACAGCGCCCGCGCCCGCCAACGTGCGGAGGCCAGTTCATGATCGCCAGCCTGGCGATGTATGACCGCCCCGAAACCGCCCCTGCCCTTGACGCGCTGTGGCAGGCGATCCGCACTGAGCTGGCCGCTGCTTCCATCGACGCGCCAGAAACCCTCAGCCGCGGCGGCGATCTCTGGTCGATCTGGTCCGATTCGGAGCTGCTGCTGGCGCAGACCTGCGGCCTGCCCTACCGCACCCGTCTCTATGAACAGGTCAATTTGGTCACAACACTGGATCACGGCGTCGCGGATTGCCTGCCGGGGCACTACACCAGCGTCTTCATCGCCCATCGCGACCGCGCAGGGCATAGCCTGCGAGAGATCGCTGGCGGCAGCTTTGCCTATAATGAGGCGCTGTCGCAATCCGGCTGGGCCGCACCGATGCTGCATCTGCGCGACCTATCGCTCCTCCCCGGCAGCCTGTTTCAATCCGGCAGCCACGTCGCCTCCGCCCGTGCGGTGGCTGAAGGAACTGCCGATTTCGCCGCTCTGGACGCTGTCAGCTGGGCCTTGATGCAGGAGCATGACGATTGGGCAAAAGATCTGGTCGAAGTGGCGCGGACACCGCCAACCCCGGGTCTGCCGCTGATCACCGCCAGTACCCGTGATCCGGCCCCCCTCCGTACCGCTGTCGCCCAGGCGGTCGCCAATCTGGATGATGACCACCGAAAAACCCTGCATCTGAAAGGCGTGAGCGAGATCCCTCCGGGCGCCTATCTGGCGGTACCGACACCGCTAGGCCCGGTGCTGACCGAACAATCCATTCGCCAGCAGGCCGCAGGCTGACATGACAGAGGCTTCCGCTCCGGCTGGCCCCGGAGCGGAAACCCCACACATACAACCGCACCACGACCTGGCCGACGCCGATACCCTAACGACAGCACCGGCCCAAAGACCGACAGATGCCCCGCCCGTTAACAGCCCAAGGACAATTTGATCAGATTATCTGCCAAAATGCCAATTTCCTCGCGTGCCTTCTCGGTTTGCACGTTGCATCCGCGCTTTTTTTCGGTCCAATAAGGACGAATTCAACGACAATTGGACGAGAGACACCTTGACCGACACAACGCCAGTTCTGGAAATCCGCGGCCTGCACAAGTCATATGGCGAGCTGGAAGTGATCAAAGGTGTCGATATCACCGCCCACCGCGGCGATGTGGTTTCCCTCATCGGATCCTCCGGGTCGGGCAAGTCCACTCTGCTGCGCTGCTGCAACCTTTTGGAAGACAGCCAGGAGGGGGATATCCTCTTCAAGGGTGAGCCGATCAACTGGTCTGGAACCGGCCTTGCCCGGCGTCCTTCGGATGCAAAACAGGTGCTGCGCATCCGCACCAACCTGTCCATGGTATTCCAGCAGTTCAATCTCTGGGCGCATATGACCATTCTGCAAAACGTGATGGAAGCACCGCTGACCGTGCTCGGCCGCGACCGCGCCGAGGTGGAGGAGGCCGCCCGCAAATACCTGACCAAGGTGGGGATCGGCGACAAATGTGATGCCTATCCTGCGCAGCTCTCCGGCGGCCAGCAGCAGCGCGCAGCCATCGCGCGCGCCCTCTGTATGGAACCTGAGGCACTGCTCTTTGATGAGCCCACCTCCGCCCTCGACCCCGAGCTGGAGCAGGAGGTGGTCAAGGTGATCAAGGATCTCGCCGCTGAAGGCCGCACCATGATCATCGTGACCCACGACATGAACATGGCCGCAGATGTCTCCAGCCACATCGTGTTTCTGCACAAAGGCCTGATCGAAGAAGAAGGCTGCCCGGACGAAGTCTTCGGCAGCACCCGATCCGAGCGACTGCGCGGCTTCCTTGCCTCCACACGGCACGGCAAATAACCACCAACAAAAAACCTAACCAAACGGGAGTAACCTCATGAAATCTCTTATCCTTAGCACCGCTGCACTGGCCCTGACTGCGGGCATCGCGATGGCAGACACCGTGCGTCTGGGCACCGAAGGCGCCTACCCTCCGTACAACTTCCTGAACGATGACGGTCAGGTTGACGGTTTTGAGCGTGAGCTGGGCGATGAGCTGTGCAAACGCGCTGAGCTGGACTGCGAGTGGGTCACCAACGACTGGGATTCGATCATCCCCAACCTGCTGTCCGGCAACTACGACACCATCATCGCCGGCATGTCGATCACGGCCGAACGTAAGGAAGTCGTGAACTTCACCACCGGCTACACCCGCCCGTCGCCCTCCGCTTATGCCGCGATGTCGGCTGATGTGGATGTGAATAGCGCGGTTGTTGCGGCTCAGGCCTCGACCATTCAGGCGGCACATGTTGCCTCCACCGGTGCCACCCTGGTTGAATTCCCCACCCCGGATGAAACCGTCGCCGCTGTGAAAGCAGGCGAAGTGGACGCAGTGATGGCCGACAAGGACTTCCTGATCCCGATCGTGGGCGAAACAGAGATGGAATTCGTCGCAGATGACGTCCTCTTGGGCGACGGCATCGGCATGGCGTTCCGCAAATCCGATGACGAGCTGCGCGGCAAGTTCGACGTGGCCATCGAATCGATGAAAGCAGACGGCTCCCTGAACGCCCTGCTGGAAAAATGGGAAATCGAAGGCCAGTTCTGAGCCCTCGCATCATCCTGATATCAAGGAAGGGGGGCGCCATGCCCCCTTTCGCCCTAGACCGGTCCCGGCCCCGTAGCTGCGCCTGACCCGTCCTTGTCCGAACGAGGCCCACCATTTTCTCCTTTTGCTCTGATCCGGCCAGCCTGGAGGGTTTCCAGTGGCTGAGCTGTTACCTGACCACCGGCAAGCATTTTGCTTTCTACGCCTCCTTTGGGACGGTGCTGCTGCTTCTGGCCGTCACCGCACCGGCAGCACTGGCGTTTGGCTTCGGCGGCGCCATGGCCGCCCGGTCGCATTTCACACCGCTCTCCTGGCTCGGGAAGGCCTATATCGCTGTGGTGCGCGGCGTGCCGGACATCGCATTTTTCCTGTTTTTCGTGATCGCATTGGATCAGGGCATTGAATATCTGCGCCATCAGGTGAAATGCCCCGACTGGGACGCGCCCGTACGGCAGGGCAATGACTTCGTTGTCTGTGACATCGCCAAGATGCCGCTCAGCTCCTCCGATCAGTGGATCCACGAGGTCTACGGCTTCTCGCTTGCGGTCATCACCTTTGCCATCGTGTTCGGCGCCTTTGCAGCCAACGTGCTGTTTGGCGCGATGCGGGCCGTGCCCCGTGCCCAGATTGAGACCGCCGAAGCCTATGGCATGACCCATCGTCAGGCCTTCTGGCGCATTCTGGTGCCGCAGATGTGGACCTATGCGCTGCCCGGCCTGTCCAACCTGTGGATGGTGCTGATCAAGGCCACGCCGCTGCTGTTCCTGCTGGGAGTGGAGGATATCGTCTACTGGGCGCGTGAGCTTGGCGGCTCCAAAACCGCCCGTTTCACCGATTACCCCCATGGCGACTGGCGGATGTGGTATTTCCTCGGCCTGCTGGTGTTCTACCTCGCCTTTACCAAACTCTCCGAAGTCGTGCTCGAACGCATCCGCACCCGGCTCGCCCATGGTCAGGCCACCCTCGCAGGTGAAGCGCAAAGGAAAGCGTCATGAGCTGTATTCAGACCCTTCAGGACTACGGCCTGCGCGCGCTCGGCCTCGGCGAACGCATGTTGCCCCGCAGCGATTTCACCCTCTGCGATCAGTTTGTCCTCATTGGCTCGGGGATGCTGTGGAACATCTACTTTGGCGCCATCGCCGTCGTCATCGGCTTTGTCATCGCCAATGGCGTGGCGCTGGCCAAAAACTCCACCTCCACGCCGCTGCGCAAAACCGCTGAGTGGTTCATCTTCATCTTTCGCGGCTCGCCGCTGTTCATCCAGTTCTTCTTTGCCTACTTCCTGTTCCTGCAACTGAAGTCGGTCTCGCCAATCTTCGACCCGCTGTCGGCGGCCTGGCTTGGCGCGCTGATCGTGCTGATCCTCAATACCGCGGCCTATTCCGCCGAGATCTTCTACGGCGCGCTGCGCTCGATCCCCAAGGGCGATATCGAGGCCGCAGATGCCTATGGGCTGTCCGGCTGGACCCGGTTTCGCCGAATCATGTGGCCAACAATGATGCGGCTGGCCTGGCCCTCCTACACGAACGAGGCGATCTTTCTGTTCCATGCCACCACTCTGGTGTTCTTCTCCGGTTTCCCGGCCTGGCAACAGCGCGGCGATGCACTCTACTACGCCAGCTATTTCGCGGATAAGACGTTCAACCCCTTCGTGCCCTACCCGATCCTGGCCTTCTATTTCATCCTGCTGACACTGGTGGTGATTGGCATCTTTGGCCTCATCAACACCCGGCTGAACGCCCATCTGCCGCAGGAGAAGCGCCGCAAGATCCGCTATAAACCAAATCTGATCCGCTGATCAGATCTCCGGAACCCTGCAACCAAAAGGCGCCCTCAACGGCGCCTTTTTCTTTGCCCTGCCGGTGCCTCTGATCGGGCCAACAAAACTTTTGATCAAATTTTCTTTGCGTCTTGCGGATCCTGCTTTAGTAATGGGGCAATCAACTAGGGAGCCTCCGATGGATCTGTCTCATCTGCGCACTATCCGCATTGCCGCCTGTGACCTGAACGGCCAAATGCGTGGCAAGCGTATGCCCGTGGGGCTGGCAGACAAGCTGGCAGATGGTGCCGCACGGATGCCGATCTCCACTCTCAACGTCGATCTCTGGGGCCGCGATGTGGAAGACAACCCTCTGGTGTTTGAAACGGGCGATGCCGATGGCGTGATGTTCCCGACCGAACGGGGCGCTGTGCCGATGCCCTGGCTGACAAACCCATCAGCGCTGGTTCCGATGGCAATGTACTGGGAAGACGGTCGCCCCTTCATGGGGGATCCGCGCCATGTGCTGGCCGATGTGCTGGCGCGCTACGCAGCGCGCGGCTGGCGCGTTGTCGCCGCCACCGAGATGGAGTTTAGCCTGCTCGATGACAGCGGCGCACAGCCCGCCCCACCCATCGACCCGCTCACAGGCCGGGAGCTGGATCAGCAGTCGGTCCTGTCGGTCGCGGAACTAGATGCCTTCGATGCGTTTTTCACCGACCTCTACGAAGGATCAGAGGCGATGGGCATTCCCGCTCAATCCGCCATCTCGGAGGCGGGTCTGGGCCAGTTCGAAATCAACCTCAACCATCAGGACGCCATGCGCGCCGCTGATGATGCCTGGCTGTTCAAGGCCTTGGTTAAAGGTCTGGCCCGCAAGCATGGGTTTGCCGCGACATTCATGGCAAAACCCTATGCCGAGGAGGCCGGCAATGGCATGCATGTGCATTTCTCGGTCGAGGATGAGGACGGCAACAATATCTTCAACGATGGCACCGAGCGCGGCTCTGATCTGCTGATGAACGCGGTGGCCGGCTGCCTCAAAGCGATGCCCGCCAGCACGCTGATCCTGGCGCCACATGGCAATTCCTACGACCGGCTGGTACCCGGCGCCCATGCCCCCGTCAGCGCCGCCTGGGCCTATGAAAACCGCACCGCCGCGATCCGTATCCCCGGCGGCAGCCCCAAGGCGCGCCGCATCGAACACCGGGTCGCTGGCGGCGACATCAACCCCTATCTGATGCTCTCCGTGGTGCTCGGCGCGGCCCTCGCCGGGATCGAGGACGCCGCCACACCGCCTGCCCCATCCGAAGGCAACATCTATGAGATTGACGGGTTGCCACAGCTGGCCCCCAACTGGAAAGCCGCGGTTGACCTCTTCGACAGCGATCCCCTGATCGCCCGTATTCTCCCGGATCGCGTGATCCGCAATCTGGTGATGATGAAACGCCAAGAGCTGGCAGGCTTCGCCGAGCGTCCAGCGGAGAGCCATTGGCTGTCCTGGCTTGAGGCGGTATGACATCAGCCAATCAAAGCCTACAACGCTCCGCATCAAGCGCTTGCCTGAGTTGCGGTCCTCGGCTAGGCTTAATTTGATCAAATTTGGTGACCCATGAAAATTGGTATTCTGCAAACCGGCCACGCGCCCGAAAACCTGATCGACAGCGCAGGCAACTATGACCAGATGTTCCGCAACCTGCTGGCCGACGGCGAATTTGACTTTGACACCTACGCGGTGGTCGACAACGTCTTTCCCAGCGGTGCCGACGCAGCAGATGGCTGGCTGATCACCGGCTCCAAACACGGCGCCTACGAGGATCATGACTGGATCCCGCCGCTAGAAGACCTGATCCGCGAGATCCACGCCAGCAAACAGCCCTTGGTCGGGATCTGCTTTGGCCACCAGATCATCGCGCAGGCACTTGGCGGCAAGGTTGAGAAATTTGGCGGCGGCTGGGCCGTGGGTCCGGTCACCTATCAGATGGATGGCAAGCCGTTGCGCCTCAATGCGTGGCATCAGGACCAGGTCACCGCCCTGCCCGAGGGCGCGCGGGTGCTGGCCGGCAATGACCACTGCAAGAACGGCATCCTCGCCTATGGCGATCACATCTGGACCCTGCAGCCGCATCCCGAATTCGCCAGCAGCTTTGTCGGTGGCCTGATCGACAGCCGCGGACGCGGCGTGGTGCCGGATGCGATCCTGGATGCCGCCAGCACAGAATTACACCACCCGGTCCAATCGGGTGAAATCGCAACCTTCCTCAACGCCTTCTTCAAGAAAGAGAGGACCTGATGTCAGCCTGGCTCGACACGCTTCCCGATGCAGCAAAAACCTATCTGGAGGGCCGTCGTCTCGACGAGGTTGAATGCATCATCTCGGACCTGCCGGGCATCGCCCGGGGCAAGGCGGTGCCAGCATCCAAATTTGCCAAGCAGGACTATTTCCACCTGCCCGACAGCATCTTCTATCAAACCATCACCGGCGACTGGGCCGAGGCAGCGGACGACGATGGCTGGATCGAAAAGGACATGATCCTGAAACCGGACATGTCCACCGCCACCGCCGCCCCCTGGACCGGTGACTGGACGCTGCAAGTCATTCACGACGCCTATGACCGTGACCACAAGCCAATCCCCTTCAGCCCGCGCAACGTGCTGAAACGGGTGGTGCAGCTCTATCATGATCGCGGCTGGGATCCGGTTGTGGCCCCAGAGATGGAGTTCTTTCTGGTCGCCCGTAACACCGATCCTGCCCGTGGGATCGAACCGATGATGGGCCGCTCCGGCCGTCCTGCCGCCGCCCGACAGGCCTATTCCATGACCGCAGTGGATGAATTCGGGCCAGTGATCGACGATATCTATGATTTCGCCGAACATCAGGGGTTTGAGATTGACGGCATCACCCAGGAAGGCGGCGCCGGGCAGTTGGAAATCAACCTGCGCCACGGCGATCCGGTGAAACTGGCCGATGAGGTCTTCTACTTCAAACGGCTGATCCGCGAGGCCGCGCTGCGCCACGATTGTTTTGCCACTTTCATGGCCAAGCCCATTGCCGACGAACCCGGCTCTGCCATGCATATCCACCATTCGATCATCGACATGGAGAGCGGCGACAATATCTTCTCCGGTCCGCAGGGTGGTGAGACGGATGCGTTTTATCACTTCATCGGCGGGTTGCAGAACCACCTGCCCGCCGGTCTCGCGGTGATGGCGCCTTATGTGAATTCCTATCGCCGCTACGTGAAGGAACAGGCCGCCCCGATCAATCTGGAATGGGCCCGCGACAATCGCACCACCGGCATCCGGGTCCCCCTCTCCGGCCCCGAAGCACGGCGCGTGGAAAACCGCATCGCAGGCATGGACTGCAACCCCTATCTGGGCATCGCGCTGTCCCTGGCCTGTGGTTATCTCGGTCTCACCCGTGAGGAACGCCCCCGCAAGCAATTCAAGGGAGACGCCTACGCCGGCGACGGCGATATCCCACAGGTCATGGGTCAGGCGCTGGATCTCTTTGAGGAAGCCACAGACCTGCATGAGGTGCTGGGGCCGGAGTTCGCCCGCGTCTATTCCATCGTGAAACGCGCCGAATATGACGAGTTCCTGCAGGTGATCTCCCCCTGGGAGCGTGAGCACCTGCTACTCAACGTCTAAACCTGCCAGCGCTGGCGTCCTCAGCGACCTCAGCGCTGGTGAGTATTTATGGAAAGATGACAGGCAGTTGCGCTTCGCCTCATAGGCGGCGCCTGCCGGGGATTGAGGTGTGCCATGGGCCTGAACCTGCTCTATTCGAATGACCAGAAGGGGACCTATCCCAACAGCTGGTATGCGGCCACCGCTACACCGCTTGCGCCCTTTGCCCCCTTGCAAGGAGAGGCCCGCGCCGATGTCTGCGTTGTTGGCGGCGGCTACACCGGCCTCTCCGCCGCATTGCATCTGGCGGAAGCCGGGCGCTCGGTCATCCTGCTGGAGGCAAACCGCGTCGGCTTTGGTGCCTCGGGCCGCAACGGGGGGCAACTGGGCAGTGGCCAGCGCATGGAGCAGGATGGGCTGGAAAAGCTCATGGGGGACGGCGACGCCGCCAAACTCTGGACCCTGGCTCAGGAAGCCAAGGATCTGGTGAAATCTCTGATCACCCGTCACGACATCAATTGCCACCTGAAACCAGGCATCGCCCATGCCTGTTTCTCCAAAGGAGAAGTCGACGACGAACATCGCTATGTGGCGCATCTGCAGGACCGCTATGGCTACGGCGAGATTGAAGCGCTGGATCATGCTGGTTTGCAGGCCGTCTGCCCCTCGCCTGCCTATGTTGGCGGCTCGCTCGATATGGGGGCGGCCCATCTGCATCCGCTGGCCTATGCCCTCGGCCTTGCCCGTGCGGCGGCGGCAGCCGGGGTTCGGATCTGTGAGGGCAGCGAGGTTCTGGATATCGAAGACGGCACGCAGATCCGCCTGCGCACCGCCGAAGGGCAAGTCACCGCCGATCAGCTGGTTCTGGCCTGCAACGGCTATCTCGGCGGCCTCAACCGGCAGGTGGCCACGCGGGTGATGCCAATCAACAATTTCATCGCCGCCACCGAACCCTTGGGCGCCGACGCCGCACGCGTCTTGGCCCGCGATGTGGCGGTGGCTGACAGCAAATTCGTGGTGAACTATTTCCGGCTCAGCCATGACGGGCGGCTACTGTTTGGCGGCGGTGAGAGCTATGGCTATCGCTTCCCCAGCGATATCGCCGCCACCGTGCGCAAGCCAATGACCGAGATTTTCCCACATCTGCGTGATGTAAAAATCGACTACGCCTGGGGCGGCACTTTGGCCATCACCATGAAACGTATGCCCTATCTGGCCCGGCTTGCCCCGAATGTTCTCAGCGCGTCTGGCTATTCCGGCCATGGTGTCGGCACTGCCACACACGCCGGTCAGCTGATGGCGCGCGCCATCGCCGGTGACAGCGACGGGTTTGACACGATGTCCCGCGTGCCCGCCCCCGCCTTCCCCGGCGGCGCGGCCATGCGCAGCCCGCTGCTGGCCTTGGCCATGACCTGGTATTCGCTGCGGGACAGGCTGGGTATCTAAGATCCGGCGAGGCGCCCGCCAACACGGCGCGCCGACCCTGTCCTCGGAGAGGCCCAAAGCAACAGTTTCGTGAAATTCGTCGCCAAAACCCGCCAGTCTGGCCGGGGGTGCTTGGCATTTGCTCACATACCTTTTATATTTTTGAAAAGGTAATTTCAGGATTTTGAAATATGAGCCAGACATCCCCGTCGCAGGTCCCGAATGTCCATCAGGCAGAACCCATCCCGGAGGCCGCGCGCGCCGCGATTGAGGCGCTGATGCAGTCTGGCGATCTGTTTCGCTATACCGCGCGGCAGGATGCGCCCGTCGCCCTGCTGGAAGAAGAATTTGCCCAACTCCTTGGCAGCAAATACGCGCTGGCGGTGTCATCTTGCTCGGCGGCGCTGTTCCTGTCGCTGAAGGCGCTGGACCTGCCCCGTGATGCGCGCGTGCTGATCCCCGGTTTTACCTTTGCAGCGGTCCCCTCCTCCATCGTGCATGCCGATTGCGTAACGGTGCTCTGCGAGGTGGGCGCGAACTACCGCATCGACATGGCCGATTTTGAGGCCAAGCTGGACGATGTGCAGGCGGTGATCATCAGCCATATGCGCGGTCATACCTCCGATATGGATGCGATCATGGCGCTTTGTCAGGCGCGTGACATTCCGGTGATTGAAGACGCCGCCCATTCGCTCGGCACCACCTGGCATGGCCGCAATATCGGCACGCTGGGCGCCATCGGCTGTTTCTCCTTCCAGTCCTACAAGATGATCAACGCCGGCGAAGGGGGCATTCTGGTCACTGATGATGCCGATCTGGTGGCCCGCGCGGTGATCATGTCAGGCGCTTATGAGCATAACTGGAAGAAACACAAAGCCGCTCCCGGCGACAATACCGGCGCACTGGAACAGGCCTTTGCAAAATGGCAAAACCAACTGCCGCTTTATAATCTGCGGATGAGCAACCTTTCCGCCGTGGTGATCCGCCCGCAACTGCCGGAACTGGCCCGCCGGGTCCGTGACGGGCTGAAGAACCACGACTACGTGGCCGATCAGCTGAACCGCTCGCCGCATATCGACGTGCCCGCACCGCTGGCACCGGAGCAGCGCGCCCCGGATTCGATCCAGTTCAATCTGGTTGACATGAGCCATGATGAGATCACCCGCTTTGCCGCCGCAACCGAGGCACGAGGCGTCAAGGTACAGATCTTTGGCCGTTCAGCAGACAATGCCCGCGCCTTCTGGAACTGGCAGTTCCTGCGCGATATCCCGGAGCTGCCACGGACCCGTGCCATGCTGATGCAGGCCTGCGATGTCCGGCTGCCTGTGCGCCTCAGCCGCGACGAACTGGATGTGATCGCGGGTATTCTGCTCTCTGCGATGGATGACACCATGGGCGCAGCTGCCGCCTGATCCTGCTGCACAGGCAGACACACCACTAAGGCGCGCCATATCCGGCGCGCCTTTTCGATCTGCGGGTGGAAGGAAACCGGCGAATTCCCGACCGCAGCCCGCGCCACCGCTGGACATTGCCCGCCACCCTTGCGAGGGTCGGCGCGACGACCAGAAGGACAGCCCCATGAGCGCGCGCAAGATCATCATCGACACCGACCCCGGACAGGACGACGCAGTCGCCATTCTTCTGGCACTGGCCAGCCCTGAAGAGGTTGATCTTCTTGGCATAACCTGTGTTGCTGGCAATGTGCCTCTGGCCCTGACACAGACCAACGCGCGCCGCGTCTGCGAGGTGGCAGGCCGCCCGGATGTCGCCGTGCACGCAGGCTGTGACGCCCCTCTGCAACGGCCCCTGATCACCGCCGAACATGTGCATGGAAAAACCGGTCTGGACGGACCCGAGCTGTGGGAACCGACCATGCCGCTGGCGGAGGCCCACGGCGTTGATTTCATCATCGACACCCTCCGCCACGAAGAACCCGGCACCGTCACACTCTGCCCACTGGGACCGCTGACCAATATCGCCGCCGCCTTTCAGAAGGCCCCCGATATCGTGGACCGCGTGCAGGAAATCGTGTTGATGGGTGGCGCCTATTTCGAGGTCGGCAACATCACCCCGGCGGCAGAATTCAACATCTATGTCGACCCGGAGGCCGCCGCCGCAGTGCTCACATCAGGCGTGCCGGTCACCATGATGCCGCTGGACGTCACCCATAAGGCGCTCGCCACTCGCGCACGTGTCGAAAAGATCCGTGCCCTCGATACCAAAGTGGCGCGTTTCACCGCCGAGATGCTCGATTTCTTTGAACGCTTCGATGTGGAAAAATACGGCTCCGAAGGCGGCCCGCTGCATGACCCTTGCGTCATTGCCTATCTGATCCGGCCAGAACTGTTCTCGGGCCGGAATATCAACGTGGTGGTGGAAACCACGTCGGAGCTGACGCTGGGCATGACCGTGGCCGATTGGTGGGGGGTCACAGACCGCCCGGCCAATGCGCTGTTCATCGGCGATCTAGATGCCGACGGCTTCTTTGATCTCATCACAAGCCGATTGGCACAACTATGAGCCTGGTTGTTGCTCCCGACCCCAACTGGCCGGCACAGGCCAAAGCCGAAGCAGACCGTTGGTGCCACAGCGGGGTATCTGGCTTGGTAACGGTTCATCATATCGGGTCGACCTCGGTGCCTGATCTACCCGCCAAACCCATCATTGACCTCATACCTGTCTTTGAGAGCGAAGCCGCTATGGATGCCGCCCGCTCGAAAATTGAGGCACTTGGCTTCGAATGGCTGGGTGAGTTCGGCCTGCCCGGACGGCGCTACTGCCGCTACGATGATCCAGAAACCGGAAAACGCCGGGTGCAGGCGCATTGTTATGTCGACGGTTCTGACGAGATCACACGCCATATCGCCTTTCGCGATGCTCTGCGAGCCGACCCGGCACTGCGGGCAGGCTATGCCGCGATCAAGGACAAATGCGCCGCGCTGCATCCCGGTGACATGCATGGGTATGGTGACTGCAAATCAGACTGGGTGCAAAAGGCAGAAGCGCACGCGATCAACGCGCTGGCAACAAAGGAAACCTCATGAGTGCCGCATTGCACCTCGCCCGCCCCGAAGATCTGGACCGGGTTCTGGATCTCGCCGCCGCCTTCCACAGCGAAATGGGGATCACCTCTGACGATACGCTGCGCCGCGCCGCGATTGAACCGCTGCTGGAAGGCTTGCCTTATGGCGCGGTCTATCTGATCGGCCCCGCCCGCGCGCCTGTGGGCTATATCGTCGTGACCTTCAGCTGGTCGGTGGAATTCGGCGGCATGGACGGCTTTGTGGATGAGCTGTTCATCCGTCCCCCGGTGCGCGGTCGCGGCATCGCCACAGAGGTGCTGTTTGCGCTGCCCCGCACCCTCGCAGAGGCTGGCATCAAGGCGCTGCACCTGGAGGTGGACAAGACCGATGACACCGCCCGCAACCTCTATGCCCGCGCCCGGTTCGAGCCGCGCGAGAAATACATGCTGATGAGCCGCAAGCTCTGATCCGATCGCAGGGCAAACGGTCCCGACGGGTACAACATGACGGCCAAACCAACAGGTCCAGTCGCCCTGCGCTGCGCCCGCAGCAATTTTTCCACATGTTTTTTTTCACGCGGAGGGAACCCATACACAGGTTGCGCGTTCCTTCTCAGACAGCGCATGGCAGAACCTGACAATGTTCCGCACCGCTGACCGGCATTGAACACACCGTGGGACGTGTGGGAGCGCGCCGCCAGAGAGAGCTTTGGCAGCGCAACTGAGACAGCGGCAGAAGCCGCAGCGCATGATCGCCCACCGGGGCGGTCGCCGTGGCAAAGCCAACGGCATAAACACCAGCACGGGTCCGGCGCATTCCGATGGGATATGCCCCCTCAATAACGGCTTAGGGGAGCCGAGAGGGACCAGATCCAGACTGCTGCGGCCACATCAATGGCCAAACCGGCCGGGGATCAGGGGTGAGACCCGGCCAGCAGACCAGAGCCGCCCCAGGGGTGAGGTGGCTCTGGTCTGCCACAGAATTCAACCGGATCTACCGCGCCCCCCGCGCGGCGTGGCCCCCTGTCTCAGCTCGGACGGGGCCACCCCCAGATCACGCAGCGACCACTCAATATACGGTCGCTCCACGGCGCAAGAATATCATGACCGCAACGACCCTTGCGCGTCCGGATCAACAGAACCGCATATAAGACAGGAAAGGAAACCTCATGAAAACGCATATTCTCGCCGGGCTAAGCGCCGCAACTCTGGCCCTCTCCGCCTGCTCCGACCTCACGCCGGAACAACGCACCGTCGCCGGGGTGGCTGGTGGTGCCGCCGCCGGTCTGATCGCCGCCGATGCGCTCAAGGCAGATGACGACTGGCGCCTCATCGCCGCCCTTGGTGGCGCGGCTGCGGGCACCGTGGTGGCCCAGAACAACCAATCCCGCCAATGCGCCTATTCGCGCGGCGATGGCACCTATTACACAGCGGCCTGCCCCTAAGGCCCAGGTAAACCAGCCACCCCACGTCTGACCGCGATCCAAACGGTCCAAGATGATATCATACAGACGAAAAAGACCCTGAGAGCCAATCGCCCTCAGGGTCTTTCCCATTCGCCAACGGCTGAAAAAGCCGCGCCCCCCGTCGGCGCAGGCCCCCCGGAACAGAGAGAGGGCCCAGATGCTGTCGATCCCCCTTGGCAGCGCGCGTCAAAGCCCCCCGGCAACAGTCGCGCCCTGTGTCATCGACAGGCTAAGAACCGGATCACTCATCCCAACAGTCTGCCCGCTCAGCGGATAGCGCCCAGGCCCCGCGCACCCCGCCAGCAGCGCCACCGCAACAACAACCCCGATCGGCAGCCAGCTTCCTGCACCGGCCGTCGCAAGAGCAGCGCCAACCGGCATTGTTGCGTCAGCCTTGGTTACCGAAACGGTTCGCCGGGGCTTCGGATGTGGTCTTACACGCATGGTCTTCCCCCTCCTCAGCCAGCGCCACCCCCGTAGCGCCTGATCCAGAGACTGCCACAGCCGTTCTCACGCGTCTGTGAACAAAGCCACATACGCGCGCTATTCGCACATATTGGAAAAATGAGCCTTGATTGACACTGGCCAGATGACGGGCCCTTCGCCAGAGCCTCTGCCGACTTGGGTCTTACCTGGGACGAGATTTCGGGAAGGCGCAGACTGAGATCACCGCCCCCACACGAGGGGCGGCCGCGCCTCAGGCCAAGCGGCGCATCAGTTGCAGATCACAGGCTGTGGCATAGCCCATCGCGCGTTTGATACCGGGCAGCATGGCTGCACCGTTCATCGCAAAACTCAACTCAATCAGCCCCGCCTCGCCATAAGCCGCGCGCACCAACTCCCGCGCCTCAGGGTCATCCGTTCGCGCTCCGGCCACGGCCCCGGAGAGCCGCACAACCGCCTCCAGATCTGGCTCAAGCGCGCCTCCTGTCAGGATCGACTGGATCAGCTCCGGCGTCAGCCCTGCGGCTTTTGCGAGGTTGATTTCAGCTTCAACACAGGTGCCACAATCCGCACTCAACGCCCCGGTCAGCCGTGCCGCATGATAGGCAGCCGCCGGCACATGACGGTTGGGATCCAGAAACCCGAAGACCCGATTGTAACGCGTCAGCAGGCCAAAATCGGCATCCGCAATCGCATGAGAGTAATCCAGAGAAACGCCAACCCGGCGCTCCGCTCTGCGAATAAGGAAATGCGCAATCTTCTTAAGCATGGTCAAACACCACAGATACAAACACCAGGTAAAAAGGCCGGAGCAAACGCCCCGGCCTTTTCTCTCATTTCAGGATTGAGCGGCCCGCATATTCGGCCACTTCACCCAGCAGTTCCTCAATCCGGATCAGCTGGTTGTATTTCGCGAGCCGGTCCGACCGCGCCAGCGACCCGGTCTTGATCTGACCGCAGTTGGTGGCGACTGCCAGATCGGCGATAGTGGCGTCCTCGGTCTCCCCCGAACGATGCGACATCACGTTGGTGTAGCGCGCGCGATGCGCCATATCGACCGCCTTCAGCGTCTCGGTCAGGGTGCCGATCTGGTTCACCTTGACCAACATGGAGTTGGCGCAACCGCGTGCAATGCCGTCGGCCAGACGTGCAGGATTGGTCACGAACAGATCGTCGCCAACCAGCTGCACCTTATCGCCCAGCTCGTTCGTCAGCGCTTTCCAGCCATCCCAGTCGTCCTCGCCCATGCCGTCTTCGATAGAGATGATCGGATAGTCCTTCACCAGCGCCGCCAAATAGGCCACGTTCTCATCAGACGACAGGGTCTTCCCCTCGCCGGACAGAACGTATTTGCCGTCCTTGTAGTATTCGGTCGCCGCACAATCGAGCGCCAGATAGATCTCCTCACCGGGCTTATAGCCCGCTTTCTCGATGGACTTCAGAACAAAATCCAGTGCTTCGCGGGTGGAGGCGATATTGGGGGCAAAACCGCCTTCATCGCCGATACCAGTGGAGAGACCCGCCGCCGACAGCTCTTTCTTCAGGGTGTGGAACACTTCGGAGCCCATGCGCACCGCGTCACGGATGTTCTCCGCAGCCACCGGCATGATCATGAATTCCTGGATGTCGATCGGATTGTCGGCGTGCTCGCCGCCATTGATGATATTCATCATCGGCACCGGCAGCATCCGCGCCGAGGTGCCGCCGATATAGCGATAGAGCGGCTGGGTGGTGAAATCAGCGGCGGCTTTGGCAACAGCCATCGACACGCCCAGAATAGCATTCGCACCCAGGCGGCCCTTGTTCTCGGTGCCGTCCAGCTCAATCATCGCCATGTCGACAGCAACCTGCTCAGTCGCGTCAAAGCCGACCAGCTCTTCGGCAATCTCGCCATTCACCGCAGCCACGGCTTCCAGCACGCCTTTGCCCATGTAGCGGGATTTGTCACCGTCGCGCTTTTCCACCGCCTCATAGGCCCCGGTCGAGGCGCCAGATGGCACAGCTGCGCGGCCCATGGTGCCGTCTTCCAGCATGACATCAACCTCGACGGTCGGGTTACCCCGGCTGTCCAGAATTTCACGGGCGTGGATATCGATAATAGTGCTCATCACTCGGGTCCCTGATCTTGGCAAATGGTTGCGGCAATTCTTGCCAGCGTCATAGCATCCACAGGGCAAAAGTAAACCACAG
Source organism: Phaeobacter gallaeciensis DSM 26640 (assembly GCF_000511385.1). NCBI lineage: Bacteria > Pseudomonadati > Pseudomonadota > Alphaproteobacteria > Rhodobacterales > Roseobacteraceae > Phaeobacter > Phaeobacter gallaeciensis. The sequence continues at coordinate 2,351,278 of NC_023137.1, forward strand.
GCGTTATCGCTAACGTGACTTATTTTACGGGGTTAGGGCTAACAGGCACCTGTTTGCGCAACCAATTACCGCGGGTTTTCGCCGCTTACGCTTCAGGCCGCAACTGCCCCCTTCGCCCGCGCCGCCCGTCGCGCCAGACGTCGCTCCCGCAAGAAGGTATACAGCCCCGAGCCAATGATCAGCGCGGACCCCATCAGCGTCATGGCATCCGGTGCCTCGGCAAAGACCACCACGCCGATGAGAGTCGAAAAAACCAGCCGGGAGTAGCGAAACGGCGTGATCACAGCGGCGTTGCCAATCCGGGTCGCAGTAACGATGCCATAGTAACCGAGCACGCCAAAGATCACACCACCCAGCAGCATGCCCCACTGGCCGCCCTGCAGGGCCACAGGCTCTCCGGGCAGGATCAGCAGCATCACCAACCCCGCCGGGATCACCGACCCAAAGGCCTGCGAGCTGACCACGGCAGAGGGCACAGCGCTGTCCATCACCCGCGTCATCAGGTCGCGCGCCGCAACCGCTACCACCGAGATCAGCACCAACAACACACCCGGCTCAAATCCGGCCAGCCCCGGCCGCACGATCATCAACACACCCGCAAAGCCGACAAGGATCGCACTCCAGCGCCGCCATCCGACGTCCTCGCCCAGAAACAGCGCCGCTCCGACCGTGACCGCCAGCGGCATCGCCTGAAACACGGCCGCCACGGTGGAGATATCCACCACCGCAAGGGCCGAGGCAAAGCTGACCGCTGCCAATGCCTCCAGTGAGGCGCGCAATACCGGCTGCCAGCGCCAGTTGCGTGGCGCTAGAACCCGGTGTCCCTGCAACTTGGCCCAGATCACAAACACCGTGCCGCTGCCAAGACCCAGCATCATCAGGATCTGACCGACGGGCACCGATTTGGCGAGCTGTTTGATGAACATATCTTCCAGCGAGAACCCCGCCATCGCGAGGATCACCAACAAAATTCCTGTGACATTGTTCATCGTGATCGTCCCGTGATGGCGGTTTGTGCCCATGATGGTGATTTGTGAACGACCGCGAGGCAGCGGCGCCGACCAATCCGGCCAACAAACATCAGCCAGCGACACCGAACTACTCCGTTTGCGACGTCGCCCCATGACTTCATGTGACCTCTGCCATCACACCCGGTGATGGGCAACCCGCACCAGCCCGGTCGCGCAGCGGAATTTTCCGCAAAATTCCGTCCCGTTTTCTTTGGAAAAGATAACGACCTGCGCCGCTCAGTCCCGCTTACGAGGCACGCCGTAAAGCTCCAGCTTATGCCCCCGCAGTTCATAGCCCAGTTTTTCGGCGATCTTTTCCTGCAAAGCCTCAATCTCAGGGTCGCAGAACTCAATTACTGCGCCGGTGGTCATATCGATCAGGTGGTCATGATGCTCCCGGTCGGCATCTTCATAGCGCGCGCGCCCGTCGCCAAACTCCAGCCGCTCCAGAATGCCTGCCTCGTCAAACAGCTTCACCGTGCGATAGACCGTCGCCAGAGAAATCGCCCCATCCAGGGCACTGGCGCGGGCATAGAGCTCCTCGACATCCGGGTGATCGGCGCTCTCTTGCAGCACGCGGGCAATCACCCGTCGCTGGCCTGTCATCCGCAGACCTATGGCTTCGCAGCGTGCGATAATCGTCTCGCTCATGACCGTCCTCTATGCAGCGTGGCGTCCCTGTTTATACAAAGACGCGGGCCACGCAAACCGGGTTTTTACATTCTTTGGCGCAGAATAAGCCGCAATTGACCATTGACTTTCTTCGCCGACAGGCCCATCTCCCGCTGCAGGCATCCCTCCCTGCCGCGTGAGCAGAGGACGTCGGGCCGCGCCAGATGCGTGCGCAGGCCGCTGAACCGACCCTAAGGATATGCCACCGTTCCCAATATCACGCGTGGGGCACTCGCAGCGACCAGCGGTCTGGCATGATGCCCGTCCGCCCGAGGTCCCTGCCCCAACGACACTCCGCCCGGCATTCGCATGGGCGGCACCGGCCGTGGTATCCGCCCGGCTGTGAAAGGACGAGACGTGACAGAATTTTCAACCATGGGGCTGCCTGAAAAGCTCCTGACCCGCATTGCAGAGCTGGGTTACACAGATCCCACCCCGATTCAGGCGCGCGCCATCCCGCATGCGCTGAACGGCAAGGATGTACTGGGTTTGGCGCAGACCGGCACCGGCAAAACCGCCGCTTTCGGCGTGCCCCTGATTGCCCAGATGATGCAATACGGCCGCAAGCCTGCCGCCAAGACCGTGCGCGGTCTGGTGCTGGCGCCGACCCGCGAGCTGGCCAACCAGATCGCCGCCAACCTCAAGGGCCTGACCGAAGGCACCCCGATCAAAACCGGCCTGGTTGTCGGCGGCGTGTCGATCAACCCGCAGATCAGCCGCCTGTCGCGCGGCACCGATATCCTGATCGCCACGCCCGGCCGTCTTCTCGACATCCTTGACCGTGGCGCGCTGGACCTTGGCTCCTGCGACTTCCTCGTCCTGGACGAGGCGGATCAGATGCTGGACCTCGGCTTCATCCACGCCCTGCGCAAAATCGCAGCACTGCTGCCCGAACAGCGCCAGACCATGCTGTTCTCGGCCACCATGCCCAAGCAGATGAACGAGATCGCCAACTCCTACCTGCAAAGCCCGGTCCGGATTGAGGTGAACCCTCCCGGCAAAGCTGCAGACAAAATCACCCAATCGGTGCATTTCATCGCCAAGGCTGAAAAGCTGTCGCTCCTGAAGGAGCTGCTGGGCGCCCATAAGGATGAGCGTACATTGGTGTTTGGCCGCACCAAACACGGTATGGAAAAACTGATGAAGACGCTGTCCGCAGCAGGCTTCTCAGTGGCGGCAATCCACGGCAACAAATCGCAAGGCCAGCGCGAACGCGCGCTTGCCTCGTTCAAATCCGGCGAGGTGAAGATCCTCGTGGCCACCGATGTGGCGGCCCGTGGTCTGGACATCCCCGACGTGAAATACGTCTACAACTACGAGTTGCCCAACGTCCCGGACGCCTATGTGCACCGCATCGGCCGGACCGCACGCGCTGGCAAGGATGGTCAGGCCGTAGCCTTCTGCGCCCCCGATGAGATGGTCGAGCTGAAGGCCATTCAGAAGACCATGAACCTCAATATCCCGGTGGCTTCTGGCCGTCCGTGGGAGGTGCTGCCCGATGCCAAGGCTCCGACAGGACGTCGCGGTGGCGGCAAACCCGGTGGCGGCAAACCCGGCGGTCATCGTCGGCGGCGCAGCGGTGGCGGCGGCCAGGGCGGCGCGCGCAGCGGTGGTCAGGGTGCAGGCCAAGGTGGCGGACAGGGCAAACCCGGCGGTCAGCGCCGCCGCGCCCAGTAAGCCCGACCGGGTGACCTCAGCGGCCCTCTTCAGGGCCGCACCTGAAACCAGATTGAAAGCCGGGGTCGCAATCCGCGTCTCCGGCTTTTTCTATCCATTCGGCTGTTCTACGTGCCCGTCACCCGCCAATGGCACCGCAATTGCGGATCGACGGCCTAATCCGCTGCCACCAGATCTGCCCAGACCGGCAGATGGTCGGAGGCAATATGCGCGGGCCGCGTCCGGTAAACGCCGCTGTCCACCACCTCCAGCCCCGCGCTCACCGCCATCCGGTCCAGCGCGCCCATGGGGCGCAGCGCCGGAAAACTGGCGCGCGGCGGCACAAACCGCAGCTGCGGGGCCAGATGCTCCAGCACCGGCTGGCGCGACCACTCGTTGAAATCTCCGGCAAAGACCGTCGGCAACTCAGGCTGCTCGGCAATCACCTCGGCCAGATGATGTACCTGCTCATGGCGCGCTCTGGTGGTCAGCCCCAAATGCGCTCCCACCACCCTGAGCGGTCCAAGCCCGGTCTGAAACAGCGCCCAGACCGCGCCGCGCGGCTCCAGCCCCGGCAAGGGGATATGGCCATGGTCCTGTAGTGCGATCCCATCGCCCCGCCAGATCACCGCATTGCCATGCCAGCCCAAGGACCCGGCTCCGCCCAGATCCACGATCTGCCAACCGGCCTCATCCAGAACGAAATGCGGCAAGGCAGCCGGGCGCGGCGGCAACCGCTTGTCCGCCTCCTGCAACAGCACCAGATCAGCGCCCGTCCCCTCGATCACCTGCAAGGTCCGGCGTGGGCGGCGGCGCAGATCTAACCCGACAGACTTCTGGATATTGTAGCTCGCCAAGCGCAGCCGACCTGACTGCGTGCTCCGTTCCTGCGTCATTCCGCCTGCCTTATCTGCTGCCAATCTGATGCGCGATACGCCCCGCAGCATGACCCAAAACCAGATGGCAGGCCAGAGCCCAGCGAGGCACACCCGCAGTGACCTAAACATCTGTTTTGCCACCTTGACTCTGTGATCCCCCGCCCCTCCTCTGGCGCCATGAGTGAAAAACGCACAATGGACGGCCTTGGGGCCGCGATGCTGATCGGCTTCAGCGGGCTAATGGGCTTCAATCAAGTGGTGATCAAGGTCTCCAACGGCGGCTTTGGCCCGGTGTTTCAGGCAGGCTTGCGCTCCCTGATCGGCCTCGGCGTGCTGCTTGCATGGCTCGCCTTTCGCGGCCAGTTGAAACGCGCAAGCCCCCCAGCCCCTGTGCAGACCCCAACACATTGGACCCGCTCCGTCCATCTCTGGGGGCTGGTGTCCGGTCTGTTGTTCACCGCTGAATTTGTCTGTCTTTACATCGCGCTGGACCTGTCATCAGTGTCCCGCGTCACCATTATCTTCAACTCCATGCCGGTCTGGCTGGCGCTGGCAGGCCATCTGCTCCTGCCCGGAGAGCGGCTCAATACCCTGCGCATGCTCGGCCTTGTGCTGGCCATGGGAGGTGTGGTGCTGGCAGTCCTGCACCGGGGCAGCGGCGATGCCTCATTGCTCGGTGATGTCCTGGCACTTGCGGCCACGCTGGCCTGGGCCGGGATCGCCCTGTGCGCGCGCCTCTCGCCCCTGTCCGCAGTGCCGCCCATCCGCCAACTGACCTATCAGCTGGCCACCTCGGCCCTGGTGCTGCTGGCGATCTCGCCGCTGTTCGGTCCGCTTCTGCGCGATCCCAGCGCTCTGCATATTTTCGGTGTGGTCTTTCAGGCCGTGGCCATTGCCAGCCTCGGCTATCTGCTGTGGCTCTGGCTGATCAGCATCTACCGCGCCAATGCGGTCGCCTCCTTCAGCTTCCTATCACCGGTGATCGCCGCCATTCTCGGCTGGCTCCTGCTGGATGAGGTGATCTACCCACAGGTCTGGGCCGCACTGGCACTGGTCGCCGTCGGCATCGTGCTGATCAATCGCAAGTAGCCACGCAGCATCAGGTGCCGCAGAAGGTCGCCTTCACCACCTCGCTCGCCGCCGGAGGGCGGCGCAGATCCTCTGCCCCCTCCTGCACAACATACGGATCCGACAGCACCGTATTCAGCCGCTCAAACGGGGCGAAATCCCCCGCCACAGCCGAGGCGATCATCGCCTCAATCCGGTGATTGCGCGGGATGTAGACCGGGTTTGCCGCTGCCATCACCGCCACAGGGTCTGCCTCCTGCGCCAGTCGTGCGCGCCAGTCTTCTGCCCAGCTGTCAAAACTCTCAGGCGCCAGAAACTGATCCCGTGCCGCGCCAGTGCCCGGCTCAACCTCCTCCAGCAAAGCCCGGAGTGTATTGGTGAAATCCGCCTGCCCTTCCGCCATGCGCGTCAGCAGACCGGTGATCAGCGCCATATCCTCTGGCATTGCCTCAGCAATACCGATCTTGGCTCCGAACCGTCGCAGCCAGGCAGCCTCGGTCAGTGCGGGCATCGCATGAACGATCTCCGTGGCTTCCTCCACCATCGCCTGCGGATCCTCGCTCTGCTGGATCAACGCGGTCGCCAGCTGCGCCAGATTCCAGACCGCAATATCGGGCTGATTGGAATAGGCATAGCGCCCCATGCGGTCGATGGAACTGAACACCGTGCTGGGGTGGTACACATCCATGAAGGCGCACGGCCCATAGTCGATCGTCTCACCGGATATCGACGAATTATCGGTGTTCATCACCCCGTGAATGAACCCCACCGACATCCAGGCCGCTATCAATTCTGCCTGACGATCCCGCACCGCCCGTAACAGCCCCATCGGTCCATCCGCGTCAGGATAGTGGCGCTGGATCGCATATTCCGTCAGCTGACCCAGCGCCGTCTGCTCGCCGCGCGCCGCAAAGACCTGGAACGTCCCAACCCGCAAATGGCTGGAGGCCACCCGCGTCAGCACAGCCCCTGGCAGGCCGCCCTCTTCGCGCCAAACCGTCTCGCCCGATGCCACCGCCGCCAGCGCCCGCGTCGTGGGAATGCCTAAGCTGTGCATTGCTTCACTCACAACATATTCCCGCAGGACCGGCCCCAGCCAGGCCCGCCCGTCACCCCCGCGTGAATAGGGCGTGCGCCCAGATCCCTTCAGCTGGATATCGCGCCGCTTACCCTCCGGACCAACAGCCTCGCCCAGCAGGATCGCGCGCCCGTCGCCCAGCTGCGGATTGTAATTGCCAAACTGATGCCCGGCATAAAGCTGCGCCAGCGGCTCGGCCCCATCGGGAACACGATTGCCAGCAAAGACCTCCGCCATTTCAGCCGTCTCGCCTGCGGTGATACCCAGCTCCGTCCCAAGCGCGGCATTATAGACCAGCAGCTCCGGTGCCTTCACCGGCACAGGGGCCTGTTTCGTGTAGAACACCGGCGGCAGCGCGGCATATGTATTGTCAAAGGGAATGTGCAATGTCATGGCCCAAACATATGCGGCAAATGTCAAATTGCCAGAGCCAAACCTACCCTGTGCCACCAGACCAAACGGAGCAGAGATATGACCGCCGATGAGATCATCGCCAAGCTGAACCTCCAGCCCCATCCCGAAGGCGGCTATTATCGCCAGACATGGATTGCCGAGAACGCCGATAGCCACAACGGCCGCGCCACCGGCACCTGCATCTATTTCCTGCTGAAGGCGGGTGAAAGCAGCCATTGGCACAAGGTCGATGCCACCGAAATCTGGCTCTACCACGCCGGCGCGCCGCTGGTACTGTCACTCTCGGCCAGCGACGATGGCCCGGCACAGGACCACCTGCTGACCCCTGATCTGACAGCGGGCGAACCCCAGCTGATCGTCCCCGAGGGCCACTGGCAGGCCGCCCGCACCACCGGAGACTATACGCTGGTCAGCTGCACCGTCTCGCCGGGGTTCCAGTTCGAAGGCTTTGAACTGGCCGCACCTAGCTTTGACATCCCGCGCGGCTAACGCCCAATTTCTACGCAAAAATTTACCAAGAAACTTCATAGTTTCTTAGCTGCCAAACTTCAGCCATCGCCGCCAGGCACACTCACCACACCACCTCCCACGCAGGCGCGCACGCCGGTGGTGCCGGGACAGGACGTCGGCAGCCCCCGCGCCACCCGCACCGCCAGATGGGCAAAGGCCTGCGCCTCCAGCATATCACCATCCAGCCCGACGCTCTCAATCGGGGCGACCGGGCAATCCAGCGACACCCGCAGCATCTCCATCAGCACCGGATTATGCCGCCCGCCACCGGTGATTAACACAACCTCCGGCGGCTCCGGGCAATGCTCCATTCCTTGTGCTACCGCAGCCGCACACATGCCCGTCAGCGTGGCCGTCGCATCGCTATCGGTCAGCTCGGACACCAGCGTGATCATCTCAGCGAAATCATTCCGGTCCAAAGACTTCGGTGGCATCCGGGCAAAATAAGGCTCCGCCAGAAACAGCTCCAGCGCGCCGGTCTCCACCACACCGCCCCGGGCGATCGCGCCGCCTTCGTCCATCATCTGACCGCAGCGCGCCTGCACCAGATCATTGATCGGCGCATTCGCAGGCCCAGTATCAAACGCCAGCAGCGCACCGGGATCCTCCGCTGCCTCAAACCGTGGATCGACATAGGTGAGGTTGCCCACCCCGCCCAGATTCAGAAAACACAAAGGCCTGTCACGCTTCAGATATTTCGCGCAGGCGAAGTGAAAGAACGGCGCCAGCGGCGCGCCCTCACCGCCCAATCGCACATCATCGCTGCGGAAATCCCAGACCACAGGCGTTGCCAGCTCAGCCGCCAGCGCCGCGCCATCCCCCACCTGCAAAGTGCCCTGCATTCGCGGCGCATGGGCCAGCGTCTGACCGTGAAAGCCGATGACATCTACCGCCCCCTGATCCGTACCCACCTGATCAGACAAAACCTGCGCCAGCAGATCCGCATGGGCGCGGGTGACAATCTCTGCCGCAGCCTCCACCTGCGGCCCCTGCCAGTGCCCCAGCGCGGCGGCCAGCTGCGCGCGCTCCACCGGTTCATAGGCGCGATACGCACTGGCCCCAAAGCCATGAATCGCCACGCCATCCGTCTCGACAATGGCCGCATCCACCCCGTCCAGCGAGGTGCCGCTCATGGTGCCAAGGGCGCGCAACACGCCGGTTTTGGGGATCGCGGAGGACCGCGCCGAAGGATGGGATCTGGTCATGCTGATAAGGCCTGCTGAGATATTGGGCGCATCGCGCCGATTTGACCGCAAGGATACAGCAGCGAATTTCTTCCGCAAAGCCGTTCACACTGCTTTCCCCCGTGCAAATTGCGTTTTATACAGCAGCGCGCAATTCAAAAGCCGAGGCACATCATGACCTACCACCCAAAATCGGATTTCATCGCAGTTATGATGGAACGCGGCTATCTGTCCGACTGTACCGATTATCAGGGCCTGGACGAGGCGCTGATGACCCCCGGCCAATCCGCCTACATCGGCTTTGACGCCACCGCGACCTCACTGCATGTGGGCTCACTCATCCAGATTATGATGCTGCGCTGGTTCCAGAAGACTGGCCACAAACCGATCACCCTGATGGGCGGCGGCACCACCAAGGTGGGCGATCCCTCCTTCCGCGCTGATGAGCGCCCGTTGCTGACCGACGTCCAGATCGACGACAATATCGCGGGCATCAAAAAGGTGTTCGACGCCTATATCGACTATGACAGCGGCGCGGGTAACGCGGCGATGATGCTGAACAATGCCGAATGGCTGGACGATCTGAACTATCTCGCGTTCCTGCGCGACATCGGCCGCCACTTTTCGGTGAACCGAATGCTGTCGTTTGAGAGCGTGAAATCGCGTCTCGACCGCGAACAGTCGCTGTCCTTCCTCGAATTCAACTACATGATCCTTCAGGCCTATGACTTCCTTGAGCTGAACCGCCGCTATGGCTGCGTGTTGCAGATGGGCGGGTCGGACCAATGGGGCAATATCGTTAACGGCATCGATCTGACGCGCCGGGTGCTGGACCATGAAATCTATGGCCTCACCTCGCCGCTGCTGACCACCTCAGACGGCAAGAAGATGGGTAAATCCCAGAACGGCGCGATCTGGCTCAATGGCGATCTGCTCTCTCCGTATGAGTTCTGGCAATTCTGGCGCAACACCACCGACGCCGATGTGGGCCGCTTCCTCAAGCTCTACACCGAGCTGCCCGTGGATGAATGCAACCGTCTCGGCGCGCTCGAAGGCTCTGAGGTGAATGCCGCCAAGGTGATCCTCGCCAATGAGGTGACCACCCTGCTGCACGGCGCAGAGGCCGCTGCCGCCGCCGAGGCCACCGCCCGCGAGGTGTTTGAAAAAGGCGGCATTGGCGACGATCTGCCCACACTCTCGCTGTCATCTTCGGATCTGGGCGATGGCATCTCCATCGTGCAGCTGATCGTGAAATCCGGGCTGGCCAAATCCGGCAAAGACGCAAAGCGCCTGATCTCGGAAAACGGTGCCAAGATCGATGACAAACCGCTGACCGACGCGGGCCTGATGATCGACGCCGCCGCGCTCGCCTCGCCGATCAAACTCTCGGCCGGCAAAAAACGCCACGCGCTGGTGCAGCTAGACGGCTGACCCCGCGCGCATAGATCAAGACGATAATTCAAGGGGGCCAATCGGCCCCCTTTTTCGTCTCAGCCACGGGTCCCACCGCAGCCAACCCGCGCCCTCACAACAGCAGCAGATCCACCAGCAACAGCACCAGCCCAACCGGCAAGGACACGGCCAGCGCTGCCAACAAAGCGGCAGCTTTGGTGATCCTCGGCCCCGGCGCGTGATGATTTCGAATTTTATTCGTATTTTTCATACCACCATTAACCATCATTTAGGTTTCGCTGCGGTTAATGGCGCCATGTTCGATTTCACACCAGCAGATGTCATGCCCCGCCCCATTCTTCGCGACGAAACCATCTCTGCCCTGCCACAATCGGCAGAATTTGCCCGCGCACTTCAGGCCACCGGCAAGGATCCTCTGGTGCTTGGCCAGATGAAGGACACCGTCGTGATGCGCCGCAAACTCTGGGGCCGCATCGATGTTGCCATGGTGAACCGTGCCCGCATCGACAAACCACTGCGTCTGCTGGAACACCTGCAGGAAAATGGCCTGCGCCGCACGCCGGTGATCCTCTCGCCGGAAACCCCCACGCCTGCGCTGGCCCGCCACGGCGCCGTAGCGCTGGTCAGCCCGGCCCATGTCGGGCTGGTGGACCTGACGACTGACCCTGATCAGCGGCGCGCCAACCTGCATCAGAAATGGCGCAACCGGCTGGTCCACGGCGAACAGCAAGGCTTGCGCATCACCCGACAGTCGCTGCCGCAGACACCGGCGCATTGGATCTTTGCCGCCGATGCCGCGCAGCAATCCAGCCGTGGTTATCGCAGCTGGCCCGTGGATCTTACGCTGGCCTACGCCCGTGAAAACAAAGGCATGGCCAAGATTTTCGAGGCCCATGACGGAAAAGACATCGTCGCGGGCATTCTTGTTCTGCGCCATGGGCGCGGCGCGACCTACCACATCGCCCACACCACCGACCGGGGCAAGGCGCTGTCCGCCCATAACCTCCTGATGTGGGAAGCGATGTCCTGGCTTGCCAAACAGGGCTGCGAGCAGCTGGATCTGGGGGTGATCAACACCGAAGACGCCGCAGGTCTGGCCCGGTTCAAACTGGGCACCGGCGCGCGGCTGCACCAGTTGGGCGGCACCTGGGCCTATTGGCCGCCGCTGGGTCGCGTGCTGCGCCCCTTGGCCGCGCTTGACAAACGGCTGATGAATCCCGGGCTCTCTGGACACTGCTAGGGGGACGTGATTATCTGAACGAATGTTCAGATATGAACTCGATAGCACAGACCCCCGGGAGGAGCCCTGCTCATGAAACTGTCGCAAACCGCCGCCGTCATCACCGGCGGCGCCTCTGGCCTTGGTGAGGCCACCGCCCGTCATTTCGCCGCCAATGGCGCCCAGGTCACCCTGTTGGACCGGGACGCCGAACGCGGCGCCGCCGTGGCCGCCGAAATCGGAGGGCATTTTGCCGAAACCGATGTCACCAGCGAAACCTCAGTTGCCGCTGCCATGGCGCTCGCCAGCGAGAAGATGGGCAAGATCAACGCCTGTGTGAACTGCGCGGGCATCGCCCTTGGCATCAAAACCGTGGGCCGTGATGGCGCACATCCCCTTGATGCCTACCAGCGCACCATCGACATCAACCTCGTCGGCACCTTCAACGTGGCCCGGCTGGCGGCTATGGAGATCGCCAAATGTGACGCGGCCGAAGATGGCGGTCGCGGCGTGATCATCAACACCGCTTCCATCGCGGCCTTTGACGGTCAAAAAGGTCAGGCCGCCTATGCCGCCTCCAAAGGCGGTGTTGTGGGCATGTGCCTGCCGATGGCCCGCGATCTGGCCTCTTCGGGCGTGCGGGTGATGACCATCGCGCCGGGGATCTTCATGACCCCAATGCTCGCGGGCCTGCCGGAAGAGGTGCAGCAGCAACTCGCCGCCGATGTGCCCAACCCCGCGCGCCTGGGCGATCCTGCCGAATATGGCCGTCTGGCCGGGTTTATCGTCGAGATGGGGTACCTCAACGGCGAAGTGATCCGCCTCGACGGCGCGCTGCGGATGCGCTGACGCGTCCACGGTTGCACACATTGATACTGACACCTCAAGGGGCACTCCCCCTTGAGGCACCCCCTCCCCCTGACCGACGCGGCACGCGATTGAGCAGCGACAGCCCCCGGAAACTCCGCTAGCCTGTTGCAAAGCCTTACCGATGGGGAGCAGACCCATGACCCAGCCCACCCTGCCGCTGACTGGCGCCTGTCTCTGCGGTGCTGTGCAGCTGCATGTCACCGCCGCCCCGCTGCTGACGCTGGCCTGCCATTGCCGTGATTGTCAGAAACTTGCCGCCAGCGCCTATTCCCTGACCGTCATGTTCCCGGCAGGGGCCGTCACCACCACGGGAGAGCTGGTGCTGGGAGGCCTCCACAGCGCAGAACGCAAGCATTATTACTGCCTGAGCTGCCTCAGCTTCGTCCTCTCCCGCCTGCAGGCGGCACCGGAGCGGGTAAATCTGCGTGCCTCCCTGCTGGATGATCTGACGTGGTTTACTCCCTTCGTCGAGATCATGACGGAGGAGAAACAGCCCTGGGCGCAGGTGCCAGCCACCCACAGCTATGCCCGTTTTCCAACCACGGCGGAGGAGCTGGCAGAGCTCATGGCCGATTACGCCAAAACCATCGCACCACCCCCGCCGCCCTCAACCGGAACAGGCCCGGCATGAGCAGATCCGAACGACAAAAGATGCAGGCAGGCGACTGGTACTGTTGCCTAGACGGCGAACTCTCGGCGTTGCGTCATCAGGCCCGTCTGGCGGTGCATCAGCACAATCACCGCGCCCCGGATCCAAGCGAACCCCTCAGCCCGCCGCTGGCTACGCTCTTTGCAGGCCATGGACAAAACTGCCTGATCGAGGCCCCGTTTCACTGCGCCTATGGACTCAATATCCACCTCGGCGATCAGGTCTACATGAACGCGGGCTGCACCATTCTGGATAGCGCCCCTGTGCGGATTGGAGACCGCACCATGCTGGGGCCAAATGTGCAGATCTACTGCGCCCAACATCACAAAGACAAAGACTTGCGCGCCAAGGGGTTGGAGATCGCCCATCCGGTTACGCTGGGGTGCGATGTCTGGATCGGCGGCGGCGCGATCATCCTGCCCGGTGTCAGCATCGGCGATGGCGCCATCGTCGGCGCTGGTGCGGTGGTGACACGGGATGTGGAAGCCGGGGTGACGGTTGTCGGCAATCCGGCGCGGGCGCTGCCCGGCTGACACCCGCACTGCCAAGACACGGAGCTGTTGCGCAGCAGGCGCGCGCCGCCTTAGTCTTCAATCAGGAAAAGTTTATATTTTACAAACGACTACGGCAGCGTCTTTGACCCAATGTTTCGCACGCGAAACATTGGGTCAATATGACTTACCCAAAAAACCAGACTGGCCTCAGCCCGCAGATTTCTCTTCCAGCTCCAGCCATTCCTCTTCAGCGGCGGAGAGTTTTTCCTGCCGCTCCACCAGCGCATCGGTGGCCTTCTGGAACTTCACCGGCTCGCGGGTGAACAGATCAGGATCGGCCATCAGCTGCTGCAATTTGGCGATCTCCGCCTCCAGCCGCTCGATCTCTCCGGGCAAGGCCTCCAGCCGATGTTTTTCCTTGAAGCTCAGACCGTCCTTCGGCTGCGCTTCCTGCTTGGGTTTCGGCTTGGCTGCCTTGGCTTTCTCCGCCTTTTCCTCCGCCCCGGCCACCGGGCCACGCTGGGCCAGATAATCGCTCCACCCGCCGGCATAGGCCGTGGCCCCGCCACCGCCCTCCATGGCGATGGTGGTGGTGGCCACACGGTCCAGAAAATCCCGGTCGTGGCTCACCAGCAAAACCGTGCCGTCATAGCTGTCCAAAAGCTCCTGCAACAGATCCAGTGTTTCGACATCCAGATCGTTGGTTGGTTCATCCAGCACCAGCAGATTGCTCTGCCGGGCCATCAGCCGGGCCAGCAGCAACCGCGCCTTCTCCCCCCCGGACAGGGACCGCACCGGCGCGCGGGCCTGTGCCTCATCGAACAGGAATTCTTTCAGATAGCCCACCACATGTTTCGGCTGCCCCCGCACCATCACCTGATCCGCCTTGCCGGAAATCCCGAGCAGCGGATCAGAGGTCAGGTTTTCCCAGAGACTGGCATCGCCATCCAGCTGATCGCGGGTCTGATCAAACAGCGCCAGCTCCAGATTGGTGCCCAGCTGTACCGTCCCCGCGTCAGGCTGTTCCAGCCCCAGCAGCATCTTCAGCAGCGTCGTCTTGCCTGCACCATTCGGCCCGACAAAGGCAACCCGATCCCCGCGCTGCACCTTCAGGGAGAAGTCCCGCACAATCGCCTTGTCGCCATAGGATTTCGTCAGCCCTTCGGCCTCGATCACCTTGCGGCCCGATTTCGGGCCGGCGTCCAGTGCCAGTTCAGCGGTGCCTTGCCGTTTGATCTGGCTCGACCGCTCCGCCTTCAGATCCTGAAGCGCGCGCACCCGGCCCATATTGCGTTTGCGCCGGGCCGAGATGCCCTCAACCGCCCAGCGGCTTTCGGATTTGATCAGCCTGTTCAGCTTGTGGCGCTGCTGGTCTTCTTCTTCCCAGATCTTGTCGCGCCAGGCCTCAAAGGCATCAAACCCCTTTTCCTGACGGCGCACCTGCCCCCGGTCCACCCAAAGTGTCGCCCGGGTCAGCGCCCGCAGAAACGCCCGGTCGTGCGAGATCAGCACGAAGGCGGCGCGGGTTGATTTCAGCTCATTCTCAAGCCAGGTGATCGCTTCAATGTCCAGATGGTTGGTCGGCTCATCCAGCAGCATCAGATCCGGTGCCTCGGCCATCAGCTTGGCCAGCGCCGCGCGGCGTTTTTCACCGCCAGAGGCCGTCGCCACCGGGCGGGCCGGGTCGAACTTCAGCCCCTCGCCTGCGCGCTCCACCTTGTACATATCGCCGGGATCCAACTCGGAGGCCGCGAAATCCCCCAGCGTGGCAAAACCCGTCATCTGCGGGTCTTGCTCCATATAACCCACGGATTTTCCAGGCGGCACCACCAGCGAGCCTGTGTCGGCCTCGACCAGACCGGCCATCACCTTCATCAGGGTGGATTTGCCGGAGCCATTGCGCCCGACCAGCGCCACCCGGTCGCCGGGCTGCACCACCAGATCAAGATCCGCGAACACCGGATCGCCCCCAAAGGTGAGGGAGATACCGGACATCTGTAAAAGAGGAATACGTGCCATAGGAGCCAGCTAAACCGGGGCGCGGGGCAGGTCAACGGCTGTCAGCCCCCATCACTGGCGAAGCCACCGGCAACAGCGCGCAGCAGACGTTTGCGCGCTGCGGGAATGGCGGCGATTTCAACACCCGTAAACAGATGCAGCGTGTCGAGATCACGGTCAATCACCACATGGTCACTGACCCATCCCCCCATCATCAGATAGCTGCGCAGCAGCGGCGGCATTTGCTGCAAGGCCTGTTTGCCATCCACGCGGGGCAGATCCATCGCGGCCAGTTCCAGCACCTCTGCCGCACGCACCCCGACCCCCTGCCCCAATGGTGCCTGATGACGCAGGAGCAGCAGGGCCAGTGCCTGAGAGTAAGGTGCCGGATCCGTGCCCCGGAACGACGAACAGCCAAACAGCAGCTCCACGCCATTCTGGTCCACAAATGCCGTCAGAGCGCCCCAGGCCAGTCGCAGGATATCCGCATCCTGCCAATCCGGGTGGATGCAGAACCGCCCCAGCTCCAGCAGCGGGCCACTACGAGACTGCAATGGGGTCAAATCATAGCGCTGAGCTGCGTAGCTGACCCCAAGATGCCCACCATCCGGCAACAGCAGCAACCGGCAGCAACAGACCAAGCGGCCACTGGCCTGATCCTCGACCAACAGATGCCGGCAGCGCGTGTCCAGTGCCTCCGCATCCAGCCCGGGTCGTCCAAAACACAAGCCCCGCAAGCGCTGCGCCTGTTGCAGATCTGCATGGGCCAGCGCCCCCTCCACCCCATCAATGACACGGACACGGTAGCGGCCGCCGTGCAAAACCGTCTCAGGCTCTGCATCACCGGTCATTCCGACCGGATTGATCACATCACGCAACACAGATCTTTCACCAACCAAAGGCTCTCGCACAGCAAACAACTCAGGTCTGCCTAACATGGATCACATCTCAGCCAAATGACGAAAGCCACCCCGGATCGGGATGGCTTTTCAAACATTTCGATATGCAGGCCGATCAGACCAACCCTATCATTCGATCAGACCACCGGGGCCAAAGTTGCCAAGGCTGCCCAGAAGCTGGCGCAGGAATGTCTTGTCCTGAACGTTGGAACTGGTCACGCGGCGTTGCAAGGGAATCACCCGACCCTGTTCCAGACCATAACGTTCAATCCCTGTGACCACCCCCTGATCGTTGAAATTGATCGCCACCAATTCGCGTGAGACCGGCTTTGACGCTGACGGGCCGCGGCGGCGCATCAGGGTGGAAACGTAGTAATACCCGCCATCGGTCAGCACGCCCTCTGCCGCCGGTACACCAACGGTTTCAGCCACGCTATCCTTGGTATCAACGCCTACAACCACCTCGGAGAGCAGCTCCTCGCTGGGAACATATCCATGTTTGCGATACATCGCGCAGCCACTGACCGCGAGCCCCGCAACCAAGAGAACCGTGACCCTCGTCGCCGCCTTCAGCGACCTCATGCGTTTGGATGTCATGCTACTCTCTTGCCCCCCGGCTTGAATACGCCTTTGAACCGGATTACCTAAACCGAGCCTCCGGTTCAAGAAACGAAAGTCCCCCAAATGTCTGAGAGCACCGCTTTTCGGGTCGCTGACCTACCGCAAAACCGCGCAACCACCTTTGAACTGCGCCCTGATGTCGATGTTCTGAAAGCTCTGGCGCAGGACCTCGGCGTCGACGATCTGCGCAAACTGCGCTTTGCCGGAGAGATCCGCGCCCTGGGCAAACGCGACTGGGAGCTGGTGGCAGATCTCGGTGCAACCGTGGTGCAGCCCTGCGTGGTGACACTGGATCCTGTCACCACCCGCATTGATCAGAAGGTGCGCCGCAGCTTTATCGCCGGGATGGTGCATCCCGACAGCGAGGAAGAAGTGGAGATGCCGGAAGATGACAGCAGCGAACCGCTTGGCAGCCATATCTCACCGCAGGAGGTGATGGTGGAGGCGCTGGCTCTGGCGCTGCCGCAATACCCCCGTAAAGATGGCGCCGAACTGGGAGAATCGGTGCATGCCGAACCGGGCGTCGCCCCAATGCGCGATGAGGATACCAAGCCGTTTGCCGGGCTGGCGGCCCTGCGCGATCAGCTTGACGGCGGCGGCGAAGACTGAAAAGAGAGCGACCAGACGATTCCGATTGGTGTTCCTGCGCTGACCGGCCAAAAAACCACTTGCGCCAGCGTCAATTCGCAGTATTTTCGCGCGCTCATCGGAATTTTGGTTGGACATCGGCAAGGCTGAGGCCTAAACGCACGGCAGACCGATCGAAACATTGAATGTGAAACGCGCCGCGGGGACAGCCCCAAGGCCCCAAGTGACAAAGGTTGAGACATGGCTGTCCAACAGAACAAAGTATCCAAGTCGCGTCGCAACAACCGCCGCGCGCACGATGCACTGGTTGCTGCGAACCCGAACGAATGCGGCAACTGCGGCGAGCTGAAGCGCCCGCACCACGTTTGCCCCTCCTGCGGCCACTACGACGAGAAAGAAATCGTCGCAGCCGCTGACGAGATCGACATGGACGAAGACGCGGCCTAAGCCGCGTCTGACCCAGACTTATGTCAGGCAGGCCTTTTCATGGCGGGTAAACCCGATCAGATGCAGAAGAATGCCGGCCGCATAGTCATTTCGGTTGACGCCATGGGCGGAGATGCCGGCCCCGCAGTTGTGGTGGCCGGCATTGCTATGTCCGCCGACAAGAACCCCGATCTGGGGTTCATTCTGCATGGCCCCGAAGACCAGCTGAAACCGCTGGTCGCCAAGAAACGCATTCTCAACGGACGCGTGGAATTTCGCGACGCCCGCGATGTGGTCACCATGGCGGACAAACCCTCCCAGGTGATGCGCAACGGCAAGGGCACCTCCATGTGGTCGGCGCTGGACTCGGTCAAGCAGGGCGAAGCCGCCGGCGCCGTCTCCTGCGGCAACACCGGCGCGCTGATGGCGCTGTCGATGCTGCGCCTGCGCAAACTGCCCGGCGTGAACCGTCCGGCGATTGCGATTCTCTGGCCGTCACGCAATCCGCAGGGCTTCAATGTGATGCTGGATGTCGGCGCTGATGTGCGTGCCGATGCGCAGGATCTGCTGCAATACGCCTTGATGGGCACCTCTTATGTGCGCAATTCGATGGATATTCCCCGCCCCCGCGTGGGCCTGCTGAATGTCGGCACCGAAGAACACAAGGGCCACGCCGATCTGAAAGAAGCCTACGGGCTGATCTCCGATCATTCCGAAAACGGCAGCTTTGATTTTGTCGGCTTTGTTGAGGGCAGCGATATCCCCGGTGATGTGGCCGATGTGATTGTCACCGACGGCTTCACCGGCAATGTGGCGATCAAAACCGGCGAAGGCACTGCCAGCCTGATGCGTGTCGCCCTGCGCGAGGCGTTTGAATACTCCTTCCTGTCGAAGATCGCCGCGCTCTTGGCGATGACCTCGCTGAAGCGGTTGTCCAAACGGCTGGATCCGCGCCGGGTCAATGGCGGCGTGTTCCTTGGCCTCAATGGCACCGTGGTGAAATCCCACGGCGGCGCCGATGCCACCGGGGTTTCGGCTGCGGTCAAACTGGCGTTCCGTCTTGCCCAGCAGGGGTTTGCAGAAAAACTGGCGGCACGGGTTGCATCCTCTGTGGCGCTTACCCAAGATAAAGCAGCGCAAATGGACGAGACAAAAACCGACCAGGCGCCCACCCAAAAAGACTAAAAGGCAGGCCATAGAATGACGCGACGCGCAGTAATTGTCGGGACCGGGCATTATCTCCCTGAACGCGTGGTCGAAAACGCGGAATTCGAAGCAACGCTAGACACCACCGACGAATGGATTCGCAGCCGCTCCGGGATTGAGCGCCGCCATTTCGCCGCCGAGGGTGAGACCACCTCCATGATGGCCACCAAGGCCGCGCAAAATGCACTCGCCGATGCCGGTCTGACGGCCGAAGATATCGACGCCATCGTCGTGGCCACTTCCACCGCCGATCTGACCTTCCCCTCTGCTGCCACTATGGTGCAGGCGCAGCTGGGTATGACGCGTGGCTTTGCCTTTGATGTGCAGGCCGTCTGCGCCGGGTTCGTTTACGCGCTGAGCAATGCCAATGCGTTGGTTTCCTCTGGTCAGGCGGAAAAGGTGCTGGTGATCGGGGCCGAGACCTTTAGCAGAATCATGGACTGGACCGACCGCTCCACCTGTGTGCTGTTTGGTGATGGCGCCGGGGCGCTGGTGTTGGAGGCGCAGGACGGCGCCGGCAGCAGCGAGGATCGCGGCATTCTGGCAACCGATCTCAATTCCGACGGACGCTACAAGGATCTGCTTTACGTGGATGGCGGTGTGTCCACCCAGAACACCGGCCATCTGCGCATGCAAGGCAATCAGGTGTTCCGCCACGCGGTTGAGAAACTGGCCTCCACCGCCCATACCGCGCTGGAGCGTGCCGGTCTTGGTGCGGATGACGTGGACTGGATCGTGCCGCATCAGGCCAATATCCGCATCATTCAGGGCACCGCCAAGAAGATGGGCCTGCCAATGGAGAAGGTTGTCGTGACCGTGCAGGACCACGGCAATACCTCCGCCGCCTCGATCCCGCTGGCGCTGTCCGTGGGCAAATCGCGCGGCCAGATCAAACAGGGCGATCTGGTGGTCACCGAGGCCATTGGCGGCGGTTTGGCCTGGGGATCAGTGGTGCTGCGCTGGTAAGCGGCAAGGCAACGCTCAGATTGCGCGCGATTTTACCGGTCCAACTCCCCGATGCAATTCATTGATATTGACAGGGAAATTCCCCCCGCCCTATGCTTCGACAAACAGCGGGGATAGTCATGGGCGAAAAAACACTAACACGAATGGATTTGAGTGAAGCAGTCTTCCGCGAGGTTGGCCTGTCGCGCAACGAAAGCGCGCAGCTGGTGGAAAGCCTGCTTCAGCATATGTCTGACGCCCTGGTCCGTGGGGAACAGGTCAAAATTTCTTCCTTCGGGACCTTCAGCGTGCGCGATAAATCCGCTCGCGTGGGGCGCAACCCGAAGACTGGCGAAGAGGTGCCCATTCAGCCTCGCCGGGTTTTGACCTTTCGACCATCGCATTTGATGAAGGACCGGGTGGCAGACGGGAACCGTAAATAACGGTCAGTAACCACGGGACACACCACGCGATGTCAAAATCACCAGACGCCTTCCGCACCATCAGCGAAGTTGCGGAGTGGCTGGGGATCCAGGCGCATGTCTTGCGTTTCTGGGAAAGTAAGTTCACCCAGATCAAACCGGTCAAACGCGCAGGCGGACGCCGGTACTATCGGCCTGCCGATGTCGAATTGCTCGGTAGTATCAAGACGTTGCTGCACGACAAGGGGCTGTCCATCAAGGATGTACAGGCGCTGTTGCGCGAACATGGCCCCGCCCATGTTGCCGCCATGGGCGCCGGAGATATCCCTGCCGCTGAGGCAGAGGACGTTAGTCCCGCCCCCTCAACGGGTGAGATGGTGATCGAGGGAGAGGTGAGCCCGCCCGAGGAAGTTGCCGAGGTTCAGGCTCAGGTTCAGGCTGAGCCCCCTGTCGAGGCGGATGGTCCAGCAGATGCACCCCCGCAAGAGGCCCCCGCCGCCACCGAACCGCCGTTGACCGCACCGGCAGAGGCAGAGGCAGCGCAGGTGACAGAGGCACCGGCACAATCCCTGCAAACCGCACAGGCGGAGCCGGTACAGACTCAACCGGGACAGGTCCAACCCGAACCGGTCCAATCCGCGCAGGTTCAACAGGTGCAGACCCAACCGCCGCAGATCCAACCGGCGCAGGCGCAACCGGGACTGGCGGATCCAACACCCGGCGCACCATCTGTCAGCGCCGCTCCCGCTGCGGCCTCCCCCCCGACGAGCACCCCTATTCCTGCGGCTCCTGCGACCCCCAGTGTGGCTGTATCTGCGGCTGTCCCTGCTGCCGACTCAGGTGCCTCTAGCACTCCCGGTGCTGCGGCCGCTGCGCCCGCACCTACCCCAGCTGCGTCAGCACCACTGGCCCCAGCGGACCCGACACCTCTGGTGCCGCCGCAGGGTGAGACGCCTGTTGCAGCGCAGACAGAAACCGCACCCGTGGCCCCGGCAACGCCCGCTGCTGAGGACGAGACCTCTGCCGCCGTGGAACCCGCGTTCGGCGCTACGCCGACATCTCCCTCCATGCCCGCCCCCTCCATGCCCGCCACAGCGCCTCCCGATGGCGGTGTACCTACAGCTGCCGATCCGATGGATACTGCGGTGTCTCAGACCGGGTCTCTCCACCCGCCAGTCGCACCCACCAGCGAAACGGCGATCCCTGCCGCGCCAGTGCCAACGGGCGAGATGACAAGCGAGGTGGTTGGGGAAACACCGATTGGGATGACAGGTGGCACCCCCGGTGATGCGGCGGGCGCGCCTGCCGCGCCACCAGCGACACCAATGGCAACGCCTGCCGCCTCCCCGCCGGAACCATCGCCCCCGCCTTCCACTGCGATGGGTGCTCCCGTGGCCGATACGGCTGCGCCCGCGCCAGAGGCCCCGCCTGAAAGCCCCGCAATGGCAGCCCAGCCGGGTCTGCCGCTGGATGTCGCGGATCAGACGCCCGATGCTGCGGTCACCGCAGGCGAGGATCATGCCACCGCCCCGGCTGAAATCGACCAAGGCCTTGATACAACAACAGATCTTGATGCGCCCACGCCGGAACAGGGACAGTTGTGGGATGCAACACCTGAGGTGTCTGAGGTCGGGGGTGCCGACCCAGTCGCGGCCGTGCCGACTGAGACAGAGCCGGCGGCAGAGGACGTTGATGTTCCCCTCGACGCGGCGGAGCTGATGGCCCCGGCTGCGGAGACCGTCGCCTCGGTCGCTTCCTTGGAAGTTGACGCTGTTGAAGGTGGCGCCGTGGAGGTTGAGGCTGATCCGACGCCCACCGCTCAGCCGAGCCTTGGGCCGGTGGAAGCGGGAACAGACGTGGAGACTGTGGCCGCAGTCAATGAGACCGACGCCGAGAGTGCCTCTCCCTGGAGCGATGAAGATGCCCCGGACCAGCCTGTTATTGATGAGCAGGTGCGTGCTTTGGAGGCTGTTGCATCGCAAGCGCCGGATCTGATCACAGCCCCTGAAACAGCTTCCGCACCTGCTGCGCCCTTGCATGAAGCGCCCCTGCATGATGCGACAGAAACGGTCGAGGCGACAGCACCGGAGACTACGGAACCGGAAATTGCCGATCTTGAGACTGCTGACCCGGAGACGTCGGCTCCTGATGCCGCCTCCGAAGGTAACGTGCCGGACCCGGTGGTTTTTGATCAGGGCGACAGCCCAGCCCCGGTGGTCGAGGCGCTGGACAGTGACCCTGCCCTTGCCGATGTGGTGGCGCCGGAACAGGTTACGGCGGTTGAGGCCGAGCCCCTTGCCGAACCCCCCTCCGATCTGGGAGATACCCTTGCGGAGGCCGAGCCGCTGGACTCAGGCATGGAGGTGCCAGCCGCAGAAGACGAGCAGTTGGCGGATGCCACGGATGCGATGGATGCACAGGCCGACCATCTGGCGGACGACGACGAAGCCCCCTCCCCCGAGGACAATCCGCTGGCCTTTGCCGATGAGGCGGAAGCGGAGACGGAGACGGAGACGCTGGAGCTGCATGCCGAGGTCCCGATGCAAGCGGCAGAGGCACCAGAGCTGCATGCCGAGGAACCGGATCTCGTTGAAACGGTTGGTTTGCCGGGGCCGGATGAGGCCAGCACAGTGGCAGCTGACGATTCGGATCTGGATGCGCCGACGCTGGACGACACCGTGGTCAGCGACCCGGTCCTGAGCGCGCCTGCGGTCTCCGATGATCTTCTGGAGACGCCATTGGCGGAGGACGCCGCGCTGCAGGAACCGGAGCAGGTTGTGGCAGATCTTGCGGATGCAGAAGACGCGCCCCTGCCCGAGCCTGCTGCCGCACCAGCCGCAGAAGAGACGCCGGATGTCATGCCTGAAACGCTGGAACTGGCCGCTCCGGCGGAGCTGGGAGAACCGGCGGAACTGACGGCGCCTGCGGAGATTGGAGCGCCTGCGGAACTGACCGAGACGGCCCCGGACATCACACCACAGGCGGACATTCCGGAGGTCGCGACGGAGGTCACTGCTGAAGAGACGACAACCGCGTTGCAGAGCGATCTGCCAGAGGATGCGGCGCCAGATCCTGAGCTGTCCGCGCTTGGCGTACAGGATGCAGCGACCCCTCAGGTCGCACCGGCAGCGGCAGCTGACATGCCCGAACCGGAACAGGATGTTTCTGAGCTGGACGGTCCCGTATCGGCGGAGGCCGACCTGGGTGACGTGGATGTGTCCGAAGTGGACCTGACGGAACCTGCCCTGGTTGTGGCCGATACGCTGGATCAGGAGAGCGTTGACACGGGCGAGGACCAGGGCGACGCTGATCTGGGCACCCCGGACCTCATCGATCCGGAACTGGTCGCGACGGATCCGGCGGAGGCAGAGCCCCCGATCCCAGATGAGGTTGAACAAAGCCCGGCACCGGAGCCGAAACCGCTGGTGATTGACATCCCAGATGAGGCGGATCTGCACACCCCAAAGGCGTCGGGCGTGCTGGCGCGACTGGCCGGGGTGGACCATCTTCCTGCCGATCACATCGCGGAGGCGCGGGCCTGCATCGAGAGATTGCGCGCGCATCAGGGGGCGGCCTAGAAACTTGCCAGCGGGGCGAAAGAAACTGGTTTTTTCGCTTGCCCCTGCCGGAAAAACGGGTAGAAACCAGCGCAACGGGCTATAGCGCAGCCTGGTAGCGCGTCCGTCTGGGGGACGGAAGGTCGCAGGTTCGAGTCCTGCTAGCCCGACCAAAATACCCCGCCTCGCAAGGGGCTAAAAAACGCCCGCCCCTTTCTGGGGTGGGTGTTTTTGTATCTGCCTTTCGTGCAAGGTGTTGATAATAAAGCGTTGGGAGAATGGGATGACATCTGAGGGACAGACGCGCAGCAGCCTGACACAGGGTGTGCTGTCGGACCGGCAGATCCGGCAGATGATCACTGAGGGCGCGATTGCGGCCTCCTCTCCGATCCTCAACGATCAGATCCAGCCTGCGAGCCTTGATCTGCGGCTGAGCGATTGCGCCTACCGGGTGCGTGCCTCGTTCCTGCCCGGTCTGGGGCGCACTGTAGCGGAGCGGCTGGAAGATCTGACCATGCACCGCGTGGCGCTGACCGGCGGCGCGGTGCTGGAAAAGGGCTGCGTCTATGTAGTGCCGCTGATGGAGCGCATTCGCCTGCCGGAAGGAATGACGGCGGCGGCCAGTGCCAAATCCTCCATCGGGCGGCTGGATGTGATGACGCGGGTGATCACCGATCAGGGCGTGGAGTTCGACCGGGTGCCGGATGGCTATGACGGGCCGCTTTATGCCGAGATCTGCCCGCAGAGCTTCTCAGTCGTGGTGCAGCCGGGGCAGTTGCTGACGCAGATCATCTTTCGTCAGGGGCGTACCTTCCTCAGCGATGCTGATCTGCGGGCCGTGCATGAGGCGACGCCAATTGTCTCTGGTGATCCGGTGATCTCCGACGGGTTGGGCTTCTCCGTCGACCTGCGCCCGGAGAGCGGCGATCTGGTGGGCTACCGTGCCAAACACCATACCGGCGTGGTCGATCTGTCGAAGCTGGGACACTATGATCCCGCCGACTACTGGGAAGAGGTCCGCACCACCAAAGGGCAGATCATTCTGGACCCCGGTGCGTTTTACATTCTGGTGAGCCGCGAGGCGATTGCCATTCCACCAGACTATGCTGCCGAGATGGCGCCCTATTTGGCGATGGTGGGCGAATTCCGGGTGCATTATGCGGGATTCTTCGATCCCGGATTTGGCTATGCTGCTGCTGGCGGTGCTGGATCACGCGGCGTGTTGGAAGTGCGCTGCCATGATGCGCCCTTTGTGCTGGAGCATGGGCAGGTTGTCGGGCGGCTGGTCTATGAGCGGATGTCCGAAGTGCCAGAGCAGCTCTATGGTGTTGATATCGCGTCAAACTACCAGGGTCAGGGGCTGAAGCTGTCAAAGCATTTCAAAACCGCCTGATCCCTGCGCCAAAGGGACGGCCGTTAGAACCGGGGTGGCCGGGTGTTGCGGCGCATCAGGCGGGCCTTCTGGGCTGTGGCCCCGTCCTGAGGAAGTGGGCGGGTGTCCTTATCAGCACCCTTGCCTGCGCCCTGCCCTTTGCCACGTTTTGAGACAGCCTTGATCCCGGCATTAACGCCTGCATTGACCGCGCGGCCCACAAGGCGGCGCAGGATCATATTGATCACGCGTTCAATGTTCATCTGCCTGTCTCCTTCACAGCAAATCGGGATCGCCGGACCACCAGCCCAGCCGTGTTAGTCTGGCACCTCTATGCGGCGGATTTAGGGCGTCTGCCTCCGGTGGCAATCAATCGCCAAAGAGTTCCGGCTGTTCCTCCACCTCGTCGCTGTCGCCGCGTCCGCCCAGGGGCAAGCTGCCCGGTGGCGGGCGGTTTTCCAACAGGCCTGCGGCGCGCAGCTCCTTGAGGCCGGGCAGATCGCGCGCACTTTCCAACCCGAAGTGATCAAGGAACACCGGCGTCACCACAAATGTCACCGGACGGCCCGGCGTCATCTTGCGGCGACCAAGCCGGATCCAGTCCATCTCCAACAGCTGATCAATGGTGCCGCGCGAGACAGAGACGCCGCGCACCTCCTCGATTTCGGCGCGTGTCACGGGCTGATGGTAGGCGATGATAGCAAGGGTTTCGATGGCGGCACGCGAGAGTTTGCGGGTTTCCACCGTTTCCTTCTGCATCAGAAAGCCGAGATCGGAAGCGGTGCGCAGCGCCCAGGCATCGCCGACACGCACGATATTGACGCCGCGCCCCTCGTAGCGTTTGCGCAGGTGCTCCATCGCGGTGCCCGGCTCACAACCATGCGGCATCCGTGCCTCAAGATCGCGCACGGTGACCGGTTCGGCACTGGCAAACAGCACGGCCTCGACCATGCGTTCCTGTTCCGCCATCGGCGGCGCCTCAAACAGGGTTTGGGTTTCCTCCGCAACGGTGTTCTGGCTGTGGTCGTCCATCAGGTATCCTTGTCACGAATGCGCAGCTGAATGGGCGCATAGGTCTCGCTCTGGCGCAGTTCCAGATGGCCTTCCTTTACCAGTTGCAGCGAAGCCGCAAAGGTGGAGGCCGTGGCGGAGCGGCGTTTCATCGGGTCGGAGTGCCAGCCCTCAGGCAGATAGGTGATCATATCGGTCCAGCTGCCGGTGTAGCCGATCAGGTGGCGCATCCGCTCCAGCGCCTCCTCCATGGTAAAGATCGCTTCGCGGTCCAGCACGAAGGGGCGGAAATCATCCCGCGTGCGGATGCGGGCATAGGCCTGCATCAGATCCAGGAGGTTCGCCGAGTAGCTGACGGTGCGGATGCGGGTGACATCCTCGCTCTGGCCACGGGCAAAGAAGTTACGCCCCAGTTGGTCGCGCGCCATCAACCGTGCGGCGCTGTCGCGCATCGCCTGCAACCGCTCCAGCTGGAACGCCAGATGCGCGGCGAGTTCCTCACCGGAGGGGCCTTCTTCGGTCGGGTCCGGGGGCAGCAGCAGGCGGGATTTCAGATAGGCCAGCCAGGCCGCCATCACCAGATAATCCGCAGCCAGTTCGATGCGCAGCTCATGCGCCTTTTCCACAAAGCTGAGATATTGGCGGGCCAGTTCCAGCACCGAAATGCGGCGCAGATCGACCTTTTGCGTGCGCGAGAGCGACAGGAGCACGTCAAGCGGCCCCTCGTAGCCGTCAACGTCCACGATCAATGCTTCGGCCGCAAGCCGGTCCTCGACGCTGAGCGCGTCGTCGTCAAACAGAGTGTCAGCCATATACCTGTCCGCCCATAAGGGCTGATAGTTCGGCCTCAGCCGCCGCTGTGTCAAGCGTGGTGGGCGCATGGCGGGCCGCTTCGGCGCGCGCGGCGCGCGCCTGTGCAGCGTCGGTCATCTCGCCTGCGGCCTCGGCCACGGCAGCGCGCTCATCCAGCGGGGCATTGCAGAACAGGACCACATCGCAGCCGGCAGCGATGGTGTCGCGGGCAATATCCGCGGGGGCGCCGTTCAGCGCCTTCATCGAGATATCGTCGCTCATGATCAGCCCGTCAAAGCCGATGTCGGAACGGATCATCTGCATCACGCGGGGGGACAATGTGGCGGGTTGGCTGTCGAGGGCCTCATAGACCAGATGCGCCGTCATCCCCATCGGCAGGTCGTTCAGCGCAGCAAATGCGGCGAAATCCTCCCGCGCCAGATCGGCGAGCGAGGCGGTGATCCGGGGCAGATCATGGTGGCTGTCCATGCTGGCGCGGCCATGGCCGGGGATGTGTTTCACCACCGGCACCACGCCGCCGTCCAGCAGGCCGTCAGCGGTGGCGCGGGCGCGGTTGACCACAGTGGCGAGGTCGCTGCCATAGCAGCGGTTTTTGAGGAACGGATGCGTCCCCTCGGCTGCCACATCCGCCAGCGGCGCGCAGTTGCTGTCAATGCCGAGATCGCGCAATTCTTCTGCGATCAGCCGCGCGCGCAGATACATGGCACGGTTTGCGCCCTCCCTTGCCGCCTGCGCGTGATCCAATGCGGGCTGCCATTGCCGCGCCAGTGGCGGGCGCAGACGCTGCACCCGGCCTCCCTCCTGATCGATGGTGATCAGACAATCACGGCCCACCGCCTCGCGCAGGTCATTGCAAAGTGCCCGGGTTTGCTCGGCAGTGTCGATATTGCGGGCAAACAGGATGAAGCCAAACGGATTGACCCGCTGAAACAGCGCCTTTTCCGCCGCGCTGAGACGCAGACCTTCGGCATCTAATATGGTGGCTCCGTAACGCATTGCGATCCTCTTTGTGCTGGGGCGCTGATACACCAGTGTCGCGGGCGGCGCCATGGTCCGATGGGGCAAACTGGCAGCAGTTTGCCGGATGATAAACGACGAACGCCCGGCAGGGCCGGGCGCTGAGGTGTCGGGGGAGACCCCATGTCCGGCGAGTGGTGCCCTAGCGGGTGGTCACAGGGATACAATCCGCGTTGCCTGCCACCAGAGCGGAGCAGAACCGACGCGCATCCGACAGATCGGCAAAGCCCATGGCCCGCAGGCGATAGAAGGTGCGCCCGCCGCTTTCGGCCTTCTGGATCACGCGTTTCTTGCCTTCCAGATAATCCGCAAAACGACCGTGAATGCGGTCCCATTCGGCGCGGGCGACTTCGGCGCTTTCATAAGCGCCAAGCTGGGCCAGCCGGGTGCCTGCAGGCAGGCTGTCGGGCGAGACGTCCTGGGTTGTGCGTGCCGCCGGGGTAGCCGCAACCGCACGGGTTGGAGAGAAGCGGGCCGGGCGCGCTGCGGGTCGCAGCGAGACGCGCACGCCGGGGGCATTGCGCAGGGCCGCGTTCGGTGCCGGGGCGACGGCGGCAATGCTCACGGGCTGCAGGGGTTCCGGCTGCACAATCGCTGGGGCAGTGTTTGGCGCGGCAGCTGCGGCGGACAGCTGCTCAGCCCCGTTCAGCGCATCCTGTCCCAGTGGGGTGACGCCGTCAGTCAGCTCTGCCACAAGCGCGTCGATGTCGCCGCCCTGATAGGCGGCCACCGCCTCAGTCGAAAGATCGGAGGTGTCAGTCGCGGAGGCGCGATCCCGCCCGGCGCCAGAGGTGTCGGTTGTCAGGGCCGCCTGCATGGGCTGATCATCTTCGGTCAGCGCCACATCTTCGGGGGCCAAAGTCAGACGGTCGGCGGGGCTTTCAACATTGCCGTTGGCGGCAACCGCGTTGACCGCAAGGCCCTGATGATCGGCTGGCAGACCGCCGGGGTTATCCGGCTGCACCCGCAGCGGGCCTTCGACAGCGCGCACCACGGGCACACCGCTTACGTCGCGAGAAATCAGCTGATAGCCCCAGAGACCAATACCTGCGACCAGCGCCAGCGACGCCACCGCGCCAAAGGCGCTAAACGCCTTCGCCAGCCCGGCACGGCCTGTGCCGGCGGGTTCGGGGGTAAATCCATAGTCGTCGTAGCGGTGCCCCTGATCGGTACCCGGACCGCTATAAGCGTCCTCTGCCGGGTTGCCATAGGTAGCGGCTGCCTGCTGATAGGGGCTGTAGCCCTGCGCGGGCGCCTGCGGCTGATGCTGTGCAAAATACCCACCCGCTTGTGGCTCTTGCCTATGGCCCGCTACAGATTGCGGGCGCGGGGCGGGTGTCTGCGGATCATAGCCGAAAGGGTGTTCCGGCTGCGGATAGGGCGATTGGGCAACGGGATCGCGCAAATGCGCATCAGCGAAAGACGGCTCCTGCCGGATCCCTTGCGATTCTGTGGCAGGGTCCGAAGAACGGTCCCCTCCATTGGAATACGACTGGCCGTGACCTGCCTGCGTAAAATACGCCATTTCCGCCTCACTGCCCGCATACGGTGCGCGATGCGCCGCCCCGGGTTTCTACTTGATGATCTGCCTCGATCCGGCGGCCTGGGCGATTTTAGTTATCGCATCTCCTGCGCCGGTGTGACCCCAAGAATACCAAGACCGGCGGAAATGACAATGGAAACGGCTTTGGCCAGCGCCATTTTCGCATGTGTTGCAGATGGGTTGCTCTCGTTAACAAAACGTAAACCTTCGTTGGTTTTGCCGAGATGGTAGAGTCCGTGCAGCTCAGACGCGAGATCATAGAGGTAGAAGGCGACGCGATGCGGCTCATTGGTGCGGGCAGCAATTTCCACCAGACGCGGCCATTCCGCCAGCTTCTTGGCGACGGTCAACTGGGCGTCGTCCTGCAACAGCGTCAGATCCGCAGCGGCCAGCGTGGCGTCGTCGGTGGCGATCCCCGCCTCCGCCGCCTTGCGCAGGGTCGAGCAGATCCGCGCATTGGCGTATTGTACATAAAAGACCGGGTTGTCCTTGGACTGTTCCAGCGCCTTATCAAGGTCAAAGTCAAAGCCCTGATCGTTCTTGCGGGTGAGCAGCATGAAGCGGGTCACATCCGGCCCCACCGCATCCACCACGTCGCGCAGGGTGACAAAGGTCCCTGCCCGTTTGGACATTTTGAATTCCTGACCGTCCTTGAACAGCTTCACCAGCTGGCAGAGCTTGATATCCAAGGGCACCTTGCCATCAGACAGGGCTGAGACGGCTGCTTTCATCCGCTTCACATAGCCGCCGTGGTCGGCGCCGAAGATGTCGATCAGCATGTCAAAGCCGCGTTCGACCTTGTCATAGTGATAGGCGATATCCGGTGCGAAATAGGTCCAGGCGCCATCGGATTTTTTCACCGGGCGGTCGACGTCATCACCATGTTCGGTGGATTTGAACAGGGTCTGTTCGCGTGGCTCCCAATCGGCAGGCTTCTTGCCCTTCGGCGGCTCTAGCACGCCCTCATAGATCAGGCCCTTATCATCCAGGCTTTTGAGCGCGGATTCGATCAGCCCGGTGCCGTAGAGGGATTTTTCCGAGAAGAACTTGTCCATCTGGATGCCGAGCGAGGCCAGATCGGCGCGGATCAGATCCATCATCGCATCAGTGGCGAAATTGCGGATCTCTTCCAGCCAGACATCCTCCGGCTGGTCCACATAGGCATCGCCAACCTTGTCCTTCAGCGCCTGACCAACCGGGACGAGATAGTCACCGGGGTATGTGCCATCGACAAAAGCGACCTCTTGGCCGTGGGCCTCGAGGTAGCGCAGGTAGACCGAGCGCGCCAACACATCGACCTGACCGCCGCCATCGTTGATGTAATATTCGCGGGTGACGTCATAGCCGACAAAATCCAGCAGGCTGGCCAGCGCATCGCCAAACACGGCACCACGGGTGTGGCCGACATGCAGGGGGCCGGTGGGGTTGGCGGAGACATATTCCACATTGACCCGCTTGCCCGCACCCATGTCGGAGCGGCCGAATTTGATATCCTCCGCCAGAACCGCCCCCAGCACCGATTGCCAGCTGCTGCGATCGAGACGTAGATTGAGGAAACCGGGGCCAGCCACCTCAGCCGAGGTGACGCGCGCGTCCGCGGCCAGTTTCCCTGCCAGCGCATCGGCGATATCGCGCGGCTTCATCTTGGCAGGTTTGGCCAGCACCATCGCCGCATTGGTTGCCATATCCCCATGCGCCGCATCGCGCGGCGGCTCTACCGCGACATTGGCAAAATCGAGCCCTTCGGGCAGCGCGCCTTCAGCAACCATTGCAGCAAGGCAATCAAGCACGAGAGAGCGGATATCGGTAAAGAGGTTCATGTCTGGCGTCCCATCTGTTCACCGTTGCGGATACCGAGGGGCAGCGGCAGGGTCAACAGGCTTGCGGGATGCGGAAGGGTCGCGGGATGTGCCTGTGCGGAAAATTTCAATTTTCCGGTCAATTTTCTGGGTAAGAAAATTGGGCGCGGCAGGCGGATGTGTGCCCGCTGTCCCCTAGGTCAGTAAGGCCCTGCAAGCTGCCGGATCAGGCCACCGGCGCGTCACGCACCGGTAGGCGGCCCCAGCGGGTGATCTGGTAGCGGCGCAGGGAGGCCACGTAGTAGGGATCTTGCAGGATCAACCGTTCAACATCACCGCGCGTTTCAGCCTCCACGTTCCAGATTGCGCCGGGGAAATCCTGCTCGGGCCGCATCGCCAGCGCGCCGCCAATCTGCAACTCGGGATGGGCGCGCACAAAGGCGATATGGGCATCCCGGCGCAGCCGGTCCGCGCGGATCCGCGCCATCTCCGGCGCATCCTGAAAGGTGACGGTCCAATGTGTCAGGCCACTGGTTGTGGTGCCCGTGGGGATCATGGCGCCCTCTTGCGGTTTGCGGCTGTGTCCTGCCTATCAAACCGCATCGCGCCCGCCCGACGATAGTGCCAGTTGGCATCAGCGATACCGCCAGTCGCAGCGCAGCCCGTGCCTATTCCCCCGCGCGCAGGTCGGCAGCAGCGGCGGCGGCCTCAGCCGGGAACAGGCGGCGGTGTTCCTGCAACGCAAAACGGTCGGTCATGCCCGCGATATAATCCGACACGATCCGGGCCAGCGCGGTTTCATCTGCGGCGGCAGCGATATCGCCCTGCCAGCGGGCGGGCATCTCCTCAGGGTGGTTGAGGAAATGAGGAAACAGCGCCTCGACCACCTTGGAGACCTCGGCGCGTTTGCGCATCACGCTGGGCGCGCGATACATGCGGGTAAAGAGGAAGGCGCGGATGTCCTTCAGATCGGCCCAGAGCGCATCGGAGAATACCACCACAGGTGCTCCGAGGGAGCGCACATCCTCGACACTGCGGGCACCACTGGCAGCCAGGCGACGTCGTGCGCCGTCGATCACGTCGCTGACCATCACGCCAAAGACCCGGCGCAGCGCCTCATGCCGGCGGCGGCGCGTATCCAGACCGGGATAGCGACTGTCCACCGCATGATAGGCGGCCCCGATCACCGGCAGGTCCATGATATCCGCATCGGTGAACAATCCGGCGCGCAACCCGTCGTGCAGATCGTGGTTGTTATAGGCGATGTCATCGGCCAGTGCCGCCACCTGTGCCTCCGCACTCGCATGGGTGTGCAGTTCCAGATCCACCGCCGCATTGCATTCGGCCAGCGCCCAAGGCAGATCGCCCACCACCGGGCCATTGTGTTTGGCGATGGCTTCCAGCGTCTCCCAGGTGAGGTTCAGCCCGTCGAACTCAGCATAGTGCCGTTCCAGCGAGGTGACGATGCGAATGGCCTGCGCGTTGTGATCAAAGCCGCCATAGGGCGCCATCAGCGCATGCAGCGCATCCTCACCGGTGTGGCCAAAGGGCGTGTGCCCCAGATCATGGGCCAGCGCCACCGCTTCGGTCAGCTCCTGATTGAGGCCAAGCGCGCCCGCGATGGTGCGGGCCACCTGCCCCACCTCAATGGAATGAGTGAGCCGGGTGCGATAATTGTCGCCCTCATGTTCGACAAAGACCTGTGTCTTGTGTTTCAGCCTGCGAAAGGCGCTGGCGTGGATGATCCGGTCACGGTCGCGCTGGTAAGGGGAGCGGAAGTTGCTTTCCTCTTCCGGGATCTGGCGACCACGGCTGCGGTCCGGCATGGTCGCGTAAGGCGCGTAGGTCACTAATCTTTTCCCCGGTCAATCTTGTCCCTTTGGCGTCACCTTTCTATATTATGGTCTCTGCTGCAACACGGCAGTGATCACCTCATTGGGAGACCAGAGATGCAATTGCCCCCGAAAGTGACTGAGCGTGCCTTTGCCCGGCTGGCCGAGATTGGCGCCGCTGACCAAGGTCAGGCGCTGCGCGTGGCTGTCGAAGGTGGTGGCTGTTCCGGCTTTCAATATGAGATCGCGCTGGATGCCCCGCAGGCCGATGATCTGATCCTTGAAGGTCAGGGCCAGAAAGTTGTGGTGGATGAAGTCTCATTGCCGTTTCTGGAGAACGCAGTGATTGACTTCACCGAAGAGCTGATCGGCGCGCGGTTTGTGATCAACAACCCCAACGCCACCTCCAGCTGCGGCTGCGGCACCTCATTTTCGATGTAGCTTCGATGTAGCGAAACAGACGCTGCAAGGGCGGTGTGCACCCGCTAATGCAACCATCTAACTGTCCGTCAATTGGGAACTTTCTCAGAGATGCGCGCGTTCTTTTGGTGAGCGGGCGTCCACAGATACTATCCGCCCTTCGTCGATCCGGTCCCGCCGTTTCACGATAGCGGCGGGCGCGCCGATCCTGATTGAAGCTCTATCTGGCGAGGTGCGCAGTGTTTGTCGAAGATATTCTGAGTGATTTTCTATTAAGATCGGCGCTCTTGTCGTCCATCGGGATCGTATGGGTGATTGTGGTCGTGAGGCTGGTGGGTCTGCGTGCCTTCTCAAAAATGACTGCGTTTGATTTTGTCGTGACCGTGGCCATCGGTTCCCTTCTGGCCGGGGCGAGCCAGGCGACCTCCTGGACCTCTTTTGGGCAATCGGCACTGTCCATCGGAACGCTGCTTTGCGTGCAATACGTCGTGGCGCGGCTGCGACAATCCTCCGAGAGATTTAAGGCCGCAGTGCAGAACACGCCTGTCATGCTGATGCGCGACGGCGACATCTTATATGGCGCGCTTGCGGCGACACGTGTCTCTGAAGATGATTTGATGGCCAAGCTTCGCGAGGCGAATGTTCTGTCGTTTTCGCAGGTGCGTGCGGTGGTTTTGGAAACCACGGGTGACATTTCAGTTCTGCATGGCGACGCCCTCGAGTCACGGCTGATTGCGGGGGTTGAAGTGCCCTCCTGAGAGCCCTCCTATTGGGCGTGACGCGTCAGGCTGATACCATCGGGCCTGATGCGGCGAGCCGGGTCCGTGGCTTCTCCCCGCCTGCTGAAGATACGCCAGAATGACTCAAACTCAGGCGTGCTCAACTTTAGCTTGAGCAACTGGTCCGCCGCCTCCTGCCCCCAGCACTCCGCTATATGCCTGACAGCGGCCTCCCAATGACCTGCAGCTGATCGATGAGCATCGCTACCATTCTCTATCAACCAAAGAGACAGGGGGCGCAGCAGGCTCTGCACTGGCGGGGCGGCGATATGGATTGCGCCCCCAGCCCCGGCCTGCAAGCTGGCAGTACCCGCTGTCAGCGGCTGCGCTGCTGATGCGCGTATCTGCCACCACCATACTGCGACAAAATACGCATGATAGTCATCCATATGCCCGTAAAACCCATCCGGCGTAGTGACGAAGCCCTCCGAGGCGCGCGTCAGGGCCTGCTCCCACAGGGATGGCGGCGCGACACCGCAATAGCGCAGCGCGATGCAGATTTCAGACAGGAGATCCAGATCCTGATCCAGGCAGGCCAGAAGCCCCGCGTAAGTCAGGCTGCGCTGCACCGCGCCGTCCAGCCCCGGATCGCGGCGACCATAGTCGGAGAGGTAGAACACGATATGGGTCAGCTCATAAGCGGCCTTGCGATTGGGAATAGCGAAGGTCTGGCTACGACGGGCAAACCGGCGCAGCCTGTCATCAAGCCCCGGATCCATCGGCAGCGCAATACCGCGCCGCGCCAAGAGCTGCCGTGCCTCGGCCCGTTGCAGGTCCGACATTTCTGCCTCGACCAGCCCCTGATGGGCCACCCAATGGGTCAGTTCCGCCGCACGTATGTTGGACTCTATGTGACCGGTCCCGATCAGGTCCTCGTAATCGAGACAGATCGACAGGATAAACCGATAGTATTGCGGGAAAAACCGCAGCTGCCGTGCGGCGCGGTCGTAAAACGGGCGCAGGGGAGACAGGGTTGCCTCATCCCAAAAATCCCCTGCGCTCGCGCCTCCCCCGGCCTGCTGCTGCATCACTCGAAGGAGGCTCAACAGCTCCGCATTCTCTTTCAGCCAATAGACATCCTGAGGCTGCCGCCGGTGGCGGGCAAAACTTTCTACCCAGGGGGCAACTGCACCAGCCGCAGAAAGCCCCGGTCCAGTTGGGGGCTGATGTCTGGGGTGCGTGCCAATGCCGGCGCGACGGGCTTTGCTACGGCCCGCTCCGGGATGTGTGAAAGGCAGGATGACAGTCATGGATCTTGCACCAATGCGGGGTTTGCGCCCCGGTCGCAGGGCGCAATCTGGAAGGTCGGTTCGTCGAAGATCAGCTGCCGGAGGAGAACAGCCCGGTTGCAGCACCGCTGGTCATGGCGCGATCCGCGCGGGGCGCTGAGCCGGAGGAAAACAGCGAGGCTCCGGCGCCTTCGATCATGTCACCGCGGCTGTCGTGATTGAGCGAGCCAGAGGAAAACAGCTCGGCCCCATGACCGCTGTGAACGTCGGTCTCTGGCATTGTCAGTTGCGGTGCCACGGTCTGGCGGCGCTGTGTGGATGTGGTCATGGATCGTCTCCCGTTTCTGGTGAAAAACACCCGCCGACGATTGACACGGAAAGCCTGCTCCACAACACGAAAGCACGCCTTTTAGTTGTTTTTACGATGGCGAAACCGATGAGCTTTGCGCGGCAGCCACCTGATCAGGAAGCAAATAAGCCGCTTCTGCACAGGATAACCACAGAGCTGTCCACACCCCCAGCCATACAAAGCCCGGACAGATCGCTTGTCTGTCTCCTTGCAACGCTGCAAACCGGGTGTCGCGCGGCTTTGCGATATGCCGCTTTTCGATGGTGATGATTCGGCAAGACGTCCCGGCGCGCCCTTGCCCCCTCGCCCGGATTGGGCGATAGATCAGGCACCCCACCCCGGGTCACAGAGGCAGGAGACCGGATATGAAAATCGCCACCTTCAACATCAACGGCATCAAGGCCCGTATCAACGCGTTGCCGGAGTGGCTGGATGAGGCGCAGCCTGATGTGGTGGTGCTCCAGGAGATCAAATCCGTTGATGAGGCCTTCCCACGCGAGCTGTTCGAGGACCGGGGGTATAATGTCGAAACCCACGGTCAGAAGAGCTTTAACGGGGTGGCAATCCTGTCGAAACTGCCGCTGGAGGACGTGCGGCGCGGGCTGCCCGGTGATGACAACGACGAACAGGCCCGCTGGATCGAGGCCACGGTGGTGGGAAAGCAGGCAATCCGCATCTGCGGGCTGTACCTGCCCAATGGCAACCCGGTTGAGCTGGACACGGAGGGCCAGCCGGTCGAAGGCGGCAAATACGCCTATAAACTGGCCTGGATGGAGCGGCTGCGGCAGCGGGCAAAAGATCTGCTGGCCGAGGAAATGCCCGCGCTGATGGCCGGGGATTACAACATCATCCCACAGGCCGAAGATGCCAAGACCCCGGAGGCCTGGAAAGACGATGCGCTGCACCGCCCCGAAAGCCGAGCGGCGTTTCAGCGGATCATGGCGCTCGGTTTTACCGAGGCGTTTCGTGCGCGGCATCAGGGGCCGGGGCATTATTCATTCTGGGACTATCAGGCCGGCGCCTGGAATCGCAACAATGGCATCCGCATCGACCATTTCCTGCTCAGCCCGCAGGCCGCCGACCTGCTGCGTGACTGCCAGATCGACAAGGATGTGCGCGGTCGTGACAAGCCATCAGACCACGTGCCGGTCTGGGTCGATCTGGATCTGTGAGGCGCTGGGCAGCATCTCGGCGCTAACAGTTGCCAGACTGCCGGAATTCGTGTTCGCTTACATCATGTAGGGAGATCACGATGGATTACGCGGCTTTCAGGACGGGCGAACGTGATGGCTGGTCATCACGCGCCGGGTTTTACGCGGATGCGACGGCCCGGGCGACGCTTCAGACCATTCCCAAGCTTCTCGACCATGCGCAACTGTTTCCCGGTGCGCGCGTCCTCGATGCGGGCTGCGGCCCTGGCTATGTCGCGGCCAGCGC
This sequence comes from Phaeobacter gallaeciensis DSM 26640, assembly GCF_000511385.1. Taxonomy (NCBI): domain Bacteria; kingdom Pseudomonadati; phylum Pseudomonadota; class Alphaproteobacteria; order Rhodobacterales; family Roseobacteraceae; genus Phaeobacter; species Phaeobacter gallaeciensis. The sequence goes on from NC_023137.1 coordinate 2,388,656, forward strand.
GAAATTACTAGGTGCAAGAGTAGAGGGCATCGACTTCTCAGAGGGTATGGTTCAGCAGGCCAAAACCCAGTTCCCGGATATTCAATTCTCACTCGCGGATGTAGAGAATTTACCGGCACCAGACGGCAGTTTCGACGCGGTGCTGAGCAATATTGTACTGTTCCATGTTACTGATCCAGCGCGGGCAATGTCCGAGGCCCGGCGAGTTCTCGTACCCGGTGGCCGGTTTGTCTTCAGCCAGTGGCTGGGGCCGGATCGCTCGGAATGCTACCGGCTTTTGTTCGACGTGCTGAGCCGTCATGCCGATATGTCGCGCGCCGATCCCGCCCCAAACGCATATGTTTTATCGGACAAAACACAGGTCACCGAGATGATGGAACAGGCAGGATTTACGGACATCAGAGCCGATGTTGTGCAGAATGTTCTGCATGCCCCCGGCCCCAGTTTCTTTGATTTCTTCATGCGGTTTGGAGTGCGCGTTCCGCTTATATTGGAGCGTCAAGAGCCTGCAATCCAGACCGCAATCCGGCAGGAGATCGACGAGGCGACGGCCCCATACCTAAAGGGCGAAACCTATAAGATACCGATGCCAAGCATCGTATTCTCCGCTCAGACCGGAGCCCTATCTGGGGTTTGACAGACATCAATCCACGGGCTGTGTCTCAGCGAGTATTGCTGACAGTTCCGCCATGGCCTTGCCATAGGTCGCCACCTCAGCGTTGGTATTCTAGGCCAGGGTCTTGATTGATCCGCCTGCGCCGGGGCCCTTGGGGGCTGGGGAGGTTGTGTCGGTGGTGACGTCGTGGCCGTAGATCCAGTCGAACTGCTGCACCATGCGCTGGGGCGCGAGCCGTCCGCTGAGGCGCAGGATCTGATGCGCGGGCCATGCGAGCGGCTGGCGCAGATGGTATTTCCAGGCATTGCCGGTCGCGGCAGCCACCACTTTGGCGGCGCGGTTGCGGCGGCGGCTCTGATAGGTGGCGAGCCCCTCTTCGTCACTGGTAGCGGTGCGCAGAGCATCGACCAGAACCCAGGCATCCTCAAGCGCGAGATTTGCGCCCTGCGCCATGAACGGCAGGGTTGGATGTGCGGCATCGCCCATGATCGCGAGGTTGCCCTGATGCCAGACCTCGGCAACCGGATGGCGAAATAGCCCCCAGAGGGCCACCTGATCGACCTGCGCCAGCAGGTCCGCGGCAGCGCCACCAAACCCTGTGAAAGCGCGGCGCAGTGCCTCCGGGTCATCACGATGATGCCAGCCTTCCTCAGCCCAGGTCTTGCGTTCCTGCACCGCGACGATGTTCATCAGACTGCTGTCGCGCAGCGGATAGGTCACCAGATGGCGACCCGGCCCCATGAAGACCTGTGCCTCCGCCGGGTGATTGTGCAGATTGGCGACAGTCGCGCGCCAGGCCACCTGCCCGGTAAAACGGGGTGTCGCACCCCCATTCAGCGCCGTTCGTGCCTTGGAATGCAGCCCGTCGGCACCAATAACCAGATCCCCGCCACACTGTGCGCCATTGGCCAGATGGACCACCGGGCGGGCACCGCTCGTGATGCGGTCGACCTTTTGCAGCAGGCGCACCTTGACGCCCGATTTGCGCGCAGCATCGGCAAGGAGGTTGATCAGGTCAGCGCGGTGTACGAAGTAGAAATTCTGCCCCGACGCATATTGGTCGAGATCAAGCCGCAGAACCTCGCGGCCCTGCCGGTGGCTGCGCAGGACCACGGCGCGGGCGCGCGGCGCGCTCCAGGCCAGATCATCCGCAAGCCCCAGCGCCCGCAGAACCGCAACGCCGTTGGGGCTGATCTGAATACCAGCGCCAACCTCGGTGATGGCTTCTGCCTGTTCGAGGACCGTGACCTTTGCGCCCTGTCGGCTGAAGGCAAGCGCTGCCGCCAGCCCGCCAATGCCCGCACCGATGATGGTGATTTTCCGGTCTGTCAGTCTCATCTTGTCCCGCTATCTGCGCGCAGGCCGGTCCGCTCTGGCCGCGCGATACCCCCAGATAAACGAAAAACGCCGGAGCAACAGGCCCCGGCGTTATGATTTTTTTCACAAATGCAAGAAAATCAGTCGTCGCGGTGCACTTTTTCCCGGCGCTCGTGGCGTTCCTGTGCCTCAAGGCTCATCGTGGCGATGGGTCGGGCGTCCAGACGCTTGAGCGAGATGGGTTCACCGGTGACTTCGCAGTAGCCATATTCGCCTTCGTCGATGCGGCGGATGGCCGAGTCGATCTTGGCGACCAGTTTACGCTGGCGGTCCCGGGTGCGCAGCTCAAGCGCGCGATCAGTTTCTTCACTGGCACGGTCAGCGACATCGGGGATATTGCGGGTATTGTCCTGCAATCCCTCAATCGTGTCGCGGCTTTCGGCCAGAAGCTCTTGCTTCCATTCATGCAGCTTGCGACGGAAATATTCCTGCTGCCGGTCATTCATGAAGGGTTCATCTTCAGCTGGACGATAATCATCCGGCAGAAACACTTCTTGCTTCATTTCGGTACCTTTGGTTTGCCCCATACTGCCGGTCTTCCTCGGTATTGTTTACAAACACAGCGGCTCCCCCCGCATGCCGCAGCGTTTATCCCCTGCGTCAGCGATTGTCACTACACAATAGTACGCACAAAGGGTTAAAACCTGCATAAGAGCGCCCCCAAGGGTTGCGCAGAGGCAGCAAGGCAGGAAAGAGATGCAGTTTCAGGGCACTAAGGATTACGTCGCGACCGAGGATCTGAAAATTGCGGTCAACGCCGCGGTTACGCTGGAACGGCCGCTGTTGGTCAAAGGCGAGCCGGGCACCGGCAAGACCGAGCTGGCGCGGCAGGTGGCTGATGCGCTGGGGCTGCGAATGATCGAGTGGAATGTGAAATCCACCACCCGCGCCCAGCAGGGGCTTTATGAATACGATGCGGTCAGCCGGTTGCGCGACAGCCAGCTCGGTGATGAGCGGGTGCATGACGTCAAAAACTATATCAAACGCGGCAAGCTCTGGGAGGCCTTTGAGGCGGACGAGAAGGTGGTGCTGCTGATTGACGAGATCGACAAGGCCGATATCGAGTTCCCCAACGACCTGTTACAGGAGCTCGATAAGATGGAGTTCCACGTCTATGAGACCGGTGAGACGATCCGGGCCAAGCAGCGCCCGATCATGATCATCACCTCCAACAATGAAAAGGAACTGCCGGATGCATTTCTGCGCCGCTGTTTCTTTCACTACATCCAGTTCCCCGATGCGGAAACTATGCGCAAGATCGTCGAGGTGCACCACCCCGGCATCAAGGACAGCCTGCTGACCACGGCGCTGACGCAGTTCTACGAAATCCGTGACACGGCCGGGCTGAAGAAGAAACCGTCGACGTCAGAGGTGCTGGATTGGCTGAAGCTGCTGCTGGCAGAGGATCTGAGTGCCGAGGATCTGAAGCGTGACGGTGCCGATGCGCTGCCGAAACTGCATGGTGCATTGTTGAAGAACGAACAGGATGTGCATCTGTTTGAACGGCTCGCCTTCATGGCGCGGGGCCGCCGCTGAGAGCGACAACGTGAAAAGTGAAGAGGCCCGCTCCCCCTGCGGGTCTTCTTCGCGCTGCGATGTATGTCTTAGATAGCCAGCCAACATTAGGAGTTCGCTGGCTGTAACCGATCATTGGTATCGCTGGTCTTCGTCATTAATTCAGCGTCGCCATCTCTCGTGGCTCTGCTGCCTTGCCGATTAGGCGGTAGCAGGTCTTCGAGAAAAAAGGCCGACAAGGCGGTACGACCATTTACATCTGCTTTGGCATAAACGGTCGTGGCTTGCTGGCGTGCGGTTCGTTCGGAGATATGCCGCAGGTCTGCGATCTCCCGCATTGAAAACCCTTTCAACAGCAACAGGGCCACATCCGTTTCAGCGGGTGTGAGGCTCCATTGCTCAAACTGTGCGTCAATATGAATACTCAAGCCGTTCAGTTGTTTGCGCGCGATGTCAGACCAGTATCTGACGTCCGCACTTTTACGCTTTGCTTGCGCGGCCAATCGGTAACTCGCGCGCCAGGCGGTGATTGGCTGAAAATACCAAATGTAAAGAAGCGGTATCGTCTGAAGCAGAAATCCCAGCAGATCAACGAAAAGCATGATCGGACTGTCGCCATTCTGGGCATCTACAACCGTATCTCCCAACGTAAAAACCAATAGTATCAACAAGGCAAGCGATACAAAAATACGCTCGAGTGACTGAAACATAGCTGAGCCTCCATTCAAGCAATAAGGTCATACATCGCGTATTTTGTCATATGTCATATGCCGGATACGCAGAAATATCGCCGTCATCCGCCACATGTCGCATGCGTCGCGCATCGGTTTCGGGTTCTCAGTCGATGGAGAAAAGGAGAACTCTATGAACTACTACTCGGCGATCATCACATCATTATCCGCAGCAACCACACTGACGGCTGCGATGCCTGCAAGCGGCCAAGACAAACCCTGGGAATTTGACATTGAAATCGGCGTCGACCGTGAACCGAGCTATGTAGGTTCGGACGAATACACCACAGAAGCTGATTTTGGGATCCAAGCAACATATACCGCGCCCAACGAAACGCAGTGGTATGTGTCGACAGGCGGTCTTGGCGTTCTTGTTCCCATGGCGCGCGACTATGAACTTACCCTTGAGCTGGAATACGAACCTGGCCGGAGCAATTCGGATGATCCAATCCTGGCTGGTTTCCCCAAAATGGAAAACACCTGGGAGTTTCAAACCATTCTGACGCGCCAGTTCGGGGATTTTACTGTTGGAGCCGGTCTTCAGCAGGATATTCTCGGTAACGGGAAAGGCCTTGTTGGGTTCATCGGCGCCGGATACTCCCGGCAGCTCACCGAACGTTTGCGCGTTAAAACTGCTTTGGATATCAGTTTTGCCAACGCCGAACATATGAACACCGAGGTGGGGATTTCCACCGCGACATCGCAGGCCACGGGTCTGGCCGCGTACAAACCATCGGGAGGATACAAAGGAACATCGCTTTCACTTGGCTTTGATTATGCGGTCTCCCGCAAAACAGCCTTATACGCTGATTTTTCCGTAGAACGCTACGGCTCGGAAATCGCCGATAGCCCATTGGTCAGCACTCATGGAAGCAAAGTAACAACTGAATTGGCTGCCGGGGTTCGCTTCAATTTCTAACGCCTGTGCCTGTCGGGCCCTCTGCTACGCAGATCCATCTGTATGACAGGGGGCCATTCAGAACATAGTGTCGCCCCCGAGGTATCTAGAATGCAAATTTCATGCATATGGTAGCCATTCAGATGGGCAGGTTGAGTGACGGTTTCGTGCGCGATCGCCATTCGGGCATGGCCCGGAGAGCGTATTAACGGGGGGCTGCCGTACAAATCGTATGACGCCTTTAAGCTCCGAAGTTCGTCAATAAGCCTCGCGCAGGAAGCGCTCGACACGCTCGGGGTCGTCTTCGATCATGCGCAGGAGAATGCGGGCGGGGCGTTCCGGCAGGCGGCGGCCCTGCTCCCAGTTGCGCACCGAGCCGAGGCGAAAGCCGAAGTGGCTGCAGAACCGTTCCTGGGACATGCCGAGGGTTTTGCGCAGGCGCACGACATCCACCATCGGCACCTCGCGGCTGGCCATGGTCTCCAGTGGCGTTTTGCCGGAGATATCATCCTGCATCTGCTGCAGCGCCATGGCATCACGCTCCGCCTCGCTTTGCTGGCGGATACGGCCGGTGCCCCTGGCCTGATGGTTTGCCTTATGCTCTGCCATATCAATTATCCTCCTTCAGCAGCGCCTTGATCCGGGATTTCACCACATCCAGCGCCAGATTTCCCACCGCCCGTGCGCCCTGCGCCATCAGGCCGGACAGCCGGGCGTCCTGCTGGCGGCGATAGATCCGAAGCACATAGACCATCATCAGATCAGGACTGGCCTGATGGATGCGGTAGCGTAGCCGCAGATCCCCGGCGATATGGTCGTAATCTTCACCCGTCTTGCGCCCGATGGTGGGGTCGCGCACCAGGGTGGCGATCAGCCGGGCCAGCTCATCCTCGTCGAGATAGGCGTGGATGGCATCTTCGATCGCGACCGGGGTGATGCGATAATCCACCCGCAGGCATTTCTGTGTCTCTTTGCGTATATACGCCATTGGCGTATCCTTTTCAACCGGTCTCTGCGTTTGTCCCTGACCCGGGACGGATGATGCAGCCTCGCCCCACGGCAGGAGAGATGTTGCCGGGGCGCCCTTCTCTTTGCGGCGCTGCTGCGCTATGGCCAGCCATAACATTGATTTTTAACCCTGTCTTGGCACAAGCTGGGGCTGTCCTGTCGCAGGAGAGATCGCTTGTTCACAATCTGGCCCCGTCTGTCGCCCGCTGGCCCCATCGCGAGGCAGCTGCCCATTTTGCGGTGCTGGCGCCGGTTTGCGGCGCTGACGATGGCGGCGGCGCTGGCTGCATGCGGGGCTGAGACGCGGCATACGCCCCCGAGCCGCACCGCTGCAGCACTGGCGCCGTTGGCCCCGGCCAAGAGCTTTGCCCGCGCGCATCCGGTGGCCCCGAAGCGGGCCAATAGCGATATTGCGCGGGACTTCCTTGATCTGCATTTTCAGCTGGAGAGCGGCACCGCCCTGCCCGTCTTTACCCGGTTTGAACACCCGATCACACTGCGCCTGATCGGCCAGCCTACCAAAAGCCTGAACCGGGATCTGGCAGCTTTGCTTCAGCGGTTGCAGCGCGAGGCAGGGCTGGATCTGCGACTGCTGAGCGGGGAGGCAGCAAGCCCTGCTGCCAATATCACCATTGAGGCTGTGCCGCGTAAAGCCATCCGCCGCGCCTCGCCGCGTGCGGCCTGTTTCGTGGTGCCCAACGTCAGTTCGCTGGCGGAATACCGACGCTCCAAGCGAAAACCCCGGACCAATTGGACCAATCTGCGCGCGCGGCAGAGACTGGCGATTTTTGTCCCCAATGATGTGAGCCCGCAGGAAACCCGCGACTGCCTGCACGAGGAGCTGGCACAGGCCATCGGGCCGCTCAACGATCTCTACCGGCTGTCGGATTCGGTGTTCAACGACGACAACGTGCATACGGTGCTGACCGGGTTCGATATGTTGATCCTGCGAGTGGGCTATGCGCCCGAGCTGCGCAGTGGCATGACACGGGCCGAAGTTGCCGCCCGTCTGCCAGCCATTCTGGCGCGGCTGAATCCCGGTGGGGCTGGTCGGGCGGCCCAGCCACTGCCCGCCACATCACGCGACTGGATACAGGCGACGGAGGCGGCATTGACACCGGGCAGCAGCCGGGCAAATCGCCTCAGAGCCGCGCATCGTGGGGCGGCGATTGCCCGTGATCTGGGGTGGCGGGATCATCGGCGGGCCTTCAACCACTATGTGCTGGGGCGCATTCTGCAACGGGACGATCCGAAGCTGGCGCAGCAGCATTTCGAAACTGCGTTGGTCTATTTGCAGGGGCGCTATGACAGCCCGCTACTGCGCGCACAGATTGCCAGTCGCATGGCGGCTTTTGATATCATTCGCGGCGATGGCGCCACGGCACTGGCACGCATACGGCCTGCCCTGCCGATTGCCGCACGGGGCGAAAACGCGGTGTTGCTGTCGAGCCTGATGCTGCTGGAGGCTGAGGCGCTGCTGTTGCAGGGCCAAACTGACGCGGCCTATGTGGTGAGACTGGACAGTCAGGGATGGGCGCGATACGGGTTTGGCCCGGATTGGGCCGTGCGGGGTGCCATGCGCGAAATTGCGGCCTTGGCCCCGCCGCGTTGATCTTGGCTCTGGGCAGGGCCAGCAGCGTCTGAGCTTGACCCGAAACTGAGCGGCCCCACCTGAGACATGAACATTCTTAACAAACGGACATCGGCATGATCGTACTCGGCGCATTGCTTCTTGGCGCACTTCTGGGGGCCCGCACGGCTCAAAAACGCGGCGGCAGCCTGGCAGATAAGCTGCAATATGGCGCTGCATACGCCATGGTTTTTGCTATTCTGGGGCTGTTTGCGACCATTCTTGTCGACCGCATGTGGCTCTGACGCAGCACGCGGAGTGCGAAATCGCCACCTGACCAGCCCTGACGGAGACCCAGATGTTTCAGCCTTTCTTTGAAAACCTGCGCAAGGCGGCGGTTCCGGTGTCCTTGCGGGAATATCTGACCTTTCTTGAGGGGATGAAGGCGGGGCTTGCGACCTATGACATCGACGCGTTCTATTATCTGGCGCGCGCCGCCATGGTGAAGGATGAGCGCAATATCGACAAATTCGACCGCGCCTTTGCTGCGACATTCTCCGGGCTGGAGGCGATCCCCGCTGAGGCGGTGATGGAGGCCGTGGATATCCCCGAAGAGTGGATCCGCAAGATGGCGGAGAAGCACCTCAGCGAGGAAGAGCGCCGCGAAATCGAGGCGCTTGGCGGGTTTGAAAAACTGATGGAGACCCTGAAGGAGCGGCTGAAGGATCAGGAAAGCCGCCATCAGGGGGGCAACAAATGGATCGGTACGGCAGGCACCTCGCCCTTTGGCGCCTATGGCTACAACCCCGAAGGCGTGCGCATCGGCCAGAAGGAAAGCCGCCATCAGCGCGCGGTCAAGGTCTGGGACAAGCGCGAGTTCAAGAACCTGGATGGTGATGTCGAACTGGGCACGCGCAACATCAAGGTGGCGCTGAAACGTCTGCGCCGCTGGGTGCGAGAGGGGGCATCCGAGGAACTGGACCTCTCCGGCACCATCCGCGCCACTGCGGAACACGGCTATCTGGACGTGAAAACCCGCCCCGAACGCCACAATGCAGTGAAGGTGCTGTTGTTTCTGGATGTGGGTGGGTCAATGGATCCGCATATCAAAGTGGTGGAAGAGCTGTTCTCGGCGGCGCGCAGTGAGTTCAAGCATCTGGAGTATTTCTACTTCCACAATTGCCTCTATGAAGGGGTCTGGCGCGACAACCGCCGTCGCTGGGATGCACAAATCCCCACCCATGAGGTGCTGCGCACCTATGGGCCGGACTATAAGTGCATTTTTGTCGGCGATGCGTCGATGTCCCCCTACGAGATTGCCTATCCCGGCGGCGCCAATGAGCACTGGAACCCGGAGGCCGGTCAGGTCTGGCTGGAGCGGGCGCGGGCGCAATGGGCCTCGCACCTGTGGATCAACCCGGTGCCGGAGGCCTATTGGGGGCATACCCATTCGATCCAGATGATCCGGGAGATCTTTGCCGATCAGATGGTGCCGATGACGCTGGCGGGGCTGGAACGCGGGATGCGGGAGTTGACGCGCTAGGGTCAGGACCCATTAATCCTGCATCGCTGGCGCGCGAACGGCAAAAAAGCAGTGGTTTTGAGCGCGCCGGGACTGGCGGTGTCAATTCCAAGCGTTCAAAGCCGCTGCTTTGCAGCGGTTCGCACGTACGGGGATTTGGCTGATTTTGCCTCTGAGCTGCGTCACATCTTCTTGAAATAGAACCACTATTCCTGTGAATCTGTTCCTTGTCAGAAACAAAATCAGTCAAACCAGAGGTGCAGGATTAATGGGTCCTGACCCTAGGCCGGACAGCGCCGCGCGGCGAAAGCTTGCCAAGTCACCCTGCCTCGGGTAGACCAAGCGCCAGAGAATTGGAGAGTTTATGTCCTGGTGAAGAAGGGGCGGCAGAGGCCACCCCGGTTTGCAGATTGCCCCGGAGAATGCCGCCTGCCCCTATTGGCAGGTGTCAGGGAAGATTTGCGCGACATTCATCAGACATACAGATCCGGGCCGACCCCGAGATCGCACCAAGAAAGACATTCCCAATGACAAGGGACTATTCCCAATTCCTGAGCACCCCTGCGCCTAACGATAGCGTCGACAGCACGCGCCCTTTGAGCGCGCTGGAGCACCTCGGCTGGCAGGGATTTTTCTCACAGCAGACCGATCTGGACGAGATGGCCAGTCACCCGCCGGTCCGCATCACCGAAGTAAACCGCAACGGGCTGCGCGCCATGGGCGACAGCATTGATCTGGTGATCCCCCCCGGCCCCGAAGCCACGGTGGGCGATTGGCTGATGCTAGACCGGGAGCTGCCAACGCATAGCCGGGTGCTGGAGCGAAAAAGCCTGATCCGCCGCCGCGCACCGGGCAAGGATCGCAAGATCCAGCTGATTGCCGCCAATATCGACACGATGTTTGTGGTCACCTCCTGCAATGCGGATTTCAATGTCGCGCGACTGGAACGGTTTATTGCCATGGCGTTTGACGCTGAGGTGACGCCGGTGATCCTGCTGACAAAAATCGATCTCTGCGATGATCCGTCCGACTATGTGGCGCAGGCCAAAACCATTTCCGATCTGGTGGAGGTGGTGCCGCTGAACGCCAAAAGTGGGGCTGCGCGCGAGGCGCTGGCACCCTGGGTGCGGGCCGGTCAGACCATTGCCTTCCTCGGCACCTCGGGCGTCGGCAAATCGACGCTGACCAAGGCGCTTGGCGAGGATCTCGATATCGCGACACAGGGCATCCGCGAGGATGACGCGCGGGGACGTCACACCACCACCCGTCGGCAGCTTTATTTCATCGACGGCGGCTGCGGTGTGCTGGATACGCCGGGCATGCGGGAATTGCAGCTGACGGATGCGGCCGAGGGTGTAAGTGATGTCTTTGCCGATCTCGAAGAGCTGGCAACGCAATGCCGGTTCCGCAATTGCGCCCATGAAGGCGAGCCGGGCTGCGCGGTGCAGGCGGGCATTGCCGCCGGTGAGGTTGACGCCAGCCGGTTGGACCGCTGGCGCAAACTGGCCGCCGAAGAAGCCTTCAATTCCGCCTCACTGGCGCAGCGACGCGCCAAGGACAAGAGCTTTGGCAAGATGGTGAAAACGGCGAAAACCATCAAAAAGCGCAGCCGCAAATAGCAGCTATTGCAGAGGTTTTAGATAGGACAGAAGGGCGCCCGATCTGGGCGCCCTTTGATGTGTTGTTCCGGCTTGGATCCGCAAGCAGACCAATCAGCTGCCGCCTTGCAGAAGCGGCGTGATCCGGCGCACGGCGGCGCGGCGATTGGCGCGCTCGGCGCGTTGCGTCACCACCGCCAGATCGGTCTCACCATAGCCCTGGACCACCATATTTTCGGGCGGCACCTTGAAATACTCGGTCAGAGCCAATGCGACACTTTCGGCGCGGCGATCTGACAGTGCGAGGTTAAAGGGGGCGGCACCGACCGCATCCGTGTGGCCTTCGATCAGGAACACCTCCTGCGGGTTCTGCGCGATCATCTCGCGCAGCGCATTGCCCAGCGCCGCCAGTTCTTCGGCCTCTGCTGCGCGGATCACAGACGATCCGGTTTCAAAGTTGATCGACTGCACAGTGATTTCCGGGACCAGTTGGCGCACCGCGTCGATATTGCGGATCTGGCGCAGGGAGAAGCGGCGGCTGATGGCGGGGGCTTCCTTGGCGGCGAGCGCCAGCGCCAGCTCATCTGTGTCAATCGTATCGCTGCTGAAGGCGGACCTGCGCGGGGCGGCGGTGGGCAGTTCGGAGACTACCACATTGTCGGCGCGCTGGGTGTCATCGAACAGCACAACGCTGCTGCCATCGGTGAGCGTGCGGGTGCGGCGCAAGACGCGGCCATCGCGGGCGCGGATGGTTTCAACCTCCGCCCCGTCTTCGCGCACGACAACGGTGCGGGTGGAACCGTCCTTGAACTTATACGTGGTGACATTGCTGCCGGGCTGGCGCAGCAGGGCGTCGTCATTCTTGATCACCCGGTACTGGCCGTTTTGTTCCACCACCGCACGGTCACCGGAGTTGGTCACCACGGTTTCGCCCTGCTTCAGCAGCTGGCCAATGGCAACGGCACCAAGCCCCAGAAGCGCGGCCTTCTGCAGCTTGCTGAGGCCGTCGTCCTCCTCTGCGGCCGGGGCCGCAGCTGCGCTATTCTCCGTCGGCGCAACAGTTTCAGCCTCTGCGGTGGTTTCAGCCTCGGCAGCGGGCGTGTTGACGGCGGTCTCAAACTCCTCATCGGAGCTGCGTGCGGTGTCTTCTGTCACGGTTTCTTCCACCACCTCAGCCTCTCCGGTGGTGTCAGCGCTCGCGGCGGCGGCGGCGCTGTCATCATCGGCCTCATCTTCCGCCAGCGCATCGGCCTGCGCCTGACTGTCGAGCGGTTCGACCTCGGGTTCAGGTTCAGGCTCGGACGCAGGTGCAGCGTCGGTCCCGGCCTCTGCCTCTGCCAGCGCTGCGGCCAGTTCGGTGTCGGAGGTGGTTTCGGCCTCAGTCGTATCCTCTGGCGCGGCGGCGCCTGCCTCGGCGTTGGCCGCTGTGTTCACCCCATCATTGGCGACCGACTCCACCGGAGTCTCTGCCTCTGCGGTGGTTTCATCTGCGTTCTGTTCAGCGGCTGTCTCTGACGTCTCGGCCGGAGCTTCGGTCTGCGCGGTCTGAGATGGGGCAGCCTCTGTGGCGGGTTCTGGGGCCGGGTCAACCGGAGTGGCGGCCTGCTCAGCCTCGGTCGGGGCTGCTGGCTCGGCCTGTTCGCCCGCCGCAGGTGCGGCCTCAGCCTGTTCAGCGCCTGCCATCAGTGCGGAGGACGCAAGGGCAGGATCCAAATCCGCGTCCAATTCACCGGTGACATAGGCTTGGCAGAACTTGGCTTTCGCCCCTTTTCCTTTGCCCTTCAGGATCTCCCCTTCGGGGCTGATGCGCCCATTCTTGAGCCATCGCAGGCAGCGTTGCACCGCCTGGGTGATTTCCTCAGGGGCCATCTGGCTGAGGTCGGTCGGACCCGATTTCGACTGCGCGGGGGCAGCAATCGGAAGACTGAGAGAGATGATGACCGCCAGCGCGGTCGAGGATCTGAGAAGCTGCGAAACCATGCGGTGTTCCTTTCGCTGTGCGGTGCAAAGCCTAGGAACATAACTCGCGCCGGAGCAAATAAGTTGCCTGTGAGCGATGGTTTTCGGCCAGAGCCTGCCGATCAGAGGCCGCCCCTGTATCCGTTATTCACTCGCCAACATCTGCATCAGCCGCCGTTTTTCGCCGCTGTCCTCCGCGCGGGTGAGGACATCCGCCAGATCCTGCAGAGCCGCAATCGAATGGCCCGCGCGAAAGCTGTCCACATGGGGCAACATCGCGCGGATTCCGCGTGCCCTAGGCGCAAACCCGTCGAAGCGCAGTAAGGGGTTTAGCCAGATCAGACGGCGCGCGGAGAGATGCAGCCGCTGCATTTCGGCGCTGAGCTGGTCGGTATCGTCGCGGTCCAGCCCATCGGTGATCAGCAGCACCACCGCGCCCTGCCCCATCACCCGGCGCGACCAGTCGCGGTTGAAATCGTGCAGGCAGGCGCCGATCCTGGTGCCGCCTTCCCAGTCCTGCGCCTCTGCCCCGGCGGCTGCAAGGGCGGCATCAACATCGCGTTGCGCCAGATGGCGGGTGATATTGGTGAGCCTCGTGCCGAAGGTAAAGCCATGCACACGCGCCCAGCCCGGCCCCTTGCGATTGGCGACCGCATGCAGGAAGTGCAGGATCAGGCGGGAATATTGGCTCATTGAGCCGGAGATATCGCAGATCACCACCAGGTTGGGCCAGCGCACCCGGCGCTGAGCCCGCGCGAGAGTGGTCACCTCGCCGCCCTGACGAGCGGCCTGCGCCATGGTGCGTCGCCAGTTGATGCGGTTGCCAGTGGCGGAGGCGATCAGGCGGCGGGACTGGATCGGGCGGATGGGCAGCTGCATCTTGGCCAGCATCCGCTTCGCCTCGGCCACTTCGGCGGTGCTCATCTGCTCAAAGTCGAGCTGCCGCAGCCGTTCCTCTCGCGACATGGTAAGTTCGGCGCTCAGCTCCAGCTGCTCGGGCTGATCCTGATCCGGGGGTGGTTCCGGACGATCTGGGGCCTCGGCCCCGTCCAGCAGGGCTTCAGCGGCGCGTTTCTGGGCGGGTTTGGCGGCGGTCTCTTCCTGCGTGCCCCGGATCGCGGGCAACATCGCCGCCATCATGTGCTCCAGAAAGCGCGGATCGCGCCAATAAAGGCGAAAAATCTGCGCAAAGACCTGACGATGTTCAGGTTTGGAGACAAAGCAAGCGTGCAGTGTCCAGTAGAAATCCTGCTTTGAGGTGAAGCCTGCCGCCGCAACCGCCGCAACCGCTTCGGCCACCCTGCCGGGGCCGATGGGCAGCCCGGCACGGCGTAAGGCACGCGCAAAATGGGTGATATTCTGCGCCAGCCGTGGTGTTTCCGGCAAGGGCAACGGCGGGTATTCAGGCATCAGCGCAGGCCTGCCGCCACATCACGCAGGACCCAGCGTCGCGCGCGCCTGATCCAGAATGCGCTTCGCCTCAGAGCCCTGCAGACGGCTGATATCATCCTGATATTTCAGAATGGCCCCAAGCGTGTCGGCAATCACCTCAGGCGACAGATCAATGACATCCAACGCCAATAGGCAATTGGCCCAATCAATTGTCTCGGCAATGCCGGGATGTTTGAAGAGATCTTCGGTGCGCAAGGCCTGCACGAAGGCCACGACCTCCTGCGACAGCCGCGGTGCCAGACCGGGGGCGCGGGCGGTCAGGATCTCCATCTCGCGGTCGAAATCCGGGTAGTCGACCCAGTGATAGAGGCAGCGCCGTTTCAGCGCGTCATGCACCTCGCGGGTGCGGTTGGAGGTCAGGATCACAATGGGGGGTTCCGGCGCCTTGATGGTGCCGAGTTCGGGGATGGTGACCTGGAAATCGCTGAGCGCCTCCAGCAGGAACGCCTCGAACGGTTCATCGGTACGGTCCAACTCATCAATAAGAAGGATTGGCGCGCCAGCGGGATCGGGCTGCATCGCCTCCAGCAGAGGGCGGCGGATGAGATAGTCATCGCTGAAGAGCTCCGCCTGAAGGGCGGCGCGGTCACGGGGGGCGTCACTACCGGCCTCGGCGGCGCGGATGGCGATCATCTGGGCGGCGAAGTTCCATTCATAGACCGCGCTTGACGCATCCAGCCCTTCGTAGCACTGCAACCGGATCAAGCGACGGCCCAGCGCGGCGGCGAGGGTCTTGGCGATCTCGGTCTTACCCACCCCGGCCTCACCCTCAAGAAACAGGGGCCGACCAAGTCGCAGCGACAGAAATACCACCGTCGCCAGCCCCCGATCCGCAACATACCCGGCCTCCGTCAGTAGCGTTTCCACTGCATCGATGGAGCCAGGTAGATCCCGCGCACCTTCCTGCACATGGGATCTGACAGAGTGACTGGCGATCTCCGGCTGGCTCGTCTTCGTCTGCTGCGACATCTGGCTCCCCTTCGGTTCCGCCCAAGAGGCCACGGCGATGTAAGCGGGTCAAGCGGCTGGTCATGCCACTTTGGTCCCATAGGTCACCCGTGAACGATACTGTGCCCTGTTTCCGGACACATTGACCGGCCTGCGCAGCAATGCGATGACAGAGACACGCCATCGGCCCAGGTGGGTCCGGTACAGACGTGGCAGGAGACAGCATGCGAACACTGGCCGTGACATGTGTGAAGAACGAAGGCGCTTTCCTGCTCGAATGGATTGCCCATCATAAGGCGGTGGGCTTCAGCGATATCCTCGTCCTCTCCAACGACTGCACGGATGGCACCGACCGGATGTTGGACCGTCTGGATGAGCTAGGCCATGTCACCCACCTGCGCAACGATGGCCCCTATGACAAGGGCGGCATCCAGTTCACCGGGCTGAAGAAGGCCGACAAACACCGTCTGATGCGCAAGGCGGACTGGGTGATGGCGCTGGATGTGGATGAGTTTGTCAATATCCATGCAGGCGAGGGTCGGCTGGCGGATCTTCACGCAGCGCTGCCCGATGCGGATGCCATCACCCTGACCTGGCGGTTGTTCGGCAATGGCGAGACGGTGCGCTATCAGGACCAGCCGGTGACGAACAGCTTCACCCGCTGCGCGCCGGAGGTGATCCACTGGCCGTGGCGCGCGGCCATGTTCAAGACGCTCTATCGCAACGATGGCACCTATCGCAAACTGGGGGTGCATCGCCCGCGCAGCCCCGACGACGGCGCCACCCTAGAGGGGTTTCGCTGGTTCGATGGTTCCGGGCGGGAACTGGATCAGGGGTTCAAGACGCAGCGGATCTATTCCGACTACGGGCAGCCGAATTTCGATCTGGTGCAGCTGAACCACTATCCGCTGGGATCAATGGAAAGCTATGTGCTGAAGGCCGAGCGGGGGCGGGTCAACCGTCCGGGTGATCTGGGTATGGATTACTGGGTCGAACGCAATTTCAACACCGATGAAGATGAGAGTATTGCCCGCTATCGCCCTGCCCGCGAGGCCATTGCCGATCTGCTGCGCGAAGATGCCAAACTGTCGAAACTGCATGAGCGCGCCGTGCAGTGGCGTCACGACCGGTTTCGCAGGCTGATGCAGCAGGAAGACTATCGCACGCTGTTCTCGCGCCTGCTGATGACACCGCCCTCACGGCTGATCAGCCCCGGCACCGCGCGCACGCTCACCGGGTTTGCCACGCTGGGTCGCCATGGCGCACCGCAGGGCGGCGGCAAGAGCGACTGATCCAGCGCACTCTGGCGATCAGCCCTACAGGCTAGCCAGTCAGACGGCGGCGCATGGGCCGTGACACTGCCCCTGACAGGCATCTTTTTCAACGAAACCCGCGCCGATGGCCGATAAACCGGCCTTACAATTTCCAATTTTAGCCTTATTTCGCCCTTAGATGTTGCCAGACGCAAATCCGTCCAAACGCGGGCGGGACAAGAGGACGACGCAATGCAGCAGGATACATTGGACACGCTGGACGAGGACCTGTCCGGGCTGAAGCCCGCGCAGTGGCAGGCCCGTATGGCCGCCCTTGCCGAGGAAAACGGCATGTATCAGCCACTGGGCAATCGTCACTTTGCCAGTTTCATTGATCAGGGCAATACGCTGCTGGTCAGTTTTGAGACCATCCAAGGCATCCACAACCTGTCTGATGTGGCGCAGCCACTGGGGTTTGACCTGGTGAAGAACCTCGGCTGGTCGCATCTGTGCATTATCTCCAATGGTGACACCTGGTTCCGCAACGAGCGCATCTACGGGTTCTTCGACCAGCTGGTTGACGACGGGTTCTTTGATGAATTCGACAAGGTGGTGTTCTATGGTGCGGGCCCCTGCGGCTATGCGGCGGCGGCCTTCTCCGTTGCCGCTCCCGGCGCCACTGTCGTGGCGGTGCAACCACAGGCGACGCTGGATCCGCGGCTGACGGATTGGGATGATCGGTTCAGCGAGATGCGCCGCGTTGATTTCACCGACCGTTACGGCTTCGCCCCGGATATGATGGACGCGGCCAAGCAGGGTTTTGTGATCTACGACCCGCGTGAGCGGCTGGATTCGATGCATGCCGCCCTGTTTGCGCGTAAGAATGTGCTGCGGCTGCGCACGCCGCATCTGGGCGACACCGTTCAGACGCGGCTGATCGAGATGGAAATCCTCTATAATATTCTCGCTCTGGCTGGGGCGGACCGGCTGACCGAGCAGCAGTTCTACAAGCTCTATCGGGCCCGACGCAGCAATGGCCCGTACCTGCGCAAGTTGATGGCCCGTCTGGAACAGGATGAACGCCCCTATCTGATGGCGCTGCTGTGCCGCAATGTGACCAGCAGGCTGCGCGCGCCCCGCTTCCGCCGCCGCCTGGAAGCACTGCGTAAAAGCGCCGCTGAAGGCCAGATCAAACTGCCCCCCGAACGGTAAGAGCAGCGCTGCAGCATAAGGTACATAAGCCGGTGTCGCCAATTGCTGTCGCAGGTGATGCCGTTGCTTCCCCTGCGCGCGCCCCTGTGCTAGGCGGGCGCCATGACCGTTCAGCTCACCATCCCCCGCCCCGATGACTGGCATCTGCATCTGCGCGATGGCGCAATGCTAAAGGCCGTTCTGCCTGAAACCGCCCGCGATTTTGCCCGCGCCATCATCATGCCGAATCTGGTGCCGCCGGTGGTGACAGGGGATCAGGCCGCAGCCTACCGCGACCGCATTCTGGCCGCCCTGCCCGATGGCATGGAATTTGAGCCGCTGATGACGCTCTACCTGACTGAGGACACCGACCCGGAGGATGTGGCGGCAGCTCATGCCAGCGGTCTGATCAAAGCCGTGAAGCTCTACCCGGCCGGGGCCACCACCAACTCCGCCTCCGGCGTCAGCAATTTTGACAAGGTGCGCGGCGTGCTGGAAACCATGGCCGACATCGGCCTGCCGCTTTGCACCCATGGTGAGGTGACGGACCACGACATCGACATCTTCGATCGCGAGGCAGTGTTTATCGACCGGGTGCTGGATCCGATCCGCCGCGCAACCCCCAGCCTGCGCGTGGTGATGGAACATATCACCACCAAGAATGCTGCCGATTATGTGAGCAGTCAGGAGCAGGACCTCGGCGCGACGATCACGACCCATCACCTGATCATCAACCGCAATCACATTCTGGCTGGCGGCATCAAGCCGCACTACTATTGCCTGCCTGTGGCCAAGCGCGAGGAGCACCGTCTGGCCCTGCGCGCGGCTGCGACCTCTGGCGACAAGCGGTTCTTCCTCGGGACAGATTCTGCGCCACATACCGACCCCAACAAGCTCAGCGCCTGCGGCTGTGCCGGCTGTTTCACCGCTACCAACACCATGCCGCTGCTGGCGCATGTGTTTGAAGAAGACAGCGCGCTGGACAAGCTGGCAGGCTTTGCCTCTGAAAACGGACCGGAATTCTACCGTCTGCCCGTCAACACCGAGAGCCTCACTCTGAAGAAACAGGACAGCCCGGTTGCCTTCCCCGCACAAATCGAGACCGAAGATGGCCCGGTTACCGTCTTTGATCCCGGTTTTGATGTGTTCTGGAAGGTCGCCTGACCGTATCTTCTGGCCCCAAATATCCCCGCCGGAGGCGTCTGCCGCCGGCGGCTCGCGCCGACCAAAAGGATGATAGAATGATCCCCTCCTCCTACCCCTCCCGCGAAGAAATCGCCCGTCTCTCTGCCCGCATGTTGCTGGAAATCGGCGCGGTGAATTTCAACACCGACACGCCGTATACGCTGGCCTCCGGCCTGCCCTCGCCCAGCTATATCGACTGCCGCAAGCTGATCTCCTTTCCGCGCATCCGCACCACGCTGATGGATTTTCTGACTGTCACGGTGATGCGCAACGCGGGTTTTGAGGCGTTTGACAATATCGCGGGCGGCGAAACCGCAGGCATCCCCTTTGGCGCATTGGTGGCGGAACGCATGGCGCTGCCGATGACCTATGTGCGCAAAAAACCAAAGGGCTATGGCCGCAATGCCCGCATTGAAGGCGTGATGACCGAGGATCAGCGGGTTCTGCTGGTAGAAGACATGACCACCGATGGTGGCTCCAAACTGTCCTTCGTGGACGCGATCCGCGAGACCGGCGCCACCTGCGGCCATACCGCGGTAATCTTCTATTACGACATCTTCCCCGAAACCACCCAGCGCCTCGGCGACCACGGTGTTGAACTGCATTACCTGTGCACCTGGTGGGATGTCCTGGCCGAAGCCAAGGCGCAGAAAAGCTTCAGCGCCGAAACGCTGGATGAGGTGGAAAACTTCCTGAAAGATCCACGGGCCTGGCAGGAAGCGCATAAATCCGCCTGATCACCCTCTAGGTGACGCGCATCTTATCTGGGGCGGCCTGTGGACGGGGCCGCCCCGAATCAACTTGGAAGCAAGCAGATCAGCGCAGATATAGACAGCTTTCCAGAATGCACCGCATCATATAGACTACCCAGACCCCAACCCGGCTTCTGTAGAAACGACACACAGGTCAGCCTGCGGATATCCACAGGCTGTTCACCGCTTATCCTCAGAGTTTTCCAGATAGCCAGACCCGGGTTCGCCCCCCTATAACGCGGG
The DNA here is from genome assembly GCF_000511385.1 of Phaeobacter gallaeciensis DSM 26640. Taxonomy (NCBI): domain Bacteria; kingdom Pseudomonadati; phylum Pseudomonadota; class Alphaproteobacteria; order Rhodobacterales; family Roseobacteraceae; genus Phaeobacter; species Phaeobacter gallaeciensis. The sequence continues at coordinate 2,408,474 of NC_023137.1, forward strand.
GCCAATGACGAGAGCAGCGATGAACGATATTACGCCATTTGACCCGAACCTACCGGCCGCACCGGAGCCTTCCACCAATGGCGAGGCGACGGGCGACGACGCCAGCATCCTGCCGCACTCCGTTGAGGCTGAACAGCAGCTGCTGGGCGCCATCCTGACCAACAATGATGTCTATGATCGCATCGCCTCGATCATCACCTCGGCGCATTTCTACGACCCGGTACATGCCCGCATCTATGAGATTGCCGCCGCGCGGATTTCCAAGAATGCGCTGGCCTCACCCGTCACGCTGAAGGCCTTCATGGAGGATGACGAAGGCCTGAAGGAGTTGGGCGGCCCGGCCTATCTGGCAAAACTCGCCGGGGCCTCGATCTCGGCCTTTGCGGTGCGCGACTATGCGCAGATGATCTATGATCTGGCGATCCGGCGCGAGCTGATCGCGTTGGGGCGCAGCATTGCGGACAAGGCGCGCCGGGTCGATGTGGCCTCTGAGCCCAAGGAACAGATCGTCGAGGCAGAACAGTCGCTTTATAAACTGGCAGAACAGGGCCAGACCGAAAGCGGTTTTAAATCCTTCCTCAAGGCCGTCACCGAAGCGGTCAATGTCACCAATGAGGCCTATCAGCGTGGCGGCGGCATGGCCGGGATTTCCACCGGGCTGGCCGATCTCGACAAACAGCTGGGCGGTCTGCACCCGTCGGACCTGTTGATCCTGGCGGGGCGTCCCTCGATGGGGAAAACCTCGCTTGCGACCAATATCGCCTTCAACGTCGCCAAAGCCTATAAGCGCGGGCAGAAACCCGATGGCACCGAAGGGGCCGTGGATGGCGGCGTCGTTGGCTTCTTCTCTCTGGAAATGAGTGCCGAGCAGCTGGCAGGTCGTATTCTGGCCGAAGCCTCCGAGATTTCCTCCCATAAGATCCGCCAAGGCGACATGACCGAGGAAGAGTTCCGCCGCTTTGTTCAGGCCGCCAAGGATCTTGAGAGCTGCCCGCTGTTCATCGACGACACCCCCGCCCTGCCAATCTCGCAGCTGGCGGCCCGCGCGCGTCGCCTGAAACGGACCCATGGGCTGGATCTGCTGGTCATCGACTATCTCCAGCTCTGCCGCGGTATGGCCGATAACAGGGTGAATGAAATCGCGGAGATTTCCATGGGGATGAAAGCCATCGCCAAGGAGTTGAACATCCCGGTGGTCGCCCTTTCCCAGCTGTCGCGTCAGGTCGAAAGCCGCGAAGACAAACGCCCGCAGCTGTCGGACCTGCGGGAATCCGGCTCGATCGAGCAGGACGCCGACGTCGTGATGTTCGTATTCCGCGAGGAATACTACAAAGAGCGGGAAAAACCCGGTGATCACGAGCTGGACAAGATGGAAGAGTGGAAGCAGGCGATGGAACGGCTGCACGCCAAGGCCGAGGTTATCGTCGGCAAGCAGCGTCACGGCCCCATCGGCACGGTTGAGCTGGCCTTTGAGGCGCAGTTCACCCGCTTTGGCAACCTCGCCAAGGCGTGGCAGCAGGATCACGCGCCGGAGTATTGATCTGCGTATTGATCTGCGCAGCCGAGCACAGATTGCAGCGCGCCGCCTGAGACACCCGCCAATTGATCCGGCGACTGTATCCGGCGGAGCGCCTTTGAACGCCCCCTAGGGCCTGTCACCTTTCCTTAAATACTCAAAATTCCCGCGTTTGCCCCGCAGACTCATGCTTACAGGGGCTGGCCACGTCGCCCCCTGCCGCAAACGCAAGCCAAGGCGCAAAATCCGCCAACCACCTCCTCGCCGGGGCCAGAATGCGGTTTCCCCCTTGACCCCTGTGCCCCCCGTGTCATGAACAGCGCATGACGACTGCTAGACTGACACTGAACCTGGATGCGCTGGTGACCAACTGGCGCAATCTCGATGCGCTGACCAATTGCGAAACCGCCGCAGTGGTCAAGGCCAACGGCTATGGGCTGGACGCAGGCCGCGTCGGCAAGGCGCTGGCCAAGGCGGGCGCGCGCAATTTCTTCGTGGCGATGGCAGAGGAAGGCGTGGCGCTGCGCCGCGCCATTGGCCCCGGCCCCGGCATTTCGGTGTTTGCCGGCCACATGGAGGGCGACGCAAAGCTGCTGCGCGATTTCCAGCTGACGCCGATGCTGAATTCACTCGACCAGATGCTGCGCCATTTCGAGAGCCTGCCGGGCCATCCCTTTGGAGTGCAGCTTGATACCGGGATGAACCGTCTCGGCATGGAGGCTGCCGAATGGGCCGCTGTCCGCGACATTGCCCTCAGCCAGGGTCCGGTTCTGTTGATGTCGCATCTGGCCTGCGCCGATGAGGCCTCGCACCCGATGAACGCCCAGCAGCTCCAGACATTTGTCCAGATGACCGACGGGCTGGAGCTGCCCCGTTCCCTCGCCGCCACCGGCGGTTTGCTGCTGGGGCGCAACTATCACTTTGACCTCTGTCGTCCGGGCATCGGTCTTTATGGCGGGCAGCCCTATGGCGATGCGCTGCCGGTGGCCACGCTCGACCTGCCGGTGATCCAGATCCGCAGCCTCGATCCCGGTGAAACCGTAGGCTATGGCAACAGCTGGACGGCGCAGCGCCCCAGCCGCATTGCAACCGTCGCCGCAGGCTATGCCGATGGTCTGCACCGCGCACTGGGCAGCGGCCAGATCCAGGTCTACGCAGGCGACACGCCCTGCCCGGTGGTCGGCCGCGTTTCGATGGATCTGATCACCGTCGATGTCACCGACCTTGGCGACGACCCCAGCCACCTCAGCATCCTCAACGAGCGCCAGACCGTGGATACGCTGGCACAGGCTGCGGGCACCATCGGCTATGAAATTCTCACCTCCCTCGGCAGCCGCTACGCACGGAGCTATACCGGATGAGCATGTCCTCGCGTCTTTCGCCCCTCAGCCTGATTGCGCGGCTGGGACAACTGGTGCTGGGGGGACTCGGCGCTGTGGGGCGGGTGACGCTCTTCGGCCTGTCGACATTCAGCCATATGCTGCGCCCCCCCTACTATCCGCGCGAGCTGCTCACTGCGCTGTTGCAGGTGGGCTGGCTGTCGCTGCCGGTGGTGGGCCTCACCGCGATTTTTACAGGTGCCGCACTCGCCTTGCAGATCTATGCGGGCGGCGCACGTTTCAACGCCGAGGCTGTGGTGCCGCAGATCGTCGCCATTGGCATGGTGCGCGAACTCGGGCCGGTGCTGGTCGGTCTGATGATTGCCGCGCGCGTCACCTCCTCCATCGCGGCTGAAATCGCCACTATGAAAGTCACCGAACAGATTGACGCGCTGGTCACACTTTCCACGCATCCGATGAAATACCTGGTGGCGCCCCGCGTTCTGGCCGCGCTGATCACGGTGCCGGTGCTGGTGGCCGTTGGCGACATTATCGGCATCATGGGCGGCTATGTGGTTGCGACGCAGAACCTGGGCTTCAATCCGGCGGCTTACCTGAAGAACACCGTCGATTTCCTTGAGCTGCGCGATATCGTCTCCTCGCTGGTCAAGGGGGCGGCCTTCGGTACCATCGCCGCCACCATGGGCTGCTACTATGGCATGCAATCAGGACGCGGCGCGCAAGGCGTGGGCCGCGCCACCAAAGGGTCGGTTGAGGCCGCAGCCGTCCTGATCCTTGCCGCCAATTTCGTCCTCACAGGGATTTTCTTCTCGCTATGATCCAGATGAATGACGTCCATAAGGCCTTTGGCGACAACCAGGTCCTGCAAGGCATGACGCTTGAGATTCCCAAGGGCAGCTCCATGGTGATCATCGGTGGCTCCGGCACCGGGAAATCGGTCGCACTCAAGAGCATTCTGGGCCTGATCAAGCCGGACAGCGGCGAGATCCTGGTTGATGGCAAGCCCGCTGACAGTGGCGACCGCGATAAGTTTCTTGCACGGTTTGGCATGTTGTTTCAGGGGGCTGCACTGTTTGACTCGCTGCCGGTCTGGCAGAATGTCGCCTTCCGCCTGCTGCGCGGATCATTGAAGCGCCCGGTGGATGAGGCGCGCGAGATCGCTATTGAAAAACTGCGCCGGGTGGGCCTGAAGGCCGATGTGGCGGATCGCCTGCCCGCAGAACTTTCTGGCGGCATGCAGAAACGTGTCGGGCTTGCCCGCGCCATTGCCGCCGAACCTGAAATCATCTTTTTCGACGAGCCGACCACCGGTCTCGACCCGATCATGTCTGGCGTCATCAACGATCTGATCCGCGAGATCGTGGTCGAAATGGGCGCGACGGCCATGACCATCACCCACGATATGACCTCTGTCCGGGCGATTGCCGACAATGTGGCGATGCTGCATGGCGGGGTGATCCAATGGACCGGCCCCGTGGCAGATATGGATGCGTCGGGCGACCCCTATATGGAGCAATTCATCCACGGCCGCGCTGAGGGGCCGATCGAAGCGGTGAGGTGATAAACTAGGAGAGTAATTTGAAAGAAGATTTGCTAAACGAGTTCGAGGCCAGTGTTCAAGCGATGATAGAGGGGGAACTCTCAGTTCGCAAACTAACTGCTTTGCACGCTTACAAATTCGTTTTCGATGATGATCTCTATGACATCTTCGATGATTGTGCGACAAAGCTTCCCAATGCTCGCGCTACTGGTAGCAAGTACAACTATTTGGAAATGCTCCTTGGTATTGCCGACGCACAGAGGATCAGGAATCGAACAAATAATGTTTCTCATGACGTACTTCAGACTTTTGAGCTAAACTCGGACGATAAGTCGAAATTGTTAGCTCTGTGCAGTGAAATGCGAGAACTCAACAATTCAACGCTCGAACTAGACGACAAAACCAAGAACCGTATTGCAAAGCGGATCACAGCAATTGAAGCACAAGTTAGATCGGGACTCGGCATCTTAGATGTTGTCCTTAGCGGTATGGCTGAGGTTGGCGAGGCGGCGGGAAAATTTGGCAGCGATGTAAAGCCACTTGTGGACCGGATGCGTGAAGTTGCTCAAATTGCACGATCAGGCAGCAACGACCAAGACGCGCTTCCTCCACCAGAGGAAGTCAAAAAGCTCCCTAGACCGGAAGGCAAAGAGGAAAGCTAGGTTCGTCTTTTCCAAATACTCCCGCCGTTTTGCCGGAGGCAAACCTGCAGTTTGACGGGGGCGGACGGGCGCTGGCCGGACCGCAAGCGAGCCGGCTGGTGCGCGCGCATCTGTTTTCCCCCTTTCAATCTCCGCGCTGAACGCACATGTCTCAGCGAACCCGAATAATTGAGCCGCCATGACCCTCCGCCTCCTCACCCTGTCGCTGCTGATCCTGTACCCCGTCGCGTGGTTCGCGCCGCTGATGCGGGCGGGGTTGTTGCCGATCTTTGGCCTCAGCGAAATTTCGGTGATCACTGGCCTCCAGAGCCTTTGGGGCAGCGACGTGATCCTTGCGCTGACGGTCACGGCTTTTGCGATCTTTGCGCCGTACCTCAAAACCATCGGGCTGGCGCTGGTGCAATGGGGCCTGCTGGACGCGCGGGTGCAACCGGTGCTGCATGTTTTGGGCAAGCTGGCGATGGCGGATGTGTTCCTCATCGCGCTTTATATCACGCTGGCCAAGGGGATTGGTTACGCGACCATTGAGACCGCCTGGGGGCTTTATCTGTTTACGGGCTGTATTCTGGCGTCAATTGTCCTGTCCCTTCTGACCGCGCGCCATCTTCGCCAGCAGGACGACTAGAAACGGGGCGCTGCCCCCGGCCTTTGGCCTCCCCCGAGATATTTGTCACCAGAAGATGTTCTATGCACCCATCTTCTGACCCTAAATATCCCGGAGCGCGAGGCAGAGCCTCGCATGCCCGGTCTGAGGTGCCGCAACGCTTGAACAAACCAGAAACATCTGCCACAGCTAATGCATGGCTAAGACATCATATTCCTGCTCTGCCTGCGGAGCTTCCTTCTCAAAATGGTCCGGGCGCTGCGATGGCTGCGGCGAGTGGAATTCCATCACCGAAGACAAGGGCCTGTCCAAGGGCGGGCCTGCGTCGAAATCCCTCGGCATGCGGCGGGGCAAGACGATCCCGCTGAGCGATCTGGCAACGGAGGAGACGCCGCCGCCGCGCACCTGCTGTGGTGTGGGAGAGCTGGACCGTGTGTTGGGCGGCGGGCTGGTGCCTGCCTCTGCCATTCTGGTCGGCGGGGATCCGGGGATCGGGAAATCGACGCTGTTGTTGCAGGCGGCGGCGCAATTTGCCCGTTCTGGGTTGAAGACGATCTATGTCAGCGGTGAGGAAGCCAGCGCCCAGGTGCGCATGCGGGCCCAGCGGCTGGGATTGGCCGAGGCACCGGTGAAGCTGGCGGCAGAGACCAACCTGCGCGATATCCTGACCACGCTGGAGGCGGAACGTCCGCAGCTGGCCATTATCGATTCCATCCAGACCATGTGGGCCGATCATGTCGACAGCGCGCCGGGATCCGTGAGCCAGGTGCGCGCCGCAGCGCATGAGCTGACCACATTCGCCAAGACCAATGGTATCTCCATCATCATGGTGGGCCATGTCACCAAGGAAGGGCAGATTGCGGGTCCCCGCGTGGTCGAACATATGGTTGATACCGTGCTGTATTTTGAGGGCGAGCGCGGCCATCAGTTCCGCATCCTGCGCGCTGTCAAAAACCGCTTTGGTCCGGCAGATGAGATCGGCGTTTTTGAGATGACCGGCGGCGGGTTGAGCGAGGTTCGTAACCCCTCTGCCTTGTTTCTGTCAGAGCGCGGCACCCCCTCGCCCGGGTCGGTCGTGTTTTCCGGCATCGAAGGCACTCGCCCGGTTCTGGTGGAGATGCAGGCGCTGGTCGCGCCCTCGCCGCATTCGCAGCCGCGCCGGGCCGTGGTGGGCTGGGACTCCTCGCGTCTGGCGATGATCCTGGCCGTTCTGGAGGCGCGCTGCGGCATCCCGTTTGCGGGGCTTGATGTCTATCTCAATGTTGCGGGCGGGATGAAGATCTCGGAACCGGCGGCGGATCTAGCGGTGGCGGCAGCGCTGCTGAGCGCGCGCGAAGACACCGCTCTGCCCGCCGATACGGTGGTATTTGGAGAAATATCGCTCTCTGGCGCCCTGCGACCGGCCCCTCAGACCGAAAACCGGTTGAAAGAAGCGCAAAAACTTGGTTTCACCGCAGCGATAGCTCCAAGTGGTGGCAAATCCGTCGCGGTCCCCGGACTTGCGGTGCGACAGGCCTCTGATCTCGCCGGTTTTGTTGGCGAATACTTTGGGGCTGGCTAAAGTCGCAAGAATTCTAATCGCAGGTTAACGGGCGAGGGACATGGAAGGTTTCACCATTATCGACGGGGTCGTGGCCCTTGTCATTGTTGTATCAGCGTTGCTGGCCTATTCGCGCGGGTTCGTGCGTGAGGCGATGGCCATCGCTGGTTGGATCGCCGCCGCCATCTTGGCCTTTTTGTTTGCACCGCAGGTCGAGCCGCTAATGGCTGAAATCCCGGTGATCGGGGAGTTCATCGCGGACAGCTGCGAATTGTCGATCATCGCCGCCTTTGCTGCGGTGTTTGCATTGGCGCTGATTGTGGTGTCATTCTTTACGCCGCTATTTTCCTCGCTGGTGCAGCGCTCTGCGCTTGGCGGGCTGGATCAGGGCATCGGGTTCTTCTTTGGGGTGCTGCGCGGTATCCTGTTGGTGGCGATTGCCTTCTTCCTCTACAATGTGGTGATGACCGGTCAGAGCTTCACCATGGTGGATGAGAGCCGCTCTGCCGTGGTGTTTGAGCGGATGATTGGCAAGATCGAGGACCGCAACCCCGAGCAGGCGCTTGGCTGGGTCACCACGCAGTATGAAAGCCTGATCGGCTCCTGCGAGAAGTAAGCGTGTACCGCCACCGCTGATCGCGTATCTGCGGCGGCGGGACATATATCAGTGATTGGAACGGGGCGCCGCTGGCGCCCTTTTTCGTGGCCGGATTGGATCGGTGATCGGTTAAGGTTTGGCAGGGTTGCAAAGCCTGGGATTGACCATCGGACCCCTCGCCATGTGACCGCTCGCGGTGATGGCTATGGCAGAGTTTCCGCACAGACCATTTGTCCAATGACGACATTTCAAGATACAGGCACGTTTACCTTTCCTAACATCAAAAACACCGATTAACACTCTGTTAACCAATTAGAATCGCTGTTTTGAGGCATTCAAACCGGCACCAATCCTTCGGTCACATCAGAACGCAGGCCGATAAAAGTTAACAAATCCTGTGATCCGAGGTGTTTTCGGGCAACAATTCGGTGAATGAGGCAGGATTGACGGCCAAAAACCCCTGAGTTGTCCCAATCGGCCCGATCCTTGCCCCATTTCCGTCCAATTTCGCAGCGCACATTGGTGTCAACAAGACGCCGGACAGAATGTCAGGCATATCGCTCAGAAGGACGACACCATGCTGCTGGACCACTCGACATCGTTTGCTGACTGTCAGCCCGTTGGTCTTCTGCTGGATTTCCCGGCAGCTGTCTCCCCCGCCGCTCCCAGCCGTGCCCGGCCCCGGCCGCGCACTGGTGGTCTGCTGCCGCATGTGATGGTGGAAACGGATCGCGGCTTTGTTCAGGCCCGCGATGTAAAGCCCGGTGACAAGATCTACACGCTGGACGGTGGCGCGCAGGAAGTGACCGGCGTCAAACATGCGGTGCCACGCCTGACCTCCTTGGTGCATGTCCCCGCCGGTGCGCTGGGGAATGATAATGATCTCACCCTGCCTGCGGATCAGAAGGTTGGTCTGGAACTGGCCGCAGTGGAGCGCCTGTTCGACATCCCCACTGCGATGACCAAAGTGGTCTCTCTGATCGGTTACAACGGTATCTCTGCCGCCATGCCGGAGAAGATGGCGCGTATCTATCTCTCCTTTGTTGAGGAAGAAATGATCTGGGCCGAATGTGGCATGCTGGTGCATGTGGCAGGTGAGACCGGTGCAGACGACGACGGCGCGTTTCGCATGCTGACACTGACCGAGACCCGTCAGATCCTGGCCAGCGAAGACGGCCGCGCACTTGCCGATGCAGGCAAAGGCGACGCGAATGAGCGGGATGAGGAAAGCGATGACGTGCTCTCCGCCTTTGATATGCTGCGCGGTCTGCTGGCGGCCTGAGGGCGCGATCACGATCTGCTTCAGCCAAGCTGAGACCCTACACTTCCAAGCCCCTATCGTGCCAAGACACCCGACCTGCGACCGCTCGCAGGTCTTTGTCGTTGTGGAGAGCAATAGCAGCCGAGCGGGGTTTTTCACCCCAACTGTCGTGAAACCGTGATCCTTTGGTGACATGGGCGGGCGGACCCTCTATGTGGGGGGCATCCTGACAACCGGATTCGGAGCCACACCGCCTTGCCGATGCCGCAGATGCCCCCCGCCCACCCGTTTGACGATGACAAGCTGCGCGAAGAATGCGGCATCTTTGGCGTCGTCGGCGTCCAGGACGCCTCCAATTTCGTTGCTCTTGGCCTGCACGCCCTGCAACACCGAGGACAGGAGGCCGGCGGCATTGTCACCCATGATCCTGTCGAAGGGTTCCAGAGTGCCCGCCGGTTTGGCTATGTTCGCGACAACTTCACCTCGCAGGACGTGATGTCCACCCTGCCCGGCCCGATTGGGATTGGCCATGTGCGCTACTCCACCGCCGGGTCCAAAGGTCAGACTGCGATCCGCGACGTGCAGCCGTTTTTTGGCGAGTTTGCCATGGGCGGCGCAGCTATTGCCCACAATGGCAACATCACCAACGCCGATTCCCTGCGCAAAGAGCTGATCGAACGTGGTTCGATCTTCCAGAGCTCATCCGATAGCGAATGTATCATCCACCTGATGGCGCGCTCCCTGCAGCGCAACATCCCCGAGCGGATGGAAGATGCGCTGCGCCGGGTCGAAGGGGCGTTTTCCGTTGTCGCAATGACCCGCACCAAACTGATTGGCGTGCGGGATCCGCTGGGCGTGCGCCCGCTGGTGCTCGGCAAGATCGGCGATGGCTATGCGCTCAGTTCGGAAACCTGCGCACTGGACATCATCGGCGCAGAATTCCTCCGTGAAATCGAGCCGGGCGAGATGGTGGTGATCACCGACAAGGGCGTCGAGAGCCATTTCCCGTTCCGCCGCCAAGCGTCCAAATTCTGCATCTTTGAACATGTCTATTTCTCCCGCCCTGATTCGATCCTTGGCGGGCGTTCTGTTTATGAGACCCGCGAAGCCATTGGTCGCGAGCTGGCCAAAGAAAACCCGGTCGAGGCGGATCTGGTCTGCCCTGTGCCCGACAGCGGCACCCCGGCGGCGATTGGCTATTCGCTAGAATCGGGCATTCCCTATGCGATGGGGATCATCCGCAATCAGTACATGGGCCGGACCTTCATCGAGCCGACCGAACAGATCCGCAACATGGGTGTGCGTCTGAAGCTAAACGTGAACCGCGCACTGATCGAAGGTAAGCGTGTGATCCTGGTGGACGATTCTGTTGTGCGCGGCACAACATCGCGCAAAATCAAGGAGATGATCCTGGATGCCGGGGCCAGTGAGGTGCATTTCCGCATCGCCTCTCCGCCGACCGCCTGGCCCTGTTTCTACGGCGTGGACACACCGGATCGTGACAAGTTGCTGGCGGCAAACATGTCCGAAGATGAGATGGCCAAGCATCTTGCCGTGGACAGCCTTAAGTTCATTTCACTGGACGGGCTTTACCGCGCCGTCGGTCAGGATCAGGGGCGCAACAGCGCCTGCCCGCAGTATTGCGACGCCTGTTTCTCTGGCGAATATCCGGTTGTTCCCACCGATATGGTGGAACGGGGGTTTGAAATGAAAGCCGCAGCAGAGTAAGAGCGCAGCCGATATCAGTTCGACTCATGAGGCGCTGATCACCGGATCGGCGCCTCTTGCCGTTTTGCGACCACCACCGCCCGCCACCGAAAGGCCGACCCTTTGGATCCACATCTCGCCCGCATGCTTGGCTCACAGCGCCAGTGCCGCTGTTGCGGGGCGACCTTTGCCCAGCTCTTGAGCCTCAGCTGTGACCGGCCCGATGTCTGCCCGGAAGATATGTTCGTGCATGACAACAGCGCGATCTCTGCTCAGGCCGGTGATGTGCTGACCGAGGATTTCTGCCGCCTTGGCAAACTGCGCTTCATACGTGCGGTACTGGCGGTGCCATTGGCGGATACCCGTGGTGAGGAGTTCATTCTGGGCACCTGGGCGCGGCTGAGCCAAGAGGATTTCGAGGCCTATCTCGACCGGTTCGAGATGCAGGAGACCGAGGATCTGGGCAGCAAACGCGCCTGGCTGGCCAATGCCATCCCACCGGATGGCAGCGATTCGGTTGAGGCAATGTTGCATATGCGACCTGAGGGGCAATATCCGGAGTTGCAGATCTCCGAGCCGGATCATCCGCTCTACAATTTGCAGATGGTAGGTGCGCAGCTGGAAGAGTTGCTGGGCCTACTTTATGCCTATGGTCACGATCTGCCGTCGCTGATCTACGACGCCTGACCCTAGTGAAGTCCCCCACCTTCGTAGCCTGCTTTCCCCCGCAAACGTTCAAGGGCCTGCGCGCAATTGCGCAGCGTCAGCACGGGCAATGCGCAAGGGCTTGCGCACCAATGGGCGGCCCACCGGCAGTCGCTTGCCACCGCGCGCCGCCCCCTCTGTTCGGCGGAAAGTGAAGCTGATAGCCGACCGGCATCCGCCCTGAGCGCCTCAGAGAAAGAACCAAGTTACCAGAATGGCAAATCGTGATAGCGGCAAGACCCCAGCGAATGTTGCAGGTCATGCCACCCAGAAAGACGCCTTGCGCCGCAACCGCCTCAGCCTGTTGGGACTGTTCGGCGCCAGTAATAACCTCAGCGCCATGGTGCGCATGCCCAGTGGCCGCATGCAGGTGGTGACCCGTGGCAGCCGGCTGTCTGGCGGTGAGGTCATTGCCATTGATGCCGAAGGCCTGATCCTGCAGAAAAACGGCAAGGCTGCGCGGATCGAGATGCCCGGCAGCTGACCCGCCTTGGTGCCTGTCAGAGGACTGACGGAAGGCTGACGGGGAACTGAGACGGAGGCTGCGCCGCTTTGGCCCCTTGACCCGCGCCACGCTGCGCCGCACAAGGCGCCCATGACACAGAAACTTGCTCTCATCACCGGGGCCTCTCGGGGTCTGGGCGCCGCCCTCGCAGAGGCACTGGCGCCGACGCATCACATCGTTGCAGTGGCCCGCACCACGGGCGCGTTGGAAGAGCTGGACGACCGGATCAAATCCGTCGGCGGTTCTGCCACATTGGCGCCGATGGATATCACTGTCCCCGATGCTATGGCCACGCTCTGCCGCGGCATCCATGACCGCTGGGGGCAGCTGGATCTCTGGCTGCACACCGCGATCCATGCTGCGCCGCTAAGCCCTGCCAACTTCGTCGCTGCGAAGGATTGGCAAAAATCCATGGCGATCAATGCCACGGCGACCTCCGTGCTGATCCCCTATGTGGCGCCGCTGCTGGGGCAGACCGGTCAGGCCGTGTTTTTTGACGACCCGCGCGCCGGAGAGAAGTTCTTTGGGGCCTATGGTGCCACCAAAGCGGCCCAGATGTCGCTGGCCAACAGCTGGCAGGTTGAGACCGCAAAGACCGGCCCCAAGGTGCAGGTCCTGACGCCGCAGCCCATGGCAACCGCCGTCCGTGCCCGTTTTTTCCCGGGCGAGGATCGCGACGCGCTGGCCAGTCCGCAGCAGGAAGCGGCCCGGCTGTTGCCCCAGATACTGACCGCCGCCGACTGACCACCGATTGCCCATCGGCTGCATGACGCCTAACCGCAACGCAGACGCGCGATATTCCGCCGACCGGTGTCCGACAGGGGTGCCGGTCGCGTTGGTTTCTAGGTCCGGCAACAAACCTGTGACCTCTGTGCCGCAGGGGCCGCCACCGGGCAGCTTGCGCGCGGTCACAGTGGGGAAACTCTTGCCCCCTTTTGCCCCACATCTTATTCAGGTCGGACACGCGGATCGGCGTGACCGCACCCAAGATACAGCCCGCCAGAGCCAGACGAGAGGCCCAGTTCATGCGAATTCTGATCACCAACGACGATGGCATCAGCGCCCCCGGTCTGGCTGTTCTGGAACAAATCGCCCGCGAGGTGGCAGGCCCCGACGGCGAGGTCTGGACCGTTGCCCCTGCCTTTGAGCAATCAGGCGTCGGCCATTGCATCAGCTACACCCGCCCCTTCATGCTCAGCCAGCTGGGCGAGCGCCGCTTTGCCGCCGAAGGATCCCCTGCGGACTGCGTGCTTGCCGGGCTCCATGTGGTGATGAAGGATCAGCTGCCGGATCTGGTGTTGTCGGGCGTGAACCGGGGCAACAATTCGGCTGAGAACGCGCTCTATTCCGGTACACTGGGTGGCGCGATGGAGGCAGCGTTGCAAGGCATCCCCGCGATGGGGCTTTCGCAGTACTTCGGACCAGAAAACAACCAGCTGGACAACCCGTTTGAAGCCGCCGCCCAACACGGCGCCGATCTCATCCGCTCAATCCTTGACACACAACCCAAGGAAGACGCGGATTACCGCTTGTTTTACAACATAAATTTCCCGCCCGTCCCCGCGGAGAGTGTGAAAGGGCGACGGATCGCACCGCAGGGATTTCGGCGTGGCAGCCATTTCTCCGTCGAGGAACAGACCTCCCCCAACGGGCGACGCTACCTGTGGATCCGGGGCGGCAATCAGCATATCGCTACCGCCGAGGGCACCGATGCGGCGCAGAACCTGGCGGGCTATATCTCGGTCACGCCGATGCGGGCTGATCTGACGGCGACGGACGCGCTGGAGCGCCTGAAGGGCATTGAATGAGCGAGCCGACTGCCGAAACCAAGATGCAGTTTCTGTTTGCCCTGCGCTCACGCGGGGTGACGGATGCGCAGGTGCTGGACGCGATGGAACAGATCGATCGCGGCCCCTTTGTGCGGGGGCTGTTTTCGGCGCGCGCCTATGAGGACATGCCGCTGCCGATTGCCTGCGGTCAGACCATTTCGCAGCCCTCGGTCGTCGGGCTTATGACGCAGGCCTTGCAGGTTTCGCCCCGCGACACGGTTCTGGAGGTCGGCACCGGCTCGGGTTATCAGGCTGCGATCCTGAGCAAGCTGGCGCGGCGTGTCTATACCGTGGACCGCCATGCCCGACTGGTGCGCGAGGCGCGGCAGATCTTTGACCAGCTGCATCTTTCCAATATCACCTCGCTGGTGGGGGATGGCAGTCACGGGCTGCCGGAGCAGGCCCCGTTCGATCGAATCATTGTGACCGCTGCCGCCGAGGATCCGCCCGGCCCGCTCTTGGCCCAGCTCAAGACCGGCGGTATCATGGTGGTGCCCGTGGGGCAGTCGGACACCGTACAGACCCTGATCCGTGTTCAAAAAACCGCCAGCGGTCTGGAATACGACGAATTGCGCCCGGTGCGTTTTGTTCCCCTGCTTGAGGGGATCGGCAAAGACACGTAAGGGAGAGGCAAGACCTGCCCTCCCCCAAAGTTCGGGAAGATCCCGAGCCGGATCACGTGGCTGGCCGACGGACTATTGGCAAGCCCCAGGGATAATGGGGGCCCGCAAGACGGGAACGGCGTTCTGAGGAGAGCGAAATGACAGTGACTGACCCCACCCGCCGCGATCGTGCGACAGGCCGCAAGGTGCTGATGGCGTTGCCTCTGGTGGCCGTGCTGGCCGCTTGCGAGGCGCCGCTAGACTATGATCTGCGCGGCCAGATCGGTGCTTTCAACACCACCAAAGCCGCCCAAACCGCCACCACCAGCCGTCCGAAACCGGATTCCAATGGGCTGATCACCTACCCGTCTTATCAAGTGGCCGTGGCTCGGCGCGGTGATACGCTGAATGACGTGGCTGGGCGCATCGGTCTGCCCGCCAGCGAATTGGCCCGCTTCAACGGCATGAAGACGGACGATCCGCTGCGCCAGGGCGAAATCATCGCCCTGCCCCGTCGTGCGCCTGGCACCGCTTCAAACAGCGCAGGCGGTGTGGATATCGCCTCGCTGGCGGGAGATGCCATCGACAGCGCGCCCTCTACCACGCCAAATGCAGCAAGCACCGTCAACACCACGCCGTTGGCGCCGCAGCCCCCTGCGAGTAAGCCGCAGGTGCAGAGCGGGCCGGAGCCTGTGCGCCACAAGGTGAAACGTGGCGAGACCGCCTATACCGTGTCGCGGCTCTATCAGGTGCCAGTAAAGGCACTGGCGGAATGGAACGGTCTGGGCAGCGATTTTGCCATTCGCGAAGGCCAGTTCCTGCTGATCCCGCTGAAGGACCGCCCGGCACCGCGCAAGGAGGCCTCAGCAGCAACTGTACCTGCGGTCGCAACCGTCACGGCCCCCGGTGAGGGCACCAGCACGCCCACCCCACCCAGCGCCACCAAGCCGCTGCCGCAAGAAACCGTTGCCCCCGCCGCCGAAGCTCCCAAGGATCTGCCAAAGGTCGAAGTTCCCGCCCCCACCCGCAGCTCCAGCAGCGCGATGAGTTATCCAGTCAAAGGCAAGATCACCCGCACCTATGCCAAGGGCAAAAACGACGGCATTGATATCGCGGGGGCTGCGGGCGCGCCGGTGCAGGCCGCCGATGGCGGCACGGTCGCGGCGATCACCAAGGATTCCAACAATATCCCGATTATCGTGATCCGCCATGACGCCAAGCTGCTGACAGTTTACGCCAATGTCGACAAGATTGAGGTGAACAAGGGAGATACCGTATCACGCGGCCAGACGATTGCTGCTCTGCGTGACGGGCCATCCGCCTATGTGCACTTCGAGGTCCGCAATGGTTTCGAAAGCGTCGATCCCCTGCCCTATCTGCAATAAGATCGACCTCACATCACCAGATCAGAAAACGGCGCCCGGGAGATTTTGCGAGCGCCGTTTTTACGTTTTGCCTGCATGATTGTCGGAGAGCTGCACTCACCCGCTGATCAGCTGACTTTTACCCCGTGCCGCCCCGCCAGATCGGTGAAGAACTGCCAGGCGACCCGGCCCGAACGTGCGCCGCGTGTGGCTTGCCATTCGATCGCCTCGGCGCGCAGCTCCTGCTCCGCAACCTCTACGCCGTAAGCCGCGCAATAGCCTGAAATCATGGCGAGATATTCGTCCTGATCACAAGGATGAAAGCCGAGCCACAGCCCGAACCGATCCGAGAGCGAGACCTTTTCCTCAACCGCTTCGGACGGGTTGATGGCGCTGGAGCGCTCATTCTCGATCATGTCGCGCGGCATCAGGTGGCGACGGTTGGAGGTGGCGTAGAACAGCACATTGTCTGGCCGCCCTTCGATGCCGCCATCCAGCACCGCCTTCAGGCTTTTGTAGTGCTGATCATCATGGCCAAAGGAGAGATCATCACAGAACAAGATGAAGCGCTCCGGCGCGGCGCGCAGATGGTTCAGAAGACGTGCCACCGAGGGCAGATCCTCGCGTTGCAATTCCACCAGTTTGAGCGCCGGAAATTCCGGTGACAGCTGGCCATGGATCGCCTTCACCAGACTGGATTTGCCCATGCCACGGGCGCCCCATAGAAGCGCGTTATTGGCCCCGAACCCGGCGGCAAAACGGCGGGTGTTGTCCAACAGGGTATCCCGCGCACGATCGATCCCCAGAAGCAGTTGCAGATCAACGCGATTTACGATGTCCACTGCCTCTAGCCGGTCCGGCACGACATGCCAGACAAACGCGGACGCGGCGGCAAAATCGGGCGCCTCCAAAGGCGCAGGCGCCATCCGCTCCAGCGCATCAGCGATGCGGTTCAGACTTGTCTCATCCATACTGTGGGCCTCCGGTTCCGTGATGGCTGGTCACGGTGTCTCGCGCTTAGCTGTCCTGCGCTTCGATCATGTCCACACGGGTGGCGTGACGGCCGCCCTCGAACTCAGCATTGAGGAAGGCATCGACAATTTCGATGGCGAGGCTGTCGCCCACCACACGCGCCCCGATGGAGAGCATATTGGCGTTGTTGTGCTGGCGGATCATCTTGGCGGAGAAGGTTTCGGAGCAGACCCCGCAGCGGATGCCCTTCACCTTGTTTGCCGCCATCATGATGCCCTGACCGGTTCCGCAAAGGATGATCCCGAGATCGCAGTCGCCCGAGGCCACACGCTCCGCCGCTGCTGCGCCGTGCTTGGGGTAATGGGTGCTTTCGGGGGTGGTGGGGCCAATGTCGACGACCTCCCAGCCGTTTGCGGCGATATGCTCCGCGATGGCCTGACGCAGCTCGATTGCGGCGTGATCGCTGGAAAGCACAACGCGGGTGGGTTTGTTCTGGTCCATGGGGGTCTCCGTCGGTGAGTTACCGGGGTCAAAGCATGTTCCGGCGACGCGGGCAAGAGGGCAGCCGCCAAAGCAAAAAGGCGCGCCGTTGCCAGCGCGCCCGTTCTCATTATTTCCGGTAAGGATTACTTGGCCTTACCGTCGCTATCCTCGTCCTCGTCGAACTCAGCCAGCAGAGGATCGTCTTCGGGATGCATATCCATCTCGTCGTCAAGATCATCCTCGTCGTCATAGTAACCTTCGGCGCGCAGCTTTGCCTCGCGGGTTTTCTCGACCCGGCGCACCAGAAGGATCGACACCTCATAGAGGCCATAAACCACCGAGAAGAGGATGCCTTGCGTGATCACATCCGGCGGGGTCACCAGCGCGGCCAGCACAAGGATCGCGACAACCGCATATTTGCGCACGCTGCCCAGCCCGTCAGCGCTGACCAAACCGGCCTTGCCCATCAGGGTCAGCAGCACTGGCAACTGAAAGCACAGGCCAAAGGCCATGATGAATTTCAGCGTGATATCCAGCGACTCGTTCACCTTGCCAAAGAAGGTAATCCGCACCCCATCTGTGGTTTCCGGCACCACGGCGGCATCGGCAGGCAGGCTGCTGACCGCACCAGACAGGAGGTTGGCAAAGATCGACGACACATCGGCAAAGCCAAGGAAGAAGGCCATCGCCAGCGGTGTCACCACGAAATGCGCAAAGCTCGCCCCCAAGAGGAACATCACCGGCGAGGCAATGAGGAAGGGCAAAAACGCGTTCTTCTCAGTCTTGTATAGACCCGGCGCCACAAAGCGCCAGAGCTGGAAGCCAATGACCGGGAAGGACAGCGCAAAGCCAAATACCATGGAGATGCGGAACAGCGTGAACAGGTATTCCTGCGGGCTGGTGTATTGCAGTGTCGGTGCGGGATCGCCCAGATTGCGCAGGGTTTCCTCAATCGGGCCGAGCAGGAATTGCAGGATCGGTTCCGCCACGGTGAAGGCCAGCACAATCCCCACGATGAACGCGCCCACCGCCCGGATCAGGCGGGTGCGCAGTTCGGCCAGATGCTCAATCAGCGGCGCTGTGCTGTCGTCGATATCTTCTGACGCGCTCATGTTTTGCTCTCACTTTCCGGCGTGTCTGGCGCATCACTGGCCGCGAGTGCTGCCTCCGCCTCAGCCGCCTTGGTCTGGGCCTCTGCCGCCTCGCGCGCCTTGCGGTCTGCCGCCGCACGGGCGGTGGCTGCCTGGATCTTCTTGGCATCTTCCGCCCGTTCAGCCGCCAGTTTCCCGGTTTCGCTGTCAGGGTCGAATTTGGTCGGGTCAATCGACTTAGCCATATCCTGCGCCGCCTGTTTGACGCCATCCATAGCGGTGTTCATCGGATTGGTTGCCGCCTTCAGCCCCTTGGCCATGTCATTGACGCCGGCTTCATCGGCGGCATCATTCATGGCCCGGCTGAATTCGCGCGCCATGCCCTTGGCCTTGCCCACGAACCGCCCGACATTGCGGAACAAAACCGGCAGGTCCTTGGGGCCGACAACAATCAGCGCCACGACGCCGATGACCATGAGTTCGGTCCACCCAAGATCAAACATCGCCGCTTAGACCTTGTCTTTTTCGGTCTCGGGGGTCACGTCGCGCGCGGCCTCAGCGGTGTTGTCTTCTTCCAGTTCCTTGGTGCTGTCATTCACGCCTTTCTTGAAGGCGGTGATGCCTTTGCCCACTTCGCCCATCAGCGAAGAAATTTTACCGCGACCAAACAGGACCAGCACGACAACGGCGATGAGCAGCAGGCCCGGAAGGCCAATATTGTTAAGCATGAAAGGGTCTCCTTCTGCGTGCGGACCGGGGAATGGCCCGCAGATGTCATTTGATGACGGTTTTACGCCCCCGCCCCGGCAGCGCAAAGATCTGAGCCGTATGAGCGACATCGGAAACTGACAAAAAAGCAGATTTATCCGAGGTGACGCCATCCAACTGACAGGTTTATGTCAGTTGGATGGCGCTATTGCCAGAGCATCACACCGAAAAGGAGACAAGTGATGCAAAGACATGTGGCAGAGATCGTAACCTTTCAGCTGAATGACGGGCAGAAGGAGGCGGATTTCATCGCGCTGATGCAGCGCACGGAAGCGTTTGTGCGCGCCCAATCCGGGTTCATGCACCGGCAACTGACCAAAGGCGCAGATGGCAGCTGGACGGATTATGTGGTCTGGCAGGACATGGCGACCGCCCAAGAGGTGGCGCAAAGCTTCATGCAGCAAGAATTCGCGGCAGAGGTGATGGCGGCAATCGCGTCCGATACGGCCAAGATGCGCCATGAGGAAGTGCTCTGGTCCATGGTCAGCTAGGGTCAGGCTCCATACAGGCTCAATGGGTGGTCTTGACCTCATGCCCGCCGCGTATCAAGGCTAGCACATGCGCCGCACCGACCGCCTCTTTGATATTATCCAGATCCTGCGCGATGGAAAACTGCACCGCGCGCAGGACATTGCGGACCGGCTGGAGGTCTCGACCCGCACAATTTACCGCGACATGGACACGTTGGTCGCCAGCGGTGTGCCGGTCGAGGGCGCGCGTGGTGTGGGCTATATGGTGCGCGAGGCGATCACGCTGCCGCCGCTCACCCTCACCAGCGAGGAGCTGGAGGCGCTGAACCTCGGCATGGCGATTGTCGCCGAGGCTGCCGATCCGGACCTGAAAGCTGCCGCCGAAAGTCTTGCTGCGAAGGTGGATGCGGTTCTGCCAGAGGGCACCATTGCCGAAGCTGATGCCTGGAAATTTGCAGTCTACCCCTTCGCCGACGCAGCGCGAGGGTTTACCCAGATGCCGACACTCCGCGCCGCGATCAAGGCGCGTCAGAAGCTACATCTGACCTATCGCCGCATCGATGAGACCCTGACCGAGCGTATCATCCGCCCCTTGCATATGGAGTATTGGGGGCGGGTCTGGACCCTCACGGCCTGGTGCGAGACTCGCGAGGACTTTCGGGTGTTTCGGGTAGACCTGATCGAGGCGGCCGAACCCTTGCCGGAGCTATTCGTGGATGAACCGGGCAAGCGCCTGATGGATTATCAACCTTATGCCGACACGTCCGCACCGGATTGATCCGCCGCGTCAGCCGCCGGTTGGAAAGACGAAACAACGGTTGCGGCGCACAGTCAGCCACATCACCCGCCCGGCGTCCGGCAGGAAGACATTGGGGACCGTCGCCTTCAACACGCTGCCATCGAAATCCATGCGGAACTCAACCAGACTCTCATGCCCGAGGAAGCGGGCCCGTTTGACGACGCCGCGGGCGGCAACCCCGTCGCTGGGCGTCGGGTGCGGGCCGCGCCCGTTGCGGTCAAAATCAATGCGCAGGTGCTGCGGGCGGAACACGATATCCACTGCCGTGCCATCCGGTACGCCCGGTGCCAGAAACTGGCCAAAGGGGGTTTCGGCAAGCGCTCCGTTCACCTCCGCCTGCAGAACGTTGGTATCACTGAAAAAACCAACCGCCGCGCGATCCACCGGCCGGGTGTAGACGTTATAAGGCGCGCCCTGCTGCACGATCTTGCCAGAACGCATCAAAGCGATCTCATCAGCCATCCGCATTGCCTCTTCCGGCTCATGCGTGACCAGCAGGACGGCTGCGTCCTCTTCTTTCAGCAGTGTCAGGGTCTCATCACGAATGCCGTCGCGCAGGCGATTATCGAGCCCGGAAAACGGCTCATCCATCAGCATGATCCGGGGGCGTGGCGCCAGCGCGCGGGCCAAAGCCACGCGCTGCTGTTCACCGCCGGACAGTTGGTGGGGGAATTCGTCGATATATTGCGCGAGCGAGACCTTTTGCAGCAATTCTTCAACGCGGGCGCGTTTCTCGTCTTTGCTGCCCTTCAGCCCGAAGGCAACATTGTCGGCCACGCTCAGATGCGGAAACAGGGCAAAGTCCTGAAACATCAGCCCGATTTCACGGCGTTCTGGCGGCACACGAAACACGGTGTCGCAGATCAGCTTGCCATCGACGTAGATTTCGCCGCTGTCCTGCATCTCCACCCCGGCGATCATCCGCAACGTTGTGGATTTGCCGCATCCCGACGGGCCAAGCAGACAGGTCACCTGCCCGGCCTGGATCTGCAAGGACACATCATCCACCACCGCACGCCCGTCGAAGAATCGCCGCAGATTGCGGATTTCGAGACGCGGCGCAGGCGCCGAGACGCTATCGGTGCCAAGCATCGGATCAGGGGGGGCAGATGTCATGCGACCTCGTTCTTCGTGTCCGACCTAAATGATCGGGATTGGCCTGCAGATATCAACGCCAATGTCTCCATGCAAGGGAGCGCACCAGAGCGCGACATCAAGGGTTGTCAGTGGCAGCATGATCACTGCGGTGGCAACAAAACAAAACTCAACTCAGCGCGCACGCGCCCGTTGACCAGCAGCTCAAGCCGATGGGTTCCCGGCACCAGAGTAAAGGTGCTCGCCCCGGCTTTCAGCGGATGGCGTTTGCTGAGACGCGTGCTACCGCCGTTCAGGACAGTTTGTTTCAGCTTAAAGACCTTGGCCGACACCTTGCCGCCGGGGCGTTGAAAATGCAGGCGATAGTCCACCAGCACCGGGGCGTCCGCTGCTCCATCCAGCTGGCACTCGAACTGCAGGGCGCCGCCAATATGCACAGGATCGTCGCGCAGTGTGATCGTCGCGGCGAGAGGCATGTCCGGGTCATACCCCAGCATCTCCATCGCGCCGCTGTGCCCGGCCTTCACCAACCCACGCAGTGCATGGGAGGTCATCCAGACCAGCTCCTTGCGGCGCTGCTGGCCTGCCGCCTGCCAGCTGCGCAGCCGATCCAGGACCAGCTCCGGATCCTTTTTTGAGATGTCGTTGAGGTGATTGGCCACTGAACGTGTCACATAGCGGGTCGGGTCAGCGTGGAGCTGATCCAGCAAGGGCAAGGGCTGCGCCAATGCGAGGGGAACCGACTGGCCCCAGGGCAGCCTTGGCCGGGTGCCTTCGCTGACCAGCCGCCGAACGTGATAGTTGTCACTTGTCGCCCACCCCTGCATCGCGGCCAATGTCTGATCGGTCCAGCGGGTCAGAAACGGGCGAATGGCCCATTCCATCGAAAACCGCTGGGTGATTTCGGACAGGAGGTCCAGCGACAGTTCCGGGGCCGCCTCCAGCCCGCGCAGTACCGCGAATTCTCCCAAGGGTGCAAAGATGAAGTCGCCGAAGTCATCATCCGACAGGCTGGGGTCCAGAGGCGGCGGCAGCGCCCGTCGTAGAACGGGTGCGGCGGCCTCCAGATCCGCAGGCAGATGGCGGGCCAGCACCTCTGCGATCAAGGTAATGCGCTCCTTCAGCTCCAGATCCGGCAGCTGAGCCATCACCTCAGCCTCAAACGCCGCAGCATCAAATCCGGGGTCCGCCGCCGCGAAAAGGCCCGCAAGGTAGCGGGTCTTCTCCTGATTAAACAGTTGATCCTTAAGCGAGAACCCGGATGCCATCTGCCCGCCCCGTTAAATGGTCATATTGGTGGCGCCACCATCCAGCAGGATGTTCTGACCGATGATGAAACCCGCGTGCTGCGAACAGAGGAAGGCGCAGGTGGCCCCGAACTCCTGCCGCGTGCCATAGCGACCGGCGGGAATGCTGGCGGCGCGCTGCTCGGCAGCCTGCTCAAGGGAAATCCCCTGTTGCTGGGCAACGCCGGTGTCCAATGACACCGCCCGATCCGTGGCGTGGATGCCGGGCAGCAGGTTGTTGATGGTCACGCCTTTCGCGGCAACCTGACGGGAGGTGCCTGCCACATAGCCAGTCAGCCCGGTGCGCGCCGCATTCGAAAGGCCCAGAACCGGGATTGGCGCCTTCACCGATTGTGACGTGATGTTGACCACCCGCCCCCAGCCCCGTTCCATCATTCCCGGCACCAGCGCCTTGATCAGCACAATCGGGGTCAGCATGTTGGCGTCCAGCGCCTTGATAAAATCCTCACGCTCCCAGTCAGACCATAGCCCCGGCGGCGGCCCCCCTGCGTTGGTCACCAGAATATCCACCCCCTCAGCTGCGGCGACGACCTTGGCCTGCCCTTCCTCAGTCGTGACATCAGCCGCGATGGTTTCCACATTAACGCCACAAGCATCGCGGATTGACTGGGCCGAGGCCAGAAGCGCCTCCGCCCCCCGCGCGTTCATCACCAGATCCACCCCGGCCTCAGCCAAGGCCTCTGCGCAACCAAGACCCAGCCCCTTGCTGCTGGCACAGACCAATGCCCGCTTTCCTGCCAATCCCAAATCCATGACATATCTCCTTGTTGCGCCGCGATATATTGCTGCGACCATTCCGTCACAGGCCGCAATCATGCGTCGTTTCTGTCGAAGCGGAGCTTGCACTCTCCTCCCGGTGTTGACCAGCCCAAACACTGCCCGCAGGTCCCGATGCTAACGCAAGACAGCCAGCCCGCTGCACCTCGTCGCCTTCCGGCTCTACTGGCTTCGCAAAACGACCCCCGTCTGGTCCGCATGTCGCCACATTTCCCGCCAAAATGGGAGATCACACGCGCAGGACGCGCGCCGCTATTGGTTAGGTTACCCATGTTGACACAGCTGCATCAGATCCCCGTTGCTGCCCAAACGCTCCCGGTGTTCGCGGCGGCTGATTTCTGCGTCGAAATGGGAGCGAACATGGGGGACAGCCTTGGCGTCTATGATGATCTGCAACTGGACGATGTCTATCAACTGACCCGCAATACCCCGCTCCTCCAGATCGGCCTGACAGCGCGTCCGAACGGGCGCCTTACGCTGGATGAAGGAACCGCGACCGGCACCCCGGGTGCGCGCCTGCATCTGGATTGCCTGCTGACACTGATGCCCGATCTCGGGGCCAATGTTGAGGCTCTGGTTTTGGTCGAGGTGGACGACGACGGGTTGATTGCAGCGATCTATTTGCTTCCGCTTGCGCCACTGCGCCCGCAGACCGGCTATACACTGGTGCGCAAAACGCGCGAGGGCACACGTCAGCGGCTTGCGCAGCTGGCCTGCGTCTCCTTCACGCGCGGCACCCATATTACCCTCGACACTGGCGCGCAGCGGCCGATTGAGGATCTTGTGGTCGGGGATCGGGTTCTGACGCGCGATGACGGCGCCCAGGAGGTACGCTGGATTGGCCAATGCACAAGCCGCGCGGTTGGTGAAATGGCTCCGATCCTGATCCGGGCCGGTGCGCTCAATAACGAAAATGATCTCCTGGTCAGCCCGGACCACCGGTTGTTGGTGCATCCCCGCCGCGACATCCGCCGCAGGGGTCGCCCTGATCACCTGGTTCGGGCGCGAGAGCTGGTGAACGGGATTGATATCTTTGAACAAAGTGGCGGCTTTGTGGATTATTTCCAGCTGCTGTTTGATCGCCATCAGATCATATTCGCCGAAGGAATTGCGGCAGAGAGCCTTCTGCTAAACCCGCTAACCCGTGCTGCTCTGCCACAGGACAACCTGA
The DNA here is from genome assembly GCF_000511385.1 of Phaeobacter gallaeciensis DSM 26640. Lineage (NCBI taxonomy): Bacteria > Pseudomonadati > Pseudomonadota > Alphaproteobacteria > Rhodobacterales > Roseobacteraceae > Phaeobacter > Phaeobacter gallaeciensis. The sequence continues at coordinate 2,433,180 of NC_023137.1, forward strand.
GCCGGACGCCCGGCCTGTTGCTGGGCCATCAGCGGGTGGCCTCTGGCCTTGATATCCGACCGGCACTTCTGGAACGCAGTCAAGCCGTGGCCGGGTTGAAGCGCCGCGTCATGTGACCGAGCACGTCTGATCTACACGACTCGCAGAAGGCCACCGACACAACGACAGATGTGCATCGGCTCAACAGATGCTGAAAAATTCAGCATCCACGGGTCAGAATTTACGATTTCTGGTGGAAATCCTTGTGATAATTCCAACACATGGGCCGAACGACCCCGATTTGGAATTTATGGAACTTTGCGTGACTATGACGAAACAAGACCTTGTGCAGCGCTGGTTTTCCGAGGTTTGGGAAAATCGCGACATGTCCATATTTGCCCAGATGCTTGCCCCCTCACTGGAGAATACCGAACTGCTGGATGGGCTGACCAACCCCCGCAAGGATTATCCTGTCCTGATTGACGTTGTTCACAAGCTGGCGGGTGAGTTGCGGGTGCAGATGCTGCACTACATGGAAGACGGCGATTGGACCTCGACGCGCTACCTGCTGACGGCGGACGGCCCGGACGGGGTCACACCTGTTCATGCTGAGGGGATCATGATGATTCGTTTTGAAGGCGACAAGATTGCGGAACTGGCGTCCCGCTTTGACGCCTTTACCTTCTTTGAACAGCTGGGGCAGCTGCCCGCAGATGCAATGCCTGCCTGTCTCGCCGGGCAGGCTCTGGTCTGGGATTAAAAAGTCGGCCCCGGTTGTCCGTAAGGCGTAGGGGGCCTGCCCCCTGTTTTTCTTGCCTCGGCGCACCATCCTGATATACGCGCGCTCATGCTCGATACCGTCCCAAACCGCCCCGACCTGCCGGCAGAAATCGCCCGGCGCCGCACCTTTGCGATCATCTCGCATCCGGATGCTGGCAAAACCACGCTGACTGAGAAGTTCCTGCTCTATGGTGGTGCGATCCAGATGGCCGGTCAGGTGCGCGCCAAGGGTGAGGCCCGGCGGACCCGCTCAGACTTCATGCAGATGGAGAAGGATCGCGGCATTTCCGTTTCGGCCTCCGCGATGTCGTTTGACTACGCCAGCTACCGCTTCAACCTGGTGGATACGCCCGGTCACTCCGACTTTTCGGAAGACACCTATCGCACGCTGACCGCCGTTGATGCGGCGGTCATGGTGATTGATGGCGCAAAGGGTGTGGAAAGCCAGACCCAGAAACTGTTTGAGGTCTGTCGTCTGCGGGATTTGCCGATCCTGACCTTCTGTAACAAGATGGACCGCGAAAGCCGCGACACCTTTGAAATTATTGACGAGATCCAGCAGAACCTTGCGATTGATGTGACACCGGCCAGCTGGCCGATCGGCGTCGGTCGCGATTTTATTGGCTGTTACGACATGCTGCGCGACCGTCTGGAACTGATGGACCGGGCTGACCGCAACAAGATCGCCGAGAGCATCGAAATCAACGGTCTGGACGACCCGAAACTGGCGGAGCACGTCCCGGAACATCTGCTGGAGAAGCTGCTGGAAGAAGTCGAGATGGCGCGCGAGCTGCTGCCGACACTTGATCCGCAGTCGGTTCTGGAAGGGCATATGACCCCGATCTGGTTCGGCTCTGCGATCAACTCCTTCGGGGTGAAGGAGTTGATGGACGGCATCAGCACCTATGGCCCCGAACCCCAGCCGCAGACCGCCCAACCGCGCCAGATTGCGCCGGACGAAAAGAAGGTCGCCGGTTTTGTATTTAAGGTGCAGGCCAATATGGATCCCAAGCACCGCGACCGCGTGGCCTTTGTCCGGCTGGCCTCGGGCCATTTCAAACGCGGCATGAAGCTCACCCATGTGCGGTCCAAGAAACCGATGGCGATCTCCAACCCGGTGCTGTTCCTGGCGTCGGACCGCGAATTGGCGGAGGAGGCCTGGGCTGGCGATATCATCGGCATTCCGAACCACGGCCAGCTGCGCATCGGTGATACGCTGACCGAGGGTGAAGCGCTCCGCGTGAGCGGCATCCCGTCCTTCGCACCGGAACTTTTGCAAGGTGTGCGCGCGGGCGACCCGATGAAGGCCAAGCATCTGGAAAAGGCTTTGATGCAGTTCGCCGAAGAAGGTGCCGCCAAGGTGTTCAAACCCTCCATCGGCTCCGGCTTCATTGTTGGCGTGGTGGGGCAGTTGCAATTCGAGGTGCTTGCCAGCCGTATCGAGATGGAATACGGCCTGCCCGTCCGGTTTGAGGCCTCGCAATTCACGTCTGCCCGCTGGGTCAGCGGCGACAAAACCGCGCTCGACAAGTTCATCAACACCAACAAGCAGCACATTGCCCATGATCATGATGGCGATGTGGTCTATCTGACGCGCCTTCAGTGGGACATCGACCGGGTTGAGCGAGACTATCCGGACTTGAAACTGACCGCGACCAAGGAGATGATGGTCTAAGACCCATTTCCCAGATCACCGGTGACACCAGACCCGCCATGGATATCGACAACGAAAACTATCCTGGCGGGTTCTATAAACTGCTGCGGCAGCTCGAAAAGAAAGAGGTGCCGTTTGCGGAGCCGCTGTCGGCCTTGCCGGCAGCGGATGCCGATTTGGCCAGTCTCTTTGGTCCGCTGACAGATCCCGGCCTTATGCCCGCGACGCAGAAGGATCTGCCGATCCATCATATCGCGCATAAATGGCAGTCCCTGCGGGAAGAGTTTGCAGGCGATCCTGAAATCTGGGCGATCCATGCGCTCTGTATTGCGATCTTGCGCCGCCGGGATGCGCCACCGGAAGCGCGAGCGCTATTCCTGCGGATCTGGGCGGAGCATGGGGGCGCACTGGCGGCAGGTCTGCCGACGCGCTGGTTGATTTCAGCGGCGCTTACCTTTGCGGATCATGGGGAAACAATAGACCAGCGGCTTGGCGGGCAAGGGCTACAGATGCTGTTCCACCTGATCAAGCTGCACGACAGTGAACGCAGATTGTCAGGGCGACCGACCGACAGTGGCCTGCCCCGTGTGAAGGGCAAGGAACTCGACGATATCGGCCTTGGCATGACCCCATACCACCTACCCTACGGGGATCTGGACAGGCACATGCTGGCACGGTTGTGGCGGTATGGCGAACAGGATCCGGTACTGCGGCCGCTCGCCGTTAGAATGCTGCGTATGGTGATGGAAGATCCCCGCAGCATTTTCGGGCGCATTCAGCGATACAAGGCGCATCACAAGTCATGACCACGCCGAGTCACCCTAAATGGGGTATTGTCAGCACCATCAAGGCCGACGCCAAATCTATCCTGAACTTTGCCGCCTATCATCTGGATCTGGGCGCGCATCGTTTGCATCTTTATCTTGATGAGAAAAATCCAGAGGCCTATCCGCATCTTAAGGCACATCCGAAGATCCGGGTGACGACCTGCGACGATCGCTACTGGAAGCAGCACAAGGCGTCGCGCCCGAAGATGCATCAGCCCCGCCAGACGATGAACGCGACCCATGCCTACGAGCGCATCCAGACCGACTGGATCGCCCATATCGATGTGGATGAGTTTCTCTGGCCTCATGGTACCGCCGATGATCAAAGCCGGGCAATCACAGAAACGCTCGCCGCCCTGCCGGCTGAGACGGATGTGCTGAGGATGCGCCCGCTGGAAGCGCTGGCCGGGTATACGGATCATTACAAGGCAATGGTCCCCTCTGGTGCTGAGCGTGAGCATGAGGTCAGGGCAATCTATCCGGAGTTTGGTGTTTTTCTCAAAGGCGGCTTTCTCAGCCATACGGCGGGTAAGCTGTTTGCGCGCACCGGGCTGCGCGATATTCAGTACCGAATCCACAATCTGTTCCAGTATGGGGAGAAAAACACCCGCGAGACGGAGCAGGAGGGATTGCAGATCTGTCATCGCCACGCCGCCAACTGGGATGACTGGCAAGGCAGCTACCGCTTCCGACTGACGCGTGGCTCCTACCGGCCGGGTCTGGGTGCAGGCTTTACCGCCAGTCTGGGCGGGTTAAATAAGCATAAGCTGCTGACCATGATCGAACAGGAGCATGGCAAAGATGGGCTGCGACGCTTCTTTGGCGAAATCAATGCGGAGCTGCCTGAGGTCTATGATGCGCTACGCCTGCGGGGTATGATCCATCATTGCCCACTGGATTTAACAGCCAAACGGCGTCAACATTTCCCGCAATTTAACTAAACTGTTTCGGGTTTACCCGCTCCTAGAGCAATAACCCGCGAAAACCCGGCTTTGTTTGACGATTGCAGCGGATTTTGCTATCTCCCGCCGCAAGCCGACCAAGACAGGACGCAAGACCATGCGGAATCGGCCCTGACATACACGCGCGGGCCAGGTCAGTGTCCGCAAAAACGGACGCATATGACAAAATTTTCAGATCTGAACCTGAACCCCAAAGTTCTCAAAGCGATTGAGGAAGCGGGTTACGAATCCCCTACCCCCATTCAGGCAGGGGCAATTCCGCCTGCTCTGGAAGGTCGCGATGTGCTGGGGATCGCACAGACGGGCACCGGCAAAACCGCCTCTTTCACCTTGCCGATGATCACCCTGCTCGCGCGCGGTCGTGCCCGCGCCCGCATGCCGCGCAGTTTGGTACTTTGCCCTACGCGCGAGCTGGCGGCACAGGTGGCGGAGAACTTCGACACCTACACCAAACACCTGAAACTGACTAAGGCGCTGCTGATTGGTGGCGTTTCGTTCAAGGAACAGGACACGCTGATCGACAAAGGTGTGGACGTGCTGATCGCCACGCCTGGTCGTCTGCTCGACCATTTCGAGCGTGGCAAGCTGATCCTCTCTGACGTCAAGGTGATGGTGGTGGACGAAGCCGACCGGATGCTCGACATGGGGTTCATTCCCGATATCGAACGTATCTTTGGCCTTACCCCCTTCACCCGCCAGACGCTGTTTTTCTCCGCCACTATGGCGCCGGAAATTGAGCGGATCACCAATACCTTCCTTTCCGCACCCGAGCGTGTGGAAGTGGCCCGTCAGGCAACGACGTCTGAGAACATCACCCAAGGCGTGGTGCTGTTCAAAGCCTCCCGCCGGGACCGTGAGGGCAGCGAGAAACGCAAGTTGCTGCGCCACCTGATTGATCAGGAAGGTGAGAAATGCACCAATGCGATCATCTTCTGCAATCGTAAGACGGATGTGGATATCGTCGCCAAATCGCTGAAGAAATACGGCTATGATGCGGCTCCGATCCATGGTGACCTTGATCAGAGCCAGCGCACCAAAACGCTTGAGGGCTTCCGCGAAGGGTCATTGCGGTTCCTCGTTGCTTCCGATGTGGCAGCGCGCGGCCTTGATGTGCCCAGCGTCAGCCATGTGTTCAACTTCGATGTGCCCAGCCACGCAGAGGACTATGTCCACCGCATCGGTCGGACTGGTCGTGCGGGGCGTGACGGCACCGCGATGATGATCTGCGTCCCCAAGGACGAGAAGAACCTCGAAGACATCGAACGTCTGGTCCAGAACGAGATCCCCCGCATCGAAAACCCGCTGAAGAAAGCCAAGGCCGAGCCGAAGGCAAAAGACAGCAAGGACGATGCAAGCGGCGAGGCGCCTGAGCGTAAGACCCGCAGCCGCCGCTCCTCCTCCCGCAACTCCACTGCCAAGGGTGTGAACGAGGCGGCAGACGCCCAGCAGGCAAACGATGCTGCGACCGCTGAGGCCGATGCAACTGCGCAGGAGCAGAAGGCCCCTGAGCAGGAAAAGCGTGCGTCTGGCCGTGGCAAATCTGCCGAGAACAAACCCTCCGGACAAAAATCCGGGCAGAAGGGCAACCAGAAGTCAGGTCGTGGCCGTGGCGGCAACGACCGCGGCAATGATCGCAACGTGGTTGGCATGGGCGACCATATGCCCAGCTTTATCGCGCTCAGCTTTGCCGAGCGCCGCGCCGGGTAACATCCTCGGCGACCAATTAGAGAACATCAGGGCTGCCTCTTGGGGCAGCCCTTTTTTATTGCCCCGTGCCGCAGTTCAACAGAAGCTATGCGCCAGCCGTTGGCGCCCCACCTCTGAGCTTTGCACTTGCAGCATGGCGGGATTGCCGATTTTTGCGGATGTAACGCGATCCCGAAAAGCCTATCTGAGGGTCAACAAGACATAAGACATCCATGAGGCCTGCCATGAACAATCTGGAGTTTCCAACCGTGACCGCCGACGAAATCCGCGCCATCGAAGCCCGCGCGCATGAACTGCGTGCCGAGGCAATGGCCTCCTTCCTGCGCAGCCTCGGCCGGGGCATTGCCAGCCTGCCGGGCAAGTTGGCCGCGCTGATCTCGCGCCCCCGTCACGCCTGATCCGGCGCCTGCGCGCGGGCAGTTTAGAACAGACGGTAAGGTCAATCCCTTACCACAGATGAAAGCCCCGGCGCGCTGCTGGGGCTTTTTTCGTTCCAACCCGTCGAAGGTGGGGATACGACCGAAACAACGGATCAAAAAAGCCCGCCACATCAGGTGCAGCGGGCCCTTAAATCAGGTCAAACTGGCCTGGCTCAGCGCATCCGGCTGACCACCACGGTCACCTCGGGTTTCTTGCCGATCTCGTTCTGCGCGGTCTGGCGGGCGACACGGCGAAGGTTTTCTTCCAGCTTGTCATCGTCGCGCAGGGTCTTCGCACCGGCCCGCATGATAAACTGGTTCAGATCCTCTTCCATCACCTCAACCAGTGCGGCATTGGAGCGACCGGTTTCTGCCAAACCTTTGATATCGCACCAGGGTTCGCCGAGTGGTTCGTCTTCTTCATCCAAGATGACGGTGACAACCACATGACCGTTGAGCGCCATGCGGATCCGATCACGGACAACGCCATCCAGCGCGCCATATTTGACCGACCCATCCAGATAGGTACGCCCGGTGTCGACGTAGTCCACCACCTTTGGCGCATCCCCTGTCAGATCAATCATCATACCGTTCACGGCCACTGCACTGGCGATGCCCTTCGCCTCGCCCAGACGGGCGTGCTGGCGCAGATGGCGGTGTTCGCCATGCATCGGAATCAGCATCTGCGGCTTGATAATATCGTGCATCCGCTCAAGATCGGGGCGGTTGGCATGGCCGGACACGTGGTAAAGACCGGAGCTGTCATCCACCACATCCACGCCCTTTTCGGAGAACTGGTTGATGATGCGAATGACGCCGCGTTCATTGCCAGGGATCGTCTTGGAGGAGAACAGGAACAGGTCGCCATCCTTCACCTCGATGCCGCGGTACTTGCCGCGTGCCAATTGGGCAGAGGCCGCGCGGCGCTCCCCCTGGCTGCCGGTCACAACCAACATCAGGTTTTCGCGCGGCAGCTCCTGAGCTGCCTCAACGCTGACCACCTTGGGGAAGTCCTTCAGGACCCCGGTTTCAGTGGCAGCCTCCACCATGCGCTGCATCGCACGCCCCAGCAGGACAACCGAACGCCCGGCGCGCTCACCTGCCTCCGCCAGTGTTTTGACCCGTGCGACGTTGGAGGCAAAAGTGGTGGCAACCACCATGCCCTGCGCCTCGCCCACCAGACGGGTGATCTCCGGGCCGACGTCGATCTCTGAGCGACCGGGGTGCAGGGAGAAGATGTTGGTGGAATCACAAACCAGCGCCTTAACGCCATCCTTGGCGATCTCCGACCACATTTCCGGGTCAAACGCCTCGCCCACAATGGGGGTCGGATCGGTTTTGAAATCACCGGTGTGCACGATACGGCCCGCAGGCGTGTCGATCACCAGACCGCCACTTTCCGGGATGGAATGCGAGATCGGGGCGACACCGATGGTGAAGGGGCCAAGCTTTGTCACCTCAGGCCAAGCGGAAACGGTTTTCACCTCTTCGCTGTCGAGACCAGCCTCATCCATCTTGCGGCGCGCCAGATTGGCGGTGAAGGCACGGGCGTAGATCGGCACGTTCAAATCGCGGTAAAGATGCGCGACCGCGCCGATGTGATCCTCATGGGCATGGGTGATGAACACCCCCTCCAGCTGATCCGCGCGCGCTTTCAGCCAGCGGATATCCGGCATGATCAGATCCACGCCGGGGCTGCTGTCCATGTCCGGGAATGTGACGCCCAGATCCACCAGGATCAGGCGTTCCTTACCCGGCTTGCCGTAGCCATAGACATAGGCGTTCATACCAATTTCGCCCGCCCCACCCAGGGGCAGGTAGATTAAACGTTCAGTGCTCATCCTCGAGACCGTTATCCTTATTATATTTGTGTATGATCTGTAGCCCGTGCATCGTGAGATCATCCTCAAATGCGTCAAACAGATCCGCTGTTTGCTGGAACAAAGGCGCCAGCCCGCCTGTCGAGATTACTTTCATCGGCACGTCACGCTCCGCCTTGATGCGGGCGCAGATTTCACGCACCAGTCCTACGTACCCCCAGAACACACCTGACTGCATACATGCAACCGTATTGGTGCCGATGACAGACTGGGGTTTGGAGATATCCACATGAGGCAAGGCGGCGGCGGCCTGATGCAGGGCTTCAAGACTGAGGTTCACCCCCGGCGCGATCACCCCACCGATATAGGCGCCATCCTCGGCCACCACGTCAAAGGTTGTTGCCGTGCCAAAATCGACCACGATCAGATTGCCACCATATTTGTCAAAGCCAGAGACTGTATTGACCAAACGGTCAGGACCGACATTGGTTCCTTGATCCACGCGCACGGAAACCGGCAGCAGGCAATCGGGCTTCCCCACCACAAGGGGGCGCGTGTTGTAATAGCGATCCGCCAGAACGCGCAGGTTGAAGACCACACGCGGCACGGTGGACGAGATGATCATATCAGTGATATCTGCCTCAATCCCCTGCAACCGCATCAGGGTATCGAGCCAGACATAGTACTGATCTGCCGTGCGCCGCCAATCGGTGGCAGTCCGCCAGGTACCGATGAAATTCTCCCCGTCCCAGATTGAGAAGACGGTGTTGGTATTGCCGCAATCCACTGCCAGAAGCATGACCTGCCCCCTCTCCTATTCCTAGAAAAAGATGTCCGCCGCCGGGATATTCACGCGGCCTTTGGCGGTCTTGAGGACAAGGTTGCCATTGGCGTCCACTGTTTCAAAGGTGCCCTCGGTTTCGGAATTGGAAGTTCGCGCGATGATCACCTCGCCCAGTCGGGCTGCGCGGGCCAGCCAGGCCGTACGGATCGGCTCAAACCCATAAGTGACGAATTGCGTTTCGTAGCGATCATAGGCTGCAGCCAGCTCGGTCAGGAAGTCCTCCGGCGTGACGTGGATCCCGGTTTCCGATAGTAGTGAGACAGGCCAGACAGCACCCGGCTCCAGCCACTCCTGCATCGGTGTCTCGATCAGATTGACCCCGATCCCAATAGACAGATGTGTGACGCCGCCGACCGCCCCTGCGCTCTCCAGAAGAATGCCCGCCAGCTTACCACCATTCAAAAGCACATCATTGGGCCATTTCAATGCCAGACCCGCAGTTTCCCCGCAGAGTGCGACGCAGGCCTCATGCAGGGCCAGGGCCGCAACGAAGCTCCGCAGCGCCACTTGCTCAGGTGCGCCGTCCGGCCGCATCACCAGGGTTGCTGCAAAATTGCCTTTTGGTTCCTTCCACGCACGCCCTCTGCGGCCACGACCCTTGGTCTGGCGCTTGGCCATGATCCATTCCGGGCCGGTCAGCGTCGGCGCGCGGCGCGCGGCTTCATCCAGGGTGCTGTCCACTTCCTCAAGTAGGCTGCGTCCGTATCCCACTGGCCAATCACTCATGATCCTGTCCCTTCAAGGCAAAAAGGCCCGATCCGCAGACCAGGCCTTCGTGTGTTCTGTGTCAGAGCGGTCAGTTGACCAGCGTGGCAGCCGCTGATGCCGCTGCACCTTCGACGCCGAACATGTTGATAATTCCCAGAAGCATCACCGCGGCTGATGCCATCAGGAAACCCCAGAGGATTGGCGAGCGATTGGTTTCCAGCTCCTCGCCTTCTTCGCCGAAATACATGTAGTAGACGATGCGCAGATAGTAGAAAGCCCCGATAACAGAGGCAATCACGCCAGCAATCGCCAGCCATGCCAGACCGGCTTGATAGGCCGCGTTCAGCACGTATAGCTTGCCGAAGAAGCCCAGCATCGGCGGCACGCCTGCCAGCGAGAACAACAGGATCAGCATCGCAAGCGCCTTGCCCGGCTCACGACGGGAATAGAGGTTCAGCGCGCGGATATCGGTGATTGGCTTGCCGTCCTTCTCCATCATCAGGATGAAGGCAAAGGTGCCGATGTTCATCGAGACGTAGATCGCCATATAGACCAGCAGTGCCTGCACACCGTAGGCCGTACCTGCTGCAAGACCCATCAACGCGTAGCCCATGTGGGCGATGGAGGAATAGGCCATCAGACGTTTGATATCGCGCTGACCAATCGCAGCGACAGCACCGACGAACATGGAGAGCAGCGACAGCAGCGCAATGACCTGGCTCCAGTCCTGCACCGCATGGCCGAATGCGTCATGCAGCACGCGGGCGAACAGGCCCATAGCCGCAACCTTCGGCGCCGAGGCGAAGAAGGCTGTGACCGGGGTCGGTGCGCCCTCATAAACGTCAGGCGTCCACATGTGGAACGGAACCGCCGAAACCTTGAACGCCATGCCGGAGATCAGGAAGACGAGACCAAACAGCAGGCCGACCGACACTTCACCGTGCTGAGCAACGGCATAGATACCGGCAAAATCTGTCGTACCGGCAAAGCCATAGACCAACGACGCGCCATACAGGAGCAAACCGGAGGACAGCGCGCCAAGAACGAAATACTTCAGGCCGGCTTCGGTCGATTTCACGCTGTCACGACGCAGGGACGCCACGACATAAAGCGCCAGCGACTGCAATTCGAGGCCCATGTAAAGCGACATCAGGTTGCCGGCGGAGACCATCACCATCATGCCCACCGCGCTGAGCGCGACAAGGATGGGATATTCGAACCGCAGCATACCACGGCGCGACATGTAATCCTGCCCCATGACCAGCACAGCAGACGCTGACAACAGGATTGCGACCTTGGCGAAGCGGGCGAACCCGTCATCGACGAACATGCCGTTGAACGCCTCGCGGCTACCAGACGCGCCTGTCCCGATCCAGATCGCCAGCGCCGACATCAGACCGGCCATCAGCCAGATCAGAGCCGGGGCCAGTTTGTCCTTGCCCGTGTAGACACCCACGAGGAGCGCCGCCATTGCGCTGAGCGCCAGAACAATCTCTGGCAGGATAACGGTGAGATCAGCTGGGATCATCGCCCACGCCCCCTTAGTGCGAAGCCATCTGGGTCGCCGGGGACAGATCCGCAGCGGCCAGAGATTGGTTGAAGTTAGCAATCAGCGCCTCAGTCGACGGGCTGATGATATCGGTGACAACCGCCGGATAGACGCCCAGCAGGATGGTCATGACGACAAGCGGTGCAAAGATAAACCGCTCACGTGCAGTCATATCCTTGATGGTTTTGAGGCTGCCCTTGATGAGGTCGCCAAAGACCACGCGGCGATAAAGCCACAGCGCATATCCCGCCGAGAAGATGACGCCGGTCGCAGCAACGGCTGCCACCCAGGTATTCTTCTGGAACGTGCCCATCAGGGTCAGGAATTCACCGATGAAGCCCGACGTGCCCGGCAGGCCAACATTGCCCATGGTGAAGAACATAAACACCAGTGCATAGGCAGGCATGCGGATGACAAGGCCACCGTAGGCGTCGATGTCACGGGTGTGCATGCGGTCATAGATCACGCCCACGCAGAGGAACAGCGCCGCCGAGATGAAGCCGTGGCTCAGCATCTGAAAGATCGCGCCATCAATACCCTGCTGGTTGGCCGCAAAGATCCCCATGGTCACAAAGCCCATATGCGCCACGGACGAATAAGCGATCAGCTTCTTCATGTCCGACTGCACCAGCGCCACAAGAGAGGTGTAGACCACCGCGATTGCGGACATCCACAGGATCACGTCGGTCATCACATCTGCGCCAACCGGGAACATCGGCAGGGAGAACCGCAGGAAGCCATAGCCGCCCATCTTCAACAGGATCGCCGCCAGGACAACAGAGCCAGCCGTCGGCGCCTGAACGTGCGCATCGGGCAGCCATGTATGGACAGGCCACATCGGCATTTTCACCGCGAAAGAGGCAAAGAAGGCCAGGAACAGCAGCGTCTGCATGCCGCCCACAACATGGATGCCCAGAAGATCGAAGCTACCCGCAGAGAAGCTATGCGTCAGCAGCTGCGCGATATCTGTGGTGCCCGCATCTGCATACATCGCCACCATAGCCACCAGCATCAGCACCGAGCCGAAGAAGGTATAGAGGAAGAATTTGAATGAAGCGTAGATCCGTTCCTTACCGCCCCAGATGCCGATGATCAGGAACATCGGGATCAGGCCTGCCTCAAAGAACAGGTAGAACAGTACCAGGTCCAGCGCCATGAACACGCCCAGCATCAGCGTTTCCAGCAGCAGGAAGGCAATCATATATTCCTTGACCCGCGTGCTGACACCCCAGCTGGCCAGAATGGTCAGCGGCATCACAAAGGTGGTGAGCATCACGAAGAGCACCGAAATGCCGTCCACGCCCATCTTATACTTCAGGCCAAAGATCCACTCGGCCTCTTCGACGAACTGAAAGCCCGTGTTGGAAGGATCGAACTGAAAGTAGATGCCAAGGCTGACCAGGAAGGTGATCGTGGTGGCAAAGAGCGCAACAGATTTGGCGTTGCGTTGCGCCGCCTCATCCTCGCCGCGCAGGAACAGGGCCAGAATGGCCGCCGCAAGCGCCGGGATAAAGGTGACAATAGAAAGGAGATTGTCCATCAGTGCGTTCCTCCGCCGATCGACATCCAGGTAACCAGAGCAGCAATGCCCAGCACCATCCAGAAAGCATAAGTGAAGATGTAACCCGACTGTGCGCGACCGGCGAGGCGGGTGAAGAAGGGAATGATACCCATGGCGATACCGTTCAGGGCACCATCAATGGTCTTGCCATCACCACGCTTCCAGAAGAAGCGGCCGATCATCAGGGCCGGTTTGACAAAGATCGCGTCATAGAGCTCGTCAAAGTACCACTTGTTCTTAAGGAACAGATAAAGCGGCTGCTGCTGCTTGGCCAGGCGGCCTGGCAGGCTCGGGTTCACGATGTAGAACAGGATCGCCAGACTAAGGCCGAGCAGCATCGCGATGAACGGCGACACCTTGACCCATTTCGGGGCAGCGTGGGCGTCGTCCAGCACAGTGTTGTCGGGACCAAAGTACAGCGCCCCCTCACCCGGCTTGCCGGTGAATACATAGTGATGCTCGCCCATGGCCCCTTCACCGTGATCATCTTTGGCTTCGCCGTGGCTGTCTGCACCATGTGCATCGTCGCCATGTGCTTCGCCGTGGCCTTCTGCTGAGGCTTCCGCATAGGGAATGCCATAGAACTTGCCCACTGTATCGGTGTGACCAAAGAAGCTGTTGTACCAGATCATACCGGAGAAGACTGCACCGAGTGCCAGAACACCCAGCGGGATCAGCATGACCATCGGGCTTTCATGCGCGTGATCATGCGTGTGCTTGTCACCGCGCGGCTTGCCGTAGAAGGTCAGGAAAATCAGGCGCCAGCTGTAGAATGAGGTCATCGCGGCAGCAATCACCAGCAGCCAGAACCCGTAGGAGGATCCGCCGGCATAGGCGCTTTCAATGATGGCATCCTTGGACAGGAAACCAGCGAAGCCGAAATGGGTGAGCGGAATACCGACACCGGTGATGGCGAGTGTACCGATCATCATCGCGGCAAAGGTGTAAGGGATCTTTTTGCGCAGACCGCCGTAGTTCATCATGTCCTGCTCGTGGTGCATCGCGTGGATCACGGAGCCCGCGCCAAGGAACAGCATCGCCTTGAAGAAGGCGTGTGTGAACAGGTGGAACATGGCTGCCGAGTACATGCCAACACCAGCAGCAACGAACATGTAACCAAGCTGAGAACAGGTCGAATAGGCGATCACGCGTTTGATGTCAGTCTGAACCAGACCCACGGTCGCAGCGAAGAACGCCGTGGTCGCACCCAGCACGGTGATGAACGTCGTCGCCTCGGGCGCAAATTCCATCAGCGGCGACATGCGGCAAACGAGGAAAACACCTGCGGTCACCATGGTTGCCGCGTGGATCAGGGCTGACACCGGGGTCGGACCTTCCATCGCGTCCGGAAGCCATGTGTGCAGGATCAGCTGGGCCGATTTGCCCATCGCGCCGATGAACAGCAGAACAGCAATCAGGTTGGCTGCGTTCCATTCAGTCCACAGGAAGCTCAGCTGGGTTTCCGCCAGTTGCGGCGCAGCTGCAAAAATATCGTCAAAGTTGATGCTGTCAGTTAGGAAGAACAGCGCAAAGATGCCAAGCGAAAAGCCAAAGTCACCAACACGGTTGACGATGAAGGCTTTCATCGCCGCCGCATTTGCCGAAGGCTTGCGATAGTAGAAGCCGATCAGCAAGTACGAGGCAACGCCCACACCTTCCCAGCCAAAGAACATCTGGACCAGATTGTCGGAGGTCACCAGCATCAGCATGGCGAAGGTAAAGAACGACAGATAGGCAAAGAAGCGCGGCTTGTAGCTCTCGCCGTCTTTCCACTGCGGATCATGGGCCATGTAGCCAAAGGAATAGAGATGCACCAGCGAGGACACGGTGGTCACAACGATCAGCATGATCGCAGTCATCCGGTCCAGACGGATCGCCCAGGATGTCGAGAGCGAACCGCTTTCGATCCAGCGCAGGATCTCAATCGACTGGGTCACCCCGTCAAAGCTGAGGAAGACGATCCACGACAGAAGTGCCGACAGGAACAAAAGCCCCGTCGCAGTCCAGGTCGCTGCGGTCTCGCCGATGAATTTCCAGCCAAAGCCACAGATGATGGCCCCGACCAGAGGGGCAAAGAGAAGGATAGTTTCCATGACGCTTTAGCCCTTCATCAAGTTGATGTCTTCCACGGCGATGGTGCCGCGGTTGCGGAAGAAGCAAACCAGGATCGCAAGGCCGATGGCAGCCTCAGCGGCGGCCACGGTCAGCACGAACAGGGTAAAGACCTGCCCGACCAGATCGCCGAGGAACGACGAGAAGGCCACGAGGTTGATATTCACCGCGAGGAGCATCAGTTCGATGCTCATCAGGAGGATGATGACATTCTTGCGGTTCAGGAAGAGCCCGAAGATGCCGATGACGAACAGCGTCGCCGCGACGGTTAGATAATGCTCGAGTGTGATCATTGTCTCAAAGCCCCTGCCCCGGTTTCACATCCTTGAGTTCCATCGCAGTCGCCGGGTCACGCATCATCTGCGCGACGATGTCCTGACGTTTCACGTCCTGACGATGGCGCAGCGTCAGCACAATCGCGCCGATCATCGCGACCAGCAGGATCAGGCCGGAGAGTTGGAACAGAAGGAAGTATTGATCATAGATGATGAGGCCAAGCGCCTCGGTGTTATGTTGGTCGGCGGGGATCGGCTGGGCCAGCTGCGTGGCAGCCGCTGGTGCGGTTTCCCAAACGCCAAAGGCCATGACGAACTGCATCAGGATGACCAGACCGATGAGCAACGCCAGCGGCATGTAGCGCGCCATCTCGGCCTTCAGCTCGGCAAAGTCCACATCCAGCATCATCACCACAAAAAGGAACAGCACCGCAACCGCGCCCACGTAGACGATGATCAGCAGCATGGCGACAAATTCAGCCCCCAGCAGGACGAACAGCCCGGCCGAGGAAATGAAGGCCAGGATCAGCCACAGCACCGAATGCACCGGCTGACGGCTGATCACCGTGAACAGCCCGCCGGTGATGGCGCTGATGGCAAAGAGGTAAAAGGCAAAAACGCTCATGTTTCATCGTCCCCTTTGGCGTCCATCACCTCTTGCGCCAGCTCCAGCGCGCGGGTCATGGCCGGGATGCCGGCAAAGACCGACATCTGTCCGATCGTTTCAACGATCTCTTGTTTCTTCGCGCCGGCCTCTAGGGCATGGCGCACGGTCTGGCGCACGGCGGAATCTGCCTGTGCGCCCTGCATTGTCAGCCCCGCCAGCGTCAGCAACAGGCGGGTTTTGGCATCCAGACCGCCGGTGTTGACTGTATTGCCGAACATCATTTCCATGACGTCCTTCGGCATTGTCGGCCACAGCGACTCAAACTCCTTGAACGCACCGGTGGGAGAGAAGCTCTCCAACGCGGGGTTCAGGGCTTTGGCCATGTCCTGAGCCTGGGCCATCATGGCCTCAAATGGATTCTTGGCGTCGCTCATCTGTAAGGCGCGTCCAGTTCGAGGTTGCGGGCAATCTCAGCTTCCCAGCGTTCGCCGTTCGACAGCAGTTTATCCTTGTCGTAGAACAGCTCCTCACGGGTCTCGGTGGCGAATTCGAAATTCGGCCCTTCGACAATGGCATCCACCGGGCAGGCTTCCTGGCAGAAACCGCAGTAGATGCATTTGGTCATGTCGATGTCATAGCGCGTGGTGCGGCGGCTGCCGTCTTCGCGCGGTTCCGCGTCGATGGTGATCGCCTGCGCCGGGCAGACCGCCTCGCAGAGTTTACAGGCGATGCAGCGCTCCTCACCGTTGGGGTAACGGCGCAGGGCGTGTTCGCCGCGGAAACGGGGCGACAGCGGGCCCTTCTCATGCGGGTAGTTCAGGGTTGCCTTGGGGGCAAAGAAATACTTCAGCCCCAGTTTGAAGCCGACCCAGAAATCCTGCAGCAGGAAGTATTTGGCGGCGCGGGTGTAGTCGATGTTCGCCATCAGTTAGCCTCCCACGGTCCAGCGGGCGAAGATGCCCCAGAACCAGTCAAATTTTGCAGCAAAGGACACGAAGACCACCCAGGCCAGCGAGAACGGCAGGAACACTTTCCAGCCCAGACGCATCAGCTGATCGTAGCGGTAGCGCGGGGTGATCGCCTTCACCATCGCGAAGAGGAAGAAGAAGAATGCCATTTTGGCAACCATCCACAGCACCCCATCCGGCAGGCCCGGGATCGGGGACAGCCAGCCGCCAAAGAACAGCAGGGTTGTCAGCGAGCACATCAGGAAGATGGCAATATATTCACCAGCCATGAACAAGAGGAACGGGGTTGCCGAGTATTCCACCTGATAGCCCGCAACCAGTTCCGATTCCGCTTCCGGCAGGTCAAACGGCGGGCGGTTGGTTTCTGCCAGCGCCGAGATGAAGAACAGGAAGACCATCGGGAAGTGCGGGATCCAGTACCAGTTCAAGAGACCCAGATCGCCATCCTGCGCGCGCACGATATCGCCAAAGTTCATTGAGCCGGTGGAGATGATCACACCAACGATGATCAAACCGATAGAGACCTCATAGGAGATCATCTGTGCCGCAGAGCGCAAGGAGCCGAGGAACGGGTATTTCGAGTTCGACGCCCAGCCCCCCATGATCACGCCGTAAACCTCAAGCGAGGAGACCGCGAACACATAGAGGATGGCGACGTTGATATCCGAGAGCACCCAGCCGTCGTTGAAGGGGATCACCGCCCAGGCGATCATCGCCAGAACAAAACTGGTCAGCGGTGCCAGAATGAAGACCGCCCGGTCAGAACCGGCCGGGATCACAACTTCCTTGACCACATATTTGAGCGCATCCGCCACCGATTGCAGCAGGCCGTAAACGCCCACCACATTGGGGCCTCTGCGCATCTGGACTGCCGCCCAGATCTTGCGATCCCCGTAAACGAGGAACAGAAGCGAAATCATGACAAAGGCAACAACTGCAAGCACTTGCGCCAGGATCAGTACAGCAATGCCGCCTGGGGTGTTAAAGAATTCAGCCATAGGTCCTCACACCGTGGGTATTCCGTTAGCCTCGCAATCCGCGACCACGACTTCGGCGTCGATGGTGCGCAGTCCGCGCGGGAGGGAAGGCGAGATGGTGTAGACAGCATCTGCGATCTGAACGCCACCCTCTTGTTTCATTTTTGTGCGCACATGACGTGCAAATCCATAACCGCGGATCAGCGCATATTGCGCGGCCGCGCATTCAGCATAATTATCCAGATCGGCACCGTTTCTTGCGCCGGTCATGGCAACGCGGAACTGCACCAGATCCCCGTCCAACAGCCGCGTCTCCACCCCTTTGTAGCCAGGGTTGAAAGGCGTCTGCGATGTCTGCGGGGCCTGCACGCAGGCCGCCAGCAACAACGGCGATATGATGCCCGCCCGGATCACTCCGCCGCGATCTTCTCGGCGCCGCGCGCCTTTGCACCCGCCGACAGTTCTGCCATCAGCTGCGAAGACCGCGCAATCGGGTTGGTCAGGTAGAAATCCTTGACCGCCGGCAGGAAGGCGGCCTTGCCCATTGCCTCAACCTCAAGTGCCGGACCCTCGTTGTCGGCCACCTCGTCGATGCGGGCCAGATGAGGCACCTCTGCGACCAGCGCACTGCGCAGCTGTGCCAGCGAGTCATAGGAAAGCTTGGCGTCCAGCTCAGCACTCAGCGCGCGCAGGATAGCCCAGTTTTCCTTCGCTTCGCCCGGCGCAAAGCTTGCGCGCATAGCCAACTGCGGGCGACCTTCGGTGTTCACGAACAGGCCGTTCTCTTCGGTATAAGCCGCACCCGGGAGAATGATGTCGGCACGATGCGCACCGCGATCCCCATGCGAACCTTGGTAGATCACCGTAGTGCCAGCATCGATTTCGACCTCATCCGCGCCAAGGTTGTAGATCACCTCAGCCCCGTCAATGGCGGCTTCGACGCCGCCTTCGGTGACGGCATTCACATCCATTGCGCCAACACGGGCCGCAGCGGTGTGCAGCACCATCAGCTTGCTTTCGGTCAGCGCCGCATATTTCTGTGCTTGTGCCAGCACCGCCAGGCCATCAGCCTCACGCAGGGCGCCCTGCCCGACGATGACCAGCGTGTCCTTGCCAATCGCGCCTTCGGTTTCACCATTGACCAGCGCCTCAAGTGCTGCGCGGTCGCTGCCGAGATGGGCATAGTCATAGGTGAGATCGACGGGCTGACCAATCAGGCCGATGTTGGCGCCATTGATCCAGGCTTTGCGCAGGCGCGCGTTCAGTACCGGTGCTTCATTGCGCGAGTCGGTGCCGATCAGCATGATTGCCTTGGCGCTGTCGATATCTTCGATGGTTGCGGTGCCAACATAGGCCGCGCGGTTGCCGATGGGCAAACGGGCCTTGTCGGTCCGGCATTCCACCTTGCCGCCCTGCCCTTCGACCAGCTGCTTCAGAGCAAAAGCCGCCTCAACCGGGGCCAGATCACCGATCAGACCGGCAATTTTCTTGCCCTTCATCGCGGTGGCGGCTGCCTCCAGCGCTTCCGGCCAGGTGGCGGGCTTCAACTTGCCATCAACACGCACGTAAGGGCGATCCAAACGCTGGCGGCGCAGCCCGTCCCAGACAAAGCGGGTCTTGTCGCTGATCCACTCCTCGTTCACGCCGTCATGGTTGCGCGGCAGGATCCGCATCACTTCGCGGCCTTTGGTGTCCACGCGGATGTTGGAGCCAAGCGCGTCCATCACGTCGATGGTCTCGGTCTTGGTCAGTTCCCACGGACGCGCGGTGAAGGCGTAGGGTTTCGACGTCAGCGCCCCAACCGGGCAAAGATCGATGATGTTGCCTTGCAGGTTCGAGTCCAGTGTCTCGTTCAGATAGGAGGTGATCTCGCTGTCCTCACCCCGGCCGGTCTGGCCCATCTGGGTGATGCCTGCCACCTCGGTGGTGAAGCGGACGCAGCGGGTGCAGGAAATGCAGCGGGTCATTGCGGTGCCGACCAGCGGCCCCAGATCCAGATCATCAACCGCACGCTTGGCTTCGCGGAAACGCGAGAAGTCCACGCCATAGGCCATAGCCTGATCCTGAAGATCACACTCGCCGCCCTGATCGCAAATCGGGCAGTCCAGCGGGTGGTTGATGAGCAGGAACTCCATCACCCCTTCGCGGGCCTTTTTCACCATGGGTGAATTGGTCTTCACCTGCGGTGCCTGCCCCTCAGGACCGGGGCGCAAATCGCGAACCTGCATCGCACAGGACGCGGCAGGTTTTGGCGGACCGCCAACGACCTCAACCAGGCACATACGGCAATTGCCGGCGATGGACAGACGCTCATGATAGCAGAACCGGGGAATTTCCACCCCGGCCTCTTCACAGGCCTGGATCAGGGTCATCGCCCCATCCACCTCAATCTCGGTTCCGTCAATGTTGATCTTGCGGAGGTCAGACATGGTCTATTTCGCCCTCAGTAAAACGCCGATCGCGCTGTTTTTCTTGATTTCCGCACGACCAAACGCACAGAATGTTTCCGTTTTCTCGTAAGAGACCCCGTTTTGCGCCAGGAAGCGTTCTCCCTTGGCCCGCATCCGGGCTTTTTCCGTGTCCGAGCCGATGTAGGCGCGGATTTCACTATCCGTATAGCCGAGGGCATTGGCGCGCGTGCGCAGGCGGCGCAGCTCTGTCAGCCCTTTGAAATAACGCGCGGATATGCTGTCGCAGTGGTCCGATACTTCCTTAGCCAGCGCGACCGCAAACAGTGGGTCTTCAATCTCCTGCACGTCGCGCAGAGATGGCTTCGCCGCCGCTATAGAAGGCAATACCATCAGGCAGGTGGCACAGGTTGCAATCAGGGTTCGCATGGTTGAACGCTCCTTGGTGGGAAAGCGTTCAGCACGCGCGCAGACAGCGGCGTTATGCAATAACACCGCCGCTGGCGCATCATGCGCAGCCACAGGATATGCGGACGTCATGCTCACGGGGTGCAGGTTCCGCCATAGACCGCAGTGTCGCCATCCAATGGGACCGCGACATCCGTATCAAGCGGGTTGACCTGCCACGCGATGCGCGAGGATCCAAAATTCTCGATGCAGTAGCGGGTGCCTTCGTGGTGCGCAGCCAGCCGCGCGCCCTCAAGCGAACGCGGCGCCTTGGATACCGCAGTGGTGAACACCGCCAGCGTCTCTTTCTTGTTCACAGCCTTCGACTTCGCCTTGAACGGGACACCTGCGTAGGTTGGGCGATCGTTGACGATCCCGTCACACCCCACCAGAACGCCGCCGCAGAGTGCCAGCACGGCCATGGTTTTGCTCACACCTGTGATCATCAACTGCTCCCCCGGACCTTATTCAGCCGCCATGGCGCCCATGCGCCCGGACTTTTGTGCCTTGATGCGATCTTCAATTTCCTCTCGGAAGTTGCGGATCAAACCCTGAATTGGCCAGGCTGCCGCATCACCAAGCGCACAGATAGTGTGGCCCTCAACCTGCTTGGTCACGTCCCACAGCATGTCAATTTCTTCCAGCTCGGCCTCGCCTTTTACCAGGCGATCCATCACCCGCATCATCCAGCCGGTGCCTTCGCGGCAGGGCGTACACTGGCCACAGCTCTCGTGTTTGTAGAACTTGGACAGACGCCAGATCGCCTTGATGATGTCGGTCTGTTTGTCCATCACGATGACCGCTGCGGTGCCAAGACCGGAGCCCAGTTCGCCGCGCAGATAGTCAAAGTCCATGATGGCGTCTTTCATCTTTTCGCCGCGTACGCAGGGAACAGAGGAGCCACCGGGAATGACCGCCAGCAAGTTGTCCCAACCGCCGCGAATACCGCCACAGTGCTTCTCGATCAGCTCCTCAAAGGAGATGCTCATGGCTTCCTCGACAACACAGGGGTTGTTGACGTGGCCAGAGATCGCAAAGAGTTTGGTGCCCGCGTTGTTCTGACGGCCAAAGCCTGCAAACCAATCCGGGCCACGGCGCAGAATGGTCGGTACCACGGCGATGGATTCCACGTTGTTCACCGTGGTCGGGCAGCCATAGAGGCCCGCGCCCGCCGGGAACGGCGGCTTCATCCGTGGCATGCCCTTCTTGCCCTCAAGGCTTTCAATCAGGGCGGTTTCCTCGCCGCAGATATAGGCCCCTGCCCCGTGGTGCAGGAAGACGTCAAAATCCCAGCCGGATCCGGCTGCATTGCGCCCCAGCAGCCCCTGATCATAGCATTCGTCAATCGCGGCCTGCAGCGCCTCGCGCTCACGGACGTATTCGCCGCGCAGGTAGATGTAGCAGGTATGCGCATTCATCGCGAAGGACGCGATCAGCGCCCCCTCGATCAGCGTATGCGGATCATGGCGCATGATCTCGCGGTCTTTGCAGGTGCCCGGTTCGGATTCATCGGCGTTGATGACCAGATAGGAGGGGCGACCGTCGCTCTCCTTCGGCATGAAAGACCATTTCAGGCCGGTCGGGAAGCCCGCACCACCGCGTCCGCGCAGGCCGGAATCCTTCATGTTCTGAATGATCCAGTCCCGCCCTTTTTCGATGATGCCCGCAGTGCCATCCCAATGGCCCCGCTGTTTTGCGCCCGCCAATGTGCGCTCATGCATCCCGTAAAGGTTGGTAAAGATCCGGTCCTGGTCCTTCAGCATGTCTGCCTACCTTTGGCTGTCCTGGCGCATCCGCCAGAGTTGAAAAATGTTGACCGCTGCATAGATGAAGCCCGCAAGGGCCGCGAAATCAAACAGCAGAGCGTAGCGTCCGGCGAGCCCCAGTGCGGGTCCGATGAATAGCGACATCGCCAACCAACCAAGCATGGTTGCGGCAATCACCAACGCGATGTGCCGCCCCTTTGCTGCCAGTGCTTTGTCGTGTTCTACGCTCATATGGTCCTGAATTTTGGCCCCTGCCCCTATGGGCAGCGGCGGTTATCTTGTTTCAGTCGTCTTTGTAGCGATCGTCGGCCTTGGCCTTCTTGGCGAAGTCCGTTTCTTCACCTGCCGCAAGCTGCCGGGACTGTTCGATCCAGCCATCGCGGACGATGCGTCCCTTGAACTTCAACCGGCTGTCGACCCAGGCGACCTGCTCGTCGGTCCAGGCTGCGATCTGGTCGAAGTGGAAGAACCCGAGATCGTTCAGGGTCTGCTCCAGCTTGGGACCGACACCTTTCAACATCTTCAGATCATCTGCACCGCCATCGCGGGCTGCAGTCAGCGTTTCTGGCTTTTCCTCAACACCGGCAGCCGCCTCGGTCGCGGCCCCTTCAGGAGAAGACGGCTCACCAACACCCGCTTTTTTCGGTGCGGCCTTCTTCGGCGCGGCAGGTTTCGCCTTGGCGACCTCAGCCTGCTTCACAGCGGGAAGCGGTGTCTTTGGCGCAGGCGGCGGGGTATCGGCGCTGTCGCGACCTGCCACCTTGCCATCCTTGCCGATCCACGGCGTCAGGATCGGTACTTCAGTACCGTCGATACGCTTGACGGTATCACCGATGTCAGCTGCCAGCTGCACAGAGGCATTGTACTGTGTCTTGCCGCTCTCATATTCGGTCAGCGAGGTCAGTCCAGACTTCGGCTCTGCCGCGTAGCGTCCGTTCTGCGGACCCGGCAGTGGCACCTGGCCAGCCGCCAGATCATCAAGCAGTTTCGCAAAACCTTCGGCGGTCAGATCTTCGTAGTAATCCTTACCAATCTGAGCCATGGGCGCGTTGGTGCAAGCGCCAAGGCATTCGACCTCTTCCCATGTGAACTTGCCATCTGCCGACAAGGTGAAGGGCTTGTTCGCGATCTTCTCCTGACAGACCGCAATCAGATCCTCCGCCCCGCAGATCATGCAGGAGGTGGTGCCGCAAATCTGGACATGTGCAATCGAACCAGTCGGTTGCAGCTGGAACATGAAGTAAAACGACGCCACCTCAAGTGCACGAATATAGGCCATGCCCAACATATCCGCGACATATTCAATCGCAGGCTTGGTCAACCAGCCTTCCTGCTCCTGAGCGCGCCACAGCAGCGGAATGATCGCGCTGGCCTGACGGCCATCGGGGAATTTGGTAATCTGTGCCTCGGCCCACGTCTGGTTGTCAGGCGTGAAAGCAAAGCTCTCGGGTTGTTCGGAATGCAGACGACGAAGCATTAGCGGTCAATCTCTCCAAATACGACGTCCATGGTGCCGATAATGGCAGCGACGTCGGCGAGTTGGTGGCCCTTGGCCACATAATCCATGGCCTGCAGATGCAGGAAGCCAGGCGCGCGCAGCTTGGCGCGGTAGGGTTTGTTGGTACCATCTGCAACCAGATAGACCCCGAATTCCCCCTTAGGCGCCTCAACAGCGGCATAGACCTCACCAGCGGGGACGTGGAACCCTTCGGTGTAGAGCTTGAAGTGGTGGATCAGGCTCTCCATCGAGGTTTTCATATCGCCGCGTTTCGGCGGGGTCAGTTTACCACGGGCCAGAATGTCACCGGGTGTTTCCCGCAGTTTGCCGATACACTGGCGGATGATCGACAGGGACTGGCGCATCTCTTCCATACGGACAAGGTAGCGATCATAGCAGTCACCGTTCTTGCCGACCGGGATCTGGAAATCGAACTCATCATAGCATTCATAAGGCTGCGAACGACGCAGATCCCATGCCAGGCCAGAGCCCCGCACCATGACACCGGAGAAGCCGTAGTTGAGGATATCTTCTTCGGTCACGATACCGATATCGGCGTTACGCTGCTTGAAGATCCGGTTTTCGGTCAACAACCCGTCGATATCATCCATCACCGCCGGGAACGTATGCGTCCAGGCCTCAATATCGTCGATCAGCGCGTCAGGCAGGTCCTGATGAACACCGCCGGGGCGGAAATAGGCCGCGTGCAAGCGCGCGCCACAGGCCCGCTCGTAGAAGATCATCAGCTTTTCGCGCTCTTCAAAGCCCCAGAGCGGCGGGGTCAGCGCGCCAACGTCCATCGCCTGCGTGGTCACGTTCAGCAGATGATTAAGAATCCGGCCAATCTCAGAATAGAGCACACGGATGAGTGACGCGCGACGCGGCACTTCCACGCCGGTCAGCTTTTCAATGGCCAGACACCAGGCATGTTCCTGGTTCATCGGCGCCACATAATCGAGGCGGTCGAAATACGGCAGGTTCTGCAGGTAGGTCCGGCTTTCCATCAGCTTTTCGGTGCCGCGATGCAGCAGGCCGATATGCGGATCACAGCGCTCAACAATCTCGCCGTCCAGCTCCAGCACCAGACGCAAAACACCATGTGCAGCTGGGTGTTGCGGGCCGAAGTTGATGTTGAAGTTACGGATCTTCTGTTCGCCGGTCAAGGCGTCATCCATTTTGGAGCCGTCCATCATTTCGCCCCCTCTCTCTCGTCACCGGGCAGGATGTACTCGGCACCCTCCCACGGGCTCATGAAGTCAAACTGGCGGTATTCCTGCACCAGGCTGACCGGCTCATAGACAACGCGCTTCTGCGCCTCATCATAGCGCACTTCGGTGTAGCCAGTGGTCGGGAAATCCTTGCGTAGCGGATAGCCGCGGAAGCCATAGTCGGTCAGGATGCGGCGCAGATCCGGGTGGCCGGTGAACAGGATGCCGAACATGTCGAACACCTCCCGTTCGAACCAATTGGCCGAGGGGTGAATGCCGACGATCGACGGCAGCATCTCATCCTCGCGGATCGACACACGCAGGCGGATCCGTTGGTTCTGATACATCGACAGAAAATGATAAACCACGTCGAACCGCTTGGGGCGATCCGGGTAGTCGACAGCGGTAATATCAACCAGCGACGAGAACTTGCAGGTCGCGTCCGCTTTCAGAAACTCAACAAAACCAGCGAGGTTTGATGGCGCAACATCCACGTTAAGCTCACCAAAGCTGACATCCCAGCCGATAACGCAATCTGGGCGCTTGGCCGCGATCTGGGTGCCGAGTTCGTTCAGGGCTTCAGTCATATTTGTCTCTCCAACCAAAGCCACTTAGCGCACAAGGGTGCCGGTGCGGCGGATTTTACGCTGCAATTGCATCAGACCGTAAAGCAGAGCCTCCGCCGTGGGCGGACAACCAGGCACATAGACATCCACGGGGACAACCCGGTCACAGCCACGCACCACAGAATAGCTGTAGTGGTAGTAGCCACCGCCGTTGGCGCAGGATCCCATAGAGATCACATAGCGCGGCTCGGGCATCTGGTCATAGACCTTGCGCAAAGCGGGGGCCATCTTGTTGGTCAGCGTGCCTGCCACGATCATCACATCCGACTGACGCGGGGAGGCGCGTGGCGCAATGCCGAAACGTTCCGCATCATAGCGCGGCATCGAGGTGTGCATCATCTCAACCGCGCAGCACGCCAGACCAAAGGTCATCCAGTGCAGTGAACCGGTGCGCGCCCAGTTGATGATGTCTTCGGCAGAGGTCAGCAGAAACCCTTTGTCCTGCAGCTCTGCATTCAGGGCCTGGGTGACAACTTCCTTGTCGACGCCAGCCGTATTGGCTCCGGTCATCACTCCCATTCCAGGGCCCCTTTCTTCCACTCATAGGCAAAACCAATGGTCAGCACAGCGAGGAACACCATCATCGACCAGAAGCCCGCATCGCTCATATCCTTAAAGCCGACGGCCCAAGGGAACAGGAATGCAATTTCCAAATCAAAAATGATGAACAGAATCGACACCAGGTAAAACCGGACATCAAACTTCATCCGCGCGTCGTCGAATGCGTTGAACCCGCATTCGTAAGCGCTGACCTTCTCAGGGTCCGGATTGCGGACGGCCAGCACAACTGCCGCCAAAATAAGAACAATTCCAAGCCCGACCGCTACGGCCAGAAACACCAGAATCGGGAGGTATTCCCGCAACATCTCTTCCACGAGTGGCTCCTTTCCGTGCGCGCGGATTTCTGCGCGCCGTCAATTGGCGTGTTGACTTGGGGCTGTGTCTACTCCCCTGCCCCCTCACCGTCAACCAACGCATCGTTAATGGATAAACCTTCTGTAACCGACGCGGCAGATCAACATCACGGCAGGTAAACCCTATTGTTTTCATAGGATAAGGCGCGCCTCGCAAAAGGCACGCCCTGGTGAATGAAATCCGACATTTTTGACGGAATTACCGCTGCCAGCTGGGCTTTTCCTTGGCAAAAAACGCGGCGATCCCTTCAGGCGCCTCGCTGCCCTCCCAACGGTCCACCAATGCGGCGATGGTCTGGTCAATCACCGCATCGTCGATTTTGGGTCCCAAATCACGGACCAGCGCCTTAGCCGCACCCACCGCTTCGGGCGCACAGCTAAGATATGGGATCACTTCCGCCTCGATTGCGGTGTCCAAATCTGCTGCAGGAACCGACCGCGCGAGAATCCCCAGCTCCACCGCTTCCTGAGCGCCAAACAGCCGCGCCGACATAAAGACACGCCGCGCCCGCGCTTCCCCCATGCGGGCCACCACATAGGGACCGATGGTGGCTGGGATCAGGCCAAGCCGGGTCTCAGTAAGGCCCATCTTGATATGGTCTGCGCCGATCGCGACATCACAGACCGAGGCCATACCGACCCCGCCACCAAAGGCGTTGCCCTGGATGGCGCCGATCACCGGCTGCGGCAGGGTGTTGATCGCCATCAGCATCTCCGCCAGAACCCGCGCCTCGCGCCCACGGGTTTCGGCATCTGCCTCCATCTGCGCCTGCATCCAGCCCAGATCCCCACCGGCACAGAAACTCTTGCCCGCCCCCGTGAGGACGACAACACGAACGGTGCGATCCTTGGCCAGCCCGGCTGCGGCGGTTTTCAGCTCCTGCAACATCTCACCGGACATCGCGTTGTGTTTTTCCGGTCGGTTCAGCGTCAGCGTCGCGACGCCGCGCTCATCCGTCGTGAGCGTGATGGTCTGATACATATCGGGTCTTTCTGCCTGTCGAAGTGGCAGCCCGAAGGCCACGGGCTGTCTATAGTATGATGATGAAGACGACCGCCGAGGCTCAGCTGCCGTCGCTGCGCATCCCCCGCGCCATAGCTGCGGCATCGGTCAGCACATCCCCATCAAGGCCAGTTTCATAGCCCAAACGCGTCAGGTGCTCATGTACCGCCTCGGTCGCAACATTGCCCGCAGCTCCCGGTGCATAGGGGCAGCCCCCCAACCCGCCAACAGCGGCATCAAAGACCCGGACACCCAGCGACAAAGACGCATCAATATTGTCAATCGCCCGCCCGGCCGTGTCGTGGTAATGCCCCGCCAGACGGGTGACCGGCACGCGCTCCCGCACCGCGAGCAACATCCGCGCAATCGAATCCGGTGTCGCCTGACCGACGGTATCGCCCAGCGAGATCTCATAGCAGCCCATGGAGAACAGACGATCCGCCAGCGCCGCAACTGCGTCCGGGTCGGTCGGCCCGTCAAAGGGACACTCAGTCACGCAGGAAATATAGCCCCGGACCGGCATATCGATATGGCGCGCCGCCTCGATGATTGGCGTAAAACGCTCAATCGATTCGGCCACGCTCGCGTTGATATTGGCCTTGGAGAAACCTTCGGAGGCGGAGGCAAAAATCGCGATCTCATCCGCCTTTGCGGTCAGGGCATCCTCATAGCCCCGCATATTGGGCGTGAGCGCAGCATAGCGCACATCAGAACTGCGACGGATCCCTGCGAGCACGTCCCCCGACCCCGCCATTTGCGGCACCCATTTAGGGGAGACAAAGCTCGCCACCTCGATCCGGCGGAACCCGGCATCGGTCAGCCGATCAATAAGGGCGATCTTTTCAGCGACGGGAATGTCGCGCTTTTCATTCTGTAGCCCGTCGCGCGGACCTACTTCGAAAATTTCAACGCTTTCGCTCATGATGCACTTCTCCCCAGGGCTATTTCAGACATCGCTCAATCCACAGACGTTGCTGCGGCGGCAGATGGGGCGCACCTATGGCACCGCCCGATCTGATGCTGTTCAGCTGTCCGCCTCTTCCAGACGGACCAGCGCAGCTCCGGCCTCAACCTGATCACCGGCAGAGGCCAGAACCTCGGCCACCACGCCATCGCGGGCCGCCAGGAGAGAGTGTTCCATTTTCATCGCCTCAAGGATAGCCAGTCTGTCACCTTCTTTGACCTCGGCACCCGCCTCCGCAAACACGGCCTTGACCAAACCTGGCATCGGCGCCTCGATCACGTTGGTATCACCACCGGCGGTTCCGGCCCGATCCAGCGGATCAATGCAGTCAAAAATGCTGCTGATCCGACCAAACACCGTCAGCCGACCACCCGCTTCAGCCACATTCGGCAGGGGATCTCCATTGTGCCGCCAGATCGCGCCATCAAAGGTCACCTCATGACTGCTATCCTCCAGCTGCCAACGCTGCGCCTGCGGCCCGAGAACCTCAACCGAGATATCAAGACACGCCTCGCCATGGCTTAGTTGCACCGCCCGATGGAGCGGCGCCCAGAGGGTAAACCCGCTGTCCTCAGCTGGTTGATGCAGGCCCAACGCCCGCTGGGCGGCAGCAATCCAATGGGCCACAGGAACCTCACCAACCGCCGTCAACGCCTCAAGATCACGGGCGATCAGGCCGGTGTCGACCTCACCTCGGCCAAACCCCTCATGGGCAGCAAGTGCGCCCAGAAAGGCAAGGTTGGTGACGGTGCCTGCAACCTCTGTCCGTTCCAGCGCCCGGCGCAGCTTCGAGAGGGCCACTGCACGGGTGGCACCATGCACGATCACCTTTGAGATCATCGGGTCATACCACGGGCTGATGGTATCGCCTGCCCGCACACCGCTGTCGGCGCGACACTCAGCCGGGAAGGAGAGATGCGTCAGCGTGCCAGTTGCAGGCAGAAACCCCTTCGGCACGTCCTCGGCATAAAGCCGCGCCTCAAACGCGTGGCCAGTGATCGTGAGGTCGTCCTGCTGGGCAGGGAGGCTCTTGCCGGAGGCAACGCGCAGCTGCCAGTCCACCAGATCGACGCCGGTGATCAGTTCCGTCACCGGATGCTCCACCTGCAAGCGGGTGTTCATTTCCATGAACCAGAAGCCATCCGTGCGCAGCCCGTCTGAGCCGTCAACGATGAATTCCACCGTGCCCGCACCCTTGTAACCGATGGCTTCAGCCGCACGCACACCCGCCTGCCCCATGGCCTCGCGCATGTCCGCAGTCATGCCAGGTGCGGGGGCCTCTTCGATCACCTTCTGATGGCGACGCTGCAGAGAACAATCGCGTTCGAACAGATGTACCGCGTGGGTCCCATCACCGAAAACCTGCACCTCGATGTGGCGCGGCTGTTGGATGTATTTCTCAATCAGAACATCCGGGTTACCGAAGGCCGTGGTCGCCTCGCCTTGCGCGCTTTTCAGGGCGTCTGCAAAATCTCCAGGCGCCTCTACCAGTCGCATCCCTTTGCCGCCGCCGCCGGCAACCGCCTTGATCAACACCGGATAGCCGATCTTTTCCGCCTCCCCGGCCAAAAACCCCGGACCCTGATTGGCGCCGTGATAGCCCGGCACGACCGGCACGCCGGCCTCTTCCATCAGCGCCTTGGCGGCGTCTTTCAGACCCATTTTGCGGATCGCATCTGCAGACGGCCCGATAAAGGTGAGGCCTGCGGCCTCGACCGCGTCCACAAACCCTGGGTTTTCCGACAGGAAGCCATAGCCGGGGTGGATCGCCTGCGCGCCACTTTCCTGCGCGACACGGATGATCACATCCCCCTTCAGATAGCTGTCCGCCGGGGCCGGGCCGCCGATGTGCACGGCCTCATCCGCCATCTGCACATGTTTTGCAGCCGCATCGGCGTCGGAATAAACGGCTACAGTCCGCACCCCCATGGCACGGGCGGTTTCCATCACACGGCAGGCGATTTCGCCACGGTTTGCAATCAGGATTTTATCAAACATGGGGGATCCTCACATCCGGAAGACGCCGAAGCGCGTGTCTTCGATCGGGGCATTCAGGGCAGCGCTGAGCGACAGGGCCAGCACGTCGCGGGATTTGCGCGGGTCGATGATGCCGTCATCCCAAAGCCGCGCGGAGGCATAAAGCGGGTGACTCTGCTCCTCGAACATGTCGATGGTTGGCTGCTTGAAGGAGGCTTCCTCCTCCGTGCTCCAGCTGCCGCCCTGACGTTCGATGGCATCGCGTTTCACTGTCGCCAGCACGCCCGCCGCCTGTTCGCCGCCCATCACCGAAATGCGGGAGTTGGGCCAGGTCCACAGGAAGCGCGGGGAATACGCACGCCCCGACATGCCGTAGTTGCCCGCCCCAAAGGAGCCGCCGACCAGCATGGTCACCTTCGGTACGTTGGTGGTCGCCACCGCCGTCACCATCTTGGCGCCATGGCGTGCGATGCCTTCGTTTTCGTATTTGCGGCCGACCATGAAGCCGGTGATATTCTGCAGGAACACCAGCGGAATCTTACGCTGGCTGCACAGTTCGACAAAATGCGCGCCTTTCTGGGCGGCTTCGGAGAACAGCACACCGTTGTTGGCGATAATGCCGATCGGACAGCCCTTGAGGTGGGCAAAGCCAGTGACCAGGGTCTCGCCAAACCGTGGCTTGAACTCGTCGAACCGCGAGCCGTCCACCAAACGCGCGATCACCTCGCGGATGTCATAGGGCGTGCGCAAATCACCCGGCACCACGCCGAGGATTTCCTCCGGGTCATAGGCGGGTTCTTCCGGGCTGGCCCAGTTCACCGTCAGCGGCTTGGTGATGTTCAGCGACTGCACCGCGCGCCGCGCCAGCGCCAGCGCGTGGGCATCATCTTCGGCCAGATAGTCGGCCACGCCAGACAGCCGCGTGTGCACATCACCGCCACCCAGATCCTCGGCGCTGACAACCTCGCCGGTAGCGGCCTTCACCAGCGGCGGGCCGGCCAGGAAGATGGTGCCCTGCTCCTTCACGATGATGGTCACATCCGACATTGCAGGCACATAGGCGCCGCCCGCAGTGCAGGAGCCCATGACCACCGCGATTTGTGGGATGCCCTTGGCTGACATCCGGGCCTGATTGTAGAAGATCCGCCCGAAATGGTCGCGGTCGGGGAAGACCTCATCCTGATTGGGCAAGTTGGCACCGCCTGAGTCGACCAGATAGATGCAGGGAAGGTGGTTTTCCTCGGCAACTTCCTGCGCGCGCAGGTGTTTCTTCACCGTCATCGGGTAGTAGGTGCCACCTTTCACGGTGGCATCGTTGCAGACTACCATGACCTCCTGCCCGTGCACCCGGCCGATGCCCGCGATGACACCCGCCGCAGGCGCAGCACCGTCATACATGGCATGCGCCGCAGTGGCGCCGATCTCCAAAAACGGAGAGCCGGGATCCAAGAGGTTCGCCACCCGGCGGCGCGGCAGCATCTTGCCGCGGCTTTCGTGCCGGGCGCGGGATTTCTCGCCGCCGCCCATGCGCGCGGCCTCCGCCGCCTCGCTGATCTCGGCCAGAGCCTCCAGATGGGCCTTGGTGTTTTGTTTGAAGCCCTCGGAGGAAGGCATTGCCTTGGATGTGAGTTTCATGTCCACTCTCCCGTTATAGGGTTGAGATCTATATTCGCGTTTGGGGCCGCGTGCGCCGGGTAAGCAACACTTTGGATCATTGGCTTGCCTCCCCGATCATATCCTCACTGCGCATCAGAACTCTTAGTTTGAGCCATTCTGAAAGTGCCTCCGAATAGCGGCACACTACTTCGGAAGGCAAATTGGGGTCCGAAATCTTGGTACAATCGGGAGCGTCACCCATAGCAGGCATGGGCAGAGACAGACCTGCAGGCCCGTTGCCATCAAGAACACTTTTGTCGAAGTCGGGCATCTGGCTAACGATGCGCGCTCCATCCGCCTCCAACCACGCCGCGGCGCTTTCAACACAATACTGTAAAGCCTTGTTTTCTTGGCTCATGTTGCACATGCGGACGGCCTGCGAGACGCATTGAGTGTCCATGGGCACCGCAAAGCCAACATCGGGGACAAATCCAGAGCAAGCGCTCAGAAAACCGGCTGTATCAAAAATGGGGGTCTCCTCACCTGCCGCAGTAAGAGGAAAGGACGCGCCCAAAGCGCAAGCACAGGCTGCAAGAACGGAAAGGACCGGCTGTTTCATCCTTCCTCCTCCCCCGCAGCCCGCGCCTTCAATTCCTTGCGGATCACCTTGCCGGTCACGGTCATCGGCAGCGCCTCAACGAACGCCACTTCACGCGGATAGGAATAGCTGGCAAGGCGCTGTTTGACGTGATCCTGAAGCTCTTTCTCGGTGGCCGTGGCGCCGGCTTTCAGCACCACATAGGCTTTCACGATCTCGGTCCGCAACGCGTCGGGTTTGCCGACAACCCCCACCGTCGCCACTGCCGGATGCGTCATCAGGCAGTCTTCGATCTCCGCCGGGCCGATGCGGTAGCCGGCGGAGGTAATAACGTCATCCTCGCGCCCGACAAAACGCAGATAGTCCCCCTCCCAGATGCCACGATCTCCGGTGACCAGCCAATCGCCGCGAAATTTCTCAGCCGTCGCCTCGGGGCGGTTCCAATATTCCAGCATCATCGACGCCGCCCCCCGGCGCACGGCGACATCGCCCTCACCTTTTGTGGGGGTGCCGTCGGTGTCTATCACCTCGACCACACATCCCGGAACCGGCTTGCCGATGCAGCCCGGCCGCACCGGAAAATCTGCGGCACAGGAGGACACCGTCATGTTGCATTCGGTCTGGCCGTAGAACTCGTTGATGGTCACGCCCAGGTGACGCTGGCCCCAGGCGAGCATCTCTGCGCCCAGGGACTCTCCACCGCTGGCAACGGAGCGCAGACCGTCGAGCCCCTGCCCCGCCGCCTTCAGCAGGCGCAACGCGGTGGGCGGGAAAAACACATTGCGCACGTCGCCCCGTGCAACAACCTCGGCGCAGGCTTCCGGCGTGAATTTGTCCAGCCGTGCGGCAACCACCGGCACGCCCAGCGCGAGACCCGGCATCAGCACATCGAACAGGCCGCCGATCCATGCCCAATCCGCAGGGGTCCACAGGCAATCACCCGGCTGGCCCAGATGATCATGGCTGATGGCCACGCCGGGCAAATGGCCAGAAAGCACACGGTGACCATGCAGCGCGCCCTTGGCGCTGCCGGTGGTGCCGGACGTGTAGATGAGCACTGCCGGGGTCTCTGGTGTGGTTTCCGCATAAGGCAGGAGATGGCCGCTGTGATCTGCGCTTGCCGATAGGATATCCGCCACCAGCAGCGGGCGCGCCAGAACTCCCAGTTGCTCCGCGCCTGCGCCATCCGTCAGCACCAGCTCAAGCCCCGCATCGCCAATACGCGAGGCCAGCGCATCGTGTTGGAACAGCTTGAACAACGGCACGGAAATGGCACCGATTTTCCAGATCGCGAGATGTGCCACTGCGCAATCCACAGATTGGCTGAGCAACACACCGACACGGTCGCCGGGCTGCACCCGCCGCATCAGATCGCGCGCTACCATATCGACCATCTGCCGCAACTCACCATAGCGGACGTCGCGCCGGGCCCCAGAGGTCAGATCAATGAGGGCGACCTGCTCCTCCGGATGATCCAGCGCCTGCGCTGCCATGTTCAGACAGGCGGGAAACTGCCAGCCGCCGTCGGCGCGCAATCCAGGATACACTGTATGTCCAGCAACGCCACTCATGCCAAGCCTTTCGCAGAATGCATATCAGATATGCAGTTTTTCCCTGCATTCCCAAAGGGAAAGCACGCCACTTCTTGATCCAGATCAGTGTTCCGTCGCTGCCTGAGGCGCATACGTTCTTTGCAAACAAACGACCCGACCACGATAGAAGAGGGATAGTCCCAATGACCCGTATGGTTTCCGCCCTGGCTCTTAGCACTGCACTGGCAGCACTGGCCGGCCCCGCTCTTGCCCAGTCCCAAGGGGACTGGACCCTTGGCGTCGGTATCGCCAACGTCAATCCGAAGTCCGACAACGGCACCGTTGCCGGCGCGGCGGCGACAATTGACGACGATACCGCTCTGACTTTCACTGCGGAGTATTTCATCCGCGACAACATCGGCATCGAACTTCTGGCCGCCAGCCCGTTCGAACATGATATCTCCTTGAACGGCGCCTACACCGCGACCACCAAGCATCTGCCGCCGACCCTGTCGGTGAACTATCACTTTCCGACCCAGACCAAGTTCAAACCCTTTGTCGGCATCGGCATCAACTACACGACCTTTTTTGAGGAAAGCTCCCCCGCGGGCGTGATCTCGCTTGATGACAGTGTCGGACTGGCGCTGAACCTTGGTGCAGACTGGCAGATCTCTGATCGCGGCGCGTTGCGGGTGAATGTCCGCTACATGGACATCGAAACCGATGTGACCCTCAACGGCACCAAAATCGGCACCGCCGAGATCGATCCGGTCACTGTTGGCTTTGGCTACGTTCACCGCTTCTGATCCTTTTGACGAGTAAAAGACTGAGACGAGTACTTCAGGGAGGGGCGGCGCGCTGGGAGGCGCGCCGCTTTCTCGTTTTGCAGATAATCCGCGCATCATACGCGCAGGCCGCCCTACGGACCCGCCCTAGGCACGAGCGTCGTTACATCTGGCCCATCAATTCGCGGCCAATCAGCATCCGGCGGATTTCCGAAGTACCGGCCCCAATCTCCATCAGTTTGGCATCGCGGAAAATCCGGCCCACCGGGTTGTCCGAGAGATAGCCCGCACCGCCAAAGGCCTGCACCGCCTGATGCGCCTGGGTCATGGCGACCTCAGATGCATAAAGACAGCAAGCGGCAGCATCCTGACGGGTTACCGTGCCCTTGTCGCAAGCCTTCGCGACCTCATAAACATAGGAACGGGCCGTGTTCATC
This sequence comes from Phaeobacter gallaeciensis DSM 26640, assembly GCF_000511385.1. Classification (NCBI taxonomy): domain Bacteria; kingdom Pseudomonadati; phylum Pseudomonadota; class Alphaproteobacteria; order Rhodobacterales; family Roseobacteraceae; genus Phaeobacter; species Phaeobacter gallaeciensis. The sequence continues at coordinate 2,468,688 of NC_023137.1, forward strand.
GCAGTGTACATATCGGCGATTTTGCCCTGCATCAGCTGGAAGTTCCCGATGGGCTGACCGAACTGCTTGCGCTCTTTCATATAGGGCATCATCTCATCCATGCAGGCCGCCATGATACCGGTGCCGATCCCGGCCAGCACCACGCGCTCATAGTCTAGACCGGACATAAGGACACGCACGCCCTTACCCTCTTCGCCCAGCACATTTTCAAAGGGGACTTCCACGTCTTCGAAAACCAGCTCGGCGGTGTTGGAGCCACGCATCCCCAGCTTGTCGAAATGCTGCGAGGTGGAGAAGCCCTTCATCTCTTTCTCGATCAGGAAGGCCGTGATCCCTTTTGACCCCGCCTCCGGATCTGTCTTGGCGTAGACCACCAGCGTGTCAGCATCAGGGCCGTTGGTGATCCAATATTTATTGCCATTGAGGCGGTAGTGGTCATTGCGCTTTTCCGCGCGCAACGACATCGAGACGACGTCAGAACCGGCGCCCGCCTCCGACATTGCCAGCGCGCCAACATGCTCACCAGACACCAGGCGCGGTAGATATTTGGCTTTCTGCTCTGCATTGCCGTTCAGTTTGATCTGGTTAACGCAGAGATTCGAATGCGCGCCATAGGAAAGCGATACCGAGGCACTGGCCCGCGCGATTTCCTCAACCGCGACGGTATGGGCCAGATAAGACATGCCAGCGCCGCCGAATTCCTCGGGCACGGTGATACCGAGCAGACCCAGTTCCCCCATCTCCTGCCAGAGTTCTGCCGGAAATTCGTTTTTCTGATCAATCTCCTGCGCCATCGGGCGGACGCGTTCTTGCGCCCAGCGGTGCACCATGTCGCGCAGGGCGTTCACATCTTCGCCCAGATCAAAGGTCATGCTTGCGTTGAACATCGTTTTCTCCCGAAGCCGTCAGTTATTGAACAGTTGTTCATTAACTGACATATCCCTCGCTCACAGTCAACAACGCCGCGTTGCAGACCAAGAATTCTTCGCCACCCGGTCCGCTATCAACAAGCAGCACTAGCAACCGCCACACTCCTGCCTTAGTCAGACGTTAGTAAATCGTTTAGCTTTGAAAGACATGAGACCCCCAATGCGTGACCTGATCATCAACGGCACATTCGACAGTGGCTCCGCAAATTGGGACGGGACCGACCTCGAAACCAGCTACACCGAGAACGCCTATCTCGGGAACGGGTCGTCCAATCGTGTTGCCGAGATGGACGGACAATCCGGTCAGACCACGGTCATGGAGCAATCTTTCACCGTCAACAATCCGATCCAGACCTCACTGACACTGGATGCCGCCCTACGCACGGCATCGCTGAACCAGGCCGGAACCGAAGGGTTCACCGTTGAAATTCTGGATGCCGGCGGGGCCGTTATCGCGTCGATGTCGGTGCTGCCAACCGCCAACAGCTTCACCCAGGCCAGCCTGAATGTCGATTTCCCCAGCGCAGGCCAATACACGCTGCGCCTGACAGAACTGGGCAGCGACAACAGCCTGGGCGCAATCGTCGACAATATTTCGCTGATGGTCTGCTTCTGCAATGGCACGCTGATCGAAACAGCCAGCGGCCCCCGCATGATAGAGACATTGGCGGCAGGCGACATCATCCTGACCGAAAACGGACCGAGGCCGCTGCGCTGGATCGGCAAGCGCAGCGTGTCGCCAGCACAGATGGCAGACAACGCCAAGCTCTGCCCGGTTCGGATCGAAGCAGGCGCGCTTGGCCCCGGACTGCCAAGTCAGCCGCTACAGGTCTCACGCCAGCACCGCATGCTGATCCGCTCGCGCGTGGCGCAACGCATGTTTGGTCAATTCGAAGTGCTGATCCCAGCCATTCGCCTGACCGCCTTGCCCGGTATCTACGTTAACGAAGACCGCGCAGCTGTCACCTACTATCATATGCTGTTTGACAACCACGAGATTGTGTTTGCCAATGGCGCGCCAAGTGAAAGCTTGCTGGTCACCGAACAGTCGCTCGCGGCCTTGTCACCTGGCGCACAAGAAGAACTGACACTGCTTTTCCCAGATCTAATCTGCGGCTCGATGCATGGTACTGCAAGCGCCAGACCCATCCCGCCGCGTGCCAGACAAAAGCAGCTTGTTGCGCGGATCGGCAAGAACAATCGCGCCGCGCTGGATGCCATCTGAGCGGCAACTCTGCGCAGCCAGACCAACCTAAATCTGTCCGTGTTGGGCCTTTAGTTAGGCTTTGCCTGAAACACCGTCGCCACCTCCGCGCGGATGATGCGGGCAATCTGCGCGCAGTCCTCCAGCGAGAATGTCAGCGGAACACGCATATCGATGACGCCGTGCAACACCCGGTCACTTGCGGGCATCTCTGGTGCTTCCGCATAGCGCCAGCTGTCATAGCGAGAGGTAAAGGCCACAGGTTCCGGCGCGCCAAACCACTTCAGCTCAACTCCCCGCGCCGCGCAACGGCTGAGCAGCTCGGTGATTTTCTGCGCCGACCAGTCCAGCAGCAGAAACTGAATGGAAGAGCCGACATAGTGCTCCTGCTGCGGGCGCTCCACCAGTTGCAAACCCGGCGTATCGCGCAGACCAGCCTCGATCTGCTGATATCGGTCGTTCCAGCGCTGCACCTGTTGATCAAGATCCCGCAGCTGCGGGCGCAGGATGGCCGCACGCAGATTGTCCATCCGCCCGGAGATATTCGGGGTTTCGTATTTTATCCGCTCAAACACCTCTGGCCCCGGCGCTGCGCGATGCCGCTCATAGAGCATATACGACCCAGATAGCATGATCGCGCGCGCGGCGATGTCCGGGTCCGAGGTCACCAGCAGACCACCCTCGCCTGAGTTCACATGCTTATACGTCTGGCAGGAGTAGCAACCAACCGCACCATGGCGGCCCGACAGCACCCCATTCCAGCGCGCGCCCATGGTGTGGGCGCAATCCTCGATCACGGTGACTCCAGCGGCGTCGCAGATCACCATCAACCGGTCCATATCACAGAGATGCCCGCGCATATGCGACAGCATCAAAACGCGCGGGTGCCCGTCAACCGAAAGCTGTCGCTCCAGATCCTCCAGATCCAGCGTCAGCGCCTCAGTGACGCCGACATAAACCGGATCTGCGCCCACAGCCGCAATTGACCCCGGCACCGGCGCAAGGGTGAAGGCGTTGGTGAGGACCTTGTCGCCCGGCTTCACCCCGACCGCACGCAGCGCTGTCGCCAGCGCATAGCCACCAGAGGCCACCGCAAGCGCATAGGGCACACCCATCTGTGCTGCGAATTCCTCCTCCAGCAGGGTCACTTCCCCCGCCTCGCCATCAGCCACGTTGTAGCGATGCAATCGCCCGTGGCGCATCACCTCGACGGCGGCGGCGATGGCCTCTTCCGGGATGGGTTCCTGCTGGGTAAAGCTGCCGCTGAAAATCTCTGTCATACTGCGTTTGTCTGCGTCCGACTGCCCAAGGTCAAGCCCCGGCCAGTGGCATACTTCGCGACTAAAGCGGCAATAGACGTGCAGCCAGCGCCGGAAGATCCTCGAACCGCTGCAACAGCGCTTCCGGGCGCAGCGCCTCAAGGTCGCCGCCGGACGGACCAAAGGTGACCAACACCGAGGCAACACCGGCAGCAGCGGAGGTTTTGCGGTCCGTTTCGGTATCACCAATCAGAATGGTCCGCTCCGGGTCGCCGCCAGCCCGGCGCGCGGCCTCGCGCAGGGGCGCGGGATCAGGTTTGCGCACAGGCAGAGTATCGGCCCCGACAAGCGAATGAAACGCATCGCGCACGCCAAGGCTCCGGGTCAGTTTCTCGGCCAAGGCTTCGGGCTTGTTGGTGCAGATGCCCACACGAAACCCGTCCACCTTCAACTGTTCGACCGCCTCCATAGCGCCCGGATACATAAAAGTATGAAGATCAATCGCGTCCCGATACTGCTTCAGCAACACAGGATAATATTCCTCAACCAGATCTTCGCTGTAGCGATCAACCCGCTTCAGCCCCGTCGTCAGCATGCTCTTGCCGCCGCGAAGCGCTACCCCGGCATCCTGCGGCAGGGTGAGCAGATCACCGAGCCCCATCTGACGAAAGCAAGCATTGGCAGCCGCCAACAGATCCCCGGATGTATCCGCCAAAGTGCCATCAAGATCGAAGATAACCGTTCGCATATCTGCCCCCTCTCGGCGCGTTTTCGCCACCGCTTGTTGCAAGCCGCAACCTTGTTTGATGGCGCTTTGCCTTGCGCGCCTGCTGTTAGCGGATAAAACGGGGGCGCTGAAAAGACAAAGAGAAAACATCACATGAGCACCGCCCTCGTCATTCTGGCCGCAGGCAAAGGCACCCGGATGAACTCCGACCTGCCCAAGGTTTTGCATCCCATTGCCCACGCCCCAATGCTGGAACACGCGCTGTCCGCAGGGCGCACGCTTGCCCCGGAGCGCACGATTGTTGTGGCCGGTCACGGGGCAGACTACGTGCGCGCCGTGATGGCCGAAATCGACGAAGAGGCTGAAATTGTTGTTCAGGAAGAACAGCTTGGCACCGCACATGCGGTTGCGCAAGCCCGTGACGCCTTGTCCGATTTCGAGGGTGATATCGTCGTGCTTTATGGCGACACGCCCTTCGTCAGCGCTGAGACACTGCAGCGGATGCTGGCCGCACGACAGAACGCCGATCTGGTGGTGCTTGGCTTCACTGCGGCTGATCCCGCGCGCTACGGCCGATTGGTCATGGAGGGCGACAGCCTTGAGCGGATTGTCGAATATAAAGACGCAACCGAGGCAGAGCGGGCGATTGATTTCTGCAACTCAGGCCTGATGGCAGGCAATGCGGCGCAGATGTTTGCGCTGATCGACCGGGTTGATAGCGCCAATGCCTCGGGTGAATATTATCTCACCGATCTGGTGGAACTGGCACGCACCGATGGGCTGCGGGTCACAGCCGTGTCCTGTGACGAGGGTGAGACTCTTGGCATCAACTCCCGCGCTGATCTGGCCCGTGCGGATCGCGTTTTCCAACAGCGCAAACGCGCCGAGCTGATGGCCGATGGTGTTACGCTGATGGACCCTGAGACCGTCTACCTGGCCTTCGACACGGTTATCGGTCGCGACACGATCATCGAACCCAATGTCGTATTCGGCCCAGAGGTCACGGTGGAAAGCGGTGTGTTTATCCGGGCCTTCTCCCATTTTGAGGGCTGCCATATCTCGCGCGGCTCCAAGGTGGGTCCCTACGCCCGCCTGCGTCCTGGTGCGGAGCTGGCCGAGAACACCCACATCGGCAATTTCGTGGAAATCAAAAACGCCGAAATCGCCGAGGGAGCAAAGGTCAATCACCTGAGTTACATTGGCGATGCCAGCGTGGGCGCAGCGACCAACATCGGCGCGGGCACCATTACCTGCAACTACGACGGCGTGATGAAACATCGCACCGAAATCGGCGCCGGGACCTTTATCGGCTCCAACACCATGCTGGTCGCCCCGGTCCGCATTGGCAATGAAGCCATGACCGCGACAGGTGCTGTCGTCACCAAATCAGTTGAGGACGGCGCGTTGGCCATTGCCCGCACGGAACAACAGAACAAACCCGGCCGCGCGCGCAAGCTGATGGATATGCTGCGCGCCAAGAAAGCCCGCCTGAGCAAAGGAGCCGAATAATGTGTGGCATCGTCGGCGTTCTTGGCAATCACGAAGCAGCCCCCATTCTGGTTGAGGCGCTGAAGCGGCTTGAATATCGCGGCTATGACAGCGCGGGCATCGCCACGGTCAACGGTGGCGCGCTGGACCGTCGCCGCGCCGTTGGCAAACTGGTGAACCTCTCCGATCTGCTGGTGCATGAACCTCTGCCCGGCAAATCCGGCATTGGTCACACCCGCTGGGCCACCCATGGTGCGCCAACAGTCGGCAATGCCCACCCCCACCGGGCCGGTGACGTCGCGGTTGTCCACAATGGCATCATCGAGAATTTCAAGGATCTGCGCGACGAGTTGGCTCAGAAAGGCATCACCTTTCAGACAGATACGGATACCGAAACGGTTGCCCTCCTTTGCGAGGCCCTGATCCGCGATGGCAGGTCTCCGGTGGAGGCCGCGCGTGAAACCGTCGCGCGGCTGGAGGGGGCCTTCGCGCTGGCTTTCCTCTTTGAGGGCGAAGAGGATCTGATGATCGCCACCCGCAAGGGATCGCCCCTGGCAATCGGCCATGGTGACGGTGAGATGTTTGTTGGCTCCGACGCCATTGCGCTCGCGCCCTTCACCGATCAGATCACCTATCTGGAGGAAGGCGATTTTGCCGTCCTGACGCGCCGCAGCCTTGAGATCCGGGATCAGCGCGGCGCCATTGCCAACCGCGAGAAACGCCAGATACAGCTGGCCAATGCCCGCGTCGACAAGGACGGCCACAAGCACTTCATGGCCAAGGAAATCGCCGAGCAGCCGGTGGCCATTGACCGCGCGCTGAAGGCCTACCTGAGCGATGACGGACAGCTGGCGCTCCCGGCAGAACTTGATTTCACCAAGATCGAGCGATTGACAATGGTGGCCTGCGGCACCGCGTTTTATGCCTGCATGGTTGCGAAATACTGGTTCGAACAAATCGCCCGGATGCCGGTTGAGGTCGATGTCGCCTCCGAATTCCGCTACCGCGAGCCTCCCGTTTCAGAGAAGACGCTGGCCCTGTTTGTCTCGCAGTCGGGCGAGACCGCCGACACGCTGGCGGCGCTGCGTTACATGGACGGCAAAGCACAGCAGATCGTCGGGCTGGTCAACGTCCCCGAAAGCTCCATCGCGCGCGAAAGCGATGTGGTGCTGCCGCTGCACGCGGGCCCTGAGATTTCCGTTGCTTCGACCAAGGCGTTCACCTGTCAGCTGTCGATCCTTCTGCTGCTGGCCTTGCGCGCGGCTGAGCAACGTGGCCTACCCCTGCCGGAGGGCATGCCTGCCGATCTGCGCGCCCTGCCCGGGCTGATTCACCAATCGCTGGCAGGAGAGAAGCAAATCACCGCCTCAGCCCGCGGGCTGGCCAAGGCGCAGGACATTATCTTCCTGGGGCGCGGGCAGCTCTATCCGCTGGCGCTGGAAGGCGCGCTGAAACTCAAAGAGCTGAGCTATATCCACGCAGAAGGCTATGCCAGTGGCGAGTTGAAACACGGGCCTATCGCCCTCATCGACGAAAAGGTGCCGGTGGTGGTCCTCGCCCCCCGCGACGCCCTGTTCGACAAGACCGTCTCCAACATGCAGGAGGTGATGGCGCGCGGCGGTAAGGTGATCCTCGTGACGGATGCCGAAGGGGCTAAAATCGCGGGCGATGGCACCCATGAGGTGATCGTAATGCCGCAAGTGCCCGACACGCTGGCGCCGATCCTCTACGCCGTACCGGCACAGCAGATCGCCTATTACACCGCAATAGCCAAGGGCACGGATGTCGACCAGCCACGCAACCTTGCCAAATCGGTGACCGTGGAATGAGCCGGCTGACGATCGAGGTGGCCTTGGCCGCGCTAGAGAACGCCGCAGAGCCTGCGCGCGCAGCCCAGATGACGAGCTACCACAAGCAAAAGCGACGGGTGCTGGGGGTTCCAAATCCCGTCATCAACAGCCTCAGCCAGGAGTGGCGCCAGCAACTGACCGCAGAAGGAGACGGCGTAGCAGCCCGCTGCGCGCTGGCGCAGGAGCTCTGGGCCAGCGATGTGTTCGAAGCCCGGATCGCAGCGGCGAAGCTGCTCACCCAGGCGCGGATCAAGGAAGACGCGGAGGTCTGGGAACTTCTGCAAAGCTGGCTAGCGGATTTTGACAGCTGGGCCATTGCCGACCACGCTGCCTCGGCCATCCAGAAACGGCTTCAGGCGCAGCCTGAGCGGCTGGACACAGTTGAGGGCTGGACGGCCAGCGATCATATGTGGACCCGCCGCGCCGCATTGGTTTCGACCCTGCCATGGGCGAAACTGCCAAACCCGAAAGCCGAAGAACTGGCCACGCGTGAGCGGATCCTCGGCTGGGCAGCGACCTATGTGCCGGATCGCAACTGGTTCATTCAGAAAGCCATCGCCTGGTGGCTCCGTGACCTCAGCAAACATGACGCTGACCGCAGCAGCGCGTTTCTGGCCGAACATGGCGCTGCGATGAAACCCTTTGCCCGCAAGGAAGCTGCGAAATACCTGCCTGCCTCCGAAAGCGATCCAACAGGGGCGCGAGCCGCACAGTAGTTAGCCATACAAGACGGCGACACACAAAACAAAAGGCGCGAGGGCAGACCATCGCGCCTTTTGTTTGCATCCATGCGGTCCGTCAGGCTGCCGGCAGCACCTGCACCTCGACCAGCTCAGTCAGCGGCAATCCAAGCGCCCGCATGGCATCAATCGACAACCGGCTGCCCGCGCCGGTATCGCCACCGATGGGCCGCAGGGTCAGCGTAACTTCAGTGCCGCGCGGCGAACGCACGCGGGCAACCTGCGGGCTATCAACCAGCGGCGTCTCCATCCAGAGCCCCGATTGCGACGGATCGCCGAGGCTGGCAACGGTTGAGGCACGCCCGGTATAGCCAGAGGCGGTCCCCGCAGAGGCCACCTGCTGGCCACCCGTGCCGTCCAACGGGGTTTGCTCGACACCCGGGGCCAGCGGTACGCTCCCCGCCGTATCATCGACCGGATCAGCAACCGGAGCGGCGGAGCGTTGCCCACCCAAGACGGAGGAATTCCACTGCAACGGGCCGCAGGCCCCAAGCAGCACGACAGAAGACAGGATCAAAACAGAATAACGCATAGCGTGACACTAGCTCTGGCCTCACAGCTTTGCCAGCGGCAATCCGACCCTCAGCCAAACTCAGCCCTTGCCGCAAGCCCGCCCCCGCTTTACCTAGTAAGGATGACTGCTCCGCTTATCGATCCCTTCGCCCGCGCCATCACCTACCTGCGTGTCTCGGTCACCGACCGCTGCGATTTTCGCTGCGTTTACTGCATGTCCGAGAACATGACCTTCTTACCTAAGAAGGAGCTGCTGACGCTGGAAGAGCTGGACCGGATGTGCTCAACCTTCGTCAATCTGGGTGTTGAGAAACTGCGCATTACCGGGGGCGAACCGCTGGTGCGTCGGGGCATCATGACCTTCTTCCGCTCCATGACACGCCATCTCGAAAGTGGCGCGCTGAAGGAGCTGACGCTGACCACCAATGGCTCCCAGCTGGAGAAATATGCCCAAGACCTCTACGACGCAGGTGTCCGACGGGTGAATGTTTCGCTTGATACCATTGATGAGGGAAAGTTCGCCGACATCACCCGCTGGGGCCGCCTGCCGCAGGTGCTGCGCGGGATTGATGCCGCCCAAAAGGCCGGTCTGCGGATCAAGATCAACGCCGTCGCCCTTAAAGGCTTCAACGAAGACGAGTTGTCCGCCATTACTCGCTGGTGCGCAGAACGAGATATGGATCTCACCTGGATTGAGGTCATGCCGATGGGCGATATCGGCAATGAAAACCGTCTCGGGCAGTATTGGTCTCTGAAAGATGTGCGCCGCGCCTATGACGACCACTACAACGTCACCGATCTGGCGGAGCGCACGGGCGGACCGGCACGCTATGTCCGGTTGGAAGAAACCGGCCAGAAAATCGGCTTCATCACACCGCTGTCCCATAACTTCTGCGAAAGCTGTAACCGGGTGCGCCTCACCTGCACGGGGGAGCTGTACATGTGTCTGGGCCAGGAAGACATGGCAGACCTGCGTGCCCCGCTGCGCGATCATCCCAAAAATGACCAGGCGCTGGAAGATGCGATCCGTGCCGCGATCACCCTGAAACCCAAAGGTCATGATTTCGACTATTCGCGGCAGAAACTCGACGGGCAAATGCCCCGTCACATGAGCCATACCGGCGGCTGAGATGACCAGCCCCAGGACCAGCGCTCCGTCGCTGCTGTTTCACCTCTATCGCGGCATCACCGCGGCGGTGACGCCTTTTGCCTATCGCAAGGTGGCGGGAAAGCTCGCCAATCACGGTGTCTCACCCGCACGCCAGCGCGAACGGCTGGGCTATGCGAGCCAGCCGCGCCCAACACCACAGACCCCGGATGGCCACCCTGCTCCGCTGATCTGGTTTCACGGGGCCTCCGTCGGCGAAAGCCTCGCAGCGCTGAGCCTGATCGACAAACTGAGCCCACGCTTGCCCGGGGCCGAATTCCTGCTCACGTCTGGCACGGCCAGCTCGGCTGAGATGATGGCGAAACGGATGCCCGGACATTGCCGCCACCAGTTTGCGCCGCTGGACGCCACCGCACCGGTGCGCCGGTTCCTGCGTCACTGGCAGCCCGATGCGGCGCTCTTTGTCGAAAGCGAGCTGTGGCCGGTAACGCTGGACGCGGCCAAACGTTCCGGCGTGCGGCTGGCACTGGTCAATGCCCGGCTTTCGGCCCGCTCCATCGCGCGGTGGAAATCCAAACCGGCAACCGCAGCCTTTGTCATGCAGCATTTCGATGTGTTGCTCAGCCAGAACCCGCAAATGGGCCAGAGCCTGACCGACCTTGGCGCCCCAGCTGATCGCGTTCATCCCAGCGGCAACCTGAAGGCCGGCTCCGCACCGCTGCCTGTCGATCAGACCGTCCTCGCCTCAGTTCAGGCCGAGCTGGGAGCGCGCCCGGTCTGGATCGCAAGCTCCACCCACCGTGGCGAAGAGGAGACCGTGATTGCGGCTCATAAGGCATTGCTGGCCGAGACCCCCAATCTCTGCCTGCTGCTGGCTCCGCGTCACCCGGAGCGCGCTGACGAGATTGCCGCGCTGATCGAAGAGGCCGACCTCAGCGTTGCCCGTCGCAGCGCAGGCGACGCCCTCACCCCTGACACGCAGGTCTATCTGGCCGACACGCTGGGCGAAGTCGGGACTTGGTATGCGCTATCGCCAATCGTGTTTCTAGGCGGCTCTCTTGCCCCCATCGGCGGGCATAATCCCTTTGAAGTGGCGCAGGCCGGCGCCGCCGTGATCACCGGGCCGGGCTATTCCAACTTTGCCGAGACCTACCCGCCGCTGATCGACGCCGGTGGCGCGGTTGAGGTTAGCGACGCCCCAACGTTGGCAGGGGCAGTCCAGCATTGGTTGACGGATGACACCGCCCTTAACACGGCTCGCACTGCTGCGCGCGGGGTGGTCGAGGCACAGGCGGCAGCGCTTGATGGCGTGGTTGATCTGTTGATCAGTCAACTGGCCCTTGCACCGACGCCGCGAGACAACTGATTGGAACCCTCGGATGGCTGACCTCCTTGTCACCAATTTCAATCGCAATTTCACCGGTGTCTCGGCGACCGCTGCAAATGTGATCCGCCAGCAGGCACAGCGCTATGACATGGCGCTGGTCGGACGTCCCCTGCCTGGTTGCCCGGATCCGATCAGCATCTCCGCCGCCCGCGCCGCATCACGCCTACATGACCCGTCCCGCCCTTTTGCCATCTGGCATGTGCGCCGCAACACCGAAATGCGCGCCGCGATCTGGGCGCGCGACGTCCTGCGCCTGCCGGTGCGGATTGTCTTCACCTCGGCGGCGCAACGGCGGCATTCTGCCTTTCCGCGCTGGCTGATCTCGCGCATGGATGCGGTGATTGCCACCACCGAAGCCGCCGCAACCTATGTCCCCCATGTGCGTGCTGTGGTGCCGCATGGGGTCGACACCGATCTCTTTACACCGGCGGAGAACCGCAGCTCGGCGTGGGCCGCACTTGGCTACGGCGGCCAGCAGGGGATTGCCACCGTCGGGCGTATTCGCCCGGAGAAAGGCACCGACCTGTTCGTCGACGCCATGCTGCGCCTCTTGCCGAAACACCCCGGCGCGGTCGCACTGGTGATCGGGCGTGCCGCGCGGGAGCATCAGGGATTTATGAAAGGCTTGCAGGCAAAGATCGCCGCAGCGGGCCTTAGCGAACGCATTCTCTTTCCTGGTGAAATCCCCGCAAGCGATCTGCCACGCGTGATGCGGGCGCTGTCGCTGGTGATGCAGCTGCCCCGCTACGAAGGCTACGGCATGGCCCCGCTGGAGGGGTTGGCCAGTGCTGTGCCCTTTGTCGGCTCGGACACCGGATATTACCGCGCATTTTCAGCGCAGGGCACCGTCGGTACCGTAGTGCCGCTGGAGGCCGCAGAAGCAGCAGCTGACGCCGCTGGTCAGTTTCTGTCGACGCCGGAGAGGCTGTTCCAACAGGGAAAAGCTGGCCGCGATCTGGCGGTCCACGCCTTCAGCGCCCGTGCGGAGGCCGATGGAATCGACGCCGTCTATCAGGACCTCTGGTCCGCAAGCTAAGCGCGAGCAGGCTTTCCCCTAGATAACGCCAAAAAAAATCGCCTGCCCACACCAGGACAGGCGATCCTCTTAACTGGTCTCTCGCCTCAGTGATCAGGCGGCGGGCATCCGCTGTTCGACAATTTCGGCCCACCAGCTGCACCCAGCAGGAATGGCCTCATCGTTGAAGTTGTACTCCGGGTGGTGAACGGCAGCGGTATCGCCATTGCCGACCAGGATATAGGCGCCGGGACGCTCTTCCAGCATGAAGGCGAAATCTTCGCCGCCCATCACAAGGGGCGCATCATCGCAGCCACCAGAGATATCCCGCGCCACCTTTGCGGCAAACTCGGTCTGTTCGTCATGGTTCACCATCACCGGATATCCACGATGATAGGTGACATCCGCCGTGCCGCCAAAGGTCGCGGCAATGCCATCGCAAATCTCATTGATCCGCTTCTCCGCGAGATCACGCATTTCACCCGACATGGTGCGCACAGTTCCCTTGATCTGAACACTCTGCGGGATGACGTTGAACGCCTTGGAGGAGGTCTCAAATGAGGTCACCGAGACAACGATCTGATGCACGGGGTCGGCGTTACGCGAGGCGATGGTCTGCAGTGCAAGTACGGCCTGCGCCGACATCACGGTGGTGTCGATGGTTTCCTGAGGCTTCGCCGCGTGACCGCCGCGTCCTTCAAAGGTGATATCAAACTGATCGGTCGCCGCAAAAAACGCGCCCGGACGGATTGCGAAGGAGCCAACCGGACGGCCCGGCCAGTTGTGCATGCCGTAGACTTCCTGGATGTTCCAGCGATCCATCATACCGTCGTCACACATTTCCTTGCCGCCACCGCCGCCTTCTTCAGCGGGCTGGAAAATCACCACCACGGTGCCATCAAAGTTGCGGGTCTCGGACAGGTATTTGGCCGCCCCCAACAGCATTGCAGTATGGCCATCGTGGCCACAGGCGTGCATCGCGCCATCGGTCTTGGAGGCATAGTCCAGACCGGTCTGTTCGTGGATCGGCAGCGCGTCCATATCGGCGCGCAGGCCGATCACCTTGCCGGAACTGTCAGACTTGCCCTTGATCACCCCCACAACGCCGGTGCGGCCGATGCCGGTGACAATCTCGTCGCAGCCAAACTCTCTCAGCTTCTCCGCAACCAGCGCGCTGGTGCGATGGGTCTCAAACAGAATTTCAGGGTTCTCGTGGATATCACGGCGCCAGGCGGTGACTTCGCCTTGCAGTTCGGCAAAACGGTTTTTCACAGGCATGGTAAGGTCCTTTTTCTCTATCAATGCGCTGACGATCTTGGTCCGCGCTGTTTTCAGTTGAATGACGGTTGATGCAGACAACACTTTCCAATCAGGGCATTGGTAGCCGCTGTTCGATCAGGGTGACGAACCAGCTGCATCCGGCCGGGATGGCATCGTCGTTGAAGTCATAGGCCGGGTGATGCAGACCGGCTGAGGAGCCATTGCCCACGCGGATCATGGCACCGGGGCGTTCCTCCAGCATGAAGGAGAAATCCTCTCCGCCCATGGCAAGTGCCACCTCCTCACAGTCGCCCGCCACCGCCACGGCTGCCTCATGGGCATAATCAGTCGCCGCTGCATCATTGATGGTCACGGGAACCCCGTTCACAAACTCTACCTCCGCAGAGCCGCCAAAACTCTGCGCGATCCCCGCAGTGACCGCACGCAGCCGCTCCGGGATCTGTGCACGAACCTGCGGCGAGTGGGTGCGAATGGTGCCTTTCACCTCCGCCCGGTCTGGGATGACATTATAGGCCTTTGACGATGTCTCAGCCGAGGTTATCGACAAAACGCCCTGCATCACGGGATCGACATTGCGCGACACGATGGTTTGTAGCGCGGTGATCAGTTGGCACATCATCACCGTGGTATCGGCGGTTTCCTGTGGTTTGGCCGCATGGCCACCGCGCCCTTGCAGACGAATGATGAACTCATCAACGGAAGCCAGGATCGGCCCGGAGCGCAGAGCGAATTTGCCGATATCAAGCCCCGGAGAATTGTGGATGGCATAGACCTCGTCAATACCGAAGCGGTCCATCAGACCATCCTTACACATGGCCTCAGCGCCATTGCCGCCCTCTTCGGCGGGCTGAAAAATCACCACCGCCGCGCCGTCAAAGTTGCGGGTCTCTGCCAGGTATTTGGCCGCCCCCAGAAGCATCGCGGTATGGCCGTCATGACCGCAGGCGTGCATCGCCCCCTCATTCTGCGAGGCATGCGGCAGGCCGGTATCCTCTGCCATGGGAAGCGCGTCCATATCCGCACGCAGACCAATCACCCGGTTCTGTGTGTCGCTGCGCCCTCGGATCACCCCGACGACACCGGTCCGGCCGATCCTCGTCACCACCTCGTCACAGCCGAAGGCACGCAGTTTCTCGGCCACCAGCGCGCTGGTGCGATGGGTCTCGTAGAGGATTTCCGGGTGCTGATGGATGTCCCGACGCCAGGCGGTGATTTCAGCGTGCATGTCAGCAAAGCGGTTCTTCACGGGCATCGGCTAATCCTCAGGCTGCGGGCATACGTCGTTCGACCAGTTCGGCGAACCAGCTGCATCCCAGCGGGATCGCCTCATCGTCGAAATCATAGGCCGGGTGGTGGCACATGGCAGTGTCCCCATTGCCAAGGAAGATATAGGCGCCCGGACGCTCTTCCAGCATATAGGCGAAATCCTCTGACGGCATGATCGGGTCAGTATTATCGCTAACCTTCGCCGCCACCGCGCGGGCCGCCTCAACCGCATAGCCGGTCTCGGCCTCGGTATTCACGGTCACCGGATAGCCCGGCGTCCAGGTCACCTCAGCCTGCGCGCCGTAGGCCGACGCGATATCCTGCGCAATACGGCGTACGCGGGTCTCGGCCTGGCTTCGGCATTCCGTGTCGAGGGTGCGCACTGTTCCTTGCAGCCGGGCTGTATGCGCAATCACATTGGAGGCGGTGCTGTCGGTTTCAAAGGTGCCAACAGTCAGGACCACACGTTTCAGCGGATCGATATTGCGCGACACGATAGATTGTAAAGATACCACGATCTGAGATGCCACCAATGTGGTATCAATGGCTTCATGCGGGGTCGCCGCATGTCCCCCCACACCGGTTACCAGAATCTCGAATTCATCGGAGGACGCCAGCAATGGACCGGAGCGGATGGCAAATTCCCCAACCGGAATGCCCGGCGCATTATGAAGGCCATAAACCTCCTCAATACCCCAACGCTCCATCATGCCGTCGTCACACATCGCCTTGCCGCCGGCGCCGCCTTCTTCTGCGGGTTGAAAGATCAACACCGCCCGGCCATCAAAATTGCGGGTCTCAGCAAGATATTTTGCGGTGCCGAGCAGAATAGAAGTGTGGCCATCATGGCCGCAGGCATGCATCAGCCCCGGCGTCTGGGAGGCATAATCCAGCCCCGTCGCCTCAGTAATTGGCAGCGCATCCATATCGGCACGCAGGCCTATCACACGACCAGAGGTGTTGGTCCTACCCTCAATGACAGCGACAACCCCGGTGCGACCGACACCGGTGGTGATATCGCTGATACCAAAACTGCGCAGCTTCTCCTCAACAAATGCCGCCGTCTTGTGCACCTCATACAGCAGCTCCGGCATCTGATGCAGGTGACGCCGCCAGCCGGTGATCTCAGCGTGCATCTCGGACAGGCGGTTTTTGATCGGCATGGGTGTTTCCTCCAAATGGTCCGTCACAACCCCGCCCTTCTATGTGCAATGGTGCAAGGCAGCACAGCAGGGAGATCGTCAGGCGGCAGCGCGAACAGGGGTATCCGCGAGCACTCTCTGACAGAAAACTTGCCTTATCAAGTAACCAGGTGCAAGCAGATCGCCATCGGCCATGATCAGCCCAGGCAGGGCGTCCCAAAACCGCGCCGCCCGGTTCTCAGGTCGCAAGCCGCTCAATCAGCTGCTGCATGAAACGGTGGCCTGCGTTGAACTGCGCCACCTCAACATACTCATTCGGCTGATGCGCCTGCGCGATATCACCGGGACCGCAGATCACAGCGGAATAGCCCGCCTCCTGAAACTGCCCGGCCTCGGTGCCATAGCTCACCACATGAGTGCCGTTGTCCCCGGTGAGCGCACGCACCAGAGTTTCAGCCTCGCCCTCCACCTCAGGAACCAGACCCGGCACGTTGAACTTCTTGCTAACGTCGATACGGGTGTCGGGATGGACCGCCTGCATCTCCGCTTCGACCTCACGCACCTTGGCCAGATAGGCGCTCTCCCACTCCGCCGCAGATTCGCCGGGGACAACCCTGAAATCCATTACGAAACGACAGTCCTTTGCCGTGATATTATGCGCTGTGCCGCCATTGATCATACCGACATGGCAGGTGGTGAAGGGCGGCGTGAATAGCGACGCAACGTCATCTGGCGTCTTGGCCATATTCTCCGCATTGCGCGCATTGGCCCAATCAATCAGTCGCGCACCTTGCATGATAGCACTGACACCCGTGTGCATGAGCGAGCTGTGCACCTCAAAACCCACCAGATGGGTGCTGTAGCCGATACCGCCCTTGTGCCCGGTCACCGGGCGCATCACCGAAGGCTCACCAACGATAACACAAGATCCCTTGGGCAGAACCTCCTGCATCGCGACAATCATCGGAGGCGCGCCGGTGCAGCCCACCTCCTCATCAAAGCTGAGCGCAAGCTGCAAAGGCCGCGCGACACCTCGGTGGTGCGCGGCGACCAATGCCCAGATCGCCAAGGCGTCAAAGCCTTTCATATCGCAGGTGCCGCGCCCAAAATACTTTCCGTCCCGCTCCACCACCGTGAAAGGATCACTGTCCCAGGGCTGCCCCTCAATCGGCACAACATCCGTATGCCCGGACAGGACCACCGCCCCTTCCACATCAGGGCCGACATGGGCAAAAACCGCCGCTTTATGTGGCTGATCCGGATCCACCCATCGGTGCGCAGTGATGCCGTGACTGGCCAGATAGCCCTCAACCCAATCCACCAGCGGCAGGTTGGTTTCGCTGCTGACGGTAGGAAAAGAGATCAGCTTGGTCATGATCTCCAGCGGGCTGAGCTGTTCTGTCATGCGCTTAGTAACCGCTATCAGTGGTCAGAACAAAATGCCCCGGTTCCACCTCAATATACTGCGAGGGCTCGGGCTCGTAGTTCAGATCGTGGATCGGCGACGGAATCGGTTTGAAGTTCAGATCCTTCTCCGATTTGCGCTGGTTGGGGTCAGCGATCGGAACCGCCTTCATCAAGGCCTGTGTATATGCGTGCTGCGGGTTCTCAAACACGCGCGCCCTCGGTCCGAGTTCGACAATGCGGCCCAGATACATCACACCGACCTGATGGCTGACACGTTCAACAACGGCCATATCATGGCTGATAAACAGGAACGACAACCCCAGTTCGGCCTGAAGTTCCATCATCAGGTTCAAGACCTGCGCCTGCACCGACACGTCCAGCGCCGACACCGCCTCATCCGCGACGATCAGTTTCGGATTGAGTGCGAGGGCGCGGGCAATGGCGATACGCTGGCGCTGACCGCCGGACATCTCATGCGGATAGCGGCGCATGAAGCTGCGCGGCAGATGCACCCGGTCAAACAGGTTGGCGACCCGGTCCTGCAGTTCTGAACCAGAAGCCAGACCGTAGTTGCGCATCGGCTCCGCCACCTGGTCCAGCAGCTGCATCTGCGGATTGAGAGAGGCAAAAGGATCCTGAAAGATCATCTGCATATCAAGCCGCGCCTTGTGCAGCTCGCTCTGGTTCAGGCCAAGGATATCGCGGCCTTCGAATTCCACCGCGCCGGATTGCGGCTCCACCAGTCGCAGGATCGACCGCCCAGCAGAGGATTTGCCGCATCCAGATTCACCGACCAGCGACAGGGTCTGCCCTTTGAACACCTTGAAAGACACATCTTCGACCGCATGCACATTGGCCACGGTACGGCGCAGGATGCCCCCCTTCACCGGGAAACGGGTCACCAGGTTGCGCACGTCCAGCAGCACCTCATCGCTGCCCTTGATCGGTGCGATTTCCTGCTGCTCCACGCCCATCAGCTTCATCGGCTCCGGGTAGTCCTTGCCGCGCATCTCGCCCAGCTTGGGAACCGCCGCCAATAGGGCTTTGGTATAGTCATGCTGCGGGTTTTCGAAGATCTCCTTGACGGTGCCTTCTTCGACCTTGTTACCACGGAACATGACAACCACACGGTCTGCCATCTGCGCGACCACCGCCATATCATGGGTGATGAACATCACCGCGGTGCCGGTTTCCCGCTTCAGCCGGTCCATCAGCGCAAGGATTTCGGCCTGAATGGTGACATCCAGCGCGGTTGTTGGTTCGTCCGCGATCAGCAGACGCGGCTCGCAGGCCATCGCCATCGCGATCACCACGCGCTGACGCATTCCGCCCGACAATTCATGCGGGTATTGCTTCAGGCGGCGTTCCGGCTCTGGGATACGGACCTCCCGCAGCAGTTCCAGCGCGCGTGCTTCGGCGTCTTTCTTGCTGAGTTTTTTGTGGATCCGCAACCCTTCGGTCAGCTGACGCCCGACGGTGAACACCGGGTTCAGCGCGGTCATCGGCTCCTGAAAGATCATTCCGATCTCATTGCCGCGAATCTGTTTCATCAGCGCCTGATCGGTTTTGCCGAGATCAACTTCGCCCCCGTCGCGGCGGTCAAACAGCAGCTGCCCCGACGTAATATCGCCGCCACCAAACTCAACCAGACGCATCAGTGACAGCGAGGACACCGATTTACCAGACCCGGATTCGCCAACAATGCAAACGGTTTCGCCGGGATTAACATCAAAGGAGACATCCTTGACGCCCACCACCGGGCCGTCTTTGGTCTGAAACTCCACCCGGAGCCCTTTGATTTGCGCGATTGGTTGATCCAGCACCGTGACGTCCCCTTCGTATTTTTCTTTTTTCGATGGCGTTAACAGAAAGGTGTACGCACCTGCGCTGACCCCGTCAAACCCACGGCCAGAGCCTGCCCAATTTTTTCTCGGCTGCAAGTCTTGCAATTTGGCAGGAGTCTGTATTCGATACTCGCAGTGCAGCCACGCCTGCCTCCGGTTGCAAGCCATGATCGCGGTAACGTGATCGCAGCCACAACCCGGCAGAGACCGCGTGCTCAACCGCACAGACCACAGCGATGTGGCAAATCTCCGGGGTGCAACAAACCCGGTCAAAAGAAGGCACATACGTGTCCGACAAGGAGTGAATTATGAAAATTAAGACCCTTTTGCTGGGTGCAATTGCGTCAGCCGCGCTTGCCCCCGCAGCCTTTGCCGAACGGGGATCGGACGGCCAGGTTAACATTATTTATTGGCAAGCCCCCTCCATCCTGAACCCGTTCCTGTCGGGCGGCACCAAGGATGTGGAATCGGCGTCACTGGTGATCGAACCGCTGGCACGCTACGACCCACAGGGCGAAATGGTTCCGTATCTGGTTGAAGAGATCCCCACTGTCGACAATGGCGGCGTGAGCGAAGATCTCACCTCGATCACCTGGAAGATCAAGCCTGGCCTTCTTTGGTCTGATGGCACGCCTTTCACCTCCAAGGATGTGAAATTCACCGCTGACTACTGTATGCACCCCGAAGGCGGCTGCGCACAGGTCACCAAATTCGAAGGCGTCACCAGCGTCGAAGCGGTCGACGATCTGACCGTCAAGGTCACTTTCGACAAGCCGACCCCCTTCCCCTACGGCCCCTTTGTCGGCGGCGAAAGCCCGATCATCCAGGCTGCGCAGTTTGCTGATTGCGTCGGTGCCAAGGCACCCGAATGCACCACCGCCAACTTCGCCCCCATCGGCACTGGCCCGTTTGTCGTCGATGAGTTCAAGCCTAACGACGTGATCACCATGTCGGCCAACACCAACTACCGTGACCCGGCGAAGCCTGCCTTTGCCAAGGTTCTGTTCAAAGGTGGCGGCGACGCAACCGCAGCAGGTCGTGCCGTTATGGAAACCGGCGAGTTCGACTATGCTTGGAATCTCCAGCTGGCCCCCGAAGTCATCGCGCAGATGGAAACTGGCGGCAAAGGCGTGCCAGTCGCGGGCTTTGGCCCTCTGGTTGAGCGTATCATGCTGAACAACACCAACCCTGATCCGGCGCTTGGCCCGGATGAGCGTTCGGTGATCCGCCCGCATCCGTTCCTCAGCGATCCTGCGGTCTACAAAGCTATGTCACTGGCCATCGACCGTCCGCTGTTGGTGGAAATCGGCTATGGCAAGGCAGGCAAAGTCGGCTGTAACTGGGTTCCTGCCCCTGCAGCCTTTGCGTCGGATACCTTCGATTGCTCCACTCAGGATCTCGCCGCCGCTAACGCGATGCTGGACGAAGCCGGCTACAAGGACACCAACGGTGATGGCGTGCGGGAAACACCCGACGGCAAGCCAATGAAAATCCTGTACCAGACCTCGACCAACGCCGTGCGTCAGGATTTCCAGGCGCTGATCAAACAGTGGTGGAGCGAAATCGGCATTGAGACCGAGTTGCGCAACATCAACTCTTCGGTCTTCTTCGGTGGTGATCCGGGTTCCCCCGACACCTTCCAGAAGTTCTATGCTGACGTCGAAATGTACGCAAACACCTTCAATGGCACCGACCCGCAATCCTATCTGGGCAACGGTCTGTGCGACAAGGCACCGCGTCCTGACAGCCAGTGGCAGGGTGAGAACATCTCCCGCTTCTGCGATGAGGAATTCGACAAGCTGCACGCCGAACTGTCCCAAACGGCTGGTCTGGAAGCGCGCGCGGAAATCGCCAAGCGCCTGAACGATATCATCGTCGAAAAAGGTGGCATGATTCCGCTGGTGCACCGTGGTCGTCTGTCCGCGCGCTCCAACACCCTAGGTGGCGTGGATCTGAACGTCTGGGACACCGAGCTGTGGAACGCAGCTGACTGGTACCGCACCGAGTAAGCGTCTAACGCCTGCAGTGGCCCCGGTAACGCGCCGGGGCCTCTTGCCATTTACGTCCGAATGACGTCATTGCATCGGCCAGAAATGGATCTCAGGCAAAAGACCGCCCAGTTCCACCCCATTCTTCCAATTGCAAAGGCGCCTACTGGATGCTGACCTTTACAATCAGACGCCTTGTTCTGTCGGTTCCGACGCTTCTGTTCATCAGCCTGGTAATTTTCCTGCTGCTTGAACTCGCGCCCGGTGACCCGATGGCTCAGGTTCCTCTGACCGTCCCCCCCGAAGTCAAAGAAAAGATGCGTGAGGCGCTTGGCCTTGGCCAACCCGCGCATATCCGATTCTGGAAATGGATCGTACAGTTCTTCTGGATCGAACCTCAGGTTCTGATCGACCATTATTTAGGCACCAGCTTTTCAGCCGGTGACCTGCGCGTGATCTCCTGGCAGACCCGCTCGCCGGTGATGGACATCGTTGTCCAGCGCATTCCGCAGACCCTGTGGGTCGTGGGCACCGCCTATCTGGTGGCCATTGCCATCGCCCTGCCCATTGGCATCTATTCAGCTTATCGCCAGTACAGCTGGTTCGACCAGGTCGGCACCTTTGTGTCGATGGTCGGCTTTTCGGTGCCGCCGTTCTTCTCAGGCGTTTTGGTGATCGTGATCTTCTCGGTGCAGCTTGGCTGGTTCCCCTCGATCTATGACACCACGCATGTAGTGAATAGTTGGGACTCCTTCGTCAAACAGCTGCAACAGATGGTCATGCCGGTCATGGTTCTGGCGCTGCAAATTACCGCACAGCTCAGCCGGTTCATGCGCGCTTCGATGCTGGACAACCTCAATCAGGATTACGTTCGCACTGCCCGCGCAAAGGGGCTGAGCGAATATGTGGTCGTGATGGTCCATGTGCTGCGCAATTCAATGATCCCCGTGGTTACCGTGATTGCGCTTGGTATTCCTGCCATTTTCGGCGGTGCGATTATCACGGAACAGGTGTTCAAGGTAAATGGTATTGGCCAGCTGCTGATCGGGGCGATTGAGGCCAATGACCTGCCGATGGTGCAGACACTGACCTTTATCTTTGCTGTGCTCATCGTATTGTTCAACCTGATCGCAGACGTGCTCTATGGCATTCTAGACCCGAGGATCCGCTATGACTGATAAGGACCGTCTGGTTCCCGACGAAGGGATTGCGCCTGCCTCCACCGCCCTGCCCGCCGCAGGTGTGATGGAAGAGCTGGACCAACCGCCCCGCAGCCAGTGGTTGGATGTGTGGGATCAGTTCAAATCGCACAAAGGTGCCATGCTTGGCGGCGCGCTGTTTCTGCTGATCGTGTTGACGGTCTATCTTGGACCGTTTTTCTGGGACATTGATGCCACCCGCATCGACATCCGCGCCCGCAATCAGGGTCCCACCTGGGCACATCCCTTTGGGACCGATCAGCTGGGC
The DNA here is from genome assembly GCF_000511385.1 of Phaeobacter gallaeciensis DSM 26640. Classification (NCBI taxonomy): domain Bacteria; kingdom Pseudomonadati; phylum Pseudomonadota; class Alphaproteobacteria; order Rhodobacterales; family Roseobacteraceae; genus Phaeobacter; species Phaeobacter gallaeciensis. Next base: position 2,491,303 of record NC_023137.1, read on the forward strand.
CGTGACATGCTGGCTCGGATGATGGCGGGCGGGGCGACGTCCGTTTCCGTTGGCTTGACTGCGATGCTGCTGGCGCTGTTCCTCGGCTCGCTGGTGGGTGTATTGGCTGGGTTCTTCAAGCGCCTCGATGGGCCGCTGATGCGGCTGACCGATCTGTTCCTGGCGCTGCCTCTGCTGCCGCTCCTTCTGGTGATGATGCTGCTGTTCCGCGAGCCGCTGAACGCGGCCTTCGGGCCGGAACAGGGGATTTTTATCCTGATCGTGGCCTCCATCGGGATCACCAGCTGGATGCCAACCGCGCGCATCGTGCGCGGCGATGTCCTCGCAATCAAGGAACGTGAATTCGTGTTGGCGGCACGCTCCATCGGGACCACCAACAGCAAGCTGATTTCGCGCCACATCCTGCCCAATGTGCTGTCACCGATCATGGTGTCGGCCACGCTGGGCATTGCGACCGCGATTATCACCGAGTCGGCTTTGTCCTTCCTCGGCCTCGGCTTCCCGCCAGATTTCCCGACTTGGGGACGGCTGCTTTATGATGCGACGGATTATCTGCAGCAGTATCCTGAGCGGGTATTCTGGCCTGGTATGGCGATCTCTCTCACCGTGCTGAGCGTCAACTACCTCGGCGACGGCCTGCGCGACGCGCTGGACCCTCGGATCCGGGGGCGCTGATAGCGAAGACACAGTACGGGGCAAAACACCCCTACACATTCAAATAAAAACATATCAACCGGCCACCTCCTCAGAGTGGCCGGTTTGTTTTTGTCCACTGCAAGCGCGGAGGGACGCATGGTCCAAGCAGATCACCTCTGACGGAATAATTTTCCACTCACAGCGCAATCTCATCTGGGCCTAAAGCTTGCCGACCTCCTGAAAAACCGTCATTTCGGGAAAATATTCCAGAAGCGACGGATCCCGCCGCACCCCTATCGCAGTCATGGAGACCGCATATGTTCGAAACACTTGGCTTTGAAGACACCACCGCCCGTGCGGTTTCGGTCCTGTTTGCCCTGGGTGTCGGGGTCCTCTTTGGCGGGCTGGCGCAGCTGACCCGGTTTTGTTTTCGCCGGGCCCTTGTTGGCGAGGACCGCCGTCAAGCCGCCGGTGTCTGGGCCATGGCGCTCGCGGTTGCAGTTCTCGGCACTCAAGCCGCAGTGGCGCTTGGCTGGATCAACTTTGGTGAACACCGCCTGATGGTGGCCGACCTGCCCATTGCAGCGGTGATCCTTGGCGGTCTGATGTTCGGTGCGGGCATGGTCCTGACGCGCGGCTGTGTCTCCCGGCTGATGGTGCTGACCGGCAGCGGCAATCTGCGCGCGCTGGTTGTTATCGTGACCTTTGCCATCGTCGCTCATGCCACACTCAAGGGCGTACTGGCCCCGCTGCGCGTCTGGATCGGCAGCGCGACAGTGCCCATGGGCGATTACACCTCTCTTGCGGCCTTGGCAGGAGGGCCGCTGGTCGTGGCTGCGCTGATCGCCCTTGCCGCTGTCGCCGTCGCCCTAAAATCCGGGAACCGTGCTCTGCCCCTCCTTGGTGGGGCACTGATCGGCGCACTCGTGCCGTTGGCCTGGGTGGGTACCGGTTATGTACTGTTCGACGAATTTGACCCCATCACGATGGAGAGCCTCTCCTTCACGTCCCCCTCCGCCGAGACTCTGTTCTACACGCTGGCCTCCAGCGCCGTACCGGCTGGCTTTGGTACGGGCCTGGTCGGTGGTGTGCTGATTGGCGCGCTGGCCGCCGCCCTGCTGAGTGGCAGCTTTCAGTGGCAGAGTTTTGAGAGCCCGCGCCAGACCGGCCGCTACCTCAGCGGCGCAGTGCTGATGGGCGTTGGCGGTGTTCTGGCAGGCGGCTGCACAGTTGGCGCAGGCCTTGCCGGTATTCCGACACTCAGCCTTGCTGCAGTGCTGGCGCTGGTGTCAATTGCATCCGGTGGCCTTCTGACCAATGCCTGGCTCAATGCAGCCGCTTCCGGATCTGGCGCAGAGCGAGCCACACCATCAGTACAACCGGCAGAGTAAGTGCTGCCGTCATCATCCCCTTGCTGAGGCCGAGAACCGCGGCAAGGGGGTAGAGCGCGTATGACGCCAGCGACACCGCATAGTAGCTGATCGCGACCACAGACAGCCCCTCCACCGTATGTTGCAGCCGCAGTGCCATATCAGCGCGGCGATCCATGCTTTCCAGCAAGGCCTGGTTCTGTGCGGAGCGTTCTACATCGACGCGGGTCCGCAACAGCTCCCCTGCCCGCCGCGCCCGATCCGCCAACGTGGCCAACCGCGCCTCAGTCGATTTTACGGTCCGCATGGCCGGTTCAAAGCGGCGCAGCATGAATTCGGCAAAGGTCTGATAGCCTTCAAATCGTGCCTCCCGCAGCAGTGCAATGCGCTGATTGACCAGCGCATCATAAGCACCTGTGGCCCCAAAACGGAATGCCGCCTGCGCTGCCATCGCTTCCAACTCAGCCGAGACGATCAACAGCTGTGACAGCGTCTGTTCGGCAGGCATGCGGTCGCCGGTCATCTCCACCATCATCTCACTCAAATGCGTATCAAGCGCCCCGATGGTGGGGCTAAGACCCCGCGCCCGCGAGAACCCCAGCATCGACATGGCGCGGTATGTTTCGATCTCGCAGAGACGCTGCACCACACGGCCAATCCGCTGGGCGCCTGTCTCCTTGTTCGGGAAGACGGCAAACCGCATGTGACCTGCCGGATCGATACGGAAATCCCCAGCCACCACGCAGCTGTCATCTAGCACCCGCGACACAGCGAGGCTTTCAGGCACAAACCAATCAGTCAGCGCCCGGCGCACTTCCGCAACATCGCCGCGCGGCAGGACCCGCAACATCAGTGAGGTGATGCGCTGACCCGGCGCCTCTGACAGCCAATCAGACGGGAACACATCGAAATCCGCAGGATCATAGGGCCGCTCGCTGATGCCATCGAAATACAGCGTGTAGGACACGAACTCGGTATGCTGTTCCCATTTCAAGGTATGGCGCCCCAGCTGCGCGGAATGATGTGTCGCGCCCGGTTTAGGATGCGGTACCCCGTGCCGGTCCAGCAAGACCACCAGATGCGCAAGGTCCAGGCTGCGATCACGATGCACGGCCTCCTGCGGCTGCTTGATCGCAAGATAGATCACCGTCGACGGATTGCTCATGGTCGGGAACGGGCGGGCGTGCAACTCATTCGCCAACTGGTAGCGCAACGGGTGGTCTTGGATCGGCGGCATCTGTGGTCTCCCTGAGCAGCAGACCACAGGTTATCGGAGACGGTCGAACCTGTAAAGAATTACGTTATTTCAATGCCTTAAATGAATACAACCGTATACAATCACGGCCGATCCGACACCAGACCTCGACACTATGCCGCCTCAAACACCTCAATCGCCGCATTCAAACCATTGATGGCCGCAGGCATCCCGCCATAGACCGCCATCTGCCAGATCACCTCAAGAATCTCGGCTTCCGTTGCACCTGCCGCCAGGGTGTGGGTGATGTTTACCTTTAACTGCGGCGCCGTCTGACCGCCCAGCGCCGTCAGCGCGGCAATCGTACACAGCTGGCGGGTTTTGAGGTCCAGCCCCTCGCGCGCGTAGTGGCGCCCATAGGCCCATTCGACCAGGCTCTCCGCCATTCCCGGCAGATGGGCGTCGTAACGCTCGGCCAGTATTGCTTCAAGATTCGGGTTCATCTCTGCCAGCAGCTTGCGACCTTTGGTCAATGCATCAGACATCTGTGCTTTCCTTTTCCAACTCATGGTAGATCGCGACCTTGCGATCCATCAGGGCAAGCGTGTCATGAAGCTGCTCCAGCTGGCGGCGGATCACCTCGCGGTGGGCCTCCAGCATTTCGCGCCGTTCCGCCAGTGTTTCACTCCCCTTTGCGCGCAATCTGGCATAGCGGACGCGGTCCGCCTGCTTCATGCCGGTGGCGTTCAACTGACTCAAGAAACGGATCCAGCCGAGGATCTCACGGTCATAGACCCTCCGCCCAGCCGCATCGCGCGCAGGCGGATCGATCAATCCGATCTTCTCGTAAAACCGCAGGGTATCCACTGTCAGGCCGGTGGCCATGGCCACTTCTGAAATCTTCATGCACGTCTCTCTTGCTGCCCACCCACCATGGGTGAGTCGGAACATCCTAGCGGTTGGAGTACACTCCAGCTCAAGCGGTATCTGCAGCCCGCCCAATCGGTTGCCATAGTTCTATCGGATTGCCTTCCGGGTCATGCAACCGCGCGAAATAGCCAATCTCACCGTCCCACTCCGGCCGCGTCTCAACAGCAATGTCTGCGGCGGTCAGTTGCGCAATCATCGCCGCCAGATCCGTTACCCGGAAATTGATCATCCACTGTTTGCTTGTGTCCCCGAAATAATCGGTGTCCTCAGCAAACGGAGCAAAGACAGTATAGCCGCCTCCCTGCATCCAGGGTGTGCCCCCAACGGGATCAATTCCCAGATGATCATTGTACCATCGGCTGAGCGCTGCGGGGTCTTTGGCGCGGAAAAACACGCCACCTATACCTTGGGCCTTTTCCATATCATCCTCCTCGGCTGCCCTATAATAGCACAGCCCCCAGTCCGTATTGGCCAATAAAAAAGAGCGCCCCGTCTGGAGCGCTCTTTCGGTGTTTGCAGCATCAGGCGAACACTTAGCTGATCATGGTCAGCAGCTTGTCGAGGCTGGCCTTCGCATCGCCATAGAACATCCGCGTGTTTTCCTTAAAGAACAGCGGGTTCTCGATCCCGGAATAGCCGGTGCCCTGACCGCGTTTGGAGACAAAGACCTGCTTTGCCTTCCAGCATTCCAGCACGGGCATACCAGCGATCGGCGAATTGGGGTCTTCCTGTGCCGCCGGGTTCACGATGTCATTGGAACCGATGACGATCGCCACATCCGTTTCCGGGAAGTCCTCGTTGATCTCGTCCATCTCCAGCACGATATCATACGGCACCTTCGCCTCCGCCAAGAGCACGTTCATGTGCCCCGGCAGACGCCCTGCAACCGGGTGGATGGCGAAGCGGACGTTTTTGCCCTTGGCCCGCAGACGACGGGTCAGTTCCGCCACATTCTGCTGCGCCTGCGCAACCGCCATGCCGTAACCTGGGATGATCACTACAGAGTCAGCCTCATCCAGAGCGGTTGCCACGCCGTCGGCTTCGATTGCGATCTGTTCGCCGTCGATTTCCATCGCCGGACCTGCAGTGCCACCAAAGCCACCAAGGATCACCGAGATAAAGCTGCGGTTCATCGCCTTACACATGATGTACGACAGGATCGCACCGGAGGAGCCAACCAGCGCGCCGACCACGATCAACAGATCGTTGCCAAGCGAGAAGCCAATCGCCGCCGCGGCCCAGCCCGAGTAGCTGTTCAGCATCGAGACAACCACCGGCATGTCGGCGCCGCCAATGCCCATGATCAGATGGTAGCCAATAAACAGTGCCGCCAGTGTCATCAGGAACAGCGGGAAGAAACCGCCGGTATTGAAATACCAGATCAGGCAGATCAGCGAGAGCCCGGCCGCACCGGCGTTCAACATATGGCCGCCCGGCAGTTTGGTCGCCGCCGAGGACACTTTACCCGCCAGCTTGCCATAGGCAATCACCGACCCGGTAAAGGTCACAGCCCCGATGAAGACACCAAGAAACAGCTCGCCCCGCAGGATTGCGATCTCAACACCGTCTTTCTTGGCCAGTAGCGCGCCAAAACCTTCAAGCGCCTTCTTGACGGTGTCATCCATCGCCAGAACGCGACCCAGCTCAATATGGGCGATGAAGCCCACAAAAACCGCTGCAAGACCCACCAGCGAGTGCATCGCCGCCACCAACTGGGGCATTTCGGTCATCTGCACGCGTTTGGCGACATAGTAGCCGATGAGGCCGCCTGCGGCGATCAAGACGATCGACAACAGCCACAGACCAGCACCCGGGCCAATCAGGGTTGCCAGTACCGCCAGCGCCATACCCGCAATGCCATACCAGACCGCGCGTTTTGCGCTTTCCTGCCCGCTCAGGCCGCCCAGCGACAGGATGAAAAGAACAGCCGCAACCACATAGGCGGCAGTTGTAAAGCCAAAGTCCATAATCCCGGCCTCCTTAAGATTTCTGGAACATGGCAAGCATGCGCCGGGTGACGAGGAAACCGCCGAAGATATTGATCCCGGCCATGAACACTGACAGCGCCGCAAGGAAGATCACCAGGAACGACCCGGACCCGATCTGCATCAACGCCCCGAGAATGATGATCGAGGAAATCGCGTTGGTGACAGCCATCAGCGGCGTATGCAGTGAGTGGGCAACGCCCCAGATCACCTGGAAGCCCACGAAACAGGCCAGCGCGAAAACGATGAAATGCTGCATGAAGCTGGCAGGCGCAAACAGCCCGACCAGGAGCACCAGCGCACCGCCGACCCCCAGCAAAGTCACCTGCTGTTTGGTCTGCTGTTTGAAGGCTTCGATTTCCTGCTCCCGCTTTTCTTCGGGCGTCAGCTCCTTCACCTCTTTCTTCGGCTGGGCCGCGATGGCCTGCACCTTGGGCGGTGGCGGCGGGAAGGTGATTTCTTTCTCGAAGGTCACGGTCGCGCCACGGATCACGTCGTCTTCCATGTCGTGATTGATCTGACCGTCCTTTTCGGGCGTCAGGTCAGTCATCATGTGGCGAATGTTCGTTGCATAAAGCGTCGAAGCCTGCGCCGCCATGCGGCTGGGGAAATCTGTATAGCCGATGATGGTCACGCCGTTTTCGGTCACGACCTTCTCGTCCATCACCGTGCCTTCGACATTGCCGCCTTTTTCAGCCGCAAGGTCGATGATGACAGACCCAGGCTTCATTGCCGCGACCATATCCGCAAGCCACAGCTTGGGGGCTTCGCGGTTGGGGATCAGCGCGGTGGTGATGACGATATCAACATCAGGGGCCAATTCGCGGAACTTGGCCAGTTGGGCTTCGCGGAACTCGGGGCTGGAGACAGCTGCGTAGCCACCGGTTGCCGCACCGTCTTGCTGGCTTTCCTCAAAATCGAGATAAACGAACTCTGCGCCCATGCTTTCGACCTGCTCGGCCACTTCAGGACGCACGTCAAAGGCATAGGTGATCGCGCCAAGGCTGGTGGAGGCCCCGATGGCGGCCAGACCGGCAACGCCAGCCCCAACAACCAGAACCTTGGCCGGGGGCACCTTGCCCGCCGCCGTAATCTGCCCGGTAAAGAACCGGCCAAAGTTGTTGCCCGCCTCGATCACCGCGCGGTAGCCCGCAATATTGGCCATGGAGGACAGCGCGTCCATCTTCTGAGCGCGGGAAATCCGCGGCACCATTTCCATCGCGATCACATTGGCACCCTTGGAGCGCGCGAGCTCCATACCGGCCTCATTGCCACCCGGGTTAAAGAAGGAAATCAGCGTCTTGCCCGCCGTCATCCGCTTCAGTTCCGTCTCGGTTGGCTGGCGCACCTTGGCGACAATATCGCTGGCCTTCCATAGCGCGGCCGGTGTTTTGACGATCTCGACGCCAACGGCCTCATATGTGGCATCTGCAAATCCCGCCGCTGCCCCTGCGCCGGTCTCAATCGCACAGGTATAGCCCAGCTTTTGCAGCTGAACCGCAGAGTCCGGGGTCATCGCAACCCGCGCCTCGCCCTCAAACACTTCTTTTGGCGTGCCTATTTTCACCTTATCGGTCCCCCTCTTTGTCGCCGCCCCAGATTTACTGAGCACGTATCGCAAATATTTTGACTACATTGCGCAACATTTTTGCGCAACAGTTTCGCTGCGTCGCCGCAACTGATTGCCGCGGTGCCGCAAATCCATCACAACCACCGCCGTGTCTTCTGTTCATACCGCGCCCAGTCCGCGCGGAACTGCCTGCGCAACCGATTTTCTTCCGGCAGAATGAACCGCCACTCCAGCACCCAGACAAAAATTGGCAGCAGCGCCAGCGACAGCACCGCGTCGAACCGCAGGATCAGCCCCAGCAGAAGCAGGCAATCGCCCAGGTAGATTGGATTGCGGCTGCGTTTGAATATACCGGATTGCACCAACTGGCTCGGATCCCCATGGGGGTGAAGCGTCGTGTTCTGGCGCCGCATCTCCACAACGGCCAGCAGCATCAGAACGACACCGGCGCCAATCAACAGCCCGCTGTAAAGCCCGATCACGGCCCCAACTCCGCCATGCGACAACTCCAGCCCCAATGGCAGAAACCGTGCCTGACACCAGGCCAGCACAGCAAAGCCCAGCAACCACACAGGAGGCACGTCGATCCATTTCATTGCAGACGCCACTCCGGGTGATCTTTGTCAGTCTTGATGCGCATCAGCGGCAGTTTTCCCTCAAGCGGACAGAAGGTCCACCCTTCGGAGCGGTGTTCCAAAGGATAAGGACAGATTGCCCAAAATGGTCGTGAAACGGCGAATCCGTTCCGTTTGCGGCATGATCCTGCATAAAATGTTGCGAATGACCACGTATACTTTGGCATGCCAGCATCTTGGTCCGCCCCTCATCCCCCCTCAAGGATCACAATCACGTGCCAGCCGCACAGGAAGGCCGCAAAAGAAGCGTTATTCCCACTCCATCTCCTCATAGACCCGACCTGCATTTTTCGTCGCCAGCTCCTCGAACGTGTCCAGCCCCTTCCAGCGCGCCTGATCCACGTAGTAAGCCGAAGCCAGATCGCCGCCCTCTTCGATATGGGCGCCAATCTTGCTGCGCAGATCCACGAGGTAATCCAGCGTGTAGCGCCGCACTTGATCGAAATTGGTCGGATGGCCATGACCGGGGATCACATAGGTTGGATCCAGTGGTTCCAACTTTTCCTGCCAGGTCTCGATCCAGCAGCTGGTGCAGGTATGTTCAAAAATCGGCAACATCCGCTCATGGAAGGCGATATCTCCGGCAATCAACATGCCCCACTGCGGAATCCAGACCTGAGTATCACCGGGATCATGGGCCGGGCCCAAATGCAGGATCTGGAAATCGACGCCCCCCAGCGACAGATCATAGCGCTCTTCAAAACTGAGGTTGGCAGCCTCCACCCGTGTTTCGCCTGCGCGGTCCTTATTGTAGCTCTGCATGCCCTGCAGGATGAAATGGCCGTTTTCCGTCACCTCTGCCGTGGCGTCCACATGGGCCAGAACATCCACGCCCCGATCGCGCCAATAGCCATTGCCCAGCATCGCATGGCCCTGACCGTTTTCATTGATCACCAGCACCACCGGCTGATCGGTGACTGTCTTGATCTCCGCATGCAGCGCGGCCGCCAGCGCATCCGAGGCCCCCGCGTTGATCACCACCACCCCGGCATCGGTCACTACAAAACTCAGGTTGTTGTTGTGACCTGCGTTTTCATAGGTCGGCGGCGCAGTGGCACCGATGGCGGAAAACACCTGCGGGATCACCTCAACAGGTTTGGCATAAAGCTCGGACTGGGGATATTGATCGGCGATATCCTCGCTTGCCAGCGCAGCTGCGGGCGATATCAGCGCGACCAACAGGCCAAGGGCAAAAGTTCTCATATCATCCTCCATCTGCACGATGACCTATCGCCACCTTCCGTGTGACATTCACACATTGGAATATTTATGTAAACAACCTCTCCGACGTGATCCCAAACGGCAAAATTTCCCTGCCCCTGAAATGCCCGGCAAAGTGACGGGACGGAGATCTTGTCTGCCATCGTGCGCTGGTTAGGCTCCTTGAATAACCGGGTGACAGCCCGGCCAAAAACATCAACACCCAACAGCGGAGCAAGGCCATGACACTCAAGGGAAAACACGCATTGATCACCGGCGGCGGTACCGGCATCGGCCTTGCGATGGCACAGGCGCTTGCCGCAGAAGGTGCAGAGGTCACCATCACCGGCCGTCGCCAAGAGGTTCTGGAGGAGGTCGCAACCGACAGGCTGCACCCTTTGGCCATGGATGTGCGAGACGAAGCCGATGTCATCGCTAAAATTGACGCCGCTACGGCTGCTCGTGGGCCAATCCAGATCTGTGTGCCGAACGCTGGCATCGCCGAGGGCAAGGCCCTGCACAAGATGTCGATGGAGTTCTGGCGCAATATGATGGCGACCAATCTGGACGGCGCCTTCCTGACCATCCGCGAATCCATGAGATCCATGCGCCAGACCGATTGGGGCCGCGTTGTCACCGTCTCCTCCATTGCGGGCCTGCGTGGCCTGCAAGGCGCGCCCTGCTATTCAGCCAGCAAACATGGGCTTATCGGCCTGACCCGATCGCTGAGCGAGGATTATCTGGGCACGCCTTACACGTTCAACGCGCTCTGCCCCGGCTATGTCGATACCCCGATCATCGACCGCAACGTGACGTCCATCTCCCAGCGCGCAGGCGTCAGTGAGGAAGACGCGCTGAAGATCATGGTTTCCGCCAATCGCCACAAACGCCTGATTCTGCCCGATGAGGTGGCCGCAGCGCTGCTGTGGCTCTGCGGTCCCGGCTCGCAGTCGATCAACGGGCAGACCGTAGAAATCGCAGGTGGGCAAACCTGATGAACCGGGAGGAATTCAACAACTTCTGCGCTGGGTTTCCCGCCACCTCCCATGTGGTCCAATGGGGCAATGCCGACGTGTGGAAGGCAGGTGGCAAGGTTTTTGCCATCTGCGGCTGGGCCGATGGCAAGGACGCCTTTACCTTCAAGACCGGCGATATCGCTTTTGAGGTTCTGCAAGAACGCTCAGGGGTCCGCCCCGCTCCCTATCTGGCGTCACGCGGGATGAAATGGCTCCAGCATTTCAGGGATCCCGGCCTGACTGATGCCGAACTGAAAGATCAGATTACCCTTTCCTACAGCCTGGTGACCGCTGGATTGTCAAAACGCAAGCGCACAGAGCTCGGCATTCCTGAACCGCAACTGGATCACAATCCCAACAGGGATCCTGGATCCTAAACTCTGGACAGCCGTGGTGGGATGCGGTAGCACTCCAGAAGCTTTAAGCCTAAAGCAATCTGCAAAAGGTCGCAGATCATCCATTATCACGAGGTTCAGATGACTGATTTTGCCGCAACCAAGGCCATGTTCTCCCTGCCCGAAGGGATGATCTACCTCGATGGCAACTCTCTCGGGCCGATGCCCCGCGCCACTGCCGAACGGGTGCGCGGCACGATTGAGGACGAATGGGGCGAGATGCTGATCACCGGCTGGAACAAGGCCGGGTGGATGCAGAAACCCACCGCCATCGGCGACCGGATTGCTCGTCTGATCGGCGCCGAACCCGGCCATGTCGTGATGGGAGACACCCTGTCGATCAAGGTCTATCAAGCCGTAGCTTCGGCGTTGGAGCTGAACCCAACCCGCAAGGTGATCCTGTCCGACAGCGGCAACTTCCCTTCCGACCTCTATATGGTTGAGGGGCTGGTGAAATCGCTTGGCCCAGACTATGCCCTGCGCGTCGTCGCGCCGGAAGAGGTCAGCGCCCATATCACCGACGACATTGCCGTGTTGATGCTGACCGAAGTGGACTATCGCACCGGGCGCAAACACGACATGAAGGCGCTGACAGAACAGGCCCATGCCGCAGGGGTCGTGACGGTTTGGGATCTGGCCCATTCCGCAGGTGCGCTGCCGGTGGATCTGGCAGGTTGCAAGGCGGATTTTGCCGTTGGCTGCACCTATAAATACCTCAACAGTGGCCCCGGCGGTCCCGCCTTCATCTATGTTGCCCCCCGCCACGCAGATACCGCCCGCCCCGCCCTGTCCGGCTGGCTGGGGCACGCCGCGCCGTTTGAATTTGACCTGAACTACGAACCCGGCACCGGGATTGAACGCATGCGGGTCGGCACCCCGCCTGTCCTGCAACTCGCCGCACTTGAGGCGTCGATGGATATCTGGGACATGGCCGATATGGCCGATGTGCGCGCCAAATCAATCGAACTTTGCGATCTGTTCATCGCCGAAGTCGAAGCCCGCTGCCCCGACCTCACCCTTGCCTCCCCCCGCGATGGGCAGGGCCGTGGCAGTCAGGTCTCATTCCGCTTCCACGAAGGCTACGCCGCCATGCAGGCGCTGATTGCCCGTGGCGTGGTCGGGGACTTCCGCGCGCCTGATATCATGCGCTTCGGCTTTACCCCGCTCTACATCGACGAGGGAGACGTGCGCGCTGCGGTTGATATCATCGAGGACGTGATGACCAACGCCCTCTGGGACCGCCCGGAATACAAAACCCGCAACGCTGTCACCTGATGGGGGCTCTGCCCGCATATCACGTGCCACTGTGCCGTCCGGCCGGCTGGGTCGCCCTGTGGCGGCGGCTGGCCCAATGTGGCACGCTCAATTCGAGAAAGGCTCCTGTTTCCGCAATCTGATACACTTCCGGAACACCAAGGAGCCTTTCCATGTCTACCCCCTATGACCCCGCCAAAGAAGGCGCGCAGATGTCGTTTGATGGACGTATGTCCTATGGCGACTACCTGTCGCTCGACACGTTGCTGACCGCGCAGAAGACCTGGACCAACACCCATGACGAGATGCTGTTCATCATCCAGCATCAGACCTCGGAACTATGGATGCGCCTCGCCATCCATGAGCTGACCGCCGCCCGCGCGCGGCTGCTGGCGGATAAACCGCATGAGGCTTTCAAGATGCTTGCCCGCGTTGCCCGTATCTTTGAGCAGCTCAATTCCGCCTGGGACGTGCTGCGCACCATGACGCCCTCCGATTACACCGCCTTTCGTGATGAGCTGGGGCAAAGCTCCGGCTTTCAGTCGCACCAATACCGCCAGATCGAATTCATGCTCGGCAATCGGAACAAGGCGATGCTGCGCCCCCATGCTCACCGGCCCGACGTTCTGGCCCTTCTGGAGGACGAGCTCAGCCAGCCCTCGCTCTACGATGTGGCGCTACGAACCCTTGGCCAGCGCTTTGACCTGCCGGATGAGGTGCTGAACCGCGACCTGTCAGAGGCCTATACCCCCCATCCGGCGGTTGAGGCCGCCTGGAGCGAAGTCTATCGCAACACTGAGGCCCATTGGGATCTCTATGAGCTGGCCGAAAAACTGGTGGATTTTGAAGATTACTTCCGCCGCTGGCGGTTCAATCACGTAACCACGGTAGAACGCGTCATCGGCTTTAAACGCGGCACAGGCGGCACCGGTGGCGTGAGCTACCTGAAACGGATGCTCGAGGTGGAGCTGTTCCCCGAGCTCTGGCACCTGCGCACTACGCTCTGACATGCGACGCGCTGAGGCAGGCCTGTGCTGGGTCTGTCTCAGCGCGGGGAAAGTCCCGCCGCAAACAGCTGTGCCAGCTGGCCCACCCCGGCCCTATAGGCATCATAATCCGTCGAGGTATGTTTGACCCCTTTCATGGCGCTGCCAAAGACCCGGGCCACCTCCTGCGCCGGACCACTCAGCCGTATCGCACCATCGCGCGCCATCTCATCCAGCCACGCTGCATAGATGTCACGCAAGGCGGCTTCGCCTGCCTCAATATGATCTCCGGCGCTGCTCATACTGGCTTCCAGCACCTCCATGCCATGGGGGGTGTTCAACATCGCCTCGATGGCCGCACCACCCTGCGCCTCAAACGCCGCCAGCAACCGCGCGCGAAGTTCACCATCCGCCGATAGCGCCTCCTGCACCTGTCTGGTGACCTCAGCATAATGCACGTCAATCAACGCCTTCAGAATCGCATCCTTGTTTCTGAAATGCAGGTAGAGCGCAGGCCGTGACATACCTGCCCGCTTGGCAATGTCATCCATTGAGGTCTTGCGATACCCGTAGGTCGCAAATCCCCCCCAGGCCGCTTCAAGAATGGCGCGTTGTTTCGGATCGCTGGCAGAACTGATCATATAACCGCTTCTGACAGTTTGCCTCTATTATGTCAATTGACACTATGACAAAATAATATATTTATGTCAGTACGTCAGTCAGCCAAGAAAGAGCCAGCCATGTCGACCACACTTCGCATCAATGGAACCTCCCATCAGGTGGATCTGCCTGACGACGTGCCGCTTCTCTGGGTGTTGCGCGATGAAGTGGGCCTGACCGGCACCAAATTCGGTTGCGGTGTTGCGGCCTGTGGGGCCTGCACCGTTCATATCGATGGCGAGGCCGTGCGCTCCTGCCAGGTGGCGCTCTCCGACGTCTGGGGCGAGGTCACCACAATCGAAGGGATCGGAACACCCGACACAATGGCCGCCGTGCAAAAAGCCTGGGTCGCCCATCAGGTCGCGCAATGCGGATACTGTCAGTCGGGCCAGATCATGCAGGCCGCCAGCCTCCTCGCTGAAAACCCCTCCCCCAGCGACGCAGATATCGATGACGCAATGCAGGGAAATCTCTGCCGCTGCGGCACCTACCCCCGTATCCGCGCCGCCATCCATGACGCCGCCAAAATGATGAAGGAGGCCTGATCCATGGCCAGCCTCAAGAAAATCGCCCGCCGCAGCTTTCTCATCGGCTCTGCCGCCATCGTCGGCGGGGTGGCCTTTGGCACCTATAAATACCATCAGCCCGCCCCCAACCCGCTCGAAGAAAAAGCCGGGCGTGCGGTGCTCAACCCCTTTGTCTTTGTGGATCAATCCGGCGTCACGCTGATCGCACCACGGGCCGAGATGGGACAGGGGGTGAAATCCACTTGGGCCAGCCTGATCGCCGAGGAGCTGGATGTGGATCCGGCCAAGGTCACGGTCCTGCACGGGCCCGCCGCCAAGGCCTATTACAACAGCGCCATGATGTCCGAAGCCTTGCCCGGTCGCGGCTATGACGCCTCGGAGTTCCAGCACTCTCTGGGTGAAATCGTCGGCCATATGTCGAAGTTTCTTGATCTGCAGGTCACCGGCGGTTCCTCCTCCATGCGCGACGGGTTTGAACGGATGCGCCATGCCGGGGCCAGCGCCCGCGAGACCCTGAAGCAGGCAGCTGCGGATGAACTGGGGTTCAGCCGCGACCAACTCGGCACGCAAGACGGCCATGTGACTGCCCCCGACGGCACCCGCCTGCCCTATGGCGCGCTGGCAGCTGCCGCCGCCACGATTGAGCCGGTGGAGGCAGATCTCCGCCCGGCCTCCAGCTGGCGGCTGATCGGCAAGGAGGTTCCCCGCATCGACATCCTGGCCAAATCCACCGGCACCGCCGAGTTCGGCGTCGATGTCCGTCTGCCGGGCATGAAATTCGCCGCCATCCGTCAAAGCCCCCATTTCGGGGTTGGCAAATCCGCCTTTGACGCCAGTGCAGCCGAGGGGATGCCCGGTGTCGAAAAGGTTCTGGACCTCGGCGATGCCGTCGCAGTTGTGGCCAGCAATACCTGGCTGGCCCAACAGGCTGTAGACGCCATTGATGTGACATGGGAAGTGGCCTCCTACCCGGAAACCACCGATGCCCTGTTTGAGGAGATCGCCCGCAGTTTCAACGATGCACCGAACTCCACAATGCGCGATGATGGTGACGTTGACGCCCTGCCCGATGGCGCCACCGTGATCGAGGCTGAATACCGGCTGCCTTACCTTGCCCATGCCACGATGGAGCCGATGAATGCCACCGCGCTCTACTCCGGTGACGCCTTGCAGATCTGGGCGCCGAACCAGGGCCCGACCATCGTGCAGAAAAAAGCTGCAGCCCTCGCAGGGCTTGAGACCGAGGCGGTTGAGGTCAACACCACCTATCTGGGGGGCGGCTTCGGACGACGGATCGAAACCGACTATACCGACCGCGCAGTGCAGATCGCGCTTCAGATGCAGGGCACGCCCGTGCAACTGACCTGGAGCCGCGAAGAAGACATGTCCCACGATGCCTATCGTCCCGGTGCCATCGCGCGCTACCGCGCCGCCGTCAAGGATGGCAAAGCGGTGATGGTCCACGGCAAAATCGCGGCCCAATCCACCACGGTTGAAGGCGCAGGCCGAATGCTTGGCCTACCAATGAGCGGTCCCGACAAGGGGCATGTGGACGCCGCCTTCAATCAGCCATTCGCGATCCCCAACTTCCGGGTTGAGGGTTATCTGAGCAAACCGATGCTTCCGGTGGGGTTCTGGCGCTCGGTCGGGGCGTCCTTCAACGGATTCTTCTCCGACAGTATCATTGATGAGATGGCCCATGCGGCGGGCCGTGATCCGCTGGACTTCCGGCTGGAACTGGCCCGCGCCGAATGGGACCCCGCCGCCAAAGTGCTGGAGGCAGTGCGTGACATGTCGGGCTGGACTGGCAAAACGCCTGACGGCATCGGGCGCGGAGTGGCCATGGTCTACAGCTTTGGCACGCCGGTCGCTCAAGTGATTGAAGTGGCAGATCAGGATGGTCAGATCCGCATGACAAAGGCCTGGATTGCCGCCGATCTGGGCCGTGTCATCGACCCGCAGAACACCCGTGCGCAGATGTTCGGCGGCATGGTCTACGGCCTGTCAGCCGCCTGTTTTGGCGAGATCACCATTGATGGCGGCGCGGTCGAGCAGGAGAACTTCCCCGACTATGACGCGCTGCGCATGCACACCATGCCAGAGGTTCAGGTGCAGCTGCTGGAAAACCAGCCGCGTATGGGCGGTGCGGGGGAACCCGGCACACCGCCTGCCGCGCCAGCATTGGCCAATGCGCTGTTTGACCTGACCGGCAAACGCGCCCGTCAATTGCCCTTGATGCATGAGTTTGATCTGCTGGTCTGAGAAGGCTTTTCTTAAACGACAATAGGCACCGTCACGGCGGTGCCTATTGATATGAAATTAAGCCGATACAGCGTCTTCAGGCGCTTTGACGATGGCCCCGCGCAGCCGTCCCCTCCGCCCATTCCCGCACCGCATCCCCGAAGGCTGTGAACAAGGGACGTGACACCGGATCATTGGCCGCGTCCCACTCCGGGTGCCACTGCACCGCAAGGGTGAAACCTGGCGCATCTTTCACATAGATCGCCTCAGGCGTGCCGTCAGGGGCGGTACCATCAATCACGATCCGGCTGCCCGCAGCCTTGATGCCCTGCCCATGCAGCGAATTGGTCATCACCTCCGGCGCCCCGAACAATCGGTGGAACACACCACCCTCGCTCAGCTCCACGATATGGCGCATGGCGAATTTCTCCTCCAGCGTACCATCGGGCGGCATCCGGTGGTTCATGCGCCCCGGCAGGTCACGGATCTCCGGGTACAGCGTGCCGCCCATGGCCACATTCACCTCCTGAAACCCCCGGCAGATGCCAAGGAAGGGCTGCCCCCGCTCCACACAGGCCCGCACCAGCGGCAGGGCGATGGCATCACGCGCCCGGTCAAAAGCGCCATGCGCATCGGTTTCCGCTTCGCCATATTCATTTGGATGCACGTTCGGTCGCCCGCCGGTCAGCAGGAAGCCGTCGAAACTCTCCAGCAGCTCCTCAACCGAGAGGAACCGGGGATCGGAGGGGATCAGCAGCGGCATGCAGCCCGCCACCTCGGCCACCGCCTCGGAGTTCATGGTCCCACCGGCATGGGCCGGGTATTCATCGTTGATCAGATAGGAATTGCCAATAATGCCGACTTTGGGGCGTGTCATTCTGTCCTCAGCGGTTTGGGCATCGGTCGCGCGCCCTAACGGGCATCACAACCGGATCGGGACAATCCTACAGCCACGCTAAGGCGAGTGGCAATTCCCCTAAGGGGCGCGACCCGCCGTCAGCCCGTAAAAAGCGGCATATGCGCCGCAGCTTTCACATCTTTCATGTCGTCTTCGGCCTGTTTCCCCGCCCGCCCCCGCTTGGTGGCGGGCGGCCGATTACGCCTCGCCGGTCAACCCGGTGGCCCGAATACCGGCCATCGCGGCCTCCGCGTCATTGTCGGAGGTATCCCCAGTCACGCCCACGGCACCGATCACAGCCCCCGCCTCACTGCGCAGCAAAACGCCGCCCGGAACCGGCACGACCTGCCCGCCGTAGACACCATTCACCGCCGCCATGAAATAGGCCTGTTGCTCAGCCCGCGCCATCTGGGCTGTGCCCGCCATGCCCAGCATCACCGCGCCATACGCCTTCCCATGCGCAATGGCAAAACGCCCCGGAGCAGCACCATCTTCACGTTCAAACGCCAGCACATGGCCACCCGCGTCCAGAACAACGACAGACAAAGGCTTGAGCGTCATCTCGCGGCCCTTCGCTCGGGTATGTTCAATGATGCTGCGGGCCTGATCCAATGTAAGGGTCATTTCAGTGTCCTTGATATGCTTCGCTTTATTCAAAAAAAGAGGCCGGACACAGCGCCCGACCCTATCTGTTCTCTTAGCCTTGCGCCTTCAGCTCAAGGCGACGCGCATGCAGCACCGGCTCGGTATAGCCGGAGGGCTGAATCCGCCCACGAAACACCAGATCGCAGGCCGCCTGAAAGGCAATACCATCAAAGCCGGGTGCCATCGGCGTATAGCTCGGGTCGCTCGCATTCTGTCCGTCCACGACTGCGGCCATTTTCTGCATCGCGGCCATGACCTGCGCCTCATCCACAATGCCGTGATGCAGCCAGTTGGCCAGCGCCTGGCTGGAAATCCGGCAGGTCGCACGATCTTCCATCAGGCCCACATTGTGGATGTCTGGCACTTTGGAACAGCCTACGCCCTGATCGACCCAGCGCACCACATAGCCCAGAATGCCCTGCGCGTTGTTCTCGATCTCCTGCGCGATGTCGGCCTCCGACAGGTTTTCACCCTGCATCACCGGGATGGTCAGCAGATCATCCAACGTGCCTCGCGCGCCGCCCGCTTTCAGCTGATCCTGCACCTGATGAACGTTTACGCGGTGGTAATGCGTGGCATGCAGTGTCGCGGCGGTCGGCGACGGCACCCAAGCGCAGGTCGCACCGGACTTCGGATGGCCGATCTTCGCTTCCAGCATCTCGCCCATACGGTCCGGCATCGCCCACATGCCCTTGCCGATCTGTGCGCGTCCTTTCAGACCACAGGCCAGACCAATATCGACATTGCGATCCTCGTAGGACGCAATCCAGGGCGTCGCTTTCATCTCGCCCTTGCGCATCATCGCGCCCGCTTCCATCGAGGTGTGGATCTCGTCACCGGTGCGATCAAGGAAGCCGGTATTGATGAAGGCAACCCGATTTTTTGCGGCCCGGATACAGGATTTGAGGTTCACCGAGGTGCGACGCTCCTCATCCATGATGCCGATTTTGACGGTGTGGCGCGGCAGGCCCAGCGCGTCTTCAACATGGGCGAAAATCCGGTCTGTAAAGGCCACTTCCTCAGGCCCGTGCATCTTTGGCTTCACCACGTAGACGGATCCATGCAGCGAGTTGCCGCCCTCAGATTGAATGTCATGCATCGCACAGAGAACAGTGACCATCGCGTCGATGAAGCCCTCACCTGCCTCGCGCCCCTCGTTGTCACGCACCGCCGGGTTGGTCATCAGATGGCCGACATTACGCACCAGCAGCAGCGAGCGCCCTTTCAGCACCAGATCCGAGCCATCCGGTGCGGTGAATGCCAGATCGTCATTCAGCACGCGGGTAAAGGTCTTGCCGCCTTTGCTCACCTCCTCCGCAAGATCACGCTTCATCAGGCCCAGCCAATTCGAATAGGCGGTGACCTTTTCCTCGCCATCAACGCAGGCCACGGAATCCTCGCAGTCCATAATGGTGGAGAGCGCCGACTCGAGGACAATATCGTTGATCCCAGCCTGATCGCCCGTGCCGATATTCCCGTTGGCGTCCACCACGATCACCGCGTGCAGGCCATTGTTCCTCAATAGGATCTTTCTTGGCGTGGCCGCGTCGCCCTCATAACCTGCAAACTGCCCGGCATCCTTGAGCGTTGGCACCAGCGCGCCGCCTTCCACAGCCAGACCGGTACAGTCGCTCCACGACCCCTCAGCCAGCGGGAAGGTCTGATCAAGGAACCCGCGACCCCAGGCGATCACCCGCGCGCCGCGCCCGGCATCATAGCCTTTACCCTCAGGAAGATCGCCCATGGCATCAGTGCCATAGAGCGCATCATAGAGGCTTCCCCAACGGGCGTTGGCCGCATTCAGAGCAAAGCGCGCATTGGTGATCGGCACCACCAGCTGCGGCCCCGGCACATTGGCGATCTCATCGTCGACATTCTGCGTCTCGATCTCGAAATCATCGCCCTCAGGCAGCAGATAGCCGATATCGCGCAGAAACGCCTCATAGGCGGTGGCATCATGGGCCTGCCCTTTGCGTTCGATGTGCCAGGCATCAATCTGCCCCTGAAGATCCGCGCGTTTGGCCAGAAGGGCGCGGTTCTCATCGCCCATCCCGTTGACCAGCCCGGACAGACCGGCCCAGAACGCATCCGCTGTCACCCCAGTACCGGGCAGCGCTTTGTCCTCGACAAAGGACACCAGCGTGTCGGCCACCTGCATATCATGACGTTCCTGCATCTCGCTCATGGGGTGATCCTCCTAATAAATGCGCGTGTTACCGACCCGGATACATCAAAAGTTTCCTATCGGCAACGCTGGTGGTAATATTAGTTTACCAATTATCGCGAAGCTGCTTCAAATATTCCCTACAGATATAGTTCATCGCCTACGCCCGGCTCCGACACCCCCGCAAACAAAAAAAACCGGCAGAGCGCTGCCGGGTCCAGTCGGGGAGGAATTTCAAATATTTGGGGGATCGGGTCAGTTGTCCGCGATTGTGGCCTGCACCTCCGCAGCCGTCTGCGGTGCGTCAACGACGTCCTGCTTGCCACCCTTGTTGAACACCCAAAATAGGAAAACGGCGAACATTAGCAGAACCGCCACTACGACGCCCCGGATACCCAGCAGGGCCGGTTTGTGTAGCTTCTCTTCGCGTTCAACATTGGTGTCAGGTGCCGACATGGGTCGCTCCTTTATCTACAAGTTTGCGCGGTTGCTGGCGCGGGGCCGCAGCCGCTGGTACACAGGCTTGTAATAGATACGCTGACCGACCCGCCTGGGTTCCACGGAACAGGAAGAAACCATGAAAGATGCCGCGCCAACCACCGCACCGGAGACATTTTATCTGAAGGATTACAAACCTTTCGGGTTTGAGGTGGAGGCGGTAGAGCTGACGTTTAAACTGGCGCCGAATTCGACCCGCGTGCTGAGTAAGATCCGCTTTTCCCCAAAGAAAAACGCTGCCGATCCCCGGCTTTTCCTGCACGGTGAAGCTCTGAAACTGATCTCTGCCAAAATCGACGGCGCACCAGTGACACCGGATCTGGTTGAAGGCGGTCTGAGCTGCGAGACACCGGACACCCCCTTCACCTGGGAAGCGGAGGTTGAGATTGACCCGGCCGCCAATACCGCGCTGGAGGGGCTTTATATGTCCAGCGGCATGTATTGCACCCAATGTGAGGCGGAAGGCTTCCGCAAGATCACCTATTACCCGGACCGCCCCGATGTGATGTCAACCTTCTCGGTTCGCATCGAAGGCAATGAGACGGTTCTCCTGTCCAATGGTAATCCCACCGGCGCGGGAGAAGGCTGGGCGGAATGGCACGATCCTTGGCCGAAACCAGCCTACCTCTTTGCGCTCGTGGCCGGTGATCTGGTGAACCATCCCGACCGCTTCACCACCCGGTCCGGCAAGGATGTCGAACTCAACATCTGGGTCCGCCCGGGCGATGAGGGCAAATGCGCCTTTGGCATGGAAGCCCTGAAGAAGTCGATGAAATGGGACGAGGATGTCTACGGCCGCGAATATGATCTGGATATTTTCAACATCGTCGCGGTGGATGACTTCAACATGGGCGCGATGGAGAATAAGGGGCTGAACATTTTCAACTCTTCCTGCGTTCTGGCCTCGCCCGAGACCTCCACGGATGCCAATTTCGAACGGATCGAGGCGATCATCGCCCATGAATATTTCCACAACTGGACCGGCAACCGCATCACCTGCCGCGACTGGTTCCAGCTGTGCCTGAAGGAAGGCCTGACTGTCTTCCGCGATGCCCAGTTCACCGCCGACATGCGGTCAGAGCCGGTAAAGCGGATTGAGGATGTGATTGCGCTCCGCGCACGCCAGTTCCCAGAGGATAATGGCCCCCTCGCCCATCCGCCGCGCCCGGAACAGTTCCAAGAGATCAACAACTTCTACACCGCCACCGTCTATGAAAAAGGGGCCGAGGTGATCGGCATGCTGAAGCGCGTTGTGGGCGATGATAATTACGCCGCGGCGCTGGATCTCTATTTTGACCGGCATGATGGTCAGGCCTGTACCATTGAGGACTGGTTGAAGGTGTTCGAGGATGCCACCGGGCGCGACCTCAGCCAGTTCAAACTGTGGTACAGTCAGGCAGGCACCCCGCGGGTTCAGGTCTCCGAGGAATACGCGGACGGCACCTATACCCTCACCTTTGAGCAATCGACGCCGCCCACCCCCGGCCAGCCCGACAAGGCGCCCCGTGTCATCCCACTCGCGGTGGGGCTCCTTTCCCCCAACGGCGATGAGGTGCGGGCAACGGAGGTGCTGGAGCTGACCGAAGCCAAGCAGAGCTTCACCTTTGATGGCCTCGCTGCGAAACCCGTGCCCTCGATCCTGCGCGAATTTTCCGCCCCGGTGATCCTGAAGCGTGAGACCTCCAACGCAGAACGCGCTTTCCTGCTGGCTCATGACACTGATCCCTTCAACCGCTGGGAAGCAGGCAACGCTCTGGCCACCGAAACCCGCGTCACGATGGTGATCGAGGGCGCCGCGCCCGATGCCGCCTATCTGGATGCGTTGGAGACACTGGTGCGCGATGACACGCTTGATCCGGCCTTCCGCGCGCTGGTGCTGTCTCCCCCCAGCCAGTCCGAGATTGCCCAGACCCTGCACGACCGGGATGTCACCCCCGATCCACAGAAAATCTACGACGCGGCGGAGACCTTCGCCCAAACGCTGGCCCAACAATTGGAGACCAGCCTGCCGCGGCTATATGCAGCTACCACTGTAGATGGCCCCTATCAGCCCGATGCCCATGGTGCCGGCCTGCGGGCGTTGAACGGTCGGATTCTGTCCCTGCTGACCCGGCTTGATGGCGGCGAACAGGCGGCACGCCAGTATCAGACCGCTGACAATATGACCCAGCAATATGCCGCCCTCGCCGCGCTGATGAAGGCGGAGAATGGCGAGAGCCAAAGCCAGGCCTTCTTCGATCAATGGCAGGGCGACCGTCTGGTCATGGACAAATGGTTTGCCTTGCAGGTTGCCTGCGCCGCCCCGGAGACCGCCGCCGCTGTGGCCTCGAAACTCACCGATCATGCGCTCTTTGACATGAAGAACCCCAACCGCTTCCGCGCCGTCATGAGCGCGCTCGCAGGCAATCACGCGGGCTTCCACCATACCAGCGGCGCGGGCTATCAGTTACTGGCCGAAAATCTGATCGCATTGGACAGCCTCAATCCGCAGACCACCGCGCGGATGTGCGCAGCCTTCCAGACCTGGAAACGCTACGACAGTGCCAGACAGGCATTGATCCAGGTTGAGCTGGAGCGCATTCTCGCCACAGAGGATCTCAGCCGCGACACCCATGAGATGGTTAGCCGGATCCTGCAGGGATGACGCCAGCCACACGCAGAAAGAGCGGGCGGCCTGACTGCCCGTTCACCTCGATAGCGCCCGAAATTGAGTCGCTCTGCTGTCGGCCTGATTTCTACGACCACCATGTCGCCATAGGCGTGACAGATGCCTGACGGCGAGGCCTCCCCAGCGGTCTATCGCTACAGCCGGGCTGCCCGCACACCGCACCTTGTCATTGCGCTTACCCTATGGGCGGCCGGTATCCTGATCATATCCCTTTATGTCTCCGCAGCCGTCTGGATCGCCGTGGTTCTAGCGCTGCCTCTGCTCCCCGGTCTGTGGGAGCTATGGCGCAACCCTACTGCGATGCTGGCGCTGGACAATAAGGGCCTCAGCTGGCGCAACGCCGCCTCCGGCAGCACAGATATCCCCCTGGATCGGATCAGCCACATCCGGCTCGACAGGCGCTGGGATTTCTCCCATCGTGCCACGGTTTTCACAGACAGCGGCAAACGCCTGCGTATCCCGCCGGATTGCCTGCCGCCGCATCAGCGCTTTGAGCAGGCTCTGATTGCCGCCAACCTGCGGGTTGAGCGACATCATTTTCAGATTCTTTAGCGGTCTGAGCAGCATCTCCACTGCAAACCCAACTCTTAACGCGCGTTAACTGGTCACCGGAATATCCCAATCGTCCTTTTCAATGGCCCGCGCCCGCCATGATTGCGCCCCAAAGCCGGGGCAGTCTGTTTGCAGTGATTTAAGCTGCCAGCACGCGGACATAGATATGCTCAACAAAAACACCCCAGCGCGCCACCTTTTCAGACAGGTTTTTTCTTCGTTTTTATCCGGTGACAGCCGCGCAGCGGCAGCCTCAAGCACAGGGCTACAACCCGGCCAACTGACCTTTCAGGACACCGCATCTCGGCACCAGACGCAGTCCAGCGGCCTCTCCGCAAAAGACGCGACCAAAAACCAGCTGATCGTGCCAATCTGCGAACCGGCACAGGACACCAACAGCGGAGCCTTGCAGGATCAGGGGCAATTCCTCGCCCGTCAGGACCGATGGGGCGAGCTGTCCGCACATATCGCCGAGGCCGACAAGGCCCGCCACAACACGCCCCATGGCCTGCCCGTGGCCGAGCTGCTGGCCCATGGCGCGCGCAGCGATGTGGTCAATGCGGTCGAACATGCTCTCAGCCTTGGCCACGCCGGTGACCGACGCAAGATGATCGAAGGCGTTATGGGGCTTGAGGCGATGTGCGTCGAACACCGAGACGATCCCTATCTGCGCACCCTTGTGGCCCTTGCGCATATTGATGTGGCCTGGATCTGGCGCGGCTATTCCGATGTCCTGTCAATCACCGTCGCCAATGGCCAGCGCTGCGCCGCACATTTCGACCGCGCCGCTGCCCTGCTGCATCCGCTGGATGGTATTGCGCTCGACAGCCCCTTCATTGCCGCCGCCAAAACCGCCCTTCTGGCCGGACAACGCTCTGCCGGAACCACGCAGGTTGCCGATGATTTTGCAGCGCTCATTGATCTTGATCCCGACAACCACCGCCACATGCGCAGTCTGGGCACCCATATGCTGCCGCGCTGGTTCGGCAGCTATACCGCGCTCGAACTGGAGGCCCGCCGCACTGCTGTCCGAACTCAAGCGATCTGGGGCGATGGCGGCTATACTTGGGTCTACTTTGACGCAATTGCACTGGATCCCGAGGCCTGCGCCCGTGTCGACATTGATTTCTTCATGGACGGGCTGCGCGATATCGTTTCCCGCCAGCCGGACCAGGAAATGATCAACCTTCTCGCCTCCTATTGCGCCGTGGCGCTGCGCTACGGCGAAGATACGCCGGAAAACGCCACCCCGCAGCGCGCCGAAATCGTAGACGCCGCAGAATGGCTGATCCGCGATCACCTGCGCGAAATACATCCGCTGATCTGGGCCCATGCAGCCCAGCGATTTGACAACAACCTGCGTGTCACCTCCGCCCGCCGCTTTGCCGACCACGGCCGTCGCGACGCGCTGCGCTTCATCGCCGGCCTGTTTCGCCACGAGATCGAGGCCGGTCAGCGGGTTGAGTTCTCGGCGAAGGGACTGCGTGTCTCACCCGACTGACTGCGAGGTCACCCCCGCAGCCCTGCTCTTCAATGATACTCCACAATTCAGGTCTTCTTGAAGGCATCCATCAGGGCCGCGCCCAGCGCGCCAGTACTCTGGCCTGAGCCCTGATCTCGGCCCTGCCCGCCTTTGGGGCCTGACGTCATCGGCCCCTTGCCACCTTTGCCCTGCCCACGATGAGCGCCCTGGCGACCACCCTGATGGCCTCCCGGCTTGGCGCCACGCTGCGGCCCGCCTCCCTTGGCCGGTCCGCGTGCGTTACGCTCCTCTTTGGCAGAGGCTCCGCCGTCCTTCTTCATGGTCAGCGCGATCCGCTTGCGCGGGACATCCACCTCCGTAACGGTGACCTTGACCACCTGACCGGTCTTCACCACCTCATGCGGGTCTTTCACAAACCGGTCGGCCAGCTGGCTCACATGCACCAGCCCGTCCTGATGCACGCCGATATCCACAAAGGCGCCAAAGGCTGCCACATTGGTCACGGTGCCCTCCAGCACCATCCCCGGCTTCAGATCGGTAATCGTCTCAACCCCATCCTTGAACGAGGCCGTCACAAACGAAGGGCGTGGATCGCGGCCCGGCTTTTCCAATTCCTCGAAAATGTCGCGCACGGTTGGAAGACCCACCTCGCCGCCGACAAACTCTTCCGCCCGCAAGGACTTCAGCGCTGCCCCGTCGCCCATGATCTGCCGGATATCGCGCCCGCAGGCCGCGACGATCTTGCGCGCCACAGCATAGCTTTCGGGGTGAACCGAGGACGCATCCAGCGGCTCCTTGCCGTCGCGGATGCGCAGGAAGCCCGCGCATTGCTCAAACGCCTTGGGGCCAAGACGTGCCACCTTCAGCAGCTCGCGGCGCGAGGCAAACGCCCCGTTCACATCACGGTGCGCCACAATTGCCTCCGCAAGACCCGGACCAAGGCCCGAGACATGGGAGAGCAGCGGCGCCGACGCCATGTTGAGATCCACGCCCACGGCGTTCACCACATCTTCAATCACCGCTTCCAGCGATTTTGACAGTTTGTGCTGGTCCACATCATGCTGGTACTGACCGACGCCAATGCTCTTGGGTTCGATTTTCACCAGTTCCGCCAACGGGTCCTGCAAGCGCCGGGCAATCGACACCGCCCCACGCAAGCTTACGTCCAGATCCGGGAACTCCCGCGCTGCCAGTTCCGACGCGGAATAGACCGAGGCCCCCGCCTCACTCACCACCACCTTGGTCGGAACCTTCACCTTCGCAGGCAGATGTTTCAGCACCTCCGCCACCATCCGCTCGGTTTCGCGGCTGGCGGTGCCATTGCCGATGGCAATCAGTTCCACCCCGTGTTCAGCGATCAATTTTACAATCGACACCTGCGCGCCGCGCAGATCATTCTTCGGCTGAAACGGATACAACGTCTCGGTGGCCACCAATTTCCCGGTGGCATCAACCACCGCCGCCTTGACGCCGGTGCGAATGCCCGGGTCCAGCCCGAGGGTCGGTCGCGCACCGGCTGGCGCGGCAAACAGCAGGTCCTTGAGGTTGCGGGCAAAAACCTGAATGGCATCCTCCTGCGCGCGGCCACGCAGATCACCCATCAGCTCCAGCATCATCGAGAGCGACAGCTTCACCCGCCAGGTCCAGCCGGCGACCTTGCGCAGCCATGTATCGCCGGGACCGTTGCCGCCCGCGCCCAACTCTGCCGCCACCATGCCTTCCGCCCGGGCCACGCCCTGTTCCGGTTCCGGCCCGACGTCTAACGTCAACACGCCTTCGTTCGACCCCCGCAGCATCGCCAGCGCGCGGTGCGAGGGCACATCGGCCCAGCGCTCGGTATGTGCAAAATAGTCGGAAAACTTCGCGCCTTCCTGCTCCTTGCCCTCGACCACCTTGGCGGTGACCACCGCCTCCTTTTGCAGGAACGCCCGCAACCGCCCCAACAGAACGGCATTTTCCGTCAACCGCTCGGTCAGGATATCGCGCGCGCCATTCAGCGCATCCTTCACCGTTTCCACAGCCTCGGTAATATACCCTTCCGCCAGCTTTTCCGGGTCTATGCGGCGGTCGGCCAAAATCGCATCTGCCAGTGGCTCCAACCCGTTTTCGCGCGCAATCATCGCCTTGGTGCGCCGCTTTGGCTTGTAGGGCAGATAGATATCTTCCAGCTGCGCCTTGGTCTCTGCCTTGGCGATTGAAGCCGCCAGACCATCGGTCAGCTTGTCCTGCGATTTCACCGACTCAAGGATCGCCGCCCGCCGCTTCTCCAGCTCACGCAGATATTCCAGCCGCTCCGCCAGGGTCCGCAGCTGGCTGTCATCCAAGCCCCCTGTCGCCTCCTTGCGGTAGCGCGCGACGAAGGGCACGGTGGCCCCGTCGTCCAGCAGCGCGACAGCGGCGCTTACCTGTTTCGCACTGGCGCTGATTTCACCGGCGATGGTCTGGCTGATGCGGGCGGATGTGTCCAAGGCGGCCTCCTGTTGAACTGCTCGGGCTGCCAGTTCTAGCCCTCCTGATGCACCCCGCCAAGAGGCTGAATCAACCCCAGGCAAACCATTGCAAAGGGCAGCGTCCGTCCGAGGGTGGACGCGAAGCGCCCGCCCATGGGTGCGGACGGGCGCTGCCGGGGCTTGCAGCCCGAGCAATTTAAGTGCCTTCCTCGCCGTTCACAGCTTTCCGCGCGACCTGCCCTCTTGCCCCTGCCCGCGCAGACGCCTAGAACGCTTGCCAACTATAGACATTCGGATACGGCGGAAAACCATGCTCGACCTGACATATGAACTCCCCAAGCCCAAAGTGATCGCGGGCGCCAAGCATGACTGGGAACTGGTCATCGGCATGGAGGTGCATGCCCAGGTCAGCTCCAATGCAAAGCTGTTCTCCGGCGCCTCCACCAAGTTTGGGGCTGAGCCAAACTCAAACGTGGCCTTTGTGGACGCGGCGATGCCCGGCATGCTGCCGGTGATCAACGACTATTGCGTTGAACAGGCCGTGCGCACCGGTCTGGGTCTCAAGGCCGATATCAACCTGTGGTCGGCCTTTGACCGCAAGAATTATTTCTACCCCGACCTGCCGCAGGGTTACCAGATTTCTCAGCTTTATCACCCCATCGTGGGCGAAGGCGAAGTGCTGGTGGAACTGGGCGACGGCACCGCACGCAACGTGCGGGTGGAACGCATCCACATGGAGCAGGACGCGGGCAAATCCATCCATGACATGGACCCCAATATGTCTTTCGTGGACCTCAACCGCACCGGCGTCTGCCTGATGGAGATCGTTTCGCGCCCCGACATTCGCGGGCCCGAGGAAGCCGCCGCCTATATCGCCAAACTGCGCCAGATCATGCAGTATCTGGGCACCTGCGATGGCAATATGCAGAACGGCAACCTGCGCGCCGATGTGAACGTCTCGGTCTGCCGTCCGGGTCAGTATGAGAAGTACCAGGAAACCCAGGACTTCTCCCATCTCGGCACCCGCTGCGAGATCAAGAACATGAACTCCATGCGCTTTATCCAGCAGGCCATCGACGTGGAGGCCCGCCGCCAGATCGCCATCATCGAGGCCGGCGGCACCATCGACCAGGAAACCCGGCTCTACGATCCAGACAAGGGCGAAACCCGTTCCATGCGCTCCAAGGAAGAGGCGCATGACTACCGCTATTTCCCTGATCCCGACCTTCTGCCGCTGGAAATCGAACAGGCTTGGGTGGATGATATCGCCGCCAACCTGCCGGAACTGCCAGATGAGAAAAAGGGACGTTTCATCAAGGATTTCGGTCTGTCCGATTATGACGCGTCGGTCCTGACCGCCGACGTGGAATCGGCCACCTTCTTTGAGGAAACCGCCAAGGGTCGCAGCGGTAAGCTGGCCGCCAACTGGGTGATCAACGAACTCTTCGGACGCCTGAAGAAGGATGAGGACAAACAGATCACCGACAGCCCGGTTTCCCCGGCGCAGCTCGGCGGCATCATTGACCTGATTTCTTCGGACGCCATCTCGGGCAAAATCGCCAAGGATCTGTTTGAGATCGTCTATACCGAAGGTGGCGACCCGGCGCAGATCGTCGAAGAACGCGGCATGAAACAGGTCACCGATACTGGCGCCATCGAGGCCGCGCTAGACGAGATCATCGCCGCCAACCCCGCGCAGGTCGAAAAAGCCAAGGTGAACCCCAAACTCGCGGGCTGGTTTGTCGGCCAGGTGATGAAAGCCACCGGCGGCAAGGCCAACCCCAAGGCCGTGAATGAGCTGGTAGCCAAGAAACTGGGCGAGTGAGCGCAACCTACCAATCGCAGATCAAACCCAATTGCAGATTGACCAAGGGCGCCCCGGTGGCGCCCTTTCTTGTGCCTGTTCAGAGTGCACCTCACGCACGCCTGACCGCTTCGTTCTGACATCAGAGCACCTCCTCGCGTCATCAAACTGGAATTCCGCAGTGTAATCTGGTTATACTGCGGGTCGATTTCTCAACGACAGGTCCCCGCCCATGGGGAACGCGGACGCTTGACCCCCCGCACGCTTGCGCTAAACCTGCCGCCGACACAGGAGACGTTTATGCAAGCTTTTGAGTACAAAGTTGTTCCCGCCCCCGCCAAGGGCACCAAGGCCAAAGGGGTCAAAACTGCCGAGGCCCGGTTCGCCAACTCCATCGATATTCTGCTTAATGAGATGGCGGCAGAGGGTTGGGAATATCAGCGCGCGGAGCTTCTGCCATCAGAAGAACGCAGTGGGCTGACCGGCTCGACCACCAACTGGCGCAATGTGCTGATTTTCCGCCGCGCCTTGCCGGCAGCGGCTGAAGCCTCTCAGTCCACAGCCGTCGCCCAACTGGCAGCTCAGCTCAGCGCCCAGATTGCCGCGCAGGGCGCCGCCATCGGTGCCGACACATCGGATGGTGAAACATCTCCCCCTACGGCCGCCGGTTCCGAAACGGAGTCCAAAACCACGTCAGAAATCGCAGCTGTGCCAACACTTGGTCCCGCCACAACCAGCCCCATCGCCCCGCCGACCGCGATTGCTGGCGACCCGGAAGCCCCAGAGGGTGCCGTCGCGGTTCCCGGACGTGGCGCACGCGCGATGATGGCCGATGACGGTGTTGAAGAACTGAGCCCGGTTTCCGGCGTGACCGCCGCACTGAAGGCCCGAGCGACCCTGGCCGCAATTCCAAAAGATGCTGCGGCCAAGCCTACACCGAAGGCCGAGCCAAAGCTGATGAAAGCACAAGTCCCTTCCAAGGATCCGGCAGGGAGCTGACCAGCCCCTTACCGGAATTCCCCGCCGACGTTGCCGCTTGGTCACATAGGCGGGGCTTTGCCTGACTTGCCGCGCTAGGCGCCAATATCCAGCGCCAGCGCGTGGATGCGCGGCACGATATCGCCGAGCGCTCTATGCACCGCACGATGCTGCGCGACGCGGCTCATATCCGCAAAGGCCGCAGCCCGGATATGCACGTTGAAATGGCTCTCGCCGCGCCCGTCGTGACCCGCGTGGCCAATGTGTTGATCGCTCTCATCCTCGACCCGCAGCACGCTTGGCGCAAATTCTGCGCGCAGGCGCGCCTCAATTTCCTCACGAATGCTCATTCTGTCGTGTCCTGCATAAAAATCCCCTTATAAATTTTCCCTGCCCCCTTCAATCTGCCGCCCCTTAGACTAAACTGCTGCCTCCGAGTCGAACAGTTGCGTCTAGAAGGTGCGCCCCATGACCAAGTCAGATCCCTTTGGTTTCGATATGTCCATCCGGTCAGCGAAGAAAAAGAACCCCCGCGGGCGGCGGGCCGCCACCGGCGCGTCCGAGACCTCCCAACGCGTTTGCGACAAGGAAGGCTGCAATGAGCCCGGCAAGTTTCGCGCGCCCAAGGCTCCCGATGTGCTGGATGATTTCTACTGGTTCTGCCAGGAGCACGTGCGCGAATATAACAACAAGTGGAACTTCTTCGAAGGCACCACCGAGGCTGAGTTGAACGCCCAGCAGTCCAAGGACAAGGTCTGGGAACGCCAGACCAAACCCATGGGCGATCCAGAGGCACGCGCTTGGGCGCGGCTTGGCATTGAGGACCCGCATCAGGTGCTGGGCCAGAACGCCACCCGCAATCCCGGCCGCTCCGCCCCTGCCGGGCGCCGCCTGCCGCCGACCGAACGTCGCGCGCTTGAGGTGCTGGAGGCAAAGGACGACTGGAGCAAGGCCGACATTCGCAAGGCCTACAAAAAGCTGATCAAAGTGCTGCACCCCGATATGAACGGGGGCGACCGCAGCCAGGAAGAACAGCTGCAAGAGGTGGTCTGGGCCTGGGATCAGATCAAGGACAGCCGCAGCTTCAAGTAAGCAGCAGCATCTACGTCCCTTCGACTCACCGGCCTCTTAGCCGTTTCGAAACACCGGAAAGCGTCGCGCAAGCGGCGCTTTTTCTTTGTCCTCTGCGCCGCCTCCCGCAGGTTTTCGCCTATCAGCCGGGCGCCCGTTGAACATCGGCTACGGGACTGGCTTCATGCGCGACGTTGGGCGGCCGCATGCAGACCCAGTCCCCGATTGCCAGTCAGGCCCCCATACGGGTCAAATCTACAGGTCAATTCTACTAGCAGACATATAGGGCAGATATTTCACGCCCCCGGCCCAGACAAACCAGATTATTTATCAAGCATAGAAAGCAAAAGACCATGTTTTCGTTTCACCGACAGATTCGCCACGCCGTCAGCGCTCTTGCCTGTGTGGCACTCCTCTCGACCCAAGCGCTCGCCTCAGATCTTGCTGAGACCATCCGCAGTTGGGAGACGGCGCTTGATGCCCGGCTAGGGGTGTTGCTGATTCACCCTGCCACTGGCTGGGAAATCGCCCATAGTGCTGATGACCGATTTCCGCTCAACAGCACATTCAAACCGCTGCTCTGCGCGGCGATCCTGTCGCAGGTCGATCAGGGCACGGAGGATCTCACCGCCCGTGTAGAGATCCGCCGTAAGGATCTGGTCAGCCACTCGCCGGTGACCGAGCGCTATATCGGCACCACGCGCAGTCTTGCCCAACTCTGCGAAGCCACGATCACCCGCAGTGACAACACCGCTGCAAATCTGCTTCTGGAGCGGATTGGCGGGCCGGAGGGGTTCACCGAGTTTATGCAGATCAGCGGCGATCTGATCACCCGTCTGGACCGTTGGGAAACCGGCCTCAACAGCGCCACGCCGGACGACCACCGTGACACCACGACCCCGCGCAGTGTGCTATCCACTTTGCATGTAGCGCTATCGGGAACCATGCTCAGCGGACCCTCGTCCGCGCAGCTGGCCGATTGGATGCAGCGGGATCAGCTCGCCGACGATCTGATCCGCGCCCATCTGCCCGAGGGCTGGACCATCGGCGACAAAACCGGCGCCGGCGGCCACGGCTCGCGTGGGATCATCGCGTTTCTACGGGTTCCGCAGGGCAGCGAATATCTTGCTGCAATCTATATTACAGAAACCGACGCGAATTTCGCTAGGCGCAATCAAGCGATCTCTGACATCGGACGGGCCATGGTTGCCGAAATCCGCCTACACCGGGGATCAGCAGGCGAATGACTAAGAGGGCCGCTCAGCACGCAACATGAAAACTAAAAAAGCCACGGCACATTGGCGCCGTGGCTTCTTCTTTTACAATGATGAGCAGTTCAGCTGCCCTTGCGCTGAGGCCGCGCGTTGCCACCGGCTTTCCCGGCAACGGCTGCACGTGCCTTGTTTTTCTTGCTGTTGGGCTTCCCCTTCGGCGGAGGCGGTCCTTTACGACCCGATTTTCCCGGATTGGACCAATCGCCCTTGGGCTTACCCGGAACCGCAGGTTTGGCAGGCGCCGACGGCGCTGCCCCCCGGTCCGACGATCCGCGTGCGGTCACCGTGGCTTTCCCGCCCTCACCTGTGCGCTTGGGCTTATCGAAACGGGGCTTGTCGCCATAGGCCGGTTTGTCACTGCGCGGTTTATCGCCATAGGGTTTGCTGGCCCGCGGCTTGTCGCCATATGGTTTTTCACCACGTGGCTTGTCACCGTAAGCAGGCTTGTCGCCGCGCGGTTTGTCAAAGCGGGGCTTGTCGCCATAGGGCTTACGCTCCCCCCGTTCGCCACCGCGATCTCCACGATCTCCGCGATCTCCGCGATCTCCGCGATCCTGTCCACGATGGCCGCGTTTGTCATCGCGGAAACCACCGCCTTCACGGCCCTGCGGGCGTGGGGATTTGGGCAGATCCGGCGCTTTATCCAGACGGGTGACATTTGCCCCCTCTTCCAGACCGTCATGTTTCACCGCGCCCCAGAAGCTTTCGGCGCTGCCCTCGCGCACTTCCACGTAGCTTTGGTCAAACTGAACCCGGATCGCGCCGATATCATCCTTGGTTAGCCCTCCGGCATTGCACAGTGCAGGCAGCAGTCGGCGCGGCTCGGCACCGGCCTTGCGGCCACCGCTGACGGCGAACCACACGGACGGACCAAAGGGCGCGCGTTCTTGGCGCTCACGTTTGTCGTGCTGCGGATCGCTCAGCTCCTCAGGCGCGCTGTGGCGATCGTGGAACAGACGCAGATAGGCGGCGGCCAGCTGCTCGGGCGAGAACCGCTCAACCAGCTC
Organism: Phaeobacter gallaeciensis DSM 26640; assembly: GCF_000511385.1. Classification (NCBI taxonomy): domain Bacteria; kingdom Pseudomonadati; phylum Pseudomonadota; class Alphaproteobacteria; order Rhodobacterales; family Roseobacteraceae; genus Phaeobacter; species Phaeobacter gallaeciensis. The sequence goes on from NC_023137.1 coordinate 2,525,395, forward strand.
TGCCACAGGGGCGGTCTCGTTTTCGCTGACCGGTTCGCTCCAGGCCTTGTCGCCTAGTAGGCGCTCAAAGTCGCGGCTGCGGACATCATCGGCACTGGGGGCCGGGCTGGTCTCTGCCGTGATCTTGGCCGAGCGCAGCAGGCGCAGGGCCTTGCCCTTTGCCTTTGGCGGCACGATCAGCGCGGACACGCCCTGACGCCCGGCACGGCCAGTACGGCCCGACCGGTGCAACAGCGTCTCATGGCTGGATGGCAGATCCGCGTGAATGACCAGATCCAGCTTCGGCAGGTCGATCCCGCGCGCCGCCACATCCGTTGCCACGCAGACACGGGCCCGCCCGTCCCGCAGGGACTGCAGCGCGTTGGACCGCTCCGCCTGGGACAGCTCACCGGACAGGGCAACCACGGAAAACCCGCGATTGCTCAGCCGCGTGGTCATCCGGTTCACCACCGCACGGGTGTTGCAGAACACAATCGCATTGGGCGACTCGTGGAAGCGAAGAACGTTAATGACCGCGTTCTCGACATCCCGCTGCGCCACGGCCAGCATCTGATATTCAATATCCGCATGCTGCGAGGCTTCTGCCACGGTTTTGATCCGCTGGTGATCCTTCAAATAGGTCTCCGCCAGCCGCGCAATGCCCGCAGGCACGGTGGCCGAGAACATCAATGTGCGGCGCTCTTCCGGGGACTCGCCCAGAATGAATTCAAGATCTTCGCGGAAGCCCAGATCGAGCATCTCATCGGCTTCGTCCAACACCACGGCGCGGACCTGCGACAGGTTGAGGGAGCCGCGCATGATGTGGTCGCGCAGCCGGCCCGGTGTCGCCACAACGATATGGGCGCCACGTTCCAGTGCACGCCGCTCATCGCGCATGTCCATACCACCAACGGTAGAGACCACATGTGCCCCGGCTTCGGCATAAAGCCAGCCAAGTTCGCGTTTGACCTGCAACGCCAGTTCACGGGTCGGCGCAATGACCAGTGCCAGCGGCAGATCGGCACGGTCCAGTTTCTCGGCGTCGCCCAACAATGTGGGGGCCATCGCCAGGCCAAAGCCTACGGTTTTGCCGGAACCGGTCTGGGCCGACACCAGAAGGTCGGACTGGTCCAGCTCGGCTGCAGTGACGGCCTCTTGCACGGGTGTCAAATGCTCGTAGCCGCGCGCCTGAAGCGCTTGTTCGAGTGCTGTTTTCAAGATTTCATTTCGCTTGCTGCGGGGCGCGCCACCTTGGCCACGCCGATATCGGGAATGTCCCCGACTGCGCAGGAACGCGGATGTCCTCATCCAAGTGCGCGCTGATATCGGCTTTGGCCCCTTTTGTACAGGGTTCATTTGCCCACCAAGGCGCCACAGACCGCTGACGAACGCAACCCCGCTATGCGTTTGCTGCCGCATCCCATCGCGCTGCAGCCCCCCCGCCGCGACATTAACTGAGCGGATGAAAGATAGTGCATCCACTGGCCGCGACAGCCCCCATAGGGCCAGTTTTGATCCAAACGTCACGACAGCTGGTTAAACCCGACCATGGCCCCTTGCGATTGCAGACAAGATCAGGCACCAATCCAGCGGATTGCCCGCAGCCGACGGACGCTGCGCGGATGAGGATAAGGATCGACTGCGATGACCGACGGTTTGCTGGATATGAACGCGAAACCCACCGAGACCTTTTCGGTGCGCGATGTGTTCGGAATTGATACGGATATGACCGTTAAGGGCTTCGCCGAAGGCTCTGACCGGGTTCCGGCTTTGGACCCCACCTATAAATTCGATCCTGAGACCACACTGGCCATCCTCGCAGGCTTCAGCCACAACCGCCGCGTGATGATCCAGGGATATCACGGCACGGGTAAATCGACCCACATCGAACAGGTTGCCGCCCGTTTGAACTGGCCCTCTGTGCGGGTGAACCTCGACAGCCACATCTCCCGGATCGACCTCATCGGCAAGGACGCGATCAAGCTGCGCGACGGCAAGCAGGTCACCGAATTCCACGAAGGCATCCTGCCCTGGGCGCTGCGCAACCCGGTTGCGATCGTGTTCGACGAATACGACGCAGGCCGCGCCGACGTGATGTTCGTGATCCAGCGTGTTCTGGAACATGACGGCAAGCTGACGCTGCTGGACCAGAATGAGATCATCACGCCGAACCCCTATTTCCGCCTGTTTGCCACCGCCAACACCGTGGGCCTCGGTGATACAACCGGGCTGTATCACGGCACTCAGCAGATCAACCAGGCCCAGATGGACCGCTGGTCGCTGGTGGCGACGCTGAACTACCTCAGCCATGATGCAGAAGCGGCCATCGTGCTGTCCAAGGCGCCGCATTACAACACCGCCGAGGGGCGCAAGACCATCTCCCAGATGGTGACCGTCGCCGACCTCACCCGGACCGCGTTTATGAACGGCGATCTGTCCACCGTGATGTCGCCCCGGACCGTGATCAACTGGGCACAGAACGTCGAGATTTTCCGCGATGTGGGCTATGCTTTCCGCTTGTCGTTCCTGAACAAATGCGACGAGCTGGAGCGCCAGACCGTGGCCGAATTCTACCAGCGCTGCTTTGACGAAGAGCTGCCCGAAAGCGCTGCCAGCGTTTCGCTGGGCTAACTGGTAAACTGCCGCCCGGCCGCAGGCCGGGCAGCGCCCGACCCGCCCCCGTCAAAGCGACGGTTTGCCACCGGCAAAATGGGCGGGCGCGTCTCGCCCACTCCGCCGGGACAGCCGCTGCTTTATCCGCAGCACATGCGCTGGACTTTCAATCGGGCAAGGGCGATGCTGACTAGCGGAAAAGGTGCGACCATGAATAAGCCCAACGACAACCCCGCCGATCCGTTCAAGAAGGCGCTGGCCGAAGCCACCAAGGTGATGGCTGACGATTCTGAGCTGAACGTCTCCTATTCCGTCGACCCCGCAGGGCTCACGGGCGACAATATGCGGCTGCCGCAGGTCTCCCGCCGGATGAGCCGCGAGGAAGTGCTGCTGGCCCGTGGCACCGCCGACGCACTGGCGTTGCGCCACAAATTCCACGACACCGCCACCCATGCCCGCTACGCCCCACCCGGCGATATGGCGCGGGATCTCTACGAGGCGCTGGAGTCCGCCCGCTGCGAGGCGATGGGCGCGCGGCACATGCCCGGCACCGCTTCCAACATTGACGTAAAGATCCAGAACGAGGCCCTGCGCAAGGGCTACGACCAGATCAAATCCGCAACCGAGGCGCCGCTGGCGGTCTCGGCTGGCTATCTGATCCGCCATCTGGCCACTGGCCGCCCAATGCCTGAAGCTGCTGCCAATGTCATGGAACTCTGGCGCGGTTTCATTGAGCAGCAGGCCGGTGAAACACTGGCGAACCTTGATGACACTATCGAGGATCAGGCGACCTTTGCCAAATTTGCCCGTCAGGTGATCACCGATCTTGGCTATGGCGATCAGCTGGGTGAGGACCCGGACCAGCTCGACGATGAGCAGGAAAACGACGCTGAAGAGGACACTGAGGAGCAGCAGGACCCCGACAGCAACGGTCAGGACGATTCTGACGAGGAAGAAGCTGACGCGAACCCCGAGCAGGCTCAGGAGCAGCAGCAGGACGAAAGTCAGGCGCAGGTCTCCATGGATGAGATGGCCGACGAGGAACTGGCCGAAGACACCGAGATGCCCGATGGTGAAGCGCCGCTTGATCCGCCGCCCCCGCCCGCAGTCTCCGAAGCTGATCCTGACTACCAGGTCTTCAACGATGCCCATGACGAGGAAATCGCCGCCGAAGATCTCGCCGAACCGGCCGAGCTGGAGCGTCTGCGCGCCTATCTCGACCAGCAGCTGGAACCCTTGAAGGGGGCCGTCTCGCGGCTGGCCAACAAGTTGCAGCGCCGCCTTCAGGCGCAACAGAACCGCTCTTGGGAGTTTGATCTGGAAGAGGGCATTCTGGATGCCGGTCGTCTGGCCCGTGTGGTCGCGAACCCCACCACGCCCCTGTCCTTCAAACGCGAGAAAGACACCGAATTCCGCGACACTGTGGTGACACTGCTCCTGGATAACTCAGGCTCCATGCGGGGCCGCCCGATCTCTATCGCTGCGATCTGCGCCGATGTTCTGGCCCGCACGCTGGAACGCTGCAACGTGAAGGTCGAAATCCTCGGCTTTACCACCCGCGCCTGGAAAGGCGGCCTGGCCCGCGAAGCCTGGCTCAATGAGGGCCGCCCGCAATTGCCGGGACGCCTGAACGACCTGCGCCACATCATCTACAAAGGTGCCGATGCGCCGATGCGCCGGACCCGTGACAACCTCGGCCTGATGATGAAAGAGGGCCTCCTGAAGGAAAACATCGACGGTGAGGCGCTGGAATGGGCGCATCGTCGCATGGTCGCACGGCAAGAAGCCCGCAAGATCCTGATGGTGATTTCCGACGGCGCGCCGGTGGATGACAGCACCCTGTCGGTGAACCCGGCCAACTATCTGGAAAAACACTTGCGCGATGTGATCGCCATGGTGGAGCGGCGCAAACAGGTGGAACTGCTGGCCATCGGCATCGGCCATGATGTGACCCGCTACTATGATCGCGCCGTCACCATCACCGATGTCGAACAGCTGGCAGGTGCCATGACCGAACAGCTGGCGGCCCTGTTTGACAGTGACCCACGCGCCCGTGCCCGTGTGATGGGCATCAAACGCGCAAGCTGAGAAACTCAGCCGCACTGCTCTGTTCAAAGCCTCGCGCCGCTTCGGTGCGGGGCTTTGTGCTACAGGGGTTGCGGGAAGCCGCCGGATTTGGAACAAGTGTTCGGGACAGAGCGCGCCATGACTGCCGCGTCATTTCCTTGTTCCTGCCGACGTCGCGCAACACCCTCCCAGAAGGGCCGGTCGCTGCGCCCTGACCGACCGTCGCGGACCACCCGAAACAGATGGAGGGAGCCGATGTTCCAGACCTTTGACGTAGCGACCCGCCCGGACCAGGGTCCGCCCCGGCTCAACGCGCTGCGCGCAGAGATGCAACAGGAGGCGCTGGACGGTTTTCTGGTGCCCCGCGCAGATGCCCATCAAGGCGAATATGTTGCCCCCGGCGATGAGCGGCTGGCCTGGCTCACCGGCTTCACCGGCTCAGCCGGCTTCTGCGCCGTGCTGCGGGACATCGCAGGTGTCTTCATCGACGGGCGGTATCGTACGCAGGTGAAACAGCAGGTGGCGGAGGTCTACACCCCGGTCCATTGGCCGGAGGTGCAGCTCGCCGACTGGCTGAAAGAACAGCTGCCAGAGGGCGGACGCATCGGATATGATCCTTGGCTGCATTCCGCCAGCCAGATCAAGACGCTGAAAATATCACTGGGCGACCATGGTTTTGACTTTGTGCAATGCGGCAATCTCGTGGACCGCATCTGGCCTGATCAGCCCGCCCCGCCCATGCAGCCCGTTATCGCCCATCCTGTTGAATACGCAGGCACAACGGCCCTTGCGAAAATCGCCTCTCTGGCCGAGGGGCTGCGCAACGCGGGGCAGAGTGCCGCAGTAATCACCCTGCCTGACAGCATCATGTGGCTGCTGAACATCCGTGGCAGCGATATCGCCCACAACCCCGTCGCCCACGGCTTTGCCATTCTGCAGGCCGACGCGCGGGTGGATCTGTTCATGGCCGCAGAAAAGCTGGCTGACGTCGCCGCACATCTCGGCCCGGACGTGTCAGTGCAGGCGCCTACGGCCTTCCTCCCGGCGGTGGCGGACCTTGCTCAGGGCCAGAACGCAGCCGTCGCCGCTGACCCGACCACCCTGCCCCAGATCGTCGCCGATCAGCTCGGTGATGCGCTGGTCGCAGCCGGTGACCCCTGCGCCTTGCCCAAGGCCCGCAAATGCGCCGCCGAGGTCGAGGGCAGCGCCGCCGCTCATCTGCGCGACGGGGCGGCGGTCGTCGAAACCCTTGCCTGGCTGGACGCTCAGCCCCCCGGTACGGTCACCGAAATCGACGTGGTCAAACGCCTCGAAGCGGAGCGCCGCAAGGATCCCAAACTGCGCGACATCAGCTTTGAGTCCATCTCCGGCACCGGCCCCAATGGCGCCATCATCCACTATCGCGTCAGCGAGGACAGCAATGCCACGCTGGAAAACGGCCACCTCCTGGTGCTGGACAGTGGCGGGCAATATCTGGATGGCACCACAGACATCACCCGTACCCTCGCCGTCGGCACCCCACCGCAGGAGGCCCGAGAGGCCTATACCCGCGTCCTTCAGGGCATGATTGCCATGTCCCGGCTGCGCTGGCCCAAAGGCCTCGCCGGGCGCGACATCGAAGCGGTGGGTCGAATGCCGCTCTGGCTCGCCGGACAGGATTTCAATCATGGGCTGGGGCATGGCGTTGGTGCCTTCCTCAGCGTTCATGAAGGGCCGCAGAGGCTCAGCCGCGCTGGTACCGTTCCGCTGGACCCCGGGATGATCCTCTCCAATGAGCCGGGATATTACCGCGAAGGCGCATTTGGCATTCGCATTGAAAACCTGTTGGTGGTAGAACCGGCGTCTGAGCTGGACAGCGCTGACGCAGACCGTGACATGCTGAGCTGGCGCACCCTGACCTATGCCCCGCTGGACCGGCGACTGATCGTCGCAGAGATGCTCACAACGGCAGAGCGGGACTGGTTGAACATCTATCATGCGGCTGTGGCCGACAAGATTGGACCCAACGTAACAGCCCCGGCGCGACGCTGGCTGGATGCCGCTACGGCACCGCTGTGATACCGCAGTGTTACAACCAAAGACGATATTGATCCGTGACGAACGACGTGAAGGAAAAGACCATGACTAAGATCCAAATTCGCAAGGCAGCAGGCACCTGGGTGGTGCGCTCTGGTGGCGCAGTGCTTGGCGAGAGCAGCAACGCGCTTGAGCTGAGCGAGGGCGATCTGGCGCCCGTCATCTATTTTCCCCGCGGAGACATCGCAACAGCCTTCCTGGACCGCAGTGACAAGACCACCTATTGCGCGGGTAAGGGCGACGCCAGCTACTACTCCATCGTGAACAAATCCTCGGTGACTGAAAACGCCGTCTGGAGCTATGAAGCTCCGCTCGACGCCGTGGCTGAGATCAAGGACCACCTCGCCTTTGTCACCGGGGACTCAGTCAAGGTCGAACAGATCTGAGATCCGAAAATCATCGGCAAGAATACGCCATTCACACTTCACAGGCGCTCCATTCGGGGCGCCTTGTCTATGGATAAGCAAGCTTTCGCCCAGACCTACAAGCCTTCAGAAGCCTCGCACATCAAGTGGCTCCGGGTCTCTGTGAGACCGTGAAAGATCAGGAATGCGCTGGCAAGCTGGGTCTGAAAACGACCCAAAACCACGGGCACAGCCAGCGACACTAGCAACCCCAACGACAGCAAGGCGCACGTATAACGATCAATTCGATCGTTTTATGCTATGCATTACCAGGGCCGTTTATTAGATCCCGTGAAGCGGATCTGAAGAAATAGATAAATACCAATTAAGAAACCAATATAGGCCGACTGAAACGCCGTGACTGTCAGCTGAGGATCGTTTGGCACAGATGCTCACGCGCCGCCTCTACAGACTCGCCTGTGCAGAACATCTGCGCATCCCGTGCGCTTTGAACAACATAGTCGATCAACGCCTCATAAGACGCGCGTTCGTTTTCCTGCTCTACTGCCTTCGCCACGTGTTCAGCCTCTGTTGGGCTGATTTTATTGTGTTGCATGTTTTCACTTCCGAAGAATGATCACCATTACTCTTATGTTAACCATAATTAAACGGCTCCGCCGATAAAGGTTAAAATTACTTAAGGAAAAAACCGAACACCCGTTTCAGAAATATCACATATTCGAGATCGTCTTTTGCGGGTAAACATGTCTTTTAGCGACGCCTTTGTCGGAAATGTCGCAAACTGGCGTTGGGTTGCCGCAGTTTTTAGCAGTCAGCTGTGCTCTTCCGCGGCCGCCGCGGCCAATGCGCGGTTGTAGGCCTTGAGCGAATCAATGTGGTAAAGAGCTCCGATGAGATTCGGCGGATTGTCGCCACCCTCCATCTCGGCCAGCACCGGGAGATACATCAGTTCCGCCCGATCAAAGATCGGCATCGCCGCCTCCAGTGAGGCGGAGGCCCGGATCGACAACCCCTGTTCAATCAGATCCGCGCAATCTTCGGCGCTGGCACAACGCGGATCTCCCATCGGCCGCATCACAGCGCCTGCACGCAACATCGACAGAAGATAGGCCTGCGGGCCTGCAGCACAGTGAATATTGCGCCGCTCCAGCTGGGTGAGGAAAAACGACCGATCCACAATGCGCGAGGCCAGCGCCGTCGACATCGACACCGCCACCATCACCGCCAGGCCAATTTGCCAGTCGCCAGTCAGCTCAAACACAATCAACGTGGTGGAAATCGGCGCGCCCAGAACAGCGGCGGCCACCGCTCCCATTCCGGCAAAGGCATAAAGCGTATGTGTCCCCGAGACATCCGGCAGCACCGCCGTTGCAATCAGCCCGAATGCCAATCCGGTCAGCGCGCCCACCATCAGCGAGGGGGAAAACACCCCGCCCCCCATACGCCCGCCCATGGTGATCGCCACAGCGGCGGTTTTGACCATCGCAAACAGGATTGTCTGATGCAACACCAGCGCGCCTGTCAGCGCGAGAACCGTGGTTTCATAGCCGACACCGATAATATGGGGGAACCAAACCGCAATCACGCCCAGCAGCAGACCCGACGCCGCAGGCCGCAGCCAGCGCGGCAGCTTTAGCCGATCCTGCAGCGCATTACCGAGCTGTTCGGCAAAAAAGATCGAGCGCATCAGCACAACCGCCACCAGCCCACAAATCAGCCCAAGCATCAGAAAGGCCGGCAGTTCGACATAAAACTGCAGCGCACCCGGCGTGATCAGATCAAATTCGGTCACATCGCCGTATTCCAACCGATTGATCACTGTCCCAGCAACCGAGGCAATCACAATTGGCGCAAAGGCATGGACCGCAAAATGCCGCAGCACCACCTCAAGCGCAAACAGCGCCCCGGCGATGGGTGCGTTAAAACTGGCAGAGACCGCAGCCGCCACCGCACACCCAAGCAGGTCACGCCCGGTGATCCCATCCGCCTGAATGCGGTTGCTGACCCAGGTTGAGATGACACCAGCCATATGCACCACCGGCCCCTCTCGCCCGGTTGAGCCTCCGGTGCTCAGCGTCAGGAAGGACGCACAGGCCGATGCCAGTCCCGCGCGCATCTCAACCCGGCCATCCCCCAGGGCTGCCCCTTCAATCACATCGGCAACGGAGCGGACGCGGGCATCAGGGGTAAACCGGTGCAGGATCAGCCCCACCACCAGCCCCCCCAGCGTCGGAATCGCCACCAGCCAATACCACGGCATGCCCTGCGCAAAACTATGCAGAAAATTCACATCCTCCGCGCCGTAGACCCAGGCCTGAAACGCCGTGATCCCCTTGCGAAAGAACAGCGCCGCAAATCCGGCGGCGATCCCAATCAGCAGGGCGATAAACCAGAATTGGATCTGGCTTGGGCCGCGATGCCGCAGAACCCGCCAGACATCCCGCGCTCCGGCAACGCCCTGAGTGAACTGGGCAGAAATAACGGAGCGAATGGTCTGTGGCATGAACCCGATTGTCCCGGTGTCGTTCTTGTCTCTTTCAGCGGCAGACTATCGACAGGGTGGTTAAACCATCGTGAAAACCCAACCGCTTACGGTCGCCAGAGCGACAGTTCTACATCAGCCGGCCAACAGCGCCTTGGCAGCGGCGCGGGCCTCTGGGGTAATTGTATCACCAGAAACCATCCGCGCCAGCTCATCAACGCGTTCGCCCTCATCCAAGGGCACCACCTGCGACAGGGTCTGGCCATCGATCACCTGTTTCTGGACCCGCCAGTGATGCGCACCCTGAGCGGCAACCTGCGGTGAATGTGTCACCACCAGAACCTGACTGCCCTCTGCCAGTGATTTCAGCCGCCGTCCGACAGCATCGGCGGTTGCACCGCCAACACCGCGGTCGATCTCATCGAAGATCATCGTCTGATTGCCGGTCTCACCGCGCAAACACACCTTCAGCGCCAGCAGGAAGCGGCTCAACTCACCGCCTGAGGCGATCTTGTTCAGTGGCCCCGCCGGCGCGCCCGGATTGGTTGCCACGGTAAAGGCAACGGCGTCCTTGCCCTCCGGCCCCGGTTCCGTATCGGTGAGCCGCGTCTCAAACACGGCCCGCTCCATTTTCAGCGGAGCGAGTTCCGCCATCACCGCCGTGTCCAGTGCAGCAGCTGTTTCTCGGCGCGCGGCTGACAGTTGCGCGGCTGCGCCGGCATAGACGGCCTCAGCCTCGGCCAATGCGGCCTCCTGATTGGCCATATCTTGATCGCCCGCATCAACAGCCGCCAGTTTCTGGCGCAACGTCTCGGCATATCCACCCAGATCATCCGGCAGCACATCATGTTTGCGCGCCAATGCCCGGATCGCAAAGAGCCGCTCCTCGCTCTCCTCCAACTCACCTGGGTTGAAATCCAAACCTTCCAGCACCCGCGCCACACCGTCCTGCGCCTCACCCAGCTCAATCATCGCCCTGAGCAGCGCGGCAATTGGCGCATCCAGCGCGTTTTCTGCCTGATCCGAGACCCCTTCCAGCCACCGCTGCGCATCACCCAGTGCCGCCTCGGCGCCTTCTGACAGAATACCCTGCGCGCGCTGAATATCACCGCGAATACGTTCGGCAGACTGCATCTCACGCCGCCGCTGATCCAGCGCGGCATCCTCGCCGGGCTGTGGATCCAGCGCGTCCAGCTCCGCCACCGCATGGCGCAGGAAGTCCTCTTCGGCGCGGATGGCCTCCAGCGCGACACGGGTTTCCTCTACAGCCTTTCGTGCCCGGCTGGCCGTGGCCCAGCGATCACGCACGGTGGCCAACATGTCGCCCAGCCCCGCAAATTCATCCAGCATGGCGCGATGGCCGCGCGGGTTCAGCAGCCCCCGGTCATCATGTTGGCCATGCAACTCCAGCAGAGTCTCCGACAGCGCCCGCAAGACCTCACCGGAACAGCGCCGGTCGTTGACCCAGGCGGTCTTGCGCCCCTCAGCGGTGTTCACACGGCGCAAGAGCAGCGTGTCGCCACCGGGCAACCCGGCCTCAGCCAGTACCGCGTGGGCGGGATGGTCAGGGGGCAGGTCGAACTCGGCCAGAACCTCGCCCTGTTTGGCGCCCTGACGCACCAGTTCCGCACGGCCCCGCCAGCCCAGAACAAACCCAAGCGAATCCAGCAGGATGGACTTACCGGCGCCGGTTTCCCCGGTCAGCACGTTCAATCCCGGCTGAAAATTCAGCTCAAGATGGTCGATAATCAGGATATCGCGGATATCAAGCGCGCGCAGCATGGCCCGGCCCCATTGCGGACGTGGCGATTAAAGCCACTGCCCCTTGATGGACTGACGGTAGATCTGGCTCAGCCAGTTGTTGCCGACATCGCGCATTTTCAGCCCGTTGTCTGTCAGCAGCTTGAAGCTGTCCTCATACCATTCGGTCGATTGATAGTTATGGCCCAGAATAGCACCGGCGGTCTGCGCCTCATTCACCAGTCCCAGCGACAGATAGGCCTCCACCAGACGGTGCAACGCTTCTGCGGTATGGGTGGTGGTCTGGAAATCCTCGACCACGACGCGGAATCGATTCACAGCAGAGGTGTAATGCCCCTTGCGCAGGTAGTAGCGACCGATCTCCATCTCCTTGCCCGCCAGATGGTCAAAGGCGAGGTCGAATTTCAGGATCGCTGAACTGGCATATTCGCTGTCGGGATAGACCTCGATCACGGTGCGCAGCGATTGCAGCGCCTGAAAGGTCAGCCCCTGATCGCGGCCCACTTCGTCGATCTGGTCATAGTAGCTCAATGCCAGCAGATACTGCGCATAAGCGGCATCTTCTTCGGTTGGATAGAAGTCGATATAGCGCTGCGCGGCGGCGCGGCTGTCCTCATAGTCCCGGCCCAGATGGTAGGCGTAGGCCTGCATGATCAGGGCCTGTTTAGCCCAGGACGAATAGGGATAGAGACGTTCAATCTCGGAGAAATAGAAGGCCGCATCCTCGGTCCGGTTGCGCTCCATCTCGAACTCACCACGTTCGTAGATCTGCTCCGGCGTAAAGCCTTCAAGCGGTTGCGAACTCTTGGCCGCGCCCCCATCTCCGCCGCACCCCGAAAGCGCAGCTACGAGTAGAACCGCGCCGATGGTTTTGGCTGCCGCCCCCATGCCGATCATGTCCGCCTAACCTCACCGTCATTTACTTACGGGTGTGAACCCCGGTTCTGCCCGGTCTAGCACATTCAATTGACGCACAAAACGTCTTTAACCGATTTCCAGCCCACTTGGCAGAGAAAGCGCGGCGGGGTCAAGGGTATGAAGCACCCCGACCCCAGCCCTGTCGCAGTAAGACACGGCAAAACAAAGGCCTGTTACTCGGTCAAAATCAGGTGAAACGGACCCGGCACAGCCGCATGTCATGCCCGCCATCGGCCGCGTGTGCCGGTGTGATCTTCGAACCGCCCCGCCCCTCAAGGGTCTGTGCCTAAGAACGGCTCGAAGATCTCCCCCCGGTGCCCTCGGCGCAATATGCTCCGGTCGGGCTGCGCCAACGCATGGGCCTGTATAGAAGCGGACCGAGGTGCAGCCTGTGCCCGGCACGCCTGCTGCTTCGCTCTGTCCGAAAATGACCGAAGTGCTGTCGTTGCAGCGCGCGGTCCGGTTGGCGCCGGGTGCGCCCCGTTTGCCGGGGGAACCCAGATCAAACGTCAGGCCCCCCAGCCGACGTTTCCACCCGATAGCCTCAATTCAGTTACGCAACGCGGCGCGCGTCGGTCGGGATCTCGGCCCAGACCAACCCCTGCCCGGGCAGGCGCGCTGTCATCGCGGTATCGCAGGTCACCTGACGCACGGCGCCGGGCGTTGCAAACACGGCCCGCAGCAACGTGTTGGTCAATGAATGACCGGCACGGTCACCGATATAGTGGCCAAACACAGGGCCACCGGCCAGCGACAGATCACCAAGCGCATCCAGCATCTTGTGGCGTACCGGCTCATCCGCGTGGCGCAGGCCCAGACCGCTTTGGACTTCGTGACCGTCAAACACCACAGCGTTTTCACCGGGAACACCTCCCAGCGCCAGACCATTGGCCTGCATGCTTTCGACGTCGACGCGACGGCAGAAGGTACGGCTGTCACAAAGCTCACGCGCGAAAGCGCCATTGCGCAGATCCAGAGTCTTGCTCTGACGGCCAATCGCCGCCTCGGCAAAATCAATGTGGAATTCAATGGTGAGACGACTGCTGGGCATCAGCGTCGCAGTGGCCCCGTCATGGGTGACGCTGACCGTCTTCAGCACTTGATAGGCGGTGACCGGCGCGGCAAGACGTTGAATACCCGTCTGCATGATGCCGCGGACAAAATGCGCTGACGACCCGTCCATGATCGGCACTTCGGGGCCATCAATATCGATCATCACGTTGTGGATGCCACAGCCTGCCAGCGCTGCCATGATGTGCTCCACGGTGGAGACCGCAACACCGGAGGCATTGACCAGACGTGTGCAGAGCGGCGTCCGCTCGACCCGGTCCCAAAGCGCGGGTACCAGCGTGTTGCCCAAAGCAATGTCAGTGCGCCGGAAGCAGATGCCGTGCCCTGCCGCAGCAGGCTTCAGGATCATGCGAACAGGTTTGCCAGAGTGGAGGCCCACCCCGTCAAATGTCACTGATGCTTTAAGCGTATTCTGCACGTTGGCCTCATTCCGTATGGGAGGGCCGCAGTCTTGGCCCTTGTTGCGGAACAGAGGTAAGGTGTCACTCCGTCAGGCTCAACTCAATCTTTGTAACGGAATGAAACATCCCTGTAACAGATAGGCAAAACACTGCCCAACCGGCAATAAACATCTGATACAAAATGAAAAAAGGCCGCCAGATGGCGACCTTTTTATCTTATATGTGATCAGCTCAGTTGGCTTGACGGCGCAGGAATGCCGGAATTTCGATCCGCTCCTGCTCCGGGTTGGCCTGACGCTGCGGCTGAGCAGCTGGGGCCGCCTGCTGACCCTGATGCGCAACTTGGGGCTGATGCATCGGCGCCTGTTGAACCGGGGACTGCTGCACCGGCGGCTGCTGGCGCGTCGGCTGCTGCGGCTTGGCAGGCTGGCCTTCTGCGGCGCTGCCGGTCATGCGGTGGATCAAGGAGTTGAGGCCAAACCGGCGCTGTTCCTGACCCGCCGCAGCGGGCTGCTGCTGAGGCTGTTGCTGCTGCACCTGCTGAGGCTGCGGCGCACGCGGCTGAACCGCATCAATCGAGGGGCGCTGCTGCATCTGCGGCTGCTGGACCTGTTGCTGCATCGGCTGTTGCGGCTGCGCACGCTGTGCCGCGGCCTGAAGACGCACGATGGCTTCCGGCGAGGGCGTGCCCGGTGCAGGGGCCTTAGGCGCAACAAAGCTCTCGGCCTGAGTGCTGGCCACATCCGCCTGCGGCTGGAATTCCGGCGCGGCTGTACCCTGATATGCAGGTGCCGGCAGGCCATCAGCCCCCAACTGTTCGCTCGCCTCTTCCAGAACCTCTTCGTACTGACCTTCGGCTGCGGTCTGACCGTCGTCGAATTCCGAGAACAGCGACGGTTCTTCCTGCGCTGCGGCAACCGGCTCTGCGGTGGCGGCAGGTGCCTGCTGCTCAACCGGTGTGCTCAGCTCCAGCGGGGCTGCGCTGCGGGTCTCTTCAACGCTCACGGTCTGTTTCAGCGGCGCGGACATCGGACGACGCGGCACCGGAATGTCGGAGTGGACGTCAACCGCATCAATACCGGTGGCAACCACGGAGACGCGCATCTTGCCTTCCATCTCAGTGTCGAGGGTGGAGCCAACGATGATGTTTGCGTTCGGGTCGACCTCTTCGCGAATGCGGTTGGCCGCTTCGTCCAATTCAAACAGGGTCAGATCGTGGGCGCCGGTAATGTTGATCAGAACACCCTTCGCACCCTTGAGGCTGATTTCATCGAGAAGCGGGTTGGCAATGGCTTTCTCGGCAGCCTGCACCGCGCGATCTTCGCCCTCGGCCTCGCCGGTACCCATCATCGCCTTGCCCATCTCGTCCATCACGGCGCGCACATCCGCAAAGTCGAGATTGATAAGACCAGGACGGACCATCAGGTCAGTCACACCCTTAACACCCTGATAAAGAACGTCATCCGCCATGGAGAACGCCTCGGTGAAGGTGGTTTTCTCATTGGCCAGACGGAACAGGTTCTGGTTCGGAATGATGATCAGCGTATCGACAACCTTCTGAAGGGCTTCGACGCCCTCCTCCGCCTGACGCATCCGCTTGTTGCCTTCGAACTGGAACGGCTTGGTGACAACACCAACGGTCAGAACACCCAGTTCACGGGCGGCCTGTGCGATGATCGGCGCAGCCCCAGTGCCGGTGCCGCCGCCCATACCTGCGGTGATGAAGCACATATGCGCCCCCGCGAGGTGATCCACGATCTGTTCGATGCTTTCTTCCGCGGCCGCAGACCCGACCGAAGGGCGCGCGCCCGCACCCAGACCTTCGGTCACTTTGATCCCCAGCTGAACCCGGCTCTTGGAGGCGCTTTGCTGCAGCGCCTGCGCGTCGGTGTTGGCGACGACAAAGTCCACGCCATCCAGCTGTTTGTCGATCATGTTGTTGACGGCATTGCCGCCTGCCCCGCCGACGCCAAACACGGTAATCCGGGGCTTCAGCTCTTCCTGGCCGGGCATCGAAAGGTTCAAGGTCATGCTCGTTCCGCCTGTGTTTATCAGCCCTCCCGCAAGGGCCTATTCCTGTCCATCTTTGCGACAATCCTACCGCGCAGCACGAGTCGCGTCATCCAAAAAAGCGCTATTTTCCACAAAATATAGACATAGTATTGTCTAATTTCGCGACATTTCGCCGATTTT
This sequence comes from Phaeobacter gallaeciensis DSM 26640, assembly GCF_000511385.1. Classification (NCBI taxonomy): domain Bacteria; kingdom Pseudomonadati; phylum Pseudomonadota; class Alphaproteobacteria; order Rhodobacterales; family Roseobacteraceae; genus Phaeobacter; species Phaeobacter gallaeciensis. The sequence goes on from NC_023137.1 coordinate 2,541,321, forward strand.
GGCAAATGCTGTGGAAACCCAAGCAAAACACCACAACATGACGTCAGCCCCCGAAAACAAAAGCCCTCGAAAGCACATCTCGTCACTGATACTGGTGGCCACTGCTCGGCCTACATGCGCCGCATGATGCGGTCGTTATCGGAACATTAACGCGGCGGGATTCCGCTGTCACCCGCGAAACCGCCCTGCCAGCGAAGTTTTTCGTTAACATTTGATTAATGAAAGCCCTGCAGCCACAGGTCCCGAGGTGACGGCAGGCCTTTGTCAGCCCTGCCGGACGCCGCCGCCTACCAGTTGTCGCGGAACCATTTCACCGCCCGCTTCAGCGTGCCGCTGGCGTTGCGATCAACCGGCATCTCAAAATCCCACCACTCATCCTGCGGATGGGCAGCAAAGAGGCTGAGACCAACGGCGGAGGCGAAACCGGGACCGGTCGCCGATTGCGGCAGGCCGTGCACGCGCAAAGGCCGGCCAAGCCGCACCTGCTGGCCCAGCACCCGGCTCGCCAGCCCGTCCAGCCCCATGATCTGGCTGGACCCACCGGTCAGCACGATCTGCTGGCTCGGCAGGCTGTCAAACCCCGCTGCATCCAAACGCGCACGGACCTCTTCAAGGATTTCCTCAACACGCGGACGCATGATTCCGATCAACTCGGCCCGGCTGACAGTGCGGCGATCATGTTCCCAATCACCGGTGTCGGCATGGATGTCGATCATCTCGCGATCATCGGCGCCGGTCGCATGCACCCCGCCATGGAAGGTCTTGATCCGCTCCGCATTGGCGGTCGGAACCCCCAGACCCATGGAGATATCGCTGGTGATGTGATCGCCCCCCATGCGCACCGCATCGGCATAGATCATATGTTTCTTCATAAAGACCGAAATCGAAGTCGAGCCGCCGCCCATATCGATACAGGCCGCACCCAATTCCTGCTCATCCTCAACCAGTGCCGCAAAGCCGGAGGCATAGGCAGAGGAAGCAATCCCGGCCAGTTCCAGATCACAGCGCTGGATACAGCGCACGAGGTTCTGCACCGTCAGCGCATCCACCGTCAGCATGTGCATATCTGCCGCCAGCGTCTGCCCCATCTGGCCACGCGGATCGCTCAGCCCCGACCGATTGTCCAACGCAAAATTCACCGGCTGGGCATGCAGCACCTCGCGGCCGGCGCCATATTCCGGCACTTCGCAGGCCGCCAACACACGGGCGATTTCATTCTCGGTCACCACCTGGCCTTCCAGATCGACCTGTGCATCCAGCCCGTAGGAACGCGGATTGGCCCCGGAGAAACAGGCGATCACGTGATCCACCCGCACCTCAGCCATCTTCTGTGCCGCCTGAACCGCGGTGCGAATGGCGCGCTCGGTTTCCTGCATGGCGGTGATTTCGCCAAACTGCACCCCGCGAGAGCGGGTGGTGGCCGCCCCGATCACCCGGAACCCCGACTGTCCGGCCAGCGAACCGATGGAATTGTCATCACTCAGCCGCCCGGTGCCGTCAAAGCGCAGCACCAGACAGGCAATCTTCGAGCTGCCTACATCCAGAATGGCCACAACACCGCGCTGCATGGCCTGACGTCGCATCTGCCGCATCGCGCGCTGGGATTGGTAAAGATCGGTCATATCATAGCCCGCCTGCGTTCAACTGTCGGATCCGCCACCAGTCCTCGACGGCGTTTTCGGTCATTCTTACGGTCGGACGCGCCGCCAGGCGCATGTCCACAGCCGCCACGTCGCGCTCCAGGAGGTCGCGAACTTCGCTGACGGCAATCACCCGCTCCAGCGCGGGCACAGGGTTTTCGGCCGGCAACATGATCCGCTGACCACGGTCCAGAACCAGATCCCAGCGCCGCTCGCCAATACGCACCAACCCGCGCATCCGCGGCCCCAAGGGCTTGGCCACAGCAAACAGCCGCAGCGCTTCCACAATGGCATCATCCGCACTGCGCCCTGCCACCAGCGGCAGGTCCGGGTGCATATTGCGCGCCCCCAGCTCAGCCACATGCACGCCATTGGCATCCAGCAGCGCCAACCCTTCGCGGCTGCGCCAAACAACAGCGGGCTGGCGTTCTTCCACCGTGACCTGAAGCACACCACCAGGACGGATCCGCACATCCGCTGTCTGTACCGGGTCCAGCCCGGTGATCTCATCGCGGATCTGCGTTAGATCCAAGTCAAAGGAGCTGATCGGAAAATCAATTGGCACCACTTCGCGGATATCTTCGGCAACGCTGCGCCCGGCCCCATCAATGGCCATCACATTGACCATGAATTCCGGCCGTTCCTCGATCGACGCCCGCAGGTCGCTGATCATCACCTGCAACCGGTCGCGCCGCGCATCATCCGCCATAAAGGCGGCCCCGGCGACAAAAACCAGACAGAAGGGAATGCCAAACCGCACACCAAAGCGGATGCCCGGCGTCAGCATCCAGCGCTGAATGCGATAGGTCAGCCGCGATGGCGCCGGATCAGGGCGCCCCTCGCGGGGTTTACGGAAACGGTCGATCAACGAGGACATGTCGCATCCTCAACCAGCCAAGAACAAAGCTGCCCGAATGTCATGCCGACATGTTCCGCCTGCTCCGGCGTCAGAGAGGTCGGAGTCATGCCGGGCTGGGTGTTGGTCTCCAGCAGGATCAGCCCCTCAACCCCTCGCGCCTCATCCCAGCGGAAATCGGTCCGACTGATGCCCCGGCACCCCAGCGCATCATGGGCCTTCACCGCATAGTCGAGGCAAAGCGCAAAAATCTCCTCGGGGACATCAGCCGGCAACACATGCCGCGAACCGCCGGGTTTGTATTTCGCATCATAGTCATACCAGCCGTCGGTCAGGATATCGGTCACCGTCAATGGCCGGTCACCCAGTACCGTGGTGGTCAACTCCCGTCCGGGAGCGAAGCTTTCGACCATCACCTCATCGGGCATATCTTCCGACAGCTGCGGCGGGCCATTTGCCACCTCATTCACCAGATAGACGCCAACGCTGGAGCCTTCGTTGTTGGGCTTGACCACATAGGGCGGCACCATCACATGGTCCGCCATCACCTCAGCCTTGGAGTAAATCCCGCTCTCAACAACCGGCAGGCCCGCGGCACGGTAGATGGATTTGGCGCGCTGCTTGTCCATCGCCAACGCCGAAGCCAGCACGCCGGAATGGGTGTAGGGGATGCCGAGCCATTCCAGCAGCCCCTGCACGCAGCCGTCCTCGCCCCAGCGTCCATGCAGCGCGTTGAACACCACGTCCGGGCGATCTGCCTGCAAACGCGCAGCAAGATCCGGACCCGCGTCCAGTTCCGTAACCTGATATCCCTCGCCCCGAAGCGCGGTGGCGCATTCACGCCCAGTGGACAAAGACACCTCGCGCTCAGCCGAGGGGCCACCCATCAATACCGCCACTTTCGGGAGTGTCCTGCTCGACTTACTCACGACAAGCGCCTCAAATGTTCCGGGGCTTTTCGCCCCTTGTTGTGCGATCCCAAATTGACCGCAAATGCTACAGGTCAAAACCTGCTTTTTGATATCGCGAGGCGTGTTCCCCGCACTGCACAGACCTTCGTGGCTCGCTGTCCCCACATTAACGTCACAAACGTTACCGGCCCGTTAACAGTGCCTTTACCAAGATCGCGCTTTTCCAGTTTGCCAGCCGCTGCGATTCCTAAAGCGGCGCCTTGCCGATCAGGAGTAACCTCCTGAAAAACATGGCCTTTGTCGGCTATTTGGAAAGCGGATCCCCCACCCGCATGATTTCCCACTCTAGCGTTATGCCAGAATTGGCGTAAACCTTTTTTCTGACATCTTCCCCCAATCCCTCAAGATCTGCGGCAGATGCGCCACCCGTGTTAATCAAGAAATTGGAATGCTTCTCACTCATCTGCGCGGCCCCGCGCCGCGCGCCGCGCATTCCGGCATCATCAATGACCTTCCAAGCCTTCAGATCATGAACGTCATCCGCTTGCCCGGTGGAGGAAAATCCCGCCGGATTGCGAAAGGTGGATCCGGCAGACCGGTCCTTGGTTGGCTGTGTCGCATCGCGCTTGGCCAGCTGATCCTCCATCCGCGCATGCAGCGCTTCCGGATCACCTTTGGGCCCAAGAAGGGTCGCCGACACCAGCACTGCCCCCTCGGGCAGATCGCTCTGTCGGTAGGCAAAATTCAGGTCTTCCCCGTTCAACGTCACCACCTCACCACTGCGCAGCACCACGGTGGCCGACTGAAACACATCCGCGACATAGCTGCCGTAACAGCCCGCATTCATCCGCACAGCGCCGCCGATGGAACCAGGAATGGTGCGCAGAAATGTCAGATCAATGCCCGCGTCTGCCGCCTTACGCGCCACATGGCTATCCAGCGCGGCAGCCCCCACCACAACCGTGTCGCCCTCAATCTCAATCGAATTGAACCCGCGCCCCAGCCGGACCACCAGCGCCCGCATACCGCCGTCCCGCACGATCAGGTTTGAGCCGACTCCCATCGGAAACACCGGCACCTCTGGATCGAGACTGCGCAGCATATGGCTCAGATCCTCGATATCGGCAGGCTGAAACAGATAATCCGCCGGACCACCAACCTGCAGCCAGGTTAACCCGGATAGATCGCGATTGGGATGAAGCTTGCCACGCAGCCCGTCGATATTCATATGCCCTGCCCCTGCCTGTCGCACCGATGCCCACCGGCGCCATTATGGCCGCCCGGACGCAGAAAGAGACTCACGCGCGTCGGACCAGCCTTGCGTTTACTCCGGTTTTGGTCGGGCACACAATGGCCCAACCCGGTGCCGGTTGCCAAAGGAAGTTCACGAGACAGAAAGAATCGGCAGGGTTCAGCCGCGGCTCAACCGGCTGCGCAGCCAGCGGCCCAGATAGATCACCGGCCAGCGCAGCATCGACATGCCGGCGAACAGCACGCCCAACCCCCACCAGGGGCCGTTTTCATAGGTCACATAACCGACGAGCGGGATACCTGCCACGATCAGCAGATAGGCGCGCGACCAGTGATTGTCGCGGCTGGGCACCATCGCCAACACATTGGCCACCACCACCCAAAGACAGGCAAGGATCAGCGACAGCGTCATTCCTTCACCTCCGGCGCCGGGGCGCGTCGCAGGCGCGACAGCACGTGCAACAACGGGCGGCGGAACATCGACACCAGCGCAAATGTTCCAAAAGCGGCGGCAAACCAGCCGTGATCCCGTCCCAGCAGATAGATCAGGACCGGCGCCACGGCGATCAGTGCAATCCCCGGCCCCCGCTGCCAGCGCAACGGCAATGCGGCCACGCCGGTGGCCACGAACACCCAAAGGATGGCAGCAAGCAAGCTCAGCATGGCGTCACCTCAGCCACCGGGCCAACCGCCCGCGGATATGAGATCACGCCTGTCACCCTCAGCCCCGCAACCGCTCGGGCAGGCCATTGGCCCAGGCGCTGATGGTACCCGCACCGAGGCAGACAACCATATCGCCAGGGCGGGCCTGTTCGCGCACCAGGCGTTCCAGATCCGATTCGTCCAGCAGGGCGCGCGCGTGTCGGTGGCCGTGGCGGATCAGACCGGCCACCAGATCATCGCGACCAGCGCCCTCGATCGGGTCTTCGCCGGCGGCAAAGACCTCGGCGATGGCGACCACATCGGCTTCATTGAAACAGGCGCAGAAATCTTCAAAAAGGCTGGACAGGCGCGAATAGCGGTGCGGCTGATGCACGGCAATTACGCGGCCATCGCAGGCCTGACGCGCCGCTTTCAAAACGGCGGTGATCTCAACCGGGTGGTGGCCGTAATCGTCAATGATGGTCACACCATCCACTTCGCCCACCTTAGTGAAGCGGCGGTTCACCCCGCCAAAGGCGGCCAGCGCGTCGCGAATCTCACTGCTCTTCATGCCCAGATGGCGCGCGACGGCCACTGCGGACAAAGCGTTGGAGACATTGTGATCCCCCGGCATCGGCAGAGTGCAGCCCTCGATCACGCGGTCTTCGGCCTGCAAATGAATGTCGAAATGCGCCACGCCCGCCTTGTAGGTCAGGTTGACCGCCCGCACATCCGCCTGCGCATTGAACCCATAGGTCACAACCCGGCGGTCGGTGATCCGGCCTACCAGCGCTTGTACCTCAGGATGATCGGTGCAGCAGACCGCGACGCCATAAAACGGGATGTTGGAGACAAAGTCATAAAACCCGTCGCGCAGCGTGTCGAAATCCCCCCAATGCTCCATATGCTCCGGGTCGATATTGGTGACAACCGCGATGGTCGCAGGCAGGCGGTTGAATGTGCCGTCGCTCTCATCGGCTTCAACCACCATCCATTCGCCCTGCCCCATCCGCGCGTTGGAGCCATAGGCGTGAATGATCCCGCCATTCACAATGGTCGGATCGAAATGCCCGGCCACCATCAGCTCTGCCATCATGGTGGTGGTCGTCGTCTTGCCGTGGGTGCCCGCAATGGCGATGTTCGATTTCAGGCGCATCAACTCGGCCAGCATCTCCGCCCGGCGCACCACCGGCAGGCCGCGCTGGCGCGCCTCGTCCAGCTCGGGGTTGCCCGGTTTGATCGCCGAGGAAATAACCACAACTGCTGCGTCTTCTAGGTTTTCCGCCGCCTGCCCGACAAAGATCCGCGCCCCCAGCTCTTCCAGCCGGTTGGTGATCTTTGACCCCTTCAGATCCGAGCCCTGCACCACATAGCCGAGATTGAGCAGCACTTCGGCAATCCCGGACATGCCAATGCCGCCGATGCCAACAAAGTGGATCGGGCCGACGTCGCCAGGGAGTTTGGTTGCAGGGGTCATGTCATTCCTTCCTCGGACAGCTGTTCAACAAGTCCCACCAGCCGCTCGGTCGCATCGGGAATGCCCACCTGCAAGGCGGCCCGCGCCATCTGGGTGGCACCATCGGGATTGCTGAGAACCGCGCTCATTTGCTCTGTCAGCGCGGAAACGTCAAGGGCGCTCTCCGGGATCAGGATCGCTGCACCGGCATCCACCAGCCCGCGGGCATTGGCGCTTTGATGATCGCCAGCCGCCGCCGCAAAGGGGATCAGGATCGACGGGCGGCCAATCACTGCGATATCCGCCACCGAAGAGGCACCGGAACGCGAGATCACCAACTGGGCTTCCGACATCCGTGCGGGCACGTCGGTGAAGAAGGGCTGAACATCCGCCGCAATCCCATGTTCGGCATAGAATTGCGTCACCCGCGCAGCATCCTCGTCGCGGGCCTGATGGGACACGCGCAACCGGCTGCGCAGCGCTTCCGGCAGGGCTGCGATTGCACCGGGCACCACATCCGACAGGATCCGGGCGCCCTGGCTGCCCCCCATCACCAACACCGACATCGGGTAATCGCCGGGTGGGATATAACCGGCCCCTGCGCGCTCAAGAACAGCGCCGCGCACCGGGTTGCCGACATGCACGCCATCTACCCCTTCCGGCAGATCCGTGGGCCAGACACCGCAGGCCACCCCGGCCACGCGGGTCGCAAACAGCTGATTGACCCGGCCCAGCACGCCGTTTTGTTCATGGATCATGCGCGGCAGCTTCAGCAGGGTCGCAGCCCCAAGCGCCGGAATCGAGGGGTAGCCGCCAAAGCCGATCACCACATCAGGCCGGTCCCGGCGCATCTGCCGCGCCATGCTCAGCACCCCAGCGGCAATCTTCGGTGCCACCATCGCCTTGGCCAGCAGCCCGCCACGGGCAAAGGTGGCCGAGGACACCTCGGTGATCTCGGTCGTATGGGGATACCCGCCGGTATAGCGCGCCCCGCGCGCATCGGTGGACAGTTTCACCCGCCAGCCACGTCTCAGCATCGCCTCGGCCAGGGCCTGCGCGGGGAACATATGCCCCCCGGTGCCACCTGCCGCCATCAAGAGCAATTTTTGCGCCATCTTAATTCAGGTCTTTCTTCTATCCGCGCCCGTGACCGCGCGCAGGCCCAGTCTGAGGCCCGTGACCCCGTCCGTGCCCACGCAGGAAATCCGCGATCTCCCCCTGCGGACGCGAGCGCGAAAACGCCAGCAGCATACCAACTGCAATGCCGCCCGCAATGAGGGAGGAACCACCATAGCTCACAAACGGCAGGGTCATGCCCTTGGCCGGCAAGAGCCGGACTGCCACGCCCATGTTGATCATCGCCTGCACCCCGAAGGTACAAACCAGACCGGTGCCTGCAAGGCGGATGAACGTGTCGCGCTCCCGCATCAGGCGAAAAAGGGTCCGCGCCACCACAGCGGTGTAGAGCAGGATCAGGATCACCACGAGCACCAGCCCATATTCCTCAGCCGCGACGGCAATGATGAAATCGGTGTGCGCATCCGGCAGCGACCATTTCACTTCGCCTTCGCCGACACCGACCCCAAACAGACCGCCCTCGCGGATGGCGTTGGTGGCATAGCCCATCTGGGTCGTGGGGTCGATTTCAGGGTTCAGGAAGCCATCGATGCGGCGGGCAAAATGCTCTGAGCTGGAATAGGCGACAACGCCCCCCATCACCACCACCGCCGCCATGATCACCAACAGCAGCATCGGCGCGCCGGCTACGAAATACATCACGCCCCAGCCAAACAGCACCAGACAGGCCTGACCAAAGTCAGGCTGCATCACAAGCATCAAGACCACCGTCAGACACAGACCAAAGGACATCAGCGTGCCCGGTGGGCCGTTGATCTGCTGGCTCGCCGCGATCATCCAGGCTGCGACAACGATAAATCCGGGCTTCAGGAATTCTGACGGCTGAAGCGAGGCGAAGCCAAGGCTGTACCAGCGCGTCGCGCCCTTGCCAAAGTCGGTGCCAAACACCGGCAGCAGGGCCAGCGCCACAAAGGCGCAGATAAACCCGACAACCGCCAGCCGCCGCACCAGCGTCGGCGACATCATCGAGGTGATCACCATCGCGACCAGTGCCGTGATGCCAAAAATCGCTTGCCGCTCGACATAGTGGAAGTTGTCAAAACCGTTACGCTCTGCCAGCGGAACCGAGGCCGCAAGCCCCAGCAAAAGCCCGATGACAAACAGCATCAGGACACAGGACATCGTCCATTTGTCCAGCGTCCGCCACCATTTGGGTAGGATCGGCTCTCCCGCCTGTACGGGGAGCGCGCCATAGACCATTTCAGTCATGGATAAACCGCCACTATCTGCCTCGTGATCCGTCCCGTTTTCGGGATCGTTAGGCGAACAGTAACCGGAATCTTTGCATCAGACCACCCTCTTCCTCTTGCCTTTGGCAGTTATCCGCGCCTATGGCCGGGCATGGCTTATGAAACCCTGATCCTTGGCGCTGGCGCGGCTGGCATGATGTGTGCAACGCGTTCCGGCCCCGGCACGCTGGTGATTGATCACGCCAAGGCACCGGGGGAAAAAATCCGCATCTCCGGTGGCGGACGCTGCAATTTCACCAATATGTACGCAAGCCCGGAAAACTACCTGTCGCAGAACCCGCATTTCTGCAAATCCGCCATGGCCCGCTATACCCAGTGGGATTTCATTGAGCTGGTGGACCGTCACGGCATCGCCTGGCACGAGAAGACCCTGGGCCAACTGTTCTGCGATGGCTCCGCCAAGCAGATTGTCGCGATGCTGGTGGAGGAGATGAAATCAGCGGGCGCTGATCTCTGGCTGCAAACCAGCGTAAACTCCGTGACGCGCACCGCCGATGGGTTCCGCGTCGATGTCGCGCGCGAGGGTAAGACGCAGGTGCTGACAGCCCGCAATCTGGTGATCGCAACTGGCGGCAAATCCATCCCCAAGATGGGGGCCACCGGCCTCGCCTATGATCTGGCACGCCAGTTTGATCTGCCTCTGACGGACACCCGCCCCGGTCTGGTGCCTTTCACCTTTTCCGAAGAGCGTTTCAAACCTCTCGCAGGCGTTGCCCTGCCCGCGCGGCTGTCGAATGAGCGCACCAGTTTTGACGAAGCACTGTTGTTCACCCATCGTGGCCTGTCTGGCCCGTCGGTGCTGCAACTGTCATCCTACTGGCGCGAGGGGGAGCAGATCAGCGTCAATCTGATCCCTGAAACACCACTATTTGACCTGTTGCGCAGCCAACGTCAGGAGGCCGGGCGCAAGGCTCTGACCACCGAACTCGCCCGCCACCTGCCCGGTCGGCTGGTCGATTTCCTCGCCCCGGAATTCGGCCTCAACGGACGTCTGGCAGATCAATCCGACGCCGCCTTGCGCGATCTCAGCGACCGTTTGGAAAACTGGCACCTTACCCCCTCCGGCAGCGAAGGGTACCGCACGGCAGAGGTCACGCTGGGCGGCATCGACACCGATGCGCTGTCGTCAAAAACCATGGAAGCCAAAACCGTTCCCGGCCTTTATGCCATTGGTGAAGCGGTTGATGTGACCGGCTGGCTTGGCGGCTATAATTTCCAATGGGCCTGGGCCTCTGGGGTGGCTGCAGGCAGCGCCATCACAGCCCGCAGCTGAGCCAAGCCGCCCGCCTGCGGCTTGACATTCGCGCACGCAAATCTATTTAGTTACTATGATAACTTATTAAGGAGCTTTTTCATGACAACGCAATTTCAACTGATCGCCAAAATCACCCCGAAGCCTGAGCATATGCAGGACGTCCGCGAGAGCCTCACCAACATCCTGGCCCCTACCCGCGCCGAACCCGGCTGCCTGAAGTTCAACCTGCTTGAAGGCCGCAGCGGCGATTGTTTCTATCTAGATGAGGAATGGACCTGCGACGGGGCCCTCGCCGCCCATTACGAGATGGACTACATCAAGCCGATCTTTGCCAAATATGAAAACTGGCTGGCCGCACCGGCTGAGATCCACAAGATGACCGCGCTGGCCTGACCACATGTTCTTCCTCAAGGAACTGCCCTCTCGCCAGATGGTTGAACGCTACGTGGAGGCCTATGGCAGCGACCCGGCGCTTATCAGCGATGCCCTGTTGATGATGCGCCGGGCCAGCCTGCTGATCCGCAAGTTGGAAACCTATTTTGCGGGCCACGGCCTGTCGCAGCTACGGTTTCTGGTGCTGATCGTCATCGACCGGGAACCGGATCGCCAATGGCTCAGCCCAAATGAGATCGCGCAGCGGATTGATGTCTCGAAACCGGTCATGACCCGAACGCTGCAAGCGCTGCAGGCAGACGGGCTGGTTCGCATCACCGCAAGCGAGACCGATGGCCGCTCCAAGGAGGTGACACTGACCCCCGACGGCCATGCCCGGCTACAGGCCACCCTGCCCGAATACTACCAGATCCTATCCAGGGAGATGGCGCAATCCGCACCTCTATAGACCTCAACTCTGCAGCTTCGCCACCTCGGCAATGAAGTCCTCACCGCGCTGTTCGAAGTTGTCGTATTGATCAAAGCTCGCCGCCGCAGGCGCCAGCAGAACGGTATCGCCCACCTCGGCCTCGGCGCTGGCGCGGGCGACGGCCTCGGCCATGGTGATACAGACCTCAGCCTCAACATCCAGCTGCATGGCAAACCCCGCCGCCTCGCGTCCGATTACATAGGCTTTACGCACCTTGCCAGTCTGGCCGCGCAGGGCCTCCAGACCGCCGTCTTTCTCAAGCCCGCCACAGATCCAGCGGATATTGTCGAAGGCGCTCAACGCCTTTGCCGCGCTGTCCAGATTGGTGGCCTTGCTGTCATTCACATAGCGCACGCCTGCTTGGGTCGCGATGGTCTGGCTGCGGTGCGGCAGCCCCGGATAGCTCGCCAGCGCGTCCTCGATCAGACGAGGCGCCAGCCCCAGCGCACGCGCCGCGGCATAGGCCGCACAGGCGTTCTGATGGTTATGCGCGCCGGGCAGCCCCTGCATCTGGCGCAGGTCAATGGACGCCGCCTGCCGCCCCTTGCGGTATTCACTGAGGAACCCCTTGCGGGCAAAGACCTGCCAGCCCGGCCCGGTCAGTTTCCGGCTTGCCGAGATGCGGATCACCCGGTCGTCGCTGGCGGCCTCAGACAGTTGCCCCGCCAGATACAGCCCCTCATCCTCATCTACGCCAATGATGGCCCGGTCCGGTCCGCCTTCGGCAAACAGCCGTCGCTTGGCTGCGAAATAGCCCCCCATACCGGCGTGCCGATCCAGATGATCGAGGCTGAGGTTGGTGAACACCGCCACATCCGGCGTCAGCGCGCGGGCCAGATCGGTCTGATAGCTCGACAGCTCCAGCACCACGATGCCGCCCGATCCCGGCGGATCAATGTCCAGCACGCCCCGACCAATATTGCCCGCCAACTGGCTTTCGCGTCCGGCCTCTTGCAGAATATGATGCAGCAACGCAACCGTGGTGGACTTACCGTTAGAGCCAGTGACCGCCACAATGCGTGGCGCTTGATCGAAACGCTCCCAACCCCGTGTCGCGACCGAGCGGAAGAACAGCCCGATGTCATTGTCCACTGGCACGCCCGCGACCATCGCCGCGCGGATCACCGGGTTGGGTTTGGGGTAGAGATGCGGGATCCCCGGCGAGACAATCAGCGATGCGACATCATCAAAGGCCCCTGATTTCAGCAGATCGCGACAGGTGAACCCTTCGACCTCCGCCCGCGCCCGCGCGCCGGGATTATCGTCCCAGCAGATCGGCTCTGCTCCGCCTTCGCGCAGCGCCCGTGCGGTGGCAAATCCCGACCGGCCCAGCCCCAAAACGGCAACCTTTGCGCCCTCAAAACCTGTGACAGGGATCATCGCCCAACCTCCCGCAAAACCTTTGATCAAATCGCTACCCGATCCATGGAACCAATGCCAGTCCCGTCGCGTTGACAATTGGTCCGGCACGTCTGAAACCTCTGCCAAAGGAAGGGAATATCCGATGGCTACAAAGTTACAGAGCGTTCTTGACGAGATCAGCCAGCAGATGCGGGCCAGCACCGACTGGGGCGAGGTTGCCAGCTATATCCCCGAACTGGGCGAGGTGCGCCCCGATCAATTTGCTATCAGCGTGGCAACGGCGGATGGCGCGCTGTTCAGCGCTGGTGACTTTCAGACACGGTTTTCGGCCCAAAGCATCACCAAAGTGTTCACCCTTGCCATCGCTCTGGGACGTGCGGGGGATCAGCTTTGGCAGCGGGTTGGCCGCGAACCGTCCGGCACGGCCTTCAACTCCATCGTACAGCTGGAACATGAGCAGGGCCGCCCGCGCAACCCCTTCGTCAATGCGGGCGCTATTGTCACCACCGATGAGGTGCTGGCAGGCCGCGAACCCCGCGAGGCGCTGGCGGAATTCCTCGGCTTTGTACGTGCCGCGGCAGAAGATGACGACATTCATATCAACGCCGATGTGGCGCGTTCCGAAACCGCTCATGGGCACCGAAACGCAGCCCATGCCCATTTTCTGGCGTCCTTTGGCAACCTCAAAAACCCGCCGGAAAAGGTGCTGGGCACCTATTTTCATCATTGCGCCACCGAGATGACAACCCAGCAGCTTGCCAAGGCAGGACGTTTCCTGATCGGCACCGGCAGTTACCCCCGGATGGTGTCGCTGGACCGAGTGCGGCGGCTCAATGCGCTGATGCTGACCTGCGGGCATTATGACGGGTCAGGTGAATTTGCCTACCGCGTGGGCCTACCCGCCAAAAGCGGCGTGGGCGGCGGCATCCTCGGTGTTGTGCCGGGACAGGCGAGCATCGCCGTCTGGTCCCCAGGACTAAACCGCAACGGCAATTCCAAATTGGGCACCGAAGCGATGGAGCAACTGGCCCGTGAAATGGACTGGTCAGTCTTCTAGGGGCGCGTTGCCATCCCTGCGTTCGCAGCGCTTATCCTCCGTTCAGGTGACACCGCTAACCTAGCCCCGTTGCAACACCAAGATCAGGAGAGCGTCCCCCATTCCCAGTCCCACCAAGGCTGCGGGGGATCCGCACAGGCCGACAGACGGAGATGATCCCTAGCAAAGGTCATCCACCCTCCGCCTCTCCGGCGGCGCCGCCTTCTTCGCACTGAAAAACCGCCCAAGGCATCCCTGCCCCGAGCGGTTCCATATATCAGACCAGACCGGATCACCCGCCCCGCAAAATAGCCTGCGCGGCGGCAATCCGGTGTGACTTAGCGCACTTTCAGGGTCGCCAGACCAATCATCGCGAGGATCAGCGAGATGATCCAGAAGCGGATCACGATGGTCGGCTCCGCCCAGCCTTTTTTCTCGTAGTGGTGATGGATCGGGGCCATCAGGAACACCCGCTTGCCGGTGCGTTTAAAATAAAGCACCTGAATGATCACCGACAGCGCCTCCACCACAAAGAGGCCGCCAACAATCGCCAGCACCAGTTCGTGTTTGGTGACCACCGCGATGGCCCCTAGTGCGCCACCCAGCGCCAATGAGCCGGTATCCCCCATGAATACCGCTGCTGGCGGAGCGTTGTACCACAGGAAGCCCAGACCACCGCCAAACAGCGCAGCGGCGAAGATCAGGATTTCGCCGGTGCCGGGAACGTAATGCACATCCAGATATTCGGTGAAGTCAACGCGCCCCACCGCATAGGCGATCACGCCCAGCGTGGAGGTGGCAATCATCACCGGCATAATCGCCAGACCATCCAGACCATCAGTCAGGTTCACCGCATTGGCCGCACCGACGATCACGCAGATCGAAAACGGCACATAGAACAGGCCGAGATTGATCAACGTATCCTTGAAGACCGGCAGCGCCAGCTGGTTCTGCAACTCCACCGGATGATAGGCCGAGGCCCAGAGGGCGGCGATCACCGCGATAGTGATCCCCAGCGCCAGCCGCAGCTTGCCCGGCACGCCCGCAGTGTTCTGTTTGGACACCTTGGCATAATCATCCGCGAAACCGATCAGCGCAAAGGACAGCGTCACAAACAGCACCAACCAGACAAAGGGATTGTCCCAACGCGCCCACAAAAGCGTCGCGGTTACCAGCGCGCCGACAATCAGCAAGCCCCCCATCGTCGGGGTGCCGGCCTTCGCCAGATGCCCCTCAGGTCCGTCATCGCGGATCGGCTGGCCCTTGCCCTGCTTGCGGCGCAGCACGTTGATCAGCGGTGGCCCAAACAGGAACCCAAACAGAAGCGCCGTCAGAAACGCCCCGCCCGCGCGGAAGGTGATGTAGCGGAAGAGGTTGAAGAGATCCCCCCCATCCGACAGCGCGGTTAACCAATAGAGCATGTCAGCCGGTCCTCAGTTCATCAAAGTTCAGAAAGTGGTGTCGCCATGACTCAATTCACGGATGCCGTCAACGATCTTGGCCAATGCCATGCTGAGCGACCCCTTGGCCAGCACCACGTCCCCCGCACCGATCTGACCCGCCAGATCCGGCTGCACCTCGGCGCTGGTGGCATAGTGCTCGCCGCGTTTGTCCTCTGGCAGCGCTGCATGGAGCGTGCCCATCAAGGGACCAATGCAATGCACCGCATCCAGATCTGCCATTGCCGGCAGCTCAGCCAGCGCTGCATGCAACTCAACCTCCTGCGGGCCGAGTTCCTTCATATCGCCAAGATAGGCGATGCGGCGTCCTTCGCAGGGGGTTGCCGCCAGCACCGTCAGCGCCGCAGCCACAGACGTGGGGTTGGCGTTGTAGCTATCATCCAGCAGCAGGATCTCGCCCTTACCTTCGCCCAGCGACACTGTTTCCCGCGCCCCCCGACCGGTGACCGGCGACCAGAGCGACAGGCTCTGCACCGCCTTGGTCAGATCCAGTTTCAGCGCCGCGAGACAAGCCAGCGCCCCAAGCGCGTTCATGGCAAAATGGGCGCCAAGCGACTGGATATGCAGACGATGCGTCTGTCCATCCGGCAGCGTGACGTCAGCCTCGGTCTCATCGCCACGCAGGGTCGTTGCGGTCAGCCGCCACGCAGGCGCAATCGGCCCCTCGCCGGTGCCAAACCAGAGCACTTCGCCCGCCTTACCCTGCGCGACCGATTGCAGGATCAGCGCCTCGTCAATATCGGCGTTCAGAACCGCGACACCATCGGGTTCAAGCCCCTCCATGATAGCGGCCTTCTCCGCAGCGATGCCTTCAATGCCGTCAAAAGCCTCAAGATGCACAGGCGCCACCGTTGTCACCATCGCCACATGCGGACACGCCTGTTTTGCCAGAGGGCTGATTTCACCGGGATGGTTCATGCCGATCTCGATCACGGCAAATTCAGTGTCACGCGGCATCCGCGCCAATGTCAGCGGCACGCCCCAATGGTTGTTGTAGCTAGCCACCGCCGCATGGGTACGGCCCTGATCGGACAGCATCCGGGCCAGCATTTCCTTGGTTGAGGTCTTCCCCACAGAGCCGGTGACCGCAATCACTCGCGCATCTGTCCGCGCGCGGCCTGCCCGGCCCAGGGCCTCGAGCCCGGTCTGCACATCGTCAACCAGCAACAGCGGCGCATCCTCGGCGATGCCCTCGGGCCTGCGCGAGACCAGCGCGGCACCGGCGCCTTTCTCCAGAGCTTGCGCCACAAAGTCATGGCCATCACGCGCGGCCTTTAGCGCCACAAACAAATCGCCCTTGGCGATGCTGCGGGTGTCGATGGAAATACCGTTCACCTGCCAGTTGCCAATGGCCTGACCACCGGTGGCGGCGGCGGCCTCCTCAGCTGTCCAAAGGCTCATACCAGCCTCCCGTCAAGCGCTGCGACGGCCATGCTGGCCTGTTCCACATCGTCAAAAGGCAGAACATCACTACCGACAATCTGACCGGTCTCATGTCCCTTGCCGCAGATCAGCAGGGCATCGCCCGCCCCCAGCGCATCAACGCCGCGCAGGATCGCCTCAGCCCGGTCGCCGACCTCCTTTGCGTCCGGCGCACCGCCTTTGACGGCCGCGCGGATCACCGCCGGATCCTCACTGCGGGGGTTGTCGTCGGTGACGATCACCAGATCGGCGTTATCCTGCGCCGCCTGCCCCATCAGCGGGCGTTTGGCGGCATCACGGTCCCCCCCCGCGCCGACAATGGCCACCAAGCGGCCCAGCACATGCGGGCGCAGCGCCCTGATCGCCGTGGCCACCGCATCGGGGGTATGGGCATAATCGACAAAGACCGTCGCGCCGTTTTCCCGCGTGGCCGCCAGTTGCATCCGCCCCCGCACAGTCTGAAGATGCGGCAGCGTCTCAAACACCGCCTGCGGATCCTCGCCGCTGGCAATCACCAGACCGCAGGCCAGCAGAATGTTTTCCGCCTGGAAACCCCCGATGAGGTTCAGCCGCGCCTGATAGGGTTTGTCGTGCCAGGTGAAGCGCATGTCCTGCCCGGAGGCATCATAGCGGGCACCCACAAGGCTCAGATCACCCACACCACGCCCAACGGAGATCACCTCCTGCCCGCGTGCGGCGGCAACTGCGCGCATTTCCGCACCGCGCGGATCGTCGAGATTGATCACCGCAACGCCATCATCTGGCAGCACCCGGCGAAACAAACCTGCCTTGGCGGAAAAATAGGCCTCGAAACTCTCGTGATAATCAAGATGATCCTGGGTGAAATTGGTGAACCCTGCGGCAGCCAGATGCACGCCGTCCAGACGCCGCTGATCCAGCCCGTGAGACGAGGCCTCCATCGCGGCATGGGTGACCCCCGCAACCGCCGCCTGCGACAGCGCATCATGCAGGGTGACCGGTTCCGGTGTGGTGTGATTGAGCGGGTGGCTCCAGACGCCTTCCACGCCGGTGGTGCCAAGGTTCACCGCCTTATGGCCCAGTTCGACCCAGATCTGACGCACAAAGCTCGCTACCGAAGTCTTCCCATTGGTGCCGGTAACCGCCACCATGGTTTCCGGCTGCGCACCGAACCACAGGGCGGCCGCATAGGCCAGCGCCTGACGCGGATCTTCGACCACCACCAGCGCCACGGTCGACTCGCGCAACAGCTCCGCCACGATCTGCGCCCCGGCTGCATCGGTCAGGATCGCCGCCGCCCCATTGCCAAGCGCGGCCGGTGTGAATTTCGCCCCATGCACCTGACTGCCCGGAAGGGCCGCAAACAGCCCGCCTTCGGTGACCTTGCGACTGTCCACGGCGATGCCATGGATCATCGGATCAACCCCACCACGGGCGGTCAGACCCAGCTGGCTCAGAGGACGGTTTTCAATGGTGCTCATAGCAACCCCACCTGTTCAGTTTGAGGTGAGCGTTATAGCAGCAAGCCCATCGGGTTCAACTTGTGGCCTGAGCCCCAAAAGCGGCGCCACGCGACCGATCATTTCACCCGCGACAGGCACGGCTGTCCAGCCTGCGGTACGGCGCTCCTCACCATGAGCGATGACAGAGGGTTCATCCAGCGTCACCACCAGTACATATTTGGGATCATGGGCCGGGAACATGGCAGCAAAGGTGGCGATGACCTTGCTCTCGTAGTAACCGCCACGGGGTTTGGGCTTGTCAGCGGTGCCGGTTTTGCCGCCCACCTGATAGCCGGGCACCTCGCCAAAGCTGGCGGTCCCGCTGGTCACCACCTTGCGCAGCATGGCGCGGGCCTGGCTTGCGGCCTCCGGTGACATGACCCTGTGGCCCAGTTGTGGTCCCTTCTGGCGCAGGATGGTCGGAGCGACATATTGGCCACCATTGGCAATCGCCGCATAGCCCGCCGCCAAATGCATCGGGCTGGTGGACAGCCCATGCCCATAGGAAATCGTGACCGTGCTCAGCTCCCCCCATTTGCGGGGTTTCAGCGGTTTGCCGCCTGCCGCCTCGGCGATCTCAATCGGGGTGGGTTCGAACATGCCCATCGCGCGCAGGAAATCCTGCTGACGCTGCGCGCCGATCTGCAAGGCCAGACGCCCGGTGCCCCGGTTGGAGCTGTTGACGATAATGTCAGCAACACTCAGCTTGCCGTAGTTCTTGTTGTGAAACTCACCAATCGGGAAACGTCCGATCCGCATTGGACCGGAGGTGTCGATAATGGTCTCCGAATTTACAATCCCCAGATTAACCGCCTGTGCTGCCGTGAAAATCTTGAAGGTCGAGCCGAGTTCATAGACCCCCTGCACCGCGCGGTTGAACAGCGGGCTTGTGGAGGGATCAAAGCCGGAGGTGGGCGGACGCGGGCGATCATTGGGATCGAAATCCGGCAGCGACACGACGGAGATCACCTCGCCGGTGTGGACGTCCATCAGGATCGAGGTCGCCCCCTTGGCGTTCATCAGCTTCATGCCACCATAGAGCACCCGTTCGGAGGCAGCCTGTACCGTGAGGTCCAGCGACAATTGAAGGGGACGCCCACCGTTGGCCGGATCGCGCAGGTAATCGTCAAACTGCTTCTCGACACCTGCCACGCCGATCACCTCGGCGGCGCTGACGCCTTCCTTGCCGAAACCGGCCCCACCCAGCACATGCGCCGCGACGCTGCCATTGGGATAAAGCCGCATCTCGCGGGGGCCAAACAGCAGGCCGGGATCACCGATATCATGCACCGCCTGTTTCTGCTCGGGGCTGATTTTCTTCTTGATCCAGACAAACTTACGCTTACCGGTGAAGTCACTGACCAGCCGCTCCAGCTCCAGATCGGGGAAGATTTCAACCAGACGCTGCGCGGCCCCTTCCGGGTCCACCATCTGCGGCGGTTGGGCATAGAGCGAATGGGTTTCGAAGTTGGTCGCCAGAATGCGGCCTTTGCGGTCGACGATATCGGCGCGTTGCATGGCGATGGCGCTGCCCGGCGCGCTGGCGACTGGCTCGACCGGTTCGGAGGTGGCCAGCGTCGCCATACGCGCACCAATCGCGGTGAAGGCACAGAGGAAAAACATGCCCAGCACCAGCAGGCGCCCCTCAGCGCGCTGGCGGGATTGTGTCTGCATCTCCGCATGGCGCTGGCGCAGGTTTTCCCGTTCAATGGCGTCCGGGTTCTCCCCCCGCGCGCGCGCGGTCAGGATCCGGGCCAAGGGGCGCAGTGGCGTGCGGATCATGGCTGCGTCCCTGTTGCGGTCTGTCCATTGGCGCCGAGTGAGGAGACCTCAACCCCGTTGGTGAAATCCAGCAGCTCATCCTCCTGCGGGGGATAGGCGACCTCATCCACACGGCCAAATTGTTCCGGGCGCAGCGGCAGCAGGCTGAGACGATCAAAGTTCAGCTCCGCCAGTTCGCGCAGCCGGTCCGGGCGGTTAAGATAGGCCCATTCGGCGCGCAACACACTGAGCCGGACCTGCGACGCACCGATCTGGCGTTGCAGGCTGCGGGTCTCCTTCAGCACCTGCTGGGTGGTGTAATTCTCGCGGTAAGCCCAGAACGCCAACCCAAAGACAGCCAGGCAGGTGGCGATATAAAGCAGCGTCTTCATGAGCGTTTGTCTCTCCCCTGTGCCTGCTTCAGTTGGGGCATGCCGATATCTTTGGCGCTAATCGCAATCGGCGCCGCCTCGGTGCGGCGTCCGACCCGCAGACGGGCGGAGCGGGAGCGCGGGTTTTCGGCCAGTTCCTCATCATCCGGGCCCACCGCCTTGCGGGTGACCAGTGTGAATTGCGAGGGGGTTTCCTCTACCTCAGGCGCGTAGCGATTGGCGCGGCCTGTCTTACCCGCACGATGCTGGAAGAAGCGCTTAACCATCCGGTCTTCAATGGAATGGAAGGTGACCACGGCCAACAGCCCACCGGGCTTCAGCGCGCGTTCCGCCGCCAGAAGCCCCTCGAACAGCTCTTCATATTCGGCGTTCACCGCGATGCGCAGCCCCTGGAAGCTGCGGGTGGCGGGGTGTGACTGACCGGGTTTGGAGCGCGGCAGGCAACCCTCGATGATGCCAGCCAGTTGCAGCGTGGTGGTGATCGGCGCCTCAGTGCGGGCCTTCACGATGGCGCGGGCGATACGGCGGCTGGCGCGTTCCTCTCCAAAGAGGAACAGGATATCCGCCAGAGCGGCCTCGTCCAGCTCCGCAACCAGATCGGCGGCTGAGGGGCCATCCTGCGACATCCGCATATCCAGCGGTCCATCGCGCATGAAAGAAAAACCGCGTTCGGCCAGATCCAGCTGCATGGAGGAGACGCCAAGGTCTAGCACCACGCCATCGAGATCCTGCGCATAGTCATCCATACGGGAGAAAACACCCTGTTGCAGGCTCAGGCGGCCCGCGTAATCGCCGATCCAGCCTTCGGCCATTTCAAAGGCCAGCGGATCGCGGTCAACGCCAATGACATGATCCGCGCCCGCCTCCAGCAGGCCACGGCTGTAGCCCCCGGCCCCGAAGGTGCCATCAAGCCAGCGCCCGGTGACCGGCGCCACCGCTTTCAACAGCGGACGCAGAAGAACCGGTACGTGAGGACCGGTTGAGGTTGGGCGGTCCGTTGTCATGGATCAAGCGCCTCCGGCGCCGTCGAGGAGTTCCATCGGGTCGAAGTCCTCAGGCAGATCATCCATCCACTCCTCAGATTTCGCCAGCTCTTCCTCTTCATAGGTTTCAGGCTTCCAGATCTGGAAGGTATCGCCAGCGGCAATGAAGAATGCCTCAGCCTCCAGATCGATCTTGTTGCGCAGTTTGGCAGGCAGCACCAGGCGCCCGGTCTCATCCACATTTGTCGGGAAGGACTGACCATGGAACATGCGCTGCAACATTTTGCGCGGCATTGAGCCTCGCGGCAAGGCATCGATTTTGGCGTCTACTTCCTCGATCGCCTCCATCGTGTAACATTCCAGGAAATTGCGGCGCTGGTCGCCATAGACGATGACCAGTTCGGGGTTGCTGCCGGATTGCCAGTTGGGATCGCCCGCTTCCAGAACACGGCGAAAGGAGGCCGGAATCGAGACCCGCCCCTTTGTATCCACCTTGTGGTGGCTTTCACCTCTGAACCTACGGCCCAATCTATCGTCCCTTTTTCAGCGTCCCTCGTGCCGAAGCTACCCCCAGAAGCAAAAGGGGCGGGCTGATCTGCTGCCACTGATCAACCCGCCTCCCTAATCCCGACATGCGGGGTGTCCGACTGCGCGCGCCACCTGGGGGGATGTCTGCTCGCTCGCGCGCCGGATCTCTCTATTTTCGATGAAAGCGAAGGCCTGTATGAAACCTGCTTCTTAGTAGTCTTGGTTGGGGTCGTTTGGTGCCCCTGCTCTTCGTCTCATTCGATGAATTAGGGATACTATGGGAATACATGGGCGACAACTGTTTTTTATAGACCCTCCTGCCGCATATCGATAATGCCGCGCCGATTCTACGGACAAGAATCGATGATATCCCCAGAAGTAGATTAAGATAGCGCAAAACCCACTACATATAGGTGCAATTTTGCACTCCAAAAAAGTACCATGATTTCCCAAAAATTTTGGAAGCGCACCTGAAGAAACAATGCGTTCCCTCTCCGTTCGCGCAACTCTATCCGTGCCGGACATTCAAAACGGCCTGATTTGGCCGATATCACCGAATAACCACACCGTGAGGGCACAGTGATTCGGAACAGCGGTGGCTAAGCGTGCTCACGCTCGCCCATAAACTCCCACAGGCCCCATGAATTCCCATGGCTCCCATAATTTCCCAGACAACCCATGAGCGCCCAACGCCAGCCCGACGATCGGGCTGATGTGAGACCCGACAAAAAGACTTGCGGGTGAAACCGGCCTTCGGCAGGCCGGTCGCTGGGCGGTCAGGTACAGTGTCAGGCCATACCGCCCCGGATCAGCCCTTCGGCCATTTTGGCATAGGCCTGCGCTATGGGCCCCTCACCGGCTGCAATGGGCGTACCATTGTCGCCCGCCAACCGGGTCTCTAGATCAATCGGCAACGCCCCCAACAACGGCACGCCAAGGCGCTCAGCCTCAGCCGCGACGCCACCATGACCGAAGATGTGGTGCTCGCCACCGCAGTCCGGGCAGGCAAAGAAGGACATATTCTCAATGAGACCCAGGACGGGGGTCTTGAGAGTGTTGAACATGTCGAGCGCTTTGCGCGCATCCAGGAGCGCCACATCCTGCGGCGTGGAGACCACGATGGCACCGGACAGTTCTGCCTTGGTGCAGAGGGTCAGCTGCACATCGCCGGTGCCGGGTGGAAGATCCACGATCAGCACGTCGAGTTCACCCCAGTTCACCTGCCCCAGCATCTGCTGCAACGCGCCCATCAGCATCGGGCCGCGCCAGACCACGGCCTTGGCTTCATCCACCATAAACCCAATCGACATCAAGGTGACGCCATGGGCATGCAACGGTTCAATGACTTTGCCGTCGGGGCTGGCGGGGCGGCCACTGGCGCCCATCATGCGCGGCTGGCTCGGTCCATATATATCCGCATCCAGCAGCCCCACCTTGCGGCCCTGCCGCGTCAGGGCCACGGCGAGATTGGCGCTGACTGTGGATTTGCCCACGCCGCCCTTGCCGGAACCGACCGCGAGGATGCGTTTGACACCGCTGGGTTTCAGCGGCCCCTGTTGCGGTTTTGGATGACCGCCCAGCTTCAGGGTCGGTGCCGGTTTGGCTGCCGCATCAGCATGGGCGGTCAGTGCCGCAGAGACACTGTCTACCCCCGGCAAGGCCAGAACAGTGGCCTCAGCCGCGCGGCGCAGCGGCTCCATCTGAGCGGCGATCTGCGGATTGGGGGCCTCGATCACGAAACTGACCCGCCCGCCATCAACCATCACCGCGCGCAGCATGTCGCGCGAGACCAGCGTGCCGCCATCGGGCAGCTGCAGCCGCGCAAGGGCGTCGCGAATCTCTTCCTGGGTGGGGGGCATGGCCGGTCTCCTCATGGTTTCCAGCCATATAAGACCTGCGGCGACCAAGCCCAAGGCCACATTGCGCTGTCAGGCAGAGCCGATTCCGAAAGATGCCACGGCGCGCTGGTTCATTCCTCGCCCGATTTTTCAGCGCCCGGCCCCTCCATGATGCATAACTCAGCAGGATCAACCCCGTTTCCCTTAGGAAACCCATGCATTTGCTGCATAGCAGAAATGCCCCTTTCAGGGATTGTGCGCTCGCAGCATTATCATATTTATGGGGTCAAGCGAGGCCGGGAACGGCCAGACACACACATAGACGTTAAGGACAACACCGATGGCCGCTGTTGATAATATGACAACCCGTAAAGGCGCTCTGGCCTTCAGCCCGCGCGCCGTGTTTGACGAACTGAAAGGCAAGATTGCACGCTACCGCCTGTACCGCCAGACCATCAATGAGCTGTCGACGCTCTCTGGTCGCGAGCTGGCGGATCTGGGGCTGAGCCGCTCCATGCTGCGCAGCGTTGCCTATGAGGCCGCTTACGGCACGAAATAAAGAGTTCAGGCTCTCTTCTCCTCCTCCCTTGAGGGCCTGTAATCGCGGTGACATCCTCCTCCTCCCTGATGTCACCGCACCCTATACCGGCGTTATAGCCGGATCCTGATACACCATGCCTCCTCCTCCCTGATGGTATGGTGTTGCACAGAACGGCGGTGCCCTCCTCCTCCCTGGCACCGCCGTTTTTTGTGCCTGATGCTCTACGCCGCAGTCCCTTCCACTGATCACCGGACGCAAAAAGGGCGCCGACAGAGTGTCGACGCCTGATCTGCTAGTCAGCCCACTCCTGAGGGCGACATATATGTGTGCCCTATGGCTGTAACGGCGCCCCAAATGACCGGGTTAAAAGGGGACATCCTCTGCTGCGGTGACAAAGCGGGCCACGACTTTCTTGGTGCCAGCCTTCTCGAAATCAACCTCCAGCTTGTCCCCCTCTATGCCGCTGATCGCGCCATAGCCAAATTTCTGATGAAACACCCGCTCCCCGACCATGAAGGCGGATGTCGCGGTGAGATCAATGACGCTGGATTTACTTTCCTTGGGCTGTGACAGACCACGCTCACCGGCGCGGGACTGCATGCGCTTCCAGCCGGGTGAGTTATACCCGTCGGCGGCCGCCATGCGATCCTCGATCGTGGAGCGCACCGCCCCACCGCCGCCGCCGGGGGCCGCAGCCCCGTAGCCGCCACCATAAAGACCGGGCGGGGTCAGCACCTCGACATGTTCTTCCGGCAGCTCATCGATAAACCGCGACGGCAGCTGTGATTGCCATTGCCCGAAGACACGGCGGTTGCCGGCAAAGGAGATGGTGCAGATTTCCTCGGCCCGTGTGATGCCGACATAGGCCAGACGGCGCTCCTCCTCGAGGCCCTTCAGGCCGCTTTCGTCCATGGAGCGCTGCGACGGGAACAGGCCATCCTCCCACCCCGGCAGGAACACGGCCGGAAATTCCAACCCTTTGGCGGCGTGCAGCGTCATGATCGACACCTTTTGGGCGGCGTCCTGTTTGTCATTATCCATGATCAGACTGACATGTTCGAGGAAGCCTTGCAGGTTTTCAAACGCCTCCAGCGCTTTCACCAGTTCCTTGAGGTTTTCCAGACGCCCCGGCGAATCCGGGTTTTTGTCGGTCTGCCACATGCTGGTGTAGCCGCTTTCATCCAGAATGGTTTCGGCCAGCTCCATATGGGTCATATCGGCGTCGCCCGCCAGACGCCCCCAGCGGGCAAGGTCAGTGACCAGCTGGCGCAGCGCATTGCCACCCTTGCCCTTGATCTGGCCGGATTCGACCGCAAGCCGCGCGCCTTCTACCAGGGAGACGCCATTGCTGCGCGCCATGGTCTGAATGGTCTGCTGCGCCTTGTCGCCAAGGCCGCGCTTCGGCGTGTTAACGATCCGCTCAAAAGCCAGGTCATCGTCAACACTGACCACCAGCCGGAAATAGGCCATGGCATCGCGAATTTCGAGTCGCTCATAAAAGCGCGGACCACCAATGACCCGGTACGGCAGGCCAATCGTCAGGAACCGATCCTCAAAGGCGCGCATCTGATGGGAGGCCCGGACCAGAATCGCCATATTGTTGAGGTCAACCGGCGCCAGACCACGGGTACCGCGCTGCATCGCCTCGATCTCCTCGCCGATCCAGCGGGCCTCTTCCTCGCCATCCCAATGACCGATCAGGCGCACCTTCTCGCCACCGCGCGCCTCGGTCCACAGTTCCTTGCCCAGACGACCGGAATTGCCACGGATCACACCGGAGGCGGCGCTGAGAATATGTTCGGTCGAGCGGTAGTTCTGTTCCAGACGCACCACATTGGCGCCGGGGAAATCCTTTTCAAACCGCAGGATATTGCCGACCTCCGCGCCGCGCCAGCCATAGATCGACTGATCATCGTCACCGACGCAGCAGATGTTCTTATGCGCGCCCGCCAGCAACCGCAGCCAGAGATACTGCGCCACATTGGTATCCTGATATTCGTCCACCATGATGAAGCGGAACCAGCGTTGGTACTGCTCCAGTACATCCGGGTTATCCTGAAAGATGGTGACCATATGCAGCAGCAGGTCGCCAAAATCGACCGCGTTCAGATCCTTTAGCCGCGCCTGATACTGGGCGTAGAAATCCACGCCGCGATGGTTGTAGGCGCTGGCATCGGAGACCGGCACCTTAGACGGCGTCAGCGCCCGGTTTTTCCAATCGTCAATGACGCCTGCCAGCATGCGCGCAGGCCAGCGTTTGTCATCAATGCCTTCAGCCTTGATCAGCTGTTTCAGCAGGCGGATCTGATCATCAGTATCCAGAATGGTGAAATTGGATTTGAGGCCGACCAGTTCCGCATGGCGGCGCAGCAGTTTCACGCAGATGGAGTGGAAAGTGCCAAGCCAGGGCATCCCCTCAACCGCCTGCCCCAACATGCCTGCAACCCGCTCTTTCATCTCGCGTGCGGCCTTATTGGTAAAGGTCACGGCGAGGATCTCGTTCGGTTTGGCGGTGCCCGTGGTCAGAAGATGCACGATGCGCGCAGTCAGCGCCTTCGTCTTGCCGGTGCCGGCCCCTGCCAGCATCAGCACAGGCCCCTCCAGGCATTCAACTGCGGCCCGCTGTGCCGGGTTCAACCCGTCGAGATAGGGCATCGGCCGCGCAGCCATGGCGCGCGCGGACAGCGAGATCCCCTCATAGGGGTCGATATCGTCAAAACTGCTCATGGGCGCGACATTAGCGCGTTTCAATCCCGGCGAAAAGAGGGCGTTCACAGTCTGTTCCACCCTCGTTGACAGCAAGTCAACTGCATAAACTCCGAAAATCTTCAATAGTTTAAGCTTAGAAAATCGTCAAAATAGCTTACCGGTTAATAGAATTGAAAACTCGATAGGTCACCGTAAGTCTGTTGCCAGGCCAATGTGGATCCGATCCCGACCCAGCCAAGATACAATTCTGGCACATCACAGGCATTATTAATTTGATGGTTACGGCATTATGAAATCCGATCTCAAAACCAGCGTCGCTGAAAAAATTCGCAGCATGTCCCTCCTCTTCGTGCTGTTTGTAGCCGCGGCGGCCTCGGTCTGGGCGGTATTCTCGGTGCCCGCTCCAATCGTGGATCACATGCTTGAGGCAGACGTGCGCAAGCAGGCAGAGCTCTGGCAGCGCCGTATCGTTCTGCATATGCAGGAACCGGGAGAATCATTCGAGGAGGGCGTCATTCAACCCCATGACGCGCATATGCTGTCTCTTTTCACAGAAGAAACCGACGTCTACCGATATCGCCTGCTGACCGCATCGGGGGAGATCTTCTGGTCCTCGCGAAGCGATGAGATCGGCGAGTTTGAAGCAAATGTATTTTTCACCACGCATGTTGCCAAAGGTGAAACTTATTACATGCATGAGACGCTGCCCGCCTATGATGTGGATGGCCTGACCCTGCAAACGGGCACATATGACAGCGACGTCACCCGCGAAGTCGCACAAGTTTACGTCCCCCTCATCCACAATGGACATTTTGACGGGGCGATTGATTTCTACACGGATATCACAGAGTTGCGGGATACCTTTATCAACCGGGTGCAACTGTCACTATTGGTCCTGACCTCCATCGCGCTGCTGGCCATGACGATTGCGGTCTATGTCGTGTTCAAAACAAACCGGTTCCGCATGAACCAGCTGCGCCAACGTAACGAAACTGAACGTGAGATCCTGGATGAGCAACTGCGGCTCGCCCGGGAGGTCCAGTTGCTGGGAGAGCTGAACGAATGGCTGCAATCCAGCCGCTCGCTGGATGAGCTGTTCGACATGGTCGCCCGCTTCATGACACATATTTTACCGACGGCCGAGGGCAGCGTCTATGTCTACTCGAACTCTCGCGATGTGCTGGACGGTTGTGCCAGTTGGAATGGCGGCACTCATAGGGATCACATCCACCCGGAAGAATGCTGGGGGCTGCGCCGGGGCCGCACCTATGAATTCGGCTCTTCGGAGATTGATTTTGTCTGCGAACATGCAGAGCCGCATGACGGTCGCGCCTACTACTGCTTCCCGATTTTGGCCCATGGCGAAACCGTCGGCCTGATGCATCTGCGTGCGCTGAGCGACGCCACTGAAGAGTTTACCCAAAGCAAGAAACTGGCCCAGATGTGTGCGGAGCAAATCTCAATGGCGATCGCC
Organism: Phaeobacter gallaeciensis DSM 26640; assembly: GCF_000511385.1. Lineage (NCBI taxonomy): Bacteria > Pseudomonadati > Pseudomonadota > Alphaproteobacteria > Rhodobacterales > Roseobacteraceae > Phaeobacter > Phaeobacter gallaeciensis. The sequence goes on from NC_023137.1 coordinate 2,569,568, forward strand.
AATGTGCGGATGCGCGACCAGTTGCATGATCAGTCTGTGCGTGACCCGCTGACTGGCCTGTTCAATCGTCGCCATATGACCGAGACCCTGCGAAAGAGCATCGGCAATAGTCAGAAGTCCGGGACCCCGCTCAGCATCATTGCGGTTGATGTGGATCACTTCAAGAAATTCAATGACAACCATGGTCATGATGCCGGGGATATGGTGTTGCGCGCCGTCGGCTCGGTGCTGGAACAGGCCTGCGACGGCGACGAGGTTGCCTGCCGCCCCGGTGGCGAGGAATTCACCCTGATTCTGCCCGGGGCCAGCCAGGAAGATGTCATGACCAAGGCTGAGCTGCTGCGCCAGGCGGTGGAGGCTATCGTGGTGCGCTACGGGGAAAAGGCACTGCCGGGGATTTCGATCTCACTTGGGGTGGCGCACTACCCGCGTCACGGCACCATGCCACAGGATCTGCTTCGGGCATCGGATGAGGCATTGTACGATGCAAAAGCAAAAGGCCGCAATCAGGTCTGTGTCGCCTCGTCAGCCGAACAGGCCCCCCGCGATCCGGGCGCGCAGAAGGGCCCATCTACACTCCACAAGCCCGACGGTCCGATCGCCGCCGAATGAGGCGGCTGCGCGTGGCTCAGAATGCAGGCCATCCCGTCGCCTGAGCCGCAACCCAGTCCCTACCGCCCGATATTCGCGGCGGTCATGTCCACGTCCTGCGCCTCGGACACGAACGCCGCCATAGAGGGATATTTTGGCAGCGGGCAAAAATCCGCGGTGGACGGGAGGTCGCCGAAGCAAAGGGGGCGGCCTGCGATACCCAGATGGCCTCCTTGCACAGGCCCACCTGCCCTCCGCAAGTACACATGTCAGCATGCCCACCGCCCCGCTCCGGCACCTAGCTACATGCAACCAGTATCATGTAAGAATGCCGGAATAGAGGTGCCGACGAACCCGGTGGATTGCACTGTCGCGTGGCCTCGCGCAGCCGCGTGCAGGGGAACCAGACGGAACAGGTCCAGCACGAATAGTTACAAAATTGTTTCAAACCTACACTCCGCACTAGACTTTTGCTGCAAGGCAGCAACAAATGCGCAGCATGGATTTGCATCAGCGTTATCCCGCTCTCAGTGACCTTCGCCAGCGCGCCCGGCGGCGCCTGCCGCGTTTTGTTTGGGAGTATCTGGACAGCGGCACGGGACGGGAGATCACCAAGGCCCGCAACCGTGCTGCGCTGGATTCCGTGGGCTTTGCGCCGTCCATTCTGCATGGTCCGCAGACGCCGGATCTGAGCCGTCGCTTTCTGGGCATTGACCGGCCGCTGCCCTTTGGTGTGGCACCGGTTGGCATGTCGGGGCTGATCTGGCCGGACGCAGAACGCCAGCTCGCACGCTGCGCTGCGGCACATGACATCCCTTATTGTCTCTCCACCGTGGCCAGCCAGTCGCCCGAAGATCTGGCCGGTGATCTGGGGGCCGCGCCGTGGTTCCAGCTCTACCCGCCGAAGGACCCTGACATCCGCCACGATCTGCTGGCGCGCGCCAAGGCCGCCGGCTTTGCCGGGCTGGTACTGACCGTGGATGTGCCCGTCGCCTCCCGGCGGGAACGGCAGACCCGCTCCGGGCTGACGCAGCCGCCGCGGCTCACCCCCCGGCTGCTGGCACAGGTGGCCATGCGACCGACCTGGGCCATGGGCATGGCGCAGCGTGGCCTGCCGCATATGCGGACATTGGACAAATACACCGCTGGCCAGACCGACAGCCTGTCGTCGACCGCCCATGTCGGCTACCTGCTGCGCACCTCGCCCGACTGGGACTATGTGAAATGGTTGCGGGACCATTGGGATGGCCCGTTGATCATCAAGGGCGTTATGCGCGCCGAAGATGCTGCGCCACTGGAGGCCCTTGGCGTAGATGCGCTCTGGGTATCCAATCACGCCGGGCGGCAGTTTGATGCGGCCCTGTCAACGATTGAGACCTTGCCCGGCATTCGCGCCGCCACCCGCCTGCCGCTGATTTTCGACAGCGGAATCGAGGGCGGGCTGGATATCCTGCGGGCGCTGGCATTGGGAGCTGACTTCGTGATGCTAGGCCGCGCCTTCCATTTTGCGCTCGCCGCGCTTGGACCACGGGGACCGGCGCATCTGATCGACATACTGCGTAAGGACCTGGAGGCAAACATGGGCCAACTCGGGATCCCCGATTTGACCAACTTGCCGCAACCGTTGACCCTTCCGCCCCTTAACCCGCCATTCGCGACAAATAGGACCGATACGGACATAAATACACCGCCGTAATCGCAATTTTTGCCGGTTTCTGGCCTCAGGTCAGCGCTATCACGCTGGCCATACCCAGAACTACGTCTATACCGGACCCTAATTTGCGCTTATCACTTCGCCAAACTGCACGACCCCGAGGAAGCCATGACCGACTTCAAGAAAATCCTGATCGCCAACCGCGGCGAGATCGCCATCCGCGTCATGCGGGCAGCCAATGAGATGGGCAAGAAGACGGTGGCCGTCTATGCCGAGGAGGACAAGCTGGGCCTGCACCGGTTCAAGGCGGATGAAGCCTATCGGATCGGCGAAGGGATGGGGCCAGTCGCCGCCTATCTGTCGATTGATGAAATCATTCGTGTCGCGAAGGAATGCGGCGCCGATGCGATTCACCCCGGATACGGCCTGTTGTCCGAGAACCCGGACTTCGTGGATGCCTGCGCGCGCAATGGCATCACCTTCATCGGTCCAAAGGCGGAAACCATGCGCGCCCTTGGCGACAAGGCAAGCGCCCGCCGCGTCGCCATTGAGGCCGATGTGCCCGTGATCCCGGCAACCGAGGTGCTGGGCAATGATATGGACGCGATCCGCAAGGAAGCCGCAGACGTGGGTTACCCGCTGATGCTGAAAGCCTCCTGGGGTGGCGGCGGTCGCGGCATGCGCCCGATCCACAGCGAAGATGAGCTGGAAGAAAAAGTACTGGAAGGCCGCCGCGAAGCGGAAGCCGCCTTTGGCAATGGCGAGGGGTATCTGGAGAAGATGATCACCCGCGCCCGGCACGTTGAGGTTCAGATCCTTGGCGACAAGCACGGCGAGATCTACCATCTCTATGAGCGGGACTGCTCCGTCCAGCGCCGCAATCAGAAAGTGGTCGAACGCGCGCCTGCCCCCTATCTGACAGAGGAGCAGCGCACCGAGATCTGCGATCTGGGCCGCAAGATCTGCCAGCATGTGAACTATGAATGCGCAGGCACCGTCGAATTCCTGATGGATATGAACGACGGCAAATTCTACTTCATCGAGGTGAACCCGCGCGTTCAGGTGGAACATACCGTCACCGAGGAAGTCACCGGTATCGACATCGTGCAGGCGCAAATCCTGATCGCCGAGGGCAAGACCATTGCCGAGGCCACCGGCAAGGCGTCACAGGATGAAATCCGCCTCAATGGCCATGCCTTGCAGACACGGGTGACCACTGAGGACCCCCTGAACAACTTCATTCCCGACTATGGCCGCATCACCGCCTATCGCTCGGCCACCGGCATGGGGATCCGTCTGGATGGTGGCACGGCCTATGCAGGCGGGGTGATCACGCGATACTACGATTCGCTGCTGACCAAGGTGACAGCCAAGGCCCCCACCCCGGAAAAGGCGATTGCGCGGATGGACCGCGCCCTGCGCGAATTCCGGGTGCGCGGTGTCAGCACCAATATCGCCTTTGTCGAGAACCTGCTGAAACACCCGACCTTCCTGTCGAATGAATATACCACCAAATTCATCGACGAGACGCCGGAGCTGTTCCAATTTGCCAAGCGCCGCGACCGCGGCACCAAGGTGCTGACCTATATCGCCGATATTTCGGTCAATGGTCACCCGGAGACCGAAGGCCGCCCGGAACCACATGCAGATCTGAAAGAACCGCGCGCGCCGAAAGCGGATGCCGCAACGCAGCCCTATGGCACCCGGAACCTGCTGGAACAAAAGGGCGCGCAGGCGGTTGCCGACTGGATGAAGGCGCAGCGCCAGCTGTTGCTGACCGATACCACCATGCGCGATGGTCACCAGTCGCTGCTGGCCACCCGGATGCGCAGCCATGACATGATCAAAGTGGCCCCGGCCTATGCGCAGAACCTCAGCCAGCTGTTCTCGGTCGAGTGCTGGGGCGGTGCGACATTCGACGTGGCCTACCGCTTCTTGCAAGAATGCCCTTGGCAGCGCCTGCGTGATCTGCGCGAGCGGATGCCGAACCTGATGACCCAGATGCTGCTGCGCGCCTCCAACGGGGTTGGCTATACCAACTACCCCGACAATGTGGTGCAGAGCTTTGTGAAACAGGCCGCCACGGGCGTTGATGTGTTCCGCGTGTTCGACAGCCTGAACTGGGTTGAAAACATGCGCGTTGCGATGGACGCCGTCGTCGAGAGCGGCAAGATCTGCGAAGGCACCATCTGCTACACCGGTGACATCCTTGATCCGAGCCGGGCCAAATACGACCTCAAGTATTATGTCGGCATGGCTAAGGAGCTGGAAGCCGCAGGCGCGCATATCCTCGGCCTCAAAGATATGGCTGGCCTGTTGAAGCCTGCCGCCGCCCGCCAGTTGGTCAAGGCGCTGAAGGAAGAGGTCGGCCTCCCGGTCCACTTCCACACCCATGATACCTCTGGTGTGGCTGGCGCCACCATTCTGGCGGCAGCGGATGCCGGCGTGGATGCTGTGGATGCGGCGATGGATGCCTTCAGTGGTGGCACCTCGCAGCCTTGCCTCGGCTCCATCGTCGAATCGCTGCGCAACACCGACCGCGACACCGGCATCGACATCGCCGCGGTGCGCGAGATCTCCGGTTACTGGGAGCAGGTGCGGGCGCACTACGTGGCCTTCGAGAGCGGGCTCGCCGCGCCTGCATCCGAGGTTTACCTGCACGAGATGCCCGGTGGTCAGTTCACCAACCTGAAAGCACAGGCCCGGTCGCTGGGTCTGGAAGAGAAATGGTCGGATGTGGCGCAGACCTATGCCGATGTGAACCAGATGTTTGGCGACATTGTGAAGGTGACGCCATCGTCCAAGGTGGTTGGCGACATGGCGCTGATGATGGTCTCCCAAGGCCTGACCCGCGATGATGTCGAGGACCCGAAGAGTGATGTGGCCTTCCCCGACTCGGTGGTGGACATGATGCGCGGCAATCTGGGCCAGCCGCCGGGTGGCTTCCCTGAAGGGATCGTCTCCAAGGTGCTGAAAGGCGATGCCCCCAATCTGGAACGCCCCGGCGCCCATCTGGCGCCTGTGGATCTGGAAGCGACCCGCGCCGAAGTCTCCAAAGAGCTGGAAGGCAAAGAGGTCGATGATGAGGATCTGAACGGCTACCTGATGTATCCCAAGGTGTTCCTCGACTACATGGGTCGCCATCGTCAGTATGGTCCGGTGCGCAGCCTGCCCACCCGCACCTTCTTCTACGGGATGGAACCCGGCGAAGAAATCACTGCCGAAATCGATCCCGGCAAGACGCTGGAAATCCGGCTGCAGGCGATTGGCGACACCGACGACAAGGGTGAGGTCAAAGTCTTCTTTGAACTGAACGGTCAGCCCCGCGTCATTCGCGTCCCGAACCGTCTGGTCAAAGCCACCACCCAAGCCAACCCGAAGGCCGAGCAGGGCAACCCCAACCACATCGGCGCGCCGATGCCGGGTGTTGTGGCCTCCGTTGCGGTGCAGGTTGGTCAGCCGGTGCATGAGGGCGACATGCTCCTGACCATTGAGGCGATGAAGATGGAGACCGGCATCCACGCCGAACGTGATGCGGTGGTGAAAGCCGTGCATGTCCAACCGGGTGGTCAGATCGACGCCAAGGACCTGCTGATCGAGCTGGAGTGATCCTGTCCAAAGCCTGTCACGGATGGCAGGCACCACTAATATAATCTGAAGGCGTCCCTGCAGATCGGGGGCGCCTTTTTCGTCAGATGGAACGTGCTGCCAGATGCGCGGCGGTCAGATCAGCGCCTGTGTCTCAATCGCTGGCGGCAGCATCACCGGGGCCTCGGCGGAATGAAGACCCGCGGCCTGTCCACCGGCGGTGAGTTTGACGCCAATTGCCAGACCAATGGCAACGGTCAGACCAAAAATACGCAAGGCGTCCAGGCGGTCGTCCAAGGATGTGCCCAGCCGGTCGCGCAGCGGTGTGCTTAGCAGTGTCATCAAGCGGCTCCCTCTTTGGTTTCGCAGATCTTTCTGCGGGTTGGCCTGGCTCATTGGTGCACTGTGCTCAGTATAATTTCGACCAGGCTCATGGTGTCATCATAGAGGTAAAACGCAGCAACCAGCGGGTTCCGTCGCTCAAATCGCCGTGACGGTCATTTTTTGCCGACCGCTTTGCGTTTTTCGCTTGCAGCCCCGCCAGTGAATGACTAAATCCCCCTCACCGAATGGCAGCGCGGGCGTAGCTCAGGGGTAGAGCATAACCTTGCCAAGGTTAGGGTCGGGCGTTCGAATCGCCTCGCCCGCTCCATTTGGACAGCAAAAAGGCCACCGCTTGCAGACGCAACGGTGGCCTTTTGTGTTTCTGAAATCCGGCGTAGCCTCTGGCTTGCGCGGAATCACTTCAGCGCCTAAGAACAGAGCAGGAACAGCTGCAACAGCAGCACGAGAACAGGTAATACGGCAGCATGCTCACATCGGTAGAACTCTGCGCAGGGGCAGGCGGTCAGGCGCTCGGGCTTGAGAAGGCCGGATTTGACCACACCGCGCTGGTTGAAATCGACAAACACTGCTGCGCCACCCTGCGCCACAATCGCCCCCAGTGGAACGTGCTTGAGGAAGATGTCCGCGCTTTCAAGGAGGACGCCGACGCCTATCGCGGTATTGATCTGCTGGCTGGCGGACTGCCCTGCCCACCATTTTCCGTCGCTGGCAAACAGCTCGGTGAGAAAGACGAGCGCAATCTCTTTGATGACGCCATCGAAATTGTTGCCGCCACCCGCCCCCGTGCGGTGATGATCGAAAACGTGCGCGGCTTTCTTGATGCGGTCTTCCATGATTACCGCGAGAAGCTGAAGAAGCAGCTCGCCAAGCTTGGCTATGAGACCGACTGGCGGCTCCTGAATGCCTCCGACTACGGCGTACCGCAGCTGCGCCCACGGGTAGCGATTGTTGCCCTGCGCAAGGAATTTTCCGGTCAGTTCAACTGGCCCGATCCCCTGCCGCATAATCCGCGCACCGTGGGTGAGACGCTGCTCGACCTGATGAAGGAACGCGGCTGGCGCGGGGCGGACGACTGGGCCGCCAAGGCCGATGAAATCGCCCCGACCATTGTCGGCGGCTCCAAGAAACACGGCGGGCCGGATCTGGGTCCGACACGGGCGCGGCGCGCCTGGGCAGCCCTGGGCGTTGAGGGGCGCACGATCGCCTATGAGGCGCCAGACCCCTTCCACAACGATATGCCGCGCCTCACGGTGCGGATGGTGGCGCGCATTCAGGGCTTTCCTGACAGCTGGCATTTCACAGGTGCCAAGACCAACGCCTATCGCCAGGTCGGCAATGCTTTCCCGCCCCCGGTGGCGGAGGCGGTCGCGCGGCAAATCCGTCAGGCCATCGCACGCCCCAACCTGACGGTGGTGCGCAGCCCCGCCAGCGGGCGCTGACCGGGGCGTCGTGATGGCGCGGCCCGCATATCTGGCAACCCCTGCCCTGTCACCTTTCCCAAAATACTCACAGCGCCGCCGCATCAAGGCGCCAGTCCCGCGATGAAACAGAAACTGCCGCCCAGCCAGGTCAGCCCCGGTCACGCCGATTACGCCCTACTGTCTGCATTGGCGCAGGACATCACCACCCGCGCGGGCGGGCTGATGGAGTTGACCCGCAGCGTCCCCGCAATGCTGCGCGACTGCATTGACGATGTGATCCTGACTGCCAAAACTGGGCGGCGCGCCTATGAGGATCTGGAAAAGACCGAAAAGACCTATATCGGCACGCGGGTGGAGATTGAGCTGCGCGCGCTGCTGCGGCTGCCGAAGGGGCGGCTGGACACCGAAATCCTCGGCCATGACGTGGATATCAAACACACCATGGGCAGCAATTGGATGATCCCGACCGAAGCGGTGGATCAGCCCTGCATTCTGGTGGCCGCTGATGAGCCACGGGCGCACTGTTATCTGGGGCTGATTGTGGCGCGGCGCGATTATCTGACCGCTGGGCAGAACAAGGACGCCAAACGGTCGATCTCGGCGCAGGGGTTTGAGCATATCCTCTGGCTGCTGTCCGATCAGCCTTACCCGGCTAATTTCTGGCGCCTGCTGCCAGAGGTCACCGTGGAGAACATCTTTGCAGGAGACAGTGGTAATGCGCGGATGGCGACGCTGTTCCGGGAGGTGCAGCGTCAGCCCATTCCGCGGGACGTTGTGGAGGCGGTGGCGGCGCAGAAGGATTTCATGCGGCGGATCCGTTCGGACGGCGGCCATGGCACCCGCGACCTTCTGGCGCGCGATGGCATCGTCATCCTTGAGGGGCGTAAGGATGCGCAGCTGATCCGCGCGCTCGACCTGCCTCATTGCAGTGGATCCGAATTCATCTCCGCGCAGCTGACCACCCTGGCGGAGGCCCGGCTGGTGGCGAGCGCCGGCCACGCGGGCTGCGAAGATTTTTTCGACAAGGCGTAAAAAGCCACCGTTTTCCTATTGCAGCCCTGCGCGCAATTGCCTATTCACCGCATCACCGGATGGCAGCGCGGGCGTAGCTCAGGGGTAGAGCATAACCTTGCCAAGGTTAGGGTCGGGCGTTCGAATCGCCTCGCCCGCTCCATCAGGACAGAAAGGCCGCTCATCTGAGCGGCTTTTTCTTTGTCCAATAAAAACATTACACTAGAAGATAATCGCCGGATCAGCTCAGGCGTCGAAGCGCGAATCTGTCAGCGCCTATGCTGCGCGTGGTTTTTGCTATTTTCTGCCATTGCGGGTCATTTTCCCTCTTGCGGGGGCTGCGGCAATTTCCTAAATACCGCCTCACCAAATGGCAGCGCGGGCGTAGCTCAGGGGTAGAGCATAACCTTGCCAAGGTTAGGGTCGGGCGTTCGAATCGCCTCGCCCGCTCCATTTGGATTGCAAAGGCCGCTCTTCGGAGCGGCCTTTTGCGTTTCTGCCTTTTGCGACGCCCCACATCCGACCTGTGCGGAATTGCTCCGAAGATTTGATCAAATTCCTTTGACCCGACTCTCAAAACCCGCCAATGCTGTGGCCAAAGGGGCTCAAGCCCCATCGCCGACAAGCCGCCGTCACTGCGGCGCGCCAACTCAGGAAGGACAACAGCCCATGGCCCCGGTCATCTATCCCACCACCAATTTCACCGCCACTGAACAGCTTTGCCTTGAGCGGGGCGAAGGCATCTATGTGTTCGACAGCGACGGGCGCAAATATATCGAAGGGCTGGCGGGTCTCTGGTGTACCTCGCTGGGCTACAGCAACACGGAGGTGATGGATGCGATCACCGAGCAACTCCATAGGCTGCCGTTCTCCCATACCTTTGGTGGAAAGACGCATCAGCCGATCCAGGATCTGGCGGATAAGCTGGCGGCAATGGTGCCGGTGGAGGATCCCTATATCTTCTTCGGAAACTCCGGCTCGGATGCCAATGACACCCATTACAAGATGCTGCGCTATTACTTCAACGCCATCGGCAAGCCGGAAAAACGCAAGATCATCACCCGTGAGCGTGGCTATCACGGCGTCACCGTGGCCGCAGGTTCACTGACCTCCCTGCCCGCGAACCTGGCGCATTTTGACGCGCCGCTGGAGGCACTGCATATCCTGCGCGCCGACTCGCCGCATTACTACACCGCCCGGAAGGGCAATGAGACCGAAGCGCAGTTTGTTGAGCGGATCCTGAAAAACCTTGAGGATCAAATCCTTGCTGAGGATCCCGACACGATTGCCGCGATGATCGTGGAGCCGATCACCGGTGCCTCGGGCGTGATCGTGCCGCCGGAGGGGTATTATGAGGGGCTGCAGGCACTGCTGCGCAAATATGGCATCTTGGTCTGGGCGGATGAGGTGATCTGTGGCTTTGGTCGCACCGGTGCGGATTTCGGCTGCACCACCATGGGCATCACGCCGGATCTGATGACCTTCGCCAAGCAGCTGTCGTCCGCCTATTTCCCGATCTCTGCCTCGGTCATTCCGGGCTGGATGTATGAGGCGATGGTGGATCAGACCAATGAGGTGGGCGTGTTTGGGCACGGCTATACCTATTCCGGTCACCCCGCCGCCTGTGCGGCAGCACTGAAGACGCTGGAGATTTACGAGCGCGACAACCTGTTTGACCATGCCGCCGAGGTGGGCGGCTACATGCAGGCGCAGCTGCGGGAGATTTTCACCGATCATCCGCTGGTGGGCGAGGTGCGCGGCAAGGGATTGATCGCGGCGCTGGAGCTGGTGTCGAATAAAACCACCGGCGCGAGCTTTGAAAAAGGTCCCGCGGGGGCAACCGCGCAGCGGTTGTGTCAGGACAATGGGCTGATCCTGCGGGCGGTGGCTGGCAATGCCGTGGCGCTGTGCCCGCCGCTGATCATCACCCGCGAAGAAGTTGACGAGATGCTGACCCGTCTGAAGACTGCGATTGACGCCAGTTACGAGGAGCTGAAGACCGGTGGTCACCTGGCGCATTAATGCGAAGAAACGCGGGACTTAACAGTGTGAGATCCAAGGCAGCGGCGTCAGATTATGGCGCCGCTTTTTCGTGGTCAGCAGGTCTGTTGCAGTGGGTCGGCAGAAGACCCGCGAGATCAGCAATGTCACAATCCTGCGGTTTTTCCCCGTGAATGTACCGTAAATTGCTGCGAGGCTTTGCCTATTCCAAAGGTGTTCCAAACCAGTATTTCAGCACCAGTTGATTATGTGATCCCGCATGGCGCTGCGGTCAGATGGTTTCGGGGGGAACCAGACGGTCGGGGACCTGTGGGATACAGAGCGCCAGTGGATCCGGGGACCACTGTATCCGGTAGGTCGGGGAAACCGGGGCAAGGGAGGTGGCGTGGCATGGACCCGCGCCGCTCCCCCGCTGTCCCGAAGATTGTGGCGGATCAGAACACCTTGAAGGTCATTGTGGTGAGCGATCGCTCAATCCCGGCGATGTCCAGCAGATGATCATTGATATATTTGCCAACATCCTGATCGCTGGGAATGTAGAGCTTCATCAACAGGTCATAGTCGCCGCTGGTGGAGTACAGTTCGGAGTGGATTTCTCGCAAAGCAATCTCTTCGGCGACCTTGTAGGTGGTGCCGGGTTTGCAGCGGATCTGGATAAAAACGCAGGTGGACATGGTGCCCCTCAACTGTTTGGGAATGCGGTATTTGGCCGCCAAGCTGACACGCAGGCGCGGCGGAGGCAATCCCCGGCGCGGCCTCCCGTGGGGGCTGCGCGGTCGAATGGCGCAACAGTTTTGCGCCAATTGCGGCGGCAGGCTTGAGCGCCCCCCCACCCTGCCCCTATAAGCGGCGCAGGATATCAAGGACATGCCGACCATGCGTAGCGCTCAGATCACCCGCAAGACCGCCGAAACCGAGATCACTGTCGAGATCAACCTCGACGGCACCGGTGCCTATGACAACCAGACCGGCGTCGGCTTTTTCGACCATATGCTGGACCAACTGTCGCGTCATTCGCTGATCGATATGACCATCCGCGCCAAGGGGGATTATCACATTGATGATCACCACACCGTCGAGGATACCGGCATCGCGCTGGGTCAGGCTATGGTTGCGGCCCTTGGCGACAAGAAAGGCATCAACCGCTATGGCGAATGCCACCTGCCGATGGATGATGCGCAGGTGCGCTGTGCGCTGGATCTGTCGGCGCGCCCGTTCCTGATCTGGAATGTAGATCTGCCCACCCAGAAAATCGGCACTTTCGACACCGAACTGGTGCGCGAGTTCTTTCAGGCGCTGAGCACGCACGGCGGCATCACCCTGCACATTGATCAGTTGCATGGGTTCAACAGCCACCACATCGCCGAAGCGGCGTTTAAGGCCGTGGCCCGCGCCCTGCGCACGGCGGTAGAAACCGATCCGCGCAAAGGCGATGCCATCCCGTCGACCAAAGGTGCGCTCTAATATGCTGACCGCAATCATCGACTACGAATCCGGGAATCTGCACTCCGCCGAAAAAGCCTTTCAACGCATGGCGCGGGAGGTGGATGGCGGCGAGGTTGTGGTAACTTCGGATGCGGATGTCGTGGCACAGGCCGATCGGCTGGTGCTGCCGGGCGATGGCGCCTTCCCGGCCTGCGCGGAGGAGTTGCGCGGCCATCGCGGCATCTATGAGGCCATGGTGGAAGCCGTCGAACAGAACGGTCGCCCCTTTCTGGGGATCTGTGTCGGCATGCAGTTGATGGCCACCACCGGTCACGAATACCGCGACACCCCCGGCCTTGGCTGGGTTGCGGGTGACGTGGTCAAGATCACGCCCAGCGACAGCACCCTGAAGGTGCCGCATATGGGCTGGAACAATCTGGTGATCGACCATGACCACGCGATCTTTGACGGCATCACGTCCGGCGATCACACGTATTTCGTGCATTCCTATCATTTCCGGGTGACCGACCCCTCCGAACGGCTGGCGCATGTGGAGTACGGCGGCGATGTCACCGCTGTCATTGGCCGGGAGACCATAGTGGGGATGCAGTTCCATCCGGAGAAAAGCCAGGACATTGGCCTGCGGATGATCGGGAATTTCCTGACCTGGGCGCCATAACCCAAGGGTTGGCATATCATGACATCTGAAAGCCATCTGCTGCGCAGATGGCTTTTGTATTTGAGTATTTATGGAAAGATGACAGGCGCGGAGGCGATCAGGCAGCCGCCATACGCAAGGACAGCGGCGCCACGCCATAGGCTTTGCGGAAGGCACGACTGAAACCTTCGGGGCTGCTGTAGGCGTAGCGCCGGGCCACGGCATCAACCCGATCCCCGCGCGACAGATCCTGATGTGCAAGGATCAGCCGCCAGCGGCGCAGGTATCCGATTGGGGTTTCTCCTACCTCCGCAGCGAAAACTTCGGCAAAACGCGACAGGGATAGTCCGGCTATTTCGGCCAGATCGGCATTGCTCCAGATGCGGCCTGGATGATCATGCATAGCGACAATCGCCCGGCTCAGCCGTGGATCCGCCAGCCCGGCAAGCAGCCCCGGCTCGGTCGCACCATTCTGAAGCTGATTGCGCAGAAGATGCACCATCAGCACTTCGCCCAGCCGATTGATCACCGATTGTGCGCCACAGCGACCGGCCTCAGCCTCCCCCCGCATCGCACGCACCAGAGCCTGCACCTCTGGGGCATCGGAGATGTCATAATCGACCTGCGCCGGCAGAGCCGCCAGAAACGGGTTGCGGCGTCCAGACCACTCCACCCGCGCCGCCCACAGCACCGCAGCAGAGGTGCGCATCGGTGAACTCTCAGTCGTATAGTAGCGGATACGCACAGGCTCCCGCTCGGGGCCCGCAAGGGCAACAAGATTCGCCTCCCCCGGCCCTGCAGCGCGCACGCAGAGCTGGAAGCGATCCATCAATGTGGTCAAACGATCCATAAAATCGGATTTTCCATCATATTTTTCGGATTTACGTGATCATAATATGAGGAAAGATGGAAAACAAGTCACCAACACTGCTAGCTGACAAGGACCCTGCTCATGCTGATGCCACGCCAAAAGACACCTGATCTGACCCTGCCGACACTGGACCACGGCACCTTTGACCTCTCCTCAGAGGATGCGACACGGGGCACGGTGATCTGCTTTTACCGCGGATTACACTGCCCGATCTGTGCCAACTACCTGACCGAACTGGAGAAGCGGGTTGCCGATTTTGCCAGCCGCGGCGTGGCCTGTATCGCTGTCAGCAGTGATGGCGAGGAACGGACCCGCGCGATGGCCGATAAGATTGGCGCCGAGGCGCTGCGGTTCGGCTATGACCTGCCGCTGAATGTCGCGTGCCAGTGGGGGCTTTACCTGTCCACCTCGCGCGGGAAGACCTCAATCGGGATCGAGGAACCGGCGCTGTTTTCCGAACCCGGCCTGTTCATGGTGACACCTGAGCAGACGCTTTACTACGGATCGGTGCAGACCATGCCTTTCGTGCGCCCGCATTTCTCGGAACTGGTCTCGGCGCTGGATTTTGCCATCGCCAATGACTACCCCGCGCGCGGCGAATACGACGGCGACGTCTGATCAAGGGCCTCAGGCTGATGACATTGAGGCGTCTGGCCGCAGGGTGCTGTGGCCAGATGGCAACCGGGCGCAGCTTGGGAATGCGAAATCCGGGCGAGAATGGATGGACAGCGGAGACGCACACGGGCATACACCGCAAACCCAGATATCCCCAGTCTTTTGCAGGTCGCCGCCCGGTGCAGATCCGTCTCGAAAAATTCGACTATATTGAAGGTCAGCACCGCTATTGCGTGCTGAACCTGAGCCAGACCCTGTTCGGGGAGTGGTGTGTCGAACAGACCAACGGCCCATTGGGAGAGGCCGGCGGTCAACAGCGGCGCAGCTACTACACATCCCAGGAAACCGCCTTGGCCGCTGCCGAGAAGCATCGCGACCGCCAGATCAAACGCGGCTTTGTGCCGATCCCGGTGCAGTTGGGACTGTTCTAGGGCCCAGGCCCAGTCTCCGCACACCCATCAAAAAAGGGCGCCGACCTGATGCCGCCGCCCCCTTGAGGTACTGATCCACTCACCTGACCTTGAAGGGCGCGCCTACTTCACCCGGCTCCAGGTCTGTTTGGAGCAGATCAATCCACCCGCCACGCAGCCGCGCAGGGCCAGCGATTTACCGGACAGGTTCATCTTGCCGGTATAGATCTTGTTGTTCGAGGGGCGCCAGACCTTGCCCGCGTAAGAGCCATCGCCATTTGCCACCATATCGATCACCAGCGTTTTGCCGATATTGGGCGACTTATACTCGCCCTCGGCATTGAACGTCCGGCTGATCTTGCCACAGACGGCGGCACCGCAGGGCGCCATGGTGACATGCGCATATGAGCCGTCATCAGGCTGGGTTTTCCAGGTACCCAGCACCGGATCAGCCGAGGCCATGCCCGCCAGACCCAATGCACAGGCGATACCAAGTGCCAGTTTTTTCATGTGTCATCCTCCCTTTTGCAGCCAGTCTGGCCGCCAAGGGGCAATTCAGGCAAGCTTGACCTCGGGTCGCGTTGCAATCCGGCGCGGCCTTGTGCAAAAGAGGCCAGCTTAGTTTTATGAAGGACCGGCCGGATGATCCTCTACCCCGCAATCGACCTCAAGGATGGCCAGGCCGTTCGCCTGTTGCATGGCGATATGGAGAAGACCACGGTCTTCAACGACGACCCGGCAGCCCAGGCGCTGGAGTTTGTCGAGGCAGGCTGCGACTGGCTGCATCTCGTGGATCTGAACGGGGCCTTTGCGGGTGAGCCGGTCAATGCCGCGCCGGTCGAAGAGATCCTGAAGCGCTGCAAGGTCCCCGCCCAGCTGGGCGGCGGCATTCGCGACATGGCCACCATCGAACGCTGGATCGACAAAGGTCTGGCGCGGGTGATCCTCGGCACCGTCGCGGTGGAGAACCCCGATCTGGTCCGCGAAGCGGCGCGCGCCTTCCCCGGCAAGGTCGCCGTCGGCATTGATGCCCGCAATGGCCGCGTCGCCACCAAGGGCTGGGCCGAAGAGACCGATGTCATGGTGACCGATCTGGCAAAATCTTTTGAGGATGCCGGTGTGGCCGCGATTATCTACACTGATATTCTGCGCGATGGCGCCATGAAAGGTCCGAACGTTGAGGCCACAGCCGCGCTGGCCAATGCCGTGAGCATTCCGGTGATTGCCTCGGGCGGTGTTTCTTCGCTGGACGATCTGCGGGCGCTCAAGTCCTGCGGCGCGCCTTTGAATGGCGCCATCTCCGGTCGCGCGCTTTATGATGGCGCGATCGACCTTGCCGAGGCGCTGAAGATCCTCAAGAGCTGATCGCCCCTCTTCTGGCTGGAAATATCCCCGGGGTGAATGGGCCGGAGGCCCAGAGGGGGCAGCGCCCCCTCCGCCTGTGCTGAAACCGCCCGCGTTACTTGACCGCGGCACTCGTCAGCTTGCCAAGCGCGCCCTGCATCTTGGCAACAGCCTCCGCATCGGCGGGAACACCCAACCCTGAGAGCATCTCAGCCGGATCTTCATAGGTCAGCCAGACCTGCCCCTCCGCGTCCTGATACGCGAGGATTTTCAGGGGCAGGAACAACCCCGCGCGCGGATCCGCCTGCATCACCGGGGTGCCCAGTTTCGGATTGCCAAAGATCAGCAGCTGCGCGTCACCAAGGGACAGATCCACCTTCTGCGCCCCGGCGGCGTGATCCACACGGGCAAATACCGTGGCGCCTGCCCCCTCAACCGCGGCCTGCAGCGCATCCATGGTCTCAGCCACGGGTTTTTGGCTTGGTATTTTGATCAGGTCAGCAGCGGCAGGAAAGGCAGACATAACAGCAATAGCTCCGGCGAGGGCAAGGGATTTGATCATAACGGCAGCTCCGAATTTGGGAAGGAATGCGCTAAGAACAAGCCAGCACAGCTCTGTGTACAATTCACATTTTTGGCATCGGCAAACCCGTGCCACAGGGCCGGGTCCAACCATTTGCCCACAGTAAGCTCAGTCAGAAATGGCGCCGAGGCCGGCGCCCCGGCCCCTGCGGCACCGCGCCCGCTTCCCATCTGTCGCAAATTTACGTTTATTGCGCCGCAATAGTGCCGTTGATCTCCCCGGTGCGAAGACAGAAATGGAATTCAGCCCATGCCCCGCGTCCGCAAGACCCGCCTCCCCGACAGTGCCCGTTTGTGGCAGATGGTCTCGCCCGGCGATTTCGTCGATGGCTATGCGGTCGAAAGCCCGCTGTCCCCGCGGGAAGCTGCCGATATTGGCCTGTCGATGCCGGGATGGGCCTCCGCGCTTTTGCGCCTGCGCAACGCGATTGTGCGCCCGTTAGGACTGAAAACCGAGGTGAGTGACACCGGCGAAGGCGCGATCTTTCCCGTCACCTTTGAGGACAATCGCGAATTGATCTTGGGCGCAGATGACAGTCATCTGGATTTCCGCATCACCGTTTTACGCCACGACGGGCAGATTTACATGGCCACCTGGGTTCATCGGCATAACCTTCTGGGGCGGATCTATCTAGCGCTGGTGATGCCGTTTCATATCCTGATTGTCCGGGACAGCATGCGCCGCATCGCGCGGCACAGCCCCGCGATTGCATCCCAACCACCCGCGCAGTAAGACAGGGCCATCCGCAGCGGCAAAGGGATCCTCCATGCTGAAAACCCGCATTATCCCCTGTCTCGACGTGGCCGATGGCCGCGTGGTCAAAGGAGTGAACTTCGTTGGCCTGCGCGACGCTGGCGATCCCGTTGAAGCGGCCAAAGCCTATGATGCGGCCGGCGCGGACGAGATCTGCTTTCTCGACATTCATGCGACCCATGAAAACCGTGGCACCATGTTCGATATGGTGCGGCGCACTGCGGAACAGTGTTTTGTGCCGCTCACCGTTGGCGGCGGGGTCCGCACCAGGGAAGATGTGCGTGCCTTGCTCTTGGCCGGGGCCGATAAGGTCTCGTTCAATTCCGCAGCGGTAGCCAACCCGGATGTCATTCGCGAGGCTGCGGACCAGTTCGGCAGCCAGTGCATCGTCTGCGCCATTGACGCCAAAATGGTGGCGCCTGGCAAATGGGAAATCTTCACCCATGGCGGTCGCCGCGAAACCGGCATTGATGCGGTTGAATTTGCCCAGCTTGTGGTGGCCAAAGGTGCGGGAGAGATCCTGCTGACCTCAATGGACCGCGACGGCACCAAATCAGGCTTCAACCTGCCGCTGACCCGCGCGATATCCGATGCCGTTGATGTGCCGGTGATCGCCTCCGGTGGCGTGGGCACGCTGGATCATCTGGCGGAAGGCGTCACCAAAGGCGGTGCCAGCGCGGTTCTGGCGGCCTCCATTTTTCACTTTGGCGAATTCACTGTGCAGGAAGCCAAACAACATATGGCCGCTGCTGGTATTCCGATGAGGCTGACATGACCCTGCTGCACGATCTTGAGAGCACCATACTGTCCCGCAAAGGGGCTGACCCGGACAGCAGCTGGACCGCCAAACTGCTCGACAAGGGGCCTGAAAAATGTGCCGAGAAATTCGGCGAGGAAGCCATTGAAGCCATCATTGAGGCTGTGAAGGACAACAAGACCGGGCTCGCCTCCGAAGGCGCGGATGTGCTCTATCACTTTCTGGTGATGCTGGCGGCGCGTGATGTGGCACTAGACGATGTGCTTCAAGTGCTGGCCGATCGTCAGGGTCTGAGCGGCATTGCCGAGAAGGCCGCCCGGCCCAAGGGCTGAAGACCGAACCGCACCGCGTAGCGGTGCCACCCCCAACTGTGAAAGACGCCCAATGGGCGGCTGAAACGGGCGGGAGCGCCCCGCCTTCTGCAGTGGATAGCACTCCCGACGACAAATCTCAGATGCAAGCGTCAAAGCTTTGACGAAATGATCCCGGTGGCAAATCCGCCCATGCGCAGCTCTCCGAACAGGCGCTGATATTCGATCTTCGGGCAGCGGTTCTGGATCACTGTGACACCGCGCGCCTCCGCTTTTGCGGCGGCCTCGGCATGCTCTACGCCGATCTGCATCCAGATCGTCTGCACCCCTTCGCAGACCTCCAGCGCCTCCTCCACGATGGCGGGCACCGCCTCGGAGCGGCGAAAGATGTCGACCATATCGACCGGCTCGCGAATATCGCTGAGGCTGGCATGAATGGTTTGACCAAACAGGGACTTCCCCGCATGGCCCGGGTTCACCGGCAGCACGCGATAGCCCTTGAGGCCGAGATACCGCGCCACGTAGTAGCTGGGACGGACCGAATTCGTGGAGACGCCAACCACCGCGATGGTTTTGGTGCGTGTCAGCACATCTTTCAGATGCTGGTCGGTATATTCTGGCATCGCTCCCCCGTCTGCGCTGGTCTCACATCGCCCTGCCAAAGTCGTCTGATGAGCGTTGCGTCAATCCTGACCGTATCGTTTGGCGCATTGCGTGCAAGGTCAATTGCGCTCTGCTGCCCTGTCAGAAATCGCACGTTCCCGACAGCGCAAGAAAAAAGCGCCCGGGATCAAGCCCGGGCGCAAGGTATGGAACGAGGGACAGTGAAAAAGATCTGCGAAGGTTCCAATTCGCAGTCTGATAATAATATGGGGTGGGCTGTCGATTTTGAAAGGGAACCTCTCAAATTCGTGACATTTCTCTCGTGCGGCCAGTCACATAGGGATCTGCAAGAAACGCAATTCCGAGCCGACAGCTCTTACAACAGCTCGGTGCTTGCCGATCACTTCCGCAGGATCTTGGGCCAGCGCCCTTCGGCGGCGGAAATCAGCGCCTGCCGCTCGGCCTGCCAGGCGGCCAGCGCAGTTGGATTGTTCAGCAGATAGAGCCGACCGTCAGCAATCACCCAGAGCGCCGGATTGCCGGGCGCCAGATATCCTTTGGAGAGCGCATAAGCGCAATAGCCCCCAAATCGGGGCGCATAGGCACGGGGATTGAGCTCAAACCGCTCCTGATTCTGCGAGGTGGCAAAGCGCCAGACGGCCCCATGCCACAGGATCGCATGAGTCTGCTGGCCCAGCACGGCCGTCCCGTCTTGAAAAAACGCCACCACATCATGGCCACCAACGGCCACCCCTCTCGGTGCGGAAACCAGCGCTGGGTCGGCGCGGGCCGTTTCAGGTGTCAGCACCGCCGCCAATGCAACCACACTGCCGACCCCCAGCACGGCCATTGTAGACCTGACAAATGCAGCCAGACGCCGGACGATCCCTTCCCGCACGCGCGGAATGCGCGGCGTCGAGATCGGGCGGTATTTCTGACTGGGCATGGCAGAGCGGCGGGTCACGGGCAGGCGGTGTCCTTCATGGAGTGGTTCAGTTTTAGGGCGCAGACGGGCACATGCCCGCGACGGTGTCACGATAAGTCTGCCCGGTAGACCGGCACCTGCAAAGAGAGGATACGCATTTGTGATAGACCTGTGAGGGTGCTCTGACATTGTCAGGAGAGCGCCTCACAGGCCTGATCAGGGTCGCTGGCACAGATTAGCGTGGCAGCGAAGCGTAGAGCGCAATCGCCGCCGCATTGGAGACATTCAGCGAGCCAAAGCCACCGGCGGCATCAATCTTGACCAGATGATCTACGGTTTCCTTCGTCTTTTGACGCAGGCCCGGCCCTTCTGCCCCGAGGACCAGAGCAACCGGATCCCCCTTGCGCCCGTCCAGAACTGTTTCGATGGTTTGCTCCGCCTCGCCATCAAGGCCCAGCACCAGAAAGCCCATCCGTTGCAGTTCGACGATTGTGTCCGCAAGGTTGCGCATCCGCAGATAAGGTTGCCGCTCCAGCGCACCGCTCGCGGTTTTAGCAAGCGCTCCGGTCTCTGGCGCGGAGTTGTGTCGCGTGCCAATGACCGCGCTGGCGCCCAGCACCTCTGCCGAGCGCAGGATTGCGCCAACGTTGTGGGGATCCGTCACCCGGTCCAGCAGCAATACGCGCGGAACCTCCGCGCCGATGCAGTTCTCGTCCAACCCGCCCCAGTTCAGCGGCTTCACTTCGAGAGCGGCGCCCTGATGGACCGACTGCTTGTCAATCGGCGGGTTGAATTTGCGCGGGTCAATCACCTCAGCCTCAACCCCCGACTGGGCTATGGCATCGGCCAGCTTTGCCTCGGCGTTCTGGGTCACCATCAAACGCAGTTTTTCACGCTCAGGATTGAGCAGCGCATCGCGCACCGCATGCAGGCCAAACAGCCATACGGTCTCCGCGGAAGCCGCCTTCTTGGCCTGCTCTTTTTCGACGACCCACTTGGGTTTTTTGGACATATTGCTCTCCAGCAGAAAGAAATCAGGACCCGCGTGAAAAACTTGCGTTTTTCCGGTTGACGCCCCTTTGGCCTGCTTGTAATCACGCCTCCACATCAGGTGCAACACGCAACTGATTGTGGGCGACAGGCCGCAAGGTGTGGCAGGGGACTGTAACTCCCTCGCGGAGACGCACGCCTGGTTCGATTCCAGGGTCGCCCACCATCTTCTCTCTTTCAGCAGTGTGAAGCAAGAAGATGGTGGCAGCCGCCGCCGGCGAACACCTGAATTCAACCATTTGATTTATATCATTATTCCCGACTTCGCGTACCGACCGTCTGTTAGTATGGCCCCGGCTCTCTGACATTACCTACAGCACGCACACAAAAAAACCGGCGCGATATCCCGCACCGGTTTGTTAGATCAGTCGTGCGACTGCGGGGATTATCCCCCCTCCTTCGCAGCCTCTTCAACGGCGGAATGGACCCAGTTTACGAGCGCATCAAGATCCGGTTCAGCCTCCTGCGCCAACCCGTCAGAAAAGTTCTGAAACGCCTCGACATTCATCCGGTTGACGCCGGAAACCACCACCGCTCCGCGCGCCAGCGCCTCGCCGATGACGGGGCGCATTCCGCGCCCGTCCGCCTCGTGCTTGCCAAATTTATTCACCAGCAGAACCTGCGGTGCTGGATCCTGCCCCAGCGCCGCCGTGACCTGCCCCACCGCACGCTCTAGTGCTTCGGGATTCAATCGACAACCGCGTGCCTCTGGGCCGAGGGATTGCGAAATACGGATGGTTTCACCGGCCGGCAACACCCGCACATCCATGTCACACAGCGCGTTATCGTAGCATTCAGTATTGGTCTGGACGATCCCGGCCAGTCGCAGCCCATCGGCTTGCAGCCGCTCGGCAAGAGCAGTCAGCAGTTTGTCGGTGGCGCCGCGTTCCTGGGTCATGACATAGGACAGATGCATCGTGGCCTCTTATTCGATGGTTTCGGGCCAAAGGCTAGCGCCAAACCTGCACGACGGCCAGAGGCGCAATCGTCGCGCGACCTGCGACTTTGGCCGCAGGCGTATTCAGACCCGTCGCGCCAGCATCAGCACCGGATCATAGGTAAGACGTACACCGCCCTGATGGGAAAAACGGCTGCAATAAGCGTCTTCAAACGCCTGCAGCCTGCCACGGCTCCAACCGCCGCGCGCCTGGCCGTTCACGCCGGTATCACGCAGGTGGCGCAACACCGCGCGCGGAGTGTCAAACCTGAGGACGATCGGCGCCTGTCGCAGTTCGATCAGCTGCAGACCTTGAGGCAGCACCCCCGCCCATTGGTGATGATCCATATAGTTTGGTGCTGCAGCGTCAGAGCCGAGCGCGACCAATTCGTTAAAATGCGCCGAGCCGAAACCGGAGAGCGCAAGCCAGCCACCGGGGCACAGCGCGGCCTCAAATCGGCGCAGCAGGCCTGGCAGGTCGCTGACCCACTGCACAACAGAAGCCGCTGCGATCAGGTCTAGCCGCTCGGGCAGGCAGATGTCCTCAATCCGGCCTGGCACAAAACTTGCGGATTGGCCGTGGTCTTTCAGGATTGGCAACAGCCCGGCCTCCGCCTCAGGCACCAGATCGTTGAGCGTGAGGCGCGCGACCGAGAGATCCTGCAGCAGCGCGGCGGTCAGATGGCCGGTCCCGGCCCCAAATTCAAACAGATGCGAAAACGGTGTCTGACCCACGTGTTTGGCCAAAAGCGCCGAAAGTTCGGCGGCAATCTGCGCCTGCGCAGACGCCGCACCGTGATAGCTGCCAAGCCCCCGGCGAAAGGCGCGCGCCACGCGGGCAGCATCAACAGCTGGGTGTGTGAGGTCCTTCATGAGATCAGGGCCTGCCAGCTGTCGAAGTGATCAAAGGGAGCATGGGCCACTGTGGGCAGCTCCCGTATTGTCGTGCCTTCCCAGGCCCGGTGCTGATTGGCCGACGGAAAAATTCGATCCCGCCCAGAAATCCAGGCCTGATCGAAGACGACGGCGGGGGCCGCGCCGCGCGCGGCAACCGCATGCAGTTCAGCGCGGCGGGCATCTATGTCGATCACCCGAGGGGGTTGCGGCGCATTGAAGGTCCGGCGCAGGAATTGCACAAAGCTCGCCTCGCTCAACCCTTCCGCCGTTTTGGCCATCACGTCTGGCGGGATACCGTGCGCCGCATCCACCGGCGCAAGGGTTCCGTTGACTGCAACCTTGCGGTCAAAGGGATCGGCGTGCCCCTCCTGCCAATGAGCATAGGCTGCAACGCCAAAGGACCACGCCAGCAGGGTGACATGGTCGCAACCGCTGAGATCCGGCAGATCCGTATCAAGGTTGCGGTAGTCGCTTACAAACAGGACGTCCTGAGGGCCTTTAAGATGATCAAACACATCCGGCCCCACGGCCCAGCCGCCAAAGACCACGATGGCCTCGGCTGCATTGGTCTGCTTGAGCCAGCGGAACTCCATGACTTACAGCTCCTGCCCCAGCCGAAGCATGCCTGCGCTGATCTGGCTCAGCTGATCCGGCGTCGTGATGAAGGGCGGCATCGTGTAGATGTTGGTACCAAACGGGCGCAGGAACACGCCCATTTCATGCGCCCGCGCATGCGCTTCGTCCGCCGATACCCGGTGTGTCATTTCAATGACGCCAATGGCGCCCAAGACCCGCACATCCGCCACATTCGGCAGGTCACGCGCCGGGGCCAGTTCCGCCGCCATCTGCTCACCAATGGCCGCCACCGTCCCGCGCCAGTCCTCCCCAGTCAGCAAGTCCAGCGAGGCCTTGGCCGCAGCACAGGCCAGCGGGTTGGCCATATAGGTCGGCCCGTGCATGAACAGGCCGGGATTGCCGCCGCCGATACCTTCGGCCACGCGGTCATTGGTCATGGTGCAGGCAAAGGAGATATGCCCGCCGGTCAACCCTTTGCCGAGGCAGATTATGTCGGGCTCCACGGAGCAGAAACCGGTGGCAAACAGCTCGCCGGTACGGCCAAAACCGGTGGCGATTTCGTCGAAGATCAGCAGGACACCCAGCTCATCACACAGTGCGCGCGCTTGGTTCAGATACTCCGGGTGATAGAAATACATCCCGCCTGTGCCCTGCACCACGGGCTCCAGGATAAACGCGGCGATCTTGCCGGCGTTGGCCTCCAACACCGCGCGCAATTCCCCCAATCCGTTCTGCGCCGGGTCGTCCACCCACTCCTCATGGATGCGGATCGGCGGGCGGGAGACGAAATGCTGCACGCTCAGCGCGCCCTGGAACAGGTGATGCATGCCGGTGTCCGGGTCGCAGACGCTCATCGCCTTCCAGGTGTCGCCATGATAGCCGGAGCGGATGGTGGCAAACTCCTGGCGGTCCGGCTGGCCGATCGCGTGCTGATACTGCACCGCCATTTTCATCGCCACCTCGACCGAAACAGAACCGCTGTCGCAGTAGAAGATGCGGGTGAGGCTTTCGGGCGTGATCTCCAAGAGCTTGCGGCCCAGGTCGATCGCCGGATCATGGGTCAGCCCGCCGAACATCACATGCGGCAGGGTGTCGAGCTGGTCGTGAATGGCCTTGGTGATCGCCGGGTTTTTATGCCCATGCATCATGCACCACCACGACGACATGGCGTCGATCAGCCGTGTGCCGTCGTCTAGAGTGATGTGGACACCCTCGCTTTCCTTCACCACGAAGGTCGGGCCGGGGTTAGCGACATTGGTGTAAGGGTGCCAGAGGTGCAGCTGATCGAACTCCAGCGGGGTGAGGTCTGCGGCGCTCATGCCGTCTCTCCTTGGGCCAGCGCCTGCTTGATCAGGTCCACCCGGATGCTGGCCTGGAAGGCGACGGCCAGCGCGTCGGAAGTCAGCTCGCCCAGCACCGGCAACCGGCCCAGATGTGCCATCTGCCCGAACTGGCAGATGGTTTCCTCCACTTTCGGCTCGGGGTCGCCGATGAAGGCAACACCAGCGACGCTGCAGCCTGCATCGCGCAAGGCTTTCAGCGACAGGAGCGTGTGGTTGATCGTCCCCAGCTGGGTCCGCGCGCACAGGATCACCGGTGCGCCCCAGCGGGCGAAGAGGTCAAGATACAGCACCTCGCGGTTCAAAGGCACCATCAACCCGCCCGCGCCTTCGACTACCAGCACGCCGTCAACCTCAGGCAAAGACAGCGTATCGGGGTCGATCTCCGCGCCCTCCGCCTCTGCCGACAGATGCGGCGAGGCGGGCTGTTGCAGCAGGTAGCCCTCGGGCAGCGCCGGGCGGCCCGACAAGCGGCAGACGATCTGGCTGTCGGTCTCCTCCTCCAGCCCCGATTGCACCGGTTTCCAATAGGTTGCGCCCAGCGCCTGCACCAGCCCGGCTGAAAAAATGGTCTTGCCGATGCCGGTATCGGTTCCGGTGACGATCAGCGCGCTCATGGGGTAGTCTCCATTTCCCGGGCGAGATCTTCGAACATCGCTGTGATGACCTCTGCCCCCGTATTCAGTGTGATCGACAACCGCAGCCGCGAGGTGCCGCGCGGCACTGTCGGTGGGCGGATGCCGCGGATGTCATAGCCATGGGCCTGCATGGCGGAAGCCAGTGCCATGGTGCGTTTGTCGTCGCCGATCACCACAGGCAGGATCTGGCTTTGGAAGCCCTCCAGCCCGCAGAGCCGTCTGGCCTCGCCTTGGGCATGGGTGATCCCCTGCCATGCTTGTTCACGGCGGGTCGGGTTCTGCTGCAGCTCCCGCAAGGCCGCCCGTACAAGGGCCGCATTCAGCGGCGACGGGGCGGTGGCAAAGATAAATCCGCGCGCTTTGTTGATCAGCGTCTCGATCAGCGCCCGCTGGCCGCAGATCAGCGCGCCTGAGGCCCCCAAAGCCTTGCCGCAGGTGTGCAAGGAAAGAACGTTAGGGCGGTGCGCGATGCCGTGCGCCAGCCCCCGGCCCAGATCACCGAACACTCCAGAGGAATGCGCCTCATCCACAACCAGCACGGCGCGCTCTGCATCCGCCAGCGTCATCAGCGCATCCAGCGGCGCCAAGTCGCCATCCATGGAGTAGACAGCCTCGACAGCAATCCAGACCTGGCCGTCACCGCCTGCCGAGCGCCAGTCTTTCAGCACCCTTGCGGCGTCTTCTGCATCGCTGTGGGCAAAACTGCAGGTCTCGGCCCGGCCCAGCCGCATCCCATCATGGGTGCTGGCATGGATCAGAGCGTCATACAGCACCAGGTCGCCCTGCTGCGGCAGGGTGGAGAAGATCGCCTGATTGGCATTGAAGCCGCCGCCCATGAGCAGTGCCGCCTCAGTGCCGAAGAACTCCGCGGCCTCCGCCTCCAGAAGCTGATGCTCCGCATCATTGCCGCGCAAGAGGCGTGAACCGCCCGCCCCCACCGGCACCCCACGCGCCAGCGCATCAGCAGCGGCGGCGCGCAGCACATCGCTGCCCGCCAGCCCAAGATAGTCGTTGGAGGCAAAGTCATGCCCGTCCCGCGGCATCAGTTGCCGGTAGCGCCCGCGTGTGCGCAGCGCTTCCAGCGATTTCTCGTGCCTCGGGAAGGCGCCCGCCATCAGCGGCTGCCGTCACATCCCACCGCCATCGCGGTGATGCCCAGACGGTCGAACAGCTGCTGGTCCTTGTCCTCCTCGGGGTTGTCAGCCGTCAGCAGCGTGTCGCCCACAAAGATCGAGTTGGCCCCGGCAAAGAAGCACATCGCCTGCATCTCGTCCGACATGTCGGTGCGGCCTGCGGACAGGCGCACATGCGATTTCGGCATCAGGATGCGGGCCAGCGCCACGGAGCGGACAAATTCGATCGGGTCCAGTTTTTCGACATCAGCCAGCGGCGTGTCGGCAATCGGAATCAGCATGTTGACCGGTACCGAATCCGGGTGCACCTCCAGCGTGGCCAGCGCCAGCATCATGTCGATGCGGTCCATCTGCTTCTCACCCATGCCGACAATGCCGCCCGAGCAGACCTTGATTCCCGCTTCGCGCACCCGGTTCAGGGTGTCAATCCGATCAGCAAAGGTGCGGGTGGTGATGATCTCGGAGTAGTAGCGCTCTGAGGTGTCGATGTTGTGGTTGTAATAGTCCAGACCAGCATCGCGCAGGCGGAACACCTGATCCTCGTCCAGCATGCCTAGGGTCATGCAGGTCTCCATTCCGAGATCCTTGACGCCCTGCACCATCGCCTCCAGCGCCGCCATGTCGCGGTCCTTGGGCGAGCGCCAGGCAGCCCCCATGCAATAGCGGGTCGCGCCGCCTTCCTTGGCCTTGCGCGCCTCAGCAATCACCCGCTGCACCTCGATCAGCTTGGAGGCCGATAGCTGCGCGCCGTTGCGGGCCGACTGCGAGCAATAGGCGCAATCCTCGACACAGCCGCCGGTCTTGATGCTGAGGAGCTTGGATTTCTGCACCTGATTGGGATCAAAATACTGCCGGTGCACGCTATGCGCCTGAAACAGCAGATCCATGAACGGTGTGTTATAAATTGCCTCCGCTTCCTCGCGGGTCCAATCGGTGCGGATGGGTGCAGCGTCCAGCATGCTGTCTCCTGTTCTCTCTACCAGATGGCCATACGCGGATGGCGATATGTTTTTATAGATAACTTACCCTTCTGCGATCAAGCACAAAGCTGAGATGCAGAAATATCTCGTAAAGATCATCCGAAATCCAAGTCATATAATTGTTTTTAAACATAAAAAATAATCTATAAAAATATCAATTGACGGCAAGACCCCATCTCCCCTACCCCTAAAGCACGCAGGGGAGTCCCGCCAAGGGGACTGAGAGGCGTTTAGGTGCGGGGTATTCCCGGACCGGCGGCGCGACCCTTTGAACCTGACCCAGTTGATACTGGCGTAGGAAGCTAGGCGCGCATGGCTGCGGGACTTCTACACTCCCGGACGTCTTGCGATGACTGAACAAGGGGGCCCTACGCCCTCTGTTTCCCGAGCCAAACCTCATCTGGTGTCTTTTCCAAGTCTAGGCTTCGAGGAGCACCAAAATGAACGTCCCCAATCCCAAGATCACCACAGGCGCACTGCCTGCCTCGCGCAAGATCTATGTCAGCGGCGAAGTCCACCCGGACATCCGCGTGCCCATGCGCGAAATCGCCACCCACCCCACCGCGGGCGAGGCGCCACTGCCGGTCTATGACAGCTCCGGCCCCTACACCGACCCCGATGTGCTGACCGATATTCGCCAGGGTCTGCCGCAGTTGCGCCGTCAGTGGATCGAAGACCGCGGCGACGTCGAAAGCTATCAAGGCCGTGATGTGAAGCCCGAGGACAACGGATTTGTCGAGGGTGACCGTCTGACCCCGGAATTCCCGGTGAAGCCCGCCCCCTTGCGCGGCAAGAACGGCAAGGCACCAACCCAGCTGGCCTATGCCCGCGCTGGTGTCATCACGCCGGAGATGGAATATGTTGCGATCCGCGAAAACCAGCTGCGCGATCTGTCCCCCTGTCACCGCGACGGCCATGACTGGGGCGCCAATATCCCTGACTATGTGACGCCGGAGTTTGTCCGGTCCGAGATCGCAGCTGGCCGCGCCATCATCCCCGCAAACATCAACCACCCGGAAATCGAACCGATGATCATCGGTCGCAATTTTCTGGTGAAGATCAACGCCAATATGGGCACCTCTGCCGTAACCTCCTCGATGGAGGAAGAGGTGGACAAGCTTGTCTGGGCCATCCGCTGGGGCGCCGACACGGTGATGGACCTGTCGACGGGGCGCAACATCCACAACACCCGCGAATGGATCGTGCGCAATTCGCCCGTCCCGATCGGCACCGTGCCGATCTACCAGGCGTTGGAGAAGGTGAACGGCATCGCCGAGGACCTGACCTGGGAAGTGTTCCGCGACACGCTGATCGAACAGGCGGAACAAGGCGTCGATTATTTCACCATCCACGCGGGCGTGCGACTGCATATGGTGCCGATGACCGTGGAGCGCGTGACCGGCATCGTGTCGCGCGGCGGCTCGATCATGGCGAAGTGGTGCCTGCACCACCACAAGGAAAGCTTCCTGTATGAGCATTTCGAGGATATCTGCGACATCTGCCGTCAGTACGATGTTTCGTTCTCGCTGGGCGACGGGCTTCGCCCCGGCTCCATCGCCGACGCCAATGACGAGGCGCAGTTCGCCGAGCTGGAAACTTTGGGCGAGCTGACCAAAATCGCCTGGGCAAAGGATTGCCAGGTGATGATCGAAGGGCCCGGCCATGTCGCCATGCACAAGATCAAGGAGAATATGGACAAGCAGCTGGAGTGCTGCCACGAGGCGCCGTTTTACACGCTGGGGCCGCTGACCACCGATATTGCGCCGGGTTATGACCACATCACCAGCGGTATCGGGGCAGCGATGATCGGCTGGTTCGGCTGCGCCATGCTGTGCTACGTCACGCCGAAGGAGCACTTGGGCCTACCAGATCGCGACGACGTGAAAACAGGCGTGATCACCTATAAGATCGCCGCCCATGCAGCCGATCTGGCCAAGGGTCTGCCGGGTGCCCAGCGCCGTGACGATGCGCTGAGCCGTGCGCGGTTCGAATTCCGTTGGGAGGATCAGTTCAACCTCTCGCTGGACCCGGATACTGCGCGCGAGTTCCACGACCAGACCCTGCCGAAACAGGCCCATAAGGTCGCGCATTTCTGCTCCATGTGCGGACCGAAGTTCTGCTCCATGCGGATCAGCCACGATATCCGCGCCGAGGCGCAGAAGGAAGGCATGGAGGCGATGGCCGCCAAGTTTCGCGAAGGCGGCGAACTCTATGTGCCAGCGCCCGAGGCTGCGGAACCGGCGGAATGATCACCATCGCAGGGGCAGGCCTCGCGGGCCTCGCCTGCGCCTATGAACTGGCGCAGCGCGGGGCTGCGGTGCGGGTCTATGAGCGCGCGACAAAGATCGGCGCGGGCAGTGTTTCGCGCTATGCAGGCGGCATGCTGGCGCCATGGTGTGAACGCGAAAGCGCCGAGGAGGAGGTGATCACCCTCGGTGGCCGCGCCATCGACTGGTGGGCCAAGATCACGCCCGTCCACAGGCGCGGCACGCTGGTGGTGGTGCCTGCCCGCGACCGGGCAGAGCTGACCCGCTTTGCCCGTCGCACCAGCGGATACAGGCTGGTGGACGGGGCAGAGATCGCGGCGCTGGAACCAGCCCTCAAGGGACGCTTTGCCCAAGGTTTGTTCTTTGAACAGGAGGCGCATCTGGACCCCCGCCGCGCGATCCGGGATCTGGCGGCTGCGGCCGAAGGGCTGGGAGCGGAAATCTGTCTTGGCACGGAGGCCCGGGACCGCGTCACGCTTGATTGCACAGGCATGGCGGCGCCGCTGCCAGATCTGCGCCCCGTGCGCGGCGAGATGGCGATCCTGCATTGCCCGGAGGTGGAGATCAGTCGCACGCTGCGGCTGCTCCATCCACGCCTGCCGCTCTACCTTGTGCCGCGGGGCGACAGCCTCTTCATGATCGGCGGCACGATGATCGAGAGCACATCGGCGCGCGCAATCACACTGCGCTCGCTCAGTGAGTTGCTGAATGCCGCCTTCACGCTACACCCTGCCTTTGCCGAGGCCAGCGTGGTGGAAACCGGCGCAGGCCTGCGCCCCGCCTTCCCCGACAATCTGCCCCGCCTTCATCAGGACGGCGGAGCGCTATTCCTCAATGGGCTGTACCGCCACGGATTTCTGCTGGCGCCCGCCATGGCGCAGCAGGTGGCAAACCGCCTGAGACCGGAGACACAGGATGAAAATCACTGTCAACGCCAAACCGCATGAGGTCCGCGCGGGCACCCTCGACGAGGCTCTGCAACAGCTCGGCTATGCCCAGTCCACAGTTGCAACCGCCGTCAACGGACACTTCGTTGCCCGCCATGCCCGCCCGGAAACTCAACTGGCGGAGGGGGATCGACTGGAGATCCTAACGCCAATGCAAGGGGGCTGAACCATGCAACTCTATGGACAGGACATCACTTCACGTTTGCTGCTGGGAACCGCGCAATACCCGTCTCCCAGTATTTTGAATGCCGCCATCAAAAACAGCGCCAGCGAGATCATCACGGTATCGCTGCGGCGGGAAACGGCGGATGGCACCGGCGCCGGGTTTTGGGATCAGCTACGCACATCAGAGTGTCGTATCCTGCCTAACACAGCCGGGTGCCATTCTGTGCAGGAGGCTTTGACCACCGCCCATATGGCGCGCGAGCTGTTTGACACCCCGTGGATCAAACTGGAGGTGATCGGCCATTCCGACACGCTGCAGCCGGATGTGTTTGCGCTGGTGGAAGCCGCGCGCGTGCTGTCTGATGACGGGTTTCAGGTCTTTCCCTACACGACCGACGATCTGGTGGTGGGAGAGAAGCTATTGGAAGCAGGCTGCGAGGTGTTGATGCCCTGGGGCGCGCCAATTGGATCCGGTCAGGGCCTGCGCAACCCCGATGCGCTGCGCGCAATGCGGGCGCATTTTCCAGACGTGCCGTTGATCGTGGATGCGGGCATCGGCTGCCCGTCTGACGCCACCCAGGCAATGGAACTGGGAATGGACGCGGTGCTGCTGAATACGGCAGTGGCAAAGGCCGGAGACCCTGCCGGCATGGCCCGTGCCATCGCACTTGCGATTGAGGCCGGCCGTGAAGGGTATCTGGCTGACCCCATGGAACGCCGCGATATGGCCGTGCCCTCCACCCCTGTTCTTGGCCTCGCCGCGCTGAGCTGAGCCGCTTCAATCTGGAGACGACAATGGAGCGTTTTTACCTGATCGTTGGCCATGTCAGCCAACTGGAACTGCTGGTGCCCCATGGGGTCCGACTGGTGCAGCTGCGACTGAAGGACCTGCCAGAGCAGGAGGTCCGTCGCCAGATCGCACGGGCGCGGGATTTCTGCGCCGTGCATGGCGCACAGCTGGTGGTCAATGACCATTGGCAAACCGCGCTGGATCTGAATTGCAGGTTTGTACATCTGGGGCAGGAAGATATGGACAGTGCCGACTTTGTCGCGCTGCGTCGTAAGGGCGTACGGTTTGGCCTGTCGACCCATGATGAGGCGGAGCTGGAGCGCGCCCTGTCTCACACGCCGGACTATATCGCCCTTGGCCCGGTCTATGAGACCCTGCTGAAGAAGATGAAATGGGCGCCACAAGGATTGGATCGCCTGCGGCGCTGGAAGGAAATGGCGAGCAACACGCCTCTGGTCGCCATTGGCGGGCTGACGCCCGAACGCCTGCCCGGTGTCTTTGCCGCGGGCGCCGACAGCGCCGCCGTGGTCACCGATATTCTCCAGGCCCCTGATCCGGAGGCGCGCACCCGCGAATGGATCAAGGCCTGCGCCTCATGAGCCGTTTTGACCGCCAGATTGCCCTGCCCGATGTGGGGGCGGAAGGACAGGCAAAGCTCGCTGCCGCCCATGTTCTGGTGGTCGGGGCCGGCGGGTTAGGCAGCCCCGTCCTGCAATATCTCGCCGGGGCTGGACTGGGTGAAATCACGGTGATGGATGGCGACAGTGTGGAGGCCACGAACCTGCCGCGCCAACCCCTGTATACGCCCGCAGATATCGGCCGCTACAAAGTTGACGCCGCCCGCGAAAGGCTGCGCGCCATGGCGCCCGAATTACGCCTGCATCCCCATGCGCGAGATCTCACCCCCGATAATGTCGCTGCTGCGGTGGCACCAGTGGACCTGGTGATCGATGCCGCCGACAGCCACGCGGTGTCTTATACGCTGTCAGATTGTTGCCAGCGGTTGGAGCGGGATCTGATCTCTGCCTCGGCGCTGGCGCAATCGGGCTATGTCGGCGCGTTCTGCGGCGGCGGCCCGTCGCTGCGCGCGGTATTCCCTGACCCGCCCAGCAGTGCCGCCACCTGCGCCAGTTCCGGCATTATGGGGCCGGTTGTCGGCGTGATTGGCGCCTGGCAGGCGCAGCTGGCGCTGAAACTGTTGCTCGACCACCAGCCGACTCCGCGCGGGCGCCTCTTCAGCGTGGACTTCTCAGGGCTGCAGATGGGTGGTTTTGATTTCAGCACTGCAGAGGAGCCATCCCGCCCCCTCCCCTTCATCGGACGGAACGCGATCACCGATGAGGACTACGTTGTTGAGTTGCGCCCCAAGCAAGAAGCCCCGACACCCGCCGTCCGCACGGCTGTCCGTATCCTGCCGGAGGCCTTGCGCGCAAGCGATCTGCCCCGTGATCGCCGCGTGGTGCTGGCCTGTTACAGTGGCCTGCGCGCTTGGCGCATCGCGGCTCAGATTGCCCCGGAGTTTGCCGGAGAACTTGTCCTGCTGGCTGCGGGTCGGCGCGGATGAGCGCGCTTCTGATCATCGCTGGAACCGACAGCAGCGGCGGTGCGGGATTGACCCGAGACATCGCTGCCGCCACTACAATGGCGCAAATGTTGCCGCTGTTTGCACAGCGATCACTCTCGTTGCGGCCGGTGGTGACGGCGATCACAGTCCAGACAGACACGGCGCTGGAGGAAATCCGCCCGACGCCCCCCGAGGTCATCAAGAGCCAGATACGCGCCGCCGCCGCGACCGGGCCGATTTCTGCGGTAAAAATCGGTATGGTCGGCAGCGCAATGGCCGCCGAAGTCATCGCCAAGGCGCTGGCCCACTCCGTGCCCGAAACATGCCCGGTTGTGCTGGATCCCGTGCTGCGCAGCAGTTCCGGTGGCCAGTTGATGCAGGCCGCAGACCTCAAACCGCTAATTGCGCGCGCCACTCTCATCACCCCCAATCTGCAAGAAGTCGCTCAGCTTGCCCCCTGCCCCATCGACCCGCAGCCCGGCAGTTCTGAAAACTGCGATATCGCATCCCAGGCCCGCCAGTTGCAGCAAGCCCATCAGCTGCAGAAGGCGGGCGCCGATGCGGTGCTGATCAAAGGCGGGCATGGCGATGGAGCTATGTCGGTTGACCAGCTCTTTTTTGGCGACACGCATGTTCGCTACGACAGACCACGGCTGCCACGCGGCAGGCGTGGCACCGGCTGCACCCTTGCGACGGCAATTGCCGTTCAACTGATGGCCGGTCAGAATTTAGATCAAGCCTGCGCCCGTGCCGGTGATTGTGTGCATGAATGGCTGAAGGAGGTCGCGACCTGAACAGCCCCGCTCAGGCAGAGCAGATCAGCGCAGCCAATTCTCGCCTTGGGTGCGCCGCGAAAACGGGCTGTGGTCGCGTGCCATCTCGCGCGTCATGGCCTCGGCCTGCTCTTGCGGCTTGGACAACGCCACTCACTGCCGGAGGGCATCTCAGCCGGAACGGGCGGCACGGAAACACCGCGCCGGACTGAACCGGCGCGGTGTTTCAGATGTACGGGCCTCCCAGCCCTGAATTGGGGCTGGGGGCGTTGGCGGGATCAGAAATCCTGCCAGATGTCCTTGGCCGCATTGCCGCTGGTGCTGGCCGCTGCGGAGGCCGGCTGTGGCGTGACGGCCTCGATGTCCCAATCATCGCCATGGGCGCTGGGAGCCGCTGGAGCGGGTTCCTGAACCGCAACTGCTCTTTGGGGTTGGGCTGCTGGAGCCGCTGCAGGTTTGCGGGCCGGGGCCGCAGCCTGCCCACCGCCTGCTGCGACACGGAAATGGGCAACCAGGTCGGCCAGCTTGCTGGCATCCGCATTCAGCATGTGACCGGCGGCGGTGGCCTCCTCAACCATGGCGGCATTCTGCTGGGTGACTTGATCCAGCTGGGTCACGCCGGTGTTGATCTCATGCAGGCCAGTGGATTGCTCGCTCGCCCCGGTTGCGATGCCGGACACCAGTTGCGAGATGTGGCTGACCCGTTCGACAATGCCCTGAAGCGCATCGCCGGTTTTGCCAACCAGATCCACGCCACGCTCCACCTGTTTGGTGCTGTCGCCGATCAGGGTCTTGATCTCCATCGCGGCATCCGAGGAGCGCTGCGCCAAAGCGCGCACTTCGCTGGCGACCACGGCAAAGCCCTTGCCCGCCTCACCGGCGCGTGCGGCTTCCACCCCGGCATTGAGCGCCAGGAGGTTGGTCTGGAAGGCGATATCATCAATCACACTGATGATCTGCGAGATATGGGTCGAGGATTGTTCAATCTCGGTCATGGCGGAAACCGCGCTCTGGACGACTTCACCGCTGGTCTCGGCCTCCTGTTTGGCCTCCTGCATGATGGTTTCGACGCTGCGCGCGCCTTCGGCGGCGGATTTCACGCTGGCCGTCATCTCATCCAGCGCGGCGGCGGTTTCCTCCAGCGTGGCGGCCTGGCTTTCGGTGCGGTTGGACAGATCGTCAGAGGCCTGGCTGATCTCATTTGCGCCACTGCGAATGCTCTCGGCCGTGTCTATCACCTGGGTGACCGTGGAGCCCAAAGTCTCCGCCGTGCGGTTGAAATCACGCTGCAGCTGGGCGTAATCCTCCGGCAGGTTTTCATTGATACGAACAGTCAGGTCCCCCTGCGACAGCGTCGCCAGGCGACTGGAGATAACCTGCACCACATCAGCACGCTCCGCATCGCGGGCCTGCTGATGGCCTTTCATCGCCTCCTGTTGTTCTAGTTTCTCGCGGAACGCTTCCAGCGTGCGGGCCATTTCACCGATTTCGCTACGGGCCTGCGTATAGGGAACATCCGCATGGGTTTCGCCCTCCGCCATGGAGGCCATACGCGCCTTCAGCCCATTGATCGGCCCCGTAACACTGCGCAACAGGACGGTCGAAGCAATCATCAGCAGAACCAGACTTACACCAAGGGTGATCATCGATTCGATCCGCATCTGAGCGAGGTCCGCCTGGATGTCAGACACATAAGACCCGGTGCCGATGATCCAACCCCAGGGTTCAAACGCCTGCACATAGCCGATTTTCTGTTCTGGCGTGGTCTGCCCTGGTTTCTGGAACCAGTAGCGGACAGATCCAGCACCGTCGCTGGCGGCAACCTTGCCGAGTTCCTGGAAAACCTTCATGCCCTTCACGTCTTCGAAACCGGACCGGTCGGTGCCCACCCAATCGGGCACCATCGGATGCGCCCGCACAACCAAGTCCTGGTCGAAGGCAAAGAGATACCCGGACGTCTCAAAGCGAATTTTTTCAATCACTTCACGCCCTTGGGCGCGCGCCTCATCGGCGGTGAGATCACCCGACTGAACTTGCGCCTCAAGATCGGCGAGCAGGCTGATCGACGTGTCGATGATGTTATTCAGCTCACGGTCGCGCATGGCATAGGCGTTATCAACAGCGCGCGACAGCAGCAGGACGGTCAACAGCACGGAAAGTGCAAGCGCCATCGCCACCACTGCGTAGATACGGATGGGAAGACGAAAGAATATGGACGGCATCGGTCACTTGGTCCTTTGAGGAATTACATCCCTCAACACTATGCCGCGGCCCCCTAACAAAGCGTTAGGTCAATGTCCTCAATTGCCCGTTTCGCAACATTATTACGTAGAGTTTCGATTTGTTTTATTAAGGCGTTTTAAACCGCCAAGGCTAGGGCCCTGCCCCGGTGTAACTGCGAATCCGCGCGCCCTGCCAAGCGATGAAAAACGGCCCCAAAGCGGGGCCGTTTCATCACATTTGCAGCGCAGATATGCTGGCGTCACTGGACTGACAACATACCCTTCTCAGACGCCAATTCGCGCATTTTCTTCTGCAATTTTTCAAAGGCGCGCACCTCGATCTGGCGGATTCGCTCGCGGCTGACGCCATATTGCGTGCTGAGATCCTCCAGCGTCTTCGCCTGATCGGCCAGACGGCGCTGGGTCAGAATATCCTTCTCACGGTCATTCAGCACCTCAAGCGCACTGGCCAGAAGTTCACGCCGCGCCTCAAGCTCGTCGCGTGCTTCATAGTCACCGGCCTGATCTGCGTCTTCATCTTCCAGCCAGTCCTGCCACTGCATGGTACCTTCGCCCTCACTGCCAACAGTGGCATTGAGGGAGGCGTCCCCGCCGGACATACGCCGATTCATGGAGATCACCTCGGTCTCGGTCACCCCGAGGTCGGTGGCGATTTTCTTGACGCTGTCCGGGTGCAGATCGCCCTCTTCAAGTGCGCCGATACGGGCCTTGGCCTTGCGCAGGTTAAAGAACAGTTTCTTCTGCGCCGAGGTCGTGCCCAGCTTCACCAGCGACCAAGAGCGCAGGATATATTCCTGAATAGACGCACGGATCCACCACATGGCATAGGTCGCAAGGCGAAAGCCCTTCTCGGGGTCAAACCGTTTGACCGCCTGCATCAGGCCGACATTGGCTTCAGAGATCACCTCGGCCTGCGGCAGGCCGTAGCCGCGATATCCCATCGCGATTTTTGCTGCCAGCCGCAGGTGCGACGTCACCATCTTATGGGCAGAGGCACTGTCCTGCTCTTCTACCCAGCGCTTGGCCAGCATGTATTCTTCTTCCGGTTCCAGCAGCGGAAACTTGCGGATTTCCTGAAGGTACCGATTCAGCCCGCCTTCGGGTGTTGGTGCGGGCAGGTTTGCATAATTCGCCATTCTTTGTGTCCCTCCCAATGTATAAGGACTTAACATCTTGTCATATGGGTTAACGCATAGCCCCGTTCAAGAGTTGCCAAGTTTATCTCTTATAGGAATCGTAAGAAAAGCAGTCTGTGAGAAAGTTCACAGGAATTTGCACATGAGGGAGCCGCGCATCCGAACCGAGCGGGCAGGAATTTACCTATAAAATTCAACGTATTAAAAATAAAGAAGCAAAATTATGCGCCCGCGCTTCCCAGTTTTTGCAGCAAATGCGCCATGTCTTCCGGCAAAGGTGCCTCAAACCGCATGGCGTCGCCTGTGACCGGGTGGAGAAACCCCAGAACCGCGGCATGCAGCGCCTGACGCGGAAAGGTCTGGATGGCAGAAGCGGTGTCTTCCGGCAGCGATTTCGCTGCCAGTTTGCGCTTCCCGCCATAAACCGGATCCCCGACCAGCCCATGGCCCGCATGGGCCATATGCACGCGAATCTGATGGGTGCGCCCGGTTTCCAGCCAGCATTCGATCAAGGCCACCACAGGCGGTGTGCCATAGCTGTCGACGATGCGCGCGCGGGTTATGGCATGGCGCCCGCCCTGAAACAGAACCGCCTGCCGCTGGCGGTCGGTCTTGTGACGGGCCAACTGGGTGGTGAGTTTCAGGATGTTGCCGGGTTCGAAACTGGTGCCTTTGACGCCCCGCAGGCGCGGATCGTTGGCATCAGGCACTCCGTAGCAGATCGCGCGGTAGTAGCGTTCCACTGTGTGTTTCTCAAACTGTGCCGCCAACCCCTGATGGGCAACATCGGATTTGGCCACCACCAGGAGGCCGCTGGTCTCCTTGTCGATGCGATGCACAATGCCGGGACGTTTGACACCGCCCACACCGGAGAGATTATCACCGCAGTGATGCAACAGCGCGTTGACCAAGGTGCCGGAGGGCGTGCCGGGCGCCGGATGTACCACCATACCTGCGGGTTTGTTTATGACGATCAGATCGTCATCTTCATAGATGACCTCAAGCGGGATATCCTCGGGGCCTATGTGGCTGTCTTCGGCCTCCTCCACGGTGATCTCGATCAGCGCGTCAGCCTCGACCTTGGCCTTGGGGTCGCTTACAACCACACCGTTGACCTGTACCTGCCCTGCCTCAATCAGGCGGGCCAGTCGGGTGCGCGACAGGGTGGCTTCCTCTGGCACATCACGCGAAACCGCTTTATCAAGCCGTTTAGGCGGGTTTTCCGCAATGACAAACTCGATCCGGCGGCGGGCCATGACACATCCTTCTGAGACAGATAATCAAAGTGAACCGCCCCAGCTGGTGTTCCTGCGACGGATGGTGACCACATTGACGGTGATCATGATTTGCGGGTTCTTAGTGGTTCTGACACTGCTTGTCATCCGTTTGTCTGCATCCGGTCCTAACCTGCCGGAAACGGTGTCCCTGCCAGATGGGGTCAGCGCCCGCGCCGTGACCTTTGGCGACGGCTGGATTGCGGTGGTGACCGATGAGGATGAAATTCTGATCCTGAACAACCTAAGCGGCACAATCGAACAGCGCGTGACGATCAAGCCCGTCGCCGACTGAGCCTGCCGCCCACCCACGGCATTGGACACCATCAGCATAAACCACTGTATTAACAGTAAAGAACCCAAGACGCGCCGTGCATACACCGGGCCATTCAAACAGCAATCTTTGATGAAGGGTGGTACCACCTCCCCGGCTCGAACGGGGGACCTCCTGATCCACAATCAGGCGCTCTAACCAACTGAGCTAAGGCGGCACTGAGGGCGATTTAATACAGGGGCGATGAGAGCGCAAGAGGAAAGCCGCAAGTTTTTTGCTCTCAATGTCCAGAGATGTACCATCAATCGAACCGGTCGTGTACACGCCCTGAGATGCTCCATCTGGCAGCGGCGCGTCCTTGCCTTTAGAGTGGCAGCAGGCTAGCAGAACCCGTCAACGCCAGCCCTACGACAGGAGTGCCGCATGAGCATCAACACAGAGCGCGACATCGAAGCCAATATGCAGATCGGCCCCACCGATGCTGGCATGGTGCGCATTTTCATCGAAGCGGACGGTATCGAGATCCCGATGGATTTCGACCCGGAAGAGGCCACTGAAATCGCCGAAGAGATCATGGCAGCCGCTCAGGCCGCGCGCAGCCTCAACACCTGAGGACCGGGACCGAACCGGCCCTCAGATACCCCAGCTCCCAGCCGCACCCGGCTGGGGATCACGCAACCGATGCAGGCGGCTGGCCGCATCCATGGCGAATTTCTGGATCAGCTTCTTGCGTCTTGCGGCGGGCAGCTTCTGCTCCGGCGCCATGCGGATGATCTCCGCGTCGTAGTCATCTGCAATGATCAGCCCGCTATCATCCGGCAACAGCTCATTCGGGAACGCCAGATCCACGGCCCAGAAATAGCGGTCACACCATTCCAGATAGCCCTGCCATTTGCTGTCGGACTGAAAATCGGCGCGGCTGGATTTGCATTCAACGACCCACAGCTCCCCCTTGGGGCCAAGCGCCATAACATCAACCCGGAGGCCGCGCACCGGGACGAATTCCTCAACCGTAACAAAGCCAAGCGCCGCCATATGGCGTGCGACACCGCGTGCAAGCCGCTGTCCGGGAGTGAGTTCATGTATCATGCACCCAATGTGAACAATACATGAACAAATAGCAAGCAGCCTGCCTACCGGCGTGTGGGCAAAGGGATGGCCAGACCCTGCGCTGACCTCGCTTCGGTATCTCCACCGAAAAGAGTTTTACCAAGCCCCTTGTCTCCACCCGACCCGCCCCCTAGTTAGAGCGGAGGCGGGTTCTGCCCTTCTCGTGACAGGTAGCATTCCAGTGGCCTTAAGCAATTCCGAGGGAGCTGGCTCTGTTCGGACCCTGGTCCTTTTATCTGGCGCCCACCTGTACATACAGGTCCTCGGGAATCAAAACCGCACGGTTGACTGGTGGTCCCGCCGCATTCCACCACCGCTCTCGCTGACAGAAGAAAAGCCGCGCCTGAGAGAGGCACGGCTGGTCGATTGGGTTACGAGCCCAAGCCACATCGCACTGTGGACAAAGGGTCAGCGATGGGGCAGCTGCCGGGAGGCTTTCTTGGCGGGGACCCGCACCGGGATCATCTCACGTTTCACATCCGGCGTGATGCGCATTCCACCCCGCGGTCCATCGTCCTTCCCTGCCAGTGACATCACCGCATAGCCGAACTGCACCCCGGCAAAAACGATCCCGTTCATGAACCACAGGATGCCAACCGCCAGAAGGCCGCTGTCCGATGTGCTGACCAGATGCCAAAGGTTCATCACATTGAACCACAACAGCATCCCGACAAAGGCCCCAGCGATGGCAAAGCCGATCGCCACATTCTGAATATAGAGTTTCACCAGCTTCGGCATAAAACGCCCTCCTGCTACAGCAAAAACGGTAGCATTCTTTGCAGGGGCGTCCAGCGGCAAATAGCGGATCGGCGGAATTTGACGCATGTTGCCCGGTCTTTGACGGTCGCCTTCAGAAGCAGAAACAAAAAAACGCGCCACTGAGGCACGCTTTCCGACTGTCTTCAGATAACGTTCTATCTTCATCTGGCTTTTTACGTACCGTTATCGAGGGACGCAGTCTGCCAAGCTGGCCTCAAAAGGCTTCAGGCGCTGCCTCGCGGGCCATGTGGTCCAGCACAGCGTTCACGAATTTCGGCTCTTTGCCCTCCGGGAAGAAGGCACGTGCAATATCGACAAACTCGTTGATCACCACCTTGGGCGGGGTTTTACCCGACAGAAACTCCGCACCAGCGGCACGGAACAGGGCACGCAGCGTAGGGTCGATCCGGGCAATCGGCCATTTGGCCACCAGCGCACGGTCGGTCATCTGGTCAATCTTGGCCTGGTCGTTGACTGCGCCCTCGATCAGCTTGCGAAAGCTCTTGGAGTCGCCCTCAGCCATTTCATCACCGTCATAGACTGCACCAAACCGGTGATCCTCAAACTCGACGATGACCTTGTCGAAGGTCAGATTGCTATGTTCCATCTGAAACAGCGCCTGCACGGCATAAAGCCGGGACGCTGATTTCATCTTGTGCTTGTCACTGCCCTTACGAGCGGCGCCCTGGCTGTCCGAAGTGGTCATGCGGTGGTGGGTCCATTATCTGAGTCGGCCAGTCTGATGGCCTCGGAAGGGGCCTTGAAGCCGACTCCCTTGGTTTGGGCGCCCCATTTACGCGTCAGCGCGATCAGATGCAAGGCCGCAGCCGCAGCGCCACCCCCCTTGTTCTGATCCTTGGTATCTGCGCGGACCTCTGCCTGTTTGCGATTTTCCACGGTCAGGATGCCATTGCCGATGCACAGCCCCTGCAAACCCATCAGTTGGATGGCCCGGCTGCTGTCATTGCAGACGGTCTCATAATGGGTGGTTTCGCCCCGGATCACGCAGCCCAACGCCACATAGCCATCAAAGTTCGAACTGCGATCGGCGATTGCAATGGCCGTAGGCACTTCCAACGCACCGGGCACCTCGATCAACTCGCAGGTGCCGCCTGCGGCCTCGATTTCTGCCTGCGCCCCGGCGACCAGATTGTCGGCGATGTCCTTGTAGTAGGGGGCTACGACGATGAGCAGCTTGACCGGTTTGTCGAAGGTCGGGCGGTCAAGTGTGTAGTGGGATTCATGTGCAGCCATATCAAGCGTCCTTCAGCAGAGGTTTGGTGCCAACAATGGTCAGCCCATAGGCATCCAACCCAACATAGGTGGTGGAGGGCGAATCTGTCAGCAGCACGAGCTCCTGCAGCCCCATTTTCGAGAGGATCTGCGCGCCCAGACCGGTCTGTTTGATGGTGCGCGGACCTTCGTCATCCTGCGCATAGAGCGCGCTGCGCGGCTCGCGGAACAGGCAGACCACGCCGCGCCCTTCCGCGGCGATCAACTCCATCGCGCGGGGCAACTGGCGGGCCGACTTGGGACCCAGCCCCAGCAGATCGGTCGCCTCATGCAGCGCGTGGGTGCGGGTCAGCACAGGCTCCGGCGTGGTGATATCGCCCTTGATCATCACCACATGTTCGATGCCATGGGTCTGATCGGTAAAGATCCGCATCTGCCAATCACCACCAATCTCGGCCGTCACAGTTTCGCGCGAGGTTTCCACCACCAGATTGTCATTGCGCGCACGGTAAGCGATCAGATCACTGATCGTGCCAATCTTCAGCCCATGTGTCTTGCCAAAGGTGACCAGCTCCGGCAGGCGTGACATGGTGCCATCGTCGTTCATAATTTCACAGATCACCCCAGACGGGTTCAGCCCAGCAAGCCGCGAGATATCAACCGCAGCCTCGGTATGGCCTGCCCGCACCAGGACCCCGCCCCGCTTGGCCCGCAGCGGAAAGACATGGCCCGGTGTGGCCAGCGATGCCATTGTATTATCTTCATTGATGGCCTCTGCCACGGTGAGGGCGCGATCAGCTGCCGAAATCCCGGTCGAGACGCCTTCGCGCGCTTCAATCGACACGGTGAAGGCCGTCTCATGACGTGAAGAGTTGTTCACAGCCATCATGGGCAGCCCCAGGGTATCAACCCGCTCTGCGGTCATCGGCAAGCAAATCAGACCCCGCCCATGGGTCGCCATAAAGTTGATTGC
Source organism: Phaeobacter gallaeciensis DSM 26640 (assembly GCF_000511385.1). NCBI lineage: Bacteria > Pseudomonadati > Pseudomonadota > Alphaproteobacteria > Rhodobacterales > Roseobacteraceae > Phaeobacter > Phaeobacter gallaeciensis. The sequence continues at coordinate 2,612,493 of NC_023137.1, forward strand.
AGCCGCATCGGCAAATTCAGCTGCGATGACCAGATCACCTTCATTTTCACGATCCTCGTGATCCACGAGGATGAACATCCGCCCCTGGCGGGCCTCTTCGATGATCTCTTCAATAGGGCTGATTGCATCGCGCAGCTGGGCTTCAATCGGCCCCGGTGTTTCAAAGCTCATTCAGGCAACCTTTCGGTGGGCAGTCGTGGACAGCGGTCTATGCGACCTCCACAGCCCCGAGCAAGGCTGTGGATACCAAAGCGGGATAGACCAGCCGCCCCGCAAATACCAGCCCCGCATGCGGCAGACCATAGCCCGGACGCGGCGTCGCCGTCAGCAGTAGGCCTGTCAGCTGGGGTTTGGTTCGCCAGTGCGACAGCGTCCCGATCTGCCAGTCGCTCCGCAGTCAAGCGCTGACGCGCGCCGCATTGGCGGGAACCGTTCGCTTTGCCCAGATGACCATTTCCATTCGGGAGAGTTGATCAGACCTAGCCGACGTCATTCAACCGCGCGACGTAGCGGGCCAATGTGTCGATCTCCAGATTTACCGCATCACCAACCGCAACATCCCCCCAGGTTGTAACCTCTTTGGTGTGCGGGATGAAATTGATGCCGAAATCACAGCCCTGCACATCATTCACCGTCAGCGAGGTCCCGTTGAGCGCAACCGACCCTTTTGGTGCGATGAAGCGTGCCAAATCCTGTGGCGCGCGCAGGGTGACACGGGTGCTGTCACCCTCCTCACGAATATCTACCACTTCGGCGACGCCATCGACGTGGCCCGATACAATATGGCCCCCAAGCTCATCGCCAACCTTTAGCGCACGTTCCAGATTGACCCGCTTGCCAACGGCCCAGCCATTGCCGCCGATATTGGTCTTGGACACGGTCTCGGCCGAGATCTGCACGTCATACCAATCGTCCCCCAGTGCGATCACTGTCAGGCAGACGCCGTCGGAGGCAATGGAGGCGCCAATATCGATGGTCGCGGTATCATAACCGGTCTTAATCCGCGCCCGCAGGTCGCCCTGCTGCTCCAGCTCGGTGATGATGCCGATATCGGTGACGATGCCTGTGAACATGGGCGGGCTCCTGCAAATGCGGTTGTGGCCGTGTTGATCGGCCGGCGCCTCTCTGGTAGCCATTGGACCGCCGCGCGGCAAGCCCCGCTGTTGCCGGATGAACCCGCCCCGCCCTGCAATCGCCCGACACTGATGGCCGCTCTTGCCTTGTGCCACGCCTACGCCCTACCCTAGAGCGTAGATATGGTTAAGCTGAATTAGCGGTTAAGCCATTGTTTGTACAATCGGGATATATTTGACCCATTATGCACAAGACCGACGATCCACAGCGCGCTTTCCTGTTTCTGCAAGGGCCCCACGGGCCGTTCTTTGCCAGCCTGGCAGAGATGCTGCAGGCGGCTGGCTGTGCTGTCTGGCGCGTCGGCTTCAACGCCGGCGACCAGGCATTCTGGCGCGACAAGACCAGCTACCTGCCCTATCGCGGCACACCGGAGGACTGGCCTGCACATCTCGAACAGGTGCTGGGGGATCGTCAGATTACCGATTTGGTGCTTTACGGCGACACCCGACCGATCCACGCGACAGCTGTGTCCGCAGCGCGCGCGCGCGGAATCCGGGTGCATGTGTTTGAGGAAGGCTACCTGCGGCCGTACTGGGTCACTTATGAACGGGAAGGCTCCAACGGGCATTCTCGGCTGATGGACATGCCGGTCACGCAGATGACTGCGGCCCTTGCCCTGTCCGACATGGAGGCCCCGCTGCCACCATCCCATTGGGGCGATACCCGGCAGCATGTCTTCTACGGTGCAGTCTATCATGGCTTTGTCATGCTGCTCAATCGTGGCTACCGCCAGTTCCGCCCCCATCGCGCGCTACCGGTCACCCGCGAATTTCAACTTTATCTGCGCCGCCTGCTGCTGATGCCATTTCAGGCGCTTGAGCGTCGACGCGCCACAAGACGCATCCGCAACGGCGGCTTCCCTTATCACCTGGCCCTTCTACAATTGGAACATGACAGCGCCTTTCAGGAGCATTCGCCATTTGCCAGCCTGACGGACTTCCTGACCGAAGTGTTTCAAGGTTTCGCCGAGGGCGCACCACGTCATCACCACCTCGTCGTCAAGGCGCATCCGCTTGAGGACGGCCGGGTTCCGATCCGGCGCACTGTCCGTCAGCTCGCCAAACGCTATGGGCTGGAACATCGCGTGCATTACGTCCGCGGCGGCAAACTGGCCGCCCTGCTGAACGAGGCCCGCACGGCCGTTACTGTGAATTCAACCGCAGGTCAGCAGGTGCTCTGGCGCGGCATCCCGCTGAAGGTGTTCGGCAAGGCTGTCTATGACAAGCCAGAGTTTGTTTCGACCCAGCCGCTGGCGGACTTCTTTGCCGCACCCGCAAGACCGGACAACCGCGCCTACAAGGACTATCGCCGCTATCTTCTGGAAACCTCGCAACTCCCCGGTGGCTTCTATTCCCGCAAGGGTCGCCGCCAATTGCTGCGGCAGGTGGTAGATATGATGCTCGCGGCAGAAGACCCCTATCAGGCGCTGATGCAGGGGACAGCGGCACCGCGGCAACAGTTGCGTGTGGTGAGCTGAGGCGCCACATCTCTAAGGCTGGATTTTTTCAAGACACTGCGCTAGCTTGGCCCCAAAACTTGAGGCAAAACAATAATAGGTCGAGGAGACCGAGCAGTGAAAACCGTTCCCTTTCAATGGGCGCGACCGGTTGCGATTCTGGCCGCAGTCTCGCTGGCAGCATCCTGTGGCCTTCCCCAGGTCGGCCCGAACAAGCGTCAGATCTACGCCGGTTCCGTGCAAAAAGAAGGCGATGCCTTCATCGTCTCGGTCAATGACCGTGTCACCCGTGCCACCGCTGTTGTGCCCGCGCTTGGATTTTCCGACAGTTTCCGCAGCGCCGGTCGGCTGACCTCCGATGTGATCCGCCCCGGCGATGTTCTTGGCCTTACGGTTTGGGAAAACGTCGACGACGGGTTGCTGGCAGCTGAAACAACCAATGCCACCGTTCTGGAAGAGGTGCAGGTCGATAGTGCTGGCTTCATCTTCGTGCCCTATGCCGGGCGGCTGCGCGCCTCGGGGAATACGCCGGATCAGCTGCGCCGCACCATCACCAAGAAACTGGAAGACCAGACCCCGGACCCGCAGGTTCAGGTGCGCCGCCTTGCGGGCGATGGCGCAACTGTCAGCCTGACCGGGGCGGTAGGTGGACAGGGGGTCTACCCGATTGAACGCCCCACCCGGACGTTGGCGACGATGCTGGCCCGTGCTGGCGGCGTTGCGATTGAGCCTGAAAACGCTCAGATCACCGTCATTCGCGGCGCCGAGCGTGGCACGATCTGGTTCCAGGATCTCTTCAAACATCCAGAGCTGGACATTGCCCTGCGCGGCGGTGACAAAATCCTGGTAGAAGAGGACAGCCGGTCCTTCACCGCACTGGGCGCCACCAGCGCGCAGGCCCGCGTCCCGTTCGAAAGCCAGAACCTCTCCGCGCTTGAAGCGATCGCGCAGGTCGGCGGTCTGGTCTCTACCGCATCGGACCCTACTGGCGTCTTTGTCCTGCGCAATGAACCTGCGGAAATCGCCAATCAGGTCTTGGGGCGCAACGATCTGATCGGCGCGCAGCGGTTGGTCTATGTGCTGAACCTGACCAAACCCAACGGACTGTTTGTGGCGCGCGACTTCGTGATCCGCGATTCCGATACGCTCTACGTTACAGAGGCGCCCTACGCCCAGTGGACCAAGACGATTTCCCTGCTGGCCAGCCCCCTGGCCCCCATCGCCAGCGTCGAAAGTTTGGCCAGCGGCGGCTGATGACATGACGGGACAATACCCGACAACCAAGGCCGGGGGCGCGCGCTCCCGGCTTTTTTATTACAACGCCGGCTTCCTGCGTCAAAAGCGGCTGCGGCGCATCCTGTCGCTGGCAGGGTATGACCTGCGCCTGGGCAAACCAACCGCCGATGATCTGGTCGCGGTCTGGGGCAATGCAGATACCGCCCATCGCGGCCAGGCTGTGGCAGAGGCGCAGGGCTGTGAGCTGTTGCGGGTCGAGGACGCTTTCCTTCGCTCGATCCATCCCGGCCGCGCGGGGGAGCCGCCATTGGGGCTGTTGCTGGACCGCTCCGGGTTGCATTTTGACCCTGCAACCCCCTCCGATCTGGAGCAGCTGCTGGCCTCGCACCCACTGGATGACAGCGCGTTGATGCGACGCGCCCGCCGCGCCATCGCGCGACTGCAGGACGCCCATCTAAGCAAATACAACGCCTATTCGCCGCAGGCACCGGTCCCCGACCCCGGTTACGTGCTCGTAATTGATCAGGCCCGTGGCGATGCCTCTGTCCGCGCCTCGACTCCGTTTGAAGGCACCGATCACGCTCGGTTTCAGGAGATGCTGTATTACGCCCAGGACGAACATCCCGGCGCCCGCACCATCATCAAATCCCACCCGGAAGACCGCGCAGGCCACCGCCCCGGCTACTACAGCGCAGCAGACGCGCAGGGCCGGGTTGAGATCCTTGACGCGCCGGTGTCGCCCTGGGCGCTGCTGGAGGGCGCAATTGCCGTCTATACTGTATCGTCGCAAATGGGGTTTGAGGCGATCCTTTGCGGCCACAAACCCCGTATCTTTGGCCAGCCTTTCTATGCCGGTTGGGGCCTCAGCGAAGATGAATTCCCCGTCACCCGACGCCAGCGCCGCCTGACCCGGGCTCAACTGTTTGCAGCCGCGATGATCCTGTATCCCAAATGGTACAGCCCACACCACGACCGCCTTTGCGAGCTGGAGGAGGTGATCGACGCGCTGGAGGCAGAGACCCGCGCCTGGCAGCAGGACCGCGCTGGCTGGATTGCCTCTGGCATGCGGCTCTGGAAACGTCACCCGCTACAGAATTTCTTTGGCCGCTACCGGCGCCTGCGGTTCAGCAACAGCGCCAAAACGGCAAAGTCCAGCGGGCGCAACTGGATGATCTGGGCCGGGCGCACCAGCACCGGGCAATCTCCGGGCGCTCATCGTGTCGAGGATGGGTTCCTGCGGTCGCGCGGCTTGGGCGCGGATCTGATCCCGCCGCTGTCACTGGTGGTGGACCGGCAGGGGATCTACTACGACCCCCACCAACCCAGCGATCTGGAGGATCTGATCGCGGCCCGCACCATGCTGACGCCGGAGCAGCAGCAGCGCGCAGAGGACCTGACCCAGCGACTGGTGCAAGACAGCCTGTCGAAATACAACCTTGGCGGCACGGTGCCGGACCTGCCGGAAGGACACCGGGTGCTGGTGGTGGGACAGGTGGCCGATGATGCCTCGGTTCGGCTGGGCTGTGAGAAAATCGCCACCAACGCCGATCTTTTGCGCGCCGCCCGTAAGGCAAACCCAGGCGCGGTGCTGATCTACAAACCCCACCCCGATGTGGAGGCCGGACTGCGTGATGGCAGCATCGCCGCAGAGCAGCTGGCGGATGTGGTGGTTCCAGACAGCGATCCGATGGCGCTGTTGGATATGGTGCATGAGGTCTGGACGATGACGTCGCTCATGGGGTTTGAGGCCCTGCTGCGCGGGGTGAAGGTCACGACGGTTGGCGCGCCCTTCTATGCCGGTTGGGGGTTGACCACGGATCTGGGAGCCGTCCCGGTGGCCCGACGCCGTGCACGCCCCGCGCTGATGGGTCTGGTTCATGCCGCACTCATCGACTATCCGCGCTATGTGGATCCTGTCAGCGGCTTGCCCTGTCAGGTGGAACTGGTGGTCGAGCGTCTGGCCAAAGGGGACATCCCCGCACCCGGCACCGCCAACAGAACCCTTGCCAAGCTTCAGGGCCTGCTGGCCACCTACGCCCACCTGTGGCGCTGATCTGCGCGCGCTGCGACCCCGTGGGGCTGTGGCCCTAACGCAGGGAGCGCGTCCAGCGGTGTTGGATATCAGCCCCAACCGGTCGAACATCAAGCAAATCAAAGCGCGGCGCCTCGGCCAATGCGTCCAGCCCGAGACTGCCGATCGAAGACAAGCCATCGCCGCCGATACCCAATCCTGCGGTGAACCCGATCAGCTCATCCACCAAATCCTGCGCCAGAAGCGAGGCCGCAAGCGCACTGCCCCCCTCGCAGAAGACCCGTGTCAGCCCCGCCTGCCCCAGTTGCTGCAACACGTCGCCCGCGTCCAGTTGCAACCCATCCGCCGCGCAGGGCAGCAAGACCGCCCCCAACCCTTCCCAGGCGCGCAGGCGTTCGGTGTCGGCCCCGGCACCGTGGCAGATCCAGACCGGAATGTCGCGCGCGCTGCGCGCCAACTGTCCCATCAATGGCAGATCCAGATGGCGTGAGATCACCACTCGCACCGGCTGATGGGTCACGCCAAGGTCCCGTACAGTCAACGAGGGATCATCTGCCCGCGCGGTGCCGCCGCCCACCATCACCGCATCGTGGCGCGCCCGCATGGCATGTACGGCCCGCCGCGCCTCCGCCCCCGTGATCCATTTGCTTTCACCTGCAGCGGTGGCAATGCGCCCGTCGAAACTGCTTGCCAGTTTCAGGGTCACAAAGGGACGCCCCTGTTCAGTCTTCAGGAAGAACCCGGCATGATCCCGCGCTGCCGCATCGGAACACACCCCGGTGGTGACCGAGATCCCTGAGTCACGCAACATCGCAAACCCATGGCCTGAGACACGCGGATCGCTATCCTCAATCGCGGCGACGACACGCGCCACACCCGCGTCGATCAAGGCCTGCGCGCAGGGCGGTGTCTTGCCGGTGTGAGAGCAAGGTTCAAGCGAGACATAAGCCGTTGCACCGCGCGCCAAGTCTCCGGCCTGCTGCAACGCCTGTGGTTCAGCATGGGGACGCCCACCCGGTTGGGTCCATCCGCGGCCAACAATGCGTCCGTCGCGTACGATCACGCAGCCCACCGCAGGGTTCGGCCAGCAATTCCCCTGCCCGCGCCGCCCCAACGACAATGCCAGCGACATGAACCTCGCATCCTCGGGCCGCGCCCGTTCTGCGGGACTCACTCTTCCGGCGCCACCGGAGGGCGCAGCTCGTGAACGAAATCCTCGAAATCATCCGCCGCCTGGAAATTTTTGTAAACGCTGGCAAAGCGCACATAGGCAACGGTATCGATCCGGGCCAACGCCTCCATCACGATCTCACCAATCTTGCTGGACTGAATATCAGTCTCGCCCATGCTCTCCAGCCGCCGCACGATACCCGAAATCATCTGGTCAATGCGTTCCGGCTCAATCGGGCGTTTCTGCATGGAAATACGGATCGAGCGCTCCAGCTTGTCCCGGTCGAAATCTTCGCGTTTTCCGTTGGTCTTAATCACAACAAGATCACGCAGCTGCACCCGCTCGTAGGTGGTAAAGCGACCGCCGCAAGCCGGACAGAACCGACGTCGGCGGATCGAGACATGATCCTCAGCAGGGCGCGAGTCTTTTACTTGGGTGTCGATATTTCCGCAAAACGGGCAGCGCATCTGCTGTCCCCCCTGTTCCAGTCCGCCGGTGAACGGGACGCCGCTGCGCCCTTATCCACAACTATATGGCAGCCTCTAGGGTTTGGGTAGAGGTGAATTGCCACCACAAGATGCCGGGGCCTAAACCAGATGCGCGATCACCCTGCGGCTGTGTGGCGCGTCGCGATGCTCGAACAGGTAGATACCCTGCCAGATGCCCAAAGCAGGGCGACCACCGGTCACCGGAATAGACAGGCTAACCGGCAACAACGCTGCCTTGATATGGGCGGGCATGTCGTCCGGCCCCTCATAGGTGTGACGCAGATAAGCCATCGACGGATCGGAGGCCGGTGGCACCAAAAGGCACAGATAGGCCAGCAGATCGCCCTGCACTTCCGGGTCAGCGTTCTCCTGTATCAACAGCGAACAGGATGTATGCTGCAAAAAGAGCGTCAGCAGCCCTTGGCTGCGCCCGCTATCCTGCACCCACCCGACGATCTGATCGGTTATCTCATACAGCGCCTGGCCACGGGTTGTGACGGTGAACTCTGCCTGCATAACCTCTGCCCCTGGTCCTGATTGCACTGATCTGGGCGCCTTAGTTGCGACTGCGGAAGGGGAAAATCCAGTCCTCGCATTTTCCATAGGCGGCATTGGCGCGGAACGCATATCCCGGCGTCAGGATATCGCCGGTCCAATTGCCGGTAAAGGGAGTCACCCCGGCGACCGCCGGATCCAGCGTGAAGCGCACGGCAGAGCGGGCACCAGTGATGGTGCTGGCCCCGATACCGTCCACGGCGTAAATCTTCGTCTGCCAGGACAGCCCCAGGGATTTGCGTACATAGTCTCCGGCGGCACACCAATAGTCGGATTTGAGGGCACCGGCGCGGCCAATCACCTCAAACTGGCCCGTCCCGGCGGGCACCACCTCCAGCCGGTTGATGGCGCGAAAGGCGAAGGCCGGTGTCGACAGGGCGACCAGCACCAGCCCCACGCCCACTGTTCCCAGAATGCGCCGCCCACCTGAGGTGGGGATGGTACGACCCGCTACTCTAGTAAGGCGGGAGGTAAATCTGGAAATAAAACGCATGGTCAACCTCCTGGTTCAGGCCACTGTGATCCTCAGAAGCGGGTGAAAGCGGTTGCGCATTGGTGGTCGGCCTGCTGAACACTCAGCCGATCCCCGACGCGATAGGCATTGGTCCGCTTCAGCCAGCTGTCGCCACGCTCGCTCGCAACCGGTGTCAGGGTGAAATGCACGGTGGATTTGCGGTTCACCGCCACCCCGGCGCCCAGGCCACGGGCAACGTAGATGTCCTGCCCCCAGCCCGCGCCCAATGCACGGCGTGCGTAGTCCGCAGCCCCACACCAGAACGCCGAACGGACAGCGCCCTGCGGCGGGGCCACTTCGAATTGACCATCGGGCAGCGCAAAAACCCGCGCCTGATCAGGGGTGACATGGCCTGTCGGTGCGGCTTCGGCACAGGCCGAGAGCGCAAGCGTTGCTGCTAGAAGTAGTGAAGGTAGTCGCATGATGCCAATCCCTGAATAAGTTGAGCTGCCGCGCGTCCAGACAGAAACCCTCAGACCAACGGGGCCGGCGCTGCAATGCCTGTAAAATAGGTCTCTGTCTTGAGATAGGAGGCCACTGGCAGGATTCCAGATACCGAGCGGTGCAACCAGTCACAACTGATCACTTTCACCGGGGCAACGTCACTTTGCCGCGGCGGAGCAACCAAACACCTGGTCACCGCGTTGGGCAGGCAAATACCCGTCAGACAGAGGATACCTCCATGGCCCAGAAAACACTATTCATCACCGGCGCCTCCAGTGGCATTGGCGCTGCAACCGCTCGAGCTGCCCATAAGGCGGGCTGGAATGTCGGATTATTCGCCCGTTCCGAAGACAAATTGAACAGCCTCGCCACGGAACTGGATGATGGCGCCCTGGTCCTACCCGGCGATGCGACGAAATTCGAAGATCAGGTTGCCGCCCTGCAGCATCTTCGCGACAGTTTCGGACAGGTGGACGCCGCTTTTGCCAATGCGGGCACTGGTCTGAACACACCCGGCACGGAGAAGGGGGACCCAGCTGAATGGCACGATTTGGTGCATATCAATATCATGGCCCTGCTCTATACAGCCAAGGCGGCCCTCCCGCATCTGAAACGCCAGAAAGGCCACATGGTGTTGACCGGCTCAGCGGCCGGGCGGGTGCATATCCCCGGCTCAATCTACGGCGCCTCCAAATGGTTCGTCCATGGCTATGGTGGCAATCTTGCGGAGGAGATGAAGGAATGGGGCGGTCGCTGCACGGTGGTTGCACCGGGCATGGTGGACACCGCCTTCTTTGACGAGGCCAAGCCAGACAAGCTGAAACCCGAAGATGTGGCCGATGCCGTCGTCTTTGCGCTGGAGGCTGACCCGCGCAACGCCGTGCGTGAAGTCTTCCTAATGCCTACCGGATGAGCTGACTTTCGGCGGACTGGCTAGGTAGCAAATCATCCGGTCGGGGATTGCACCCCCTTCCGGGTGGTTACGGCGTGTCACTGATGCCCTTGAACTAAGCCGCTGGTCAGTGGCGGCGCTCGGTAGGAAAGGGTATGATTTCAGCGGTTTGCCCTTCGGTCAGGGCCGTTGCCAGCACATCCAGAACATCCGGATCGGCGGTCTCGCCAGCTTCTTCGCCGAAGGTGGCGCAAGCACGATCCATCAGCATTGCGCGGGCAGCCGGAGCCTCCAGTTCCTCCAGCAACGCGCGATCCTTGCGCATGATATCCACCAGAAACGCGTTCGCTTTTGTCAGCGTACTGAGCGATCTAAGCTTGTCATCCAACACGGTGAGTGCGTCCTTCAAATTCGAATAATGCGGCATTGGACCCCCTCCGATATCGCGAAATTAATATATTGGTAACTTAGGTGCTCGCGGGCCGAAAACAATTGTTGACCGTTAGGAATGGTTAACGCACCAACCTACCCGACACCTCAACCGGAGCCTCGTTCAGCACCTCGTATTTCGCTCTGCACCCAGCGCGATCCTAGACACGCGCAAGAAAAAAGGCGCCCCCGTGGGACGCCTTTTTCTTTGGTGCGATTGCTTCAATGTTACTGGTCCAGGAACGACCGCAGTTTGCGCGAGCGGCTCGGGTGCTTCAGCTTTCTGAGCGCCTTTGCCTCGATCTGGCGGATACGTTCGCGGGTCACGCTGAACTGCTGGCCAACTTCCTCCAGCGTGTGGTCGGTGTTCATACCGATACCAAAGCGCATCCGCAGAACCCGTTCCTCACGCGGCGTAAGGGACGCCAGAACCCGGGTGGTGGTTTCCTTGAGGTTTTCCTGAATGGCGCTGTCCAGCGGCAGCACGGCATTCTTGTCCTCGATGAAATCACCCAGCTGACTGTCTTCCTCGTCCCCGATCGGGGTTTCGAGGGAAATCGGCTCCTTGGCGATCTTCATCACCTTGCGGACCTTCTCCAGCGGCATTTGCAGCTTTTCAGCCAGTTCTTCCGGCGTTGGCTCCCGACCGATCTCGTGCAGCATCTGGCGACCGGTACGGACCAGCTTGTTGATGGTCTCGATCATATGGACCGGAATACGGATGGTCCGCGCCTGATCTGCGATGGAACGGGTGATCGCCTGACGGATCCACCAGGTCGCATAGGTCGAGAATTTATAACCGCGACGGTATTCGAACTTATCGACCGCCTTCATCAGGCCGATGTTGCCTTCCTGAATGAGGTCAAGGAACTGCAAACCGCGGTTGGTGTATTTCTTCGCGATGGAGATAACCAGACGCAGGTTCGCCTCGACCATTTCCTTCTTGGCCTGACGGGCTTCTTTCTCACCCTTCTGAACCTGCTGCACGATGCGGCGGAATTCAGAGATATCAAGACCAACATATTGACCAACCTGGGCCATGTCGGCGCGCAGCTCTTCAACCTTCTCGGTCGAGCGTTCGACAAACATCTGCCAGCCGCGACCGGGCTTTTCGCCCATCTCAGCCAGCCAGTTCGGGTCCAGCTCGCGACCGCGATAGGCCTCGACGAACTCACGACGGTTGATACGGGCCTGATCAGCCAGCTTCACCATAGAACTGTCGATCGACATAACCCGACGGTTGATCCCGTAAAGCTGGTCGATCAGCGCTTCAATCCGGTTGTTGTGCAGGTGCAGCTCATTCACCAGCAGCACGATTTCTGCGCGCAGGGACTGGTAGACCTGCTCGTCCCGCTCGCTGAAGGAGCCATCCTCGTTCAGGGTGGCCGAAATCCGGCTGTCCTGCATCTCGCTCAACTGTGCGTAGTCAGAGGAGATCTGCTCCAGCGTGGTCAGCACCTTGTCCTTCAGCGCCGCTTCCATCGCAGCGAGGGACATATTGGCCTGATCGTCCTCGTCATCATCATCGTCCTGAGCAATCGGATTGCCGTCCGCATCCAGCTCTGGACCAGTGTCCTTGGCGGCGGGTTTGTTCGCAGCCACGGCGGAGGTATCCACCACCGGCTCGCTCACCTCACCATCCTCATCCAGCTGATTGCCGAATGTCGCCTCAAGGTCGATCACATCGCGCAGCAGAATGTCTTCAGACAGAAGTTCGTCGTGCCAGATGGTGATCGCCTGGAAGGTCAACGGGCTCTCGCAGAGGCCTGCGATCATCGTGTTGCGACCGGCCTCGATCCGCTTGGCGATGGCAATCTCGCCCTCGCGGCTCAGCAGCTCGACCGAGCCCATCTCGCGCAGGTACATCCGTACGGGATCATCGGTGCGGTCCAGCTTCTCAGCTGCCGCCCCGGCCACGGCCACTTCGCGATTGCTCTCGGTAGTCACCAGTTCGGTCGAGCCTTTCTGCTCTTCCTCTTCGGCTTCCTCATCCTCGATGATGTTGATGCCCATTTCGGAGAGCATCGACATCACATCCTCGATCTGCTCCGAACTCACCTGATCCGGCGGCAGGACCTGATTGAGCTGATCATAGGTGATGTAACCCTTCTCGCGCGCTTCGGCGATCATCTTCTTGACCTGAGCCTGGCTCATGTCGAGAGAGATTTCGGGCTCCTGATCGTCAGGTTTGCGGTCGTCGGTATCTTTGGCGGCCATTCAATGCTCCTCGTAGGGGCTGGGGCGATTCGGTTTCGCGAATCATTATCGCGATCCGCTGATTCGTCACCCGGTTTACCCGTTTTTCTTTCGCTCTTCCTTAGCAAAACGACCTGACTGCGGCGCAGCGGTCACTTCTTGGAGTAGCCAATTCGTTCCAACAGGGCTCCGAAAGCGTCGCGTTCCTCGCGGTTCAGACGCGCTCCGTTCTCCCCCACATCATATTGCGCACGGTCTTCGTTCTCGCTGCGCACCGCCTTGTTACGGGCCTCTGCCGCCTGTCCCAGTCGCCATGTCACGGCTTCATCTGCTAGCCCGTCAAAATCCTCTTCAGCTTCGGCCAGCTCGGCGTCCAGACCACGGCTCGCCTCCAGTTTGGCGAACTCCTCCGCCAGCGTCAGGCTGGCCACTTCCACGTCGCCGGGACGGCGCAGACAGGGGCTGATTGCCACATGGCGAAGCGCAAAGAGGTTTTCAAGGGCATGTGCCCCGGCAGCCTGCGCAATTTCATCTTTCAGTCGTTCGGGTGCATCAACCCCATGGCGCAGCACCAGATCGCGCAGCAGCGCGTGATCTGATCCGACACAGGCCATACGTTCCAGATTAACCTCATATTTGGTGATGACGGCAGGCGTAGTGATCACAGTGGCCAGAATCACCGCCTCGCGAACCCGCACAAGTGACTCCTCACTGCCACCGGCCAGCAGAGAGTTGCGCGTGGTTTCCAGCGGCTGTGGCGGGGCGTTCTTGCCCCGCCAGGGCATCCGCGTGCCATCACGAAACCCGCTGCCTTTGCGAGATTTTCCACCCGCGTAGCCGCTTTGTTTGCCTACATAGCCCTGACCGTCAGATGTGTCTGGCCGACCAGCAGGCGCCGTCCCCGCATCATAGGGTCCGGCGTCATAACCGGGATCAAACCCAGGATCGTAGCCCGCAGGGTCATACCCCGGATCATAGCCAGCGTCGTAATCTGCACTGAAACCGGGATCATCTGCCGGCATCCCTCCCGGATCTAGACCGGGATCAGGCGCGGCATCGAAGCCGAAATCCAGACCGGACCCTGCAGTATCCTCCCGCGGACGCCCCCCGCGAAACAGTTCCCAGCGCAGATCCTGCAAATCTTCGCCATAGTGGCGGCGGATCGACGGATCGCGGATCAGCCGGATTTTGTCGCGCAGCGCCTTGTCCAGTGCCGCCTTGCGTTCCGGGCTGTCAAACACCTTGCCGTCTGTCTCGCGCTGCCACAGCAGCCGCACCATTGGCATCGCTTGATCCAGCACCGCCTGCACCGCCTCACGCCCTTCGGCACGGATCAGATCATCCGGGTCCTTGCCCTCGGGCATCAGCGCAAAGCGCAGGGATTTCCCCGCTTCCAACAGCGGCAGGGCCAGATCGATCAGACGCATCGCTGCGCGCAGGCCCGCAGTATCGCCATCCAGCGCAATGATCGGCTCATCGGCGATCCGCCACAGCATTTGCAGCTGATTTTCGGTAATCGCCGTGCCCAAAGGTGCCACCGACGCCTCGAACCCACCTTCGGCGAGCGCGATCACATCCATGTACCCTTCGGCAACCAGCAGTTGGCCGGATTTCCCCGAGGCGGTGCGCGCAGGCCCGTGATTGTAAAGGCTGCGCCCCTTGTCAAACAGCGCCGTCTCCGGCGAGTTCAGATATTTGGCATTGTCGCGCGGATCCATCGCGCGCCCGCCAAAGGCAATCGCCCGCCCGCGCGCATCGCGGATCGGGAACATGATCCGATTACGGAAGGTGTCATAGGGTTTGCCGCCCTTGTTGGACGGTTTGGCAAGACCTGCCCCCATGATCAAATCTTCCGGCACTCCCTTGCCGCGCAGCGCATCCCAGAGGTTCTGCCACCCCTCAGGCGCAAAGCCAATTTCCCAACGTTCCAGCGCGGGGCCGCTCAGCCCGCGTCGCGCCAGATAGCTGCGCGCAGCCTCTCCTGCACGGGTATTCAGATGCAGACGGAAAAACCGTACGGCCTGTTCCATAACCTCAGCCAGCTGCGCGCGATGATCCTGTTTCTGCTGCGCCCTCGGGTCACGGGCGGGCATCTCCATCCCTGCCTCCTGCGCCAGGATCTGCACCGCCTCCATAAAGCCGACGTTCTCGGTTTCCTGCACAAACTTCAGCGCATCGCCTTTGGCGTGACAGCCAAAGCAGTAGTAAAACCCCTTGCGGTCATCGACATGGAAACTGGCGGATTTCTCGTGGTGAAACGGACAGGGCGCCCACATATCCCCCTTGCCCTGGTTTGATTTGCGCTGGTCCCACAGGACCTTGCGCCCGACAACCTGCGTGAGGCTGACGCGGGTGCGCAATTCGTCAAGGAAACCGGGGGGAAGCGACATCTCAGTTGCTCTGCAGCTGCTTTTTCATCTTCTGGATCTGATCCCAGTTTTCCAGGCACTGCTGTTCCATCAACGCGCCCAGATCCGTATTGCGCAGATCGCGCTTGCGCAGGCTGTAGACATGGGCCGTCAGTTGCGGAATGGCCTTGCTGTACTGGTCCGGCCAGCTGGGATCGCTGTCCAGAATCGTCTGGCTGACCTCCGCCTGCTTCACCCGGTCCAGCCGCGCCTGCTGCACCGCCGCCATGACCTGCCCTTGGTACTTGCAGCTTTTTTCTTTCTTTTCAGCCGCATAGACTGGCGTTGCCAGCAATGCCGCGACAAGGGCAAGACGGATCATACAGATGACTCCCGGAATCAGTTGGTGATCCAGAGAGATTACCCCCGTGCCGCGACAGCTTCCATCGCTGTTTTCAGATCATCCACAAGTGTCTCCGCCATGGAGCGGAACACCATGATCTGCAGGGTCTTTGGCCCGAGCCGCGTAATGGACGCCGCCATGTGTTTAAGCTCACAGCGAACCGTGTGGCCGCGTTTGAACACAGCTGGCCGCAGATCCACCGGGCAGAGCCGCGCCAGCACCGCATCTCCCTGCGCTCCCTCCAGCCGGACAACCGCCCAGCCGTCACTTTGATCAGTCAGTGCCGCATGCTCGACCAGGGCCGGATCCGGGCGGACCCCACTGAGCAGGGCCATCTCGCGCCCAAACCAGATAATCCGCGCGCCCGCCTTGGCATGGCTGCGGTTCGGCGCGGGCCAGCGCAGCCCATGTGCCGCCTCCAAGGCAGCCGACAGCGCATTCTCCTGCCCAGCATAGGGGGCTAGCGTCGTCATCTGTTCCGGCTCTGCCTCGCTCAGGGAGATCTCTCCCACCTGCAAGGCCAACAGCCCTGCGCAAGGCGTCTTTGCACTCAGCTCAACCACGGGCACGCTCCCCTTCCGGGTCAAAGAACACAGGCTCCACAATCTCGCAGAGCGCATCCAGCCCCGCCGTGTGATCCACCATACGGATGGGGTCACCAATCCTGTCCGGGCCCGATTTGATCAGCGCCAGCCCAATCATATGGCCCAATGTCGGCGAATAGCAGACCGAGGTCACATAGCCCTGATCGTGTACCCGCGTGACGGGATCCTCCGGGTCAAACAGATGCGCCCCGGCTGTCAGTTGCTGCACCGCACCGGTGGGTTTGATCCCCACCAGACGCATTCGGGTTTTGTCGACCAACCCTTCGCGCAATGCCATCTCGCGGCCAACGCAAGGCTTGCCGGAACGTAGCATTCCACCAAACCCCAGATCATGCAGCGTCGCTGTGCCATTGATCTCTGCATGGGTGAGAAAGCCCTTCTCAATCCGTAAGACATTCAGGGCTTCCAACCCGTAGGCGCCACCGCCCAGCGCCTCGGCCCGGCGCAGCAACTCGCCAAAGAGGCTCTCACCGTAGCGCGCCGGCACCGCCAGTTCATAAGCCTCCTCACCCGAGAAGGAGATCCGGAACAGCCGCGCCGTCACTCCGTCCAAGGCCACCTCGCCGCAGGCCATGAACGGCCAGTCCTCAGTCACAAAATCCGCGCCAAGCAGATCCTGCAACAACGCGCGCGCCTTGGGGCCCGCAATGGAAAACTGCGCCCATTGCTCGGTCACCGAATTGATCCGCACATCCCAATCGGGGTGCAATGCCTGGGTTACGAACTCCAGATGCGCCATGACCTGCCCGGCAGCGGCGGTGGTTGTGGTCATTACATAGTGGTTCTGCGCCAGGCAGGCGGTGGTGCCATCATCCATCACAAACCCATCTTCGCGCAGCATCAGACCGTAGCGCACCCGACCGGGTTTCAACCTGGCAAAGCCATTGGCATAGACATAATCCAGCAGCCGCGCCGCATCCGGCCCCTGAATATCGATTTTACCAAGCGTGGAGACATCCGCGACCCCAACCGCATTGCGCACATACCCGACCTCCCGGTCACAAGACTGCCGCCAATGGGTCTCGCCGGGTTTGGGGAAATAGCTGGCCCGATACCACAGCCCGACCTCCATCATATGGGCGCCCATATCCTCCGCCAGCCGGTGCGAGGTCAGCAGCCGCCGGGGCGCAAAGCCCTGATCCTCTGCCCCTGCCCCCATCACCCCAATCGGCACTGGCACATAAGGTGGACGGAACGTGGTGGTGCCGGTCTCGGGGATACTGCGCCCCGTGGCTTCTGCCAGAACCGCCAGCGCAACCACGTTTGAGCTTTTGCCCTGATCCGTGGCCATCCCTTGGGTGGTGTAGCGTTTCATATGCTCGACCGAGCGGAAGTTCTCACGGCCGGCCTGACAGATATCCTTGACCGTGACGTCGTTCTGAAAATCAACCCAGGCGCGCCCGCGCCCCGGCACCGACCATAGTGGCGAAACGCGATACTCCGCCTGCTCTGCCTCAGGCACCTCAGCCGCAACCGCCCGCTTGCCCAATGCCTCAAGCGCCCGCGCGCCCGCCTCAGCGCCATCTTGCAAGGCCGCCGCGGTGGAAAACCGCCCGCGACAGGCCCCCACGGGCTCCAACCCCGGGACCGCACCGTCCTGCGGCACAAAACACGCAAGGTCCCGCCGCCAACGGGGCCGCCCGTTCAGATGACAGGTCAGATGCAGTGTCGGATTCCAACCGCCTGACATGGCCAGACAATCGGTCTGCAACTTTTCCTCACCCGAAACCGAGCGCAGGGTCAGGCTCTCCAACCGTTGTCGCCCGGAGGCATTGCAGACCTGTGCCCCCCGGATCACCCGAAAATCAGAGCTCTGCGGGGCGTCATGGCGGCTGTCGATCACCGCTGCCACATGCACCCCCGCTGCCACCAGATCCTGTGCCGTGCGGTGCGCGTCATCGTTATTGGCAAACACGGCCACCCGTTCCCCCGGCGCCACCCCCCAACGATTGAGATAGCTGCGCACGGCCCCAGCCATCATGATCCCCGGCCGGTCATTATTGGCAAAAGCCACAGGCCGCTCCAACGCGCCCGCCGCCAGGATCGCCCGTTTGGCCACCAGCCGCCAGAAACAGGCCCGCGGCGCGGCTCCTGCCTGCGGCGGCGGTGTCTCAAGCGCCCCATATGTGCCCTGATCATAGACGCCGGTCACGGTGGTGCGGGTCATACGGCGGACATTGCCCAGACTGTCCAGCTCTGCCACCGCACTGGCGATCCACTCTCGCGCAGGCAGCCCCGCGATGGTTTCCCGCTCACTCAACAATCTTCCGCCCGGGGTGCTGTCCTCGTCACACAGGATCACATCCGCACCGCCCCGCGCCGCCGTCAGCGCCGCCATCAACCCCGCGGGCCCGGCCCCGATCACCAGAAGATCGCAGAAGCCATAGGCCTTCTCATAGGTCGCATCATCCGGCGCGCCAGACAATGCCCCCAGCCCGGCGGCACGGCGAATGATCGGCTCATAGATCTTTTCCCAGAACGCCGCCGGCCACATGAAGGTCTTGTAGTAGAACCCCGCGCCCAGAAACGGCGCTGCCAGATCATTGAGCGCTATGGCGTCAAAGCCAACCGACGGCCAGCAGTTCTGGCTACGCGCCGCCAGTCCCTCATATAAGGGCAGCGTCGTGGCCCGCAGATTGGGCTCCTGTGCGGCACCCTCCCCCACGGTGACCAGCGCATTCGGCTCCTCACTGCCAGCGGTCAGAATGCCGCGGGGGCGGTGATATTTGAACGACCGCCCCACCAGATGAATGTCGTTGGCCAGTAGCGCCGCCGCCAGCGGCTCCCCTGCGCGCCCCATCAGGCGCCGCCCGTTGAAGCTGAAACCAACCTCGCGCGCCTCCGCTGCGCCTCCCCATCCTGCGATCCGCATCAGCCCCTCTCCCCGGATGTGGTCAACTTGGCCGCGAGCATTTCGTGGCTGGCGGTGTCCCGCCGCACCCGGATCCAGCTACCGCAGCCCTGCTGGTGATACCACCATTCCTCAACCGGACCGGCGGGATTGTCCCGCAGATGAACATGGGCATGCCAGACCTCAGGACTGTCGTCCTCTGCAGGCGCCGCAAGCGCAGCCCCGCGGTAATAGAACTCGCGCCGGTCGCGCTCACCACATAGGGGGCAGGTAATCCTCATGGCTGACGCCCTTTCACCTTTCCAAAAATACTCATCCCCGCCTCTGCGGTGGCCACAGGTGTTCGTTCGGGAATGCTGGGATCAATGCAGATTATGCTGCGCACCGGTCGCCTCCTCATCCATCAGGCCACGGCCCGTTTCAAACCGGTCCAGCCGGAATGCCGCAGCGGCCTCATGAGGGCGATCCGTGGCAATCAGGCGGGCATAACACTGCCCGGAGGCAGGCGTCGCCTTGAAGCCGCCATAGCACCAGCCCGCATTGAGATAGAGCCCCTCAATCGCTGTCCGGTCGATGATGGGTGAGCCATCCGGAGTCATATCCATGATGCCGCCCCAGCTGCGCAGCAGCCGCGCCTTGCCGATGGCGGGCAACATCGCCATGCAGGCCTCCATCGTGTGTTCCACCATCGGCAGATTCCCCCGCGCCGTATAAGACGCATAGAGATCGAGATAGCTGCCAAAGACCAACCCGCCCTTGTCGGACTGACTGATATACAAATGCCCCTCCGCGAAGGTGAGCACATGATCAATGATCGGTTTCAGCCCCTCTGAGACAAACGCCTGCAAGACGTGGCTTTCAATCGGCAAGGTCAGGCCCGCCATCGCGGCCACCTGGCTGGACCGCCCGGCGGCGGCCATTGCCACCTTGCCCGCACGGATTAGCCCACGGGAGGTCTCGACCCCGATGACCTTGCCGCCTTCGGTCCGAATGCCGGTCACCTCACAGTTCTGAAGGATATCAACACCGCGCTGATCCGCGCCCCGCGCAAAGCCCCAGGCCACCGCATCATGGCGCGCCGTGCCCGCCCGGCGCTGCAACAGCGCCCCCTGAATGGGAAAGCGGTTGTTGGCATAGTTCAGCAACGGCACCATCTCGCGCAGCTGGTCGCGGGACAGGATCTCGGCATCATCACCCTGATTGATGATCGCATTCGCGCGCCGAACGGCGCTGTCACGCTGCGCATCATTGTGGAACACGTTCAAGATCCCACGCTGCGACATCATCGCATTGTAGTTCAGATCCTGTTCCAACCCCTCCCACAGCTTCAGGGAATGGGAGTAGAACTCAGAGTTGCCCGGCAGATAATAATTCGCCCGCACGATTGTGGTGTTGCGCCCCACATTGCCGCCGCCGATATAGCCGCGCTCCAGCACGGCGATGTTGGTCATGCCGTGATCCTTGGCCAGATAATAGGCGGTCGCCAGCCCATGGCCGCCGCCGCCGATGATCACCGCATCATACTGCGGCTTCGGATCCGGGTCGCGCCAATGGCTCTGCCAGCCCCGATTGCCTGTCAGCCCTTCGCGCAGCACACGCCAGCCAGAAAATCGCATCCCCGCCCCCTTCGGTCTTTTGCCAGGCGATCAGGCGCGGGCATTCACCGCGCCCTACTGCCAAGGTGTCATCGCTTGCCAGTTTGACCGGATCGCCGCTGGGATACCAGCCCCGTACAGATCAGCCACCCGCTATCAGCAGCACACTCAGAACACATATGTCTAGTACTGAAAACGACAGAGACCATCAGTACCGGGTCGCGTTCACCCTAATATCGCGCACGCAGGCTAGAAAAACGAAAAAAGAGGCGGGACAGGCCGCCTCTTTTCGCATTTCTGAACCACAAGGGCTGACTTATAAAAAGATCAAAGCCCCTTGGCGCGGTAGCTTTTGGCAACCTTGTCAATGGACACCAGATAGGCAGCAGTACGCAGATCAGTCACGTCATTACGGCCATGCCAGACCTCACGCATCGACTGATAGGCCGTGCGCATGGTGTCATCCAAACCCGAGCGTACCAGCTCCAGCTCATCCGCCCCGCGCAGATAGCGTTCGGTAAACTTGGGGTTCAGCGTCCAGGTCTTGCCCAGGCTTTCGGACAGAGCCTCCAGCTCATCCACGACCAGCTGGTGACGCGCCTCTTCCTGACGGCGCTGCATCCGGCCAAAGCGGATATGGCTGAGGTTCTTCACCCATTCGAAGTAGGACACCGTCACACCGCCGGCGTTGGCGTACATGTCGGGAATGATCACGGTCCCTTTGTCGCGCAGGATCTCATCCGCACCGGCAGTGACAGGGCCATTCGCCGCCTCGATGATCAGCCGCGCCTTGATGTTGGCCGCATTGGTGAGGTTGATCACCCCCTCCAGCGCCGCCGGGATCAGGATATCGCAGTCCTCCTCCAGGAGGAGCGGGCCATTTTCAACATACCGCGCATCTGGATAGCCTGTGACACCACCATTGCTGGCGATCCACTGGAACACCGCTTCGATATCAAGACCGTTCTCGTCGATCAGGCCACCGTCGCGTTCGATCACTGCGGTGATCTTGGCGCCGTCTTCCGACATCAGGAACTTCGCCGCGTGATAGCCCACATTGCCGAGGCCCTGAACGATCACTCGCTTGCCGTCCAGTTTGCCGTCCATATTGGCTGCCGCGACATCCTCCGGATTGCGGAAGAACTCACGCAGCGCATATTGCACCCCGCGGCCCGTCGCCTCGACCCGGCCAGCGATACCACCCGCATTCAGCGGTTTGCCGGTCACACAGGCCTTGGCGTTGATATCGGTGGTGTTCATCCGCGCGTATTGGTCAGCAATCCAGGCCATCTCACGCTCACCGGTGCCCATATCGGGGGCCGGTACGTTCTGGGAGGGGTTGATCAGATCGCGTTTGGCCAACTCATAAGCGAAACGGCGGGTGATCAGCTCCAGTTCATGCTCCTCATACTGGCGCGGATCAATGCAAAGCCCGCCTTTGGAGCCACCAAACGGCGCCTCAACCAGCGCACATTTATAGGTCATCAGCGCCGCCAGCGCCTCAACCTCATCCTGGTTCACGCCCATCGCGTAGCGAATGCCGCCCTTCACAGGCTCCATATGTTCGGAATGTACCGAACGATACCCGGTGAAGGTCTGGATCCCCCCCCGCAGCCGCACGCCGAAGCGCACAGTATAGGTCGCGTTGCAAACCCTGATCTTCTCCTCCAGGCCTGGTGGCAGGTCCATCAGGGACACCGCCCTGTTGAACATCAGGTCCACACTCTGGCGAAAACTGGGTTCTGTTGCACTGCTCATCGGCTGTACTCCGTGCTTCTGCGTCGACTCAGTGAGATAGTGTTCGGACACTATGACTCTTGGATTAAGAAGGTGCGACCTTTTTGACCATTTCCGCGCAAAAAGAATCAATTTTAGGCAAATTGAAAACATCGCATGTTTGACTGAGTCGCGCGAAATCGCAGCGACCCCGGATTTGTTCACGTCACTGGAACAACCCTAGCACATGCGCCGCATTACCCCTAAAACCCGCGACAATCCGCGTGATTTGGTCCGGTATACGCCCCAATTCCGCCACCTTCACAAAGCATTAATAAGTGTGAAATTCCATTTCTGATGGCGCTGTGCCGGGGGGTTAAGCGGCTGGGGGTTCGACACATGACTATACGTTTTGACAAGATATCCATCGCGGCACGACAAGCCTGCCTGACCGCCTGCATTCGTGGCGAGGCGCAATTGCGCGCATTTCGGCAGGATGAATCCGGCGTGCTGCTGAAACCCATGGTGGGTTTCCTGCTGTCCATGCTTGCCGTGGGTGGCATCGGCGTCGATCTGATGCGTATGGAACGCGACCGCACCATCCTGCAATATACCCTCGACCGTGCAGTTTTGGCTGCGGCTGATCTCGACCAGCCCCTGCCGCCTGCGGCGGTGGTTCAGGACTATCTCAGCAAGGCGGGGCTCAATAAATATTACACGCCCCCGGTGGCAGAAACCGGGCTCGGGTTCAAAAAGGTGCAAAGCACCATCGACACCACATTTGAAACCCACATGCTGAAATTCTCCAGCGGGCAGGACATGCCGCTTTATGCGACCTCGCGCGCAGAAGAGAGCATCGACGGGCTGGAAATCTCATTGGTGCTGGATGTCTCCGGATCGATGCGCAGCAACAGTCGTCTGGCCAACCTCAAGGTTGCGGCAAAAGATTTCGTCGATACGATGATCGCCAATACCATCGACAACAAGATGTCGATTTCCATCATCCCCTACGCCACACAGGTTAGCCTGCCGACCGAGTTGATGGATCAGTACAACACCACGGATGAGCACGCATATTCCAACTGTGTGAACTTCACCGGCAACCACTTCCAGTCCACGGCATTGTCCACGACGGAAGAACTGAAACGCACGATGCACTTCAGCGTCTGGTCCGGGAGCGATTATCGCGCCAGTTCAGGTCTGGTCGACAGCCCAATTTGTGAAGATCGTGCCGACCGTGAAATCCTACCGTTCCAAAAGGATGCGAACACGCTCAAAGGCTTCATCGATGGCTTGAGCGCAGAAGGCAACACATCGATTGATGTTGGCATGAAATGGGGCACCGCCCTGCTTGATCCAAGTGCGCGTCCTGCCATCAGCGCGCTGGCGTCAGGCGGTGGAGCCATGGTGCCTGCAACATTCAACAATCGCCCGGCAGCGTTCAATGATCACGAGACCGTAAAGGTTATCGTGCTGATGACCGACGGCAGGAATACCAGCCAGTACTATGTCGAATCCGATCACCGCGAAGGTGCCTCCGACGTCTGGTACAACTCTGCCGCCACCGGATCGAACCCGCGCTACTCGCTCTACGATCCGCAACGCGACAAATACTGGTGGGACCGCATGAACCGCTGGGAAGATCACGCCTATGGTCAGGGCAGCTATCGCAAATGTGGTAGCTACAGCTGCTGGTGGCAGGATGAGCAGGGAGAGCCTGCGAATGTCAAACGCTTGAGCTGGGGCGAACTGTTTGGTGAAACCTCGCTGAAGTATCTCTACAAGTACCTCTACGGTGACTGGATGGGCCAGTCATCGGCACGCAGCGTCTGGTACTACGGCGTCTATGACTACTGGAACACCAGCACCAAAAACGCCCGCACCCGCGCTGTCTGCGCCGCGGCCAAGAACCAGGGCATCGTTGTCTATACCATTGGTTTTGAGGCGCCTAGCAGCGGCACCGCGGTGCTGAAGGACTGCGCCAGCTCGGATGCCCATCACTTTGATGTGCGCGGGCTTGAGATCCGCGACGCCTTTGCCTCGATCGCAACGTCGATCCGCCAGCTGAGGCTGACCCAATGACACGCCGCAAGCAATATCGAAGAGCCAGTCGGCTGCGCCGCGCACTGCGCCTGTTTCGCAAGCGCGAGGATGGCAACGCAACAGTTGAGTTCGCCATCGTGATCCCCGCCTTTCTGTTTCTGCTGATGAACACAGTGGAACTGGGTATGATCACCATCCAGCAATCCATGCTGGAACGTGCGCTGGATCAGACCGTGCGGGGCTTGCGTCTCTCGACCGGCGTTCCAAAGCAACACAATGAGATCCGCGACGAGGTTTGCCGCCGCTCCGGCTTTATCCGCAACTGCGGCACGTCGCTGCGGCTCGAAATGGTACAGGTTGATCCCTATGCCTGGACCCCGGTTGACCCGGTTCCAGATTGCATCAACCGGGTTGAGGACGTGCAGCCCGTGCGGAACTTTGTCACCGGCGATTCCAACGAGCTGATGTTCATCCGCGCCTGCATGGCCATGAAACCAGTGTTCCCCCATTGGGGCCTGGCTGACGATATGGACAATGACGCCGACGGCCGGATCCGCCTTTATGCGACCTCAGCCTTTGTTCAGGAGCCTCGGTAAGCCATGTTGACCCGTATCCGCACCCTGTTCCGCCGCTACAAACAAGAGACCGACGGTTCTGTCTCGGTTGAATTCGCTTTCTATATGCCGCTACTGCTCGGTGTATTTGCAGCGATCTACACCTATTTCGACGCCTACCGTCAGGAGGGGGTCAACCTGAAGGCCGCCTACACGATCTCCGACCTCATCTCGCGCGAAACCTCGACCCTGAATGAGGATTACATCGACAGCATGCACGACCTGGCCAAGCTGCTGATCCGTGTCGACTCCTCCATTTCTCTCAGGATCTCGGTAATCCGCTGGGATGAGGATGATAACCGCTACTACGTGGACTGGTCCAAGGTACGTGGTGGCAAATTCACCGAATGGCAGGACGGCAACATTCAAGAGGTCAAGGATGATCTGCCGACCATGCCCGATCAGGAGCGGGTCATTCTGGTCGAGACCAAGAACGACATTGATCCGGCCTTCAACGTTGGCCTGCCCGAGATGGACATCCAGAATTTCGTCTTCACCCGCCCGCGTTTTGCGCCACAGGTGAAATTTGAAGGTCAGGACAGCGGTGGTGGCAGCCACGACGACAATAGCGGCCCCACAGACTAGGGCATTTCGCTTTAGGCCAGCGGCTTAATCAAAGAAGGCGCCTCCGGCATCGGTGGCGCCTTTTCTGTTCAATATTTCTGTTCGACTATACAGAAACCGCCTCAGCCCTGCGACTGCCCCGCCTCACGCCGTGCAATCATGATGGCGAGGATTTCTGCCATGGATTTGCTCTGCGCGCCCGGCGTGACACCCCCAATGCCAATCCGATGCCCCAGTCGCCACCAGAGACCCGGCTGCCAACTGCGCGCGCCTTTGGAGGCTGTTCGGATCAGAAAGCCATTCGACGGTTTGAACGCAAAAACCCCGCGATCCACCGCAACAACATCTGCCACCTTTGCAATCACCGTCCCGTCAGAACTGCGCAGCACCTGGTCGGTCAGTTCAATCCGCAACGCGGTGGCCTGCCACAGACGCATGGCCAGCCACAGGCAAAAGCCGCCGATGGCCAGCAGAAACACCAGCCAATGGGGGGCTGGTGGCGAGGCCAGCGCCACATAGATTGCCAGCGCACCGACCACGATCAGCATCGCCGTTGCCAGCACCCGCCGCGGCGCGGAGGCATCAACAGTTGCCAAAATCTCATCCGTCATTTCGCCCGATCCCGCCTTCTGGCCCATCACTTATGTCCTCACCCTAGTCTTCAGCCCCGTCTGCACCATGGGGCCGGTCCCGGCGGATGTAGCCTGATTGCGTCAAGGGGCATAGCCCCCTGTTGTGACGGTGTCCCGGAAAGACTGATATATGTGCGCCAACGCACACAGGAAGTGAGCAAGCGGGCCTTCCCGACACACTCGCACAGGTCTATCTATGAGGTCATACACAGCAACCGGAGACCCGCCATGTCGATCCGTCCCATCCTGGAAACCCGCCCCGCCACACCGGCGCTTGAAGGCGCAGGTGTCAAACTGCACCGCGCCTTTGGTTTTCACGACCCGAGCGAGCTGGACCCCTTCCTGCTGTTCGACGACTTCCGCAATGACCGCCCCGAAGATTTCGAGGCCGGCTTTCCCTGGCACCCTCACCGGGGGATTGAAACCATCACCTATGTGCTGGACGGGACCGTTCACCATGGCGATTCCTTGGGCAACAACGGCACCTTGGGCGCAGGAGATGTCCAGTGGATGACGGCAGGGTCCGGGATTCTGCATCAGGAAATGCCGAAAGGAAACGCCAACGGCCAGATGCATGGCTTCCAGCTCTGGGGCAACCTGCCCGCCAGCCAGAAGATGACAGCCCCGCGCTATCAGGACATCACCGCCAAGGATATTCCCGAGGTGATTGACGACGATGGTACCCGGGTGAAGGTCATCGTTGGTGATTTCTGGGGCAAACGCGGTCCTGTCGATGGCATCGCTGCTGACCCGCAATATCTGGATGTCTCCGTCCCGCCGGGAGTGAAAAAGACCTTTCGCATCGACACCTACCGGCGCGCCTTTGCCTATGTCTTTGCCGGTCAGGGCGCCTTTGTCGATGCCGCGACACCGCAGGGTGTACTGTTGGAGAAAGAGGTCGCGGGCGAGGAGCTGCAAATCCGCGATATGTCCGGGGATCGCACGCTGGTCCGATTTGGCAGCGGTGAAGAAATCACCGTACAGGCTGGCCCGGAGGGCGTTCGCTTCCTGCTGATCTCAGGCGCTCCGATCGAAGAGCCCGTGGCCTGGCATGGTCCGATTGTCATGAACACAAAGGATGAGTTGCGGCAGGCCTTCAGGGATCTGCGCAATGGTCAGTTCATCCGACCCGCCCATTAGATCCGCCTCAGACAACCTGTCGGCGCCGCGTTGCTGCGCGGCGCCGCCCCTCAACTGTACGGGTTCAGGCGGGCACGGGTTCAGGCCCGCACAGATTTCTGCACCATATCCCAGTAAATCGCCTCGACCTCGTCCAGCGACAGACGCCCCCCACTGCGATACCAAGTCATCACACCGTTTAGCATCGCAATCACTGCCAGAGTTGCGATTTTGGTGTCGGGGATATGAAACACGCCCAGCCGCACCCCATCCTTCAGGATCGTTTCCAGCGCATTCTCATATTCGCGACGCAGGGACTCGATCGCGGTGAAATTGTCTTCCGACAGGTTCCGCAACTCCATATAAGCGATGAAAACCGCGTCAGGTCGTTCCAGATGGAAGCGGATGTGAAACCGGGTAAAGGCCTCAAGCCGTGCCAGGACGTGATCTTCGACACTGCCAACTGATACAGTCTGATCCGGGGTCCGCAGATCCTGCCAGGCCTGCAACAACTCCGTCATATGACCTTCCATCAGGCTGAACAGCAGACTCTGCTTGTCAGGGGTATAGTTATAGAGCGCGCCAGCCTGGACCCCCACTTCGGAAGCGATCTGGCGCATTGAGACCGCCGCATACCCATGCTGGGCAAACAGCTTCAGCGCCGCAGCACGGATGCGCGGACCGGTGATATCGGAATGTGAACCTTGGGTACGTGCCATCTTTCGATTTTATATGAACATTTGTTCATATAAAAGCCCTGCTTGTGCCTTTTCAACAATATGTGCATCAAGGGAATAGTGAACAAGGATGGTTTTGATGCAATCGCCCGCACAGCCCAAAAACCGACCCCCGATGCCCAGCATTTGTGCGATTTCGGCATTGGGCTCCGTCCGTCGGTATTCCCGGCTTTTCCCTCTGTTGGCCGCCGCTGTGCTCGCCTCGGCCTGCGCCCGCGTGCCGGAGCTGGAGGACCAGCTCACACCCGATCTGCGCGGCGCCGACTACCCTGCCCTTGTGCCCTTGGAGGATGCGCTTCAGCCCAGCCCCCCCGCAGCGGAGGAGAGTAAAGCGCTGGAAGACACGCTGGATGCCCGCGCCGCCCGTTTGCAGGCCCGCGCTGATCGCCTGCGCGCCGCGCAACCCTGACGCCGGACGCCCCGCTTAGCAGCCCCGGCAGCCCCCGCAGCCCCCGCAGCCCCCGCAGCCATGAGCAAAGCCGCCTGAAATCGCAGCAACACACACCCTGCATTGGGATTTGTCGGCCACGTATCGCCGCCGCCGTTGCACCGCTGCGCCGAACCCGCTAAGGCGGGGAGACGTCTTTCGGAATTAAAGGATCCCCAGCTATGACAGAGCCGCTTCGCCTTGGTATTGCAGGTTTGGGCACGGTTGGCACCGGCGTGATCAAGATCATCCGCCGTCAGGCAGCCATGCTGGAGGCCCGCACCGGACGCCAGATCCAGATCACAGCGGTGTCCGCGCGGGACGCAAGCAAGGACCGTGGCGTGCCGCTTGGCGATTATGCCTGGGAAACCGACCCCGTGGCGCTGGCCACCCGCGATGACGTCGATGTTTTTGTCGAGCTGATGGGCGGTCATGAAGGCGCAGCCAAGGCTGCGACCGAGGCCGCATTGGAAGCAGGCAAGGACGTTGTCACCGCCAATAAGGCGCTGCTGGCGATCCATGGTCAGGCGCTGGCCGAACAGGCCGAAGCTGCAGGCCGTGTGATCCGCTTTGAAGCCGCTGTTGCCGGTGGCATCCCGGTGATCAAATCCCTGACTGAAGGTCTGGCAGGCAATGAAATCACCCGCGTCATGGGCGTGATGAACGGCACCTGCAACTATATTCTGACTCAGATGGAAGCCACCGGTCAGGGCTACAACGCCCTGTTCGAGGAATGTGGCCGCCTTGGCTATCTTGAGGCTGATCCCAATCTGGATGTGGGCGGCATCGACGCCGGGCACAAACTGGCGATCCTGTCCGCCATCGCCTTTGGCACCAAGCCCGCCTTTGACGATGTGCAGCTGGAAGGCATCCAGCGGATCAGTCTCGATGACATCCGTCACGCCGCCGATATGGGCTACCGGATCAAGCTTCTGGGCGTGGCGCAGCGCACCGGGCGTGGGCTGGAACAGCGCATGTCGCCCTGTCTGGTGCCTGCGAACTCGCCGCTCGGCCAGTTGGAAGGCGGCACCAATATGGTGGTGATCGAAGGCGACGCGGTAGAACAGATCGTCCTGCGCGGCCCCGGCGCCGGCGAAGGCCCGACTGCCAGTGCGGTCCTTGGTGACATCTGCGACCTGGCCCGCGGCAGCCGGTTCGCCACCTTCGGCCAGCCTGCCACCTCGCTTGAGGATGCGCCCGCCGCCCAGACCAGCCTTGCCGCGCCGCATTATCTGCGCCTTGCCCTGCTGGACAAACCCGGCGCATTGGCAAAGGTCGCCGCTGCGCTTGGCAATGCCGGAATCTCCATCGACCGGATGCGGCAGTACGGCCACTCCGAGCCGACCGCGCCAGTGCTGATCGTGACGCATAAATGCACCTCCAGCAGCTTGCAGACGGCGCTGGACGATCTGGCCAAGACCGATGTGGTGGCAGCGGATCCCGTTGCCCTGCGCATCGAAGAGGTCTGATCGCGCCCAGAACAGAAAAACACCGGTAACGGCGCCTGTTGCTAAGGCCCGTTACCGCCAACCGCCCTTGCCCGCGCTGCCAGATGCAGGGTATGCGACGGCACCGACCCGGGATTGAGATAGGACATTGGCTATGACTTCTGACACCAACGACGCCGCATTTAACGACCGCCTGCTGTCGCTCGGACTGGCCCGCGTGGCCGAACAGGCCGCTCTGGCCTCTGCACCGCTGATTGGTCGCGGCGACGAGAAAGCCGCCGATCAGGCCGCCGTCAACGCCATGCGCGAACAGCTGAATCTTCTGGATATCGCAGGCGTCGTGGTCATCGGCGAAGGGGAGCGGGACGAAGCGCCCATGCTCTTTATTGGTGAGGAAGTCGGCACCGGCAAAGGCCCCGGCGTTGATATCGCGCTGGACCCGCTGGAAGGCACCACGCTGACAGCCAAGGATATGCCGAACGCTCTCACCGTGATTGCAATGGGGCCGCGCGGCTCCATGCTGCATGCACCCGACACCTATATGGACAAGCTCGCGGTAGGCCCCGGCCTGCCCGATGGCGTGGTCTCGCTGGACATGAGCCCGCGCGAGCGGGTTGAGGCGCTGGCAAAGGCCAAGGGTTGCCTGCCCACCGACATCACCGTCTGCATTCTGGAACGTCCTCGTCATGAGGCGATGATTGCCGAGGTGCGCGAAACCGGCGCCGCCATCCGCCTGATCACCGATGGCGATGTCGCCGGCGTGATGCATTGCGCCGAATCTGAGATTACCGGCATCGACATGTATATGGGTCAGGGCGGCGCCCCTGAAGGGGTGCTGGCAGCTGCGGCATTGAAATGTATGGGGGGTCAGATCTTCGGCCGCCTGTTGTTCCGCAACGATGATGAGAAAGCCCGCGCTGCCAAGGCCGGCATCACCGATCTGGACCGCGTCTATGCCCGCGATGAGATGGTCACCAGCGATGTGATCTTTGCCGCCACCGGTGTGACCGGCGGCTCTCTGCTGCCAGCGATCAAGCGTCAGCCGGGCTGGGTTGAAACCACCACATTGCTGATGCGCTCCAAGACCGGATCGGTGCGCCGGATGAGCTACCGGACACCGCTCAGCGCCCATCAGTAGGCTCTGAGCGTGCAGCTTGCAGCACAGGTCGGAATTTGAGTATTTGAAGAAAGGTGAAAGGCCGGGTCCGCGCAGATCCGGCCTTTGCCATGACCGGGCCCTGTACAGGCCCCCTCAGGAATAAGGGCGCTGACATGAGTTTTCTGGGAGTTGAGACCTCACTCACCGGGCGTCGCTGGATTGGTCCCGATGTGGAGATCGCCCGCGCCGCCGAGATGATGGAACAGCAGACCGCCCTGCCCGCCGCCGTCTGTCAGGTGCTGGCGCGGCGCGGCGTCCCGGCGCATGAAGCCAGCGGCTTTCTGACCCCACAGCTGAAGGAGCTACTCCCCGATCCCCGGCGGATGAAGGATATGGAACCCGCCGCGGCCCGTTTCCTGCAAGCGGTGGAGCGCCGCGAACGGATCGCGGTCTTTGCCGATTATGATGTTGATGGCGGGTCTTCTGCGGCGTTGCTTCTGGTATGGCTTGATCAGGTCGGTCTTGGGGCCACGCTCTATGTGCCGGACCGTATCGATGAGGGCTATGGCCCTAATGATGCGGCGATGGCCGCTCTGGCCCGCGATCACGATCTGATCGTCTGCGTCGACTGTGGCACGCTGTCCCATGGTCCGATTGCCGCCGCCAAGGGCGCTGATGTGATCGTACTCGACCACCACCTCGGCGGAGAGACCCTGCCGGATTGTGTCGCAGTGGTGAACCCCAACCGCCAGGATGAGGACGGCGACCTGGGCTATTTCTGTGCCGCCGGTGTTGTGTTCCTGATGCTGGTAGAGCTGCGCCGCCAGATGCGGGACAAGGGGCTTGGCACCGGTCCCGACCTGATGGCTTTGCTGGATCTGGTTGCCCTGGCCACCGTCGCCGATGTGGCACCGCTGATTGAGGCCAACCGCGCACTGGTGCGTCAGGGGCTCAAGGTCATGGCCGCCCGGCAGCGGCCCGGACTGGTGGCACTGGCGGATGTGTCGCGCATGGATTCTGCCCCCTCCACCTATCACCTTGGCTTTCTGCTAGGACCACGGGTCAACGCGGGCGGGCGGATTGGCAAGGCCGATCTGGGCGCGCGCCTGTTGGCCACCACCAACCCGGCGGAAGCCGAGGCCATCGCCGCGCGTCTGGATGAGCTGAACAGCGAGCGCCGCGATATCGAAAACGCCGTTCGCGCCGCCGCGCTGGAACAGGCTGAGGCGCGCGGACTGGACGCTCCGCTGGTCTGGGCGGCTGGCGAAGGCTGGCACCCCGGCGTCGTCGGTATCGTGGCCTCCCGCCTGAAAGAAGCCGCAGGCCGCCCGGCGATTGTCATCGGTCTGGACGGGGATGAGGGCAAGGGATCAGGTCGCTCTGTCAGCGGCATTGACCTTGGCGCGTCGATCCAGAAAACCGCCGCCGAGGGCCTGCTGATCAAGGGCGGTGGTCACAAGATGGCCGCTGGTCTGACCGTGGCTCGCGACCAGCTGGAACCCGCTATGGCTCGGCTGAGCGAGTTGCTGGCCAAACAGGGAGCCGGCGACCTTGGCCCCAGCGACCTGAAGCTTGACGGAATGCTGATGCCCGGCGCCGCCACAGTACCGCTGATCGAACAGATCGAACAGGCAGGCCCGTTTGGGGCCGGCGCCCCTGCCCCGCGCTATGGGTTTCCGGATCTTCAGGTGCGCTTTGCCAAACGGGTTGGCGAGAGCCATCTGAAACTCTCGCTCAGTGACGGGTTGAGCAGCGGGATTGATGCCATCTGCTTTGGCGCTTTTGACACCGCTCTGGGAGCGCGCCTGCTGGATCACGGTGGCGCGCGGTTCCATTTTGCCGGTCGGCTTGAAATCAATACCTGGGGGGGGCGCCAGTCCGTACAACTGCGACTGGAGGACGCCGCTGAGGCCTGAGATCCGCCAGCAAAAGTACTGCAGACAAGGGGCCTGTCAGCTGAAAATAGACGCCACCTGCTCACGACAAAATAAATTGCAGTACTGTTGTTTTTTAGCTTGCGGGTTCCCGCCCGAAACACTAAATACCCGCTCACACCAAGTGGCCCGTTCGTCTATCGGTTAGGACGCCAGGTTTTCAACCTGGAAAGAGGGGTTCGATTCCCCTACGGGCTGCCACTTCTCCTCATAATCATGTCCGATTGAGTGTATGTGTCTTGCAGCTGCTGCTAGTGCATATCTGCAGAAGCCATTTCTTACAGCGCAGTTTCGACTGTCCGACGCCTGTTCCACCAAGGGCGCAGATCCGTGAACACCATGCTCCGCGGATTGAGCAGAGACAGGCAGCAATCGCAAAAACACGTCAGATACCACAGACAGAACACCTATTTATTATCATATTTTTCATAAGCTTGCGGGACATCTTGCGAGATTGAAAAAAACTCGCACCGATATCAAAATCCCTCTTGCGCCGGGGCGATGTACTCAGTAAACACGCCCTCACAGAGCAAGTGGCCCGTTCGTCTATCGGTTAGGACGCCAGGTTTTCAACCTGGAAAGAGGGGTTCGATTCCCCTACGGGCTGCCACTTTGTTTTCCCCGAATATTATGACACGCATACTATCGGAAACACCATTCGTGTATGCCTAACTGTGCAGGTATCCGACTGCTGCGGCTGATCCAATTCTGTCCGCTCTCAATAAGCAGCGCCCCTGCGATACGCATACCACATTTGGATCAGACCCGGTTCCATGTGCACACCAAGGATCAATGCACCCGCGTATCAGACTACGTCAAGACGCCAGCGGTACTGCAGAAGCACCGGATGGCTGAGCCCTAGGTCTCAGGATCCTGCTCTTCCATACCAGGTTGGTAGAAGAAGTGGCGCGCCCGGCCTGCGTTTTTCGCGGCATAAAGTGCCACATCCGCCTGATGAAGCAGTGTTACCGCATCCAGCCCTTGCGAAAAAGCTGCAGAAAGTGCGGTCCCGGCACTTGCCGAAATTTTGCAGGTCTTATCGCCGAAGGGGATTGGTTCCTCGATGCTGGAAATCAGTCGGCGAGCAATACCTGAGAGCTGTATCCGGTCAATAAGACCTTCAAATATAAGAACAAACTCATCCCCACCGACCCGCGCGACCGTGTCATTTTGACGGGTGCATTGCACCATCAGCTTGGCCACCCGCTGCAGAACGGTATCCCCCGCCGCATGGCCAAGCGTGTCGTTGACCTCTTTGAAGAAATCGAGATCCACATGCATCAGCGAGAAATCCCGACCCGAGGAGATCAGCCGATTCAAGATGTGATCCATCGCGCGGCGGTTTTTCACACCTGTCAGCGTATCTGTGAAGGCCTGTTCCTCCGCCGCAATTTTTGCCCCCTGCAAGCGCAGATTAAGCTGGCGTGACGCCTCCATTGCGGCGGATTTAGCCTCAACAAGATAGAGCATCTCAATGGTCAGATCCGTTGGGGAAAAATCAGCGCTTGTCAGATCATAGTCGCGCACCGCTTCAAGTACGGAAATGCCGAAAGACAGGTTGATAAAGCCACCCTTACCCTCCGGAAAAGGCGCCAGCACACCTTTCAGACCGGTTTGCGGAGCATCGCGAAAATTGAGGTGCAGTTTTGCGCCGGCTGTCTTGATCAAATCCTCAGTGGATCGGACCCGACGTGGCCGCGCGAGGTCAAAGATCCGAAAGAACCGGCTGCCAATCCAATCGGTATCCGGGCGCAGCTTGCGCAATGTCGGCCCAACCCCGGTGATCCGCCCTTCATGGTTAATGACCACATGCATCGGGCAGATTTCATTGGCGATGGAGGAGATTTCCCGCATGCTCAGCATCATAGTGAATGCGCCCCAAGATCGAAGGCCCGGCCTTCGGCAAATTCAGTTTCAACCAGAGTGATTGCAATCACCTCAGCGTTGTCCTGCGTGCCTGAGTGATCAAGGAAAACCAGATCGCCATAGTCATCTGCCATCGCCCTCAGCACCCCCATCAGAACATGAGCATACCCCGGCAGACCGGGCTGGCAATGCAGTTCAAATTGCCCGGGCGCCTGTTCAATCAGCTCCAGCCCCGGCAGGTTCAAATCGGCCACTGCCAGCCGCGCGCGATCCGGCAGATCATCCAGTGAATGCAGGAATTCCACATAATTGACCCCGCCAAAACGCAGCAATCGACGCAACGCCTCCAGCTGCGGATTCGACACCAAAAATGTGCCCATATCCTCCAGCATTTCTGGCAGCGGGCGTTTCAGAATATTTTCTGCAGTCCGCAACATGATCTGGGATTGCTCATCCGTATAGGTGAGCATCGCTTCGAACTCGCTAAAGCCGAGCTCTGCCGTATCCATGATTGCCTGCCAGCTGTCCTCCCCGAAGGTGGTGCTGACAAACGCCTGGAATGCCCTATTGATCAGACCGTGCATCACTGGCCCCTTGTTACGTGTCTCTACTTTTGGCCCAGCCTGGTTAATAAAGGGCCAACAATTAAAATTGCTACGGTTTTCCCGCAGTCGGATGTCAGGGCCTTACCAGGACCTCCAGCCCTCCCAGTTTCAGCGTATTCTGCCGCGCTGGAGATATCTCAAAACGGTCAGCCTGCGCTGCCGCCAAGGCGGCCTCCACCTGCTCTTTTGTCCATTCATCCACTGGCGTCCCGCGCTCCAGAATCACACGGCCTAGCATATCTGCACCATCCGGGCCAAATCGCAGGGCGAAACTCGCCAGCTTCGCCCCATCGCGACCTTCTCTGAAGAACAGCAACGCCACGTCCGCCGTCTCGTCTGAGGTCGCTCCCAACGCGCCGCGAATAAGCACACAGCCCGCGCTGCCATCCGGCAGCAACCGCTTGCACCCGCGGATCCAGCGCAGCAGCTGATAACGCTTCAGACCTCTGAAATCATCTGCTGTCGCTGTGGCTCCGACGGGCTGTACGGGCAGCAGCTCAATCAGCTCCTTGCGCTGATCATCGGTCACGTCCACCACGTCCTTCGTCATCTGCCAACGGCTCGTAGCGCTGCGCGCCAGTTGCAGGCGGTTGGAGAGATCTGTATCCCCGGTCTCTTCCGCGTGGGCATCCAGCCGCGTCAGCGCGTCAAGCCCGCCCTGACCCCAGTCATGGGCCATCTGCCATAGGGGCAGCTCTTCGGGCTCTGTCTCACCCGCCAGCACCCGCGCCACTTGGTTGTTGGCCGCAATCCGCCCCGCATCCACCAGCGGCGTCAGGGCCAGCGCCAATGCCGCACCAGTCATCAGCGCCAGACCGACACTGGCACGCCGCAACAGAGCCGGCCAATCCGCGCCTCCAATGGCCGCACAGCCGGCATAGACCAACCCGTGCAGCAGTAACGTCATCGCAAACAGCAGCGCATAGATGCGATCCGGCGTCCAACCATATTGCCAGACGCGCATCAGGACCGCCCAGGCTGCCAGACCAGTGACCAGCATCAGACCAATCGCCAGCAGCCGCGCAGCCATGCCGTTCACGCCCTTTGGCTGTTCCTGCCGGGTCAGTGCGACGCAGACCAGTGTCATCATCACCGCTGACATCGCCATCAGTGTCGCAGCCGAGGACAGATGACCAAAGGCGCTGGACAACCCCTGCAGCGGGATCGCGGCCAGAAACAGGCCAACCACCAGCAGCACAGGGATCAGCAGCAGGCTGAGCAATCGAAACAGAAGATGCGGCGCGCTACCGCCCCCCAACTCCTGCACCACCGCCAGGCCCAGACCAAAGACCGCGCCGCTCAGCGTCAGCGCCAGCCAATCCACCTCGGCAATGTCTTCCAGAATGGTGATATTGACCAGATCCAGCAGGGCATTGGACAATAAACCAAGTATCCAGAAGACCGCGACAAATCCGACCCCGCAGGCAAGGCGAAACACGATACCCCAGCTCGCCGCAGACAGTGCCGCAAACCGGGTCCAGTGATCGGACGCGGACAACCGCAGCAACACAAAAGGGCAGGCCATCGCGCCGAGCGTCAGCGCCATCAGCACCAACACCTCATTCTGTAAAAGGTCAGTCGCAACCGGGTAGCGCACCGCCGCCAGAAGCATCAGAGCAGTCATCGGCATCGCAATCCAAAGCGCCCCGCGCAACGCACGCAACAGCGACAGCGGCCCGATCAGGGCCAGTGATGCGCCGCAAAAACTGGACAGAAAGGCAAACATCGCCAAAAACAGGCTCTCAGAGAGACCCGGCTGGTCCCAGTCCCGCGCCAGCAGCCACATCGCGAATCCACTACCCGCGCCCAAAGCCACCATAGGCAGACGGGCGCGCAAAGCAGTTGCAGTATCCGGGTCAGTCATGGCAGCGATTCTCTCGTTAGATCGGCCTGACTTATACACTTGCGTAAAATAATGGCAGAGGTCTGAACGCGCGAAACTTCCCCTCAACTGGCGTTAGAAATCGGTTGGGGCGCCTCCCTCGGATTTGCGGCGCGCAACAAAGTCTGCCAGTTCCTCTTGTCGTGCCACATCCAGCGGTGGCGCTTCAAATCGGGCAATGATCTCCTTGAACAGATTATGCGCCCGTTCCGGTGTCCAGACAGCACCCGCCGCCTCCCAGGCCTCATAGTTGCGCCAATCGCTGAGGTAGGGTTGATAGAACGCGGTGCTATAGCGATCCTGCGTGTGCTGAATACCGAAGAAGTGACCGTCGTTTCCAACCTCGCGAATGGCCTCTAGCGCGATATCCTCGGGACCGGTGCCGATGACTTCCGGCTGCATGTAGCGCTGGATCTGCTGTAGAATCTCGCAATCCATGATGAATTTCTCGGGGCTGGCAATTAGCCCACCCTCCAGCCAGCCCGCCGCATGATAGACCATATTGGTCCCCGATTGCACCGCCGCCCAGAGTGAATTGGAGGTCTCCCACATCGCCTGCCCATCCGGCACATTGGCCGCGCAGACACCGGACGACCGCATCGGCAGCCCATAATAACGCGCCATTTGCCCGGTCATCTGGGTCGAGCGCATATACTCCGGGGTACCAAAGGCCGGCGCGCCGGACTTCATATCCACATTTGAGGTGAAGGTGCCGATCACACAGGGCGTGCCTGGGCGTACATATTGAAACAGCGCAATCGCGGAGAGGGATTCGGCAATAGACTGCGCCACTGCCCCGGACATGGTTACCGGAGCCATCGCCCCTGCCAGCGTGAAAGGCGTGACCACAATCGCCTGCCCCCGCCGTGCCAGCCGCAAACAGCCGTCAATCATCGGCTGGTCGTGTTTCAGCGGCGAGGTGGAGTTGATGTTGGTATACATATGCGGACGGGCCTCGAACTCCTCATGAGTAAGCCCTCCCGCAATCCTCACCATCTCCATCACATCCTCGACCCGCTCCTTGCCCAGCGAATAGGCATGCATCGCCTTATCCGTGAGCGTCAGCTTGTCATAGAGCACATCCAGATGGCGTACTGATGCGTGGATGTCCACCGGCTCCACCGGATAGCCGCCGGCAAAATGGATGCAGTTGAAATACTGGGTCAGCTTCAGCAGGTTCTGGCATTGCTCACGGGTGCCTGCGACCTTCGCATTCAGCGACATATCCCAGTAGTTTGGCGGCGAAGATACATTGCCAAACAGGATATGATCGCCCCCCACCGGCAGGGTACGCTCCGGGTTGCGCGGTGTGATGGTGAACTCCGATGGTGCCTTGGCAACCATCTCCATCACGAACTCCCGGTCCAGATGAACCCGCTCACCCACGACCTTGCAGCCCGCCTCCTTGAAGATCTCAAGCGCCTCATCGTTGAGGAACACGATGCCGATTTCTTCCAGGATCCGCATCGCCCCATCGTGAATGGCTGCCACGCCCTCGGGGCCAAGCGGCTCAATCGGGCGATCAATGTTGCGCGGCACAGACCATGGCATCTGCTCAATCACCGCGTCCCCGCGCCGGGCTGCGGCACCTGCGCGTCCGCCACCGCGTTTTCGGGTTCGTGTCTCGGTTGTCATGGCGGCCCTCCCTGCTGTCAGCTGATCGGTGCGCCCCCTCATGGGGTCGCCCGACCGTTGGCTCATAGCCTCAGCAGGCCCTGTTCGGGCGCAGTCCGAATGCCTGTTCCCGACAGGTTTGGTCGCTTTTCAGCGCCAACCCCGGCCAGATCGCACATTTCTGGGCATATGTGTCTAGTTCATCTGATCCGACAGCTGCCAAACCGCTGTCGGCGACACGGTCAGCGATCCAGCCAGCCGGGGATATGGCCGATATCGGGCAGAACCACATCCGCATGGGTTTCCAGTTCCTCTGCCTCGGCCAATCCGGTCAGCACCCCGATCCGGTGCATCCCAGCCGCCGATCCAGCCTCCAGATCATGCAGGCTGTCGCCCACCATGGCGGTGCGCTCTGGTGCGATACCGGTGGCGGCACAGAAGGCCAGCAGCGGATCGGCGTCCGGCTTGGCCCCGTGACCGCTGTCAAACCCGGCAACAAAGGCAAAGCGATCCAGAACGCCACTGCGGCTCAGCTGTGACTTGGCCGAATGCTCCGCATCATTGGTCATCACCCCCAGCACCTTGCCCCGCGCCAGCAGTTCATCAAGGAA
This sequence comes from Phaeobacter gallaeciensis DSM 26640, assembly GCF_000511385.1. Classification (NCBI taxonomy): domain Bacteria; kingdom Pseudomonadati; phylum Pseudomonadota; class Alphaproteobacteria; order Rhodobacterales; family Roseobacteraceae; genus Phaeobacter; species Phaeobacter gallaeciensis. Next base: position 2,651,753 of record NC_023137.1, read on the forward strand.
GGCCGCCAGCGGCACCGCCTCGGCCAGGTCCGCCTCACCGGCGCTTTCGGCCATGTATAGTTCCAGCTGATCCAGATCCATCTGTGGCACATGCGGCGCCAGCGCCTCTGCCACCTGCCGGTTGGTGGAGGCAATCACCAAACTACTGGGTAGGATCTTGCCCGTCGCCAGATCAAAATCTATCGCCGCAGCCATCGCCTGCAACCGACCTGCATCACCCTCCGACAGCAGGTCTAGCATCCGGCCAGTCCAACGGTTCCAGGTCTCGGCAAAGTCAAACAGCGTTCCGTCCTTGTCAAAAAGCAGGGCATCAACGGGCATGGGCACTCCTAGATCAGTAATCCGCCCCAAAATAGCGCGCAGGCCGCAGGCGCAAGGGAGCAGACGTGGGGCTGTGGTCCTCGATCCACCGGGGACATCGCCCCGATACATAGGGGATTGAAGACCGCCACACCAGCCAGCCCAGTGCTTTGGGTCTTCAGTCCCAGTAAGGGAGGTTAATCACATCCCTTAACAGTGCCATGGCGCCCATCGATCAGCGCTGCCACATTCGCCAGCCTCAGGTCCAGTGAACCTGTGCCCCGCCCGGCAGCGCCATCCGCGCCTGCAACGGCTGATCATAGGCCAGCCCGGCACTGTCACAGAATTGCATGACCCAGGCGTCATCCATCGTCAGAAAGTCGAGAACCGAGCCCAGAAACTCAGGATTAGCCGCCTGCTCACGCAGATCTGACTCACTCGCGCCGGTTGCGCCTAGAAAAACTGGCAGCAACTCATCGTTGCCTGCCAGCCAGGCAAGCGCTTTTAAGCCCAAAGTCTCGGCTGCATCGGCGGAAAATAGCATATGCGCACACATTCCTGACACTTCACGGTCAAATTGGTGAAAATACGAAAGGGTTTATTAACCAGTCTCATTAAAACTTGAGGCAATTCGAACGCAAGGGGCGAAAGGGCACCACGTGCAGGGCACTATCCTAATTATCGACGGTGTTGCGACGAACCGGATCATGCTGAAGGTACAGCTATCCGCCGCCTATTACCGGGTGGTTCAGGCCGAAACTGTTGCCGATATTGCCAAGACCGCCCTGCGCTGCCGCCCCGATCTGATTCTCAGCGCCATGTCGCTGCCGGACGGCGACGCGGTTGCCGTGAAACAGGCGCTGGCCGCCGATGATCAGCTTGCCGATATTCCGATGATCGCCATTGATCACGACAGTGACGCCGACCGCCGCCTGGCGGCCCTGACTGCTGGGATCGACGATGTGTTGCTGCAGCCGTTGGATGACACCATGTTGCAGGCCCGGATCCGCAGCCTGCTGCGCGCCAGCAGCACTCAGGAAGAGCTCAATCTGCAGCGGGGCAACACTCATGGCTATGCCCTGCCTCTCTCTAGCCCACATATCAGCGCAGGGCTGAGTGGCGCACAGGTGGCTTTGGTCACTGAACAATCCGCCACCGGCGTCTACTGGCAGGCCCAGCTGGCTCCGCGCGTGCCCTACCGGCTGTGCAACCATCAGTTCAATGCGGTCCATCCCCTGATGCGCGAACCGGTGCCTGATGCCATTGTGATCGAACTGGGACGCCATACTCTGGCGCAGGGCCTGCGTCTTCTGGCGGATCTGCGTGCTCGTGCGAGTACCCGCAAATCCGTAGTTATCGCCGTGGTTCACCCCGCCGACCCCGCCATTGCCGCCGAAGCGCTGGATCGGGGGGCACATGATGTTCTTCAGTCCGGCTTCGACGTCGCCGAGCTGGCGCTACGTCTGGACACCCAGCTGCGCAACAAGGCCCGCATTGATCAGCTGCGCGACAACGTTCGTAACGGGCTGCGCGCCGCAGTTGAGGACCCGATGACCGGTCTATTCAACCGCCGCTATGCCAAACCCTTCCTTGAGCGGGTCGCCAGTAGTTCCGCCAAAACCGGCGAGACATTTGCAGTGATGCTTGCCGATCTTGACCACTTCAAACAGATCAATGACCTTTACGGCCACCCGGTCGGCGATGCGGTGCTGATCGAAGCGGCCAAACGCCTGCAAACCGCTCTGCGCCCGGTGGACCTTCTGGCCCGCGTCGGTGGCGAAGAATTCATGATCGTGATGCCCGCAATTGGCGAGGCGATGGCCGAAGCCGCTGCCAGTGATCTCTGCAATCGGATCAACAGCAAGCCGTTTCACATTCCCGGTGTCGACACGCCGATCTATGTGACCATCAGCATCGGTGTTGTCATCGGCGGGCGCGCCGCAACTGAGAACCAGCGCAAGGGTACCGATCTCGTGCCGCAGGATCACGACAGTGCGGTCAGCGCCCTGATCACCAATGCCGACCGCGCGCTCTATGCGGCCAAACATGCAGGCCGCAATCAGGTCTCTCTGGCAGACCTCGCTGCCTGACAAGCCCCCTGCGGCGCACCGTCAACGGCGCAGACAAAGACCACCAGACACGGGACAGTGTCACCGGGCACCAGCTGCCACAGATCGGGACAACCCGGCAGGCATCTGGCGCAACTACAGGCAGGACCGGCCGAGCAGCCATTAGGTCCAGAAACAAGAAACGGGGCAGCGATCCTCTCACTGCCCCGTTCGGTGTTCCAGATACCAATCGCCCCAACTCAGCAGCGATCAAAGCCGGGCCAGTGCCCTTTTCTCCGCTCAACGTCGCCAGTTGCGCCGCTTCGGGTGCTGGATACGCTGCTCAAGCTGGTCAGCATAGGCCGCCCGCTCGTCGGCAGTCATCGCAACGATCTGGTCCAGCCAAGCCGCCTGAACGGAACGCTGGAATTCATGTCGCCGTGTGGCTTGCGCCTCCAACATCCCCCCAAGCGCCGTCGCATCAAAGGGGCTGGCCCGCAGCAACTCAACCACCTTGCCGCCTTCCGCACGTCGCCGCCCCTTGTAGCTGCCATGCTCGCCCTCAGCTGTATTGCGAAGGCCGCGCCGGGTTTCGGCATCAAGATCCCGAAACAGCAGGGCGCCGACCGGAGGTGGCATTCCTGCGCCTCTCTTGTGGTCATTGAACCGCCAGGCCGCCCCGGCGACAACGCCCACCACCGCAAGGTTCAACGCCAGCGACGCCATCAGCAGCCAGCGCAAGCGGCGACCGGGTTTGGATGTGCGGGTTTCGTTGGTCATTCCATCTCCTCGCTCAGCACCATGGCCAAGTCGTAGCTGTCGTAGGGCAGGCTGTCTTCGCTCAGCTCAATCCCTGCAAGGCTTACCGGGTCAGGCAGAAACGCAGGTGGCGCCAACCCGATCCACAGCCCAGCAGCGCTGGCGGTGGCCAATCCGCCAAGGGCGGGCCATCCGCCCAGCCCGGCCATCAGGTCGCGCAACCCGGCAAAAATACCGCTGCCCGCTTCGGTTGACTGCGCGGCTCGATCTGAACCCGCCGCCTGACGCTCCAGGATCGCCGCTTGCATCGCTGCAGCCTCGCTCAGGATCGCCTGCTCCAAAGCCTCCGGGAGCGGAGCCGGGGCAGCGGTCCGCGCGCTGGCAAAAAGATCATCAAGCGCCAGCTCAGCCGCGGCAAGATCCGCCGGATCCAATATATCCTCAGCACCAGCGCCCGCCTGTGTGGGCGCGGTTTTTCCAGTTTTATCAACCATCACTATACCCCAGTTCGGCCCGACGCCCTGCGAGAATTGCGGCCAAGGCCCGCTTCCCCCGCGCGGTCAGACTTTCGACCGCCTCGACGCTGATGTCCATAATCCCGGCAATCTCCGGGTTTGCCAGATCCTCGATGTGGCGCAGCACCACCGCCTGTCGCTGACGCTCCGGCAATTGCATGAGTGCCGCCTGCAGCGCGTCCTGTCGCGCCCCGTCCTGCATCTGCTCCGCCGCAGATTTCGCAGGGTCCGGCGGATCGGGGATGGCGTCCAGATCCACATGCCCCCCCCGCAGCCGGCGCTTATGATCAATACAGAGATTCATCACCACCCGGTAGAGCCAGGTCGAAAGCCGGGCGCGCCCCGGCTCCCAATGTTCGGCCTGCCGCCACAGCCGCACCATCGCCTCCTGCGTGATGTCCTCGGCCTCGGCGCGATTGCCCAGAACCCGCATCGCAACACCCAGCGCCCGTGGCGCCAGCCGCGCCGTCAGCGCAGCCGCCGCCTCAGCATCGCCCGCCGCAAACCGCAGCAACAATGCCCCCTCCGGGTCGTCCACGACACCGCGATCCGGCACCGGCAGGCTGTCGGACGGCGCCATCAGCGGGCCCTGCTCTGGGGCCCGCTCGGCGGTATTGGCAGATATATGCACCTGTCGTATCGGATCAGTTCTGTTCCGTCTCGCTGTCTTGCGCCCCGGCGCGCGGTTTATGGCCGCCACCGAAACGACCCCGGAATTTCGCCCGTGCGCTTTCGAATTCTTCCTTGCTGATAGCACCATCGTCATTGGCATCCACGCGGTCAAACATCTTTCCTGCGCGGCGCGGTTTTGGCAGCTCATCCAGGCTCAACGCGCCATCCTTGTCGGCGTCCATCCGCTCCAACATGGCAGCCGCGCGGGTTTTGGCCCGAGCCTGCGCGGCAGCTTCCATTTCCGCCAATGTCAGCTTGCCATCGCCATTGGCATCCGCAGTGGCAAAACGCGCCTCGCGCAGCCCTTCCATCTCGGCCTTGGTCACCTGACCATCACCATTGGTGTCCATCTCTTCAAAGCTCATGCGCGGACCAAAACCGCCCTTGCCGCCGAACCCCGGCTTGGCAATTGCACCGGTTGCTCCGATGACAGCTCCAACAGCAATAACAGCGGCGATGAATTTGGTATGTTTCATGTCTGCGTTTCCTTTTGCACCAGGCAGCCCCTTGCTGCCAATCACAGAAACAAAACGCAGCCCCGGCAGAGTTCCGTCGCAAAAAAAATCAAAAGCTCAGAAGAAATTTTCGACCGCGCATTGCACCAAAGGTGCGGGCAGCGCACTCTTGCGGCATGCCGACGCACTCCCGCGGACTGCCCCTTTAAACTTGTCGCCAATGCGCTCAAATATGCGGGCAAAAGATAGGATTTGTTATGACCGATTCATCTGCGGCACTTTCAGCCGATCTCAAAACCGATACTCAGGAAGACCGCCCCACCATGCCCGCCGTACTACGCGGCTGGCGGTGCAAATGCCCCAATTGCGGCGAAGGCAAGCTGCTGCATTCATATCTGAAGGTCAACGACAACTGCTCCAACTGCGGTCTCGACCTCACCAGCGCCCGCGCTGATGACGGCCCGGCGTATCTGACCATTCTGCTGGTTGGCCACATTATGGCCCCGCTGCTGCATGTGGTCTATTTCACCTGGCGGCCTGAGCCTTTGGTCACCTTCACCGTGTTTTCGCTGGGTTGCCTGCTGTCTTCGCTGTTTCTCCTGCCCCGGATGAAGGGTATTGTGATCGCCTATCAATGGGCGCGTCGGATGCACGGCTTCGGCAAGGAGAGCTGACGCGCCAGAGTTAAGAAAGACCCAGACATGAGCAAATCGCCCACCCCGGCCAAGGCGGCCATCGACACCGGCTATGCCGATGCTGCCACCGCCCGTCGGGACACCACTCCGATCCGCAATGCAGCGACAATTATCGCGGTGCGCGACCGGATGGGGGACGATCCTCAGGTGCTGATGGGGCAGCGCGGCGCCCGCGCCGCCTTCATGCCCAACAAGGTGGTGTTTCCCGGCGGCGCTGTAGATCCCGGGGACGCCGATGTGCCGCTCGCCAGCCCGCTGCCGTCGCTCTGCCAGGACCGCCTGTCCGAACAATCGAACACAGATCTGCATCACGCCCTCGCTGTCGCTGCCATTCGCGAATTATGGGAGGAAACCGGCCTCATCCTCGGGCAGCCCGGAACATGGGTCACCACGCCTGAGGCAGACTGGGTCGATTTCGCCGCCACCGGCCACTTGCCTGCGGCCGAAACGCTGCAATTTGTCTTTCGCGCCATCACCCCACCGGGCCGCCCGCGCCGGTTCGACGCCCGGTTCTTCCTCGTGGATGCGGCGCATATCAGTAGCGATATCGATGATTTCTCCCGCGCCTCGGATGAGCTGTCGCATCTGCAATGGATCCCCCTCAGCCAGGTCCGCACCTACGATCTGCCGTTCATCACCGAGGTGGTCTTGGCCGAAGTCACCAGACGCATCCGCCAGGATGGCCCGCCGGAAAGCGTGCCGTTCTTTCGCAACGATGATGAATCGAGCCATTTCCTGCGGCTGAAGGGCTATCCGATGCCCACCGCCGACGACTGACCAGTCATCAAAACCGCAGCGCAGGCCACTCAGATTGCCAGCAGCAGCGCCAGGATCGACAGGATCAGCAAGCCCATACCGATAATCTCGCGCCGGGTGATCTGCTCCTTGAAGAACAACACCGACGCAAGCAGCGACAGCAGTAATTCAATCTGTCCCAGCGCCTTCACATAGGCGGCGTTCTGCAGAGTGAAGGCCCAGAACCAGCAGAAAGATCCCGCCATGCTGGTTAGCCCAACCCAGATCGCCACCCGTCGCGCCGCCCAGACCCGCGCGATCTCGCCGGGCTCCCGCCACTTCAGCCAGACCAGCATAAACAGCGTCTGCAAGCTTACGACGATGGCCAGCGTCACCCCGGCGCGAAACGCTGGCGCCAGCGCATCAAGCTCAAGCGACGCCGCGCGATAACTCACCGCTGAGAAGGCAAAAAGCACACCCGACCCCAGCCCCAACAGCGACGCCGGACTGGACAGATGCCGCCACCACGGCCCCTTGCTCTGCGGTGTCTTCGACAGCACCAGCACCGCGCATAGACCAATCACAATCGCCACCCAGCCAAGGGCGGTGATCTGATCCCCCAGCACCACCAGCCCGACCAGCGCGGTCTGGATCACCTCGGTTTTCTTGAACGTAATCCCGACCGCAAAATTGCGCTGCCGGAACAGCGCCACCACACAGACCGTCGCAAGGATCTGCGCGGTGCCGCCAATGGTGGCAAACATCCAGAACCGGGCACTCAGCGCGGGCAACGCCTGCCCCGACAGCGCCAGATAAGCCAGAAGCCCGGCCCAGATCAGTGGCGCGGAATAAACAAACCTCGAAAACGTCGCCCCCGCCGTCGACAGGGTGACGCTGCTCAACACCTTTTGCAGCATAAAGCGGACGGTCTGAAAACTGGCCGCCGCGATGGCGATGGGGATCCATAAGGTCATAGGCCCCTTATGAGGCGCTATTGCCGTTCTGACCAGATCGGATGTGCGACCGGGTCCTTTGCCCGCAACGCATAGCGGCGCAGGACCACACCATAGGAGGGGTAGGTATAGCCGTCATTGCGGGCCAGAAACTGCGCCCGCCGGTCCCGGTAGAGGCGTGGCAACGCGTGCCAGGGCACCCCCGGATGGCAGTGATGCACCACATGCAGGTGATTGTTCAGAAACAAAAATCCAAGGAGACCGCCACGCTCGATAATCACCGTGCGCGCCGCCGGGTCAAGATGGGCGCGATGCTCCAGGAAGGTGCGGATCTTCAAGATCGCCAACCCCAGATAGGCCGCCAAGAGATATGCCCAGAACGGCAGCGCACTCTGCACCACCAGCCACAGCGTCAGCCCCGCGCCAAGGAGATGCAGCAACCAGTCGCGCAGCACCGCCTCATCGCCGTCGCGGATCAGCTGCGCGTCCTCTATCATAAACCGGATCTGCCCCAGCAACGGCCCCAGCAGCACCCGCCCCGCCAGCGTATTGTTGACCCACAGAAGACCCCGCTGAACGGCTCCCATCCGGCGCCACTGCGCCGGATCAAGATAATTGGTCTCAGGGTCGTCGTAGGGGTCGGTCAGCCGCTCGTCATGGTGATGCGCCAGATGGGTGTCCCGAAACCGGCCATAGGGCACCGCCAGATTGAGCGGCAGGAACATCAAGGCCTCATTCAGGACGCGCGACCGGAACGGATGGCCATGCAACGCCTCATGGCTGAGCGAGGACTGTAACGTGATCAGACAGGCCAGAACCGGTACGGCCAGCCAGACAGATACCAACGGTAGCCAAGCCAACGCCGCCCCCCAGGCCGCATAGCACCCCAGCATCAGCGCCAGCGTGCCCCATTCGACACGCCCCAATTGCAGCTGCACCCGGTCCAGCATGGCGCGCTGGCTTGGCACCTGCGGGCTAGCCTGCGGATCAGACATGACGCCGCCCCCAGCGCACCCCGGCCCAGATCCGCTCATAAAGCAGGTAGCACAGAAAGCCGACGCAGGTATTGACCAGCGCCAGCGTCCCGCCAAGCGCAAGTGACCCGGTCAGCAACCAGCCAACCCCCGCCATCATCGCCAGTCCCAGCAGGTTCCAGATCACCGCCTTCACCACTGATCGCGCTCGCGTGTCCATCTGCAGCCTCCTGTTTTTCTTACCTTTCCTCCGGCCTACACGGATCCCACGCGATGCAGAATTCCGAATATGATTAACAAAATTCAGCAAACGTGATAAAAATCATCACATGATTGATATTATGGACAAACGTCTGCGCGCGGAGCAGTTTCGCACCCGTCTCAACCGCGCGCTCAGCGACAGTGGCCTCAGCCAAAGCGCGCTGGCCCGCGCCATTGGGGTGGATCGCTCGACGATCTCGCAGCTTCTGACTGATGCCGGGGCTCGGCTGCCCAACGCCCATGTGGTCGGCGCCTGCGCCGGAGCGCTTGGGGTTTCGGCCGACTGGCTCCTTAGCCTGTCGGACCGGCCAGAGAATGCGGCCGATCTGATCGCCGCCAGCCTGTCGATGACAAAGGCACCCCGCGCCTTGGTGGATGAACGGATTTTCGACTGGCATCAGGAGGCCGAAGGTTACAAGATCCGCCACGTCCCTGCCGCCCTGCCCGACATGCTGAAAACCCGCGCGCTGCTGGAATGGGAATATGCCCCGCATCTCGGGCGCACCGCTGATCAGGCCATCGGCGCCTCAGAGGATCGGCTCTCCTGGATACGCCAGTCGCCGTCGGACTATGAAATCGCACTGCCGCTTTATGAACTGGACAGCTTTGCCCAAGGCGCGGGCTATTACGAAGGCTTGCCGCTGGAAATCCGGTTGGAGCAGCTCGACCAGTTCGAACGTCTCGCCGAACAGCTTTACCCCCGCCTGCGTATCTATCTGTTTGATGCCAAGCGGCTCTATTCCTCACCGATCACCATCTTCGGCCCGCTTTTGTGCGTGTTTTATGCAGGCAGCAACTATCTGGCCTTTCGCGACAAGGAGCGGATCGCCACCTTCACCAGCCATTTCGACAATCTGGTGCGCGAGGCCGATATCACTGCGCGACAATTGCCCGGACGGCTCAGGGCGCTTCGGGCGGCCATATCGTAAACCGGTAGCGTCAAACGCTCAGGGCTGCGCCTGCCTGGGCTGGCGCGAATGCGCCTGCCGGGGGGCAGGCAGGCGCAGCCCGGCCTATCGGTTAGGCGGTACGTTTCATCTGAAGGCGGGCGTTTCCAGACGGTTTCCGAGACGGGCCTCACACCTTGGGATCCGGGTTTTCCGTATGGCCATCCACGGCAATCACCTGCCCTGACACCAGCCGCGCTGCGTCGGACCCGAGGAACACCGCCATATTGGCAATGTCTTTCGCCTCAACGAAGGACCGCATCGATGTTCCCGAGGCATAACCATCGTAAACCTGATCGCGGGTCATGCCCTTGGCCACTGCCTCGCGCGCAAGCACGCCCTCCATCCGCGGCCCCTCCACCGCACCGGGGCAGATCACATTCGCACGAATACCAAAGGGGCCAAGCTCCATCGCCAGCGTCTTCATCAGGCCAATCACTGCCCATTTCGCCGAAGCATAAGGCGCGCGGTTCGGATAGCCATATTGCCCCGCCGTTGATGACGTCACGATGATCGATCCAGCCTTGGCCGCCTTCATCATGGGGGCTGCGTATTTGGCGGCCAGAAAACAGCCCTCTAGATTGACGCTCACACATCTGCGCCAGTCCTCAAGCGCGATGTCCTCAATCCGCGCAGTCGGCCCCGCGATACCAGCATTGGCACAAAGCACATCCAAGCCGCCCCAGACCTCCGACACTTCAGTAAACAGCGCCCTGACCCCAGCCTCATCAGTGGCATCCACCGCCGTGCTGCGCCAGCCCTCCGGCATATCCGCCAGCGCCTCAGCGCTGACATCCGTGACCCAGACCTGATGCCCGGCGGCGGCAAAGCCCTCGGCCATGGCCCGGCCGATCCCTGACCCGCCGGCAGTGACCAGAACCCTGCTTACCCCTTCAGCGCTCACCGCGGCGCACCAATGGCGCGGCCCAGCCCCTCAGGCGCGGGCAGCGCCGCATGGGCCTCTGCCAGCTTCACCAGATTGGCCTCGATATGCGGTGCAGGCGGAGCGGAGCGGCGGGTCGCAAGATCCACATGCAGCAGCATATGTTCGCCAGTCGCCAGCAACCGCTCACCGGAATACATCTCGTGCCACAGATGCATTTTCTTGCCCTGCCCCATGATCACCCGTGTGCGCACCTGAATGGGATCGCCCGCATGGACCTCGTCGATATGGCGGATATGGGTCTCAGCGGTGAAATAGCTGCCGCCACTGGCGATATACTCTGCATCGCAGCCGATGATCATCATCAGCCGGTCGGTGGATTGCGCAAAGGCATCCAGATAGCGGCTCTCGGTCATGTGGCCGTTGTAGTCGGTCCAATCCAAGGGCACGATCCGGCTCTGGGTCAGCACCGGCTGGCTCAAGTCTTCCAGATCATCCAGCGACCGCACCAGCCCGGCATCCCCCTCGCGTCCGACGTCATGCGCATTCTGCAACGCGCCTGCCCCCCAGTCATTGGCGCCCAGCGCCCGCATCATCCCCACAAGGTTGTCATCGCGAATACGCTCCAGCTCGCGGATCGAATGCTGACCGGACTGGTCATCCGACTGGCCTGCAATCAGATCGACCAGCTCATCGGTGAATTCCGGTACGTCCATCAACTTGGTCCAAGGCCATTTCAGCGCCGGGCCAAACTGCGCCATGAAATGCTTCATGCCCGCTTCACCGCCCGCCACACGGTAGGTTTCAAACAGCCCCATCTGCGCCCAGCGGATGCCAAACCCATAGCGGATCGCATTGTCGATCTCTTCGGTGGTGGCGATCCCATCCTTGACCAGCCACAGCGCCTCGCGCCAGACGGCTTCCAGGAACCGGTCGGCCACATGGGCGTCGATTTCCTTCTTCAGATGCAGGGGATACATGCCGATCTCGGTGATGATTGCCTTGGCGCTGTCACTCACGCCTGCCGGGTTGGCCTCGGTCGTGACCAACTCCACCAGCGGCATCAGGTAGACCGGGTTGAACGGATGCGCGACCACGATCTGGGCGGCATTGCTGAACCCATCCTGCAATTGCGACGGTTTATAGCCAGAGGTAGACGAGCCGATAACAGCGTCCGCCGCAACATGCGCCTGCAACGTGCCATAGACCTTCTGTTTCAGCTCCAGCCGCTCCGGCACGCTTTCCTGAATCCAGATTGCCCCGGCTACCGCCTCCTCGATGGTGGCGTGATAGCTGAGGCGGCCCTCCGCAGGCAGCGCCACATTGCCGAGCCCCGGCAAGCTGCGCCGCGCATTGGCCAGAACCTCGCCAATCTTGCGCTCGGCCTCCGGGTCCGGGTCAAACACCCGCACGTTCCAGCCGTTCAGCAGGAACCGCGCGGCCCATCCGCCGCCAATAACCCCGCCACCGATGATTGCTGCTGTTTTTGTCATGACATTGTTCTCCAAAAGACATTGGCCCATGAACCACACGAGCACGTCGCGCGGGTTAAGCGCGCATGGCTTCCTTGCCCGCTGGCAAGCAGGCAGTTTTCATTTTCATTGAATTCAAATGCGCTGGCAGCGCGAAACTGGTGATCTGCTTTAGATGAGGAAAGGCAGAACACTGAAGAACGCAAAACCGCCAAGGAAGGCGGTCCCGGCGATCCGGCCCGGGGACAGGGACTTTCGCAAAATCAGAGCAAGAACTGCTCCCAGACCGATAACCCCGGCACCAAGCCACGCCCCGGCTGCGATCCCCATGGCAGGTGGGGCAATGCTGTTTTCCACTACAGCGTCGGACAGACCGACCGCGACCCCAAACCCGGCCAAAAACAGCACGAGCGCCGCAAGCGGCCCTTTCCACCAAGCGGCCTCGGACTGAAGGAAAGCGGTGAGGGACAGCATCGAGGCAGCGAAGAATGGAAGGAATATCATTCAACCAAGTAATCCAATTCCCTTTAGGGCTTCAACCCTGGATTGCCGCCGCCCTGTGTTACGGGGCACATTTGCCCCGTTTTTTTTTGAAACGCGGATTACTTCGCCACCGGCGCGCGTTTGACCAGCCCCAACTGCGCACGCACCTCATCCGGCCCCATCAGCTTGGCCCCCATATTTTCAATGATGGTGCCCGCGCGTTCGACCAGCTGCCAGTTTTCCGCCAGCTGCCCTTTGCCGAGCCACAGGTTGTCCTCAAGCCCCACCCGCACGTTGCCGCCCGCCAAGACGGAGGCCGCCACATAGGCCATCTGATCGCGTCCCAGCGAGAACGCCGACCAGTCCCAATCGTCCGGCACATTGTTCACCATCGCCATGAAGGTGTTGAGGTCATTGGGCGCGCCCCAAGGCACCCCCATGCACAGCTGCACCAAGGCGGGGCTGGCCAACACGCCTTCCTTCACCAGTTCCTTGGCGAACCACAGATGACCGGTATCAAAGGCCTCGATCTCAGGTTTCACGCCGAGATCCGTCATCATCTGACCCATCGCCCGCAACATGCCTGGCGTGTTGGTCATCACGTAATCTGCCTCGGCAAAGTTCATGGTGCCGCAATCCAGTGTGCAGATCTCCGGCAGGCATTCGGCCACATGCGCCATTCGAGCCGTGGCGCCGATCATGTCGGTGCCCGCCTCATTCAACGGCAGAGGATTTTCGGTATCGCCAAAAACCATGTCGCCGCCCATGCCGGCAGTGAGGTTCAGCACCACGTCAGTGTCGCTCTCGCGGATCCGGTCGGTCACTTCCCGGTAAAGCGCCAGATCGCGCGAGGGCGCGCCGGTCTCGGGGTCGCGCACATGGCAATGCACAATCGCCGCCCCGGCCTTGGCCGCCGCAATGGCGCTCTCGGCGATCGCCTTGGGCGAACGGGGCACATGCGGGCTGCGATCCTGAGTGCCGCCAGAGCCAGTGACAGCACAGGTGATGAAGACGTTTTTGGCCATATTCAGAGGCATTTTGGTTTTCCCCTCGATGTACAGGGTTGTGCCCGAGTTATCCCCAAGCCTGCCCCCAGATTCCTGTTTGTGTTGATCTCAACAGTGCCGCAGCCTTGATGCACCCACTAGTCAACATGCGAATCGAACTTGATGAAATCCGCAAAAAACATCCTCCAGCCCGAGAATCAGCCGCTAAAAACGGCTGTTCTGGTGCTTGATGAGAGCAACACCCTGTCCTTCGCCGCGGCTGTCGATCCCATGCGCGCAGCCAATCGGCTGGCCGGTCGTGGCGCCTTCGACTGGGACTATGTCACCGCCACCAGCGAACCTGCGATGCTGACCAGCGGCCTCAGCGTGCCGGGCATCCCGCTGGCGCGCCTGCAAAGCTGCGAATTACTGATCGTCATTGCCGGCTTCCAGCTCGCACGCCACGCCACCCCCAGCCTGCTGGCTGGCCTGCGCCGTCTGGCGGCGGGTGGGACGACCATTGCGGGCATCGACGGTGGCCCATGGCTGATGGCCGAGGCCGGCCTTCTGGACGATCACCCCGCCACCACCCATTGGGAAGATCTGGACAATTTCGCCAGCCGCTTCCCCGGTGTACAGTGCCGCAACGACCGCTTCACCCTCTCCGAGGGGCGCATGACCTCCGGCGGCGCAACGCCTGCAATTGAGATGATGCTGCACATCATCGGCAGCCGCCATGGCGCGGGCTTTGCCTCCCGCGTGGCAGGGCTGTTCCTCTACGATGGCCCCGGTTCCACCGCACGCCCGCAAAGCCGCCTTGGCAGCTCCAAACATTCGTCGCTCACCGCACGGGCCAATGCCCTGATGGAGGCCGCACTGGATGATCCGAAACCCCTCAGCGAGATTGCCGAGGAACTGGGCACCAGCACCCGCAGCCTGCAACAGCAGTTCCGCCTGCGCCTGAACACGACGCCGCAGGACCACTACCTGCAACTGCGTCTGGCCGAAGCCCGCAGGCTGGTCACTGATACCGACCTGCCGATCATGGAGGTGGCGCTGGCCACCGGCTTCAACTCGCAGTCCAGCTTTGCCCGCGCCTTCCGCACAGCCCATGACATCACCGCCCGTGAGCTGCGCCAGTCAAGCCTTGCAACCGCTGCGGCCAGTCGGCTTACGTCCAGCAAACCACTGTTCAATCAGGCCCCTCTGTCACAAGGGCAAAACACCCTGCGCCAGAGCGGCCCGTTGCCGCGACAGTCTACCGGCTCTTACTGAGCCCAAAGGCTGCAAGGCACATAATGAAAACGGGCGGCCCTTCTGGGTCGCCCGTCTTGCAATGATCACGCGGTCATCCCGTCCCAGATCGCCCTGATCAATAGGGCATCGGATGGGCGCGATGGGCCGCGTCAATCTCCTCCAGCACCTCCTGCGACAGGGTCAGATCCGCCCCCGCCAGCACATGCTCCAGCTGCGCCAGAGTGGTCGCCCCGAAAATGGCCGAGGCCATAAAGGGCCGCGTGTGACACCAGGCCAGCGCCATATGCACCGGATCCAGCCCGTGACGCGCGGCAATCTCCAGATAGGCCGCCACCGCCGGATAAACCCGATCCGTGTCACGCCCGCCCAGCTCCGGGCTCAGCGCCTTGCGCGAGGCCTCCGGCACCGCACCATCCTGATACTTTCCAGTGAGCAAACCAGTGGCCAGCGGCGAAAATGCCAGCAATCCGACGTCTTCGTAGAGGCTCAGCTCCGCCAGATCGGTGTCATAAAGCCTGCACAGCAGTGAATATTCATTCTGGATTGACGCCACCCGTGGCCCGCCATTCTCCTCCGCCAGCCGCAGCCACTGCGTCGTGCCCCAAGCGCTTTCGTTCGACAGCCCAAAGGCGCGGATATTGCCCCTGTCCACCTGCGCCTTCAGCGCCTCCAGACATTCGGCCATATTGTCCAACACCTCGGCCCGGTCATTGCCGCCCGGATCATACTGCCAGTTCTTGCGAAACATATAGCTGCCCCGGTTTGGCCAGTGAAACTGGTAGAGATCGATGTAATCCGTCTTCAGCCGCCTCAGTGATCCTTCGATCGTAGCGGGGATGGTCTTCGCCGTAATCGGCGCGCCCTCCCGCACCGCCTGCAACCCCTCGCCGGAATGTTTGGTGGCCAGGATATACTCTGCCCGCCGCCCCGTGCGCGCATTCCAATTGCCGATGATCGCCTCACTGTCGCCGACCGTCTCCGCGCTGATCGGGTTCACCGGGTACATTTCCGCCGTATCGAGGAAATTCACCCCCGCCGCTAGGGCCGCATCAATCTGCGCATGAGCATCGACCTCATCCGTCTGGGTGCCAAAGGTCATGGTGCCGAGGCAGATCTGCGACACCTCCATTCCGGTGCGGCCAAGCGGGTTCATCTTCATGATCGGGATCCTGTTGTTGCAGCTGCTGGGGGCGCCTGCGCCCCTGTCGGCGCAAACACTAGCGCAGGCCCGGCGTGATGCAACCGGATCGCCACGCCCCGGACCAGCATGACCTGCGCGCCTCTGCCCCCTTGCCAAGCGCTGCGCCCTGCCCCAGCCTGCCGCAGGAACCAGACGACCTCAGCCATCAAACACAGGATCCCGTCATGCCCCAGACCATCACCAAAGGTGTCAAAACCCTCCTTGAGGAGGCCAACGCGGTTATCGACACCATGTCCATCGACACCGCAAAAACCGCGATCCATGACGACGCCTACGCCTTCATCGACCTGCGCGATATCCGCGAGTTGCAAGCCAGCGGCATGATACCGGGCGCGTTTTCCTGCCCGCGCGGAATGCTGGAATTCTGGATCGATCCCGACAGCCCCTACCACAAGCCAGTGTTCAATCAGGACAAAACCTATGTGTTCTACTGCGCCAGCGCCTGGCGTTCTGCCCTTGCAGCCAAGGCTGCGATGGAGATGGGGCTGGGACCGGTGATGCATCTTGAGGGCGGGTTTACTGCCTGGAGCAAAGCAGGCGGCGAGATCGCGCAGCGCGACGACTGAGCCGCCCCCTCGTCCCGATCCATGGCTGGCGGCGCCGCAGATTTGCCGTGCCCGTGACACGCCGGGCACAATACGACACACCAATCGGGAAAATGTCGGAAACACCCGTGCAATCCTCGCGCCCAGCGGTCATCACTGGCCATTATGCGGATGATGATTTCCTTTGCGGCGCTGTTTCTCTCTGTGATCCTGTTGCAGCTTTCGACCGGCGGCGTTGGCCCGCTGGATGCGCTCTCCGGCATTACGCTGGGATTTGACAAGGAACAGATCGGCTTTCTCGGCTCTGCACATTTCGTCGGCTTCTTTCTGGGCTGCTGGTGGGTGCCGCGCCTGATGGGCAATGTCGGCCACAGCCGGGCCTTCGCCGTCTGCACCGCGCTGGGGGCCATGGGGCTGATCGGCCACACGCTGACAGAGGATCCGCTGGCCTGGGCCGCAATGCGGATCGCCTCCGGCCTCTGCGTGGCGGGCTGCTATACGGTGATCGAATCCTGGCTCAACGCCAAGGTCACCAATGAAACCCGTGGCCGCGCCATGGGATCATATCGGATCGTTGATCTCTCGGCCTCGCTGGTGGCGCAGCTGCTGATCGCAGTGCTGCCGCCTGCCGCCTATGTGTCCTATAACCTGTTGGCCATCCTCTGCTGCGCGGCGCTTTTGCCGCTCACCATGACCAAGGTCAGCCAGCCCGACATTCCCGATGCCCCCCGGCTGCGCCCGAAACTGGCCTGGGCCTGCTCACCTCTGGCGGTTGCCGGTGTGATTGTCGCCGCGCTTAGCTCCGCGTCATTCCGCATGGTTGGCCCGATCTACGGCCAGGAGGTCGGGCTGGAGGTCGGGCAGATCGCCTTCTTCTTGGCAACCTTCGTCCTCGGTGGCGCGCTGGCACAATACCCGCTCGGCTGGCTGGCCGACAAATACGACCGTCGCTGGGTGCTGATCTGGCTCTCGGTGGTGGCCATTCTGTCCTGTGGCATCACCATAGCCGCCAGCGGCATGGGAACGCTGGCGGTGATGGCCTCAGCCGCTTTCTTCGGCTTCACCACCATGCCGATCTTCTCGGTCTCCGCCGCCCACGCCAATGATTTTGCCACCTCGCAGCAGCGGATTGAGCTGGCCGCCGCGCTGATGTTCTTCTACGCCCTTGGCGCCATCGCCTCGCCACTGATCACCTCGGCGCTGATCGAAAACTACGGCCCCGGCGCGCTCTTTGCCTTTGTTGCTGTTGGCCACCTCGGACTGATCGTCTTTGGCCTGGCTCGGATGCGCGCCCGCCCCGCGCCCGAGGACCGCACCCGCTACGTCTATGCGCCGCGCACCTCCTTCACCATTGGCCGCCTGCTGAAACGTTCCCGCGAGCGCCGCTAGGCGATCTTCTGCACCGTCAAGGGCGGGGAAATTAGCCACAAGTCCCACAGCGGGGTTTCCGGCGGCAGCGCCATGCGCTAGACGGGCCAGCAAAGCTCTAGTTGGATGGATGATATGGCGCGCTTTCTCATTACCTCGGCGATCCCCTATATCAACGGGATCAAGCATCTGGGCAATCTGGTCGGCAGCCAGCTGCCCGCAGATCTCTATGCTCGCTACCAGCGCGCACGCGGCCATGAGGTGATGTTCCTCTGCGCCACCGATGAACATGGCACCCCTGCCGAGCTGGCCGCCGCCAAGGCAGGCAAGCCGGTGGCCGAATACTGCGCCGAAATGCACGAGGTCCAGGCCGGCATCGCCAAGGGGTTCGGTCTCAGCTTTGACCACTTCGGCCGCTCCTCCAGCCCGCAGAACCACGCGCTCACCCAGCATTTTGCAGGCAAGCTAGCCGAACAAGGGCTGATCCGCGAAGTCACCGAAAAACAGGTCTATTCCCACGCCGATGGCCGCTTTCTGCCCGACCGCTACATTGAGGGCACCTGCCCCAACTGCGGCTATGAGCGCGCCCGCGGCGACCAGTGCGAGGAATGCACCAAGCAGCTGGACCCCACCGATCTGATCGACCCACGCTCCGCGATTTCCGGCTCCACGGATCTGGAAGTGCGAGAGACCAAGCATCTCTACCTCTGCCAGTCGCAACTGAAAGACCAGCTGGACGCCTGGATCGACAGCAAATCCGACTGGCCGGTGCTGACCACCTCCATCGCTAAGAAATGGCTGCATGATGGCGACGGGCTTCAGGACCGGGGCATCACCCGTGATCTCGACTGGGGTGTCCCGGTCAAGAAGGGCGATGCGGACTGGCCCGGCATGGAAGGCAAGGTTTTCTACGTCTGGTTCGACGCCCCCATCGAATACATCGCCGCCTCTCGCGAATGGGCTGACGCCAACGGCAAATCCGACGCCGACTGGCAGCGCTGGTGGCGCACAGACAAGGGCGCCGATGATGTGAAATACGTCCAGTTCATGGGCAAGGATAACGTCCCCTTCCACACGCTCTCCTTCCCGGCCACCATCCTTGGTTCCGGCGAGCCGTGGAAGATGGTCGACCACCTGAAGAGCTTCAACTACCTGAACTATGACGGCGGCCAGTTCTCCACCTCGCAGGGGCGCGGCGTGTTCATGGATCAGGCGCTGGAGATCCTGCCAGCGGACTACTGGCGCTGGTGGCTGCTGTCCCACGCCCCCGAAAGCTCCGACTCCGAATTCACCTGGGAAAATTTCCAGCAATCGGTGAACAAGGATCTGGCGGACGTGCTGGGCAATTTCGTCAGCCGCATCACCAAATTCTGCCGCTCCAAATACGGCGAGGAAGTGCCAGCGGGCAATGACTACGGCGAGGCCGAACAGGCGCTGATTGATGAGATCAGCACCCGCGTCACCGCCTATGAGGGCCATATGGCCGCTATGGACGTGCGCAAATCCGCGCAGGAGCTGCGGGCGATCTGGGTTGCCGGCAATGAATACCTGCAATCCGTGGCACCGTGGTCCGTCTTCAAAACCGACCCCGATCAGGCCGCCGCTCAGGTGCGCCTGGGGCTAAACCTGATCCGCCTTTACGCGGTGCTGTCAGCCCCGTTCATCCCCGATGCGACCGAGCGTCTGCTGGCCGCCCTCCAGACCGAAGATCGCAGCTGGCCCGACGATGTGGCCGCCGCCCTCTCCGCGCTGCCCGCAGGTCACGGCTTCACCGTTCCGGAGGTGCTCTTTGCCAAGATCACCGACGAGCAGCGCGAGGAATGGCAGGAGCGCTTCTCCGGCACGCGCGACTGATTTCAGGGCTCGATCCTCTGACAACTACCAAGGCCGCTCCACCGGGAGCGGCCTTTTTTGCGTTCATAGGCGGATACGCTCCCCTTCCAGCGGTATCCGCAGCTGCCAGCGCGGGGCCAGCTCCGCATGGTGCTGCTGCAACACCTCTGGCCCCTCTTGGTAGAGCGCATAGGTGGAATGATGGATCGGCAGAACAGCCTTTGGCGCCAGCCGCTGCGCAAACTCCGCCGCCTGTGCCCCACCCATGGAGATCTGCCCCAGCGCGCCCTCCCCGCCAACCGCGCCCAGATGCGGGATGAAGACATCAAGCTGGCCTCCCCCTGTAACCTGCACGGCCTTCAGAGCCTGCCAAACCGGTGGCACCAGAAAACTGTCACCTGACCAATAGATTCGCGCTGCGCCAAAGCCGGTCTCCACCTCAATCAGATAGCCGTTGCCCACCCCCAGCAACCGCGCCACCTGCGGGTTTTCCGAATGAACCGCAGGCGTCGCGGTGATCCGCAGCACCCCCTCAGGCCCTTCGATCCGCCGCGTCTCGCCATGGGCCAGCGCGCTGGCGGCAAAGCCTTTCTGTCGCACCGCTGCAAGTTCATGCTGAGGCACCAGCATTGGCAGCTGCGGGTCCAGCCAAGCCTGCGCCGCCTGATCGAAATGATCCTCATGGGCATGGCTCAGCAGTACAAGATCATAGCGGTCGTGGCGCAGCCCCGGAAACGGCGTGAGCCGCGCATGTGGCTTTACGTTCGGCCCGCGCGCGAGGTCGAACATCTCATTCGGATCCCCCATGACAAAGGCCTCCGGCCCCTCTCCCAGACAGGGATCTGTCAGCACCCGAAGCCCCGCAGCCTCGATTTCCAGCATGGCCCCGCCCAACCAACGCAGCGACACACCCGGCTGGGCCGCCCGCGCCACAGCGGGCAAGCCGCTGCTCAGGGTCAGGGCGGCGCCGCTCTTCAACAATTGACGTCTGTTCATTGTGTTCTCCTGTGATATCCGACAGGAGTAAGCGCTCGCATACTGCGGGATAATCGGTTTAATACTGAAGACTTTGAACGGATATTTCGCTTAATGGATCGTCTCCAGAACATAGAAACCTTTGCCGAGGTTGCAGATCAGCTCAGCTTTGCCGCGGCTGCGCGCCGCCTGGGGCTGCCCGCCTCCACAGTCACCAGCCGCATTCGCAGCCTGGAACAAAGCCTGGGCGTGCGCCTGCTGGACCGCACCACCCGGCGCGTGGCGCTGACGCCGGCCGGCGCGCTGTTTCTGGACCGCTGCCGCCGCGCGCTGGACGAGATCGACGCCGCCCGCGATCTGGTTGCAGCGGAGGCCAAGGCCAGCGGTCTGCTGCGCCTCTCCGTGCCCACGGCGCTGCCGATGGCGCCGCTGGCGACGTTGACGTCGGACTTCCTGCGCGATTATCCGCAGATCTCAATCACCATCACCGTGGATGACACCCCGGCCGATTTCATGGCCGATGGCATCGATCTGGCGCTGCGCGGTAACCGTCCGGGCGGCGACAGCCTGATTGCCCGTGTACTGTCTCAGACGCCGGTGGTGCTGGCAGCGCCGCCGGGGCAGCTGGCGAATGAGGATCTGCCGATTCTCGGCCCGCTGGCGCGGCATCTGACGGACCAGCGCGCAGCGGGCCGCATTGCCTGTGAGTCCTTTGCCCTCGCACTAGAACTGGTGCGGTCCGGCGCCGCACGCGGCTGTTTTCCACGCCCGATGTGCGATGCCGACCATACGGCAGGGCAACTGGACCTTGCCCCGCCACCCGTCGGTGTCGAAACTCAGCTTGCGCTATATCTGGTCTACCCGGACCGCCGCCCGCTTCCCCAGCGGCTGCGGCTTTTCATCGATAGGCTGGTCGCCGCTTACACATCACCCTGATCGTCGCCGCCATCAGGCCACGAATAAAGGGCAATCGGCAAAAATCTTAATCTGACTAAAAAAGTCAGGTTGACGATTCTGATTAAATAAGTCAGGTTTAGGGCAGTTCAGCCAACCTGTGATTGTGCAGCCAGCCCGACTGATAGCAAATCAACCGAGATCGTCCAGTGTCGTTTCTTCTGCAATTCTTCTCCCTGCGCCACCGCCCAGCCGATGGCACCCGCACGCCGGTCAGCCTGCACGCCTATGGGCTGCCGCGCGGTGATCAGGGATTTTGCTTGGAATGGTACTTGGATCGGTCGGAAAACCGAAACGGGTGACCCTGATGAACCAGATGACCTTTGACCACGCCACCACTACAACCGCAGCCACTGAGGTCTTCCCGACCTATCACGCCGAGGAACTCGCCCGTGGCGGTAACCAGGCTCGCATCCTGCTGAATGGCCAGATCTACAGCCTGCGGATCACTCGCGCCGGAAAGCTGATCCTGACAAAATGATTTCCAACAGCACATCCGCCGCACCTGCGGCACCACGGGGCGGGGCCACTGTCGGCCTGCTGACAGATTTGCCCGCCCTGGAGGCTATGGCCGTACGCAACCTGCGCCACTGGTTCAATGGCCCGGACAGCCGCATTGCGCTGCGCCAAGACCTGCAAGCCGCTCTTGGTCCGGTGCTGGGCCGTCAGGCCTATGAAAATTTCGGTCGTCTGTGCAATTTCTGCGTTACCGAGGGTCGCCGCCCGCTGGTGCGTCACGGGATGACCTGCACCTGTCTTGGTGCCGATGAAAACTGCTTTGCCAATCTGGTCGGTGCAGCCGCGCATGGCGAATATGAGGATGCCAATCTCTTCGCCGCCCTGATCGTCCAACCACAACAGGCGCAACGCGCCACTGTCCTTGCTGCCAAAATAGGCCTGATTCTGGATCAGCTCAGCGACCACGCGACCAGCCCGGCCGCGCATCCGGCGCAGGTGCAGCCACTCTCAACCACCCTTCACTGACGGTCCCACTGCCAGACAGTCACCGTTCCCCTGTAACCCGTTCACATCACAACGTATCGACTAACCCTTAAGGAACGCTCTAATGACATCGCATTTTCTCGCAGGTACCGCTGTTGCAGCGCTCGCCACAGTTGCGGCTCCCGCTTTCGCGGCAGACAAAGCTGAGGTGCTGACCACCTACGCAAACATTGCGCACGCCAAATATCAGGACAGCCTGGAGACTGCCAAGACTCTGCAGACCGCCGTTGACGCGCTGATCGCTGAACCTTCGGCCGAGGCACTGGAAGCCGCGCGCAAGGCTTGGCTCGCAGCCCGCGTGCCCTATCAGCAGTCCGAAGTCTTCCGCTTTGGCAACGCCATCGTCGATGACTGGGAAGGCAAAGTGAACGCATGGCCGCTGGACGAGGGCCTGATCGATTATGTCGACGCCAGCTACGGTGGTCCGACCGATGAAAACACCCTTGCTGCGCTGAATATCGTTGCCAACCCCAGCTTTGAGCTGTCCGGCAAATCCATCGACGCCAACGCCATCACGCCTGAGCTGCTCGAGGGCACTCTGCACGAAGCCGACGGCGTCGAGGCCAATGTGGCAACCGGCTATCACGCCATCGAATTCCTGCTCTGGGGTCAGGATCTGAACGGCACCGACCACGGCGCCGGCAGCCGCGCTTGGACCGACTACGCAGCAGGGGAAGACTGCACCAATGGCAACTGCGACCGCCGCGGTGAATACCTGAAAGCGGCGACGGATCTGCTGATCTCCGATCTGGAGTGGATGACCGCACAATGGGGCACCGAAGGTGAAGCCCGCGGCACGCTTTTGTCGGATGAAAACGCAGGCATTACCGCCATGCTGACCGGCATGGGCTCGCTCTCCTACGGCGAAACCGCTGGTGAACGTATGCGCCTCGGCCTGATGTTGAACGATCCTGAGGAAGAGCATGATTGCTTCTCCGACAACACCCACAACAGCCATTACTACGAT
Organism: Phaeobacter gallaeciensis DSM 26640; assembly: GCF_000511385.1. NCBI lineage: Bacteria > Pseudomonadati > Pseudomonadota > Alphaproteobacteria > Rhodobacterales > Roseobacteraceae > Phaeobacter > Phaeobacter gallaeciensis. The sequence goes on from NC_023137.1 coordinate 2,674,993, forward strand.
GGTCTGGGCGTGCAGAACGTCTATCTGGGCGAGTACATCCGCACCGACGGCAGCATGGTGTCCGGCGCGTCGCTCTCCGATCTGGTACAGGAGATCGACCCGGCATTGGACGGCGAGATGCGCAGCAAGCTCTCGACCACCATGCGCGCGCTGGGTCAGATCAAGACCGCAGCCGAGGCCGGTTTCTCCTACGATCAGATGCTGGAACAGGGCAATGAAGCAGGCGAAGCGCTGGTCATGGGCGGCGTCAACGGTCTGGTCGATCAGACCCGCTCCATCGAACGCGTGGTGACAGCGCTGGATCTGGAGGGCGTAGCCATCGAAGGCTCCGACTCGCTCGACAACCCGACGGCCGTTTTCCAGTAAGACGAGCCAAGGGCTGCCACGGCAGCAAATATACAGCAGGGGCGGCGCAATGCGTGGCCCCTGCTCTTGGCGTTCTGGTCCGGCCCGTTTGCAGCACCAATTCGCCCGAACAACTCGGACAACCCGGACAAATTGTCCACCCTGCAAGAGTTGATGCCAGCTCCGGATCCTCCTATCCAAGGTCAGGAGGCCCCGCGCCCCGCCAATAGAAGTGATCCCTGCCCACATGCGCGTTTCCCCATCGCCCCACCGCCCGCATCTATCCCAGCTGTTGATGGGCCTCAGCCTGATCACGCTGATCGCACCGGTCCCCACGCTGGCCAACCCGCAAATCACGGCGCTGTCGGAAACTCTGGCAGGGGACGCACCAGAGGGCGATACAGGCCGAGCGCAGACTGCGCCCCCGTATGAAAATCTTGGCGACCCGCATCTCGCGACCCTGCCCCGCACCGACGCGGAACAGACCCGCATCCGCGCGGTCACCCGCCCCGCCACGCAGTTCGCCCAGCCCGAACCTTATGAGGCCCTGCCCGCAGGCGCGGCCACCGTGCGCCCCCGAACCGATGACGAGGCGTTTTCGCAGCACAGTGACAACCTCAGCTTTGAGGAAGAGCTGGAATTCAAACTCGGCAATGGGCTGTTCAAGAAGATCTGGGTGTTCTCCCCCGCCTCCACCCTCGCCTCCGACGGGCTGGGGCCGCTCTATAATGCGCGTTCCTGCCAGCGCTGCCACCTGAAGGACGGGCGCGGCCATGTGCCGGATGGCCCGGATTATGCCTCGACCACGATGTTTCTGCGCGTCTCCATCCCCGGCCCGGTGCCGGACCAGATGCAGGCGATCACCGACTACATTGGCACCGTGCCAGACCCCACCTATGGCGGCCAGATGCAGGATTTCTCCGCCCCCGGTATCGCCCCAGAATACCGCCTTGGCGTCACCTATAGCGAAGAGATCATCGCGCTCGCAGGCGGCGAAACTGCCACCCTGCACCGCCCCAACTACAGCGCTAATACCCTCGGCTACGGCCCACTACACAAGGACGCTATGCTCTCGCCGCGCGTTGCCCCCAGCATGATTGGCCTCGGCCTGTTGGAGGCGATCCCCGCCGCTGATATTCTAGCAGGCGCGGATGAGGACGACCGCGACGGCGATGGCATCTCCGGGCGCGCCAATCTGGTCTGGTCCGTCGAACACGACCAGATCATGCTGGGCCGCTTTGGCTACAAAGCCGGCCAACCCACCGTCCACGAACAATCCGCCGCTGCCTTCTCCGGCGATATCGGCATCTCTACCCCGCTGTTTCCGGCCCATTCCGGCGATTGCACCGCCACCCAGACCGCCTGCAAGAGCGCGCCCCACGGCGGCGGCGATGTCCGCGAGACTGAAATCGACCAGCCCAATATGGATTTGGTCACCTTCTACAGCCGCAACCTCGGCGTGCCTGCCCGTCGCGACCCGGACACCCCCGCCGTTCTGCGCGGCAAGGCGCAGTTCTACGCCGCTGGCTGCACCAGCTGCCACACCCCGAAATTCGTCACCAACCGTCTGGAGGCGCAACCGGCGCAGAGCTTCCAGCTGATCTGGCCCTATAGCGACCTCTTGCTGCACGACATGGGCGACGGTCTTGCCGACAACCGCCCCGAAGCCCGCGCCACCGGGCGCGAATGGCGCACTGCGCCGCTCTGGGGGATCGGGCTGGTGCAGCAAGTGAACCCGCGCGCAGGTTTCCTGCATGATGGTCGCGCCCGCACCCTGCTCGAAGCCATCCTCTGGCATGGCGGCGAAGCCCAATCCGCCCGAGACACCGTGGTGGGCCTTGCGCCCGAAGACCGCGCCGATCTGATCCGCTTTCTGGAGTCGCTCTGATGCCCAATCCCGTTTCCCTGTCACGCCTGCGCCTGGCGCCTGCTGTTGCCCTGACTGTTGCGACCGCTTTGGTTTGCGCCACCCTGCCCCCTCAGGCGGCCCTTGCGCAGTCCGAAACCACGGCTGTTACCGCACCCAATGCACCGCCCCAAACTCTGGCCCCGGCACATCAGCTGGACTGGATTCTCACCAACCACATCCTTCCCGGCTTTGACAGGCTAGCGCAGAGCAGCGCCACCCTGGCTGAGGTTGCCGCCAGCCATTGCACCCCGGATGATCCGGCCCTGCGCGACGCTTTTGCCCGCGCCTTCGACGCTTGGATCTCTGTCAGCCACCTACGCTTTGGCCCAACCGAAACCGACAACCGCGCCTTTGCCCTCGCCTTCTGGCCTGACAGTCGCAACAAAATCCCCGGCACCCTGCGCCGCGCCCTTACCGAGGCCACCCGCGATAGCCTCACCGATGCAGACAGCTTCGCCAGCCAATCTGTGGCTCTGCGCGGCTTCTACGCGTTGGAATATCTCCTCTTCGATGCGGCGATCCAATCCGAAGGCACTGCAGACCAGCGCTGCGCCCTGGTTGCGGCCATCAGCGCCGACATCGCCCGCACCACTGCCGCAATCCGCGATGATTGGCACAACAGCTATGCCGTGACACTGGTGACCCCCGGGCCGGGGAACCGCTACCAATCAGAGGCCGAGATCCGGCAGGAGCTGTTCAAAACCCTGACCACCGGGTTTCAGGTGCTGGTCGATATGCGGCTGGGCCGGCCGCTGGGCCAGTTCGATGCCCCCCGCCCCAAACGCGCCGAGGCCCGCCGCTCCGCCCGCAGCCAGCACCACATCGTGCTGAGCCTCACCGCGATGGAACCGCTCGCCCTTGCCCTTGCGGCAGGCGATCCCGCGCTAGTGCAGGATATCCATGCAGGCTTTGCCAAGGCATTGAAACGCGCCAGCGCGCTGGACGATCCCTCCCTCGCCGGGGTGGCCGACCCCGCCCGCCGCTTCCGCATCGAAGCCGTGCAGCAGGACATCAACGATCTGCGCAGCCTGATCACCACCCGGCTTGGCCCGAAACTCGGCGTTACCGCCGGTTTCAACTCGCTCGACGGGGATTGACGCCATGGCTGGCCCCTCCCGCCGCGGTTTCCTCGCGGGGCTTCTCGCCGCAGGCATGGCCCCGCAGGCCAGTTGGGCGGACCTTGGCCACCCTGCCTATCTCTCGGCTGGCAAAGCCCCCGATGGCAGCTTCCTCCTCGCGGGTCTGGACCGCACCGGCGCCATCCTGTTTCGCCACCCGCTGCCCGCGCGTGGCCATGCCGCAACCGCGCACCCCAGCCGCCCCGAGGCGGTCGCCTTCGCCCGCCGCCCCGGACAGTTCGCGGATGTAATCGACTGCCGTCACGGCACAGCCCTGACCCGGCTGACGCCGCCCAAAGGTCACCATTTTTATGGCCATGGCGTCTTTTCCCCGGACGGTTCCCGCCTGTTCACCACCGAAAACGCCTTTGAAAGCGGCAACGGCCGGATCGGCATCTGGGACGCCAGCGACGGCTACCGCCGGATTGGCGATCATGCCTCCGGCGGCATTGGCCCGCATGATATCCGCCTGCGCACCAGCCCTGACGGCCAGCACAATCTGGTGGTGGCCAACGGCGGCATTCAGACCCATCCCGACAGCGGCCGTGCGAAACTGAACCTCGCCACGATGCAACCCAACCTGAGCTATCTCAGCCTTGAAGGCCCCCTACAGGATCAGCTGATCCTGAACGCCGACATGCGCCTGAACTCGATCCGCCACCTCGCCATCAGCACCACGGGGACCGTTGGTTTCGCAATGCAGTGGCAGGGCGACGCCGGTGCGGATCTGCCCATTATCGGCCTGCACAAGCCCGGCTCCGCCCCCCGCCTGATGGCCGAGGACGATCCCCGCCTGCGCAACCTCAACGGCTATGGCGGCTCCGTCGCCTTCTCCCGCGATGGAACACAGATCGCCGTCACCTCCCCGCGCGGCGGTGTGGTGCAGATCGCCGATTGCACCACCGGCGCGCTGCTGCATGAGATCCGAATGACAGATGTCTGCGGGCTGGCCAGTGATGACGCGGGCTTTATCGTAACAACCGGCGCCGGCCAGGTGAGCACAGTCCGCGACGGCACGCCCACCCATCTGGGCCGGGCCGATCTTGCCTGGGACAATCATCTGATCCCGATTGCTTGACCAGTCAGTCAAGAAAGCAAAACGAAAGCAAAACGAAAATACTCCGTGACTTTTCGCAATCGACGGCCTAGATAGGCCTGCGAAAGGATCCCCCATGGACGCAAGCGACAGACAGGCTGCCATTCTCGACCTCCTGACCCAACAGGACCGGGTGGAGGTCGAAGATCTCGCGCAGCGCTTTGGCGTCTCGCTGCAGACCATCCGCACCGATCTGCGCGATCTGGCCGCCCGTGGCGCGTTGTCCCGTGTCCATGGTGGTGCGGTGCGCAGCAGCAGCGGCGCCAGCCGAGACTATGCCGAACGGCGCAAGCTGAACGCCCGTGGCAAACGCGCCATGGCCGCGCTCGCCGCAGACCTGATCCCCGACAATTGCGCCGTCACCCTCAATATCGGCACCTCCACCGAACAGGTGGCCCGTGCCCTTTCTGGCCATCGCGGCCTCACCGTTCTGTCTAACAATATAAACATTATCAATATGATGATGGAGGATGAGAGTAAGGAGCTGGTGCTTGTCGGCGGGGCCATCCGGCAAAGTGACGGCGCCATCGTCGGCGAAGACGCGCTGGAGTTCATTGCCCGCTACAAGGTTGATATCGCGGTGATCGGTGCCTCGGCCATGGATGCCGACGGCGCCATTCTTGACCATGACCCGCGCGAAGTCTCCGTCGCCCGCGCCATCCTCAAAAACGCCCGAAAGCGCGTGCTCGTTTGCGATGGCAGCAAGTTCGAGCGCACCGCCCCGGTCCGTATCTGCGATATCTCCGATCTCGACGTGGTGGTCACCGACCGTCCCGTTCCGTCCGAATTTTCCCGCGCGGCAAAGGCCGCAGGCACGCAAATCCTCTGGGTTGGCGAAAACGAAAGTAGCGAAAATGTCTAACACAAACGCGCAAGAGCAGATCACCGATCTTTTCATCATCGGCGGCGGCATCAATGGCTGCGGCATCGCCCGTGACGCCGCCGGTCGCGGCCTGTCTGTTGCACTGGCTGAGATGAACGATCTCGCCTCCGCCACCTCCTCCGCCTCGACCAAATTGTTTCACGGCGGGTTGCGCTATCTTGAATACTTTGAGTTCCGGCTGGTGCGTGAGGCGCTGATCGAACGCGAGGTGCTGCTGACGGCGATGCCGCATATCTCCTGGCCGATGCGTTTTGTGCTGCCCTTCCACAAGGACATGCGCTTTGACAACACCACGCCAACCTCAAAACTGCTGACCACGATCATGCCGTGGATGAAGGGCCGACGCCCAGCCTGGCTGATCCGTCTTGGCCTGTTCATGTACGACAGTCTCGGCAAACGCGGCATCCTTCCCGGCACCTCCCAACTGGATCTCGCCAGCGATCCCGCAGGCCGCCCGCTCGACCCGAAGTTCAAGACCGCTTTTGAATACTCCGACTGCTGGATCGAAGATGCGCGGCTGGTGGTGCTGAATGCCCGCGACGCCGAGGCCCGCGGCGCCGAAATCATGACCCGCACCAAAGTGACCGGCGCCACCCGCAACGCGGACCACTGGCTGATTGACCTTGAAGACATCACCACGGGCGCAACCTCGCAGCGCCGTGCCAAGATGTTGGTCAATGCCGGTGGCCCCTGGGTGGCAGATGTTCTGCGTCAGAAACTGGGCCAGAACAGCCGCGAAAGCGTCCGTCTGGTGCGCGGCAGTCATATCGTGGTCCCGAAACTCTATGATCACGGGCGCTGCTACTTCTTTCAAGGCACCGACGGGCGCATCATCTTCGCCATCCCCTATGAGGAAGACTACACGCTGATCGGCACCACCGACGCCGACCACCCCGACCCGCAAACCGCCCCGACCTGCACGCCGGAGGAACAGGATTACCTGATCAATTTCGCCTCGCAGTATTTCGCCAATCCGCTCAGCCGCGACGATATCGTCTGGACCTATTCCGGCGTGCGCCCGCTCTATGACGATGGGGCCAGCTCTGCCACTGCCGCCACCCGCGAATATGTGCTGACCCTGAACGACAGCGCCGCGCCGCTGCTCAATGTCTTTGGCGGCAAGATCACCACCTATCGCAAACTGGCCGAGGCCGCGCTGGAGAAGATCGCCACCGTGTTCCCCGATCTGCCCGCCGACTGGACCGCAGGCGTTGCCCTGCCCGGCGGTGATTTCCCGGTTGGCGACGTGGCAAAACTGACCGCGAAACTGGCGCAGGACTATCCTTTCCTCAGCCCATACGCGACCCGCCGCTTGATCCGCGCCTATGGGACAGAGGCTTGGGACGTGCTGGGCACAGCCTCCACAGCTGCCGATCTCGGCCAGGCCTTCGGCGCCACCATCACCGCCCGTGAACTCGACTGGACCATCGCCCACGAATGGGTTCGCACCGGCGAGGATTACCTGTTGCGCCGCACCAAACTGGCCCTGCGCCTGAGCGAGGAAGAGCGCGCGGCGGTCGACGCATATATCCGCAGCAAGGCCCCAGATCTGGCCGCCTGAGTGCGGTCTCTGGGACGGGGGGTGCCGGGCCGTTTCAGGCCCCGACGCCTTAACCCCTCCGCAACACGTCCACTCCCTATGCGTCCGCCCCCTGCGCAACGCCCATAAAAAGTATCAACCTCCCTGCCCGATTGTTTCGCACGCGAAACATTTGGTCAGAAGGGCTGACATTGTCACCAGTGCTCTTCCGGCGGCCCTGCGGGGGCAACGCTGTCATTCATGATTTCGGAGTGCGGGCGAAGCTATCCGGCAAAGCTGATGTCGCTGGCCGCAACACGACTTATCAAACCACCGGTATTCACCGCATGATAAATTGAGCGTGGGGGCCGGGCAGCCTCATCCACGTGGCGATGCACCCATTGTCGGCCCTCCAGCGTTTTCAGCGACTGAGACAAGGCGCGATCCGTAATCCTGCGCAGATTGCGTTTTATGTCGTTGAAGTGGCTCGGCTCATGCAGAGCCGTCAGAATCGGCAACGTCCACGAGCGCCGCAGCAAATCCCGATCTTCCTCAGCTGTGACACTGTGGATTTTGTTGGCGGTGGCGGCGGCAGAAACGCCCAGCGCGGTCAGCCGAAACTCAGGCCGCAGCGGATGCCCATAGCCGGGATTTCGCTCCAGCAACCCGATCGAGATCAGGTGATCAACGCTTTGCGCAAACGCCGTCCTGCTTGCCCCGGTGGCCGTCAGCAGCGGCGCCTGCCGCCCGGCAACGCCTGCGTGCAGATGGGCCAGAATAGGGATCGCCCAGGCCCTTGAGGTGGTGTTGACAAACGTCTCAATGTCCATAAAGTATAGTTAGTATATTTTCGATCAAAAGGGAAGACCATGGCGCTTATTTCAGTGGAAGAAACCATCACAATCTCGTTTTCGGTCAAGGATCGCCACGCAACTGCGGATTGGTTCAAAACCATGCTTGGGTTTGACACGATCTACCACGCGGATGAGGCCGGGTGGTCGGAGATTCAGACCAAGACACCCGGCGTCACAATCGGTCTGGGTGAGCATACCAAACCCGCCCCCGGCAACTGCGTTCCCGTCTTCGGCATCTCCGATCTGGATACGGCGCGGCAGAAACTGGAACAGGCCAAGGTGAAATTTGACGGCGAAACCGATGTCGTCGAAGGCATGGTCAAAACAGCGACCTTCTACGATCCTGACGGCAACGCGATGATGCTGGCCGAAGATCTGACCGGTGGCGCATGACGATGCGCCGTGTCTGCACAGCATCTCTCGCCCTGCTGCTTGCGGCGGGTGTTGCCTCCGCTGAACCGTTCAAGGAGATCACCGTCGGCGTTCCGGTGGCCTCGATCACCGATGCAGAAGCGTGGTATCTCACCCTGTTTGGCCCTGAGGTTGAAGTGCTGAAGCCCGTTCCCGGTGTTGTCGAATTCAAGGTGGCGCCCGATACGTGGTATCAGATCTTCGAAACCGAAAATCCCCAGCCATCCGGGGCTGTCGTCCGATTTCTGGTGGAGGATATGGCCGCCTCTCAGGCCATATGGGCTGACGCTGGCATCGACACCGGTGAAGCAATCCAAATTCCAGACGTCGTGACCTATTCAGAGTTTACTGACCCTGACGGGAACGCCCTCGGGCTTTATGATCTGCCGTAAGCGCTCAGAACTTCGCGACCAGTCAGACCGGCGCAGTTTCGGCGGAACGCCCCCGCAATGGAGAGCGGGGGCGTTCCATCTCAGATCCTCACAAGAGATCAGAATTCCACGCCCTTCTGGGCTTTGATGCCGTCACGGAAGGGATGTTTGATCTGGCCCATCTCGGTGACCAGATCGGCGATTTCGATCAGCTCTTCCTTGGCGTTGCGGCCGGTCAGAACGACATGAGTCATCGGCGGTTTTTCGGTTTCCAGAAATTCCACCACATCGGCGATGTCGATATAGTCATAGCGCAGGGCGATGTTGATCTCATCCAAGAGCACCATGGTGTTGCGCTCGTCGCGGATCATCTCCTTGGCCTTTTCCCAGCCCTTTTGCGCGGCGGCGATATCGCGGGCCTTGTCCTGTGTTTCCCAGGTAAAGCCTTCGCCCATCGCATAAAACTGACACAAATCGCTGAAGTTTTCTTCGATCAGCGTGCGTTCGCCGGTCTGCCAGGCGCCCTTGATGAACTGCACCACAGCCGAGGGCATACCATGGGCGATGCAGCGCATGATCATGCCAAAGCCAGAGCTGGATTTGCCCTTGCCCGGACCGGTGTGGACGATGATCAGCCCTTTCTCGCCATCCTTGTTCTGCATCATGCGGTCGCGGGCGGCCTTCTTCTTGGCCATCTTCGCCGCGTGGCGTGCCGCTTCTGCTTCGGAAATGTCGGTCTCGGACTTATCGCTCATCGGGGCTCTCCTAGTGGTTCGCCCATGTCTTGACAAAGACAGGGGCAATGGCGCAAGGGGGTTTTGTTGGTTCCTGCCATTTGGCAGGCGAAGAGGGAATGTGACAGTTGGGCCATCCGGGCCAAACCAAGCACAGCCGCCCCCGCGACCGTGACCGGAGAGGTCTCCGATGCCACTGAGGAAACTCGGGAAGGCAGGATGACCGTCAAGGCCCCAGGCCTTGGCATCCGCAAGCCGGGAGACCTGCCAACAAAAGAAATGCAACGGGCGGACGGGGTGTTCCGCGACTGGCTGGGATTCCTGCGCGACCTTCGCGCCCCCGCTGGCCCGCAGCCCCCTCGCTGAAACCAAGTGAAGGGCGCTCATGGCCGAGGTAACACTGACGATCTGCACCACCTGCCGTCGCGGCGAGATCACCGACCCGGAGGCCCCTCGCCCCGGAGCCCGCATGCTCGCGGCCCTGCAAGACGCCGAGCTGCCCGAGGGCGTCAATGTGCGCGGTGTCGAATGCCTCTCCGCCTGCACCCGCGGCTGCTCCATGGTGCTGAGCGGCGGCGATGCACGCTGGAGCTACATCTATGGCGACCTGGACCCCGACGAACATGTGCCCGACATCCTGACCGGCGCTGCCGCCTATGCCGCCACCACGGATGGTCTGGTGCCCTGGCGCGAACGCCCGGTGGTGTTCCGCAAGCAATCCATTGCCCGCATCCCGCCCGCACCTGTGGCGGCGCCTTCCACTCCCCCATCGTTGACCAAGGATTAACCCCATGAGCGACCTGAATAAAATCCCCGTCACCGTCATCACCGGCTTCCTTGGCGCAGGGAAAACCACCCTGATCCGCCACCTGATGCAGAACCCGCAGGGCAAGCGTCTGGCCGTGGTGGTCAATGAGTTTGGCACCGCCGGGGTGGACGGCGAAATTCTGAAATCCTGCGCGGATGAAAACTGCCCGGCGGAAAACATCATGGAGCTGGCCAACGGCTGCATCTGCTGCACCGTGGCGGATGATTTCATCCCGACCATCGAACAGCTGATGGACCTGCCGGAAAAACCCGATCACATTGTGATCGAAACCTCTGGTCTGGCATTGCCGAAGCCCCTGCTGAAAGCCTTCGACTGGCCCGCCATTCGCTCACGCATCACCGTCGATGGCGTGGTTGCGCTGGCCGATGCCGAAGCCGTCGCCAAGGGTCAGTTCGCCACCGATCTGGAGGCGGTTCAGGCGCAGCGCGAGGCCGATGAAGGCATTGATCACGAAACTCCGCTGTCGGAGCTGTTCAAGGACCAGATCTCCTGCGCTGATATCATCCTGTTGTCCAAGGCCGATCTCGCCGGTGAGGACGGTCTGGACAAGGCTCGCAGCATGATCGAAGCGGAAGCGCCGCGCAAATTGCCGATCCTGTCCATGTCCGAAGGTGTGATCGACCCGCGCGTTATTCTGGGGCTTGAGGCCGCCGCCGAAGATGATCTGGACGCGCGCCCCTCGCACCACGAACACCACCATCATCACGACGATGATCATGACCACCATCATGATCATGACCACAGCCATGACGATTTTGATACAATCGTGGTCGAAATGGGCGAAGTCTCCGATCCCGAAACGTTGCAGAATGCCATCGTGAAACTGGCCCGCGAGCGCAATATCCTGCGCGTCAAAGGCTATGTTGCGGTGGAAGGAAAACCGATGCGTATGCTCGTTCAGGCCGTGGGGGAACGCCTGCGCGCACAGTATGACCAGCCCTGGGGCGCACAGGCGCGCAAGACGGTTCTCGTGGTCATCGCCGAGCATGACAATATCGACGCCGAGGCGATCCGCGCCGAGCTGGGGGCGTAAACCGAAATGATGACAGAGAAGCGTAAATTGGGATGCTTCGCCCGGCCGGCAGGCCGGGCAGCGCCCGTCCCGCCCCCGTCAAACCGAAGGTTTGCCTTCGGCAAAACGGGGCGGGCGCTTCTCGCCCTCCCCGCCAGGACGGGCGCCGCCCTTCGTGGCGATCCCAACAGGAACTAAGCCCATGCACGTCGTCTTCCGCGAAAGCCACGGCCTTGACGAGACCGATACCCCGCAGGACCTCGGGCAGACGCCTGCGGATCTGGTGGTGCTGTCGTTTTCCGACAGCGATCTCGGGGCCTTTGCGGCGGGCTGGCATCGCGGCAAGGACCGGCTGCCCTCGCTGCGGCTCGCCAATCTGGTGGCGCTGAAACATCCGCTCTCGGTGGACGTCTACGCCGCGCAGACACTAGAGGGCGCCAAAGGCGTCCTCGTGCGTCTTATCGGCGGTGAAAGCTACTGGTCTTACGGGCTTGCCACCCTGCAGGATCTGGCCCGCCGCAAAGGCATCGCGCTGGCGGTGCTGCCTGCGGACGGGCGCGAGGATCCGCGACTGGATGAGCTGTCGACCCTGCCGGTTTCAACCCTGCGCCGGCTACAACATCTCTGCGATACCGGCGGGGCTGTGGCCGCACAGGCCGCGCTGGCCCAGCTGTCGCTGGCGGCAGGTCTCTATGCCGGTCCGGTGACGGGTCTGAAATCCGTGCCGCAATATGGCTACTACGATCCCCAGAACGGTGTGGTGGCGGACCTGCCCGCGCAGGGCAAACCGCTGGTTCTGGTCAGCTTTTACCGTTCCTATCTGACCGCCGCCGACACCGCCCCCGTGGATGCTCTGATCGCGGAACTGCGTGAACGGGGTTATGCCGCCTATGGCGTCTTTGCCGCCAGCCTCAAGGCACCGGAGGCTGGCGACTGGCTGCGCGGTGCCTTGCCGGATCTGGCCCCGGCTGCGATCATCAACGCCACGGCATTTTCCGCGCAGGGCAGCGATGGCAGCGCCTCGCCGCTGTCGGCCACCGGCTGTCCGGTGTTTCAGGTGGCCCTGTCAACCGCGCGGCGCAGGGACTGGGCCGAGGCCGATCGCGGCCTGTCCCCCGCCGATCTGGCGATGCATGTGGTGCTGCCCGAAGTAGACGGGCGGATCTTTGCCGGGCTGGTCAGCTTCAAGGCGCCGAGCAAGAAAGACCCCGATCTGCAGTATTCCCGCTTTGCCCATCGCGCCGATATGGACCGGATCAAGGCGGCGGTGGACCGGATCGAGGGCTGGCTACATCTCTCCCGCCTGCCCAATCATGACAAACGTCTGGCGCTGGTGCTCTCGACCTATCCGGGACGGGATCATAATCTGGCCCATGCGGTGGGCCTGGACGCGCTAGCCTCCTGCGATGAAATCCTGCGCGAACTCTGGGATCAGGGCTATGCCGTGGAACCGCTGGAAAACACCGGCCTGCGTCTGATGGAGGAGGTGCAAAGCGTCTCCCTCGCCGATTATCATGCGGCTTTGTCTGCCCTACCGCAGGTATTGCAGCAAACATTGACTGAGGCCTGGGGCCAGCCGGAAGAGGATCCCGACTGCCATGAGGGGGCGTTTCATTTCAAGGCCTTGCGTGCTGGCAACGCGCTGATTGCTTTGCAGCCGGAGCGCGGCGAGGTTAAAACCCGCGTCGACGACTACCATGATCTCGACCGCACCCCACGCCATGCCTATGTGGCGTTTTACATGTGGCTGCGGGCGCAGGCCGATGCCCTTGTGCACATCGGCGCCCATGGCACGCTGGAATGGCTGCCCGGGAAATCGGTCGCGCTCTCCGAGGCCTGCTGGCCCGAGGTGCTGACCGGCCCGCTGCCGGTTGCCTATCCGTTTATCGTCAATGACCCCGGCGAGGCGGCCCAGGCCAAACGCCGCATCGGGGCCGTGACCATCGGCCATCTGCCACCGCCACTGGCGCAGACCAATCTGCCGGACGGTATGGCACGGCTGGAAAGCCTGCTGGATGAATATTCCACCGCCGACGGTCTGGACCCCGCCCGCCGCGACCGGCTGATCGACGACATCCGCGCCGAGGCACAGGGCACAGGCGTGGAGGCTGATCTGGGGTTGGCGCCGGACAGCTGCGCCGCCGAAGCGATCACCCGCATCGATGCCTTTGTCTGCGACATCAAGGAAAGCCAATATGGCGAGGGGCTGCATATCTTTGGCACCGGCCAATGTGGGGCGGACGAACGCGCCGGGCTGATCGCGGCCCTCAATGGCCAGATGGTCGCCCCCGGCCCCTCCGGCTCCCCCTTTCGGGGCCGCGCTGATGTGATCCCGACCGGGCGCAACCTTTTTACCACGGACCCCCGCGCGGTGCCGTCGCGGGCGGCGCAGGCCCAAGGTGTCAAACTGGCGGAAGAGCTGCTGCGCCGCCACCTTCAGGACCATGGCGACTGGCCCAAAGGGTTGGTGATTGATCTCTGGGGCTCTGCCACCATGCGCACCGCAGGTGAGGAATTTGCCATGGCGCTGCATCTTGCCGGGCTGGCTCCCAAATGGGATGAGAACTCCGAACGGGTTTCGGGGTTTGAGGTGCTGCCGCTCTCGATGCTGAACCGTCCGCGCATCGATGTGACGCTGCGCGTCTCCGGCCTGTTTCGCGATGTCTTTCCAGGTCTCGCCCAGATGTTCGAGGCCGCCGCAGGCGCGCTTGCTGCGCGTGAGGAAAGTGCTGCCGACAACCCCTATCTGACCGAGACGCCCCGTGTCTTTGGCCCCAAGCCGGGTCAGTACGGCCTGTCGATGAACCCGCATCTGGATGATTACACCGACGAAGCCCGGCAGGCGGCGGGCGAGGCCTGGCTCAATGCCTCTTCGCACGCGATCGACGCCATGGGAGATATCCGCGATGCCCGTGATGCGCTGGAGGCCAGGCTGCAGGGTGCGGATAGTTTCGTGCACCTGCAGGACCTGCCGGAGACCGATCTGCTGGTGGCCTCAGATTACGCCGCGCATGAGGCGGGATTTGCGGCGGCCATGGCGCGACTGGGGCAGTCTGCGCCCGCCCTCTACCATATGGATGCCACCCGCCCGGACAAACCGCAGGCGCGTAGCTTGGGCGAAGAAATCGCCCGTGTCACCCGCGCCCGCGCCGCCAACCGGGACTGGGCGACCTCAATGATGAACCACGGGTTTCGCGGCGCGGCCGAAATCGCGGCGACGCTGGATCACATGGCCGCCTTCGCGCATCTTGCGCAGGTGGTGCAGCCGCATCTCTTTGATCTCTACTTCGAGGCCACGTTGGGCCGCGACGATCTGGTTGAGTTCATGAGCCGTGAAAACCCCGAAGCGCTTCAGGCCATGCGCGACAGGTTTCAGGCCCTGATGGAAGCAGGTCTCTGGAGCACCCGGCGCAACTCCATCGTCGCCGAGCTGGGCGTCGTAGTATGACCTCCGCCCGCCCCACCCAACCTAAGGTCTATGGCTGGTGCCCCGGTGCGCTGCGCCCGATGATGTCGGGTGACGGGCTGGTGGTGCGGGTGCGCGCGCCTTTGGGGCGGCTTACGCCAGAACAGGCACGCGGTCTGGCCACTCTCTCGCAGGCGCATGGCTCTGGACTCGTGGATATCTCGGCGCGCGCCAACCTGCAGCTGCGCGGCATCCGCGAAGAGGCCCACGCAGCATTGATCGCCGGGCTGCGTGATCTTGGTCTGGTGGATGAGGATGCGAGTGCCGAGGCGCGGCGCAATATCACCCTGACGCCCTTCTGGCAGGTGGGGGATGACGGTCACCGGATTGCCAAGGCTCTGACGCAGGCGTTACGCCAGGCGGAGGATCTGGAATTGCCGGGCAAGTTCGGCTTTGCCATCGACTGCGGCACGATGCCGGTCCTGACGGATACCGCTGCCGATATCCGTATTGAGCGCGATCAGAGCAATGCGGATGGGCTGATCCTGCGCGCAGATGGCGCGCCAACCGGTCTGGCCGTGTCCGCAAAAACCGCAGCGCAGGAGGCCCTGAACCTCGCCCGCTGGTTTCTTGATCAAGGCGGCGCGTCCGAGGGGCGTGGCAGAATGCACCAGCTGATTGCGCGCCGCAGCGCGCCCCCGGCGCATGTGGCACTCCCTCCCAGCGCAAAGCATATTGCACCACCGCGACCGGGTGTGACCCCCTTTGGCCTGCTGGTGGCACTGGAGTTCGGCCAGATGCCTGCCCGCACGCTGGCCAAACTTGCCGATTACGGCGCGCTGCGTCTGACGCCCTGGCGGATGCTGCTGGTGGAAGGCATCGACAGCCTGCCGCCCCTGCCCGGTCTGATCCTGGACGCAACGGATCCCCGCCTGCGTGTGAGCGCCTGCACCGGCGCGCCCGGTTGCCCGCAGGCGCGCGCGGCAACGCGCGATCTGGCGCGTGATCTGGCCGCTGCGGTTCCCGTTGGTCAACATCTGCATATTTCAGGATGTGCCAAGGGCTGCGCCCACCCGCGTCCCGCCGATCTGGTTCTGACAGCGACCGGTACTGACCGATTTGATCTGATCTGCAATGGCACTGCCGCCGATCACCCGCTAAACACCTCCCTGAGCGCCGCCCGCTTGCGCGCCGCTCCCGACCTACTTACAGAGGGCAGCTGACATGCTCCACACCTATGAAACCAACGGCGCTGCGATCTACGCCGAAAGCTTTGCCACCATCCGCCGCGAGGCTGATCTGGCGCGCTTCAACAAGGACGAGGAAAGCGTCGTTGTCCGCATGATCCACGCCGCCGGCATGGTGGGGCTGGAAGAGCACGTGCGGTTTTCCGAGGGCATGGCCGAGACCGCCCGCGCGGCGCTGGCCAAGGGCGCGCCAATCCTCTGTGATGCCTATATGGTCAGCGAAGGCATCACCCGCCCGCGTTTGCCCGCAAACAACGAGGTGATCTGCACTCTGCGCGACCCAAAGGTGCCGGGGATGGCCAAGGAGATGTCCAACACGCGCTCTGCTGCGGCCCTCGAACTGTGGCGCCTGAAACTGGAGGGCGCCGTGGTCGCCATCGGCAACGCCCCCACCGCGCTGTTCCACCTGCTGAACATGCTGAAAGACCCTGATTGCCCCCGCCCCGCCGCGATCATCGGCTGCCCGGTGGGGTTTGTCGGCGCGATGGAATCCAAGGACGCGCTGATGGAGGACCTGCCGGTTCCCTCAATGATCGTCAAAGGGCGTTTGGGTGGCTCCGCCATCACCGTCGCGGCGGTGAACGCGCTGGCGAGCTGGAAAGAGTAACCATGGGTACAGTCTTCTGCGCAGGGCTTGGCCCCGGTGATCCTGACCTGATGAGCGTCCGGTCGCACCGGCTGATCTCAAACGCGCGCCACATCGCCTATTTCCGCAAGGTCGGCCGCAAAGGTCAGGCCCGCGCGATAGTGGACGGGATGCTGACCGAGGGCGTCACCGAGCACGCGATGGAATACCCGGTCACCACCGAGATCCATTTCTCGGACCCCGAGTACAACCGGATGCTGGCGGCGTTCTACGACCAATGGGCCGACACTCTGGCCGAGATCGCGCAGGACGAGGATGTGGTGGTACTCTGCGAGGGCGACCCGTTCCTTTATGGGTCTTACATGCATCTCTATACCCGCCTGCAGGGCCGTGCCGAACAGGAGATCATTCCCGGCATCACCGGCATGTCCGGCTGCTGGACCGCCTCCGGCCAGCCGATCACTTGGGGGGACGATGTGCTGACCGTGGCGATGGCCACCCTCAGCGAGGATGAGCTGGCCAAACGCGCCGCCGAGACGGACGCGCTGGTGGTGATGAAGATCGGCCGCAACCTGCCCAAGCTACGCCGTGCGCTGGAGCGTGCGGGCCGCGCCGATGACGCCTGGCTGGTCGAGCGCGGCACCATGCCCGGCCAGACCGTGCAGAAGCTGTCGGAGATCACGGGCGAGGTGCCCTATTTCTCCATCGTATTGGTTCACGGACAGGGGCGCCGACCATGAGCATCGCGGTAAATGGCTGGGTGGTGATTGCCGGTCTTGGCCCCGGCAATGAGGCGCTGGTGACCCAGGAGGTGCGTGACGCCATTGATGAGGCCACGGATATCGTTGGCTATATCCCCTATGTGAAGCGCATCGCGCCGCGCGAGGGCCTGACCCTGCACGCCACTGACAACCGGGTCGAAGTGGACCGCGCCACCCATGCGCTGGAAATGGCCGCCACGGGCAAGCGGGTTGTTGTGGTGTCCTCCGGCGATCCGGGGGTCTTCGCCATGGCCTCCGCCGTGTTTGAGGCGCTGGAAAACAGCGTTGAAAGCCACCCCGAGTGGCTGGATCTGGATATCAAAGTGCTGCCCGGCATCACCGCGATGCTGGCCGCTGCTGCGGCCACCGGCGCGCCCTTGGGGCATGACTTTGCCGCCATCAACCTCAGCGACAACCTGAAACCCTGGAGCCTGATCGAAAAGCGCCTGCAGCTGGTGGGTGAGGCCGGACTGGCGATGGCGTTCTACAACCCGCGCTCCAAGTCGCGGCCGCATCAGTTCGCCCGCGCGCTGGAGATCCTGCGCGACGCTTGCGGACAGGATACGCTGATCACCTTTGCCCGCGACGTGACCAAGCCGGGACAGGAGCTGCTGACCGTGCCACTGAAGGACGCAACGCCTGAGATGGCCGACATGCGCACCGTGGTGATTGTCGGCAACCGCGACACCCGCCGGATTGGCAGCTACGTCTACACCCCCCGTTACGCTGCCGAAGGATGAGCAATCCAGGCCATAACCTCTGCCACGCTGCCCATGACGGGCCGTTCGGGCACCTGCGGCCTGCCGATCATGATGACCGGCAGACTGAGGGTGCGCGCGGCAGTGAGTTTGGCCGCAGCACCCGCGCCGCCGGCGTTTTTAGCAACCACATGAGTGATGCCATGGCGCCGCATCAGCGCGGTATCGCCCGCCGCATCAAACGGCCCGCGGGCAATCTCGACCGTGGTGTGCGGCAGCGGCAAGGGGGCCTCCGGCGCGTCCACCAGCCGCAGCAGGTAGTGGTGCTGGGGTTTGGCTGCAAATTGGGTCAGGTTCTGTTTGCCAATCGCCAGAAACACGCGGGCGGGGGTATCCGGCAGCGCATCCACGGCCCCGTCAACACTGTCTGTGTGAACCCAAGTGTCGCCCTCGCCGGCCTGCCAGGCCGGGCGCTCAAAGGCGCAGAGGGGCACGCCTGCTGCCTCGCAGGCCTGAACCGTGTTGGTACTCATTTGCGCGGCGAAGGGATGGGTGGCATCGACGACATGGGTTATGTTTTCGGCTTGCAGATAGGCCGCCAGCCCGTCCACGCCGCCAAAGCCGCCAACACGGGTCGGCAAGGGCTGGCTGACCGGTTTAGCGGTGCGGCCCGCGTAGGAAAACACCGCATCCCTGCCCGCCTCGGCCAGGGTTCTGGCCAGTGTCGAGGCCTCGGTGGTGCCGCCCAGAAGGAGGATGCGTGTCATGTCTGATGGCCTCTCAAAACCCTGGCTGAAAATCATAGGTCTGGGCGAAAATGGACTGGAAGGCCTGAGTGATGCAAGCCGGAAGGCGCTGGCGGAGGCTGAGATAATCTTTGGCGGCCCGCGGCATCTGGAACTGGCGGGTGCGGGCAGCAAGGGCCAGCCCTGGCCAGTGCCGTTTTCCATCGAACCCGTGCTGGAGAAGAGAGGCCGCAACGTCGCTGTTCTGGCCTCCGGCGATCCGTTCTGGCATGGCGCCGGCGGCTCCTTGGCGCGGCATCTTGAGGCGGGCGAGTGGGTCTCTTACCCGGTCCCGTCGACCTTTGCGCTGGCGGCCAACCATCTGGCGTGGAAGTTGGAAGAGGTGCTGTGCCTTGGCCTGCACGCAGCGCCCTATGCGCGGCTGCGGCCCTTGCTGGGGAACGGCAGCCGCGTGATCTGCACCATGCGCGACGGTGAAGCCCCGGCAGAGCTAGCGGCATGGCTGACCGCTGAAGGGTTCGGAGCGTCAAAGCTCACCGTGATGGAATGCCTAGGTGGGCCGCGGCAGCGGGTGCGCCCTGCCATTGCCGAAGGGTTCGGGCTACAGGATATTCAGGCCCCCGTCGCCGTGGCGATTGAGGCCGCAGGCCACAAGGGCCTGCCTCAGGCGTCAGGGCTGGCGGATGCGCATTTTGCCAGCGACGGGCAGATCACCAAGCGGCCTATCCGCGCGTTGACCCTGTCGGCCCTAGCACCGCGCACAGGCGAGCTGTTGTGGGACATCGGCGGCGGCTCCGGCTCGGTCTCGGTCGAATGGTGTCTGGCGGCACGGGGCGCGCGGGCGATCACCTTTGAACCGCGCGAAGAGCGGTTGGAGAACATCCGCGCCAATGCTGCCGCGTTCGGGTTGGACCATCGGATGAAACCCGTGCTGGGCAAAGCTCCGGATGTGCTGGACGGATTTGAAAAGCCTGACTGCGTGTTCATCGGCGGCGGCGGCTCGCAAGAACTGCTGGACCATCTGTGGAACATCCTGCCCGAAGGCACCCGCCTCGTAGCCAATGGTGTGACGCTGGAAACCGAAACCCTGCTGATGCAGGCCCATGCGGCGCGCGGCGGCCATCTGCTGAAAGCGGAGATCGCCGAGGCTGGCCCCTTGGGATCCATGCGTGACTGGCAGCGGGCGCGGCCGGTTATCCAATGGAGCGTCACCCGATGAAAGTGGCCGGGATCGGATTTCGCGAGGCTGCAACAGCAGCGGATTTAGCGGCGGCGCTGGCGTTGTGCGATCAGAGCGTGGATGCCATCGCCTCCATCGCTGCAAAGGCCCATACCCCTGCCATGCAGGACTTTGCGCGCAGCATCGGCCTGCCTGTGATTGCCTTGCAGGAACAGGATATTGCCGGGGAGCAGACATTGACCTGCTCGCCAAGGATCAAGGCGCGGTTCGCCACCGGCTCGCTGGCGGAAGCCGCGGCGCTGGCGGGCGCGCGCCATGGGGTGGCGGGCGCCAAAGCGCGTCTTCTCGCCCCGAGAGTTGTCACCGCGGATGGGCTTGCCACCGCGGCCATAGCAGAAAGACTTGAGCCATGACCGTTCACTTCATTGGCGCCGGACCGGGCGCTGCCGACCTTCTGACCCTGCGCGGGCGCGATATCATCGCGTCCTGCCCGGTGTGCCTTTACGCCGGTTCGCTGGTGCCGAAGGAGATCCTGAGCCATTGCCCGGCAGACGCGAAGATCGTGAACACCGCAGCGATGGACCTGGAGGCCATCGTGGCCGAGATCAAGTCCGCGCATGAAGCTGGTCACGATGTCGCGCGGCTGCATTCCGGCGATCTGTCGGTGTGGTCGGCGATGGGCGAACAGTTGCGCCGACTAAAGGCCGAGGGCATCCCGGTATCCGTCACCCCCGGTGTGCCGTCCTTTGCTGCCGCCGCTGCCGCGCTTGGCACAGAGCTGACCCTGCCGGGTCTGGGCCAGTCGGTGGTGCTGACCCGCACGCCGGGACGCGCGTCGTCGATGCCGGAAGGTGAATCGCTGGAGAACTTTGCCAAAACCGGCTCCACGCTGGCCATTCACCTGTCGATCGGCAACCTAGACCATGTGGTGGACAGCCTGACTCCGCATTACGGCGCGGACTGCCCGGTGGCCGTGGTCTACCGCGCCAGCTGGCCGGATCAGCAGATCATCCGCGCCACCCTGGAGACACTCAAGGACTCGCTGGATGAAAAGATCTCCCGCACCGCGCTGATCCTGGTGGGGCCGGTGCTGAAGGGCGAGGGCTTTGACGAAAGCTGCCTCTATTCCACCGACTACGACCGCCGCTACCGGCCGCAAAGCGCCGACAGCCCGTGGTCGAGCTGGAGCCATGGGGACGATTGATCTGATGACAAACATGAACCCTCCCGGACTGATGATCTCGGCGCCCTCCTCGGGTACCGGCAAGACAACCGTGATGCTCGGCCTTTTGCGGGCGCTGGCAGAGGATGGGCTGACCGTCCAACCTTATAAGAGCGGGCCGGATTATATCGACCCGGCGTTCCATCTGGCGGCTGCCAAACGACCCAGCTTCAACCTCGATACCTGGGCGATGGACGCGGGCCTCTTGGATGCGGTCACAGCACAATCGGCAGGTGCAGAAATCTGCATCGGCGAAGGCTCCATGGGGCTTTATGACGGTGTGGCCACGCGCGGGCAGTCTGGCTTTGGTTCCTCTGCCGAGACCGCCAAACGCATGGGCTGGCCGGTGGTGCTGGTGGTCGATGTGGGCGGACAGGCGCAATCGGCGGCGGCCACGGCGCTGGGGTTCAAGAACTATGACACCGATGTGCCTTTTGCCGGCGTCATCCTGAACCGGGTTGCCAGCCCGCGCCATGAACGGCTGACGCGATTGGGCATGGAAAAGGCCGGGATCAAGGTGCTGGGTTCCCTGCCCCGGCGTGGTGATCTGGCGCTGCCGGAGCGGCATCTGGGCCTCATTCAGGCAGTTGAGCACCCCGATCTGGAAGCCGCCATCGCAGGCTATGCATCCTTCCTGCGTGAGCATGTGAATCTGGAGGCAATCAAATCGGCGGCACTGTCGGGGGCGGCCCCTGCGCCTGCCAGCCTGCCAACTCCGCCTGCCCAGCGGATTGCGCTGGCGCGCGATGCGGCGTTTTCCTTTACCTATCCGCATCTGCTGACCGGCTGGCGCGCGGCGGGCGCAGAAATCCTGCCGTTCTCGCCGCTGGCCGATGAGGCCCCCGCGGCAGATGCCGATCTGGTCTGGTTGCCCGGTGGCTATCCTGAGCTGCACGGCGGCACGCTGGCCGCAGCAGAGACCTTCCGTGCGGGCATCCGCAAACATGCCGAGACCAAACCGGTGCATGGCGAATGCGGCGGCTACATGGCCCTGGGCGAGGCCCTGATCGACAAGGCGGGCACCCGCCACCAGATGCTGGGGCTTCTGGGTCTTGTGACCTCTTACGAGAAGCGCAAATTCCACCTCGGCTACCGCCGGGCCGTGCTGCAAGCCGGGATGCCGGGATTTGGCGCGGGCACCGCCCTGCGCGGGCATGAGTTCCATTACTCCACCATTCTGGAAGAACCCGACGCGCCGCTGGCACATGTCATGGACGCCGACGGCAATCCGGTGCCGGAGACCGGCTCGATTAAGGGGCATGTGACCGGCACCTTCTTCCACCTGATCACGGGAGAACAGGCATGAGCGGCTTTGTCTCCTTTGTCTCCTCCGGCCCCGGCGACCCGGAGCTGCTGACGGTCAAGGCCGTCAAACGGCTGGAGGCGGCGGATGCAGTGCTGTTTGACGATCTGTCCTCCGGCCCGATCCTGAGCCATGCCCGCGCCGATGCGGATCTGGTGGGCGTCGGCAAACGCGCCGGCCGCCCCTCACCCAAGCAGGACCATGTGAGCCAGCTGCTGGTTGACTACGCCCAGAGTGGCCAGCATGTGGTCCGGCTGAAATCAGGGGATTCCGGTGTCTTCGGCCGGCTGGAGGAAGAAATCACCGCTTTGCGACAGGCGGGCATCGGGTTTGAGATCGTGCCCGGTGTTACGGCGGCGTCAGCAGCGGCGGCGGCGGCGAATATCCCGCTGACCCGGCGGCTAACCGCGCGGCGGTTGCAGTTCATCACCGGCCATGACGTCACCGGCGGGCTGCCCGATCAATTGAACCTCGCTGCGCTGGCGGATCCGGATGCGACGACCGTGGTCTATATGGGAAAGCGAACCTTTGCCTCACTGGCGGAAAAGCTGCTGGACGCGGGATTGCCACCCCAAACCCATGCGCTGATTGCACTGGGGGTTTCTACGCCGGAGCAATCCTTGCATTGCCATACAGTTGGCGAGCTGCCGGAGGTGCTGCGCGCGATGGAAACCACCGCACCGGTGCTGATCCTCTATGGCCCGCTTGCCGATCAGCCTGCGGATCCGGCTCATGCCGGGTTGGATGCCCCCGAGAACAGCTGACCTTCACCGGTCGGAGGCAGTGATACGCGCCCGATCCTCTGCTGATCTCTGCTGGTGCCGCGCCCGTGGATATGTGCCAGGCTTTCACGCTGCTGCCGACCTTCCCGGAGGAAGCCTCTGAAGTGCATTTCATTCCGGGCTTCACGCTGTCTCTGATCCCGGATGCGGTGCCTGCGGTTTCTTTCCGGCAGCGGCCAAGACGATCTGTGGCGTCCACTGCTGCGCGTGGGCGACACTGCAACTTTACGACACCGCCTGATCCTTGGCACATGACTGAACCGGCACGGCCCCACCTTAGACGCCGTGTTTTCATTTGAAAGGCCCGCAATGATTGAGCTTACCCTGATTGGTATCGGCACCGGCAACCCGCAGCATCTGACCTTGCAAGCGGTAGAGGCGCTGAATGCGCAGGATCTGATCCTGATCCCCAACAAGGGCGCGGGCAAGGACGATCTGGCAGGGCTGCGCCAAGCAATCTGCGCCGCAGCGATCCGCGAGGGCGGCCCGGACCACCCCGCGCCCCGTATCGTGGAATTTGACCTGCCGGTGCGGGATGAGGCGACGCAGGATTATCGTCAGCGGGTCGATGACTGGCATGACGCCATTGCCGAGATCTGGTGGCAAACCATCACCACCCATCTGCCCGAAGGTGGCAAGATCGGCTTTCTGGTCTGGGGGGATCCGTCGCTCTATGACAGCACGATGCGCATTGCTGACCGGCTCAAGAGGCGGGCCGAGATTGCCCTACGCGTCATTCCCGGCATCACCTCCATTCAGGCGCTGACAGCCGCCCATGCGATTCCGGTCAATACCATCAATGGCCCCTTCACCATTACCACCGGGCGGCAGCTGCGTGATGCGGGCTGGCCGGAGGGGACCGAGACGCTGGTGGTGATGCTGGATGGCGCCTGTTCGTTCCGCTCGCTTGATCCCGCAGGCCTTCAGATCTGGTGGAGCGCCTACGCCGGAATGGAAAATGAGATTTCGATCTCAGGTCCGTTGGGAGAGGTCAGCGATCAGATCATCGAAACCCGCGCCAACGCCCGCGCGGATCATGGCTGGATCATGGATATCTATCTACTACGGCGGGACTGACAGCCGCCGCACGCCTGTGCGGCCCATGACATGAGACAACAGCGGAAACGATCCATAAAAAGACCGCAAGAGATGGGTCGACGAGACACGTTGTCAGGAGTGGCAACCAGCGCTCGAGGCGGCTGGAGTGGCGGGGAGACAGGGATTCGAACCCTGGGAACGCTCTCACGTTCAACGGTTTTCAAGACCGCCGCATTCGACCACTCTGCCACCTCCCCGGTCGGCGCAGGGTTTAGGCGCTGGTTGCCCGTCTGGCAAGAGGGAATTGCATCCTATCCTGTTTCGCGGTGCCCGCCGCCTGTCCCGGATACCCTGCGCCGGGTGCTGACTGTGACGGGCTGGCACAGGGATCCGCAATCGCCGAAAACTTGCCGAGCGCGCTGTGGCAGGGTTTCCTTGCGTTGGCGTGGCGGCTATGCTGCGCCCATCATAAGGGCGCCGGAACAACCGGTACAGGAACAGCTGACGCCGAAGCAATCGGCACGGAGCGCAGGACAGCGCGCATAAGAAGGCGCAAAGCGCCGTCAGATACGGGCAAGGAAGCACACATGGTTCACGCTATGTCGACACGCAAACACAGCGCCAAAGGCCAAGGGTCTTCGCGCCGGGGCCGACGGCTTGCGGCGGCCTTGGCCGGGCTAATGATCCTCGGCGCCTGCGAAGAGGGCCCCGGGTTGGCCTTCCTCAAACCAAAGCCACAGGAAGACGGCGCCGTGACCCCCTCCAGCAGTACCCGACTGGTCGAACGCGAGGTGGAGGCACCGGAGGTGTTTCAGGTGACCGAAGCGGGTCTTTGGGATGGGCGTCCGTCGCTGGGCGGCGTTTGGGTCGCGCATCCGGATGCCGAAGATCCCGAACAGGTGATCATCCGCAATCAGGCCAATGGCAAATTTGTGATCGGTGCGCTGTTCCGGCGTGAGCGGGAAATTCCCGGTCCCCGGCTGCAGGTGTCCTCGGATGCGTCCGAAGCTCTGGGCATGTTGGCGGGCGCACCGGTTGAACTGAATGTAACCGCGCTGCGCAGCGAAAAAGTTGCCGACCCGGAACAACCTGCGGACGTCACCCTTGAGGATGCGGATGTTGCCCTTGCCGATGGCGGCGATATCGACACACAACCGCTGGACCCGATCGCTGGTGCTGCGGCAGCCATCGACGCGGCGGCCCCGACCGCTGTTGCGCCTGCGCAATCGACCACAGCGGCGGCAACCTCTGCGGCGACCAGGGCGGCTGCAGCCAGCTCGCCCCTGACCAAACCCTATATCCAGATCGGTATTTTCAGTGTTGAGGCCAATGCCAAACGCACCGCCGATCAGATGCGCAATGCCGGGCTTATGCCCTCAGTCCTGTCCCAGTCCAGCAACGGCAAACCGTTCTGGCGGGTGCTGGTCGGGCCTGCCCAATCGAAATCCGAACGCAGTCAGCTGCTGAAGAGCGTCAAGGGCGTCGGCTTCTCCGATGCCTATGCGGTCACCAATTGACCTCGCTTGTGCGGCTCTGCCTGACGTGACCAACCGGAAAGACGATCTCGTTATGACCTTTCTCCCCTCTCCGCTTCGCTCTGCTTTGAAACTCACCTGTGCGGCTGGCCTGTTGGTCAGCCTCTCAGCGCTGTCGGCTGCGGCCTTTGATACCCGCGCCCGCGCCGCCTATGTGCTGGATCAGGAGACCGATACAGTGCTGCTGGCCAAGAACGCCGATCTCGCGCTGCCGCCTGCGTCGATGTCGAAGCTGATGACGCTTTACGTGGCGTTTGAGGCGATCCGCGATGGTCGCCTGACACTGGATGAGCGGCTGCCCGTCAGCCAGCATGCCATGAGCTACAAAGGCTCGACCATGTTCCTCAACACCCAGGATCGGGTCCGGGTGGAGGATCTCTTGCGCGGGATTATCGTGCTGTCGGGCAATGACGCCTGCGTGGTGTTGGCCGAAGCGCTGAGCCCGGATGGTACCGAGGCGGGTTTTGCCCGCTACATGACCAAGCGGGCGCAGGAGATGGGGATGGAGAACTCCACCTTCGCCAATTCCAATGGCTGGCCCGCCGCCGGACACCGTATGTCGGTGGAGGATCTGGCGATCCTTGCTGAAAAGCTGATCGAGGATTTCCCGCAGTATTATCCGCTGTTTGCCGAGCGGGAGTTTGAATTTGACGGCCGCGCGCCCTCCAATGTGCGCAACCGCAACCCGCTGCTGGGTCTCGGTATTGGCGCGGATGGTCTGAAGACCGGCCATACCTCGGAGGCGGGCTATGGTCTGGTCGGCTCCGCAGCACAGGGCGACCGGCGGGTGATTTTCGTGATCACCGGTCTGGACAGCACCACCGCCCGCGCAGAGGAGGCTGAGGCCCTGGTTAACTGGTCGTTTCGCCAATTTGCCAAAAAAACGGTGGCTAAAGCGGGTGTTCCGGTCGCGGAAGCCGAGGTCTGGCGCGGGGCAGAGGCAACCGTAGGGCTGGTACCAGCGGAGGATCTGACCGTGTTGCTGCCCGCCCTTGCCGGTCGTGAAATCACTGGCGAGGTGGTCTATACAGGGCCGATTGATGCGCCCATCGAGAAAGGCCAGAAATTGGCAGAACTGGTGCTGCAACCAGATGAGTTGCCGGAGGTGCGTCTGCCGCTGGTGGCGGAGAAGGACATTCCGACCGGTGGCTTCCCGGTGCGGGTGAAGACCGCTGCCGAAGTGCTGGTGAAACGTTTCCTCAGCGGCCCTGAGGCCAGCCAGTGATAGCGGCCAAAACCGGCGTCGCAGTGGACGCCTCCCCTGGCCTGTTCGTGACCTTTGAGGGCATCGACGGTTCTGGCAAATCAACACAATGTCGCCTGCTGGCGGAGGCCTTGCAGGCGCAGGGGTTAGAGGTTGTTCTGACCCGCGAACCCGGCGGTTCAGATGGCGCGGAGGAAATCCGCCGTCTGGTGCTGGAGGGGGACCCCGACCGCTGGTCTGCGGAAACCGAGCTGTTGCTGTTCACCGCCGCGCGGCGCGACCATATGGAACGGCGGATCCTGCCTGCGCTGGCGGCGGGCAAAGTGGTGGTCTGTGACCGCTTTGCCGATAGCACGCGGATGTATCAGGGGCTGTCGCGCGGCGATCTGCGCCAGAGTGTGGATCAGTTGCACAGCCTGATGATCGGCCGTGAACCGGATCTGACCATCCTGATCGACATGGACCCGGCCAAGGGGCTGGCGCGCGCCAAGGGCCGCCAGGGCAGCGAAGAGCGGTTCGAGGATTTCGGTCTGGATCTGCAACAGCAGATGCGCGCCGGGTTTCTCGCATTGGCGGAGGAATTTGCCGACCGGTTTCGCGTGATTGACGGGGACCGCCCGATGGACAGCGTCGCGCGCGATGTGCTGGAGGTTGTCTCCACCGCCCTGCCCGCGTCTGAGGGGGACGCAGGCGCATGAGCAAGGATGAGCCCCCCCTGCGCGCGGATCAGACCGCGGGTGCGCCGCACCCGCGTGAGACGCAGCAGCTGTTCGGACAGGCGCAGGCAGAACAGGATTTCCTGACCGCCTTCAACTCGGACCGGCTGCATCATGGCTGGCTGCTGACCGGACCTCAGGGCGTCGGCAAGGCAACGCTGGCCTGGCGCATTGCGGCGTTTTTGCTATCGCAGCCGCCTGCGGAGGATGCGGGGCTGTTTGGGGCACCACCGCCTGCCACCTCGCTGGATATCGGGATGGATCATCCGGTGATGCACCGCATTCAGGCGCTGGCGGAGCCGGGGCTGGCGTCGATTACCCGCAGCGAGAACGACAAGGGCAAGCTGCGCGACCAGATTGTGGTCGATGACATTCGGGCGCTGAACAAGTTCTTTGGCCTTTCGGCCACAGACGGCGGGCGCCGGGTGGTGATTGTGGATGCCGCAGATGATATGAACACCAGTGCCGCCAATGCGCTGTTGAAGATGCTGGAAGAGCCACCTGCCCGCACAACCCTGCTGCTGGTATCGCATCAACCTTCGCGACTGTTGCCGACGATCCGCTCACGTTGTCGGCTGTTGCGGTTTGCACCGCTGAGCGCTGAGGACATGCAGGCGGCCCTGACGCAGGCAGGCGCTGAGCTGCCAAAGCAAGCTGACCATCTGGCCGCGCTGTCCAATGGCTCGGTCGGGGCGGCGCTGAGGCTGCTGAACCTGGGTGGTTTGCAGGCCTATAGCGATGTGGTGCGGCTGCTGGACAGCCTGCCCCGGCTGGATCGGCAGCGCGCGATGGCGCTGGCGGAACAGGCCGCAGCACGGGGTGGTGCAGAGAAATTTGAGCTGCTGCTCACCCTCATTGATACGGCGCTGGCCCGGCTGGCGCGTACTGGGGCCACGGGAGGCGCACCGCAGCCGGAAGCCGCCCCGCAGGAGGCAGCTGTGCTGTCGCGGCTTTCACCGACGCCGCAAAAGGCGCGTGCCTGGGCGGATCTGGCGGCGCAGGTCACGGCCCGCATGCGCCATGGTCAGGCGGTCAACCTTGACCCCGCAGCACTTGTCCTAGATACGGTTTTCAAGATGCAGGACACTGCGGCGCGCTAATTCGGAGTACCGAGCCCCGCAGGACGCGACAGAGAGCAGAGATGACCGAGAGCCTTTCCCCCACGCCCCCGTCCATTACGGACAGCCATTGCCATCTGGATTTTCCCGATTTCGAAGGCGAATTGGACGCACTGATTGCACGGGCGGCAGAGGCCGGTGTGACCCGTATGGTCACCATCTGCACCAAGCTGCGCAACGAATCCACCGTGCGCGCCATCGCCGAGGCGCATGCGCCAGTGTTCTACGCCGCGGGCACCCACCCGATGAGTGCTGCAGATGAGCCGCTGGTGTCGGTTGATGAACTGGTGGCGCTGGCGCAGCATCCCAAGTTTGTCGGCATTGGCGAGACCGGACTGGACTATCACTATACCGCCGACAGTGCGGAGGTGCAGAAGACTTCTCTCAGAACCCATATTACGGCGGCGCGGGAAACCGGCCTGCCTCTGATCATCCACGCCCGCGCAGCGGATGAGGATATGGCCGCCATCCTGCGCGATGAAATGGCCAAGGGCGCCTATAGCTGTGTGATGCATTGTTTCTCCTCCTCGCCTGAGCTGGCGCGAGCGGCGTTGGATCTGGGATTCTACCTGTCAATGTCGGGCATCGCCGCCTTCCCCAAGAGTCAGGAGTTGCGCGATATCTTTGCCGCCGCCCCGATGGAGCGGATTCTGGTGGAAACCGACGCGCCCTATCTGGCGCCGCCGCCCTATCGCGGCAAACGCAATGAGCCGGCCTATACCGCCCATACCGCCCGCGTGGGTGCCGAGGTGTTTGGTGTGGATTACGCCGATTTTGCCGCACAGACGCAGGCCAATTTTGATCGGTTGTTCTGGAAAGCGGCGCAATATGAGGCCGCCGCCTGATGGGCGTGCTGCGCTTTACCATTCTGGGCTGTGGCTCCTCTGGTGGGGTGCCACGGCTTGGCGGGCATTGGGGGGAGTGCGACCCGGACAATCCCCGCAACCGCCGCCGCCGCTGCTCGCTTCTGGTGGAGCGGGATGGTCCCGATGGAACCACGACAGTGCTGATCGACACCTCCCCCGACATGCGCAGCCAGCTGCTGGACAGCGGCACCGGGCGGCTGGACGGGGTGGTCTACACCCATTCCCACGCCGATCATGTGCATGGTATTGATGATCTGCGGATGATCGTCTTCAACATGCGCGACCGCATTCCGGTCTATGCGGATGGGGATACGCAAAACGCGCTGCTGTCGCGGTTCGGCTATGCCTTTGTGCAGCCCGAAGGCTCCCCCTATCCGCCCATTCTGGACCTGCGCGGTATTGATGGCCCGCTGACAATTTCCGGTCCCGGTGGCGATATCACCCTGCGCCCGTTTGAGGTCAATCACGGCTCCATCGACGCGCTTGGGTTCCGTATTGGCGATGTCGCCTATCTGCCGGATGTGGCCAAGATCCCCGATAGCGCGCTGGCGGAATTGCAGGATCTGGACTGCTGGATCCTTGATGCGCTGCGCCGCAAACCACATCCCACACATCTGTCGCTGGACGAGGCGCTGGAATGGATTGAACGCATGGCGCCGAAGCGCGCGGTATTGACCAACATGCATATTGATCTGGACTACTCGCAGGTCGCTGCAGAGACCCCTGAACATATCGATCCCGCCTATGACGGGATGGTGATCGAATACCCAATCTGAGCCGCCACATCAGGCGCCCACGATCCCGCCCATAGGAAGGCACATCATGTTTCAGAGCCTGATCGATGTCATCCTGCCGGTGTTTCTGGTCATTGGGGCGGGCTATGTCGCCACACGGCGCGGATATTTTCAGGCCGGCCATGTAGATTCGCTGATGAAGTTCACGCAGAGTTTTGCCATCCCCTGCCTGTTGTTTCGCGCCATTGCGACGCTGGATCTGTCAGACAGTTTCGATCCGCGTTTGCTGATCAGTTTCTACACCGGCGCGGCGGCCTGTTTCTGTCTGGGGATGACTGGCGCGCGGCTGATTTTCAAACGCGACTGGGAAGACTGCGTGGCCATTGGCTTTTGCTGTCTGTTCTCGAACTCGGTGCTGCTGGGGCTACCGATCACGGAACGCGCCTATGGTGCCGACAATTTGACCAGCAACTACGCGATCATCGCCTTCCACTCCCCGTTTTGCTACGGGCTGGGGATCACAGTGATGGAGGTTGTGCGCAACAAGGGCGCAGGTGGTATCGCTACGGTGAAGTCGGTTTTCAGCGCGATGTTCAAGAATGTGCTGATCCTCGGCATCGCTCTGGGATTTGTGGTGAACCTCTCGGGCCTGTGGATCCCTCAGGTGGTGGATGAAGCGCTGGCGCTGGTCATTCGCGCGGCGCTGCCGACGGCGCTGTTTGCGCTGGGGGGCGTGCTGGTGCAATACCGCCCTGAAGGCGACCTGCGTGCCATCGGATTTGTCTGCGCGATCTCGCTGATGGTGCATCCGGCGCTGGTCTGGAGCATGGGCAGCGCCTTGAAGGTGCAGCCGGATCTGTTCCGCTCAGCCGTGCTGAACGCGGCGATGGCGCCGGGGTTCAACGCCTATATCTTTGCCAATATGTATGGGCGCGCAAAGCGGGTGGCGGCCTCCTCGGTGCTGATTGCCACGGGGGCCTGTATCCTGACGGTCTGGCTTTGGCTCCTGATCCTGGGCTGAGCCACGCAAAAGGGGCGCCGCAGCGCCCCCCCGTGATCTGTTCCCATGGCGACGATCAATCGCCATCTGCCACCCCACGCTGACGCAGCCGCGCTCGGCGGGCCCGGTAGCTGGGCAGGATCACCAGAACCGCCGCCAAGCCCAAGAGCCCAATGGTCATCGGGCGTTCCATCAGGAAGCCAAGCCCATCATAGAGCTGCATCGAGCGGGAGAAGTTATCCTCCAGCATGGATCCCAGAATGAAGCCGATCAGCAAGGGCGCCAGCGGGTAGTCGGCAAAGCGCAGCACCGTGGCGCAGATCCCCAGGCCGACGAGGATCAGCAGTTCGGTCGCATTGTTCTGGCCGATATAGGCCCCCATCAAGGTGAAGAAGAAGATGAAGGGGATCAGATAGTTGCGCGGCACCGCCAGAACCTTGGCGATATAGGGGATCAGCGGCAGGTTCAGGATCAACAGGATCAGGTTGCCGACATACATTGAGATGATCACCGCCCAGAAGATCTCCGGCTCATCCACCATCAGGCGCGGACCGGGCGAGACATTGAGCGCGATCAGCGCCCCCAGAAGGATTGCCGTGGTACCCGAGCCGGGGATGCCAAGCGTCAGCAATGGCACAAAGGAGCCTGTGCAGGCGGCGTTGTTGGCACTTTCCGGCGCGGCGAGGCCTTTGATGGCGCCCTTGCCGAACTCCTTCTGCTCCTCCTTCGGGGCGATATTGCGCTCCACCGCGTAGCCAAGGAAGGAGGCGATGGTGGCCCCGGCCCCCGGCAGCACACCGATCAGGAAGCCCTGGATCGACTGGCGGCCAATCACCGGCGCGATGGATTTGGCCTCAGCTCTGGTGATGCGCAGATCCTTGATCTCATTGCTGCCGCCTTCGGTCTTGGAGCGACCGGGATCCAGCACCAGATACAGCGCCTCTGGCAGGGCAAACATCGCCATGGCCAAGGTAATGAAGCCAAAGCCAGATTGCAGGTCCATGATGCCCATGGTGAAGCGAGGCATATTGAACAGCGCGCCCTCACCTACCGTGGCCATGATCAGGCCAAGGACGGTCATCAGCAGCGCTTTCACCACCTGACCGGTGCCTGCAAAGGCGGCGATGGCGGAGAGCCCGACGACCATCAGCGCGAAATACTCCGCCGAGTGGAACAGCAGGGCGACGCTGGCCAGTGCCGGGGCAAAGATCATCAGCAGCACCGCACCGATGCTGCCGCCACAGAAGGACGAAATCGCAGCCACGGTCAGCGCCTTGCCCGCCTTGCCCTGTCGCGCCAGCGGATAGCCGTCAAATGACGTCGCCACGGTTGAGGCAACGCCCGGCGCGTTGATCAGGATGGAGGAAGTGGAGCCACCAAAGATGGCACCATAATAGACACCCGCCAGCAGGATCAACGCGGCAGAGGGATCACCGATGGAGATCGCCACCGGGATCATGATGGAAATGATGCTCATCGGGCCGAGACCCGGCAACATGCCGATGAAGGTGCCGATGAGGCAGCCGCCGATCACCATCAGGATGTTACTGAAAGAAAAGGCCGTGCTGAGGCCGATCAGAATACCGTCCAGCATATCAGCCCCCATGTCCCAGGAAAAAGGGCAGCGGGCGCAGGTAGATACCCAGCACCTGCTGCACCAGATACCAGACCACACCCGCCGCGATGACCGCGATGGGGATCAGGATATGCAGCTTGCGCTCGCCCAGGATCATGGCGCTGATCACCAGAAACGCGACGGTGGAGATCAGAAAACCAACCGGACGCAACGCCAGCGCGTAAACCACCATCATCGCCAGAAGCGACAGCGCTTGCGCCAGTTTATAGTCCAGCAGGCGGCGGTAATCGATGTCACCTGCCTTTGGACCTGTATCCGCCTTCTGCGGTGATAGCAGGATGATCAGCGCGCAGATCACCGCCATCACCGACAATCCCTTGGGGAAGGTGCTGGGCCAGATGGCGTTGAATTTCATGAACGGCGGCAAGCCTTCGTCCATGGTGAAAAAGGCCGTGTAGCCATAGGCGAGGCTGATCATCAGAATGACCAGCGCGATCCATCGGTCGAGCGCCATCGGGCTCTCCCCCCTTTGATGAGATATATCGAGCGTGAAACCGGATGGCGGCGCGGCCTCCTCCTAAAGATGCGCGCCGCCGGTTTCTGGTGTCAGAGGTCGGGCGCCCGGCACAACTCGGACCGGACGCCTGTCTGCTCTGCCAGACTTAGAGGAAGCCGAGTTCCTGCATCAGGCTTTTGATGACCTCTTCCTGACCTTCGAGGAATGTCACGAAGTCATCGCCGCTGTTGTGGATGTTCACCCACCCGTTGCGGGCGCGAACCTCTTCCCATTCGGGGGTGTCATACATCTTGGCCAGGGCCGCACGATAGGCTTCGACCTTCTCCTCCGGCAGACCGGGGGCGCCAAAGAAGCCGCGCCAGTTGACGAAAGTGGCATCAATCCCTTGTTCTTTCATCGTCGGTGCATCGGCATAAGCGGGCACGCGGTCCTCGGCGGTGACGCCGATGATCTTCACCTCGCCTGCGTTGGCCAGATCAATCGCCTCGGAGAAGCCGGTGGAGAGTGCGGCGATTTCACCTGAGAGGAGTGCCGCCATGGCCACACCGCCTGCATCATAGGGGATGTATTTCACCGCTGTCGGCTCTTCGCCTGCGGCTTTCATCACCATGGCAGCAACGAGGTGATCCATGCCGCCGGGGACCGAACCACCGCCGATGGCGGTCTTGCGCGGATCGGCCTGATAGGCGGCGATCAGATCGGACATGGAGTTGATCTGGCTGTCCTTGCCCACAACGATGGCCGCGTAATCGCCAATGGTGCCTGCGACCATGGTGAGGTCCCGGAAGTTATGCGGGAAGACACCGGTGAGCGAACGGATCACAATCGGGGTGGAGTTCACCATCAGGGTGCCGTGGTTGCTCTCGGCGTTCTCAATCAGATAGCCGATCGCCTTGCCGCCGCCACCGCCGGACATGTTTTCAAAGGACGCGTTGCCGACAAGGCCCGCCTTGGTCAGCGCCTCACCAGTGCCACGCGCGGTGCCGTCCCAGCCGCCGCCTGCGCCGCCGGGGATCAGAAAGTGGATGCTGTCCACCATCTCATCCGCAGAAACCGGCGCAGCAAAGGCCAGCGTCGTTGCGGCGGTCACGGCCATCAGGGCGCGCCGGGTCAAAGTCATTTTCATCTGTTGTCCTCCCATTTGACAAATGGCGGCTTGGCCGCTCATGACTGGAAGGGAACACGTTAAGCTGACACAAACCTGTCACACCGCAATCTGCCGCCACCTGCCCTGCCCCTCCCACGGATAGAACCGATGCGTTTCCTGCTGGTCGAAGACAATCTGAGCCTCGCTGCCGCCATTGAAGACCGGTTGCAGATGGATGGCCATGTGGTGGATCATGCCCCGGATCTGGCCGTGGCAGATGAATATGCCGCGACGGCGGATTACGATTTGATTTTACTGGATATTATGCTGCCAGACGGGGATGGTCGAAGCTTTCTTAAGTCCCATCGCAGCCGCGAGGGCACAACACCGGTGATCGTCCTGACCGCGCGGTCCGAAGTTTCTGACCGGGTTGGTGTGCTGGATCTGGGCGCGGATGATTACATCACCAAACCCTTTGACTTTTCCGAACTGGAAGCGCGCTGTCGCGCCGTGTTGCGGCGCCATGGTGGCGGCAGTTCCAACCAGAAACGATTCGGGGCGCTGGTGTTTGATCCCTTAGCTGGCACGCTGATGGTGGGCGACAAGACCGTTTCCCTGCGCAACAAAGAGTTGCGATTGCTGGAGGTTTTCGTCAATGCGCCGGACAGGATCTTTTCCAAATCGAAACTGGTGGACCGGCTGTTTTCCTATGACGAAGACGTCTCGGAAAACGCGATTGAGGTTTATGTGGGACGGCTGCGCAAACATCTGGCGGGATCTGATGTGGAGATCACGACGGTGCGCGGGCTTGGCTATCGGATGTCGCTTGCATGAGCCGCGCGCTGCCGACCAGCGGATCCATCCGGCGGCGGCTGACGTTGCAGCTGGTGGGCAGTGCCGCTTTTCTCGCCTCCTTGTTGTTCTTCATCGTGCTGGTCTTCACACGGGATGTGTCGCAGCGCACCCATGACAGTATACTGCAGGCCTCGGCCACGTCGATTATGGACTCGGTGTCTGTACGGTCGGGCGACGTGACGGTCGATATCCCCTATTCGGCGCTGTCGATGCTGGGCAATGTCAGCGATGATCGGGTGTTTTACCGGGTCGCGCAAAATGACCGTATGCTCACTGGCTACGGCGACCTGCCGCTGCCTGATCTGCTGCCCCAACGAGGGCAGCCGCGATTTGATACTGCGCCCTACAAAGGCGATAGCATCCGCATGGTGACCCTGGCGCGTCGGGTGTCGCTGAACGGTCAGGTCTCCGATGTGGTGATTTCCGTGGCGCAGACCCGTGAAGGACAGGCCGCGCAATTGGCGGAGCTGACGCGCACCGCGCTACAGCTTGGCCTGGGTTTCTTCATGATCGCGGCGTTTTTGGCGATCTGGGCAGCACAGTCCAGTATTCGACCGCTGGCCGAACTGGCCGAAGCGGTGTCGCGCCGTGGACCGAAGGATCTGCGCCCGGTGCACCGACCGGTACCGTCGGAGATGATCCCGCTGGTCACATCCTTGAACCGGTTTATTGAGCGGCTGCGGATTTCCCTCTCTCGGTCAGAGGATTTCATCGCAGAAGCCGCGCACCGGGTGCGCACGCCGCTGGCCACGGTGCGCACGCAGGCCGAGATCACGCTGAGACGGGTCGAGCGGGACGAAAACCGCGCCTCGCTACGTGAGATGATCCGCGCCATTGATGAGAGCTCCCGCGCGGCGGGGCAGCTGCTGGATCATGCGATGGTGACCTTTCGCACCGACAGCCTCTTGCGCGAAGAGGTGGATCTGGGGGCCCTATCGCGCGATCTGCTGAACCGGCTCCGCCCCATTGCGGAACTGAAAGACATTGCGCTCCATTCCGACCTGCCGCAAACGCCGCCACTGTCCGGCGATCCAATCCTCATCCAGAACGCGGTGCGCAACCTGTTGGACAATGCGATCAAATATGCGCCTTCCGAGAGCGATATTCAGGTCATTCTGCGCAGGGAGGGGGCAGAGCTGCGGCTCAGCATCATTGATGAGGCGGGCGGGTTTCCCAGCGGCGATACCGATGCGCTGACGGCACGGTTTGCGCGGGGCAGCAATGCCGAGGGGACGATTGGGTCGGGCCTTGGCCTCACCATTGCGCGCGAGGTGGCGGAGGCCCATGGCGGCCGGTTGACGATTGCATCCAGCCAAGCCACCAATGGCCCCCCTGCCGCATCTCCAAGGCGGGAGGGATCATGCGTTTCCTTGTGTTTTCCAGTGTCATGACAGGCCTGATCCGCGCAGTCTGGCTGGTGGTTTTGACTTTGGCTCTGCCAGCGTTCTCCGCACAAGCGTTTGAGGTGGAGGATCAACGCCGGTTCGGCCCCGCCGCCGGTGAGGCGAGTGCGGATGTGTTGCGGGTTCTGTCCACCACGGACACCGATCTGCTGGCCCCACTGGTTAAGAGTTTTCTGCGTACCCGTCCGACGGTGGTGGTAGACTACGTCACAGTCAGCAGTTCAGAGCTTATGCGGGCAGTGGTCGAAGAAGATGCGGGGTTCGACCTCGCCGTATCCTCGGCACTGGATTTGCAGACCAAGCTTGCCAATGACGGGTACACCCGCGCGCATTCCCCCGCTGGGCGGCTGCGGATCCCGGATTGGGCGGTCTGGCGCGATCATGTCTTTGCTTTCTCGCAGGAGCCCGCGTCGATCGTGTTGTCGCCTGCCGCCTTTGACGGGCTGGAGATGCCGCGCAGCCGTCAGGCGCTGATGTCGCTCCTGCGCCGCTACCCCAACCGGTTTCGGGGTCGCATTGGCACCTATGATGTCGAGAAAAGCGGGCTTGGCTATTTGTTTGCCACGCAGGATCTGCGCACCTCGGAAAGCTTCTGGCGAATGATGGAGATTTTCGGCAGCCTTGATTTGCGGCTCTATTGCTGCTCCGGCGAGATGATCGAGGCGGTGGCGCGCGGGGAGCTGGCCATCGCCTATAATGTGCTCGGCAGCTATGCGCGTGCGCGGGACGATCTGGCGGAGCGGATCGAGATCGTCGATCCGCAGGACTATACCAATATGATGCTGCGCACGGCTGTCGTGCTGAGAGGGGCCGAGCGGCCCGATTTGGCGGGGGCGTTCATCGACCACCTGTTGCGCGCCGCCTGGGGCAATGGGCGCGATCCGGACTATCCTTTCCCGCGGTACGCCACCGCCGAGACCACCCCCACCGCCGCCTTGCGCCCGATCCAGATGGGACCGGGGCTCTTGGTGTTTCTGGACCGGTTGAAACGGGCGCGGTTCCTTGAGGAATGGCGCAGCACCGTCCTGCAGAAGTAGCGCGAGCACTTAACGATAGAGCAGCGACTGGCCGTTGTGAAAGAGATGCAGCTTTGCCGGGTCGGCATAGAGCCGCACAGAGGAGCCGCGCAGCCCCTTGTGAATGCCGGGGAGTTTGGCAATCAGCGGGTCCTTGCCCTCTCCCGCAGCGATGTAGAGCACGGTGACCTCGCCCAGGGCCTCCACGATATCAACGCGGCTGTCGATCAGCGCGCCGCCAGTGCCCTCCTCAACCAGATCCTCGGGCCGGACGCCGACGTTGACGGCCAGTCCCTGATCCTCCTCCGTAGTGGGGATATCAGCCGCGACCTCCTCCCCAGTGGTGAGCCGCACCGTGGTGCGCGGCCCCGTGGCGATCACTGTTCCGGGAATGAGGTTCATGGCAGGCGAGCCGATGAACTGGGCCACGAACTCATTCTCGGGCCGCTCATACAGCTCAAGCGGAGTGCCGACCTGCGCGATGCCCTTGTTGGCAAGGACCACAATGCGGCTTGCCAGCGTCATCGCCTCCACCTGATCATGGGTCACATAGATCATGGTGCTGTCGGGCATCGCCTCTTTCAGCTGGGCAATTTCGATCCGGGTAGCGACCCGCAGCGCCGCGTCCAGATTTGAGAGCGGCTCGTCAAAAAGATAGACCTTCGGATCGCGCACGATGGAGCGGCCGATGGCGACCCGCTGCCGCTGCCCGCCCGACAGCGCCTTGGGCAGGCGATCAAGATAGGGTTCCAGCTGGAGGATCTTGGCCGCACGGTCGATGGCGGCGTCGATCTCGTCCTTGCTTTTCTTCGCGATCTTCAGCGCAAAGGCCATGTTGTCGCGCACCGTCATATGCGGATAAAGCGCGTAGGACTGGAACACCATCGCAATGCCCCGCTGGGCGGGCGGGATGTCATTCATCACCGCATCGTCGATTTCCAGCGTGCCACCGCTGATCCGCTCCAGCCCCGCGATCATCCGCAGCAAGGTGGATTTGCCGCAGCCGGAGGGACCAACGAAGACGATCAGCTCGCCTTGCTTGATATCGAGATTGATATCTCTCAGGACCTCGACACCGCCCCCGTAGGTTTTGGCCACATTGGTCAATTTCAGGTTTGCCATCTACTGGTCCCTCCCTTGCTCGTCGTTTCTGTCAGACCCGCACCGCGAGGCAGGCCTGCCAAGGTGCCAGTGCAACCTGCCTGCCGCCGTCTGGCAGATCAGCCAGCGCGATGTCGGTCTCAGGCTTGCGCCACATGCCTTCCGGCAAGGAAATCTCTGCCGGGGTGTCCCCCAGATTGAAGGCGCAAAAGATCACCTCGGCGCGGTCCTGACGGGTGAAGAAGGCGACATTGCCCTCTGCCCGCAGCTGATCATGGGTGCCCACTGCCAATGCGGGATGCGTCTTGCGCAGGGCAATGGCGCGGCGGTAGTGGTGCAACATCGCCTCTGGGTCGGCCTCCTGACTGGCCACGCTCAGGTTCAGATGTTCGGGCGAGACGGGCAGCCATGGCTTGCCTTCGCTGAAGCCACCCTCGCCATTCGACGGCTCCCAGACCATGGGCGTACGGCAGCCGTCACGGCCCTTGAACTCCGGCCAGAACTCAATGCCATAAGGGTCCTGAAGGTCTTCAAAGGCGATGTCTGCCTCCGGCAGGCCCAGCTCCTCGCCCTGATAGATGCAGGCGGTGCCACGCAGGCACATCATCATAGTGGTGAACAGACGTTGTGCCGCCGGGTTGAGGCCCCAGCGGCTGCTGTGGCGGATCACATCATGATTGGAAAACGCCCAGCACGCCCAACCATTTGCGGCAACACGATCTACCTCGGCAAAGACCTCGGCCAGACGGGAGGCGGTCAGCACATCCTTGGCCAGAAGTTCGAAGGCATAGCACATGTGAACACCGGTGTTGGCCGCCGTGTAGCTGCCCATGATCTCAAGCCCGCGCTGCGCGTCGCCCACCTCGCCCACGGCGGCCTTGGCGGGGTATTCATCCAGCAGCGCACGAAAGCGGCCAAGGAAGGCCAGGTTTTCCGGCTGGTTCTTGGAGTAGAGATGTTCCTGGTGATTATAGGGGTTCACCGAGGGGGCGATGGTGGCGTTGCGTTGCTCCGGCGGCAGGGCCGGGTTCGAGCGCAGCTCTGCATCGTGGAAATAGAAATTGATCGTATCAAGGCGGAAGCCATCAACGCCGCGCTCCAACCAGAAGCGGGTCACATCCAGCAGCGCGTCCTGTACCGCAGGGCAGTGAAAATTCAGATCCGGCTGCGAGACAAGGAAGTTGTGCAGATAATACTGCTCACGCCGTGGATCCCACTGCCAGGCGGAACCGCCAAAGATTGACAGCCAGTTGTTCGGCGGCGTGCCATCGGGTTGCGGATCGGCCCAGACGTACCAATCGGCGCGGTCATTGTCGCGGTTCTGACGGCTTTCGCCGAACCATGCGTGCTGGTCGGAGGTATGCGACAGCACCAGATCAATCATCACACGCAGGCCCAAACGGTGGGCAGCGGCGACCAGTTGGTCAAAGTCGGACAGGCTGCCAAACATCGGATCAACATCGCAATAATCCGAGACGTCATAGCCAAAATCCTTCATCGGGGAGGTGAAGAATGGCGAAATCCAGATCGCATCCACCCCAAGCGCGGCAATATACGGCAGGCGCTGGGTGATGCCCCGAAGGTCGCCAATGCCGTCGCCGTTGCTGTCCTGATAGCTGCGCGGATAGATCTGGTAGATCACCGCACCGCGCCACCAATCGGGGTCAGCGGCGAGAACCTGGGCCGGGTCGAGTTGAGCTTGAGCGTTCATGTCAGCTGTTTCCATAGTCTTAGAGTAAGGGGCAGTGCCGGTCTGATCCGGCCTGCGGATCAGGTCACTTGACCGAGCCTGCAAGGAGGCCACGGACGAGGTATTTCTGCATCGCGAAAAAGACGGCGAGCGGCACCGCAATCGAGACGAAGGCGGAGGTTGCGAGGATTTCCCAATTGCCGCCACGGGTGCCCAGCAGCTCAACAATCTGCTTGGTCATCACCGTGGTTTCTCCGGTCGCGTCGATCAGGAACACCATCGCCACCAGAAGGTCGTTCCAGGTCCACAGGAACTGGAAGATCGCAAAGGAGGCCAGTGCCGGGAAGGAGAGCGGCAGGATGATGCGGACAAAGATCATGAAATCCGTAGCGCCATCCACGCGGGCGTTTTCGATGATGTCGCGCGGAAT
The DNA here is from genome assembly GCF_000511385.1 of Phaeobacter gallaeciensis DSM 26640. Classification (NCBI taxonomy): domain Bacteria; kingdom Pseudomonadati; phylum Pseudomonadota; class Alphaproteobacteria; order Rhodobacterales; family Roseobacteraceae; genus Phaeobacter; species Phaeobacter gallaeciensis. The sequence continues at coordinate 2,715,891 of NC_023137.1, forward strand.
GCCGACCATGTAGTTGCGCAGGAGGTAAATCGCGAGCGGCAGGCCAAAGCCCGTGTGTGCCATCCAGACGCCGATGTAGCCCTTGCCGATGCCAATCTCATTGTGGAACTTCAGCAGCGGGATCAGCGCCAATTGCAAGGGTACCACCAACAGGCCGACAATCGCCGCCACCAGAAGGGCGCGGCCCGGAAACTCCATCCACGCAAGCGCATAGGCGGCAAAGGCCGCGACGAGGATCGGGATGATGGTGGCCGGGATGGTGACGGTCAGCGTGTTGAAAAACGCCTTTGCCATATTGTCTGTCGCATTGCCGGACACCAGCACGGTCTCATAATTTTCCAGCGTGAATTCCGGTGGCACGGTTGCCGTGACGAACACGCGGGGGCCGCGTTTGCCACTGATTTCCTCGGTGCTTTCAAGCCGGTAGGCGCCATCTTCGGTGACTGTCAGGGTGCCACCACGGCGCAGCTCTGCCGTTTCACCGGGCTGGTAAGCGGCGGGTTCGCGTGCCGAGGTGCCCCAGGCGGAGATCTCGCTCTCGGTGCCTTCGGCAAAGAGACGCCCCTCGATCACATAGAGATCGCCCTCCTGCACCTGTGCGCTCGGCGGATCGGTGCGCAGGGTCAGGTTCTGCTCACTCGGGAACATCGCGCGCCACCAGCCGCTGGTTGCGATCTGGTCAGAGGTGCGGAAGGAGGACACCAACAGACCCAGCGTCGGGAACAGCCACAGCCCCACCAACAGCACCACAGACAGGCGCAAGGCCCAGATCAGCGCAGGTTTTTCTCCGGCAATCATATTCATCGCGGTCTCCTCAGCGCATTTCGCGGCGGGCGTTGTAGACGTTCCAGACCAGGATCGGCAGCACCAGCAGCATGATGACCATGGCGCTGGCAGAGCCGACGCCCCAGTCATTGGCACGGAACAGTTTGTCGTACATGTAATTGGCCAGAACCTGCGTCTCCCACTGGCCGTTGGTCATGGCAAAGACGATGTCAAAGACCTTCAGAACGACGATGGTGATGGTGGTCCAGACCACAACGATGGTGTCCATGATCTGTGGCACTTTGATCTTGAAGAAGATCTGAAACGGTCCGGCCCCATCCACGATGGCCGCCTCCACGGTTTCTTCGGGAATGCCGCGCAGGGCTGCCGACAGGATCACCATGGCAAAACCTGTCTGGATCCAGATCAGCACCATCATCAGAAAGAAGCTGTTCCAGAACGGGATTGTCAGCCACTGCATTGGTGCGTCGCCGCCGAGGTAGATGTAGACCGCATTCAAGACGCCGATCTGGTCGGTGCCTTCGGGGCGGGCGTCATAGACCAGTTTCCAGATCACCGCGGCGCCAACAAAGGAAATCGCCATCGGCATGAAGATCAGAGATTTTGCGATATTGCCCCAGACCAGCCGGTCCGTCAGCTGCGCCGCCAGCAAGCCAAAGGCGGTTGAGGCCGCAGGCACAACGAGGAGCCACAGGAAGTTGTTCTGAAGCGCCTCCCAGAATTTGGCCTCTGCCAGCATCTGCTGGTAGTTGGCAAGGCCAACAAATTCCGACCCGCCCCCGGGCACACGTTCGGTCACCGACAGGCGCAGGGTTTCGACCACCGGATAGGCCAGGTAAAGCCCCAACGCGAGCAATGCGGGCAAGAGGAACAGCCAGGGCCGGATCATATTGGCGCGGCGGATGTTGCGGGCAATATGCACGCCCCGCGCTGGAAAGATCACCCGGTCCAGCACCAGATTGGAAAAGTAGAAATAGCCGACACATCCCCCGACGCCAAAGGCGATGGTCAAGAGGCCCTGAATGGCTGGATGCATGGGATATCTCCCTTTTGGGGTGCGTTGTGGATAGCGGACCCTGATCAGGCGGGCGCACCACGGTCCAACGCGGGCGCACTGATCACGGGGAAGGACAATGGAAAAGGCCGGGCCGACGCGCCGGGGGTCGGCCCTAGAGCGATCTTACTTCAGAGCATCCCAGGAGGACTGGATCTCGGCTGCGACCTCTTCCGCGGGGGTGCCGCCGGCATAGCCGACCATACCGGTCCAGAAGGAGCCCGCACCGACACCACCCGGCATCAAATCTGATGCATCAAAGCGGAAGGTATCGGCAGACAGGAGAATCTCCCCCATCTTCTTCAGCGTATCGGTGGCATAGACATCGGTGTTCACGCCCTTATGCGGGGTCAGGAAGCCCTGCTGCGCCATCCAGACCTCATGTCCGATGGGGGATTTCAGGAACTCCATCAGCGCGCGTGCGCCTTTGCTGTCATTGGTGATCGACCACAGGGTACCTGCGCCGAGAACCGGGCTGCCCAGATCCTTTTCCGCATAGGCCGGGAAGTAGAAGAAATCTGCATCCAGCCCCACTTCTGTCCCCTCCGGGAAGAAGGCCGGGATGAACGACGCCTGACGATGCATCAGACACTGCGGCGGGCTGGCGAACAGGCCTTTGGGGCTATCGCGGAAGTCGGTGGAGGCCACCGCCCCTGCACCGCCGGAGACGTAATCGTCATTGCGGGCGAAATATCCGAATTCCTCGATGGCATTCACAACACGCGGATCGGTGAAAGGAATTTCATTCGATACCCACTGGTCATAAACGCCCGGATCCTGCGTGCGCAGCATCATGTCCTCAACCCAGTCGGTTGCAGGCCAGCCAGTGGCACCACCAGATCCCAGACCGATGCACCAAGGCGTGTTGCCATCGGCGACCATCTGATCGGTCAGCGTCTTCAGCTCCTCCATCGACTGGGGAATGTCGTATCCGAAATCTTCAAAGGTTTCAGGTACGTACCAGACAAGAGACTTCACATCGACCTTGTAGAACAGGCCAAAGACATCGTCATTGCCGTCCGGCCCCGTGAAGGTACTGAGATCAACCCAGGAATCGCCGGCGGCATAGTTTTCACGGACCCAGTCTGCGGTCTCGCTGCCCAGGGGCGCGATGAATCCGCGCGCGGCCATGTCGGACACAAGTCCCGGCTGTGGGAAAACGGCGACGTTGGGCGCGGAGCCTGCCTCCGCATCGACCACGATCTGCTGTTCAAAACTGTCCGAGCCAGTGTAACGCACGTCCGCACCGGTAGCTTCAGCGAAATACGCGAGCACCTTTTCGACGACCTCCTGATCCGGGCCAAGCCATGGGCCAAAGACTGTGACCTGCTCCCCCGACAGATCGGTTGCCTTCAGCGCCTCGAAGCTCTCCCAGTTAAACTCTCCCTCGCCGACCGGAAAGGTCAGCGCGCCTTCGGCCTGCGCAAGACCAGCAGACAGAGCCAGGACGCCGGCTGCCGCCAAAAGACTGCGTTTCATAATATCTCCTCCCGAGTGTTCAACGCGCCCGCCGCTTGCCACGACTTCAAAGTTTTCAAAGCGCTTTGGATTTCAGCAAAATCCCGGATTCGGATGCAACTGTCAACAATTTCCCGTCATGTTGCCAAACAACTATAAAAAACATAGGGCTTGTCAGCCTATCCCCTGCCCTGCCATAACTGCGCAGATGGCCCGTGATTGCTCTGGTCGCAGACATTGGAATCAAAGCGCTTTGGAGTTTTCCGCGAATGAACCTGAAGGAATTGGCCGCATATCTGAACCTGTCGCAGACGACAGTGAGCCGTGCGCTCAACGGCTTTCCCGAGGTGAGCGAGGCGACCCGAAAACGCGTGGCAGCCGCGGCCGAGCAACATAACTACCGCCCCAACACGCGCGCCAAAGCACTGGCCACAGGGCGCGCGATGGCGATTGGTCACGTGATCCCTCTGTCGTCGCAGCATGAGATGGTGAACCCGATTTTTGGCGACTTCATTGCGGGTGCTGGCGAGAGCTACGCCGCGGCTGGCTATGACATGGTGTTGTCACTGGTTGAGGATAAGAAACAGGAGAAAGCCTATCGCGAGATGGCCTCCAAGCGGAATGTTGACGGCATTGTCCTCCATGCGCCGCGCATGTCGGATCCCCGGATCGGATTGTTGCGTGAAATCGGCCTGCCCTTTGCCGTGCATGGCCGCGCCTCTGACCTTGCAGGAGAGTACTGCTGGCTCGATGTGAACAACAAAAGCGCCTTTGACCGGGCGACACGGTTTCTCATCGACCTAGGACACCGGCGGATCTGCCTTGTGAACGGATTAGAGAGCATGGATTTCGCCTGGCGCCGTCGGGCGGGCTATGAATACGCGCTAAAGGCGGCAGGCCTGCCGCTGGATCCCGCGCTGATGTATGCGGAGGAAATGACCGAGAGCTACGGGTATCGCACCGTTGCGAAAACCCAGGCGATGGCGGATCCGCCCACCGCCTATCTGGTGTCGTCGATCATCCCCGCCATGGGGGTGCGCCGCGCGATCGAGGATTCAGGTCGCCAGATGGGGCGCGATATCTCGGTGATCACCCATGACGATGATCTGTCCTATCTGCGCAACGGCGATGAGGTGCCGCAATTCACCGCCACCGTCTCCTCCGTACAGGAGGCAGGCCGCCAACTGGCCAATCTGCTGTTGGACCAGATCCGCAACCCCGGTCAGCCGCTTCCGACCCGTCTGCTTGAAGCGCAGCTGACCGTTGGCGGCTCCACTGGTCCTGCACCCTCTCCTCGCTGATTGATCCCCCCACAGGAGCCCTGCCTATGTTCCGCAACAGCCGTGCTGATTTCCCCAAAGGCTTCCTCTTTGGCACCGCCACCTCTGCCTATCAGATCGAAGGTCACGGATTTGGCGGCGCGGGGGCCACCCATTGGGACAGTTTCGCCGCAACGCCGGGCAATGTGGTGCGCGCCGAACATGGCCAGTGGGCCTGCGACCACTATCATCGCTACGCCGAAGATCTTGATCTGGCGGCGGCAGCCGGGTTTGACTGCTACCGGTTTTCGACCAGCTGGGCGCGGGTCCTGCCAGAGGGGCGCGGCGCGCCGAACCCTGAGGGGCTGGATTTCTATGACCGGCTGACGGATGAGATGCTGGAGCGCGGGTTGAAGCCCTGCGTCACGCTGTATCACTGGGAACTGCCACAGGCGCTGGCGGATCTGGGCGGCTGGCGCAACGGCGATATCGCCAAATGGTTTGGCGATTATGCCGAGGTTATCATGCGCCGGATCGGTGACCGGATGTATTCCGCTGCCCCGATCAATGAGCCGTGGTGCGTGGGCTGGCTGTCGCATTTTCTTGGCCATCACGCGCCGGGTCTGAGGGATATCCGCGCCACCGCACGGGCCATGCACCATGTGATGCTGGCCCATGGCACCGCCATTCAGGTGATGCGCGCCCTTGGCATGGGCAATCTGGGCGGTGTGTTCAATCTGGAATGGGCCACGCCCGTTGATGACAGCGCAGCCGCGCAACAGGCCGCCGCGCGCTATGATGCGATCTACAACGGCTTTTTCCTTGGTGGGGCCTTTCACGGGCGTTACCCGGATCTGGCGCTGGAAGGGCTGGAGCCGCATCTGCCGCAGGGCTGGCAGGATGATTTTGCCACCATCACCGCGCCCGTCGACTGGTGCGGGATCAACTATTACACCCGCAAGCGGATTGCGCCCGACAGTGGCCCCTGGCCGCACTATGCCGAAGTGGACGGTCCGCTGCCGAAGACACAGATGGGCTGGGAGATCTATCCGCAGGGGCTTTATGATTTTCTGACGCGGACCGCGCGCGACTATACCCGTGATCTGCCGCTGGTCGTGACGGAAAACGGCATGGCCAATGCGGATGTGGTGACGGATGGCACAGTGCAAGACAGCGCCCGCATTGCATTTGTGGACGACCATCTGGACGCCCTACGCCGCGCCATTGCTGACGGGGTGCCGGTGCAGGGCTACTTCCTGTGGTCGCTCTTGGACAACTACGAATGGGCGCTTGGCTATGAGAAACGCTTTGGACTGGTGCATGTGGATTTCGACACGCTGAAACGCACGCCCAAGGCGTCGTACCATGCGCTGCAATCTGCACTATCGGACGCGCTTTAAAGGGCTGGCATCACTCCGCCAGCCGCCCTGCCAATCGTTGCAGCATCGTCAGACCTTGCGACAGCTGATCCAGCGACAGGTATTCATCTGCCTTATGTGCCTGCGCGATGGAGCCGGGGCCGCAGACAACCACATCCATGCCAAGCTCCTGAAACAGCCCTGCCTCGGTGCCAAAAGGCACCAGCTCTGCGGCGTTGCTGCCCAGCAGCTCCGCCATGAGTTCGCGCGCCTCGTTTTGGGTGGTGGGGATGAGCCCGGCCACCTCGCCCACCACCTCGGTCTCGATGCTGGCCTCCGGGTAGATCGCCTGCATCGCGGGCAAGAGCGTGTCGCGGCAATAGCGCGCCATCGTGTCCTTCACATGATCCGCATCCGAGGGCTGCACCGGCCGCATTTCCCAATCCACCTGCGCCTTTGACGCGATGACGTTATGGGCGCTGCCGCCGTTGAGGGCGCCAATGTTCAGCGTTGTCCAGGGTGGATCAAAGCGGCTGTCCGGTGGGGTACGCTGTTGCAGGTCGCCACGCAGATCCAGCAGACGGCTCACATAACGGGCGGCATATTCCACCGCATTGACGCCCCGGCCCGGATCGGAGCCGTGCCCCTCAAGCCCTTGAAACCTTGTGCTGTATTCGTGGCAACCTTTGTGCCCTTCGACAACGCGCATGCTGGTGGGTTCGCCGATGAGCGCCAGTCGTGGTTTCAACCCGCGCTCGCGCAGGGCCTGCACCAGATGACCGGCACCAATGCAGCCTACCTCCTCATCATAGGTGAAGGCGAAATGGATGGGGCGGGGGCTGATCTGCGCGGCGAACTCTGGCGCCATGGCAAGTGTCGCGGCAATAAACCCCTTCATGTCGCAGGTGCCCCGCCCATAGAGCCGCCCGTCCCGCTCCACCATTGCAAAAGGATCGCTGCTCCAGTCCTGATCGGTCACCGGCACCACATCGCTGTGGCCCGACAGCACGATCCCACCATCGGTTTCAGGGCCAAGCGTGGCAAAGAGATTTGCCTTCTGCCCGCTGGCATCAAACATCACATCCACCCGTGCGCCGCAATCCTCTAGCCGATTGGCCAGATAGGCAATCATCTCCAGATTGCTGTCGGCTGAGGCCGTGGGGAAAGCGATGAGATCGGAGAGGATCCGGGTGGTGTGCTCTATCACCGGCTCAGTCCTTCACAAACAATTTGCGCTCCACGGTGCAGAGCGGCTCGGCAGCGCCTGTGTCGCGGATCAGTAAGGTTTCGGTGGTTTCCAGCCCCCATGTGTCCATCCAGAGGGCCGGCATGAAGTGGAAGACCATACCCGGTTGCAGTACAGTTGTGTCTTCACTGCGGATGGAGGCCGTGCGCTCCCCCCAGTCAGGTGGATAGGAGAGGCCAACCGGGTAGCCCATTCGGCCCGAACGCTCGATCCCGTGTTTGGCCATTACGGCCATAAAAGCATCCGCGATATCGCAGGTGCGATTGCCCGCGCGCGCGGCCTCTATTCCGGCGGCAATCCCTTCGATCTGGGCCGCCTCGATCCGCACGATATCTTCCGACGGGGTGCCCAGAAACACCGTACGTGACAGCGGCGCGTGGTAGCGGCGATAGCAGCCGGAGAGTTCAAAGAAGGTTGCTTCGCCCGCGCGCATGGACGTGCCATCCCAGGTGAGATGAGCCGCTGTCGCATCCAGCCCAGAGGGGGTCAGCGGCACAATGGCCGGGTAATCCCCCCAGTCGTCATCCACCCCGGTCACTCCGGCATGCAGGATATCGGCCACCAGATCGTTTTTACGCACGCCCGGTGCAGCCCGTTCGATGGCAGTCTGGATCACCTTATCGGTGATCCGCGCGGCCTTGCGCATAAAGCTGATCTCGGCATCGGATTTCACAAGCCGCTGCCAATTGACCAACGCGGTGGCATCTACCAAACCCGCCTGCGGAAGCTCTGCCGTCAATACGGCATGAGCCTTTGCAGAGTAGTAGTAATTCTCCATCTCAACACCGATCCGGGCGCGGTCAAGCCCGAGAGCGCTCAGATGCTCGGCAAGATCCTGCATCGGGTGGTGGTCGCTTGACTGGACATAGTAGTCGCCGTAGCCCAGCAGCCTGTCCTGCGCCATCCAGCAGGTGCGGCGGGCGCCCATCATATCCATGTACCGCCCCCACCAGATCGGATCGCCGTCTTTCGGGATGATCACCCCCTGATGCACGTAGAACGACCAGCCATCGTAGCCGGTAAGCCAGGCCTGATTGGACGGATCCGTAACAAAGAGCGCATCCAGCCCCGCAGCCGCCATTGCGGCCCGGGTCTTTGCCAATCGTCGTTGATATTCGGAGTGTTCAAACGGGATATTCAAATCTGTCATCTCGCCGCCTCCTCTCGTCAGCCCAGAACTGCCGTGACAGCACGCTGTGTCGCTGCGACCACCTGATCCGCCTCCTGTCGGGTCAGGCAGAAGGGCGGCGCAAAGCCGAGGATATCGCCCTGCGGCATGGCCCGCGCGATCACTTTGTCCTGCTCCAGAAGCTTGGCGGCTATCTGCGGGCCGATCTTGTCGCTGGCGTCAAACAGGCGGTGGTCGTCCCGATCCGCCACGAATTCCACCGCGCAGAGCATCCCCTCCCCCCGGACATCGCCCACATTCGGATGGTCGCCCAGCGCCTTGCGCATTTCGTCGTTCAGATAGGTCCCAACGGCACCAGCGTTTTCTACAAGGCCAAGCTGGTCGATCAGGGCGAGGTTAGCGACCCCGGCGGCGGCTCCGACAGGATGCGCCGAATAGGTCCAGCCATGACCAATCGGGCCGTTTTCATCCGTGCCGCGCTCCAGCACCTGCCACATCTTGTCGGACACGATAGAGCCCGACAGCGGCGCATAGGCAGAGGTCAGCCCCTTGGCGATGGTGATGAGATCGGGGCGCATGCCGTAGTGATCAGAGCCGAACATCGTGCCCAACCGACCAAAACCAGTCACCACCTCATCCGCGACCAGCAGGATATCGTGCCGGTCAAGCACCGCCTGAATGGCAGGCCAGTATCCTGCGGGCGGGGGCACTATGCCCCCGGTGCCCAGAACCGGCTCCCCGATGAAGGCGGCGATGGTATCGTCCCCTTCCCGCGCGATCAGCGCCTCCAGCTCTGCCACGCAATGGGCAACAAAATCGGCCTCGCTTTGACTGCGATCGCTGCGGCGGAAATAATAGGGCGCCTCGGTGTGGACCACCTGAGCCAGTGGCAGGTCGAACTTATTGTGGAACAACTCCAACCCTGTGAGCGAGCCGGTCATCAGCCCGGACCCGTGGTATCCCCGCCAGCGGGAGATGATCTTTTTCTTCTCGGGGCGGCCCAGAATGTTGTTGTAGTACCAGATCAGTTTGATGTTGGTTTCATTGGCGTCCGAGCCGGAGAGGCCAAAGTAGACCTTGGACATATGGTCCGGGGCGCGATCCATGATCATCTTCGCCAGTGTAATGGACGCCTCAGTCCCATGGCCCACATAGGAGTGATAATACGCCAGCTCGCGGGCCTGATCGGCAATGGCTTCGGCGATCTCAGGTCGGCCATAGCCAACGTTGACGCAGTAGAGCCCGGCAAAAGCATCCAGCAGCCGGTTGCCGTCGCGGTCCTCAATGTGGCAGCCGCTGCCACCGGTCACCACCCGCTGAGGCAGATTTCCGCGAGCGAATTCAGCGAGATGCGTTGAAGGATGGAAGAAGCTTTCGCGGTCCCATTGGTCGAGTTGGTCATTGTGAAGCATGGCTCACTCCTTGGCTTCGGCGGCGCGCCGCCTTTGGTCACATGAAGGGAGCCAGTTGCACGCGACAGACCAAGAGGCGGTCCGTTTTTGAGCGAAAAAGGCTCCGCCCACCCGGACAGCAGCGCGCAATGCCTTTATTGCCAGGGTTGTGCAGCAGTTGGAGCACGACCGGACGGCCGATGGCAACAGATTTTTTGTCAGCAGGCGGGTTAGCCGGTAAGAACGCGTACTATCTGTTGGACCGCCGCGCCAAGGACTGACGCGTGACAAGAGTGGTATTGATGCAGACCGACTGTCCTGCGGACCGGCCTTCGACGATTGCAATCAACTCTTGCGCCGCCTTGCGCCCCATCTCGCGGTGCGGGACATGCACGGTTGTGAGAGCGGGGCTGACGATTTCTGCCAGTTCAATATCATCGAATCCGGTGATGGAGACATCGTCGGGCACGGCAATCCCACGGCTTCGCGCCTCGCGGAGCGCCCCAGCCGCCAGAACGTCATTGCCGCACATCACCACGGTCGGACGGGGCGCACGCGACATCAGCTCTGCAAAGGCTGCGGCCCCTTTTTCAATCTCATAGGGGGTTTCGATCAATGTGAGCGTAGCCGGGTCGAGCCCCCTGGAGCGCATGGCATCCTGAACACCGCTGACGCGATTTTGGGCGCGGTCGTTGCCCTGCAGGATACCGGAGATCATCGCAATGTGCCGGTGCCCGGCGTCCACCACCGTTTGGGCAAGATCGCGCATCGCGCCCTTGTTGCTGAACCCGACCGACGGCTGCGGCCGTTCCGGAGCATAAGACCAGGCCACAAGGACCGGAACCCGATGTTTCTCCAGATACTGGTAGATCTGCTCCTCCCGGTCGTGGCCAATCAGCAGCAAGCCATCTGCGCCACGCGCAACCAATGTGCGGATCTGCTCCTTCTCGACCTCGGGGCTATAGGCGGAGCTGGACACCAAAAGGGTGTAGCCATCCTCGCGCAGCTGATCCTGAAAGGCCTGCAAGCCGCGGGCAAAGATCGCATTGTCCATGGTGGGGATGATGGCCCCAATGGTGAAACTGCGTTTGGCGGCCATCACGCGGGCTGCAAAGTTCGGCGTGTAGCCCAGCGATTCGACCGCCTCCATCACCCGCTGGCGGGTTGTCTCGATGACACGGTCCGGCGAATTCAAGCAGCGCGACACCGTGGCGGTCGAAACACCCGCCACCTTGGCAACATCGTTAAGTGTCGGAGCTGAGGGGGTTTTTCCCATGTTGTACCTGCCATGCCTTTGACGCATCTTAGCATAAAAACCACCCGCTGCCAGCCGTCAATGTAAACGCTTGCATTATTGATGTAAGCGCTTACAAATGATGTTGAGATAACAAACCGGGATCTTTCGATGTTTCTGATGGCGTCTGTTTGCGTGTTTGCCGTGTTCTTTGCCAATGTCGCCCTCGGCGCTTTTGGCAGCGGTGGTTTCCTCAGCGATGTCGGCGAGATGGTGATCCTGTTTGCGGCTTCCATTCTGTTTGTGGCGGCCATTCTCAAACGCGAAGCTGACCAAAAAAACCAAGACGGCAGCTGACGGATTTCCAAGGGAGGAAGACAATGACGAATGGCAAGGATGGCCTCAAATCTGCTGAGCGCCGGAATTTTCTGAAACTGGCCTCAACCGGCTCTTTCACCGCTGCTCTGGTTGCCGGGGCTGGAGGTGTGCTTTGGTCGTCTGAGGCTGTTGCCCAGACAGCCAAGGAAGAGAAAGAGCGCGAGCGCGCAGCCGCGCATATCATGACCGTTGCCACGGCCTATGTGCTGGGCGCGTCGCGCAGCTATCCGATCATGCAGCTGGATCTGAAGGAAAACATCCAGAACGCCACCAACGGCAAGGTCTACGTCAAGCTGGCCCCCGGCGGGCAGTTGGGTGCAGGTGGCGCCCTAGTGCAGAAGGTTCAGGGCGGCACCATTCAGGCGGCGCAGCATTCGCTGTCGAATTTCGCGCCTTTCGCCTCCACCGTTGACCTGATCAACATGCCTTATCTCTGCGGCTCCAATCAGCGATTCACCAATCTGGTCACCTCCGATTTCTGGAAGAGTGAGGTGCACCCCAAAGTGGAGGCCAACGGATTCAAGGCTTTGTTCTATGTGAACATCGACCCTCGTGTGGTGGCCGTGCGCAAGGGCGGTAACGCGGTGATGTCACCGGGCGACATGTCCGGTGTGAAGTTCCGGGTGCCCGGTTCCAAGATGCTGCAACAGTATTACCGCATGGTCGGTGCCAACCCGACACCCGTAGCCTGGGGTGAAACACCTTCGGCCATCAAGCAGGGCGTGGCCGATGCGCTGGATCCCTCGGTGGGCGCGCTGTATGTCTTTGGCTTCAAAGACATTCTGAGCCACGTGACCTTCACCCAGGCGGTGCCGGACAGTCAGGTCTATTCGTGCAATCTGGAATGGTTCAACTCTTTGCCAGCCGATGTGCAGGACGGCGTGATGTGGGGCTCGGAAATGACCGCGCATCAGAACCTCTCCAAAGTCCCCTCCGCGCGCGCTTATGCAATGGCAGAGCTTGCGAAGGCCGGTGTCGAATTCCACACGCTGAGCGGTGACCAGCTGGGCGAATGGCAAGAGGCCGGCGGCTACCAGCGCAGCGAATGGGATAGCTTCAAGACCGAGCTGGCAGGCTCCATGGACAATTTTGCCAAACTGGAAGAGGCCGCAGGCACCCAAGGCAAATACTTCGTCCACGACGCCTGAGCCGCAGCGGGCGGATGCTACGCGTCCGCCCCTGCCCCATCTTCAACAGCCATCTTCGCAACAGCCCTCAGGGCTGGCTGCGGAGGTGTGCCTGAACCACGGGACTGCCAATGCACATCCTGCGAACCATCGACAAGAATGCAGAACGCTGGCTGCTGCTGGCCTTCTACGTGATGCTGGTCATCACCATGGCGGTTGAAGTGATCCGACGCGAACTCTTTGCCTATTCTTCGATCTGGGGCGAGGAGATCGTCCGCTACTCCTTCATCTATCTCGCCTGGATCGGTGCTGCTGCTGCGGTCAAGGAACGCGCCCATATCCGCATTGATGTGCTCATGCACTACCTCGGGCCACGGCCCAAGGCGCTGCTTTATATCTTTGGTGATCTGGTGATGTTCGTTGTCGCTCTCGTGGCGCTCTACTGGTCGTTTGAAACGGTGCTGGTGTCGGCGAAATTCGGATCGGTCAGCCACGGGCTGCGCATTTCCATGGTCTGGTTTCTGATGGCCGTGCCTGCGGGCTTTGCCCTGATGGTCTGGCGTCTGCTGCAATCCTTCCTGCGCGACTGGCGCAGCCTTCGAGACGGCACACCCGTCTTTGAAGGTGACAAATTGTTTGATTGAGGGCCTGAGCGATGTTGTGGAATTCACTCAACCAGACAGTCGAATTGGGCTGGGACTTCTATCTGCCGGTCATTCTGTTCGTGGCGCTGATCGCGCTGGCAGTACCGGTCTGGGCGGCGATCGGCGCTGCTGCGATCACCATGCTGGTAATGTCGGGCGACCTGCCGCTCAGCGCCATCGGCGAAAGCCTGTTCACCGGCATTGATGCCTTTGCACTAACGGCGGTGCCCCTGTTCATCCTGACCGGTGATGTGCTGGTCAGAACCGGGCTGAGCAAGAAATTCCTTGATGTGGCGGAGGCGCTGACCTGCTGGACGCGGGGTGGTTTCGGATCGGCCACTGTGCTGGTCTGCGGCATGTTCGCGGCGATCTCCGGCTCTGATGCGGCGGGTGCGGCTGCGGTCGGGCGGATGACCATCAACCGGCTGGTCGAAAGCGGCTACCCCCGCCCCTATGCCTGCGCGCTGGTAGCGGCCGGCGCCTGCACCGGCATCCTGATCCCGCCCTCCATCGCCTATATCATCATCGGGCTGGTACTGGGTATTTCCGCCTCCACCCTGTTTCTGGCGGCGCTGATCCCGGGCATTGCGATCCTGGTGTCGATCCTTGTCACCAATATCATCATGAACCGGCTCTATACCTATGAGACCGGCGGCAATATGGGGCTGGGGGAATGGCTGGGCAATCTGGGCCAGTCACTAAAATCCGGCTGGTATGCCTTCATCGTGCCCGGCATCATCTTCTACGGCATCTTCTCCGGACGCCTGACCCCGACTGAGGCCGGCGCCACCGCCGTGGTGGTCACCATCCTGATGGGGTTCATCCTTGGTACGCTGAAACTGTCGGACTTCCCGGCGATGCTGGTCAGCTCGGCCAAGGTAAACGGGGTAATCCTGCCGATTATCGCCTTCTCAGCGCCTTTGGCGGAGGCACTGGCCATCATGGGCGTGCCACAGGGGTTTGTAACGGCCGTGACCGGGCTGACTGACGATCCGGCCATGCTGATCCTGTTGATGATCTGCATCCTGATCGCTGCGGGCTGTGTGATGGAGACGACGCCCAATATCGTGATCCTGGCACCGATCCTGAAACCCCTCGCCGACAACATCGGCATGAACGAAATTCAGTTCTGCATCATGATGATCACCGCGCTGGGGGTTGGCTTCATCACCCCGCCGCTGGGGCTGAATCTCTTCGTTGTCTCCGGCATTACTGGCGAGTCCATCCTCAAGATCGCCGCCCGAGCCATCCCCTTTGTTCTGACCATGCTGATCGTGGTGCTGCTGATTGCCTATATCCCGGCGATTTCGACCACGCTGCTTCCTGATATCTACAAGTAGGACCCCTGATATGACCCGAGAGTATCTGAAGACGGCTGCCCTGACCCCAAAGTCGGATGCCTCCGAGACCCATAAGATCGTTCAGGACATCCTCGACGATATTGAGGCGGGCGGCGATGCAAAGGCGTTAGAGTATGCGGCCAAATTCGACAAATACGACGGCAACGTCCTCCTGACAGCGGAAGAGATCGAGGCCGCCTGCGCGCTGGTCCCGGAGAAGCTGAAAGCCGACATCCGGTTCGCGCATGACAATGTGCGCCGCTTTGCCGAGCTGCAAAAAGGTACGATGCAGGATGTGGAGACCGAGATTTCCCCGGGCTTCATCACCGGGCAAAAGGTAATCCCGGTCGATGCGGCAGGCTGCTATGTGCCCGGCGGGCGCTACAGCCATATCGCCAGCGCGATCATGACCGTGACCACTGCCAAGGTGGCTGGCTGCAAACATATCACCGCCTGTTCGCCGCCCCGCCCCGACACAGGCGTGGCCCCGGCAATCGTCTATGCCGCGCATATCTGCGGCGCTGACAAGATCATGGCGATGGGTGGTGTGCAGGGCGTTGCGGCAATGACCTTTGGCCTCTTTGGCCTGCCCAAGGCGAATATCCTCGTCGGTCCCGGCAATCAGTTCGTGGCCGAGGCCAAGCGCATCCTGTTTGGCCGTGTCGGCATCGATATGATCGCAGGCCCCACCGATAGCCTGATCCTGGCCGATAGCACGGCGGATGCCCATATCGTCGCGACCGATCTCGTCAGCCAAGCGGAACATGGTTACAATTCCCCGGTCTGGCTGGTCACGGACGACCGCGCTCTGGCCGAAGACGTGATGCATCTGGTACCCGGCTACATTGACGACTTGCCCGAGGTGAACCGCGACAATGCCGCCGCTGCCTGGCGAGATTATGCGGAGGTGATCCTCTGTGCCAACCGCGAAGACATGGCCGCCTGTTCCGACGAATACGCGCCCGAGCATCTGACCGTGCAGGCCGAGGATCTGGACTGGTGGCTGGGGCAGCTGACCTGCTACGGCTCCCTGTTCCTGGGTGAGGAAACCACGGTCTCCTACGGTGACAAGGCGGCGGGCACCAACCACGTGCTGCCAACCTCGCGCGCGGCCAGCTACACCGGCGGCCTGTCGGTCCATAAATACATGAAGATCGTCACCTGGCAGCGCGCCACCCGCGAAGGCTCCAAACCGGTGGCAGAAGCCACGGCGCGGATTGCCCGGCTGGAGGGGATGGAAGGCCACGCCCGCGCCGCCGATGTGCGTTTGGCCAAGTATTTCCCGGATGAAACCTTTGACCTGACCGCCAATGGTTGACCCGCGCGCCCTGTTTGATCTGACAGGCAAGACCGCCTGTATCACCGGCGCCAGCTCCGGTCTGGGGCGTCGTGCAGCGATTGCGCTGGCCGCTGCCGGTGCGAAAGTGGTCGCGGTGGCGCGCCGGGCCGAGGCGTTGGAGGGGCTCTGTGCTGAGATAGGCGTCAATGCTGCCTCTGTGGTGGCAGATGTAGCAGACCGCAGCAGGTTGGACGCGCTGCGTGAAAAGGTTTCAGCCCCCTTCGGGGCACCCGATATCCTGATCCATGCGGCGGGTGTGAATACCCGGCAAACGGCGGATGACGTCACAGCCGAGGGCTGGGAGCAGACTATCGCACTGAACCTCTCTGCACCCTTTTTCCTCAGCCAGGCCCTGGTGCCGGCGATGAAGGACCGGGGCTGGGGGCGGATCGTCAATTTCGCCTCGCTCCAAACCACGCGCGCCTTTCCCGGCGGTATCGCCTATGGCGCCAGCAAGGGTGGGATCGGCCAGCTGACCCGAGCCATGGCAGAGGCCTGGTCGCCCCATGGCATCACCGCCAACGCAATTGGGCCGGGGTTCTTCCCGACCGAACTGACGCAGGCCGTGTTCGATGATGGGGACCGTGCGGCCCGCAACGCCGCACAGACCTGCATCGGCCGCAATGGCCGGCTGGAGGATCTGGACGGACCGCTGCTGTTTCTGTGCTCGGATGCCTCCGCCTATGTCACCGGTCAAATCCTGATGGTTGACGGGGGGTTCACAGCGAAATGAAAGCCTTGGTTTATGAAGGGGTTGAGACGCTGGCGTTCCGCGATGTGCCGATGGCAACCGGACAGGAAGGCGAGCATCTGATCCGCATCCACGCCTCTGGTATCTGCGGCTCGGATATGCATGCCTATCTGGGCCACGACAGCCGCCGCCCTGCCCCGCTGATCCTGGGGCATGAGGCTGCGGGCGTCATCGAGGACGGGCCGCAAGCGGGTCGCCGGGTGACGATCAATCCACTGGTGACCTGTAGCAACTGCACGGCCTGCACCTCGGGGCGGGAAAACCTCTGCGCCAGCCGCCAGATCATCTCCATGCCGCCGCGCGAGGGGGCTTTTGCCCAGTTTGTGACGATGCCCGAGCGCAATCTTGTGACCGTGCCAGAGGATACCCCGCTGGAGAAGGCCGCGTTGGCTGAACCCCTGGCCGTGAGCTGGCACGCGGCCCGACTGGCCCTGGAGGCCCTGCACCCGGAAACCGAACGTCGCGCGCTGGTGATCGGCGGCGGTGCCATTGGTCTGGCGGCGGCGCTGGCGCTTAGGGCGATGGGGGTTGAGGACATCACCATCCAGGAACCAAACGAAGCACGCCGGGCCTTCCTAATGGACCATTGCGGTCAGCAGACAGTCGCGGAGTTTCAAGGCATGGTGCCGCTGGTCGTCGATGCGGTGGGCTATGCCGCTACCCGCGCCGCCGCCTCTGCCGTGGCCGCTCCCGGCGGGGTGATTGCCCATGTCGGGCTGGGCGAGGATACGGGCGGTCTGGATATCCGCCGCATGACGCTTCAGGAAATCACCTTCATCGGGACCTATACCTATACGGCGCAGGATTTCCGCGACACAGCGCAGGCGATTTTTGATGGCCGATTAGGAGCACTGGAGTGGCCCGAGATCCGCCCCTTGTCAGAAGGAGCCGCCGCATTTCGCGACCTGCGGTCTGGCGCAGTGGCCGCGCCGAAGATCATTCTAGATCCCTGGGCCTAAGCCCTGAGCTGAGCAAACGGAGAGCACCATGTATGACAAGATCCTGGTTCCCATGGCCCTGGACCACGGGGTTTCTGGTATAACGCTGAAAGCTGCTGCGACCCTGTGCAATCCCGGTGGGCAAATTACCGCGCTGCATGTTTATGAGGCACCACAAGGCTCTGTCAGTGCCTATTTGGATGAGGACGCCGTGCGGGAAGGGCTCGATAAGGCGCGCCAACAGCTGACCAAGAAAACCGCTGATTATGGCGATGTCACCGCCGAAATTGTCAAAGGCCGCTCGTATCGCGCCATTGTTGAATATGCAGAACAGCACGGCATGGATTGTATTGTCGTTGGCTCACATAAACCCGGGCTCAGCGACTTTTTCCTCGGCTCGACAGCCGCCCGCGTGGTGCGCCATGCGCCCTGCGCCGTGCATGTCTGCCGCACCCTCTGACCCAACACCGAGACCTGAAGCAAAGGCAACCGACCATGAGTATAGACAACAGGATCGCTGACGATCTGGCGGCCAATGACGTGTCCTTCGTCACCACCGTCCCCTGTAAACAGCTGGCCGGGGTGATTGAAGAGATCGACCAGCGCGAGGATATCTTCCACATCCCCTCCAACAAGGAAGACGAGGGCATGGGGCTGTGCGCCGGTGCTTGGATGGGCGGCAAACGTCCCGCGATCATCATGCAAAACACGGCCATCGGGGTCACTATCAACACGCTGGCGACGCTGACCCAGTATTACCGGATGCCGCTGCCGATGCTGATCTCTTACCGTGGTGAGCTGCGTGAGCCGGTTGCCTGTCAGGTAGAAATGGCCGTGCATACAAAGGCGCTATTGGCGCAGCTCAATATCCCGACCTACCACTTCCACTGGCAAAAGGACGTCGAAGAGTTCGACAACATCCTGAAATACACCTTCATGTGCAACAAACCTGTTGCCATTCTGACCGATGCCAATTTCTGGGGAGGCTATGGCGACCAATGATCCGTTCCGAAATCCTGAAAGAGATCGCCCCTATCCTGCGTGACCAGCTGGTGGTCTGTAATATCGGTATTCCATCACAGGAATTACATGCGATCGACGACCAACCCAGCAATTTCTATATGCTGGGCACTATGGGACTTGCCTCCTCCATCGGGCTGGGGTTGGCGCTGGCCCAGCCGAAACCGGTGATCGTGATCGACGGGGATGGCTCGATCCTGACCAACCTTGGTACCTTGCCCACGATTGGCAACAACGCGCCCGGAAACTACATCCTGATGATCATCGACAATGGTTCCTATGGGTCTACCGGCGATCAACCCACCTATACCAGTCAGCGCACCGATCTGGCTGCCATGGCGCGCGCGGCTGGCTGTGGCCGGGTGATTGAGGTGCAGGACAAGGACACCGGCCCTGCGCTGAAACAGACGCTCGCAAGTGGTGAAGCCACGGTGCTGGTGGTGAAATGCGACAGCGGCAACGCTAAGATGCCAGTGATCACCATGGACCCGGTGGTGATCCGCGACCGCTTCATGAAGGCCGTGGCCGACTGATGGGCACAGACGCTATCCATTCGGCTGAGGATGCCCGCCGTCTGGCCCGGCGGCGGCTGCCCTGGATGGTGTTTGACTATATCGACGGGGCTGCGGGACAGGAAACCGGGGCCGCGCGGAACCGCGCGGCTCTGGATGCCATCACCCTGCGCCCCCGTATCCTGCGCAATGTCAGCCAGCGCTCGCTGGCGACAAGGATCTTTGGCGCGGAGGCAGACCGCCCGTTCGGCATTGCCCCCATGGGCATGTGTAACCTCGCCGCCCCCGGTGCCGATCTGATGCTGGCGCGGCTGGCGGCGCGATACCGGGTGCCGCATGGGGTCTCCACAGTCGCCTCGACGCCACTGGAAACCATTCTGGAGGCAGCGGAGGGCTATGCTTGGTTCCAGCTTTATTTCAGCGGGGACGGTAGCGGCAGTTTCAAACTGGCTGAACGGGCGCGTGCCGCCGGATATCAAACCCTGGTACTGACGGTCGATGTGCCAGAAGTCGGCCGCCGCCCGCGCGAGCTGCGTCACGGTTTCAAGATGCCGTTCCGTATCGGGCCACGCCAATTCATCGATTTTGCCCTACATCCGCGCTGGTCTCTCACCACTGTGTTAAAAGGCAAGCCAGTGATGGCGAACTTTGAAATGGAAGGCTATGACTTTGACCGCACCGAAAGCCGGGCGCGGGCCACCTGGGGCACGCTGGCCCGGCTGCGCGATTTATGGCCCGGAAAGCTGGTGGTGAAAGGTGTGCTAGACGTTGAGGATGCCCGCGCATTGGTGGCTGCGGGGGTTGATGCCATTCAGGTCTCCAGCCACGGCGCCCGGCAACTGGAGGCTGCCCCCGCCCCGATAGAAATGCTGGCGAAAATCCGGGCCGATCTTGGATCAGAGTTTCCGGTTTTCTATGACAGCGGCATCCGGTCGGGGGAAGACATTCTGAAAGCGATCACAATGGGCGCTGATTTTGTGTTTCTGGGCCGTATCCTGCAATATGCGATTGCCGCGAGAGGCGAGACCGGGCTGGAACAACTGTGGCATGCGCTGAGCGAAGAGCTGAGCATTGCGATGGCACAAAGCGGGCGCGTCTCCCTCAGGCATTAAGGGGCGCGCTAAAGCCGCCGCGGCGCACAGTCACGCTGCGTTTGCGTCGCTGCGCTGGCCCTTCGCATCAACCGTCAAATGGTAGGCCTGACAGATTTCGCCGCCGGCTTCGAACCTCGGGCCCGCCGAGGTGATCGATAGGCGCGCCCGGCGCATCAGCAGCGCAGCTGTGACCGAGGTAATGCATAAGAAAGCGCTGATATTCCACTCTTGCGCGAGCCGGGTCAGGCCTCGCTCCAGATGACCACGCACATCCATACGGTCGCGCGCGCTGAGCGTGTCCTCGACGAAAAACCGGCTAACTTCCCAGATTGCGGCGTCCTGCGGCGCCGAATGATCCAGGACATTCGACGGCAATCCGGGCAGCAGCCCCAACTGCGCATCACGCAACATGTAGCTGGTTGTCATGCACTGTGCCGTAGTCGGGGTCATCCGGAAACCACCGAGAACTCTTTTCTCTTCATGTACAGTACAGTAGATACTCTCCGGGGTGTCGTACTGGTCGAACTCTAACCCTCGCACATTGGGCAAATTCCAGCGGCGCAACTGAACAAAATGGCGATATCGCGCGCGCAGCATCTCAGTGAAGAGCCCACCGGTCTCCGCAAAATTGTCGAATGTAATTTCTGTCGACTGCATCGTCGGCCCGGTCGGTTGTTCCAGCCCGAATGCAAACGTACATTCCGGCAATTTATCGAAAATTCGACTCAACCTATCCGGAAAGCGTAAATTTTGAATTAATTCACAACGGCGGCTCCGTTTTGCGACGGTTTCTCCCATCCGGAGTGCGTCAGTCGCAAATAACTATGGGCGCCCGAAACTAAACAGTAGCGTCTGCCTCATATATTGCACAGCGGTCAGGCAGAGCGCACTGCCGGTACAGATGTAATCCTGCAAATTTCCGATAGCAGCACCGATTTTTTGACCGGTTTAGACAGATAACTCACCGCGCCTAGCCGCAGGAACAGCTCCTGTTCTTCCGGAGCGGCGTTCGCCGTCAGCATCACCACTGGCGTCGCCCCAATCCGCCCGCCCCGTCGCAGCATTTCCGTCAGGGTTTCACGGCCATCCATCACCGGCATTTTCATGTCCAAAAGCACCAGATCAAACGAGTGTCGCTCTAAGGCCTCCAAAGCCTCGGCCCCGTTTTCTGCATCGGTAATCCGGACACCGCTGTTTTTTAAAAACGCCCGGACAACCAGGCGATTGGAGGTCGTATCATCGACCAGAAGAATGGACAAATCGCCGAGTTCGCTGGTCTCTGCGCGCACTGCCTGCTGCGGCAGGACCTCCACCTCAGAAGCATCCAGCGCGGTGATGGGACAAAAGAACGTAAAACAGCTGCCCCAGTCGCGGCCGGTCTGCACCGTGATATCGCCCCCCATAATGCGGGCCAGATGGCGGGCAATCGCCAACCCCAACCCAGTGCCTGGCACGTTGGGCGCATTTTTGTCCTTGGCACGGTAAAAATCGGTGAAGAGCTTGGCGCTCTGCTCTGGTGTCATGCCCCGACCAGTGTCGGAGACTGCAACACGCAACATCGTGCACCCGTCAACATCTTCACAATCAGCAACCACCTCAATCTGACCGGTTTCAGTATACTTTACCGCGTTGGACACCAGATTTCCGATCACCTGGCGCAACCGCAATGCATCACATTCAGCATAGTCGGGGATACTCTGCGTTAGGCTGACAGTCAGGCTGAGCCCCTTTTCATCTGCCCTCGCGCGATACATTTCGACGGCGCTAGAGATCTCCTCCTGTGGGGAGGCGGTGGCCAGATTCAATTCGAACTGGCCGGACTCGATCTTGGCGTGATCAAGAACATCGTCAAGAATACCGGTGAGCGCCTGAGACGATTTGCGCAGCAGTTGCGTTTGCTCCCGCAGCGTATCAGACTCAGAGTTTTCTTCTTCAATGAGTTCGGACATGCCACAAATCGCATTCAGAGGTGTGCGGATTTCATGGCTCATCGCGGCGAGGAACCGGCTCTTGGCGCGGCTCGCGGCCTCCGCTGCGCTTAGCGCTTCGCGCAACTGCGCGGTCAACCGGTGCTGCACCCACATCGCGTGCACCATATAGGCGGCTCCCAACAAGAGAATGACCGCAGCTATGATCATTTCAACGGGACTTGCGACCCGGAGCAGCGTCGCACAGACCATATACCCCACGGTACAAAGAATCGGTACCGCAGTAATGATCCCAAAATAGAACCACGCAGATCGAGCGACGACCGAATGGTTGAGCGCGATGATCAGCAGCATCGCCCCCATCAGTTTCGGGAAGGGTTCAGGATGCAGGAACAACAGCAGCGACAGCGAATTGAAAACGCAGACACCGACAAACGCGGAACTGGCAAAGAGGAAGATGCCGCCGGGCGTCACGCCCGAAGACAACCGCCGGTAAACTCGCAGACCAACCAATTCGACAAAGACGTAGGCCGCATAGACAACGGCAACGGTCTGCAAGGACAGAAAATAGAGGGACAGCAGCGACACCAGGGTGATCGAGGCAAATCGGGACGGAAGGTCAGACCGAACAAGCTTGTTTTGGCTGGCAACGGAAGTCACGAGGTCTGGCGATAATGAAAACAAACGCATCCTCCTTTCCGGTTTTCCCTGGCCATCTCCCCGCCATCGCGTTCACGCGTCAAAGGCGAGTCTCACCTAATTTGACAACAGCTATCCGATTCGCTCATACCGTCAAATTGCGTTCAAATGGTGACAGATGACTTAATATTGCCGGGCGGACCTTAGCGACAGGCTGATCAAACTCAACTTTTAATGAGAAAGACACCCCCCACACCAGATAGGAGCACTTCGCTGTCAAATGCTCAACCTTGGCGAGGTTGAGCCACGCGATATGTCACAAATCCCTTTTCGCAAAGGGCATAAAACAGCAACTGCTTCTAGACAATATTCGGTCGCAATCGTCACCTTGGCTAGACGTCACGACGGACGCTGGCCGCTGTCATCGCCGCGCATGTGAAAAGAAATCACCAGAAAGCGCATCCAGAAAATGCACTCTAACAATGCTAAATTGGAAAATGGTGCCCCCACACGGACTCGAACCGCGGACCTACTGATTACAAATCAGTTGCTCTACCAGCTGAGCTATAGGGGCCTTGAGCAGCGAGATAGCGCCTCTCGCGAAGGGGTGCAAGACGAAAAATTCGCCTTGTGGCCGAGAATATCATAGCAGCACTTGAATCGCTGATCGTGCATATTTCTCCATGATCGATCCAGCTCCCAATGCAGCCGGTTACAGAGCCTGTGAGGTCGGAACCCCTACAGTTCAAACGATTAGCCTGACGTTGGCGGCAGCATCCATCTTGGCTGACCTTTTGATCATGACAGCGTTGCGGTCGGGTCTCAAATGTCAAATCGATCCAAAGACATGCTGGTGACCGCTGCAGAAATATATGATCATGCCATCAACACGATGATAGGGGCTGTCGCGTTCCAGCGAAGGCGACGTGCTGACCGCCCCGAGCAACCGGAAGCAGCCGTATGACGGGAACACGTTTCAATATCATGATCGTCGGACAGGCGGGGCGGTTGCAATATGAGGCGGTGCTGTTTGCGGCCTCGCTGCGCCAATACGCACCTGAATTTACAGGGCGGCTCTATGTGGCGGTCCCGCAGTCAGGCGCGCTCTGGACCAAGGATCCCAGCATTCACAACAAACCGGTGTTGGACGCGTTGGAGGCCTTGGGGGCGGAGATCCTACCGTTTCAATCCGCCGCCTTTGGCGAGAGCTACCCCTATGGCAACAAGATTGAGGCGCTTCTGGCCATGCCAGAGGGCGAACCATTTGTGTTCTTTGACACCGACACGCTAATCACAGGTCCGCTCGACCAGCTACCGTTGGATTTTACCCGCCCCTCGGCGTCCCTGCGCCGGGAGGGCACCTGGCCGAAGCCAACGCTTTATGGTCCCGACATGACCGGAATTTGGCGCGCATTATATGATCGCTTCGGTCTGGATTTCGACAAGAGCCTTGATCACAGCCAGCCTGAAAATTTCTGGCGCCGCTACCTCTATTTCAATGCCGGCTACTATTACGGCAGCTGTCCACACATCTTTGGCCAGCGGTTTCTTGAGTATGCCCTGTCCATCCGCGACGATCTGCCAAAGGCATTGATCGGCCAGTCGCTGGACCCCTGGCTGGATCAGATCGCCCTGCCATTGGTGATTCACAGCCTTGGCGGGGGGCGGGCGACACTGCCCGAGGGCTATCTTGATGGGGAGATGAGTTGCCATTACCGCAATTTACCCCTGCTTTATGCGCGAGAAAGTGATGATGTCGTCGCCGCGCTGGAGACAGTGGCCAGCCCGAACAAGATCAAAAAAGTTCTGAAACAATATGAGCCGATGAAGCGCATGATCTATCAGGGGCGCGGCGCCAAGGTACGCGCCATGTTTGATCGCGAGAACCTCCCCCGCAAGGAACAGGCCTTGCGCAACCGGATAAAGTCTGCCGGTTTCTGGATGCGATAATCAGCCTCTTGGACCAACGGCCTCTGCAGAAGAATGCCTTGTGTGCCCAGGCCGGATCCTGCGCCACATGAGGGCGACGAAAAATTGCAGCTTGCCTTACGGATCGTGGCAGAGTGTTCTTACGCGCGAAACAATTTCCGACCAGTAGGGTCGACCATCCAAGGGAGCACATCCAATGTCTGAAGCGCCAAGCTACGGGTTCGACACATTGCAAATTCATGCCGGCGCCAAGCCCGATCCGGCCACCGGTGCGCGTCAGACGCCGATCTACCAGACCACCGCCTATGTGTTTCGCGATGCAGATCATGCGGCGGCCCTGTTCAACCTTCAGGAAGTCGGCTTTATCTACTCGCGCCTGACCAACCCGACAGTGGCCGTGCTTCAGGAGCGCATTGCGACCCTGGAAGGCGGCGTTGGGGCGGTCTGCTGTTCTTCCGGCCATGCGGCCCAGATCATGGCGTTGTTCCCGCTGATGGGACCGGGATGCAATGTGGTGGCCTCAACCCGGCTATACGGAGGCACCGTCACCCAGTTCAGCCAGACCATCAAACGCTTTGGCTGGTCGGCCAAATTCGTGGATTTTGACGACCCTGAGGCGGTGGCCGCAGCCATTGATGACGACACGCGGGCGGTGTTTGGCGAATCTGTTGCGAACCCTGGCGGCTATGTCACGGATATCCGCTCCATTGCGGATGTTGCGGATGCGGCGGGTGTGCCACTGATCATCGACAACACCTCTGCCACGCCTTATCTCTGTAATCCGATTGCTCATGGGGCGACGCTGGTTGTGCATTCCACAACAAAATACCTGACCGGCAACGGCACCGTGACCGGTGGCGTGATCGTGGACTCCGGCACATTTGACTGGTCGGCAAATGACAAATTCCCGTCGCTGTCGCAGCCCGAGCCGGCCTATCACGGACTGAAGTTCCACGAGACCTTTGGCGGTCTGGCCTTCACCTTCCATGGCATTGCCATCGGCCTGCGCGATCTGGGCATGACCATGAACCCACAGGCCGCGCATTATACGTTGATGGGGATCGAAACCCTCAGCCTGCGGATGGAACGCCACTGCGAGAATGCCAAAACCGTGGCCGCCTGGCTGGAGCAGGACCCGCGCGTGGACTATGTGACCTACGCCGGGCTGCCATCCTCACCCTATCATGATCGTGCGAAAGAACAGTATCCCAAGGGCACCGGCGGGCTTTTCACCTTTGCTGTGAAGGGCGGGTATGACGCCTGTGTCAAACTGGTGAACTCACTGGAAATTTTCAGCCATGTTGCCAACCTTGGCGATACCCGGTCGCTGATTATCCACTCAGCCTCAACCACCCATCGCCAGCTGACGCCTGAACAACAAGAGGCGGCTGGCGCCGGTGCGAATGTTGTGCGCGTCTCTATCGGCATTGAAAACGCCGATGACCTGATTGCCGATCTGGATCAGGCCCTGAGCAAGGCGAGCAGCTAACCCGCTGATATCGCGCCAGTGTTACATCATAAGGAAAAGGCCGGGACATCCCGGCCTTTTCTAGTTCTCAGTCGTTTGTCGGCAGTTTGATATCGTAAACCACGGAGACGCTGTGGCTGAAATTCAGCTCCCCCGCCTCAATTGGCATCGGGGCGCTGCGGGCCATCTCCATCGCCATCATCGGCTGACCACCACCGGTGTCGCGGTCGTGAATTGACCGCACAGGGCCCAGCTCAACCCCGGCGGCCTCCGCCAGCTGGGCTGCCTTGCGCCGTGCATCCTTCACAGCGGCGCCGCGGATCTGGTCCTGCACTTTGCCCGGATCGGCGACACCGAAATTCAGCCCCCGGAAATCATTGGCGCCAACTTTCAGCACTTGATCCAGCACCTCGCCCAGTCGATCCAGATCGCGGATGCGCAGGGACAGGGTATTGGAGGCGTTGAACCCGGCGATTTTGCGGCGGCCATCCGAATAGCTGCGGTCCTGAGACCAGACAGGGTTCAGCGAAATCTGCTGGGTCTGCATGTCCTCCGCTGCGATACCAGCCGTCCGCAATTCATCAACCACCGCGACCATTTTGGTGGAGACGGCGGACATGGCGAGCGCGGCCTCTTCGGCCTCTTCAGTGACGCCCAGGGTGATTGTCGCCAGTGTCGGGGTGACCGCGATACGCGCCTCACCGGTAACCGAGATCTGGCGATCCACCGGGGTTTCCTGCGCATGGGCGAGCCCTGTTGCCAGCAGAACCGCCAGCGCCGAGGCCAAGATATGTCTAGCTTTCATCGAACTGCTCCTTTTTCTCCAGTGTAACATGGGGATGGCAATTGACCGCCTGCAAGGGGGAAATCGTGTCTTTTCCTTTCCCTTGGGCGCGCTCTGCCTTATGGTCTGCGCCAAGATCGCCCTGCCACACAGGGGTATGGGCATACTAAAGCTGAAGGCGTGTTTGCATCATGAAACCGGGGTTTGCACTTTCTCTGTCCTCCACCGGCGTTGGCCTATTGCAACGTGCCGCCGGGGGCTGGCGCCAGATTGGCACAGTCTCGCTGGATGTCGACGATCTGAGCGCCGCGCTGGCGGATCTGCGCCAATTGGGCGAACGCCATGCGCAGGGGCCAATCGCGTGCAAACTGATCATCCCGAACGATCAAATTCGATATTTGACGCTTGAGACCGGGGCCACCGATCCCGACAGCCGCCGCGCCGCTGCTGAGCAGGGCCTGGATGGGGCCACTCCCTATCAGGTGGATGAGCTGGCCTTCGACCTGAGCGAGGATGGCGCACAGACGCATGTGGCCGCCGTCGCCCGCGAGACCTTGCAAGAGGCGGAAGATTTTGCGCTGATGCATGGATTTCTGCCGGTGAGCTTTGTGGCCATGCCGCAGGACATGAACTTTCTGGGGGAGCCATTTTTCGGCGCATCTAAGACCCTGCTGGAATCCGGCGAAGCCCCGGTTGAGCCTGACGGTATCGCGGTCGTTGATATAGGCCCTGCCGACCCGCCGCCCGCTATTGCTGACGCTGATGTGGATGCCGAGACAGATGCTGACACGCGCGTAGAGGAGAACGCATCTCCCAACGCACCCCTCTCTGATGATACCGTCGCTGCGCCCCCTGCCCCCTCAACGCCTGAAGACGTATCTGTTGATGACAATTCTGTTGATGAGATTGGAACGAACGAGGCCAATGCCAAACCGATCGAAGAGACCCTAGCTGACCCGGATCCCGTCCCTGAAGACCCCCCTGTTGCCGACGGCGAAGATACACCGCCACCCGCTATCGCTGCGAGCGGGTTTTCGACACGACGACGCAAGGGTGGGGAACTGCGCGCGCAGAAAGCGCCTGTACCAATGGCATCAGCTGAACCGCCAAAGGCCCCTGCGGCAACTAAAGCCGGTGCCGAGACCCGTACTGCAGCGCCGGATATTGATCCCAAGCCAAAGGATGGCCAACGAGTGGTGCCCCATGCTGCCTTTGGCTCTATCGCGCTGGCCGACAGCCCGGCGGCGACGAGAGAGGGCGACACGAAAGTCCGGCCACTTTCCGCACCGACGGATGGGCCGGAGGCACCGTCCTCCGCCGCCAAAGGTGGTATTCCGGCCGCTCCAAAGGCATCAGGCCCGGCACCGGTTCTGCCCCGTGATGACATCGCGGACATCTCACTCCCGGAGGCGCCTAAAGACAAGAAATCTCTGCATGAGGCGGGCAAGGCATCCCTGCTGGCCGGTGTCTCTAAGCAAAAGGTCGGCGGCAAGCCTCGGTTCCTTGGCTTGGCGCTGGTGAGCGGCTTGCTGATTTTCATGGCGATTGTGGCAGCCTGGGCAATCCTCGCCGACAGGCAGTCCCGTAACGCCGTCAGTGATGCGACCACAGCGCCCTTGGACAGCCCAGACACAAGTGGTCCCGGTGATATCGCCCCCCAAGTCAGCGCGATACCAGATCAACCTGACGAGGGCCCGCTGTTGCCACTGGATGCAACGCCAGACGGCACCTCCCCCAGTGACGCAGCTGCCGCTTCGGACGATACTGAGGAACTTTCCAGCACGGATACCGCGGTTCTGGACGCGCTGCGGCTGGAGCAGGACAACGCACCGACGGCAGATAAAACACTGACGGAGGATCTGGACCGGGCCGAGCTGGCCCCGGAAGCGGATGAGGCCGGGGCTGCTGCAGATCAGGACACCCCTCTCACACGCGCGGCCCAATATGCCGCAACCGGCATCTGGCAACACGCGCCTGAAACGCCCGAGACCCCGGGAACAGATACGCTTGAGACCCTCTATGTGGCCTCAATTGACCCGACCGATATCTCCGAAGATGCAACAGCCCTGCCTGATCAGACCCTGTTCGCGACGGACCTGGAACTGGGCGCGATCAGCACACCGACTGCTGCCGGACAACAGTTTGACCTGGATGAGCGCGGATTGGTCAAGGCCACCCCAAATGGGACACTGAACCCGGATGGGATCATGGTGTTCCTCGGCCGTCCCGAAAAGATCCCTCCACCGACCCCTGCCCGACCAGACCCGGAGGTCGCCGCCGCAGCGGAGGAAGCAGCGCGTCAGGCGATCCTCTCGGAACTTCGCCCCAAACAGCGCCCAAACGATCTGGTTGAACAGAATGAGCGCGCGCGGCTTGGCGGGTTGAGCCGTGCTGAACTGGGCGCACTTCGCCCCCGCAGTCGTCCACCGGGATTGAAACCCCCAGAAGAAAACAGCCTGCCCGCAACGGCACAGGCGATTGCACGCTCCGTTGTGCCCCGAGGGCGGCCAGCCAATTTTGCCAATCTCGTCGATCGTGCGAAACGGAACCGTCAACGCAACGCGGAGCCCAGCATCTCAGAGGCGGTCGCCAGCGCCCCGCCCCGGACAGTCACGCCGCGGATCCCATCCAGTGCATCGGTTGCGCGGCAAGCGACCGTCGACAACGCGATCAATCTGCGCCGCGTGAACCTGATTGGTGTCTACGGCACCCCGTCAAATCGCCGCGCGCTGATCCTGATGCCCAATGGCCGCTACAAGAAGGTAAAAGTCGGAGATCGGATCGATGGCGGGCGTGTTGTGGCCATTGGCAACAGCCAGCTACAATACCAGAAGGGCAATCGCAATCTAACGCTGAAAATTCCCAGCAGTTAAGGCCCCCCCGCCGGAACGATACGACCACCGCGCAGAAGGTGCCCCAAATATCGAACCAAATCGAAAAAGCCGGACCACTCTAGGCCCGGCTTTTGTCGTTTTGGTCTGCGAATGGTTAGTCACTCAGCCTCTGCAAGCTCCCCAGTGGCGATCTGCTCACGCTCGATCGATTCAAACAGAGCCTTGAAATTCCCCTCGCCAAAGCCTTCATCCCCCTTGCGCTGGATGAATTCAAAGAAGATCGGGCCAATTACGGTTTTAGAAAAAACCTGCAGCAGGATCTTGGTCTCGCCACCGCCAACGACCCCCTCGCCGTCAATCAGAATGCCGTGTTTCTGCATTCGATCCAGCGGCTCTTCATGGCCCACAACACGCTCATGACTCATTTCATAATAGCTGGGAGGTGGCGCGGGCATAAAACTGATACCGCGTTCCGCGATTTGGTCCGCGTCGCCGTAGATATCTTCAGTCCCGACAGCAATGTGCTGAATGCCTTCCCCTTTGTATTTCTTCAGATAGGACACGATCTGACCCGTCTCACCACGATCTTCGTTAATCGGAATGCGGATACGACCACAGGGCGAGGTCAAGGCACGGCTTCTTAAACCAGTATACTTGCCTTCGATGTCAAAGAAGTGGATTTCGCTAAAATTGAACAGCTCACCATAGAACTTGAACCACTTGTCCATGTTGCCCTGGTAGACATTGTGGGTCAGGTGATCCAGATAATAGAAACCCACACCGCGCGGTTTCGACTGGGCGAGCCACTCGAATTCAGTATTGTAGGGCGAGGTGTCATAATACTGGTCGATAAAGTAAATCAGCGAGCCACCAATTCCCCTGATCGCAGGGACGTCCATCGTCTTGTCGGCCCCCTCATAAGCTTCTGCCCCCTTAGCGACAGCATGTTCGAAGGCCTTTTGCGCATCGACAACACGCCACCCCATGGACGGCGCACAAGGACCATGATCCGCAACGAAGCGCTCCGCGAAACTACCTTTCTCGGCATTCAGGACATAAGTGATGTCCCCCTGCTGCCACAGTTCGATACCAGGCTTGGTCTTGTGGCGCGCCACCAGCTCATACCCCATACGCGCAAAGAGGTCGCGCAGCTCCTGTGGGTTGGGGTGGGCAAATTCGACAAATTCAAACCCATCGGTTCCGGCCGGATTCTCTGGGCTGATGACGGATTTCGGGGCGTTATGCGGGAACGGGCCCATGCGGCTTCCTCCAAATAGGGAATAGTGTAGCTGCATCTAGAATACCGCAATTCAGATGCTTGTTTTGCGCATAGTTTAGGGTATGCAAGAGTATAAGTGCGCAAATCACGCGCATAATCCAGAATATTTGCGAAAGTCCCGCACATGTTAGACGCAACTGATCAGAAACTGCTCTCCGCGCTGCAAAAAGACGCCCATTTGACGGCACAGCAGCTCGGGGAACTGTTGAATCTCTCGGCAAGCCAAGCCGGGCGGCGCCGACAACGTCTGGAGGCAGACGGCTACATCCGCAGCTATGAGGCACGGCTGGATCCTGACAGGCTAGGGTTGAGTGTGCAGGGGTTTGTGCAGGTCCATCTTGAAAGTCATGGACCCGAACAATCTGAACGATTTTCACGGCTGGTCCGGATGCGCCCCGAAATCACCTCAGCCTGGACCATGACCGGCGAAGCCGATTATTTGCTTAGGGTATTCTGCACTGATCTTGCAGCGTTAAACCGGCTTTTGCATGAAATTCTGCTGCCCCACCCGACAGTCGCACGGGTTCAGAGCCAGATTGTGATGGCACAATTAAAAAGCGATGGGCCGCTGCCGACTTAAGGTTCCGTGAACACTCGTGCGCTATACAAACACGGTACAGACTTAGAGATTGGATAGAGACCGTGTCCTTTGTAGATCGTCGCATTGAAAGCCGCCCCACCCGCGGCGAGGCTCCATTTGGGCTAAACGAGGTGTTTTTTTCCCGCACCGACAGCCGGGGGGTCATCATCGCCGGCAACTATGTGTTCCGCAGGGTGTCCGACTACGACTGGGAGGAACTGCTAGGCGCGCCACATCGCACTATTCGCCATCCCGACATGCCCAAGGGTGTGTTCCAATTGTTCTGGGACACCATCAAGAGCGGCCAGACCATGGGCGCCTACGTCAAGAACAAATCGAAAGATGGGCTTTACTACTGGGTGTATGCGGTCGTAGTGCCTTGCGCTGACGGTTACTTGTCGGCACGAATTAAACCCAGCAGCAAGATGTTCGACGATGCCCGAAATCTCTACGCCAAGTTGCTTGCGGCGGAGCAAAACGAAGGGCTGACACCGGAGGAAAGCGCCGAACGCCTGAAGGCCTGGATCGTCGATCATGGTTTTGACGACTATCGGCAATTTGCGACCAAGGCGATGAGCGAGGAACTGATCGCGCGCGACATCGGACTGGACAATGAGCCGGATCAAATGATTGTCGATCTGTGCCAGATGCTGGACAACGCCAAGACACTCGTCGGCGAGACCGAAGGCCTGATCAAGGATTTCGACGCCATGCATACAATCCCGCATAACCTGCGGGTCATTGCGTCGCGTATCGAACCCTCAGGCGGGCCCGTCACTGTCCTGTCGCAGAACTATGGCGCAATGTCGCGCGAAATGTCTGACTGGTTTGCAGCGCATGTCATGGGCAAGGACAGCAATTTCGCGGTGATTGAGGCAGCCGTGGACGATTCCCTGTTTGTGGAGTGCATGGTACGTGTCCTGAAGGAATGCGACATCCAGCTTCAGAAGGAACGGCGCAATCTGGGTGAAATTGACATGCAGGGAGAACGCGACATGCTGGCCCAATTGGTGGCCCAGCAACTGGAACGCGCAGGCAAGGGGCTAGACCAGGTGGAACGCGAAGCTTCACGTATCATGCATGCCTGTCAGGTTATGCACCGCCATTTTCTGGGCCTCAGCTCGACTCGTGTTCTGTGCAAAATCGAAAGTGCCCGCCTACCAGAGTCGGGCGAAACGCTGGCGGATATCATCGACCAGCTTGGCGTCTTTCAGGAACGTATCTCCCAACGGCTGGAGCGTATCGCGAAACTCAGCAATGAGATCCGGTCCCTGGAACGCTGACGCCAAGCGCATAGGTGATGCACAAACCCTGGACATGACCATCGAATCTACCAGAGGCGGTCTGTCTTATTAATCCCCGGTGAGACGTAGAGCCGCAGGAATAGCGGCTCTATCTCAAGCGCCTGTGAGGCCGCTCAGGAGCGATAACAGCCAGTTCATGACTGCTCCTTTGAGCTTCAAAACCTCGGCATTATCGCCCTTAGCGGGTCAGCGGCGCTGAATTAGCAGAGTCTAGCCCAGTGAGCCCTCTTGCAGCCTCAATTATGTGAGTGCCCAATGTTTCGTGTGAAGCTCAACCGGCCCTGCTCAACGGTCAGGCAGTACGGTACAGGTCGCTCTTTCGGACGAATACGCTGCGGTCGCGCCAACGGCAGCACCGCCACACCGACCCGCGCTGCCATCGCATGTTAACCGTTGCCAAGCCGGGCAGCGCTTGCGATACCAAAACTTATGGATGCATTTCTCTATCAAGCAACGATCTACCTTGCAGCCGCGGTGATCGCCGTGCCGATTGCCGCACGTCTCGGGCTTGGGTCCGTCTTGGGCTATCTGGCTGCCGGAATCATTATCGGACCAGTGTTCGGGTTCGTCGGCAGCGAAGCCGAAGATCTGCGCCATTTCGCCGAGTTCGGCGTCGTCATGATGCTCTTTCTGATCGGCTTGGAACTGGAGCCGCGCGCGCTTTGGGCGATGCGGCACAAGCTGCTTGGCCTAGGCGGCCTGCAGATCCTAGTCAGCACGATCGCCCTGATGGGGGCAGCCATGCTGGCAGGGGAGACCTGGCAGGTGGGTCTGGCCATTGGCCTGGCGCTCTCGCTGTCCTCAACGGCCATCGTCCTGCAAACCCTTTCTGAAAAAGGGTTGATGCGGACCGGTGGGGGGCGGGCGACATTTTCGGTTCTGCTCACGCAGGACATCGCAGTCATCCCCATCCTTGCCTTACTGCCGCTGCTGGCAGCCCAACATGGTGCGCAGATCACCGGAAATGGATCCATCGCGCGCGCCGCGGATGACGCCCATGGCGCATCCAGCCACGCTACACTGTCGCTGGTCGAAGGGCTGCCGGGGTGGGCTGTGACCCTGGTGACCCTTGCCGCAATCGGATCAATCGTGCTGGCCGGGGTCTATCTCGCGCGTCCGGTGTTCCGGTTCATCCACGCCTCCAATCTGCGCGAAATGTACACGGCGCTGGCGCTGATGATCGTTGTTGGCATTTCTTTCCTGATGACGCTGGTCGGCCTTTCACCTGCGCTTGGAGCCTTTCTTGCTGGAGTGGTTCTTGCCAACAGTGAATTCAGGCATGAGCTTGAGAGCGATCTCAACCCCTTCAAGGGGCTACTGCTTGGTCTGTTCTTTATCACTGTCGGTGCCGGTATCAATTATCGCCTGTTTCTGGCCGAGCCGGGCGATCTCATTGGTCTTGCCCTGCTAGTCATCGTAGCAAAAGGCGCCGTGCTCTACTTTGTGGGCAAAGCCTTCGGCCTGAAGAAACGTGATCACTGGCTCTTTACGCTGGGCCTTGCGCAGGCAGGTGAGTTCGGGTTTGTCCTGCTGGCATTTTCCCGGCAGCTCAATGTGGTGCCACCTGAACTGTCCGAGAAACTGCTTCTGGTGATCGCCCTGTCGATGCTGATCACCCCGCTGTTGTTCATTCTCTATGACCTGCTGTCAAAGTACAGCAAGGACAGCCCCAAGGAACAGGCCGACGACGAAATCGACGAAGAAGGCCCGGTCATCATTGCCGGAATTGGGCGCTTTGGTCAGATCGTCAATCGGCTGGTCCGTGCCAGCGGGTTCAATACCGTTGTTCTGGACAGCAATATGGCATCCGTGCAGCTGATGCGGCGGTTTGGCGTCAAGAGCTTCCTCGGTGATCCGACCCGCCCCGAACTGTTGAAAGCCGCTGGCATTGCAAAGGCCAAGGTCCTCGTTGTGGC
Organism: Phaeobacter gallaeciensis DSM 26640; assembly: GCF_000511385.1. NCBI lineage: Bacteria > Pseudomonadati > Pseudomonadota > Alphaproteobacteria > Rhodobacterales > Roseobacteraceae > Phaeobacter > Phaeobacter gallaeciensis. The sequence continues at coordinate 2,750,610 of NC_023137.1, forward strand.
GCTCGACGACAGAGAGGCAGCCCTCAGGTTGGTTGCCCATGCCCGTCGTGGTTATCCGGATCTGCACATCATTGCGCGCGCTTTTGATCGCAACCATGTGTTTGAACTCTACAAGGCGGGGGCGAATGACATTGTGCGTGAGATGTTCGACAGTTCCCTGCGCGCCGGGCGCTATGTTCTGGAGCAGATCGGGCTGAGCGAATATGAGGCGGCGCAAGCCGAGCAGATGTTCTATGCGCATGATCGTCAGACGGTGCGCGAACTGGCGGGTCTTTGGATTCCCGGAACACCGACTAGCGAAAACCCGGCCTATATCGCCCGTGCCCTTGAGCTGGAAAAAGATCTGGAAACAGCGCTCTTGGAGCTTGCAGAGGCCAAGAAATCCTCAGACCAGAAATCAGCCTGACCCTCCGTTGCGTCGTCCTGCCTGTCAAAAGGCAGGACGGCAAAGCGGCATCAGTGGCGCATAGTGCCAGCTCAGCTGCCGGAAACGCCCGCTTCCTCAAAGGTTGCCATACCGCTGTGGCACGCGACAGCTGCCCGTAGCACCTGGATCGCCAAGGCCGCACCGGACCCCTCTCCAAGGCGTAGATCCAGTGACAGAAATGGCGGCTTGCCAAGATGGGTCAGCAATGCGGCGTGGGCGCTTTCGGCGCTCTGGTGACCTGCGACGACATGATCCAATGCTGCCGGATGAGTGCGCATCAAGCAAGCGGCCGCAGCACAGCAGATAAAGCCATCCAGAATGACCGGGATTCTCATCATCCGGGCCGCGGTCATCGCCCCGGCCATGGCGGCAATCTCACGCCCGCCGAGACGGCGCAGCGCCTCAACACCGTCGGTGATGGCCGGGCCATGCAACGCCACCCCTTCCGCCACAACCCGAGTTTTATTCGCCAGGCCGGTATCATCAACACCGGTCCCACGTCCGGTCCAATCCCCGGCGTCGCCGCCGAACAGCGCACAGGCCAGCGCTGCGGCCGGTGTCGTATTGCCGATACCCATCTCACCAACTACAAGCAGATCGGCGGAGGGATCGACCGATTTCCATCCCGTCTGCAACGCGCTGAGCAGTTCAGCGTTGTCCATAGCCGCGTCTTTGGTAAAGTCCTTCGTTGGCCTCTCCAGATCGAGGCTATGAACATCAAGACGAGCGCCCGCCAGCTTTGCCAACTGGTTGATCGCGGCGCCGCCGTGTTTGAAGTTGGCGACCATCTGTGCCGTCACTTCGCTCGGAAAGGCAGAGACCCCCTGCTGCACGATGCCATGATTGCCGGCAAAGACGATTACCTGCGGCGCTCGGATCACCGGGCGCTCTGTACCGCGCCAGCTTCCGTACCAGATCGCCAGATCCTCCAGCCGTCCGAGCGAGCCTGGCGGCTTGGTCAATTGACTGTTGCGTTCGGCCGCGGCTGTTTCAGCCCGTTCGTCCACGCCCGGAGCCTGCGCGAGCTGCGCACGAAAGTGATCAAGCGAAAAGAGCGGTGACAGCATGGAAAGCCTCATTGCATCGAAGGGGTCATCGCAGGTAAAGCGGATCATCCGTATGTACCGGTTCATCTTGACACCGCAAGCCCTCCGTGAGGCCCGCAAATGCGAAAAAACGACATATCTGGTGTAGATTTTCTGCTTGTGTTGATCTTGTTGACACGTTTGCCCACGCCAAGGTTGCAAAAACAACAGTTTGCGCGACATGCGCACGCGGTTTGGGCATTTCCCTTTGCCGGGGTTGCCGTTGCGGTACCGGCGTGCCTGTTGGCGGTCATCGCGCAGGGAATGGGATTATCTCCGATGCTGGCGGCTGGGATCGCGCTGCTCACGCAGACACTTCTGACGGGCGCCATGCACGAGGATGGGCTGGCAGATACCGCGGATGGGTTTTGGGGTGGTTTCACCCGTGAGCGGCGGTTGGAGATCATGAAGGACAGCCAAATCGGCACCTATGGTGTACTGGCGCTGATCCTGACATTTGGTCTGCGCTGGGTCGCCTATGCGAGCCTGCTGGCGGCTGACGCGGCATGGCCGCTCTTGCCTGTGGCCATGCTGAGCCGGGCGATGATGCCAGTCGTGATGGCGGCGCTGCCGAATGCGCGCACCACCGGCCTGTCGTCCTCCGTTGGGCGGCCTCCCTGGCGCAACTGCGGATTGGGGCTGGCGATTGCAACCCTGGCCGCCGTTCTGACCCTTGGCTGGGCCGCCTGGGGGCCCTTGCTGGCGATGTGTGTAGTCGCTGCCGCGATCGCTGCCACAGCCCGCACCAAGATCGGAGGGCAGACCGGAGATGTCTTGGGCGCCACGCAGCAGCTGTGTGAGCTTGTCGCGCTGCTCTGCCTGTCCGCCATCCTCGGCTGAAGCCCGCTGCCGCTTACTCCACGCCGCTGGTGCGGATCTTCAGCTGTCCGCCACAGTGCTTGCAGTGCACCGCATCCACATCGTGGCGGGTTAGCCCACATTGGCTGCAGGTATAGCGCACACGCTGCGGATTAAAGATCGCCTGCGCCAGCCGCACAAACAAGGTCACCCCCACCACCATGACAAAGACCGAAAAGGTCTTGCCGGCAGGAGTCGCCATGGTGATATCGCCGAAACCAGTGGTGGTCAGCGTCGCGACCGTAAAATAGAGCGCATCAATATAGGGGTAGTCGCTGCCCGTAGTATCCATGAAAAACACCAGAGCCGTCATCGACGTCACAAAAACAAAGATGAACAAGTTGATCCCGGCGATGATTGCATCCTCATGGCGACGAAAGAGCCGGCTGTCACGCCGCAGATCCTGCAGTAGATGGTAGGAGTGGATCAGTCGTAAACCGCGCAAGATGCGTAGGAACGCCAGCCCTCCTGGCAGAATGGCCTCCAACAACAGCGATACCAGTACAATGATGTCAGCGAGCGTATAAATGCGCCAGAACAGCTTGCGCCGGTTTCTGCTGATCCAAAACCGTGCTGCCAGATCCAATGCGATGATCAGCCCGACCAGCCAGCTCAGCCCGATCAGCCAAGGCCCATGGGGAATATGCGCGGTGGACATGAAAAACAGGATGGTTACTGCGTCAAAACCGATCAGCCCATAGCGAAAGCGGACGGAAGCGCTATCAGCCCCGCGATAGAGATCGGTCAGGCGAGTCTTTAGATCCGTCATAGGTATTCTCTGCTCGTTTTTGGCCGTGGTCGGGCGCATCATCCTGTCAGAGATACGCAGTGACATCGGGAGGGGCTAAATCATAGCCCAAAAATAAAAAAGGCCACGCCCTGAAGCGCAGCCTTTGTTTTTGATTTTCGAATATCAGCTGGCTAGATCACCGCTGTTTCCGGGTAAAGATCACGCTGCAGCACGTGAGGTCAGTACCTCGTCAACCTGCTTCGCGGCAGAGATTTCATCGCCACCAGAAACGGCTGCAACCTCACGCGTCAGACGCTCAAGCGCGGCCTCATAGAGCTGACGCTCCGAATAGCTCTGCTCGCGCTGATCATCGGTGCGGTGCAGGTCGCGGACCACTTCCGCGATGGAAATCAGATCACCCGAGTTGATTTTCTGCTCATACTCTTGGGCACGGCGCGACCACATCGCGCGCTTTACTTTCGCCTTACCCTTGAGCGTGGTCATCGCCTTGGCGATCACATCGGGGGAGCTGAGCGACCGCATACCAATTTCGGTTGCCTTGTTGGTCGGCACCCGCAGGGTCATCTTGTCCTTCTCGAAGGTGATCACAAACAGTTCCAGCGCGAAGCCGGCCACTTCCTGCTCCTCGATCGAAATGATCTGGCCAACGCCATGGGCGGGGTACACAACATAGTCGTCGGGGCGGAATTCAGGCTTCTTCGATTTAGTCATACAGGTCTTTCCTCGCTATGTGCCGATTCAGGATCGGCTGGGCTGCCACAGGTCCACGCACGCGACGATCCGAAGACCCGCATCTATAGACATGCCGCAGGAAAACCGCCAACAGACCCATGCGACATGAGGCGCACAGCCAAGGCGGACATCCGTGATTGGTCATTTGCTGACTGAGTATATCACATTTTTTGCCTTACAAAAAGGCGAGGACCCGTGAAACCTCATGGTGGCGGGCTATCAGACTATAGAAAACACCGCAAAACGGGCTGATCTTCCAGCGCCTGCCTGGCAGCAGCGCCATGAACAGCAGAGGTGAGTCGGCAGATCAAGTGCCTCGCAGGTTCTGCGTGCCCCTGGATCAGCCGCCTTCGCCTGGCGCTTCGGAGAAATACTTCTCCAACTTGCCCTCTTCCCCGTCGCGCTCCTCAGCTTCAGGAAGCGGGTCTTTCTTGGAGACAATGACGGGCCACATTTCAGAATATTTGCGGTTGAACTCAACCCATTTATCCATGTCCGGTTCCGTATCCGGGCGGATCGCATCCGCCGGGCATTCCGGTTCACAAACACCACAATCAATACATTCATCCGGGTGGATCACCAATGTGTTCTCACCCTCATAGAAGCAATCGACCGGACAGACTTCGACGCAGTCGGTGTATTTGCAGGCAATGCAGTTATCCGTAACGACATAAGTCATGGTTGGCCGAGTCCCGTAGCTGTTTGGCTTGTAGCTAAATCACCGAAGCGCCGGCTTCAAGATGTCAAAACGCACCATCCCTGCGACTAAGATCAAGCGCTCTGCGCTCTTTCTTATCCGGGCGACCTTTTCCCTCGTAACGCGGGTTGCGCGGCACGGGGTCCTGTTTTTCGGTCAAATCAAAGTACAGCGCCTGTGCCTCTGGGGCCGGTCCGCGCCGTATTCCGAGGGCTTCGATCCGCACGGTTCGGATGATGCGGCCCTGCGGGAAGGTCAGAACGTCCCCGGAAGAGACGTTCTGAGCCGGTTTTGCGATTTTGCTGCCATTGAGACGAAGATGACCGCCACTGACCATTTTGGCGGACAGGCTGCGGGTCTTGAAGAACCGCGCCTGCCACAACCATTTGTCAATTCTGATCTTCTCGCTCACCAGCACACTCTTCGGTTTCAGCAGCCGATCAATCGGATTGCTTCAGCCCCATCAGCGCTGCGGCAAAGGGGTTGTCCGGGTCAATCTGCTTTTCCTTCTTCGGCGGACGCGCCGAATAGGTCTTGCTGCCCTGATCTTGACGGCCGCCCTTCTTACCAGGTTTACCATCACGACCGCCCGGCTTGCCGCCGCGCGGTTTGCCCTTGCCACGCGGGGCATCGCCACCGCGTTTGGCACCACCGCGTTCGCCGCCAGCCTCCTGACCGCGCCGATTGCCGTTGCGGTTGCCACCGGTCTTGCGGGCGCGGCCCCAGGTGAAGGTATAGAAAACCTCGGTTTCCTGTTCATCAACCTTCGCATCGGCCGCATCGCCGACAGGTGTCTCAATTTCTGCGGTTTCCGGAATCGGATCGGCAGCAACCGGATCTGCGAGCTCTTCCGCCACGGGCGCAACGCCCGCATCTTCGATCCCGGTAACCTCAACCGGGACGTCAGCAGGCACGGCCGGGTCGGCAACAACCGCATCGGTGGTTGCCGCGGTATCAGCCTCATCCGGCGCAGCGGCGGGCGTGTTCTCAACCTGCTGAGCGGCGTCCATAACAGGTACGTCGGCCTCGGGTGTGCCGGTTTCAGTCACCACGGCATCAACGGCCTTGGCTTTCACCCGTTCACCCTTGTCAGCCTGATAGCCAAGCCCCTGCATCAGGTCGGCAAACTGCTCAAGCGTCATACCCGTGATCGACAGCATATCGGCCTTGGCTTCAAAACCGCCACGACTGTCTTCGGCTCGCAGCATATCTGCAAGGCGTTCCAGCATATCGATACGGATCATGCGTTCGCCTGCGTTGCGATACCCGCACATGGTATCATACCCCTGCGGTGCATCCTTGATAACCGGTACGGTCACAAGGCCAGCTGGTGGTGCATCCGGGAACTCCCCCAGACCTTCGGCAAGCGCCCAGAGCACCAGACGCAGTCGGGTCGGTGCCGGCTTCAGCAGCAGCGGCATGAAGATGGTGAACTGGCCAAACCGAATGCCGTGCTTGCGCAGCGCGCCACGGGCATCCTGATCCAGATCCTTCACCTCTTGCGCGACGGCTCCACGCGGCAGAAGGCCCAGCCCCTCGACCATGCGGAAGGCAAAGCCACGCGCAAGGCCGGTTAGCTCTTCGTCCCGCTGTAGGTTGAGCAGCGGCTCAAACAGCGCGTTGATTTTGCGGGAGATGAAATGCTGCAGGCGGCGTTCGACTTTCTGAGCGACGTCTGCCCCGGCAGCGTCATCGACAAAAACCTCGATGCGTGGGTTCAGCGGATCTGCGCCGGCCACCAATTTGCCAACAGCGTGTTCGCCCCACATCAGGCCGCCCTGATCGGTAAAATCAATTTCAGTATCCGGCGCGTTGTAAAAACGGTCAGCCCGGAGATGGAAATGCGGTGCGAGTGCTTGCAGGGAGGCGGATTTCAACGCCTTTGCCTCGGCGCCCTGAGCGCTTTTGTCCGGCGAGAACCGGAACCCTTCAAGACGACCAACGAATTCACCTTCGACGGTCACTTCACCCTTGTCATTCACTTCGGCCAAAAGGGCCTCCTTCTGTTTGAGCCGGCGCAAAAGCACGGATGTGCGCCGGTCCACAAATCGCTGAGTCAGACGTTCGTGCAAGGCGTCCGACAATCTGTCTTCTACAGCGCGCGTCTCTCCGCGCCAATGACTTTCATCACGGACCCAGCCGTTCCGTTGTGCAACGTAGGTCCAGGTTCGGATAAAGGCCAAACGTTTCGACAATGCGTCAATGTCGCCATCAACCTTATCGATCCGTTTTATCTGTCGTGCCAACCAATCGTCCGGCACTACACCGGACCCGTGCAGATACTGGAACAAAACGCCCAAAAGGCCAGAATGTTCCGACTGAGAGATGCCGCGAAAATCAGGCACCCGGCAGACATCCCACAGCAACCGCACAGAGGGAGCGTTGGTTGTCCGCGCCAGAATTTCATCCTGCTGGGAAAGCGATTTCAGCGCGATGAGATCATCCGCTTCGCGTGCGCGAACAAGATTCTGGTCCTCTGGTGCTGATTCGAGGGAACGGATCAGCGCTTCTACAGTGCCAAATTGAAGCTTGGAGGAACGCCAGTTCAGCTTTTTCAGCGGCGTGAACCGATGCTCCATGATGGCTTGCGCCACACCATCGTCCAGCGGCGGTGCGTCACCGGTTACCCCGAAGCTGCCGTGGCTCATGCCGCGCCCTGCCCGCCCGGCGATCTGCGCCAGTTCATTGGGCGCCAGCTGCCGCATCCGGCGCCCATCAAATTTGGTCAGCGAGGAAAAAGCAACGTGATCAATATCGAGGTTAAGCCCCATGCCGATGGCATCGGTCGCGACCAGATAGTCCACCTCTCCGTTCTGGTAGAGCTCCACCTGGGCGTTGCGAGTCCGTGGGCTGAGCGCGCCCATGACCACCGCCGCGCCGCCCTTCTGGCGGCGTAGTAGCTCAGCAATGGCGTAGACATTGTCGATGGAAAACCCGACGATAGCTGTGCGCGCGGGCATCCGGCTGAGCTTTTTTGAGCCGGAATAGACCAGATCCGAGAGCCGCTCCCGGCGCAGAAACTGGACACCGGGGATCAGTGCCGCGATCGGACCGCGCATGGTATCCGCACCCAAAAACAGCGTCTCCTGCGTGCCACGCGCCCGCAGCAGCCGGTCAGTGAACACATGCCCGCGTTCCGGATCGGCGCAGAGCTGGATCTCATCAACCGCCAGAAAATCACAGCCCATGCCCTCGGGCATCGCCTCAACCGTGCAGATCCAATACTGCGCGCGGGGTGGAACGATACGCTCCTCCCCGGTGACCAGCGCCACCACCGAAGGGCCCCGGGCCGCCACCACCTTGTCATATACCTCCCGCGCAAGAAGACGCAGCGGAAACCCCATGACACCGGTGCGGTGCCCCAACATGCGTTCGATTGCATAATGGGTCTTGCCGGTGTTGGTCGGTCCCAGAACCGCCAGGACCCGGGAGGTCCCGGAACTCTGCATGCCTGTCATGATATCGCCCTCAACACCCGAACCGCGTACAATTGTCCGCCTTACAGCTCTCTGCCTTCGACTGTGGTCTTCAGCCGGTCGAGCGCGTTGCTTATCGCCTCGTGATGCGGATGTATAGCCTGCGCCCTCTGATAGGCCTCATAGGCGTTTTGCGGATCATTAAACTGTTCAAACATCGCTCCCAGCGCGAAGATCGCGTTGTAGTCATTGGGGTTCAACATCAACGTCCGCTCCAGATCCGCCACCGCAGGCCCGAAAAGCCCCGCAGTGAAATAGGCCCGCGCACGTTCGTACCAACCCGTCGCAAATCCGGGCGCATGATCGGTCAGCGCGGTCAGATGCTCAATGGCAATGCGGGTGTCGCCCCGCTCCAGAGCGTCCTTGCCTCGTTTCAGCAAAAGGTCCATCGCCGGAGAACCACTGCTCCCCCAAAGCGCCTGCAACGATCTATCCAGACCGATCGCCTCGTCCGGATCAGACTGGGCCAGCGCCGCAAGCAATCCGGCCTCATCCACAGGGTCCTGCGCGCGCGCCTGCAAAGGCATGGAAAACAGGACTGTCAAAGACGTTGCCGCCACGATAGCTTTGAGATTGGAGAATTTTGCAACCATGATGGGTTAAGTGTAACCGCGCAGCCTGCGTTTTCCAGAGCTGGAGGGTCTTCCCTCACATAAATTTGCAGCTGCGGACCAAATATGAGGACTGAACATGAGCGAAACGCTGACCCAAGCGGCAGAAACGCTGAACGAAAAAATGGACGGCGGCTTTGATGGCTCTGCCAAATTCGACATCACCGGCATGGGCAGCATCGTGCTGGATCAGAACGGCGCCCGCGTCGCCGACGACGAAGCCGACGTCACCATGACCGCCGATGCAGAGACTTTTCAATCCATCATCGAAGGTGAGTTGAACCCCACCACCGCCTTCATGAGCGGCAAGCTGACCATTGACGGTGACATGGGCACCGCGATGAAGCTGGCATCGGCAATGGCCTGATGGACGCGCCCCTGATGGATCTGACACCCGCCCCATTCTTTGCCGATATCGCGCGAGGACCCGACGGTGGGCAGGCTCATTGGGTGACCACGAGCGATGGCCTGCGCATCCGCGTGGGCCATTGGCGTCCGGATGGCGCCGAAAAAGGTACGTTGTTGCTGTTTCCGGGACGCACTGAATATATCGAGAAATACGGCGCCGCAGCCCAGGACCTGGCCAATCGCGGCTATGCCACATTGGCCATTGACTGGCGCGGTCAGGGGCTTGCCGACCGGATGCTGCCCGAGCGCCTTCTGGGCCATGTTGTTGCGTTTCGCGATTTTCAGAAAGATGTCGACGCTGCCGTGGATCTGGCGGAGCGACTGGCGTTGCCAAAGCCTTGGTTTGTGCTTGGACACTCCATGGGCGGGGCCATAGGGCTGCGCGCCGTGATGGAGGGGCTGCCGGTGAAAGCCTGTGTGTTTTCCGCCCCGATGTGGGGCATTCAGATTCCCCCGGCCCTGCGCCCTGTGGCGCGGCTGCTCAGCGCGATGGGCGACCGGTTCGGCATTGGCGCGATGCGGACCCCGACAACCACCCTTGCTCCTTATGTGCAGGCCAGCCCGTTTGAGGGCAATTCGCTCACCAATGATGCGGAGATGTATCGTCTCATGCAGGATCAGCTGGCGGCACAGCCGGAACTGTCGCTCGGCGGGCCGACGGTGCGGTGGCTGGGTGAGAGTCTGCGGGAATGCGCCGATCTCGCAAAAATGCACTCGCCTGCACTGCCTTGTATCACCTTCCTCGGGACGCAGGAACAGATCGTCAATACCGCAGCCATCCATGATCGCATGGCCCGCTGGCCCGGCGGAGAACTGGATCTGGTCAAGGACGCGCAGCACGAGGTGATGATGGAAGGGGCTGACACACGCCGCAGCATTTTTGACAAGATGACCCGGCTGTTTGACCAATACGCCGATTAGGCTGCCCCTTCGGGTAAGGCTGACCCGGAGCGCACCGCCCTCGTCTTGCGCATAAATCACTACAACACACAGGGCGGTTGCTTGTGATCCCCTGCCCCCGCGCTTAGATGTCGAAGCAGACATAAAACAGCCTGAGGTGCCCTGATGATCAACGCTCCCTTCCTTGACCGCGACCTGATGCGAGACGTCAATGCCAATGCCGCAGGTGGGGCTGGGCCGGACGGGTTGGGCAATCTGCCCGAATGGGACCTCAGCGATCTCTACACCTCTGAGGATGCGTCTGAGCTGGACCGGGACCTGGCCTGGCTGGAAGAGGAATGCGCAAGCTTCGCGGCTGATTACGAGGGCAAGCTGGCTGATCTGGATGCTGATGGCCTGCTCAATTGTGTCCTGCGCAATGAAAAGATCAACGCGATTGCTGGCCGGATCATGTCCTTTGCCGGATTGCGCTATTATCAGCTGACCACCGATGCAGGTCGGGCGAAGTTCATGTCCGACATGCAGGAGAAGATCACCATCTTCACCACACCGCTGGTTTTCTTCACATTGGAGATCAACCGGCTTGAGGACGCCGTGCTAGACGGCCACTTCGCCGCCAATAGTGATCTCGCCCGCTACAAACCGATCTTTGACCGAATCCGCGCGATGAAGCCTTATCAGCTGTCGGATGAGCTGGAGAAATTCCTGCATGACCTGGGCGTTGTGGGCGATGCCTGGGAGCGGCTGTTTGACGAGACGATTGCCGGTCTGACCTTCACCGTGAACGGCGAAGAGCTGAATATCGAAGGCACGCTTAATCTCCTGACCGAACAAGACCGCAGCAAGCGCGAGGCCGCAGCGCGGGAGTTAGCGCGTGTCTTCGCAGAGAACATCAAAATCTTCGCCCGCGTCCACAACACCCAAGCCAAGGAAAAGGAAATCCTTGATCGCTGGCGCGGCATGCCGTCGCCGCAGATGGGGCGCCACCTGTCCAACCATGTCGAGCCGGAAGTTGTCGAGGCCCTGCGCGAAGCCGTTGTGGCCGCCTACCCCAAGCTGTCGCACCGCTATTATGAACTGAAGCGCAAATGGCTCGGCCTGGACCGGATGCAGGTCTGGGACCGCAACGCGCCCTTGCCGATGGAAACCTCGCGCACCGTGAACTGGGGCGAAGCCCGCAAGATGGTGATGGACGCCTATAGCGCCTTTGACCCGCGGATGGGCGATCTGGCCGAGCCGTTTTTTGACAGAGGCTGGATTGATGCAGCTGTGAAACCGGGCAAGGCGCCCGGCGCATTTGCCCACCCGACCGTGACCGACGTGCACCCCTATGTGATGCTGAACTACCTCGGCAAACCGCGCGACGTGATGACCCTCGCGCATGAGTTGGGCCACGGTGTGCATCAGGTGCTGGCGGCGGATCAGGGCGAGATGCTGTCATCGACACCGCTGACACTGGCCGAGACCGCCTCGGTCTTCGGCGAGATGTTGACCTTCCGCAAGATGCTGGAAAACGCCAAGGATAAAACCGAGCGTAAGATCCTGCTGGCAGGCAAGGTCGAGGATATGATCAACACGGTCGTGCGCCAGATCGCGTTCTACGATTTCGAGTGCAAACTGCACGCCGCCCGCGCCGAGGGGGAGCTGACACCAGACGATATCAACGCGCTGTGGATGTCAGTGCAGGCCGAAAGCCTTGGCGAGGCTTTTGACTTCATGGAAGGTTACGAAACCTTCTGGACCTATGTGCCGCATTTCGTCCATTCCCCGTTCTACGTCTATGCCTATGCCTTTGGCGACGGGTTGGTGAACGCGCTTTACTCGGTCTATGCCGAGGGGGCTGAAGGGTTTGAAGACAAGTATTTCGAGATGCTGAAAGCCGGTGGATCCAAACACCACAAGGAACTGCTGGCGCCCTTTGGCCTTGATGCGTCTGATCCCACGTTCTGGGACAAGGGGTTGAGCATGATCTCCGATATGATCGACGAGCTGGAGGCGATGGAGGACTGATCCTCACGCATATCTCCGGACGAAGAAAGGAAGGGCGTGGTCAATCGGCTGCGCCCTTTACTCTTTGTCGGCGGTTATTTGAGCTGACTGTCCTTGCTGCCACGCCGGTTGGTACCACCCCGCGCGCTGTAGGCACTGTCGCGATCCTGCTGGCACTCGATACAGAGCTTCACTCCCGGAATGGCCTTGCGGCGCGGCTCCGGGATCGGTTCCTCGCAATCGGCACAATGGGTGAGGCTTTCGCCCACTGGCGCAGGCCGAGACTTAAGACGCGCTAGCTCGTCACTGATCGACGCCTCGATCTGTTCGCTCACCGCGCCGTCGCGCGCCCATCCTCCGGCCATGGTCCATCTCCTCTCATAGGGCTACATCCTATCACATCCGGCAGGCATATGCTGCAATTGCCCCTGATGTGATGTGATCGCTGTGGGTGAAACACCTGACTGGGCATGCTGGTTCCACTCTCCGATAACTCCGATGCGCCGCAGCGGCAGGCCCCAGGAACAAAATCGCGCCCCAAACCGTTGGACACACAACGGCGGCGAAAAGGCCGCCCTTCCTTTTGCGACCGAGTTCTGGAGACCCCCCCCCGCCTCCCACCCCAATCCGAAACCGACACCCTCTGCAAGGAGACGCCGCCCATGCTGACGATACATTGCCTCGCCTATTCGCGCGCGATCCGCCTGATCTGGCTGATGGAAGACCTGGGGCAACCCTACACCGTTGTCACCTATGACCGCACCGCCTCCTTCAGGGCGCCCGAAAGTCTGGCCAAGGTACATCCGCTGGGCAAATCCCCCGTGATCGAGGACAGGGACATAATGATCGCGGAATCCGCAACCTGCTTGCGCTACATTACCGACCGATACGGGGATACCCATCATCACCCCTCCCCCGGCAGCGCTGAGGCGGTGCATCACGAAGAACTGCTCGACTATGTCGAAAGCTCCTTTGCAGAAGTCGCCATGGGCGTGCTACTGCCTGCCCTGAAGGGTGAAGAGGCCACTCAGGCGGCCAGCCGTGCCATGGCTCAACACCTTGATTATCTTACCCAGAAGCTGCCCGAACAGGGGCTGCTGTTTGGCGACACCGCCACGCTGGCGGATATCCAGTTTTCCTACATCCTCGCCAATCTGGCAGCTATCAGCGCGTTAGAGAACGCGCCACGGGTTGCGCGCTATTGGACCGATCTGCAGCAACAGCCTGGCTATCAAGCCGCCGTGGCCAAGGTGGGTCCGATGGCTCCATCGTTCTGAGCCGCCAGCTGTCGGCCACCAATATCATTCACAGGAAATAAGGAGATCACCATGCAAGTTCTCGTAGTCGGCGCCACAGGCAATACCGGTCGCCGGGTCGTTGAAAAGCTCCTGCGTCTCGGCCACCACCCAATCGCCCTGATCCGCGAAGGGTCAGACACAAGCATTCTGCCGCGCGGCACCGCCACCCGACACGGAGACCTCACGGATCTGCCAGCGGAGGCCTGCGCGGGATGCGATAGCGTCGTTTTTGCAGCGGGATCCGGCGGCGACACATCGGCGGAGATGACAGAGAAGGTGGACCGCGATGGCGCAAAAGCCCTGATTAATTCGGCCAAACGTGCGGGTGTTTCCAAGTTTGTCATGCTCAGCTCAATCGGCGCGGACGACCCTGCTCCGGACAGCGACCTCGCCCATTACCTACAGGCCAAACATGACGCCGACGAACACTTGATACAGTCGGGACTAGACTACGCAATCCTGCGTCCGGTTCGCCTGACTGATGGCGATGGCAACGGTGACATGCTTTTCGGTGAGGAGGTCGATCCCGACGGGGTCGCTGCGCGTGGTGATGTCGCCACTGCCCTCGTAGATGCTGTCACAAATCCGGCATGGACGTGTAGGACAGCACTGATGCAGTCACTGTAATCAACTTGGATCGGCCGCGAACCACAAAAGGCCCCGGTGCATAGCAGCCCGGGGCCTACTATTTGCTAACGCAGGCGCTGCTCGGTCTCCCCGTCGAAGACATATGCATCCGCATCATCAAAGCCCAGGGCAACGGCCGTCCCCTCAGGCAAGGCTTCGTCGCCGCGGGTCTCAACTATGAGCTTTTCACCGGTTGGCGTGCTGAGATAGTCGTAGGACACACCGCCAAGTCGCTCCCTGAGGTCCAGAACCAAGCTGCTGTCCGCCGCTGTCACGCTCAGATGCTGTGGGCGCAGACCCAACAGCACCTTGCTGCCGTCTGCTGGCAAGGCCACTGAAGTCGCAACTCGGCGATTCTCAAGCGCGGGCACAACGACACCGTCGCCCTGCACCGTACCTTGAAGGAAGTTCATGCTGGGTGAGCCGATGAAGCCCGCCACAAAGCGATTATCAGGATCTGCATAAAGCTCCATCGGGCTGCCGACCTGCTCCACACGTCCGGCGCGCAGCACCACGATCTTATCCGCCAGTGTCATCGCTTCGACCTGGTCATGGGTCACGTAGATCATCGTCGCGCCGATTTCCTTGTGCAGGCGCGCGATTTCGACACGCATGTCGACCCGCAGTTCGGCGTCAAGATTGGACAGCGGTTCGTCGAACAGAAACACCTCAGGCCCCCGCACAATCGCGCGGCCAATCGCAACCCGCTGACGCTGACCGCCTGACAGAGCCTTGGGCTTGCGTTTGAGATAGTCGTCCAGCTTCAGGATTCGGCTGGCTTCTGCCACTTTCTCACGGATCTTCTCCTTGGGGTGACCGTTCATCTTGAGGCCAAAGCCCATGTTGTCTTCCACCGTCATATGCGGGTAAAGCGCATAGGACTGGAAGACCATCGCAACGCCGCGATCTGCCGCGTCAAGGCGGGTCACTTCCCGATCGCCGATATGAATATTACCGCTGCTGGTTTCTTCCAGCCCGGCAATCATGCGCAGCAACGTTGACTTCCCGCACCCCGAAGGACCAACGAAGACACAAAATTCGCCGTCGTCAATGCTCAGATCCACATCATGGATCACCTGCACATCTCCGTATTTCTTGACGGCCTTGGCCAAAGTGACCCCTGTCATACGTCTTCTCCCCTTCGGTTAACTTGGAAATTGCCAGGTCTCGGCAGCGGTTGCGATATCCTTGGCCGTTTGAAGCAATGCCGGGCGCAGGGCCGTCAGCCCCTCCAACGATTGGCGTTGCAGCGATGATGTGATCGACAGCCCGCCCATAACCTTGCCCGCCTCCGACAGGATCGGGGCGGCGATGCAGATAATACCCGGTTCATGCTCTTCCCGATCAAAGGCCACGCCATCACGGCGGATCTCGGCAAGCTCGGCCAGCAGCGCCTCAGATGTTGCAAGGGTGTGAGCGGTGTGGGCGAAAAACGCCTGCCTGCGAATGGCATCGGCCTGTGCCTCGGCTGACAGATGGGCAATCATGGCCTTACCAACGCCGGTGCAATAGCCCGGCCCGATCTTTCCAGCCTGACTGAACATTTCAATCGGCGTTTCGGCATTGCGCTTGTCGACATAGAGCACCTGCCCATGGTCAAGCTGCGCCAGGTGGATGGTTTCCCCAACATCTGCTGACAGTTGGTCCAGATAGGGACGTGCCACGGGTGCCAATGCGCTTTGCCGCCACGCAGCATGGGCCAGCCGCACCAACCGCAGGCCCGGCGCATAGGTCTGATTGGTTTCGTCGTAGGCCAACATCCCCTGATTGGTCAGGGTCTGGACCAGCCGATAAAGCGTTGCTTTGGGATGATCGGATGCGGCCAGCACCTCGCCAAACCGCATCGGGCGACCAGCCTCGGCAATCTGATCCAGCACCGCCAGCGCCTTGCCGACGGTACCATCCGACTCTCGTGATTGGGGCGCAGCTTTCGCCATCACAGTCCTTTCCCTGACCGAACCCAGCCGATGTAACTGTTGACATCCTTAGCTCGACCCGTTCATAGTTTCAATAGTTGGAATTTGGTTCCACTATATGAAACCAAAAGCCCCACGTCAATAGGGAGGACGTCATGAAGACTTTGAAAGGTACGGTTGCGGGTCTCGCTCTCAGCCTTGGCCTGGCCACTGCGGCACAGGCTGAATTGAGTGGCACGCTCAAGATTTTTTCGGACATGTCCAATCCTGCGCCCCGCGCAGTGATGGAGCAGATGGCGGAGGAATTCGACGCCATGCATCCCGATCTGTCAGTCGAACTGACCGTGATCGACCGCGAAGCCTATAAGACACAAATCCGCAACTTCCTGTCGGCGAACCCGCCGGATGTGGCCAACTGGTATGCCGCGAACCGTATGCGGCCCTACGTCTCTGCAGGTCTGTTCGAAGATATCAGCGACCTATGGGCGGAACCTGAAATCGCCGATGCGTTGGCCTCCACCAAGGGCGCGATGACGCTGAATGGTAAGCAATGGGGCGTGCCCTATACCTACTATCAGTGGGGCGTTTACTACCGCGAAGACATCTACAATGAGCTCGGTCTCGAAGAGCCCAAGGACTGGGCGACCTTCAAATCCAATTGTCAGAAGATCCTCGATTCCGGGCGCAAGTGCTTCACCATCGGCACCAAGTTCCTGTGGACCGCAGGCGGCTGGTTTGACTACCTGAACATGCGCACGAATGGGTATGACTTCCACATGGCGCTGACCAATGGCGAAGTCGCCTGGACCGATGACCGCGTGAAGCAGACCTTCGCCAACTGGCGCGAGCTGATCGACATGGGCGCCTTCATCGACAACCACCAGTCCTACAGCTGGCAGGAAGCCCTGCCGTTCATGGTCAAGGGGGAGGCAGCGGCCTATCTGATGGGTAACTTTGCAGTAGCGCCACTGCGCGAAGCGGGCCTTGGCACGGATCAGCTGGACTTCTACCAGTTCCCCAGCATCAACCCTGATGTTCAACTGGCGGAAGATGCGCCAACCGATACCTTCCACATCCCGTCCGGTGCACAGAACAAGGAAGCCGCGCGCGCCTTCCTGCGCTTTGTTGTCTCCGCAGACAACCAGACCAAGATCAACGGCGGCAGCGCCCTCGGTCAGCTGCCCGTCAATTCCGGCTCTTCGGTCGATGATGACGAAATGCTCAATCAGGGGTTCGAGATGCTGTCGTCCAACGCCCCGGGTGGTATTGCACAGTTCTTTGATCGCGATGCGCCTGCCGAAATGGCCTCGGTCGCGATGGAAGGCTTCCAGGAGTTCATGGTGTTCCCGGACAATCTGGATGACATTCTGAACCGCCTGGAGAAAGCCCGCGAGCGGGTCTACTGATCGCCATCAAGGTTCTAAAAATCGCGCAAGGCTGACTCACCATGGTCGGCCTTGCCGCCCCTTCCCCAGACCCGACGGCGCGGTATGCTGACAGCATTGACCAAGCGCATTGACGCAAGCCGTCATTGATACACAACAAGGGAGATCTCCCGTGGCTGAGATGAACCTCGCTCCAGAAACCGGATCGTCTGCCACCTCACCCGGTGTCAGTGACAGCTGGCTTAGGCGCAACCGGCAAGCCCTTGCGCCTTGGCTGTTTCTCGCACCCGGTGTGATTTTCTTTCTATTCTATGTAATTTTCCCAATTCTGCAGAGCTTCAACCTATCGTTTTATCGCTGGGACGGTCTGGGCGACCCGCAGTTCATCGGAATGGAGAACTATCGCGAGCTGATGGATGACCGCGCATTCGAGGTCTCTCTGTGGAACAATCTCAAATGGCTGCTGCTTTACCTCCTTGCGATCCCGGCAGGCCTGTTCATCGCCTTGTTCCTCAATCAGACCGTGACAGGTATCCGCCTCTACAAATCATTGTTCTTCTTTCCGTTTGTGATCAGCCAAGTGGTTGTCGGGTTGGTGTTCAGTTGGTTCTATGACCCCACATTCGGCCTGCTCAATCAGGTGTTGGGCTGGGTCGGCCTCGGCCCGATCAATGTGCTGGGCGATCCGACACTGGTGACCTATGGCATCATCATTGCCGGCCTGTGGCCCCAGACAGCCTATTGTATGATCCTCTATCTCACCGGCCTCAACGCGGTTGACCCCGAACAGGTCGAGGCGGCGCGCCTGGATGGCGCGAAAGGTGCCAAGATGCTGTGGTATGTGATCATCCCACAATTGCGGCCTGCGACCTTTGTGGCCTTTGTCGTGACGATCATCGGCGCTCTACGCAGCTTTGATCTGATTTCCATCATGACCAACGGTGGTCCGTTTGGATCAAGCCGGGTGCTGTCGTTCTATATGTTTGAGAAAGCGCTGTCCGAATATGGCTTCCGTATGGGCTATGGCGCGGCCATCGCGGTTGTGCTGTTCCTGATCATGCTGTGCTTCATCGCCTATTTCCTGTGGTCCATGTACCAAGACGACAAAGGGGGCCGCTGATGTTTCCAAAACCCATTCAGAACAGCTCGCGCGCGTGGCAGACAACCTATCAGGCGCTGGTCCCGGCGGCCCTTGTCATGTGGCTGCTGCCGCTGATTGCCGTGGCGATTTTCTCGATCAAGCCTGAGGCCGATTTCACCACCGGAAACTACTGGGGTGTGCCGTCATCCTTCGAAGGGGTCAGCAACTACGGACGGGTCTTCTTTGGTTCCGACATGCCGCGCTATCTGCTGAATTCTGTCCTCATTACAGTCCCCACTGTGATCGGTGCCGTCGCGCTCTCCTGCATGACCGGCTTTGCGCTTGGCGTGTATAAATTCCGCGGCAACCTGTTGCTGTTCTTCATGTTTGTGGCAGGCAACTTCGTCCCGTTTCAGATCCTTATGGTGCCGGTGCGCGATCTCACACTGGACATGGGGCTTTATAATACCAAAACCGGTCTGGTGCTGTTTCACATTGCGTTCCAAACCGGGTTCTGCACGCTGTTCATGCGTAACTTCATCCGCGCCCTGCCATATGAGCTGATAGAGGCGGCCCGCGTCGAAGGTGTCGCAGAGTGGCGGATCTTCTGGTTCGTAGTTCTGCCGCTGATGAAACCTGCAATTGCCGCGCTCAGCGTCCTGATTTTCACCTTCATCTGGAACGACTACTTCTGGGCCGTTGTCCTGACGCAGGGCGCCGAGAGCCAGCCTGTCACAGCAGGTATCACATCGTTCAACGCGCAATACCGCGCGGCTTACCATCTGATGAGTGCGGGCAGCATCGTCGCTGCCCTGCCGCCAGTTGCAATGTTCTTCCTGATGCAACGCCACTTTATCGCCGGTCTGACTCTGGGGGCGGTGAAGTGAACACGGCCACCGCTATCCGCTGTTGGGCGCTTCAGGATCAGAGGCAAAGCCTGATCCTCGCCGCCCATGGCACAGGTCTGCCAGAGATCATCTACTGGGGGCCGCGTCTGCCAGATGGGACTGATCTGGAGATGCTTGTTGCCGCCGCGCGCATGGATGTGACGGGCGGCATGCTGGATGCCATGCCGCCGCTGTCGATCTGCCCTGAGGCCCGGCGGACCTTTCCCGGCCAGCCGGGTCTGTCGCTCACAGACAGCACAGGCAAGGCGCTGCTGCCCCGGTTTAGCTTTGAACGGGCAGAAGAAGGCGACCTGAGCCTCATCCTACATTACCGCGACGCCGAAAATGGCCTTCACTATCAGGCAGAGTTTGCACTGACGCCAACAACCGGCATGATCTGTGCGCAGGCCTCTCTCACCTCCGAGCAGCCGATCAGCCCGACCTGGTTCTCCGCCCCGGTTTTCCCGGCACCGCAGAACAGTCACGAGATGATCGACTTTCATGGTCGCTGGATCGGAGAGTTTCAGACCGGCAGGACGCCCTGGAGTGCCGGCGCGCGGCTACGGGACAATCCCACCGGTCGCACCGGGCATGAGTATTTCCCCGGCCTGATCGTGCCCTGCACAGGCACCACAAACAGCCAGGGGTCCGCCTACGCTTTTCACTATGGCTGGTCCGGAGGCCACAAAATGCTGGCTGAGGAGCTGCCCGACGGGCGGCGCCAGATCCAATGGGGGCACGCAACCGGCAGCCGCCGCACACCCGGCACCCAGTTTGAAACCGCGCCGCTATATGCCGTATTCTCGGATCAGGGACTCAATGGCTGCGCCGTTGCGTTCCAGCGCCACCTGCGCGACGAGATCCTGAAACTGCCCGTCCCAATCCGCCCGCGTCCGGTGCACTATAACTGCTGGGAAGCGGTCTATTTCGACCATGACCACGCCACGCTCTGCGATATTGCAAGCCGAGCCGCTGCGCTTGGTGCCGAACGGTTCGTGCTGGACGATGGGTGGTTCGGCAAGCGCGATGACGATACCAGCTCCCTTGGCGACTGGACAATCGATACGCGCAAATATCCCGATGGGCTTATGCCCCTGATCAACCATGTGCATGCAGAGGGCATGACATTCGGCATCTGGTTTGAACCGGAAATGATCAACCCGGACAGCGACCTATTCCGCGCACATCCCGACTGGGTTCTGGGGGACACGGATCAGGTGTTGGGCCGACAGCAGATGGTGCTGAATATCGCCCTAGCAGAGGTTCAGGACTATCTCTACGAACGTATCGCAGCTGTGCTGGCCGCTCATCCTATCGACTATGTGAAATGGGATCACAACCGTGTCCTGCCGGAACCAGACAGCGCGCAGGCTGAGGCAGTTTATGCGCTCTTTGATCGGCTGCACACAGACTTCCCCACGGTGGAATTTGAGAGCTGTTCATCCGGCGGCGGGCGTATCGACTTTGGCATTCTGTCGCGCACCCACCGGATCTGGCTTTCAGATAGCAATGATCCAATCGAGCGGCTACGGATTCAGCATGAAGCCGCGCTTTTCCTGCCGATGGTCGTCACGGGCAGCCATGTCGGTCCACGCAAATGCCATACCTCTGGTCGCATTACAGACATCCGCCTGCGCGCCTGGGTCGCGGCACAGCGGCATATGGGGTTTGAAATGGACCCGCGTGAGCTGACAGAGGATGAGGTCAAGGTCCTGCGCGACGTCACCAACTGGTGGAAAGACAACCGGCATTGGACCGAGCGAGCAGATATTCTGCGCCTCGACAGTGACGATCCGGCAGTAATCGCAGAGCTGCAACGCGCCGAGGATGGCAGTCGGTTCGTCGCCTTTGCCGGTCTCTCAGAAGCCAGTGCGCAGATCCTGCCCCGCCCGCTGCGCCTCACTGGACTGGAGGCGGATGCGACCTATGACATCCGCCTGCTGAACCGCGACGACGCCCCCGGCCTGTCACGTGGCTCGCCGCTCCTGAAAACCGAAACCGCCCCCCTCAGCGGCCAATATCTGATGCACCAAGGGATCACCCTGCCCTGGACCTTCCCACAGTCGATCTGGGTGATTGAAGGAACACGCCTATGACCAAAGACAGACGAAATCGCGCCTGGTACGGCAAACTGGACAAAGACGGCTTCATCCACCGCAGCTGGATGAAAAATCAGGGCTTTCCCGATCACGCTTTTGACGGCCGTCCCATCATCGGGATCTGCAATACATGGTCAGAACTGACGCCCTGCAACTCCGGCCTGCGCGATCTCGCCGAAGGGGTGAAGCGCGGCGTCTGGGAAGCGGGCGGGTTCCCTGTGGAATTCCCGGTGATGTCGCTGGGCGAAACGCAGATGAAGCCAACCGCGATGCTGTTCCGCAACCTCCTTGCCATGGATGTGGAAGAGTCGATCAGGGCCTACGGCATCGACGGTGTTGTGCTACTCGGCGGTTGTGACAAGACGACTCCCGGCCAGCTGATGGGCGCCGCCTCTGTCAATCTGCCCGCAATCGTGGTCAGTTCCGGGCCGATGCTGAACGGGAAATGGCAGGGCAAGGATATCGGCTCTGGCACGGATGTATGGAAGTTCTCCGAAGCGGTGCGTGCAGGGGAAATGACGTTACAGGACTTCATGGCCGCCGAATCAGGCATGAGCCGCTCCAAAGGGGTGTGCATGACCATGGGCACGGCCTCCACCATGGCGTCCCTCGTTGAAGCGATGGGGATGAGCTTGCCAACAAACGCCGCCCTGCCCGCTGTGGATGCCCGCCGCATGGCGCTGGCGCATCTGACCGGCAAGCGGATTGTCGAGATGGTCGAGGAGGATATCAAACCCTCCGACGTGCTGACCCGTGATGCGTTCATCAACGCGATCATGGCCAATGCGGCGGTTGGCGGCTCCACCAATGCCGTTGTCCACCTTCTGGCGCTGGCGGGTCGCGTCGGGGTGGAACTGACGCTGGATGACTTCGGCCTTGGCAGTGAAATCCCACTCTTGGTGAACTGCATGCCGTCCGGCAAATATCTGATGGAAGACTTCTGCTATGCCGGCGGTGTGCCGGTTGTGCTGAAACACCTGGCCAACGAGGGTCATCTACGCAGCAATACCACCGTTCTGGGCGGCGATATCACGGCCTACGCCGAGGGTGCCGAGTGCTTCAATGATGATGTCATCAAGAGTTTTGACAACCCGGTCAAACCAGCCGCCGGCCTGCGGGTCCTTCGCGGCAATCTTGCGCCCAATGGTGCCATCGTCAAACCCTCGGCTGCGACCGATCATCTGCTGGAGCATGAAGGCGTCGCCCATGTGTTCGAGACCATTGAGGACATGAAGGCCAATATCGACCGCGACGATCTGCCGGTCACCAAAGACAGCATTCTGGTGCTGAAAGGTGTTGGCCCCAAAGGCTATCCCGGCATGCCAGAGGTCGGCAATATGCCGATCCCGCGCAAACTGGTCCGCGAAGGGGTGCGGGATATGATCCGCATTTCAGATGGCCGCATGTCCGGGACGGCTTTTGGTACGGTGATCCTGCATGTTTCGCCAGAGTCTCAGGCAGGTGGTCCCCTTGGGTTGGTGCAATCCGGCGACCGGATCCGGGTCAGCGCTCAGAACGGCACGCTTGATCTGCTGGTGTCCGAGGATGAGCTGACAGCGCGCCGGGAGGCCTGGCTGCCGGAGCCGCCGCATTACACCCGCGGTTATGCAAAACTCTACATCGACAGCGTGCTTCAAGCTGAGCAAGGCGCTGACCTTGATTTCCTCGTGGGCAAAGATACCCGCCCCGTCACACGGGAGAGCCACTGATGAGCGATACTGCGACATTTCCCGACCTTACCGGTGCGTCCGTTTTCGTCACAGGTGGCGGCTCCGGCATTGGCGCTGCGCTAAGCGAAGGATTTCTGCGGCAAGGCGCAAAGGTTGCCTTTGTCGGGCGCTCTGACGCCTCCGACTTTGTTGAGCGCATGGAGGCCGAGACTGGAAACCGCCCGATGTTTATCCAATGCGACATCACCGATATCCCCACCCTGAAGTCAGCGATTGAACAGGCGGCAGAGGCACATGGCCCAATCACCACGCTGGTGAACAACGCCGCCAATGATCAACGCCACGCGACATTGGATGTGGACGAGGAATTTTGGGACTGGGCGCAGGCGATCAATCTCAAGGCATATTTCTTTGCCTGTCAGGCGGTGTTGCCGGGGATGCAGGCCGTAGGTGGCGGATCGATCGTCAACTTCACCTCCATCAGCTACATGATGGGCAACAGTGGCTACCCCGCCTACACCACCGCAAATGCTGGCATAAATGGGATGACCCGGAGCCTCGCCCGCGAGTTCGGCCCCGACCGTGTACGGGTGAATGCGCTGGCCCCGGGATGGGTGCTGACGGACAAGCAGCTCGATAAATGGGCCACCCCGGAGGCGCTTGCCGCTCATCTGGAACGTCAGTGCCTGAAGGACCATTTGACCCCTCAGGACATTGTCGGCTCGACGCTATTTCTGGCCTCGACCACAAGCCGGATGATCACTGGCCAGACACTGGTGGTGGACGGCGGGGTTGTGGTGACGGGATGACAGCACCAGCCGATCTCCTCCCTGATAAAACACCAGTCATATCTGCACCTGCATGGATCGCGGTTGACTGGGGGACAAGTCAACTGCGGCTGTGGGTGATGGATGCTAGAAATAAAGTGATTGATCGTATCACATCTGACCGAGGTATGTCGCGGCTAGGGGCACAGGACTATGAACCGACGCTTCTGGGCCTGCTTGATGGTCATCTGTCATCTGGTGATAGCAGCGACGCCGATCCAATTCCCGTCATCTGCTGTGGGATGGCGGGATCACGTCAGGGGTGGGCTGAGGCCCCCTACGCCGCCGCCCCCTGCCCGCCTCCAGGCATCTCAGACGCAACGATGCCGCGAACACAGGACCCGCGTCTTGAGGTCTACCTCTTGCCGGGTATCAAGACCGCAGACCCGGCAGATGTGATGCGTGGAGAAGAGACCCAGATTGCAGGTTTTCTCGCCCAGATGAACGGCCTGGGCGAACCGCAGATCATTTGCCTGCCCGGCACCCACAGTAAATGGGCCAGGCTTGATCGTGGGCAGGTCACGACCTTCACCACCTTCATGACCGGTGAGATGTTTACCCTGTTGCAAGGGCAATCGGTCTTGCGTCACTGCGTCTCAGGCGATGGCTGGGATGACGCAGCATTCAAACAGGCCGTTGCCGAGACCTTCGCTGCGCCATCCGGGATATCTGCCCAATTATTCCGCCTGCGTGCAGATGCGCTTTTGTCCGGGCAAAGCCCCGAAACAGCTAGGGCCCGCTTATCGGGTCTGTTGATCGGAGCGGAACTTGCTGCCGCGCAGACATACTGGTCCGGCAAACCCGTAGCTGTTCTGGGCACTGATGCCCTTGCCCGTTGCTATGAAACAGCCCTGTCCACGCTGGGGTGCGTCCCCCAGCGCGTTGACGGCGAAACCCTGACCCTTGCCGGCCTCTCAGCCGCATATGACCAATTGCAAAAGAGCCGAACCCCATGAGCCGAAATATCATCGCCATCCTGCGCGGTCTGCGTCCCGAAGAAGCACGCGCCATGACGGATGCCCTCATCGATGCTGGCATCACCAAAATCGAAGTCCCGCTGAATTCGCCGCAGCCCTACGACAGCATCGCCGCGATGCTGGATCAGGCAAAGGGGCGCGCCACAATCGGCGCAGGGACTGTGCTTGACACCGATGCGGTTGCTGAGCTCTCAGCCATGGGGGCACAGATGGTGGTCTCCCCCGACAGCAACCCGGATGTGATCCGCGCCACCAAAGCCGCTGGCATGTTGTCCTATCCAGGCGTTTTCACCGCGTCAGAGTGTTTCTCTGCCCTTCGAGCCGGAGCGGATGGTCTGAAATTCTTCCCCGCCTTCAAACTGGGTCTCGACGGGTTTTCGGCGCTAAAGGCAGTGTTGCCGACGGACGCTGACACCTACGCCGTGGGTGGTGTCGGTCCTGAGGATTTCTCAGCTTGGCAGAAGGCTGGCGTAACCGGTTTTGGCATGGGGTCGTCTCTTTATAAACCCGGCCATTCGGTCGAAGATGTCGCCCATCTCGCTGCAGAAACCGTTGCTGCCTATGACGAGGCCTTTGATGGCAAATGACCCAACAGTTCACGCCGTGACGGCACAGATCTTCAGCGAAACCCGCTGTACCCTTGGTGAGGGGCCACTGTGGCACCCGATCCGCAAGCAGTTGTTCTGGTTTGATATCCTCGAAAATCGGCTGCTCAGCCTCGCCGAGGGCAAGGAGATCAGCTGGCAATTTGATGGCTGCGTGTCCGCTGCTGGCTGGGTCGATGAAACGACCCTTATCATGGCCAGCGCCAGCGCGCTTTGGCGGTTTGATATCGAAAGTGGCGCGCGGACCCATTTGGTAGATCTGGAAGCGGATCAGCCGCTGACCCGCTCGAACGATGGTCGGGCAGATCCCTGGGGCGGCTTCTGGATCGGGACTATGGGCTATAAGGCGGAGCGCGGCCTGGGCGCGATCTATCGCTACTACCGGGGCGAGCTCCGCCAACTGATAACAAACCAGACCATCACCAATGCGATCTGTTTTGCCCCGGACAAATCCTGCGCCTATTTCACCGACACCAAGACGGGCAAGATCATGCAGCAGCCATTGGCCGCAGAAGACGGATGGCCGATTGGCGCGCCATCAGTGTTCATCGATCTTAGCGGCGAAGATTTCGGTCCCGATGGCGCCATTGTTGACACAGAAGGCCGGTTCTGGAACGCGCAGTGGGGGGCAAGCCGTGTTGCTGTGTACACCCCAACGGGGGAGCTGACAGCGATCTATCCGGTCCCGACCGCGCAGGCCTCCTGCCCCGCACTCGGTGGGGAAGACATGTCAGATCTGTTCATCACCACTGCCGCAGATGGGCTGGATGATCCGGCTGCGGGCAAAACCTACTGCATTCATACAATGGCCAAAGGCCAGCGCGAACATCGCGTCATTCTCTGAGAGTTTTCATGCAGCGCACACTTGGCACCTGCTATTATCCCGAACACTGGCCTGAAGATATCTGGCAGGAGGACGCCGCACGAATGGTCGCGGCGGGGCTCACCTGGGTCCGCATTGGCGAATTTTCTTGGTCTCGGATCGAGCCGACCCCCGGCGATCTGCAATGGGACTGGCTGGATCGCGCCATCAATACCTTGGGCGCGGCCGGGTTGAAGGTGGTACTGGGCACCCCCACCGCCACACCACCAAGGTGGATGGTGGACCGCCACCCGGATATGTTTGCGCTGGATGCAGACGGCAAGCCGCGCGGCTTCGGTTCGCGTCGCCACTATTGCTTCAGCCACAAAGGATACCGCGCAGAGGCCCGGCGGATCGTCACCCTGATGGCGGAACGCTACGGCCCCGGCGGTCGCATTGCCGCATGGCAGACGGACAATGAATACGGCTGCCACGACACCACGATCAGCTACTCTGACTCAGCCCGTGTGGCATTCGTGCGGTGGCTGGAAGAGCGGTATAACGGTGACATTTGCGCGCTGAACGCTGCCTGGGGGAACGTGTTCTGGTCGATGGAGTATGAGCGCTTTGACCAGATCGGGTTGCCGAACCTCACCGTGACCGAACCGAACCCAGCCCATGTTCAGGCGTTCCGACGGTTTTCATCGGATCAGGTGGTCAGCTTCAACCGCGATCAGGTGGAGATCCTACGCGCCCATTCCGACGCGCCGATTGCGCATAACTACATGGGGCGGGTGACCGACTTTGACCACTACAAGGTTGGCGTGGATCTGGAGATTGCAAGTTGGGACAGCTACCCTTTGGGCTTTCTTGAGGACCGGGTTGGTGCCAGCCCCGAGGACCAGCGCCGCTACGCGCGGCAGGGCGACCCGGATTTCCAGGCCTTTCACCATGACCTTTACCGTGCTGTCGGACGCGGTCGCTGGTGGGTGATGGAACAGCAACCCGGCCCGGTCAACTGGGCGCCCTACAATCCCGCGCCCCTGCCCGGCATGGTGCGCTTCTGGACCTGGGAGGCGTTTGCCCATGGGGCAGAGGCGGTCTGCTATTTCCGCTGGCGGCAGGCGCCTTTTGCGCAGGAACAACTCCATGCTGGTCTACTGCGGCCTGATAGTGCAGAGACCCCCGCCATCTCCGAGGCACGTCAGGTCGCTGAAGAATTGGCAAGCGCGGGTGAGGTTGGGCCATCGCAGGCTCCTGTCGCGCTGATCTTCGACTATGACGCAGAATGGGCCTGGCAGGTGCAGCCGCATGGTCAAGGTCTGAGCTACTTCGACCTTGTGCTGGACCACTACCGTGCCCTGCGTCGCGCGGGTCTGTCTGTTGACATCGTCCCGCCGACCCAAAGTGATTTCACCGGATACGAGTTGATCCTTGCCCCCGGCCTGATGCACCTCCCGGATGACCTGCGGAGGGCATTGGCTGATGCGCCAGGTCTGCGTCTTTATGGTCCGCGTACAGCGGCGCGGGATGAGGATTTCAAGATTCCAACCGCGCCGCTGCCGCCCGCTCTTCAGGGGCTGGACGTTGTCATCGCAGCGGTCGAAAGCCTCCGACCGGATATGCCGCTGCCACTCGCAAACGGCGATGGCGCTGTTGTCTGCTATCTGGAAACGCTGGAGGGTGAGGCGGATGTTCTGTTCGAAACCTCAACCGGTCATGCAGTCGCTGTCGCTGCGGGCAATCAGGTCTATTGTGCCGGGTGGCTGGATATGGCGGGCCTGGACTGCTTGATCGCAACGCTCTGCGCCCGCGCGGGGGTGACCATCCGCAAGATGCCTCAGGGTGTCCGTGTACGCCAGACAGCGACGGAGGAATTCTGGTTCAACCATCTCGCCGAGCCGGTAGAGGCCGTGGTCGGCACGCTCCCGCCCGCAGGTGTTCTGCGCAGGGCGCGCCAAGAGGTTTAAAACAAAAGCCGCCGGAGAGCGTACGCCCCGGCGGCTTTCTCAATGAATATGGTATGGCTTCAGACCGTACCGCCAAGGCTTCCCTCAAGCGTTGCCAGCTCCTGCCCGCCTGCCATCATGTCCTGCAATTCCTCGGCAGTGATTTCGCCGCGCTGCGCCGTCCCAAGGGTCTGGCCGCGGTTCAGAACCGTGAACCGGTCGCCAACCGCCAGGGCGTGACGCACGTTGTGGGTGATGAAGACCACGGCCACGCCCTGCTTGCGCACCTTGTCGATAGTGGCGAGCACATTGGCGGTCTGCCGTACCCCCAATGCCGATGTTGGCTCATCCAGGATCAGCACCTTTGCGCCGAAATGAACTGCGCGGGCGATAGCCACAGTCTGACGTTCTCCCCCCGACAAGGTGCCAACAGCCTGATCTGGCCCACGCAGGTTGATGCCCATCTTGCGCATCTCTTCCATGGTGATGCGATTGGCATAGTCATGGTCAAACAGCTTCAGCGGCCCGATCTTGCGGATCGGCTCATTCCCCATGAAGAAATTGCGGCTGACCGACATGAGTGGGATCATCGCGAGATGCTGATGCACCGTGGCAATCCCTGCGGCAATCGCATCGCGAGGATCCGCAAAATGCAGCGGCTGACCTTCGAACAGGATTTCGCCCTTGGTGGGTTTATGCACCCCAGACATCGTCTTGATGAAGGTAGATTTCCCCGCGCCGTTGTCACCAAGCAGGCAGTGACATTCCCCCGGGAAGACATCTACCGACACCCCTGCAAGCGCAATGACGCTGCCAAAGTGCTTTTCGATACCCTGCATGCGGATCAAAGGTTGAGACGTAGCCATATCAGCGCTCCCCCGTGATGACGCGACGAATATAGGTGTTGAGGATAACCGCAAACAGCAGGATCAAACCCAGGAATACCCGGAACAGCGAGCTTTCGACCCCGGCAAAGAACAGCCCCTGTTGCACCACCCCAAAGATCAGCGCTCCGAGCGCGGCCCCAAGGACCGAGCCATAGCCGCCCGTGAGAAGTGCGCCGCCAATGACCACCGCAATAATCGCCTCAAATTCCTTCAGCAGACCCCGGTCCGATCCGGCCCCACCAAATTCCATCACCTGACAGGTTGCAAAGACGGTCGCGCAGAAAGCGGTGAACATGAACATCAGGATTTTTACGCGGTTGACAGGCACCCCGGAATTTCGCGCGGCCTCGGCGTCACCACCTGCAGCAAAGATCCAGTTGCCAAACCGTGTTTTGGTCAGAATGACATGACCGATGATGACCAGGAGGATAGCCCAGACGATGAGCATGGGCAGCCCCTCGACCACCGGCTGCCCCTTGCGGGTGCCGCGTTCAAAAACGGCGATCCAGCCGTTGTCGCCCAGCCACTGGAACAGGCCGGTCAGAATTTTACCTCCAAACAGCGCCGCCATCCAATCGCCCTCGGCGGCGTCAGCCACCCCGCCGATGATGGTCTTACGTTCAATGGTCTGCGGCAAATAGATTGCAAAGCCGCGCAGGATGAACAGGAACGCCAGTGTCACGATGAAACTGGGCAGCCCCGTCCTCACGACGATAAACCCGTTTAGTGCCCCGATCGCCGTCGCCAGCACGAAAGTCACCGAAATCGCCAGCCAGACTGGCCAACCCAGTGTCACGCTGAAGATAGCGATCAACATACCGGCAAACCCGATCATCGACCCGACCGACAGGTCAAATTCGCCCGCGATCATCAGCAGGCAGGCCCCAACTGCGATGATCATGAACTGGGCGGAAATCTGGCTCCAGTTCATTACCCCCTGGCTGTTGAACATGCCGCTGTCACCGGCAAAAATAAGGAACATCGCGAATACGGTGATGGTGCCGATAATGCCGCCCAATTCGGGTCGGATCATGGCTTCGCGGAATTTCGAACGGGTTTTGATCCGCTCGTCTTCCGCAAATTGGGTAGGTGCGTCAGACATAGTGCTCTCTCTAAAATAAGGGGCGGCCGATATGTTTCAGCCGCCCGCACTTGGTGAGATGATTACCGGTACTCGCCCGCGAACTCTTCGACCTTTTCCAGGCCGTCCTTGGTCACGAAACCAGGGCCAGAGTTGATGTTGTTGCCGGGCAGCACGCCGTAGCGGTGATAGTTGGTCAGAACCACAACAGGCAGATAGGCCTGCAGGAAGGGCTGCTGATCAATGCCCCAGTTGATAACACCCGATTTCAGACCTTTGACGATTTCCTCACCCAGATCGAACGTGCCGAAATAGATGTCGCCAGCCATGCCGTTTTCTTCCAGCGCCAGCAGGGTCGGATCCGCCGAGGTCGGGCCGAGTGTCAGAATCGCGTCAGTTTCCGGGTTGGTGTTGAGATAGGCCAGAACGCGGTTCTTGATTTCCGCAGGATCCTGTCCACTATCGATCATCTGATCGCCGAGATCCACACCCAGACCGTCGGCAAAGCCCTGACAGCGTTCTGTCGAAGATGGCGAGCTGATGTAGTGATTCACGCAAAGGAAACTGCCGACACCGTCCGCTTTGGCGCGCATACCCGCCGCATGACCTGCGTCATACTCCGGCTGACCAACATACATCAGAGCGCCAACTTCGCGGGCCTGATCCGGGGTGCCGGAATTCATGATGATCACATCCACGCCGCTGTCCACGGCCGCTTTGATCGGGCCGGACAGCACATCATAGTCGGACAGGGTTGTGATGATGCCGTTGGGCCCTGAGGCCGCAGCCTGCTCTATGATCCGCGCCATATCGGCAAGGTCACCAGTCGGTGGGTTGCGATACTCCACCTCAACATTCATCTGCTCGCCCGCCAGGGCGATCCCGTTCTTAATGGTGTTCCACCAGCTGTCGCTGTCAGGCGCGTGACTGACGAGGATATATTTCTCACCCTCGGCAGAGGCTGTTGTTGCCAGCATCATTGGCGCCGCTGCAACCGTTGTTGCGAGCATAAATGTCTTGAAGATTGACGTCATTCTTTCCTCCCAAAGTTTTTCCGTCACGATCGCGTCCGGGCGGTCCCTTTCGCGTCGGGGACCAGAATAACCACGAATCGATTTTTTTTGCAACCGGTTGCAATTTGTGGCAGCATTTTTTCTGCTGAACTCGAATTGGATCCGCGATAGACACTCTGATCCGGTACGCAGCCGGTTGCACGGGTGGATGGGCCACAGATGGCCCTGACAAGAGGAAGACCAAGAATGGCCGTAACACTAAAAGATGTGGCAGAACGAGCGCAGGTCTCACGATCAGCAGTGTCGCGCACATTCACAGATGGCGCATCAGTTTCCGAAAAAATGCGGCGTAAGGTCGAGAAGGCTGCGCAGGAACTTGGCTACAGTCCGAACGCATTGGCTTCCTCTTTGACAACCGGACGCACCAAACTGATTGGTCTCGTGTCGAACAACTTTCACAACCCGATTTTCCTTGAGGTTTTCGACCGGTTCACGCGTCGCCTGCAGGATCGCGGCCTGCGGCCACTGCTGGTCAATCTCTCCGATGAAACCGATCCCGAGAACTCGGTCCGGATGTTGCGGCAATACTCTGTGGATGGCGTGGTGGTAGCCTCTTCGACTCTCCCGCCAGGCTTTGCCAAGGCATTTCGCGATGCTGGCGTGCCGGTGGTTCACAGTTTTGGCCGCTCGTCATCCACACCGCAGGTCCATGTTGTAGGGATCGACAACGTCGAATGTGGCCGAATGGCTGCACGGACACTTGTAGCTCGCGGATATAAAACGGTCGCTTTCATGGGTGGCCCGCAGGCCGCAACCTCAACTCAGGATCGTTGCAAAGGGTTCACATCCGAGATGGAAGCCCATCCAGAGATCACTACGACGTATAGTTTTGCCGATGATTATTCCTTCGAAGCGGGCCGTCGCGAAATGCTTGGCCTGCTACAAAAAAATCCGGCGGAAGCTTATTTTTGCGGTGATGATGTCTTGTCGATCGGGGCGCTCAGTGCGATTCGCGAACGGGGCTTGCAGGTGCCGCAGGACATCGGGGTTATCGGCCTCAACGACATGGAGATGGCACGCTGGGAGAATATTGACCTCACCACTATTCACCAGCCGATTGAGCAGATCGTTAATTCCTCAATTGAGCTGGTCGCGGCGATGCTGGATGAACCTGATCGCTATCCAGAGGCCCGTATTTTTCCCTGTCATGTGGTGGAGCGCGGAACGCTACGCCCGCAAAAAACCTAACCCACTTAGCAAGGAAGAGGGGCGCCAACAAACCGACGCCCCTGCTTTAAACCAACGTTTTGATCAGCGGAACATCGGCGGGCGGGCATCTACCCACGCCCCGTCTGTCGCGCCGCTCTCTGCGACCGCAAAAACCGCCGCCATGGAGCGCAGCCCGTCTTCCGCTCGCGGGTAGAGATCCGCGGCAGGATCGATTGGGCGACCAGCCTTTTCAGCCCTGATCGCCTCAGCCAAATCACTGTAAATATTGGCAAAGGCAAGTGGCATCCCCTCGGCATGACCAATGGTCACGCGACTGGTGCGATCTGCCTCAGGGCTGAGGTTGGCCTCTCCACGTTCGATCACCTGCAACCGCTCACCAAGGGGCATCCAATAGAGCTGATTTGGCTGCTCCTGCGACCAGCGCAAGCCACCTGTCTCACCAAACACCTGCAGGGTCAGCCCGTGCTGGCGTCCGATTGCCACCGACGAGGTCCAGAGCCGCCCAACAGTACCACCGTCAAAGCGCATGTTGACCATGGCATCATCTTCCAGAACTCGGCTTTCGATGCAGCTGACCGTGTCTGCCGATAGGCGTTCCAGCTCCTGCCCAATGACAAAACTTGCCATGTGCAGCGCATGAATGCCGCAATCCGCGAATTGGGCAGAAACACCGGCCTGCGCGGGATCATAGCGCCAGCGCACCCTTGGATTGTCTGCATCAGCTGCATCCGCATGGTGGCCATGGGCGAACTCCGCCTTCACAAGGCGGATTTTACCGAGATCACCACGCGCCACCATTGCCTTCATGTGGCGGACCAGGGAATAGCCGGAATAGCCATAGTTCACGGCGCAGATCTTTCCCTGCGCTTTGGCGATTTTGACGATTTCCTCGCCTTCTTCCACAGTCATCGTCATCGGCTTTTCGCAGAGGACGTGGAAGCCTGCTTCCAGAAACCTCTTGGTGATTTCGAAGTGCGTGGCATTCGGTGTCGCAACGGTGACCAGATCAACCCGGTCCGGGCGGTTGCGCTCCCCTTCCAGCATCTCCGTCCAATCGCCATAGGCGCGATCCGCCTCAAGCCCCAGCCGCTGGCCATAAGCACGCCCCTCTTCGGGACGGTGATCCAAGGCCGCTGCCGCGAAATCAAAGGCGCCATCGAGCCCTGCGCCCAAGCGGTGAGCCGGCCCGATCTGGCTGCCTTCGCCGCCGCCAATCATACCCCATTTCAATTTTGTCATGGTGCCGTTCCCTAGTTGAAACCGATAGATTCGAGGTATTCGCGGTTGGCTCGCGCATCGCCAATGGGATCAGGATCCAGCGTCGGATCGCAATCCTGCTCCACCGTACACCAACCAGAAAATCCAGCATCGACAAGCAGTTGTCGAACTTTCGGAAAATCGACATCCCCCTCACCGAGATTGCAGAAAATCCCCTGCCCGCAGGCATCATAGAAATTTGTCCGCTTGGCAATCACATCTGCTTTCACTTTGGGATCGATATCCTTGAAGTGCATGTAGCTGATACGATCCATATGCCGTTTCATGAAGGCAACCGGATCAAATCCGGCATAGGAGTGATGGCCGGTGTCGAAACAGATCTTCAGGATTTTGTCGTCAACCTCGTCCAGCAAGCGCTCCAGTTCCGGCTCAAAATCCATGAACCCTGCCGCATGGGCGTGAATGCCGACGGTCAAGCCATATTCTTCTGTCCCGATCCGGGCGACGGTGGCCAAACGATCACGAAACGCACCCCATTCGGCTTTGTCCATCTGCTCCGCCTCGGCGGCACGGCCTGCGGTGGGCGCGCGCCGTTCCGAGATCGAATCGATAAGGACCATATGCTTGGCGCCATGCGCTTTGAGGGCCTTGCAGGTGCGATGCGCCCCATCCAGCACATCGTCCCATTGATCCGGGTCATGAAAGGCACGAAAGACAACTCCGCCAATCAATTCCAGATCATATTCCGCCAGCGCATCCCGCAAAATTGCGGGATCTTCGGGCATATAACCCACCGGCCCCAATTCGATGCCCTTGTAGCCGGCTTCGGCGCAGTCCTTCAGAACACTGCGCCAGTCCGGGTTGCGGGGATCCTGTGCAAATTCTACCCCCCAGGAACATGGGGCATTGCCAATTCTGATTGTCATTTCACAGAGCTTTCTTAGAGACTTAGAACGTTGATACGGTTTGCCAGGACCGCGCCTTGGAGGCTGCCATGGCCGCGGCAATCACCTGATTGACGGCCATACCATCCTCGAATGTTGGCCAGACTGGCGTTTGTGTTTCGATCGCACGCAGGAAGTCCCGCGCCTCGATCAGGATCTGATCTTGATAACCGGTGCCGTGCCCCGGCCCTTGGCAGAATGGCAGATAGTCGGGATGCGCAGGCCCCGTCAGAATCTTACGGAAACCGCGTGTGCCTTCTTCGCCATCGCTCAGATAAAGCCAAAGCGCATTCTGATCCTCTTGATCAAAACGGATCGCGCCCTTTGTTCCTGTGATTTCATAGGCGTAGCCCATCTTGCGGCCGGTCGCGATACGGCTGAAGAACATCTGCCCCATCGCCCCGTTGGTAAAGCGACACATCATCTGACCTTGGTCGTCATTGCTGACACGGCCACCAGGACGGTCTGTATGAACGGTCTCAACTTCGGCAATCAGCTCCGCAATCGGGCCGATCAAAGCCATAGCCCCGTTGATCATATGCGGCGCCAGATCGCCCATGGTGCCGTTCGCGTCCCCCTCAGTGCGCCACGTCGCCGGTGCCGAGGGGTCGGCGTAGAAATCCTCGGTATGCTCACCGCGGAACCAGGTGACATCACCAATGGTGCCATCCGCAATCAACTGCCGGGCATATTGGCTTGCAGGGGTTCGAATGTAGTTGAACCCGACCATATTCGGACAGCCCGACGCCTCTGCCGCTGCCACCATGGCACGACTGTCCGCCAGCGATGCACCCAGCGGCTTTTCGCAAAAAACAGGCTTACCCAGCGCAAAGGCAGCTTCTGCAACGACACGATGCGTGTGTTGCGGCGTCGCGATCACGATGGCTTCGACTTTAGGGTCGTTGACCAATACCTGCCAGTCGTCCGTTGCGCGTTGAAAACCATAGGCCTGGCGATACCGTTCGGCGCTGGCAGACGTTGAGGCACAGACCATTTCCAATCGCGGACGCAGTGCAGTGTTGAAAACCGCCCCAACCGCAGACATGGCAACCGCATGGGCTTTGCCCATATAGCCACCGCCGAGAATTCCGATACCGATTTCGGTCATTCTGGCCTCCCAACCTATGAAATTCAATTTGCAACCGGTTGCAAAACTTGTATCTTGGGATTCGACATCTCGCAAGATCAAATCGACCCGAATACAGACCATCCCAGGGATCCCGCTCATGACGACGCCACCCAGAACAACAACACTGACAACCGCCCAGGCCATCATCCGATGGCTCTCCAACCAGTTCATTGAGATCGACGGTGAGGAAATGCGCCTATGTGGTGGCGGCTTTGGCATCTTTGGTCATGGCAATGTGACCTGCCTTGGCGAAGCGCTCTATGAGGCGCGTGACGCGCTGCCGCTCTATCGCGGCCAGAATGAACAAAGCATGGGCTTTGCGGCAGCTGGATATGCCAAGCAATGGCTGCGCCAGCGATTCATGTTCTGCACAGCCAGTGCCGGCCCAGGCACATCAAACCTACTCACCTCTGCGGCGCTGGCCCATGCCAACCGCCTGCCGATGCTAATGCTCTGTGGCGACACATTCCTGACTCGCCTGCCGGATCCGGTGCTGCAACAGATGGAGAATTTTGACGACCCGACCTTTGGCGTGAACGATGCCTTCAAGCCTGTGTCGCGCTATTGGGATCGCATCACGCATCCAGCGCAGATTATTCAATCCTTGCCCGCTGCAATTGCGACCATGCTGGATCCCGGCGACTGCGGCCCAGCCTTCCTTGGTCTGCCACAAGATGTGCAGGGGTGGACCTATGACTACCCCGAGATTTTCTTTGAGAAGAAAATCCACCGTATTCGCCGCATCGCACCGGATGCGACCGAAATCGCCGATGCTGCGGAAGCCCTACGTGGCGCCAAACGCCCGATGATCATTGCTGGTGGCGGGGTGCAATACAGCCGCGCCGTGGCCGAGCTGACCAGTTTTGCCGAAACGCATCAGATCCCGGTTGTTGAAACTATTGCTGGCCGCGCCAACCTGCGTGACACCCATCCGCTGAATATCGGCCCTATCGGCGTCACCGGATCAGACAGCGCCAATGCGATCGCCGCTGAGGCAGATGTGATCCTTGCGGTTGGCACACGATTGCAGGATTTTACCACCGGTTCCTGGACCGCATTTGCGCAGGATGCCCAGTTCATCTCGATCAATGCGGCCCGCCACGACGCAGGCAAACATCGCTCATTACCAGTGGTTGGGGATGCCCAGCGCAGTCTTAAGGATCTCGCCACTGCCAGCCAAGGCTACAAAACACCAGAAGGCTGGGTGACCCACGCGCAGGCAGAACGCCGCAGCTGGGTGGAATATGTGGCTGAGAATGTTTCCTATGAGGACAACCGCCCCAACTCCTATGCGCAGGCCATCGGTGTTGTGAATGCACTTTGCGACCCCAGGGACCGGGTGGTTGCAGCGGCTGGTGGCCTTCCGGCTGAGGTCACCGCCAACTGGCGCACACTGGAACCCGGCACCGTCGATGTGGAGTTCGGGTTTTCCTGCATGGGCTACGAAATTGCTGGAGCCTGGGGGGCACGCATCGCCCAGTCCGAACGCGAGCCTGAGCGAGACACCATCGTCTTTGTCGGTGATGGATCCTACATGATGCTGAATTCGGATATCTACTCCAGTGTTCTCAGCCGCAAAAAGCTGATCATTCTGGTGCTGGACAACGGTGGCTTTGCCGTTATCAACAAGTTGCAAAACAACACCGGCAACACGAGTTTCAACAACCTGCTTGAGGATTGCCCCACCATTCCCGAGGCCTTTGGTGTTGATTTTGTCGCCCATGCGTCCTCGATGGGGGCACTCACCGAAACTGTCGCAAATCCCGCAGAGCTAGGCGAGGCCTTCCAGCGTGCTCAAAGCAATGATCGGACAACTGTCATTGTTATGAAGGTCGACGCCTATGAGGGCTGGACCACCGAAGGCCACGCGTGGTGGGAAGTCGGCACACCGCATATCACCAACGACCCAAAGGTACGCGAAGCCCATATCGACTGGGAATCCAGCCGCAGCAAACAGCGCCGGGGCGTGTAATGACCCAATCAGCAAAGACAAACCTGTCGAAGCGCAACTTCCTCGTCATTGGACGGGTGGGTATGGATCTCTGCCCCACCCCGGCGGGCACAGCAACACCTGATGCCCAGGACATGATGGTGGCGATGGGCGGAAGTAGCGCCAATATCGCCGCAGGTCTGGTCAAGATGGGATGCAGCGCCGCGCTGGTCACCAGCGTGTCGGATGATGCGGTGGGGTGGTACTGCATCAACCAGCTGGA
Source organism: Phaeobacter gallaeciensis DSM 26640 (assembly GCF_000511385.1). Taxonomy (NCBI): domain Bacteria; kingdom Pseudomonadati; phylum Pseudomonadota; class Alphaproteobacteria; order Rhodobacterales; family Roseobacteraceae; genus Phaeobacter; species Phaeobacter gallaeciensis. The sequence continues at coordinate 2,788,382 of NC_023137.1, forward strand.
TCACTACGGTGTTGACCGGACTCACGTGAAACGCATCACCGGTGAATATCGGACCTCTCTGGCAGTCTATGAAAGCCGGGTGCAGGACCATCAAAGCGTGATCTATCGCAACAATGCCGCCGATTTCCAGATGACCATCGAAGATGTCGAGGCGGTGGACTACAGCCAGTATGGTGCTCTGATCACGGCAGGCACGGTTTTTGCTGCGGAGCCATCGCGCAGCGCCACCTTCCGTGCCTTTGAACTTGCGCGCGCGGCCGGGCTGCCGATCATCTTTGATGTGGACTACCGGCCCTACAGCTGGCCCTCTCCCGAGGTTGCAGCGGATGTCCTGTCCCGTGCCGGCGACATGTCCGATATCATTGTCGGCAACGATGAGGAATTTGGCTTCATGGCTGGCGGCATCGACAAAGGCCTCGCAAAGGCAAGGTCTTTGGCGCAAACCTCTGCCTCCATCGTTGTCTATAAGATGGGACCCGAGGGCGCCGTCACCTTTGCCGATGGCCAAGAGATCCGCACCGGTATCTACCCCGTTGATGCACTGAAACCAACCGGCGCCGGCGACAGCTTCATGGCTGGTTTCCTCGCCTCACTCTCCGAAGGGCGTCCGATGAAGGATGCCATTCTGCGCGGCTCAGCCTGTGCCTCCGTCGTGGTGGCCAAACCCGGCTGCGCCCCCGCCATGCCCGACCTTGCCGCGCTGGAGGCGTTTCTTGCAACGCACCCTGGCGCCACCGAAATTTGAAAGGACCCGCAAATGCATATCGCCCCTCATGACAACCAGAACAAAGCCATCGTCGATGCCGAGAACGATCTGGTGCCACTCAATTATTTCAACATCGTCAAGCTGACCAAGGGCCAGACCTTTGAGTATCAGGTCCCAGGCTATGAGACCTGCATCGTTCCCGCGACTGGCACTGTCGATATTGAGGTCGAAGGCCTCAGCTACGCAGGTGTTGGAAATCGAACCATCGATGTCTGGGATGGTGAGCCGGAGGGCGTCTATATCCCTGTCGGCGCCAAGGTAACCATCACGTGCACAACGGATGCGACCGAAACCTTCATCGCCGGGGCCAAATACGACAAGGTTCTTGAACCCTTCGACGTACGCGCAGGCGGAATCGACAAGGTTCAATATGGTTCTGACGATACCAAGACCCACCGTAAGATCAAACACATCCTCGGCCAGAAGCAGCATGACAAGGTCGGCCGCCTCTTGGTGTCTGAACTGTTCACTGTCGGTCAGGGCGGATGGTCCGGCTTTCCGGCGCACAAGCACGACACCGACCGCAAAGACGCCGATGGCAACATCATCGAAACGCGTCACGATGAGACCTATAACTTCCGCTTCCGTCCCAACCATGGCTCTGGCGTACAGATCCTGCAGCGTGAAGAGGGCAAGCCGGGCGATGCCTATCAACTGATGGATGGCTCCACGATCATGATCGACAAGGGGTATCACCCCTGCGCCGTGATGCCCGGATATGAAATGTATTATTTCACTATCCTCGGCGGTCTGAGCCAGCGCAGCCTGATCCAGTATTTCCAGCCGACCCATGCCTATCAGGTCGAAACGATCCCTGGCATCAAAGACATGGTGGCTAAGTTTAAATGACCGTTGCAACTCTGGCTGAGGTCCTTCAACCGGCCCTGCACAATGGCTATGCCGTCGCGGGGCTGGTAACACTCGGATGGGAAGACATGCGCGCCTATGTGGCTGCTGCTGAAGCCGAAGGCGTGCCGGTCATCCTGCAGGCTGGACCGTCCTGTCGCGCCCATACCCCCCTTCCGATCCTGGGCAAAATGTTCCGCCATCTGGCAGAGGGCGCATCGGTCCCGGTTGTCGCCCATCTCGACCATGGCTACACGGCTGAAGACTGCCGCATTGCCATCGACAGCGGCTTTACCTCTGTCATGTTCGATGGCTCGCGCAAACCACTGGAAGAAAACACCGCCGAAACCCGCGCCATCGTTGAGATGGCCCATGCGGCAGGTGTTTCATGTGAGGGTGAGATTGGTTTTGTCGGCTATTCCGGCGGCGAAGGGTCCGCCGGCACAGACCCGGACGAGGCCCGCCGTTTTGCGCATGACACCGGCGTCGACGCTATGGCGATCTCGGTCGGCAATGTGCATCTGCAACAGGACAAGGAAGGTGGCCTCGATATCGACCGCATCCGCGCCATTGAGGCGATCACCGAAGTGCCGCTGGTGATCCATGGCGGGTCCGGCGTGCCCGTGACACAGCGTAGGATGCTGGCACGCGGGTCGCGTATCTGCAAATTCAATATCGGCACCGAATTGCGCATGGCCTTTGGGGCCGCATTGCGCGATGCGGTAAATAGCGATCCAGACCGCTTTGACAGGGTGAGTATCCTGTCCGAAACCCACGATCCGGTCGTTGCTGCGGCGCGCAGTGTCCTTCGCGCCTTCAAGGGAGAGACACAATGTTAAATATCGGCCTTCTGGGCTGCGGGCGCATCGGGCAGGTCCATGCCCGTTCTATCGGGCAACTGGACGGGGTGCGTGTCACCGCGGTTGCAGATGCGATGCCGGATGCCGCGAATGCACTGGCCAGCAAGATCGGTGCGGATGTACGCGAGGCATCTGCGCTGATCACCGGTGATGATGTCGATGCCGTGGTGATCGGTACACCTACCGACACCCACTACGACCTGATCCATCAGGCGGCGGCAGCGGGCAAAGCCATTTTCTGCGAGAAACCGGTCGATATGTCGGCGGACCGCATTCGCGACTGTCAAAAAGCCGTGACCGATGCCGGTGTCGCCTTTCTTACCGCATTCAACCGGCGGTTCGATCCGAATTTTGCCAATCTGCAACAGCGCCTGCGGGCCGGTGAAATCGGCGATGTGGAGATCGTCTCGATCCTGTCGCGGGATCCGTCCCCGCCACCCGTCAGCTATATCAAGACCTCTGGCGGGTTGTTCCGAGACATGATGATCCACGATTTTGATATGGCGCGCTTCCTATTGGCTGAAGAGCCCGTACAAATCTTCGCGGTTGGGGCGGCCCTCGTCGATCCTGCCATTGGCGAGGCTGGGGACGTCGACACTGCCGCCGTAACTCTCACCACGACCAGCGGCAAGATTTGCCAGATCTCCAATTCCCGACGGGCCACATATGGCTACGATCAGCGGGTGGAGGTGCATGGCTCCAAGGGTATGCTCCGTGCCGCGAATATGCTTGAAAACACGGTAGAAGTGGCCGGAACCGACGGTTTCCAGACCGCCCCTGCCCAGCACTTCTTCCTTGAACGCTATGAAGCGGCCTATCGCAACGAGATGGCGCGATTTGTCGAGGCCGTTCAGGCAGGTACCACGCCGTCGCCCAGCATCCATGACGGGCTGCGCGCCCAGATGTTGGCCGATGCCGCCGCCCAATCGCTTGAGACGGGGGCACCGGTCGCTTTGTAAGCGATCAAGTTCTTATGACTGGCGGCGCGTGTCCTGCGCCGCCAGCGCCTCAGTGAAACGCGCGGCCGTCCACCCCTCAGCAAGAGCCTGGTGAAATAGCCCAGCCTGCGTTTGTGGGGCCAAACCACCCACCGGCGGGTCCCGGTCCAGATTGGTTGGGAAAGAATACCCCTCAGCGCAGGCTGCAATCGCTGCCGCCTGATCAGGCTCACTCATAACGGCGTCGCGCTTCAGCTGGACCAGTGCCGGGAAAAGCCGCTCCGACATCCCGCGCCGATCCACTGTCTCCATCGCGCGCCCAAAGGCGGATGAGACCTGCAACAGGTTCGCCATCCGCTGAACATCCTCCGATCGGTTGGCTCCCGCAGCATGAAACAAAGCCGGGTTGAAGAAGACGGCATCGCCCTTTGCCAGAGGCAACTGCACACAATGCTCTTCGAAATAGGCTCGGAAGTCCTCGCGCCGCCAAGCTGCGTAGCCCGCACGGTATTGCTGCGAGAACGGAAGCAGCTTGGTCGGACCGCTTTCCACCGGCATATCGGTGTGGGCCACCGCGCCCTGCAAGGTCAAAACGGGCGATAGATCATGCACATGCGCCGGGTACTGCGAAGAAGTTTCCGCTGTTTGAAAACCCAGGTGATAGTCACGATGCGCCTGCTGGGCTGCTCCGCCCGGACGCACCAGATTAATTTGCGCCGTCATCTGGTAGTTGGGGCCAAGCCAGGCCTCGCAAACGGCGGCGATAGATGAGTTACCAAAATAGCGCGCGAACACATCAGGCGCCGCTACGCAGAGCTTTTGGAGCGCATTCCAAATCCGGTCGTTTGACCCCGCTGCAGCGAAATGGTCTGCCCCGCCGCCGTTGGCTGCTTTCTCCTGCGCGATGATCTCCTCAAAAACCTCAGAGGCTGCATCGATGGGCGAGACATCTCGATAGGCGCCCTGCAACACCAGCACACCAGCGCCATCTCTCAATCCATACGCCCATTCGGCCATCAGGTCTCGACGCGCTTCAGCCTCGCCGAGCATACTGCCAAGCGCGCCCATGTCGTAGATCGGTATGTTCTTCTCAATCGTTTTTGCCAGCGGTACATCCTGAGGCGTCAGCTCTTGCTCCACCAATTTCTGGAAATCCGTCAGTTCGCACCCCTCCGGGGAGAAATAGGCATGTGCCAGCCGTTGTTGAGTATTGGTCATCAGGACCTCCTGTTCGCAGTCATATAGTTTATGCGGATAAAGTGGCGTGACAGCCCCTTGCCGTCAGGGCGCAGATCCATCAAAAATACATCAATGAGCCATCGCTTTCCGATCAAGGATATCGCCCTGCAATCCGGGCTAAGCACCGCAACGGTGGACCGGGTGCTGAATGGACGTGCCAATGTCAGCCCCCGCAGCCGGGCCCGTGTAAGCGCAGCCATTGCCGAGTTGGAGGGCCAGGAACAGCAGCTCTCCGCCCGTGGACGGCGGCTTTATTTCGACGTCGTGGTGGAAGCACCCGAACGGTTCAGCCGGGAAATTCGGCACGCAACTGAAGCAGTCCTGCCGACCATCGGCCCGGCGGTGATCCACACCCGCTACAGTTTTCGCCAGATCATGGCCGCGCCTGACTGCGTCGCCCTGCTGCGACACGTCGTCAAACGTGGCAGTCATGGCGTGGTGCTGAAGGTCCGGGATTTGCCCGAGGTCAACGCCATGGTCGCTGAATTGGACAGTAAGGGCATTCCGGTTGTCTGCGCCTTTACCGACCTGCCAGGAAGTGTTCGCCGCGCCTATTGCGGCCCCGATAACTACGCAGCGGGCCAGTCAGCGGCTTATATGATCGACAAATGTCTGCCGGAAAGCACTCCACCCGGGGCAACCCTCCTGACCACGCTCAGCCAATTGGCCTTTCACGGCGAGGCTCAAAGACGACAGGGCTTCCTCAAGCTGATCTCAGAACGCCGCCCTGATCTGCGGCTGATAACGGTCGAGGCCGGGGCCGGCCTTGCGCTTGAGACCAGAGCGTTGTTGCAGGAGAAGCTGTCCAATCCGGACCTCGGGCCAATACTCGGCGTCTATTCCATGGGCGGGGCCAATCGCGCCATATCGGAACTTCTGAAGAGCTATGGTCACTTCCCCCGCGCCTATGTCGCCCATGATCTGGATAATGAGAACCGAACGCTTTTGCGGCAGGGAAGCATTACCGTTGCCTTGCAGCACGACATTGCCAGCGACATGCGCAATGCCTTCCTTAGCTTGCTCTACGCTAACCAGATCCTGAAGGCACCGCCCGTCGCGACTCAGAGCCGCATGTCCATGGTCACGCCCTTTGATTGTGTCGAAAATTGATCGCGGCACGCAGTTCCTACGCGGATCACCCCTCAGAAATAAAATCGCCATCTGGCGGGTTTCGGTAGCGCCAAGCCGCATATGACCTTTTGAATACTCACTCCAACTTGGGACCTGTCAGAGCTGCGCGCCGAACAGCTATTTTTCACCCCAAGAACTGCAATTTTTGTTCCTCTTTGCCGTCGTTCTTGGAATGCTCCGGGAAACAGCCAGCAGGGAGAGCGGCATGAAAGTAGGATTTATCGGTCTGGGAAACGTTGGTGGCAAGCTGAGTGGCAGCCTGCTGCGTAACGGCATTGATCTCAGCGTTTATGACCTGAATGAAGCGCTGGTTGCAAAGGCAGCGGAGGTTGGCGCCACAGAAGCAAATGACCCGGCAGAGTTGATGCGCAATTGTGACGCGGTGATCACCTGTCTGCCATCGCCCGCGGCTTCTGATCAGGTCATGCAACAGATGCTACCGGAGATTGGGCCCGGCAAAATCTGGATGGAGATGTCCACGACGGATGAGGCAGAGGTCAAACGCCTTGGCGCCATGGTCGAACAGGCAGGTGGAACCGCCGTGGACTGCCCCGTATCCGGTGGCTGTCACCGGGCGGATACCGGCAATATCTCGATTTTTGCCGGCTGCGACCGTGAGACCTTTGAGCGGATCGCGCCGCTGCTAAAAACCATGGGGCGACGCATCCTGCACACAGGGCCAATCGGTTCAGCCTCGGTCCTGAAGGTGATCACCAACTATCTGGCAACAGCCAATCTGCTGACCTGCTGCGAGGCTTTGGTGACCGCAAAAGCCGCCGGAATGGATCTCAACACCGCCTATGAGGCGATCAAAATTTCCTCCGGCACCTCCTTCGTACATGAAACCGAAAGTCAGGTGATCCTGAATGGATCCCGCGATATTTCCTTCACCATGGATCTGGTCTCAAAGGATATCGGCCTGTTCCAGGCCGTCGCCGACCGCCATGATGTCCCGCTGGAGATCAACCCCTTGATGATCAAGATCTTCAAAGATGGTGAAGAGCGATTGGGCAGCCGTGAACTGTCTCCAAATATCATCAGACGGCTGGAAGAAGCCACTGGCCTGGAGATCACTGCCCCCGGTTTTCCACCTGAAATGACCGATGATGAGCCGGAGGAACCCGGCTACGAGGTCATCCCCACCGGTCGCAATGGCAGCCCTGCCTGATAGGCCTTCTTGCGCTGGAAACCTTCAAAGGCGGCTACTCACTGGCCGCCTCCCACTTTGCGGCAGACCCTGACGAGGTCGGGAAAAACCTTGCCAGACTCAATTTTCCCGAATTACGATACAAGTGTCCATATTCCGGGAATCGCATGCAGGACCGACAGATCCTTCTTCTGGAGGCAGTAGCCTCCTCCGCCTCACCGGTAAGCGCAAGCGAACTGGCCCAGATGACAGCGACCCCCCGTGCCAGCCTTTATCGCCATATCGCCGCGCTCCTTGAATGCGGCTTTCTGGAGGAGACCGAGACTGGCGGCCGGTATATTCTAGGACTTCGGTTTGTAAAGATCGCGCTGACGGGAAAGTCCGACACTCATGTTATCAACGCGGTTTCAGCCGTCTTACAACGGGTGGTGAAGGATCTGAGTGAGACCGCGTTTCTGGCGCGCTATCGCGGCGGTCGCGTTGATCTTATTCACACGCAGGTCCCGGCGGATCCATCGGTTCCCTACATCTATCCAGGGTTAGGAACCCGCCCGGTTCATGCCTGTTCTTCGGCCAAGGCAATTGCCGCCTTTCTCGCGCCGGAGCTTCAGGACGACCTGATCGACACATTGCCGATGCGATTTACCGACAAGACACGCACTGACCCAGAGCAGATTGCCCGCGAGCTACAGCAAGTGCGTCGCTATGGTTATGCCACCTGCGATGGTGAGATTGACATCGGGGTCACCAGCGTTGCGGTGCCAATCATTGTCGATCGGCTCGGCGCCATTTTTTCGATGGGCGTAGTCGGCCCGACCAGCCGTATCACACCTGCCATCCAGCCCAGAATTTTACCCATTCTAACAAAACAAACCATTCATGCCGCCGCGGCCATTCAACATTGCTCGGTCGTTGAGGCGGAAACCACCAATGCCAATTCACTGGCGGCTGCACAGGAAAGGGCTGGCCAACAACACTGATATTTTTGAAGGGAGAGAGAACATGAACAGAAGAGAATTCGGCGGGTTATCCGCCGCCGCGCTGGCCATGGCTGGCCCATTCCGCGCCTTTGCGGATGAGACCTGTCAGTCCCCCTATATGCCCAAGATTACGGGCCAGGAAGAATTCGTCTACGTCTGGACCCTCGGGGTGGAGGGAATGGGGGACGAGCAAGACAAAATGGTGACGATTGACCTGCGTCCCGGTTCACCAACCCGCGGAGAGGTCATTCACAGTCTCTCAGTCGGAGGTCGAAACGAGGCCCATCATGGCGGCTTCTCAGCCGATCGCCGTTATTTCTGGACTGGCGGACTTGATACCAATCGTATCTTCATCTTCGATATTCACAGCGATCCCGCAGCGCCCAAGCTGCATAAGGTGATTGAGACCTTCGTCACCGATTCCGGCGGTGTGGTTGGCCCCCACACGTTTTTTGCCCTGCCCGGCAGCATGATGATCACCGGGCTGAGCAATCAGGACGACCACGGCGGCCGGACAGCCCTAGTGGAATACAACGATGACGGTGACTACGTCGCCACATACTGGATGCCGACCGCTGATGACATGCAAGGAGCCGTCGCGGTGGATGGCGCAGTCGCGGATGGTTACGGCTATGACATTCGCGCCCTGATCCGCAAGAACGTGATGCTCACCTCGTCTTTCACGGGGTGGTCAAACTACATGATGGATTTCGGCCAGATGCTGCAGGACGCCGAGGCGATGAAACGCTTTGGCAACAGCATGGTGCTCTGGGATCTGCACACCCGTCAGCCCCGCAAGGTGTTTAACGTGCCCGGCGCGCCGCTCGAAGTGCGCTTCCCTTGGGGTCCAAATGCCAACTATGCCTTCTCAACCACCGCACTCACCTCGCAGCTCTGGCTGATCTATGAGGATGACGACGGCGAATGGCAGGCCAAATCGGTGGCAGACATCGGCAACCCCGAAGATATTCCGCTACCCGTCGACATCTCCATCGCCGCCGATGACCAGACACTTTGGGTCAACTCGTTCATGGACGGAAAGACCCGGCTGTTTGATATCTCCGATCCGCACAACCCGGCACAGATCTATGAGAAAACCATTGATCGGCAAGTCAATATGGTCAGCCAGAGCTGGGACGGAAAACGGGTCTATTTCTCTTCATCCTTGCTCGCCAATTGGGACAAGAAGGGCAATGACGATGTGCAGTACCTGAGGGCCTACAACTGGGACGGCAAAGAGTTGGCCGAGGATTTCAACATCGACTTCTACGCCGCAGGCCTGGGTCGCGCGCACATCATGCGCTTTGGCAGCGCTGCGCTCTATTCCGCATAAGAGACTGCTTTGGGGCGGTATGCTGCCGCCCCGATCTTCCCTCGCGGATCTCACCTTGCCGGAGGAACTCCATGCGCAAGCAAACTCTCGCCGTTTCCATAGCCGCTGCTGCGGTGGTGCTGACAGGTGTTGTGGCCCTGGCCGGAACCTGGCGCCCTGCGGATCTGATGGCACGGTTGACGCCCGCTGCATTGCGGGCCACGCCCGCCCGCCTCTCAGCGCTATTCCCAAGCGATCCAGCCTTCCAGTTCAGCCCGCCGGAACCCGGATCTTATCGGCTGAACCGATTGAAACCTGCTCCGGATGGCACGGTACTGACAGCCGATGGCACTAGGGACCGGCTGCACCAGCTGATCAATGGCAAGATCACGCTGATCAGTTTTGTCTATCTGACCTGCGGCGATGTTGATGGCTGTCCGCTGGCCTTCTCGACGCTTTATGACATTCACGACGCCAGCGCACAGCTTCCAGATCTTCGGCAGGATGTGCAACTGATGACCATCAGCTTCGACCCGGAGCGCGACACGGTCGAGGCCATCGCCGCTTTTGCCCACCCGGTGAGCAGTGATCCCGCCAGCGCCCAGAAGCTGGGTTGGCAGGTGTTGACCACACCAGATACCGCTGCGTTGCAACCTCTATTGGACGGGTTTGGGCAGGTCGTGGACCGTGGCGGCGCAGACGACCAGATCAACCATCTGCTGCGCATGTATCTGGTCGACCGTCATGGTATGATCCGCAATGTCTACGGGCTGGGCCTGATCGACCCGCGCCTGTTGATGACGGATGTGGAGACATTGCTCTTGGAAGAGGCCGGAAAGTGATCCGTCTGCCTGCCCGTCTGCAGCGTTTCGTGCCGCTCGACGGAGCCGCTGTGCTTGCGATGTTTTGCACCGCGTCGATAGCTCTCGCCGACGGAGATGCTCTTGCAGAGCCGAACTATCTTCCAATGCAAATTTCGGCTGACAGCTGCCCACAACCCGCCGATGAAGACTGGGCGGAGAGAGCCGCCAGACGCAGCCTGACGCCGCAGCTGGGTCTGCCACCTTTGGTCTACCCGGCGGACAATCCTCCGACAGCGACGCGGATTGCGCTGGGGCGGCAGATATTCTTTGACCGCGCGCTGTCGATCAACAACACCATGTCCTGCGCGATGTGCCATGTGCCGGAACAAGGGTTTGCCAACTGGGAGCTCGCGACTTCGGTCGGTGTGGAAGGGCGCAGCGTGAAACGCAACGCGCCAAGCCTGATCAACGTCGGCCTGCTGAATCCGCTATTTCACGACGGCCGCGATCCCATGCTGGAAACCCAGTTTATCGGGCCCCTCACTGCCCGAAACGAGATGGCCAACCCATCCGCCGGACGGGTCGTTTTTCACCTTCAAACCGACAATGCCTATGACAGCTTATTCAAAGAGGCATTTGGGGCGCCCGCCTCGCTAGATCGGATTGGCATGGCGTTGGCCGCTTACCAACGGGCGTTGACCGTCGGCAACAGCCCGTTTGACCGGTGGTTCTATGGCGGCGATCCCTCTGCTGTGCCACCCAGCGCAAAACGCGGGTTCGAACTGTTTCGCGACAAGGCGGGATGTGCGTCTTGCCACAGCGTTGGCCCGGAGGATGCGTTGTTCACCGATCAGCAGTTTCATGACACCGGATATGGTCAGATGCGGGAATTGGAACGCCAAAATCCACCAAAAACCCTACCCGTTCAGGTCGCACCAGGCGTGATCCATCATGTGGACTATGACCTGGTCCGCGCGGTCAGCGGTCCACGGGATGCTGATCTTGGGCGCTATGAGGTGACCGAGGACCCGCAGGACCGATGGCGCTTTCGAACGCCGACCTTGCGCAATCTCTTGGTCTCCCCACCCTATATGCATGATGGAGGCTTCAGTACACTGGCTGAGGTGATTGACTATTATGACAGCGGAGGTGCCGGGCTGCCCGGTCAGGACCCACGTGTGCGACCACTCGACCTGAGCGACCGGGAAAAGACTGAACTCCTGGCGTTTTTAAGCACTCTGACGTCTTCGGAACTGGACTGTTTGGTCGCAGAAGCCCGCCAGCCGTAAGACGCTAATCCAGATGGTAGCCGCGAAATTCCTTCACGGTAGACACCCCAAGCAATGTCTTCATCTGCGCAACCGAAGGGATTTCCGACAATCGGTTGCGATAGAGTTTCTCATAAGCATCCGTATTGCGCGCTGCGACGCGCATGAGATAGTCGAATTCCCCTGAGATCAAATGACACTCCAACACCTCGGGCATATGCGAAATGGCATCTTCAAACGCCTGAATATTCTCCCGCTGCTGGCTGACCAGCTTGATCTCGATAAAGATTTGCAGCTCAAGACCAACCTTCTTGCGGTCCAGCCGCGCGGCATAGCCTTCGATCATGCCATTGGCCTCCATCATCTTGACACGACGATGACATGCGGACAAAGACAGCCCAACTTTTTCCGACAGGCGGGCCATTGATATCTGACCGTCCTGTTGCAGGGCGGAAAGAATGCGCGAATCCAGCAAGTCCATCGGAATTTTTCCCAATAGTAAGTCGTTATCCGCACATTTTTCCGAAATTTTCCCAATACACAAGGAAAACGAGAACCTTTCCTATCAACAACGTCATAAAATTGAGACACTTCGTCACAGGGATGACGTAAACCAAGGGAGGGTCAGATGGCCTCAAAAATCGTAGTTGGCTACGACGGCAGCACGAGCGCACGCACCGCGCTCAACTTTGCGCTGGACGTGGCAAAGGCACAGGGCGGTAGCATTGTTGTTGCGCATGTCCTGGAATGGTCACCGTATTCGTTTCTGTCCGCCTCCGAGCTGGCAGAGCGCCACAAGCGCCGTACGGAAGAGCTGGAGCGCGCCGAAACCGCACTGATTCAGCCACTTCTCAAGGATCTGGAAACCAGCGGCGTGGATGTCACCGCCACTGTAAAATACGGCAATATCGCCGAAGTGCTGGTGTCCATCGCCAAATCCGAAGGTGCCAATCACGTCGTTATCGGACGCACCGGCCACTCCGCGCTCTCGTCGCGGCTGTTTGGTTCGGTTGCAGGCAGCCTGGCGCAGGCTGCGCCGGTTCCGGTCACCATTGTCCCATAACTGATTGACAGGGGTCATCATGAACACTCTCTCAAAAGCGGCTGCTCTGGCCGTCCCCGGCGCCCTCGGGCTGTCGGGCCCGCTGATGGCACAGACCATCGACGAAAAGGTGAATGAGCTGTTTGCCAGCTCCACCGGCTGGTTTGTCAATTTCATCTTCAGCCCATTCCCGGGCACCAGCTTTCCTTGGATCGTTGCGTGGCTGGTGATTGCGGCAACCATTTTCACCATCTACTTCGGACTGATCCAGTTCCGCGCCTTCCCGCATTCGATCTCCTTGGTCAAAGGCGACTATTCGGATCCGAATGACGCAGGCGAAGTGAGCCATTTCCAAGCGCTGGCGACGGCCCTCTCCGGCACTGTCGGCCTCGGCAATATCGCCGGTGTTGCGGTTGCCGTTGGCATCGGTGGCCCCGGTGCGACATTCTGGATGATCCTCGCAGGCCTGATGGGCATGGCGTCGAAATTCACCGAATGTACGCTGGGCGTGAAGTATCGGAATGAATACCCCGATGGCACCGTCTCCGGTGGTCCGATGTACTATATGACCAAAGGTTTTGCCGCACGGGGTCTGCCGGGTGGCAAGTTCATGGCGGTTCTCTTCTCGATCTTCTGTATCCTCGGCGCCTTTGGTGGCGGCAACATGTTCCAGGCCAATCAGGCACATGCGCAGCTGACCAATGTTCTTGGCGATTATCCCGGCTGGATCACCGGCGTCATCTTTGCCGGTGTGGTTTTTGCCGTGATCATCGGTGGCTTGAAATCCATCGCCAGTGTCACCGAAAAAGTGGTGCCGTTCATGGGGGTTCTCTATGTGCTGACCGCGCTGGTGATCATCCTGTTGAACTTCGACAAAATCGGCTGGGCCTTTGGCCAGATCTTCGACGGGGCCTTCACCGGTCTCGGCGTTGCAGGCGGTATGGTCGGGGCGCTGATTCAGGGCTTCAAACGCGCGGCCTTCTCCAACGAAGCCGGTGTTGGCTCGGCGGCGATTGCCCACTCCGCTGTGCGAACCAAAGAGCCGATCACCGAAGGTTTCGTGTCGCTGCTGGAACCCTTCATCGACACTGTGGTTATCTGCACGATGACAGCGCTGGTGATCATCATCACCGGTCAGCTGGTCAGCGACCCTGAAACCGGTCTCTATGTGCTGAACGAAGCGGGCAGCGCCATCCAGACCGTCGATGGAAACTCCGGAGTGGCACTGACATCTGCGGCGTTCTCCTCCGCATTTGGCTGGTTCAAATACATCCTGGCCATTGCAGTGATCCTGTTTGCTTTCTCCACGATGATCAGTTGGTCCTACTATGGCCTCAAGGCCTGGACCTTCCTGTTTGGTGAAGGCAAGACCACTGAACTGGTGTTCAAAGTGATTTTCTGCCTGTTCGTCATCATCGGTGCCGCAGCCAGCCTGGGTCCGGTCATCGACTTCTCCGATGCGGCTATCTTTGCCATGGCGGTGGTCAATATCGTGGCACTCTACTTCCTGATGCCAATCGTCAAAGGCGAGCTGAACAGCTATCTGGGCCGCCTCAAAACTGGCGAAATCAAGAAGTACCAGTAAAAAAACTCGACCCGGCTACCAATGGTGGCCGGGTCCTCCTCCCCTGTTGGGGGCTTACCTGAAATTTTCACGTCCTGAGGACAACAGCACACGTGCCTCGTGGCTGCGCAACGAACGCCGCGCCGTTGGAAAGGCGCGCCCCATGCTCTCCAGCTCCGGGAACAGATGGCACAATTCGGACCGCTGGGCCGCATCCATACCCGACAGCGTCAGATCGCCCGGCTGGAAACTCTCGCTCCAGGCTCCATCCACACAGATAATTTCATGCTGATCAAACAGCAGATGGATGTAAGTTACATCCATCGCCCGCGCGCGGCGGATATCGCGATCATTGAGCAGATGCACCGCCGCCACCAGCACCTCGTTGGACCCGAAGAGCAACTCGGCGCGGCTTCCGGTCAGCAACATCCGGTGCTGCGGTGACACCATCAGATCCCGGTTCGGCACGAGTTCGCCACCATCAGAACCCAGCGCGCCTGCTTCGATGAGGATGGGCTGGAACTGTGGTCGCCGCGCAAGATCGTTGTTGGTCACGGTGCGGCGCGCGGTCCAGCGCAAAGTCTGCGGCCCGCCATCGCGCGTCACCACCCGGTCGCCCACTTCAAGCGCTTCCACCGGCACTGCACCATTGGGGGTCAAAACAAGGCTGCCCGGTGTAAAACAGGGAATGACCTCTTCGATGTTGGAGAACGTCAGCCTGCTGACAAATTCGCCCTGATCATTTCGGACCTCAACCCGTCCGTCTTCCCGGTCAGCACTGGTGTAGACGACACGCGTATCGCCCAGCGCACGCAGCTCGCTGATATCTAGGCGATCATAGTCATCCCCGCCTTCGCCGCCATCAACGACATCTCCAGCCCCACCAATAAACAAATCCCGATCGTCGTCCCCGTAAAGGCTGTCAGCGCCGGTTCCGCCAATGAGCGTATCAGCCCCGGTCCCGCCTTCGATAATGTCATCTTCGCTGCCGCCATCAAGCGAGTCACCACCCGCGCCGCCGCTCAGCCGGTCATATCCCTCGCCCCCCAGCAGCGTGTCATTTCCAACGCCGCTGTTCATCACATCGTCGCCACGACCACCTTCCCCGTAGAAGGATGATCCGGCGGAGCTTCCGTCCAGAAAATCGTTCCCATCGTCGAGGAAAATGCGATCGGAATCCTCATAGACACCGATAAAGGCCAGATCATCGCCGTCGCCGCCATGGATCTCATCATTGCCCTGGCTGCCCGCCAGAATATCGTTTCCGGCGCCGCCCCAGACGGTATCCGTTCCCATACTGCCGATCAGCGTATCATTGCCATCTTCGCCATAGATCAGGTCATCCTGATCACGGCCAAAGACATGGTCGTCGCCGTCACCGGCATAGATCAGATCATTGCCATATAGCCCTTCGAGCCGATCATTGCCGTCGCCACCGTAGAGCGTGTCATCGCCGTGGCCTGCAGTAATGGTATCATCGCCATCGCCGCCCAATAGGAGATCGTTGTCGTCACCGCTACTCAGTGAGTCATTGCCCGCGCCACCTTCCAGAGTGTCGCGTCCCGCACCACCCTCAAGTGTGTCGCCGTCAATGCCCCCTTGCAGCAGGTCATTGCCAGCCCCGCCTTGCAGCAGATCACGCCCACCACCGCCGGAGAGCGTGTCGTTGCCCCCGCCACCTTCGACGGAATCATTGCCCGTGCCGACGTCAACGAAGTCGTCCCCCTCACCGGCCCGAACCGTATCGTCCCCGCCACCGGCCACGATCACATCATCCTGAGAGCCGTCAGCCGCGTCCCCATTGTCGACACGATCCCCCTCGGGGTCACCCAGATAATCGATATCGATCCGCTCGCCTGCATCCGTGCCTTCCACGATATAGTCGAGTGCGGGCGGAATTGAAAATGTGAAGTCCGAAAGCCCGGCACCGCCGGAGATCGGCGCGTCGCTGCCATTGTCAAAAGTCACATCGAGCTGCGAAATCGGCCCGTCAATTGCGACGCCTATAGTGGCAGCTGTCCTGCCCTCCCCTTCAATGGAAACCGTACCATCCGCATTGATCGTCACCTGATGGTGGGTCACCCCGGTCAGTCCAGCAATGACCTGTGCCGCAGGGACTAGAACGCCACTGGCATCCAGAACCCGCAGGGTGAATTTGTCGTCGTGGGAGCTGCCATTGGAATTCACGTGCTGCAGGTCAAACCGCAGATCGCTCACCGGATTGGAAAAACCATAGCTTGCGGTGATCGGCTCACTGACGCCAAAGGCGCCGAAATCGGATACCCGGTAGCCGCTTTGCGAGTTGTCCCAACTGCCCGGCGTGAATGTACCCGTCACGACGGTGGAATTGCCGCCTTCGCTCAGCGTTGTTGAACCGTTCTGCGCTGCGCCGTTGTTACCGGTTAACCAGATCGCATTGTCAAGAGTGGCCATGTCTCACGTCTACCTTGTGCCTATCACTACCCCGCAGTGACAAAGTCCGCGGATACCTCATCGCCGTTACAACTGGCGGAGCCGTCTGAGATGTTGCCCCGTCCCACAACGCAATCAGCCGCCTGGCGCACAGGTAACGACACATCCCTTAGGGAACGATTAACCCGCAAAGACGCCCGACGCGGGACCAGTCTAGGGCCAACACCAGTCCATTTTGCGTTGAGAATATGGCGAAGGACACAACCAACAGCACTTCAAGAGGATGATCGACTGGTCTACGCCGCGAATTTCCAACGCAAAATCAATAGCCATGGCAGCGAAAACCAGACTAGACTTCCGCCAGACAGAGCGCGGGTACCCGCGTTGGCTGTTCAACAACAAAGTGGTTCGTTAACAGGGACAAGTAGCATGCTTCAGGAATTCAAAGACTTCATTGCCAAGGGCAATGTGATGGATATGGCCGTCGGCATCATCATCGGCGCAGCCTTTACGGCAATCGTCAAAAGCATGGTCAGCGACCTGATCAATCCGATCATCGGTGTCTTTACCGGCGGTGTCGATTTCACCAATTCTTATCTCGTACTGGCGGGCACTGTCCCTGAAGGCGTCAGCCTTGAGGCCGCACGCGAAGCCGGGGCCGCCGTTTTTGCCCACGGTGCCTTTTTGATGGCCGTCATCAATTTCCTGATCATTGCTTTCGTGGTGTTCATGCTTGTGCGCTATGTTAACCGCCTCAAAGACGCCGCCTTCAAGCAGGAAGACGTTGCTCCAGCCGAGGAGGCCCCCGCTGGCCCAACCGAACTGGATGTGCTGTTGGAAATCCGCGACTCTCTGAAACGTTGATCTGCTGAAATCTGATCCGCGGGTGACAGCCCAGCCGGGTCCGACTATGCCCGCAGCGAATGCACCGGCCACCTCCTGTTGCTGGTGATGGGCATTTCCATGAGATCGTGACAAGGACCAAACAACACTATGGAACAATGGATTGAACAGCTGGGTGCCCTTTGGCCCCTGCTCGTCAGCGCTGCCAAAGCGCTGGTCGTACTGGTTGTCGGCTGGATTGCAGCCGGTCTGATCAGCGGTGCAGTACGCCGTCGCATCAACGCCACCCCGCACCTTGACCAGACTCTCGGCAACTTTGCCGCCAGCGCAGTGCGTTGGGTGCTGCTGGCCATCGTGCTGGTCGCCGTTCTGGGCATATTCGGGATCGAAGCCACCAGCCTGGTTGCAATGCTCGGCGCTGCAACCCTCGCCATTGGCCTGGCCCTGCAGGGCACGCTGAGCGATCTGGCTGCGGGTGTGATGCTGGTCATGTTCCGTCCCTATAAGCTGGGCCAATACGTCGATATTGGGGGCACCTCGGGGACGGTGGTGGATCTCAACCTCTTCGTGACAGAGCTGGTGACACCTGACAATGTTCAGATCATCATTCCCAACGGCCAGGCCTGGGGCGCTATCATCACCAACTACTCGGCGCATGATACGCGTCGCGTTGATATGGTGTTTGGCATCGACTACGGCGACAGCGCAGACGCCGCGAAGGAGATCATTCTCGATCTCGCGAACGCAGATGCGCGCGTCATGGCAGATCCCGCACCATGGGTGCGGGTTACCAATCTCGGCGACAGTTCGGTCGATCTGACAGCGCGTCTGTGGTGTAAAGCGGCCGACTACTGGGAGCTGAAGTTCGCGATGACGCAAGCGGTCAAAGAAGCCTTCGACGACAAGGGGATCTCCATCCCCTACCCGCACAGCGTGGAAATCAAGAAAGAAGCCTGATTCCGGCAACAGCCGCCCCGCCAGATCTGTGGGGCGGCTTATTCGTCACATCGATCAGCGCGTGATTGTCCGCGTCATAACCAAAGTCGGCTCCTCACGGTACAGCGCATCGTGGCTCGGCTGATACCCGAGCTTCCTAGCGACTTTCACCGAAGCTGCATTTTCAGGGTCTAGAAGACAGCAGGTACGCTCCCATTGCGTGGCCTCCGCAGCCCATCGATGCATCCGGTCAACAGCCTCTGTTGCCAGCCCTTTCCCGTGGGCGGCAGGCATCAGGGCCCAGCCGGCCTCTGGTACCGCGCCAATCGGTGGATCAATGTCACGGTGATAATCCGCAAACCCTGCCGCCCCGATATAGCGCCCGTCCTCTCGCAGCGTCACCGCCCAGTAGCCAAAGCCAAGGGCCTGCCAGTGACCGATGTAGCGTAGCAACCGGGTCCAGGTCTCCTCGCGGCTGGCCGGGCGACCGATTGTGTGGCGCACCACCACAGGGTCCATCCACAACGCCAGCAACGCCTCGAAATCATCCAGCTGGTGCGGACGCAGAAGCAGGCGGTCCGTTGTCAAAGTTGGTCCTGTCACGCAGGCAGGCTCCCCTTCAGCACATAGCGTAGGATTTCAACAACCTGCGCTGGCTCCTTCGCCACCGCCAGTGCGGCAGCATGAACTTCCTTCAAGGCGTGCTGATGCTCATCCTGTGACAGCACGATCAACGACTTACCAAGGGCTGCCGCATAACCGGCATCAAAAGCCGCGTTCCACTGTTTATACTTCTCACCAAATCGCACCACGACGATGTCGGCCTCTTCGATCCCCTTGCGGGTCCGGATCGCGTTGATCTTGGCTCCCTTGTGATCATGCCAGAATTTGTTTGGCTCCGCCCCCAGAATGGCAACACCGCAATCGTCGCTGGCGTCATGATCGGTTACCGGGCTGTTGAACCGCACGTCCAGATCCTTAGCCCCGGCGATGATCTGATCGCGCCAATCGGTGTGAATTTCCCCTGAGAGATAGATGTTCAACATCATGAAATGTCCTTTCCTGCGCCAGCGACAGGCGGGCGTAGCAAGACGTGCCGCATCCGTTTCACCGCTGGGGTCGTTCATTGATTGATGCCATTGCACCAGACACGGTGCCCGGCCGGTAAGCAGGCGGAGTATTCACCAGCCGGGAGCCTTCGTCCAGCCGACCTTAACGACGCCGGGCCACCAGGTAGCGACCAGGGGTAGATACCGGATAGTTGCCGGTTTCTACAATTTCGAAACCCGCCTGTTCCATCGCGGCCTCTAGATCTGCGACGCTGAGGAAACGCACGTTGCTCGGGGCCTGTCCAACCAACCGCATAAGCGGGATCACGGTCAGGAACATCCAATATTTGAAGCTGCCCCGTGCCTCACCCAGACAGGGCGTCTTGGAGATGAATAACTTGCCACTGGGCAGGCGTTCGGCAACCGACGAAAGCGCAGCGTCCAAATCCGGCACCAGATGCAACAGGTTGAAGGCCATCACGGCGTCAAACGGTCCGGCGGGCAACCCATCATCGCCGCATTGCTCAAACTGAATATTACCGGCTCCCGCCTCGGCAGCCCTGTCGCGGCCAATATCAAGCATGGCATCCGACAGATCAGTTGCGGTGATCCTGCCAACTGCATCCGACAGTGCAATTGCTGTCGACCCGGTCCCACAGCCGATTTCCAATGCATGATCCCCCGCCGTGAGATAAGATCTGGTCCGCTCCAATGTGTATTGATAGGCGGCTTCATCCCTGATCTTTGATTTGGCGTATCTCTGGGCTATCCGGTTCCAGAAGCGAGCGTCGGCTGTCATCAGTCTTCTCCTTGAATGAGGATGACTTACCCATACGGGAACCAGCAATAAATTGCTGAAATTCGCAAGAGTGCTATACATTTCCGTATGGATGATCCGGACTGGAACCACATTCGCGCCTTCTTGGCGACCTCTGAGACAGGCTCTTTGTCTGCAGGGGCGCGCAAACTGGGCCTGACCCAGCCGACCCTGTCGCGACAGGTTGCAGCGCTTGAGGCAGACCTCGGAGTTCTGCTGTTCGAACGATTGGGGCGCGGCCTCGCGCTGACCTCGGCCGGACATGATCTGCTGAGCCACAGCCGCAAGATGGGAGCCGCCGCTGAGGCACTGTCGCTCGCCGCCACCGGACAAGCGCAGGCTATCGAGGGCACGGTCCGAATAACCGCAAGCGACGTCATGTCGGCTTATGTGCTGCCCCCGGTCCTCCACCAGCTGAGACAGCGCGCGCCTAGGCTAACGATTGATGTGGTGGCTGCAAATGACATTCGTGATCTGATGCGACGCGAGGCGGATATCGCCATCCGCCACGTGCGCCCGGATCAGCCCGAGCTGATTGCCCGTCTGGTCAGAGAGTCACACGCCCATTTCTACGCTGCCACCAGTTATCTGAAGCGCCGGGGCCGCCCGCACTCACCCGAAGAAATGTCGCATCATGATTTTGTAGGCTTTGCCGATCTGGAGCGGTCGATTGAATTCATGGCCCCACTCGGCATCCACCTGACAGCGCAGAATTTTCGGATCAAATCAACCAGCGGCCTCGCTTCTTGGGAGTTGGTCAAACAGGGGTTTGGCATCTGTCCGATGATGACAGCTGTGGCAGATCCAACGCCCGGTATCGAACGCCTGTTGCCCGGTCTGGACCCGATCACCTTCCCGATCTGGCTAACCACACATCGGGAATTGCACACCAGCCGAAAGATCCGGCTGGTCTTTGATCTGCTCGCAGATTTCCTCAGCCACATATGAAAAACGCGCCCGGAGCCGGGCGCGTTTTCCACATCATACCACCGGATAGGACCAATTGCCCTCAGTCTGCTGTTATCCGCGCAATGTGCCGCCAGTCGCCTTTGTGACCTTGGCCACGATCTTGGCGCTGACCGCTTCGATGTCCTTTTCGGTCAGGGTCTTGTCGGTCGGTTGCAACCGCACGGTGATGGCCAGAGATTTGCTGCCCTCCCCCAGACTGCCGCCGATGAACTCATCAAACACTCGCACGTCATCGATCAGTGTCTTATCCGCGCCAGCCGCTGCGTTGACCAGGGTCAGCGCCTCGACATCATCCGCCACGACAAAAGCAAAGTCACGCTCCACCGCCTGAAGATCGCTTTGGACCAATGCACCACGGTTGGCGCCGGATTTGCGCGGCATCGGCACCTCATCGGGCCAGATGGTAAAGGCCACGGCGGATCCTTTGATGCCCATTTCGCTCAGCACCTTGGGGTGCAATTCCCCAAAGACACCTAGCACCTTCTTCGGGCCGAGGCAGATCTTACCGTGCCGTCCCGGATGCCACCAGGACTGTGCCCCGCGCAGGATCTGTACCTTGGCAGGGGCGCCGATCGCCGCCAGAACCGCCTCAATATCAGCCTTGGCATCAAAGGTGTCGACCGCGCGGCTGGCACCATGCACATCCTTAGGACCGGTCCGTCCAACCAGCAGGCCTGAAATCAGGTTATGCTGCTCACCCGGCTCGCCGCCGTGAAACGCAGGGCCTGCCTCGAACAACGCCAGATCCATGAAGCCCCGCGCCTGATTGCGTGCCGCAGCCTGGAGCAACCCCGGCAGCAAAGCCGGGCGCATATGCGACATCTCGGACGAGATCGGATTGGCCAGCATAGTGGCATCATCGCCACCGCCGAACAGCGCCGCAGAGGCCTTGTCAATGAATGTGTAGCTCACCACCTCATTGTAACCAAGGCTGGCACAGGTCCGGCGCGCGATCTGCTGGCGGCGCTGCTGAGGTGTCATCACCGGTGCAGGCACACCATCGGTCAGTCGCGGCAGAGGTTTGCCTTCCAGCTTTGTCAGAGACGCGATCCGCGCCACTTCCTCAACCAGATCGGCCTCCCCCATCACATCGGGGCGCCAGCTGGGAACATGGGCCATATTGCCTTCCAGGCGGAAGCCGAGCCGGGTCAGTGTCTGGCGTTGTTCGGATTCCGGGATATCCATGCCGACCAGCGACTGAACCCGCTCAGGATCCAACTTATAAGCCCGCGCTTGATCTGGCACGGCCCCGGCGGTCACCACATTCGACGGCTCACCACCGCAGAGATCAAGGATCATGCGGGTGGCATGGTCCAACCCCTCGCGCGTGTATTCAGGGTCGACGCCCCGCTCAAACCGATAGCGCGCGTCAGAGTTGATCTTGAGCGCCCGGCCCGTGGTCGCGATCTGAACATGGTCCCAAAAAGCACTCTCCAGGAAGACATCGGTGGTGCCTTCAGTGCAACCCGTCTCAGCCCCACCCATGATACCGGCAATGCTTTCTGCGCCATTGTCGTCAGAAATCACCATCTGCCCCTCGCAGAGGGTGTAGTCCTTCTCATCCAGCGCCGTCAGCGTCTCGTCACCAGCGGCGCGGTGAACCCGCAGATTGCCAGCCACTTTTGCTGCATCAAACACATGCAGTGGACGGTTCTGATCGAAGGTGAAGTAGTTGGTGATATCCACCAAGGCCGAGATCGGGCGCAGACCGATGGCGCTCAGCCGGTCCTGCAGCCACTGCGGGCTTGGGCCGTTCTTCACGCCCCGGATCAGGCGGCCGGTGAACAGCGGGCATCCGTCCAATGTATCCTCGGCGATCGCCACCTTGATTGGGCTGTCATAGCCGCCCTCAACCGGCTCAATCGTGAGCGGTTTCAGCGTGCCCAGACCGCGCGCGGCCAGATCACGGGCGATGCCGCGCACACCCAATGCATCCGGGCGGTTCGGAGTGATGGCAATCTCGATCACCGGATCCACCTTGGCCGGTTTATGCTCAGCCAGCCAATCGACGAAGCGATCCCCAACCTTTCCCGAGGGCAGCTCAATGATCCCGTCATGCTCGTCCGACAGCTCCAGCTCCCGCTCGGAGGCCATCATGCCAAAGCTCTCAACGCCGCGGATCTTGCCAACACCGATGGTGATATCCAGGCCCGGAATATACATGCCCGGTTTACATACCACCACGGTGATGCCCTCGCGGGCGTTGGGCGCGCCGCAGATGATCTGCATCTCGCCTTCATCCGTGTCGACCTTACACACCCGCAGCTTGTCCGCGTCGGGGTGTTTCTCAGCATGTTTCACATAGCCCAGGGTAAAGTCCTTGAGCCGGTCGGCGGGGTTGGACACGCCCTCCACCTCAAGACCGAGATCGGTCAGGGTTTCTGTGATCTCCTCGACCGATGCGTCGGTCTCGAGGTGGTCTTTCAGCCAAGAAAGAGTGAATTTCATCGGTCCGGTTTCCTATGGCAAGCCATGCATGTTGCAGCAGGCAATGACAAAGATTGCCCCCATGTGCAAGCCTTGGCGCGGCTCAGAGCCTAAGGATAGCTGGGGGTGAGGCCCAAAAGCTCATCCAGCTGCCGCCCGATCCAACCGTGCGGAATGAAATGCCCGCCGGGATGCAGATCCAGCGTGACATCGTGCCCCGCGCAGCTCCAGCTGGTGCGAGAAAAGGTCAGAAAGCTGCGCGCCTGCCAGTCCTTCTGCGGCGCACCTGCGCCCTCGCAACCAAATGCTCGCCGCCACAGAGCCACCGGATAGGTCACATCCTCCCCCGGCCCCATCGGAAAATCCATAACCTGATCGGCAAGACCATGCACATGACGCACCTCCTCTGGGGTCTGCGGACAGGTCTCAGTCTGGTTAATGCTCCCCGCAACCGCCAAAAGCGCCGCCACATCCGCGCCGCTCTGGCAGACATAGCGCCAGGCCATTGCCGATCCGTAGGAGTAGCCGGACACATAGACCTTCTTCTGATCGACAGGATAGCGTTTGTTCACATCGACCAGCACCGCATCGGCAAAAGGCACATCTTCGGTACTTGCAGTCCAGAAGTTCCAGCTCTTGCCGCGACCGTTGGGTGTCACCAGCAGGACCCCCCGCCGCTTTGCCGACGCCCCCACCCTGTCAGATCGTTGGGCATGTTTGCCCGTCCGGGACCATCCGTGAAAATGCAGCAATACAGGCAAAGGCGAGACACCGTCCCAGCCCTCCGGCTCCAGAACGTGATAAGACCTTTCGCCCAACGCACAGGCAACATCCGCGCCACAGGGGGCGCCGTTGCCCTTCCATGGCCCCATCGCGAGGGCAGAGGTGGCAGTCAGGACAGCAGCAAGGGGTAGAAGAAATCGCATCATGGCCGCGAGACTAGCCGACACTGCCCACCTGTCACGTCACATGTTTGTGGGCGGAGGCAAACGAAACCCCAGGGGTGCACCGCAGCCTAAGTGAACGCATCGCTCCCGCCCTGCGACGGGTTAGGCGTGATGCAGAACTACGCCCTGTGCTAAGGCTTTGGTGCACCGAAGTAGTATACAGCCCAACTCACCGCCAAGCTTGCGACGACGCTAACTACAATCGTTGGCAGATTGGTCAACAGCTGCCTAGACCAAGCTCTATACCAAACCTTTTTGTTTTGCTCGTTTAGATAATCCTGCCCAGCCATAGACAGCTCATACCCTATCAGACTGATCTTGCGAGTATCCTCATTGAAGAAATGTATGCCGCCCCCAGCCTTAGGATCCTTCTCCAACCAACCCTTCTCTACCAAATAGTTTAGATAGAAACGAAGAAGACTTTCGGAGTTTACTGGGTTCGTGGAGAAGCCCTGTTTCTCAATGTAAGCGAGGCTATTTTGACGAGAATGAGCTGAGGCGCTGCTCGCTACAAATCTGAGGACTTGCAGCACCTCTCCGTCTTTCACCTGATACTTCGGTTTATAGGAGCCATTCGCCCCCTGAACTATCACCTACTCAAACCACCGTGCAGCGTCGGCACGTCCAGGCATTGGAACCCATAGTGGCGCAACCAGCGCAGGTCGCTGTCGAAGAAGGCGCGCAGATCGGGGATGCCGTATTTCAGCATCGCAATCCGGTCGATGCCCATCCCGAAGGCAAAGCCCTGATAGACCTCCGGATCGATCCCGCCGGCCGCGATTACCTTGGGATGCACCATGCCGGAGCCAAGGATTTCCAGCCAGTCGTCGCCCTCACCGATTTTCAGTGTGCCATCTTTCCAGGAGCAGCGAATATCAACCTCTGCCGACGGCTCGGTGAAGGGGAAATGCGAGGCGCGGAAGCGCAGATCGACGCTGTCCACCTCAAAGTAGGATTTCACGAACTCTTCCAGCACCCACTTCAGGTTGGCCATCGAGATGTCCTTGTCGAGGGCGAGGCCTTCGACCTGGTGAAACATCGGTGTGTGAGTCTGGTCGTAGTCCGCACGATACACACCACCCGGACAGATGATGCGCAGCGGCGCGCCCATCTTCTCCATCGAGCGGATCTGCACCGGCGATGTGTGCGTGCGCAGCACATGCGGCGGGCGGTCGTCGCCCTCCGCGCGGTGCATGTAAAACGTGTCCATCTCGGCGCGGGCCGGGTGATGGCCAGGGATATTCAGCGCGTCGAAATTGTACCAGTCGGTATCAATGCGCGGGCCTTCGGCCACGGAGAACCCCAGCTCAGCGAAAATCGCCGTCAGCTCTTCGCTGGCCTGGCTGATCGGATGCAGCGTGCCGTTGCGGGTCGGGCGGGTCGGCAGTGTGACATCCAGCCATTCGGTCCGCAGGCGTGCGTCCAGCGCGGCATCGGCAAGCCCTGCTTTCTTCGCAGACAGCGCTGCGTTAATCTCATCCTTCAGCGCGTTGAGAGCCGGTCCTGCGACCTGACGCTCTTCCGGCGTCATCTTGCCCAGCTCGCGCATCTTAAGGCTCACTTCGCCTTTTTTGCCAACCGCCGAGACCCGGATGGCCTCCAGCGCGTTCTCATCGGCAGCATCGGCGATCTGCCCGAGATATTTTGCTTTAAGATCGTCCATGACGGTCCCCTGAATAATGCTGCCGCTCTGCTATCACAGCAGAGGCTGAAAGCAAGCATTTGCACCAGCTCTCAGCCAATCAGGACGCAACCGCGGCAATCCGGCAGCCCCCACGCGCACCCGACGCCTGCCGCGACGCCGCAGACCGGGCGAATACAGGCAAATGAGGGCGCAACATACAAAACGGGCCGTTCTTTACAGAACGGCCCGCTTGAAATAATCCTGTGCCTGAATTTAGGCAGCCAGGGCGCTCTGTGCTTGCTTCACGATCGCACCGAAAGCTTCGGGTTCGTGGACGGCCAGATCGGCCAGCACTTTACGGTCCACTTCGATCCCGGCCAGGGTCAGGCCATTGATGAAGCGGGAGTATGTCAGAGCCTCGTCGTGGCTACGCACAGCTGCGTTGATCCGCTGGATCCACAGCGCGCGGAAATTCCGCTTGCGGTTCTTACGGTCGCGAGTTGCGTATTGGTTTGCCTTGTCAACGGCCTGACGCGCTACCTTGAAGGTATTCTTGCGGCGGCCATAATAGCCTTTTGCGGCCTTGATGACTTTCTTGTGACGGGCGTGAGTTGTGGTACCACCTTTAACGCGGGACATATCTCAGATCTCCTCTTAGCGGTCGTAGGGCATGAAGCCCTTGACGATCTTTGCGTCGGGTGCCGACAGGGTAGTGGTGCCGCGGGCGTCGCGGATGAACTTACGGGTCCGCTTGATCATGCCGTGGCGCTTGCCGGCCTGACCTGCGAGAACCTTGCCGGTCGCGGTCACTTTAAAGCGCTTCTTGGCGCTCGATTTTGTCTTCATTTTGGGCATTTCCGTCTCCTTCAATGCGGGTTCGGTCTATGCGCGACTCGGCATGCCACTCTGGCCGGCCACGCGAACAGGGGTGCCGTTTACGCAAGCCGGGTCATAAGGGCAAGCAGATTCTTCACATGAGGCACCAAGATTTCGCATTCAGGCCCGACGGGACCGGCTGCCCCAATCACCCTACTGCCAAGGTCAGGTAAATCGGCCAATCACCCGGAAAATTGCCTTGGGGATATCATCGACCTGATAGCCTCCGGATTTGGTGCTGAACGCATATAGGAGCAGACCAACCGCCAGGACAAGAAAAACCGCCGACACCCTGGGGGTGCGGCGGTCGCTTGCGGCAGACAAAAGAGCGGGGATTGCCAAAAAGGCGAGCAAGAGCCCAAGCACCAGTGCCAGATCCGTATCCATGCTGCGCGTCCTTATTGAGATAAGACGCGATCAGGTTACTCCGGGTCGGTGCTGTAGATCAAACGTTCATCGCAAGGCGCCACGCGCAGGATGTTGGTGGTGCCAGGAACGTTGAACGGCACACCGGCGGTGACAACGATCTGATCCGTCTCGCCTGCGAACCCACCAGACCGCGCGGCGCGAGCGGCGCCAACAACAGCGCCCTTAAACCGGTCCTGATCTGTGGTTACAACGCAGTTGCACCCCCAGCTCAGCGCGAGGCGGCGTGCGGTGCCCGCCAATGGTGTAAGCGCAATGATCGGCACACCGGGACGCTCACGCGCGGTCAACAGCGCAGTCGTACCACTCTGGGTGTAACAACAAATCGCCTTGATCTCAGTCTTCTCCGCAATCTCGCGCGCGGCAGCCACAATGGCATCCGCAACGGTATCGCCCTTGGCAGAGCGCGATGCCGCGATGATCTGCACATAGGTCGGATCGACCTCCACCTCGGTCGCGACGTTGTCCATCGTTTGCACAGCCTCGATCGGGTACTGGCCCGCCGCCGATTCCGCCGAGAGCATGATGGCATCTGCCCCTTCATAAATCGCGGTGGCCACATCCGACACTTCGGCACGGGTTGGCATCGGGCTTTCGATCATGCTTTCCAGCATCTGGGTGGCCACGATCACCGGCTTTGCCGCCGCGCGACAGCGGCGCACCAGACGTTTCTGGATCGGCGGCACGGCAGAGACAGGTAACTCAACGCCCAGATCGCCGCGCGCAACCATTATCCCGTCGGAAGCATCCAGAATTTCGTCGAAGTTATCGACGGCAGCTGGTTTTTCGATTTTTGATAGAACCGCCGCGCGGCCATCGGCCAGGCCACGGGCTTCATAGACATCCTTCGCGCGCTGCACAAAAGAAAGCGCCAGCCAGTCGACGCCCAGCCCGCAGACGAACTCCAGATCGCCACGATCCTTCTCCGAGAGCGCGGCCAGCGGCAGCACCACATCGGGGACGTTCACGCCCTTACGATTGGAGATGGTTCCGCCGGTGGTCACCGTGCAATTGGCGAAATCATTGCCGCAGGTCTCCACCTTGAGGCGGATCTTGCCGTCATTGACCAGCAGATGAGCACCTGGCTGCAACGCCTCAAAGATCTCAGGATGCGGCAGGCAGACCCGGTTTACGTCACCTTCGGCGTCGTCCAGGTCCAGACGGAAAGACGCCCCCTCGACCAATTCCTCTGCGCCATTGGAGAAGACACCGACGCGCAGCTTCGGCCCCTGAAGGTCGGCGAGGATGGCGATGGAGCTGTCCAGATCAGCCTCGACCTTGCGGATAATCGCATGTTTCGCAGCGATTTCCTCGTGGCTGCCGTGGGACATATTCAGACGAAACACATCTGCGCCCGCTTCATGCAGAGCACGAATGGTCTCATAGGTTTCGGATGCCGGCCCAAGGGTGGCAACAATCTTTACATTGCGCGATCTTCTCATGGGGTCATCCTCTTCATCGGCTGGAACGGTGTTATCGCAAACATTGCTGCGGCGCTTATCGC
This sequence comes from Phaeobacter gallaeciensis DSM 26640, assembly GCF_000511385.1. Taxonomy (NCBI): domain Bacteria; kingdom Pseudomonadati; phylum Pseudomonadota; class Alphaproteobacteria; order Rhodobacterales; family Roseobacteraceae; genus Phaeobacter; species Phaeobacter gallaeciensis. Next base: position 2,817,108 of record NC_023137.1, read on the forward strand.
CTAATTCCCATTTTGCCGCAACTCCCCTAACGCTTCATCACCAAATGACGACGGGCTGATGACAGTTGAAGCCTAATTTTGCACCTACCGGCTGCGCACCGATTGACCAGCCCCCCGCCCGCGCTGTCATCAGTTGCCCAGCTCAAACGTAGCTGTTAGTCAAACGGGTGTTTTCACAGATGGAGCCCGACATGGACAAGCAAACCCAGATCGAACTCGAAGCAGCTGCCTTTCGCCGACTGCGCCAGCATCTGATGGAAGATCGCACCGACGTTCAGAATATCGACATGATGAACCTCGCCGGTTTCTGCCGTAACTGCCTGTCGCGCTGGTATCAGGAAGCGGCCAATGAGCGCGGCATCGAGATGGGCAAATCAGAAGCGCGCGAGATCTTTTACGGCATGACCATGGATGAATGGAAAGCCAACTACCAGACCGACGCCTCTGCGGACAAACAAGCCGCCTTTCAGACGGCTTTTGAAGAGAACGTCGGCAAAGACCGCTCTTAACCGATCGGCAGCTCCGCAGATCACTCCCGAGCGTCCAGGCAAAGGCCCAAATCGGGGCCTTGTCTTTTCAGGGAATCGTCTTTCTCACGCCTCCTCGAATCTGGATCAGATTGGCTCAGATCACCCCGATCTCGGCAAGCGCCTGTGACAGTTCCGGCGGCAGTGGCTTTTCCGCCCCGCGCCCCTTGGGCAGGTCCGGTAGCGTGTCCTCCGGCTTCAGGTAGCGCCACCCCTGAAACGGACGACGCAGCGCCACTTGGGTTCGGTGAATTTCCGGCTCCAGCACAATGGCACAGCGCCGGACACCGTCGCCACCGATCACCTCATCCAATCGCAAAATCCGTTGGCGGCATTGGATTTGCCCCTTGATCACCCAGTAGATTGACCCACCATTGAGGATCTCCGCCTCACGCTTGGGCCACATCCGCGTAACATGGCGCGGCAACCCCTCAGGCAGCTGCTTGCGGTACTCCGCCTGCCAGGCCGCCAGCCCGTCAACGGTTTCAGTTCCAACAGAAAGCTTCACAAGATTGATATACTTATCCACAAGATGCCCACAGAGTCGTCCAGAGTATGAACTCTATATTGTAGGCCAGACTGGCCGAACGACAAGGTATTGTGGTATGATAATGATAAATTTGTGCTACCGCATGATTTCAGCGTTGAGCATCTCCGCGCGGCTGGTGTAGGCAGGCCGCCACCTTAGCCACGACCGACCATAGGGATTCGCCATATGAGCCGCTTTGCCGCCCCGATTGCCGAACAGATCTGGGATATGAAATACCGTTTCAAACAGGCCGATGGCACCCCCATCGACCAGACCGTCGAGGACAGCTGGCGCCGCATCGCACGCGATCTGGCGCGGGCTGAGAGCGATCCCAAAACCTGGGAAGACAAATTCTACGGCGCGCTGGAGGATTTCCAGTATCTGCCCGCAGGTCGCATCACCGCAGGTGCCGGCACCGCGCGTCAAGTGACTCTGTTCAACTGCTTCGTCATGGGCACGGTGCCCGACAGCATGGCCGGTATTTTTGACATGCTGAAAGAGGCCGCTCTGACCATGCAACAGGGCGGCGGCATCGGTTACGACTTCTCGACCATCCGTCCGCGCGGCGCAGATGTAAAAGGCGTCGCCGCAGACGCCTCCGGCCCGCTGTCCTTCATGGACGTCTGGGACGCAATGTGCCGCACCATCATGTCGGCGGGCTCTCGTCGCGGCGCAATGATGGCGACCATGCGCTGCGATCACCCCGATATCGAGGCTTTCATCACCGCAAAATCCGACCCGGCCCGCTTGCGCATGTTCAACATGTCGGTTCTGGTCACCGATCCCTTTATGGAAGCGGTCAAAGCCGACGGCTCTTGGGAGCTGGTATTTGGCGGCAAAGTCTACCAGACCGTTCAGGCACGGGATCTGTGGAACAAGATCATGCAGGCGACCTATGATTACGCCGAACCCGGTGTGATCTTTATCGACCGCATCAACAAAGCCAACAATCTGTCCTACGTGGAACAGATCGCAGCCACCAACCCCTGCGGTGAACAGCCCCTGCCCCCCTATGGTGCCTGTCTGCTTGGCTCCATCAACCTGGCGCGCCTGGTCAAGAACCCGTTCGAAAAGGACTCCGAACTGGACCCTGAGGCCCTGAAAGAACTGGTCGCAACCGCCGTGCGGATGATGGACAATGTCGTCGACGTCTCCAAGTTCCCGCTGGACGCGCAGGCACAGGAAGCCCAGAACAAGCGCCGCATCGGCCTTGGCGTGACCGGTCTGGCCGACGCCCTGCTGATGCTTGGCCTGCGCTATGGCTCGGACGAAGCCGCGCGTCAGACCGAAGACTGGCTGCACGCGATCGCCCGCGCGGCCTATCTGGCGTCGGTGGATCTCGCCAAGGAAAAAGGCGCCTTCCCGTTGTTCGATGCTGACGCCTATCTGGCATCGGGCACAATGATGGATATGGATGAGGACGTGCGCGACGCCATCCGCGAGCATGGGATCCGCAACGCGCTGCTGACCTCCATCGCCCCCACCGGCACCATCTCGCTTTATGCGGGCAATGTCTCCTCCGGTATCGAACCCGTCTTTGCCTATGCCTACACGCGTAAGGTCCTGCAAAAAGACGGCAGCCGCACTGAAGAAGAAGTCGTGGACTACGCCGTACAGATGTGGCGCGACAAGTTTGGCGACAAAGAGCTGCCCGAGTATTTCGTCAACGCCCAGACGCTGTCTCCATCTGAGCACGTCAAAATGCAGGCTGCGGCGCAGAAATGGATCGACTCGTCCATCTCCAAGACCATCAACTGCCCCGAAGACATCTCCTTTGATAGCTTCAAGGATGTCTACATGCAGGCCTGGGATCTGGGCTGCAAAGGCTGCACCACCTATCGCCCCAACGATGTGACCGGCTCAGTCCTCTCCGTGAGCGAAAGCGCAGACACCGCACCGGGTGAAACCGCCGATGCCCCCCATGAGGCCGATATCAGCGAGTCTGGCGCAGCAGAAGTGGTCTATATGTCCGAGCCGCTGGACCGCCCGCAATCGCTGGAGGGTCACACCTACAAGCTGAAGTGGCCGGACAGCGAGCACGCGATCTACCTCACCATCAATGACATCATCATCAACGGCCACCGCCGCCCGTTTGAGGTCTTCATCAACTCCAAAAACATGGAGCACTACGCCTGGACGCTGGCCCTGACCCGGATGATCTCAGCCGTGTTCCGCCGTGGCGGTGATGTGTCCTTTGTCGTGGAAGAGCTGAAAGCGGTCTTTGATCCCCGCGGCGGTGCTTGGGTGCAGGGCAAATACATCCCCTCCATTCTCGCAGCGATCGGCGGCGTGATCGAAACCCATATGGTGGCCACCGGTTTCCTCGAAGGCGAAGGGATGGGCCTGAAATCGGATCCAAAAGCGGAGGTTGTCTCCCTCAATGCCCCCCGCGGCAAACCCTGCCCGAGCTGCGGCCAGTATGATCTGCAAATGGTCGAAGGCTGCATGACCTGCCGCAGCTGCGGCCACTCGAAATGCGGCTGAGCAAACGGGTGCTGCTTGTGGACTGATGTGAAGTGACCCATAGTTTGCCCATTTCGTTCTAACTTGGGTCCACTATCTACACATAGGTTGTACATTGAGCGGCTTCACAACGACGCTTTCGGGGTGAAGCCGTCTCTATTTTGAATATGGGGCTTGAGTGAATTTTGGACGCGAAAATCATGCTTCGGTCACATCAAAAGTCGTACAAGCCCTTTATGGATTGCGTGATTAGTAAACGAAATCAGCTATTTAAATCCGTTCACCCGGTGGCACTGCCTTAATGACGGCTTCGAAAAAGTGTTCCGCAGGAACATCGAGCGCCCGCGCAATGATCACCAATTCTGGCACATCAATACGCCGCTGACCCGACTCGATCCGCGCGACGAACGATTGATGACACCTCAACCGGTCTGCCAAGGCTGCCTGAGAGAGTTTTTGTGACTTACGGGCAGAAATGAGCGCTTCAATGAGCGCCAAATGTCCGTTGGTGTGAAGTGTTTTGGTCAATTGTGTGTCCGTAAGATGCTTCGGACACTTCCAGTAATCTCATTTTCAGATTATCCAAAAATCAGATTTCACATATAAGGTGGGTAGTGATGCCAAATATACATATAACCCCTGCGGATCTGTTTTGCGCTTTGGGTGTTTCGCAAAGATCTTTGGGTTCAGCCGCCATCGACGACTTACAGGGTGGGTGTTGAGATGACAGGCATGAAAGCAGACGATGCCTCAAACACTAAGGAAGCTATCCTATTGAAGTCTGCACCAGTGTTGGCGCTAAAATCCGCAGCACTGCAGCCCACCTCCAATTCTCGAACATTGAAACTACGGGAGCAACAGCAGGCATGGGCTGTCTTTACGGACGTATTGCCAGCAATCCTTGCTCAGTGCTCTGGCCTTTCAACACATCCAAAGAGCGGAGGAGATCCGTTTTCCGAGATGCTTTGGGATTTTCTAAATGGGCGTGAAGTTTGCATTTCCCTGAACAAATTTGGCGGTTTCGATCTAAGCATCAACACTGAAAGAGTGCAGTGGATGGAAACGCCATTGCCGCTGGAACTGCTTTTTCTGAAATTACTAGCCCTCGACTACACCCCTAAGGAATTCAGGGTTCTGGCGGGCTGACCGAGCCGAGAGAGCACGAAATGACAATCTGGTATACGGCTGATACGCATTTCGGCCACGAAAACATCATGCGGTTTTGCAAACGCCCCTTCAAGTCGGCGTCACAGATGGACGCGGCGCTGTTGGAAAACATGTGGAAGGTGGTTGGCACGGAAGACCAACTTTGGATTCTAGGAGACTTTGCTTTTAGTTCCCGAGCCAAGGACAGCGCTTATGTTGAGCAGATATTCAATCAGTTGCCGGGCGCTGAGCGTCATCTGGTCGTTGGCAATCATGATCTCAAGCCAACACTGGAACTTCCTTGGGATTCCATCTCTCACTTAGTTGAGTTGCTGGATGGTCCCGGAAACCAACCCAACACATTGTGCCACTACCCAATGATTACCTGGAACCACGTACGAAAAGGTGGACTACAGTTCTTTGGTCATGTTCACGACAGTTGGCGCGGGTCTCGCAATTCTGTGAATATCGGCGTTGATGTGTGGGACTTTATGCCGGTCACCTTTGCCGACATTGCGCGCCGGGCGAAGAACTTGCCGCCGAACAAGCATTGGGGCGATGTTGAGTATCGGGCGAAACTCAACACTTAAGCAGCAATAAGGGAAAGGTATGTAGGTCTTTTCATCGACTCAATTGAGGTACGATACAAGTGAAGTTCTAGAAGCGGTTCAATGTGAGCCGGTCATGATTACCAGGCACAGACGAACTTGCTTTGCCATGATGTCACGCGAACACTTTGGTGCCTCGCTATGCGCGCTAAACTACGATAGCTTAGATAAGGAAACTTGGGGTTTGGGTCACATTCACTGTAAAGGGGGGGATAGCAGACCTTAGCTGCGCGCACTTAGTTAAACCACGTAGAACGGCAAAGCAGACAGTAATCGGACGCTCCGTGGTCAACTCCGGTTCGACCCACCCTTGAGTTGCCAAAACACCGAGTATTACGTGACATGACAGCTTAGAGTTGATATGAAACTCGAGGAGTTCGTTGCTCGTCTTTGCGAAGCCGAACTTGCCATGCATAATGGTAAACTCAGAAACGTGATGTGGTCAGGTTCGATAACTGCGCCGGTCAGGGGCGTCGACGTAAGGGTCACTGTATCAAGCGGCAATTTTAAGGGGGATTTTGTGCCTCGTGGTGACACGGTCTTTCAGACTGAGCTACTCCCCATCTCTTGACAGGATCTGGCATAAATTAAGCTACTCGTCCCAGCTGCTGATTGGGTTGATTGATATCACTTCTCTGCCAACAGGCCAGCGCCGGTGGCTTACCGCCGAGGGCTGAGCGAGGGCGCTAGTGGTTGTAAAAGTTCATCCATTTCCGGATGGCTGCTTTCGTCTCGGATCCGGTCTCCCAGATATGCTGGTAGACGCATTCGTATTTCAGGGTTCGCCACAGCCGTTTGATGAAGATGTTGTCGAGGAATCGGCTTTTCCCATCCATCGAGACGCGCACGCCGGATCGGCGGAGCCAATCGGTCCAGGCGAAGGACGTGAACTGGCTGCCCTAGTCCGTGTTCATAGTCTCTGACGGCCCGAACTTGTGGAGGGCCTGGTTCAGCGCATCGGCACAGAAGTCGGCCTCCAGTGTGTTCGAGATCCGCCAGGACAGAACCTTGCGGGTATGCCAGTCCAGGATCGCCGCGAGGTAGAGCGATCCACGCCGCATGGGCAGGTAAGTGATATCCGAGCACCAGACCTGGTTCGGACATTCCACCCACAGACCTCTCAGCAGATATGGATAGGTCTTGTGCCGGTTCGCCGACCTGCTCGTATCGGGCTTCTAGTAGATCAGCATCAACCACATGAGGCGCATTGGTCGGCGTATCCGCCTCTCGTTCACGAGATGCTCGTCATTGCGTAGGTGCCAGGTCATCCGGCGGACACCGAAGAACGGCATCTACAGGAACTGCTCATCGATCTGCCGCATCAAGTCGAGGTTCTGTTCGGTCTCTCCTTTCGGCTCGTAGTAAAAGGACGGTCGCGCAATCTACAGCAGCCTGCACTGCTGACCGATGGACAGCTGGGGATGGTCAGGCTCGATCATACCGCGCCTCACTTCCCGCTCCAGGGCTTCAGCTTTCGTTCCCAGAAAGAGTTGGCCACCACCAGCTCCCCGATCTTGGCCTGAAGCTCCTTCACTTGCTCCTCGTCAATCTCAGGCTTTTTGCGGCCCCCGCGCTTTAACACGCCTGACGCCCCTTTGAGCAGGGCACGCTTCCATTGATGGATCATCGCCGGATGCACTCCGAACCGGCTCGCAAGCTCGACCGCCGTCTCCTCGCCTTTCAGGGCTTCCAGCGCGACCTTCGCCTTTAACTCAGGCGCGTGATGCTTGCGTTTCGACATCTCTGATCTCCTTCTCGTCGAAGATCAGCAGACTGCAAATCGTAGCTTATGTCAGTGTCCGAATTTCGGGGAGCAGCTCAAACCGGTCAGCTCCCCGTTTCTCAGACAATCCGCCAGCCAAAGCAAAGGAAATGATTGCACCCCCTGCCAGCGCCAGAAGAAGTACGCCAAGGACCGAAGGCTCCAACCCGAACTCGTCTTTGAACGCAGGAACGCGCGACGCCCAAACCCCCAACAATAGACCGTTGAAGATGAAGGCTGCAAAGACAGCTGGCCAACTTTGTTCTCGCCACAAAGCATCACGTATGGACATGGATCAACTTGACACCTTCGTTTGCGAAGGGCATGGCGTCCGCCAAGGTCGCATCAGTGACCAAACCGTCCATTTCGGTGAGCTCCAAAACTTCATATCTCCCGCGCCTTTGCATTTTCTCTGCTATGGCGACCACAACCACTTTGGCGGAAGCGAGAGCCATCTCACTTTTTTACCTGCCTCCTGCACGTCCTCTACACTCAATCCACAGTCCGGCCAAAGCCCGCATGCACCAAGAAAGCAAAGATCAGCAATACATCGCGATACAGCGTACTCGGCATCTCTACCAGTTGCCATTGCTCCTTCAGGGCAAGGCGCCCCGCCGATCAGATGGACGCGCGCACCGCGATGCAAAGCGGCAAGTGCGACGGAGGGAGCAGGGGTTATTATGAGATTTTGGAATTGAAGCGGTATGCAGGCTGCCAAAGTAATCATAGTCGTACCCGCATCGATAAAAACTGTCCCGCCTGTTGGGATTATTTGGATCACCTTTTCAGCAAGCGGGGTAATCTTTGGATCAGGCATGCTGGCACGGTCGAAATAGGATGGCATTGGGCTGGTAACTGGGACTGCCCCGCCGCGCACGCGACGCACGACGCATTATTGTTCAAGTACAATTAAGTTACGGCGCACTGTGTCAATGGATATGTCCCGTTCAGACGCCAAAACGGTTGCAACTAACGGCGCGCCTGAATCAAGGCGTTCGCGTAGCATTTACTGACAGATATGCGGGTTGTTCAGGTCGATTATTTGCATAATAGTGTAGTATTTTACACTATTATGCAAAATCATGCACTCGCTAAGCTTCGCAATCGTCACCAAATTCGAAATTTTGGAGTTAGTCGTTGAAGCCACCGCATTCTGAGCGAACAGCAGCTTCGGGAAACACGGTCGTTCGCTATTCAGCGCATAAACTGCCAGAATACCTGACAATCCGAGCTTATGCAGAGGCGGCTACTGCTGACACCGCGTTTTTCGCACCGGCTTCAAACCCCTTTCTGCGCCATAATCCGTGTCGCCAAATTGGTTGTTGAAATTCGTTGCGAGACGGAAAGGCGGCTCTTGGAGAGTCGAGGCTGTCGTATGCGGGATTGGAATGATTGATAAAGGTGGATGGAGTGCGCATTCGCAGCGTCTTGGCGACTGCGATATTGTCACACTCCTTAGGTTTGAGCCTAGGTGTAGCACCTATCTTTGGTGTGAAATTATTTTTTCCGGGCAGTAATAATTATCTCGACTTTGTAGTCAGGCGTGGCCAATGTAGCCCCTCCGCAGGCACGTGCAGGCGCGTGACCCGGGGCCACCCAATTGTCCCAAACAGTGTTCATTTCAGCAAAATCTTCCATCGAAGAAAGCCAAATGATTGCCTGAAGAATATGTTCTTTGTCAGACCCGACTTCAGCCAGCAAGCTATCAACCTGTTCCAGGATAATTGTGGTCTGTTCAGTAACGCTGCTGCCTGGCGCGGCCACCTGACCAGCGAGATAAATCATCTCTCCACAGGTGACGATCTGGCTCATGCGGTCAGAGCTTTTCAGGCGTTGAATTTGTGACATGTCTTGTCCTTTCAGGTTGATAGTTAGAAGCCAAAGCCCATGACAAACGCCACGGAAATCGCAAGAAGGAAGAGGGTTTCGACGACAAGGATGATGCCGTAGCTGGGCTTGACGCGCAGAATGGTGGCAAAGCTGGTTTTCACCCCAAGGGCAGAGATCGCAATGACCAAACACCAACCGGACAGGGTGACGATGGCATCGGTGATCACTTGCGGCACCAGCCCGGTGTTTGTCAAAATCGCCAGCGCGACAAACATGACAAGGAACCACGGCAGGGTGATTTTCTGGGCTTGTGCGCCACGAAAGCTCGCCATGACCGCAATCATCACCACCGGCAACAAGACCACACGCACCATCTTGACAAAGGTCGCAATCACCCCTGCCTCGTCACTGATCGAATATCCGGCGCCAACAACCTGGGCCACATCGTGAATGGTTGCCCCGATCAGAAACCCGCTTTCCAGATCGCTCATGCCCAGGGCCGCAAACAGGACCGGATAGGCAATCATCGCGATGGTCGACAGGGCGGTGACGCCGATCACAACAAACAGCGTGTCCTGTTCGCGGTCATCCTTTGCGGGCAGAACCGAGGCAATGGCAAGGGCTGCAGAGGCGCCACAGATTGCCACCGACCCGCCAGCCAGCAGGCCAAAGGCCAGTTTGCGACCGAAGAGAATAGACAGGATTGCCCCGCAGGCCAATGTTGCCATGACAAAGCCGACCACCGCACCCACCGCACCCAGCCCGACACTTTCCACATCCCCAATGCTCAGACGCAGTCCCAGCAGGCCGACCCCAAATCGCAGCAGTGTTTTGGCGGAAAACTCCAGCCCCGGGGTGAATTTCTGATCGTCATAAAGGAAGTGGAACGCCATGCCGATCAGCAGTGCAAACAGCATCGCAGGCGCGCCGTAATGTTCGGACAGAAAGGTCGCGGCGGCGGCGATCACGCACACCAAAAGAATGCCAGCAAAGTGGGCGTCCCAGCGGGACTTGATCAGCGACACCATGGTTCGCTCCTGACTGCGGAAATGTGGAATTGAGGCGCGCAGCCTGCGTCAGGTCACGCGCACCTGATACAGTCTGCCGTCAACCGACCCAGCGTTTGCCGTGATCAAAAGCCGCGTCATAGCCAAAGAGCGCGGCCGAACCGCCGGTGTGCAGGAAGACAACGCGCTCACCTTTCTTGAAGTGACCTTTGCGGATCAGATCAATGAAACCCGCGGCTCCTTTGGCGGAATAAACCGGATCCAGCAGGATCGATTCCAGCTCGGCAAACATCTGAATGGCCTCGATGCCGCTTTCGGTCGGAATGCCATAGCCTTCGCCGACGTAATCGGTGTTGGCGACCACATCTTCGCGCTGAACAACGCCTGCGCAGCCCAGTTTCTCGGCCGTGGCACAGGCGAGGTTGTAGACGTTTTCTTCCTGTTTCGGTTTGGGCGCCCGCACACCGATGCCTAAGAGAGGGATCTGTGCGTTCATCGCTTTCAGACCCACAATCAGACCGGCCTGCGTGCCCGCACTGCCGGTGGCGTGAACGATGTGGTCGAGCTTCAGGCCGCGATCATTGGCTTGCGCCAGCATCTCAAACGCGCAGTTCACATAGCCAAGCGCGCCGGTCGGGTTCGACCCGCCCCCCGGGATGGTGTACACCTTTTTGCCATCTGCGCGCAGCTTGTCGGCGACCGCTTCCATCTCAGCATTCATGTCCAGACCACCGGGGCGCTTTTCGGTGGTGGCACCATGCAGATGGTCCAGCAGAACGTTGCCGTTGCAATTGTAGTTGTGGTTGTTGGATCCGGTGCGATCTTCCAGAAAGATGTGGCACTCCATGCCCAGTTTCGCCGCAAAAGCAGCCGTTTGGCGGGCATGGTTCGATTGGGTCGCCCCCTGTGTCATCACCATCTCTGCGCCCTGCAACTCGGCCTCGGCCATCAGGAATTCCAGCTTGCGGGTCTTGTTGCCACCGGTGGACAGGCCGGTGCAATCGTCGCGTTTGATCCAGATTTCCGGACCGCCAAGCTCTGCGGTCAGACGGTCCAGACGCTCAAGCGGGGTGGGCAGGTGGGCGATGAAGCGGCGGGGGTAACGGGCGAGATGCATCGAAAACTCCTAAGTTGGTTTTCTCGCATCTTATGGAGGTAAATCCCGCTAATCTAATTCGAAATATGCGCCTTAACATGCACATCTTGCACAATATGGGCGTGCCGCTATGGTGACACCATGCAGTTGGATTGGATTGATGACATCCTGGCGGTGATCGACACGGGGTCCCTGACACGGGCGGCAGAGCGGCGGTTTCTGACCCAATCGGCGTTCACGCGGCGGGTGCGGTTGATCGAAGAGCGGATCGGTGTGCCCCTGTTTGACCGGTCCTGCAAGCCGGTCACCATCCTGCCCGGCGTGCAGGCCATGGAACCTGAATTGCGAGAGCTTGGCGCGCGGCTGCGCCGCCTGCAACACGACCTGAAAGCAGCTGCAGATGGCGCAAAGCGGGATGTGACCTTTGTATGCCAGCACGCCATCACCACCACAATCTCGCCGTGGGTGGTGCGGCAACTGACTCAATCGCAGGACATTTCCGTGCGGGTGCGATCCGGCAACCGGGACAATTGCCTGATGTTGCTTTTGTCAGGCGAGGCTGATTTTGCCATGACATATGAACAACCTGACGCCCCCGGCCCGGCATTGCCACAGGCGTTTGAAATGCGGCGGCTGGGCGGCGATACATTGGTGCCGGTGGCGTCCCCTGATATTGCGTTCCACGCCGATGCCCCCGAGATCCCGCTCATCTCATATCCCCCGGATGTTTTCCTGGGGCGCCTGTTCAGCCAGAGCATTCTGCCCCTGCTGCCCGAAGGCGTGATGCTGTCCCCAAAGGCGGAAACCGCACTGACCCTTGCCGCCTGTGAATACGCGCTGGATGGCATTGGGGTGGCTTGGTTGCCGCTGACCCTGGTCAAACAGCATATAACCGAAGGGCGGCTGCGGCGGTTACATGACCTGCCGCATCAGAATCTGAGCATCATGCTGATCCGCCTCTCTAATCAACAGGGCGACGGGACCGCGCAAATCTGGTCTGATCTGACAAATGTCCCCGACCCCTCCGTGGGGCTATAGCGCGTTCCAGACCTGCTCGCCGGTTTTGTCCAGACGCTCAAGTGAGCAGAACAAGGACAGGGTCAGGGTGGCCTGCCAATCTGATCCACCAACCTGTGTCACTTGCCCGGAGGCCAGCTCGTCCGACACCACGCTTTCGGGCAGCCAGGCAACTCCGCTGCCCGACAACATACGCCGCTTGATCGCCTCGGTCAGCGCATCCATGTAGCGCAGCGCCAATGGGGGCGAGCGGGTGCCTATGATCTGATCAACCACGGATCCGAGGAAACTGCTGGGGTCATAGCCAAGGTATGGGACCTGCAGCCGTCCGGGATGGTCCAGATCCCACCCCCCTGCGCGGGCAGCATTGGCTTGGGCAACGGGGATCATCTGTTCCGTGCCGATATCCTTGCGCGCAAAATGCCGTTCTTCAAAAACCGGTTGCACATCCTTGTGCCGGTAATAGAGCAGAAAATCACAGGTCCCGTCCGACAGAAGTTGGCAACAGGTGCTGAGATTGTCCGAGTAAATCCGCACACGCAGGTTTGGAATGCGATCCTCAAATTCAGCAATACGGTGCGACAGATAGTTGACCGAGATTGTGTGCAGGACGGCGAAACGTTGGAAGGCGGTCCGACCCTGTTCCTGTGCGCGCAGGGTCTGGCGAATGTCCGACAGATTGGCGATGGCCTCTTGGGCGACCGGCAGGAATTGCTGCCCGGCCTCGGACAATTGCACCGGATAGCTAGAGCGTTTGATCAACGGCACCCCAAGCCAGTTTTCGAGCGATTTGATCCGCCGACTGAACGCGGATTGGGTAATGTTGCGTTCCTCTGCGGCACGGGTAAAATTCAAGACGCGCGCCAGGCAGGTAAAATCCCGAAGCCAGTTAATATCCAATTTTTACCCTCCAAACCAATCGCAACCTACTGCAAATTAATAGCTATGCAATAACGGCATAGTTTTATGATGCATTTGAGTTGGCATTGGCCGCGCCGTTTCGCCTAGCGTTTGTGACAGGTCGACCCAGACCGCACACATTTGTCACTGGGATCGGGGCCAAGGGCATGACGGAAACGAGATCCGTCAAATGAGCCCGTAAAATGGGAGGAATAAATGAAAATTTCTATAAAATCGACGACAGCTATTGCCGTCGCCTTGGCAGGTGGCATAACAGCCGGTGCTGCATCCGCTGAAACCACGCTGCGCCTCAGTACCTATGTCAACGAAGCTGATATCCGATATCAAGGCTTTACGCATTTTGCCGATCTTGTAGCAGAAAAAACTGGCGGTTCGGTCAAGGTTGAAGTGTTCCCGTCGGGCACGCTTCACGGCTGGTCCGAAGGGGTCGATTCTGTGCAAGGTGGTGTGTCGGACATCAGTTGGATCAACGCAGACAACCGTCTGCCCTGCTATGCGGTCACGTCGCTTTACCCGGCTGAGGTCAGCCTGGAAGACCAAACCGGTCTGGATGCCGCATATGCGGAGTTGATCAAGGACGAAGCCGCAAATGCCGGGCTGGTGCCGCTGTTCAACTCGAACTATTCCTATGATCAGGAATGGTGGTTTGAAGAACCGATTGAAGACATTGGCAAGCTGGATGGCAAGCTGGTGCGCTCGATCGGGCCGCTGGTCAGCATGATGATTGAAAGCTGGGGCGGAGAGCCCGTGTTTGTGGCTCCGAAAGAGGTGTTCCAATCGGCTGAACGTGGTGTCGTGGACGGCATCAACATGGGGGTTGCGACCTACAGCTCATGGAAGCTCTGGACCGTCATGCCCTATATGGTCAACGCCAACCTGTTCTATGGCAACATTCAGTATATGATGAACAAATCCAAGTTCGATGCGCTGACCGCCGATGAACAGGGGGCCCTGACGGCCGCGGCCGCAGAGACCGAAGCCTGGCTGCAGCCGCGCTATGAAGCCTGGGTGGACCAGCAGGTCGGCAACGCCGTGATGCAAGGCGGCGGTGCTGCGGTGTCCATTTCAGACGAGCAGCGGGCAAGCCTGATTGCCAGCGTGAAACCCAAATGGGACGAAACGGTGAACGAGGCCTGCGGCATGGACATGGCCGACAGCATTCGCGCCCTTCTTGAAAGCCACGCTCCCTGATCGGTGGCTTTCATCGGTGGCCCTTGCGTTCCGGGGCCACCGACCCTTCTTTCAAAAATCTGAGGTCTGTCATGAATGACGGAATTGATCACCTGATCCGCCGTATCGAACGCGCGGTCGTGTGGCTTGCTGGCGCCGGTGCCGTAGTGGTGCTGATCCAGATGCTCTGGATCTCTTATGGCGTGTTTGTGCGATACGGGCTTGGCAAGCCTGACCGTATGGTCACAGAAGCCACCGCCCTTTTGCTGTTTCCCGTGGCCTTTGCCGGGCTGGCCTATGCCCTGCGCGAAGACGCGTTTCCCAAAGTGACGATGATTACGGACCAGCTGCGCCCAAGCCTGCGTCGCCTGTTCGACATCATCAATCACATCCTGATGTTCGCAGTTGGCAGCTTCTTTGCCTATGCGGGGGTCAGCGCGACGATCCGGTCGTTCAACTCCGGTGTCGCATCAGAAATTCTGCACTGGCCCCGTTACCTGTTCTGGGCCCCCGGCGCGCTGGCGCTGGTTCTATTCTCATTCTATGCCGCCTTGCGTCTGATCCGCCTGATCCGCAACTCGGCCCCGTCAGGAGAGCTCTAATGGAGTGGTATGTTGTTGGCCTGGGCCTGCTTGGCCTGTTGATGTTGTTCATTACAATAGGCTTGCCGATCCCCTTTGCCCTTGCCGCTGCGTCCTTGCCGTTCCTGTGGCAAATTCAGGGGTGGGAGACGTCAATTGTCTCGTCGGAACTCAAACTTTGGGGGGTCTGGATTGACTACATCCTGCTGGCCGTACCGCTTTTCGTGTTCCTGGGGGAACTTATAGGCAAGTCCAATATTGGGCCAAACCTTTATCAGTTCCTGCACCAAGGGGTGCGGATCAAAGGGTCTGCTGCCTATGGATCAATCGGGGCAAGTGCCGGGTTCGGCGCAGTCTGCGGATCGTCGATGGTTGGCGCGCTGACTATTGGGGGCGTCGCTTTGCCCGAAATGCTGCGTCTTGGCTATGGCAAACGTCTGTCCAGCGGTGTTCTGGCCGCTGGTGGGACGCTCTCAGTTTTAATCCCACCCAGCCTGATCCTGCTTTTTTACGGCATTGTAACTGATCAAAGCATCGGGGACCTGTTTATCGCAGGCGTCATTCCCGGCCTGATCCTTGTGTCCAGCTTTGTGGTTGTGGTGCTAGTCTGGGGTATTTTGAAGCCGCAGGATATTCCCAGCAGCGAAGATGCCACAAAAATGCCGATGATGCTGATCATCAGCACCGTGGGGCCCGTGGTTTTGATTGGTCTTGTGATCACTGTGGCAATTTATGCCGGCATCGCCACACCAACTGAGGCCGCCGCCGTGGCCGCATTGCTGACGGTTATTCTTGCCTTCTGGGTCGGTGGTCTGACCTGGAAAGGGTTCAAGGACTCCATTTTTGCCACGATGCGCACGATGGGATATCTGGGCCTGCTTCTATCCGCCGGTGTGCTGTTTGGCTTCGTGCTAACATATTACCGCGTACCGCAACAATTCACCGAACTGTTCCTGTCGTTCGAATTGTCGCCCTACACGGTTCTGGCCATTGTTCTGGTGTTCTACATCATCCTCGGCATGTTTCTTGAACCGGTTTCGATGACCTTCATTACCCTGCCGACAATCTATCCGCTGATGAATGCGGCGGGCTTTGATCTGATCTGGTTCGGTGTCGTCTATACCATCACGATGGAGATCGCGGTGCTCACGCCCCCTGTCGGCCTGAATCTCTACGTCATACAGGCGATCGGACGGGAACAGGTCAGCATTGGCGATGTCATCATGGGTTGCTTGCCCTTCATCGCCGCCATGATCCTGCTGATCACCATCCTGATTGTGGTCCCTGATGTGGCTCTGTGGCTGCCGGAGCAGATGCGCTGATGTCGGTCCTGCCTTATCTTCGCACCGGGTCCGGTCCGGTCATGGTGCTGGTGCACGGTTATCTTGGCGGTGCTGCCCAGTGGGAAAACGAAATCAAAGCCTTTAGCAAAGGCTTTGATGTCATCGCCCCTAACCTTCCGGGTTTTGGCGATGCCGGTCATCTGGAGGGGTGTGAGACCATCAACGGCATGGCGCTGTCGGTACTGGAGTTGCTCGATCATCTGGAGGTGACCGAATTCACCCTGATGGGACACTCCATGGGCGGGATGATCGCACAGGAAATGGCCGCCCTTCGCCCTGATACGGTGCAAAAACTGGTGCTTTATGGAACCGGTCCGCTGGGTCTGATGCCAGACCGGTTTGAACCGATCACTGTCTCGCGCGAGCGGCTACAAAGCGACGGGGTCGCCAAGACCATCTCACGGATTGGGGCCACGTGGTTCAAGGCGGGAAAGGCCGCGCCGGGCTATCCGGTTTTGACAAAAATCGGCGCTCAGGCCAACGCACAGGCCGCCATGGCCGCATTGGAGGCGATGGCCAACTGGGACGGACGCGATGCACTGGGTGGATTATCCATGCCGACGCTGGTGATCTGGGGCGATTCAGACAAATCCTATCGCTGGCCACAGGTGGAGAGCCTCTGGACCAGCATCCCAGAGGTCCACCTGTCCGTGGTGCCCGGAACAGCCCATGCGGTTCATCTAGAAAAGCCCGCGCTGTTCCACTCTATCGTTAATGATTTTCTTCAGGTCTAACCGCCCCTGCATCAATCCGAGGCAAGCACAAACAAGCGAGTCTCAGCCTCGGATTGGCGTAGGCGACATTCGCTTTTCCGATGCAAAGTAAGTCCGGTGTCCAGTTCGCAAACAAAGAGCCCATTTTTTCTGATAACCACTTTGCATCATGGTTGGAAAACTCACTGATAGAAAATTTCTGCGACCCGAATGAACGGCGTCTTTTCATATCACTGCCCGACACGATTATCCAAGCAGTCGCAGCATAACCCGTACTACTTGCGCACGCAGTGAGAAAACATATCTACAGAATGGGCGCTTCGCGGACTTCGGGGGACTTACAGCATCACACCTCCGCTCCCCGGTCGCCACTGCGTGGACGACCCATTGCATCCGTTGGCCTCATGCCCCGGATGCTGCACTCGCTCCCGCGTTGCGGTCATTCGCTGAAAGTGCAAATTCTGGCGTCGCTAAACCCACACATTACGGACAGTACGGTCTTTCACGGCAGTAGTTCTAATGACCACTTCGGCGTATCAATTCGGCACCAGGTTGTTTCTTGCGGGTGCTTAACCGCCTTCCCAGAAATGGGTGATTAGCACGTGGAAACTTCTCTATCGACTATGTTCACTATCGTGACTTCAGCGTTTCGATGGGTTGACCTACACCACGATCAAAACCGTCGACGGTCTTCTAACAAGGGAACCACCGCCTCAATCCAACAACTAAACTGGGGCGGTGGAAGGTCAATTTGGGACTAAATCACTTTAGGACTAAGGCGGAATAGGTACCGCATACTTACTTCCTTTTTTGGTGAGGGGCAGCCCGCCACAGTCTTACTCTAGGAGTTCGCAGGCATTTTTATTCCCGCCGTCACAGGCCTGACCGAGAAGGCGCAACCCGGCTTCTTTGTTTTTGGCAACACCTTCGCCGCTAAGATACTGATAGCCCGCAGCGGTGCAGCCGCTGAGGTGTCCCATTTCGCAAGCCATCAGAAAGTGCTCCTGTGCGTTAGCGAGGTCGGAAAGCACGCCCTCTCCCTTGCGATAGGCCCATCCAAGATTGTGGCAGGCAAGGGCGTCGCCCTTGTCACAGGACTGCTGGTAGAGTTCGAAAGATCTATTGAAGTCCTGCTCCACCCCTTTTCCTGCGGCATAGGCGGCAGCGATGTTTGTACAGGCTAAATCGTGGCCAAGGCGGCATCCTTTTTCATATCGTTTCGCGGCCAGTGTCACGTCTTCCTCGACACCTCTGGCAAACCAATAGGACACACCACTGTTGTAGCAGCCAAACCCATTGCCCAATTTGCAAGCCCGTTCTGAGAAGTGCAGGCTTTGTTCAAGATCTACATCCACGCCATTACCGTGAGCGTAGGATGCGCCAAGTTTTGCGCAGCCGTTACCTGAGTTGCCTTCGCAGCTGCGTTCCAGATACTGCACAGCTAACTTATAATCCTGAGGGACAACTTTGCCATTTTCATAGAGGGTTGCAGCATAGGAGCAACCATCTGCGTCATAGCCATAGCGACCCTCGCACGACTGAATGTATAGGCTCAGCCCAAGGCGTTTGTTTGTAATCCCAACGTCGCCGTGTTCATAAATTCCACCTAGAGCCCGGCAGCTGCCCCATTGCTCGCTATCGCAGGCATAGGAATGTAGAAGCATCGCCTGTTTGGCGTCTCGTTCCGTGCCTTGACCTCTTTGCGTAAGAAACCCCAGTTGCATACAGGCCAAGGAGACGGCGCCCTGATAGCAACCTACTTCGTATTTTTCTACGGCAAGTTCATAGCTTTGCGCTGTGCCACGCCCGTCTTCATACATTGCCCCCAGATAAGCACATCCCAGGGTCTCTCCGGCATTGCAGGCCAAATTGTAGTAGCGAACCGCCTCTTCGTAATCCTGCGCAACTCCACTTGCCAGCTCGTACATGCGGCCGACGTCTTCGCAAGCCCAGGATTCTCCAGCCTCACACCCAGTGCCAAAGTACTTTGCAGCACGCTCAAGATTAGCCGCAACGCCGCGTGCACGCTGATACATAAAGCCCGCATCTGCACAGCTTGGTTCAAACCCTCCTTCGCAGGCCTGCACGTAAAGTTCAGCCGCCTTGGTCTCATCCCAATCGACGCCTTCACCGGAATAGTACAAATGACCCAAACTGTAACAGCTGAACATCTCACCGGCATCACACTCCTGCTGAAGCGTATCTGGATCCTTCACGGCAGCGGTCTCCTGTGCTTCCGCAGGGTGGGAAAGCCCGGCAAATAGGCAAAGTAGCGCTCCCGTCCAAAATCGGGTGCCAGGTAAATGTAACATTGGGTAAATCCTCTTCGATAATGTGCCGCTAATCTATTCCGCAGTCATCAAGTCCAGACGAACTTGACAGACAGGCAGTTCCTCTCAAGGTAAATGGGTTCGTTAAAGCCTAAGGCTGCGGTCTTGTAAGCACAGTTCGAAATCCTTGCAATGTAACATTTATCATATAAGTCAATTATTTACGTGAGGAGTTGACGGTGAATCGTGAATGGCTTTGAAACCAGAAAGAACCCATTGATTTTTGATTTGGATATCGTCTTGACGAGTTTCATCGTACTTGCGCCTCGCCGATTTTCGTCTCGCGCGTGGGGCAATCCAGATTGTATCGCGATGACCGTTGACGCACGCGGCTGCGTCTTCGGTGTTTGGCTAAGCGCGATGATCGAGTCGTTAAATGCAAATTGTGTAGAATTGAAGAGCCAAACTCGGTCCGCACATTTCGAGATTCGCTGAGACCAATCTTGTTGGAAACGCCAAAACTGCCGTTCATGTCCTTCGCAGCATCCATCATGTTAGGGCTCCGAGCTGACCTGCGGCGGTGCGGCAGGCGGTCTGCAGCAAGATCACCAAGCCGTCCAGGTATCCGAAGACAACAGGCAGCCCAAAGCGGACGTTTGCACGATGTGCGGCGACGCCCTCGCTGCAAGAGTAAAGGATCCAGCCAGATTTCCCGAGAGCAGACCTCCAGGGCGGCACAGTTGACCGGGACGATGCTGCGCCCCGCTCGAAGGTCGGAGGGGCGCAGTTAGTGAACTTTATAAAGTCTCGGGGGCTGGCAGTCGGGTGATGACCCTATGCTGCATGAGCACTGGACAGAGCCGACCTTCGCTGCGAGCTCAGCCACCAATCATCATCGAATGGAAGGGGGGCGAGACTTTCCTGCCGTTGGGTTCATCTTACGAAAGTATGTTGCGTATAATTTAAGTTCTGGTGAAGCGCAGATATGCGATGAAGAAACCTAAGGCGAACAGCGAAAGTACTCCAAGAGTTTGAAGAAATGATATCAGTGGGTTGTTGGTCTTCCGCTCAAGGAATTTGCTTGAGAACCACCCGAAAAGAGCTCGAAGTCCCACCATACTAACTCGCACCAACCTCAAGTGTTACATACGCCGGTCATATAAATAAGACTAAAGCTGCATCGTAACAATGGGCTCTCTTCCGCTGTTCGCTACAATCTGTACCAATGACTGCTATCATGTGCTGCGTGGTCAGGAAAAGAAGCCTGGCTGCCTTGCTCAGCTGCTGGTCGGGCTTTGCATCAGTCAGTGAGCATGTGAAAGTCGTTATCATGGCGAATGCTGCATCTTTGTCTTTACCAACCTGTTTCAATCAGGTCGAACCACTGAGCGACAATCTTAGGTTCATAGCTGTGGACGTCGAGACTGCCGGGTACGATATCGCGAGCATATGTCAAATTGGCCTCGCTTTTGTTGGGTTTGACAGCTCAATTGTCACTTATAGTGCATACATCGATCCCTGCACGCCATTCGCTGTAGGCAATACCCGATTGCACGGCATTGATGCTGCAACTGTGAAGAACGCCCCCAAATTTGCAGAAGTATTGCCAGACCTGCGTCCGGTTCTTGAAACATATCCGCTTATTCAACATAGCCGTTACGATGAGAAAGCCTTTGACGCGGCGTGCCAATTAGCGGGATTTCAAGTGTTGAAGTCGGTATGGTCAGACAGCGTTGCCATCGCCCGCCAAGCCTGGCCAGAGTTACGGGGCAATGGTGGGCATGGATTGGCCAATCTCAAAAAGGTGTTAGGGCTTAAATTCAAACACCATGATGCCGGAGAAGATGCACGTGCGGCAGCCGAAGTTACTTTGAAAGCAGAAGCATCAATGGGGCGAAAAATCAGGCTGCTGAGTGCCTCACAGCAGTTGGTCTTTGATTTTCAGTGATGCGAGAGGGCGACTTCGTGGGCTGTAAGGAAGCAAAACAACCATCAGCTCAAACTGAGGGCTCAAATTTTATGAGAAATAGTACTTAGACTTAATGTATATGCTATGTGTATTTTATGGACGCCAAAGAGTAACATTCAAAGACGGATCTTGGTAAGGCTATGATTTACGTGAAAAAATTATTTATCGAATGGGCAAACTATGGGTCATTTTACAACTGAAAGCAATTACAGTCCATTGCGCCTGAAGTGTTGACCACCATGAAATCACTTATTGACCACCGGGGGTATTTCCCGGTGGTGTTTTTTGTTGCAACAAGGCCTATGGGGCTCACGACCCAGTTATCAAAATCGAAACTCAGAGAAACGAGATTCCAGAAGATATCGTCGCAGACGTTCACCGAACTTCAGCGGCTTTAGGCCGATAGAATGCGCTTAGAACATTCGGAACGCGTTGCCATAGCCCCTTGTTCTGCCTGCTTAGTCGACTGCAGCCCTAAGGACTCCGCAAAACGTCAAGCGGTAGTCTGAGAGATCTGAAGAAAACGCCTGCCAATAACGTTCCCGCCGTCCGTTCTGCGTTAACTACGGAGAGGTCAGATGGGTGGGGCCTGCCCTGACACCGATCTCGTAAGGAGACTATCTCACACTCGCTTAGTTTGCACCTTTTCGGCGGGCCTTCCATTGGCACTGTCCTTGACTGTGATCGCCCACATTGAGACCAGGATCATCAATGTCGATATGTAGAAGGCACCATCAGGGACAAGCCGGAACAGTATAAAATCTGCTAGAACAGCAAAAATAAGCGACAGGTACTCGAATGGGGCGAGTTTTGAGATCTCGCTATGCTGCAAAGCAAGCGTCATCATAATATGTGCGATGCCCCCCGCAATGCCTGCTCCGCAAAGATAAACAAGCTGCAGCGCGTCTGGCTGAATCCAGCCCCAGAAAACCGACACACCTCCCGCCAGCGCGCAGGTCAATGCAAAATAGAACGCAATAGCCCCGGCATTTTCTGTTTGGGCAAGACTACGGATCTGAATTTTTGCACCGGCAGTGAATATCGCCATTGCAAGGGCCAGGGCGGTTCCGATCAGATAAGATCGATCGACGGTGGCAGCCGTCATACTTGGCAGCACGAGAACCAGCATCCCCAGAAACCCCAGTACAACTGCAATCCACCGCATTCCGTTCACCTGTTCGCCCAAGAGGAACCTCGCCAGGACCACTGCAAGCACTGGCGCCAGATAGCCAATGATGGATGCATGAGCGAGCGGCAGGTATTTCAGCGAGGCAAAAGACGCGAACAGCGCAGTGCACCCGAGGAGGCAGCGCGCAATATGTGCGAGTGGCCGCTTGGTCCGCAGGCCGCTTGGAAAGTCCCGCGTCCACATCAGGAACAGAACCAATGGTATCAGAGCAACGGCACTTCGAAAAAACACGACCTGGCCTAGCGGCACCTCGTCGGCAAGAAGTTTCACAAACACGACCATAATAGTGAAAAAGAAGGTTGCG
This sequence comes from Phaeobacter gallaeciensis DSM 26640, assembly GCF_000511385.1. Classification (NCBI taxonomy): domain Bacteria; kingdom Pseudomonadati; phylum Pseudomonadota; class Alphaproteobacteria; order Rhodobacterales; family Roseobacteraceae; genus Phaeobacter; species Phaeobacter gallaeciensis. The sequence continues at coordinate 2,839,553 of NC_023137.1, forward strand.
CCTATGCGCAGTGCGATACCAGTGGCTTCCATTTCGTTGCCTCTCAGGGGGTTATCTGGTTCGTGACCATAGGTCTCGGAGCCGGTCTCCGACCAGATTGATTGCCAGCACTGAAACAAGTACAGCCAAGCCCGGAAAAATCATTATGTGAGGAGCTGTCTGCATATAGGGTTTGCCATCCAGCAGCATAGCGCCCCATTCGGCTGCTGGTGGTTGCACACCAAAACCCAGAAAGCTGAGCCCGGATATGGCAAGGATAGTGCGCGACCAGCTGCTGGTCCAAAGAACCAAAAGTGATGGCATCACATTCGGTAAAATATGCCGCCACAAGATCAGCGGTCCGGTCAGTCCGTTCAGGCGGGCCTGAATAACATAATCCCGCTCACCGATCGTTAAGGCGAGGCTGCGAGCGAGCCGGGCGAACTTCATCCAGCTGACCAGCGACAGGGCGATCACCAGGTTGACCGTGCTGGGTCCAAAAAGCCCTGCAAAGGCGACCGCTGCTATTAATTCTGGAAACGCGAAGAAGCTGTCTGTCACGCGCATCAGCATCGCGTCGGGGAAGGACCCAGACCGGGCAGCCACCAGCCCGACCATCGTTCCTGCGATTAAACCAGCCAGTGACACTACAAGTGCCAGCCCCAGCGACCAGAATGAACCATAAAGCAGGCGGGTACCAATATCGCGGCCCAAGTGGTCTGTGCCGAACCAGTGTGCAGGTTCTGGTGGCGCCAATCGATTGAGAAAATCCGCCTGCGTCGGCTGGTAAGGTGTCAGCCACAATCCAATGCTCAGTCCAAGTGCCAGCACCACCAGAAACAGGCCTGTTCTGCGCTTAAACCGGGACAGTGGGGTATTCGTCAGTTCGGCGCTTTCGCGCAGGAAAACGTCAGTCATACCTTTTGCTCCTGCGTACGGCTCGTTGGATCACTGGCTGCTTGCAGCACTTCTGCAAGTGAATTGATCACGACATAGGCAACTGCGAAGAACATCACCAGAAACATAACGACCGGCAGGTCGCGTGACAGTACAGACCCGGCCAACAAAGACCCGAGCCCTGCACGAGCAAAGGTAAGTTCTACGATGATTGCACCTTCCAACAAGCTGGCGAAGTCGATTGCAATCATGGTCACAGCGGGCGCCATAGCGTGGCGCAACACGTGCCGAAAGAAGATCTCGGTCTCGGAAATACCACGCAGGCGCAAAGTTTCGATAAACGGTTGATTGGCCGCCTCCAGCATAAAACTACGCAACAGACGGGTTTGTGATGCCATTACCCAGAACGCCAGCGTGAGCGCAGGCAGAACCAGATGTGCAGGTGTCCCCGTGCCATATGAGGGAAGCCAGCTTAGATGTACGGCAAACCCCAAGATCAGCAGCAAACCCAGCCAATAGCTGGGCATAGCCGCTCCCACAGATGAAATCATCACGGCAGCTCGGTCCATCCATGTTCCCGGGTGACGCACTGCGAGGCTGGCTAAGAGAAACGCAACAGCCAGCCCCACCCCTAGCGACGTAAGCGCCAGGCTTACGGTTTCACCCAGATTGCTGGTGAAAATATCCCAGACCGGCGTTTGAGAGGCATAAGACAGGCCGAAATCCCCCCGCAGCACATTGCCGAGCCAATAGAGATACTGGAGCCAGAACGGCTCCTCTAAGTGGAACTCAACGCGTATGGCCTGAAGTAATTCCGGTGGAAAGGCGATCTCTTCCGGATATCGCGCATGGGCAATGGCTTCGGCTCGGTCGCCCGGTGAGAAATAGCTGAGAGTAAAGGTGATTAAACTGATACCCAACAAAACAAATGCGAGACCCGGCAGGCGCGAGCGAAATGCCTTCATGCGACGTCATCCATGTGGTTCAACGTACCCAGACTACGAGCAGCGTGTATCAGGTTTTCTGCATAGGGGCTGACTGGTGCAGCAAAGAAATCAGCACATGATTGATAGGCTTCGACCAGCCCTTGGCGTAGAACCAAAATCTTGTCAGCATAAGCAGCGGCAAACCCCAGATCGTGAGTCACCACCACATAGGCAGTCTGCGTCTTGCGCCGCAGCACATCCATTTGGCGGGCGATCTTTTTCTGCACGAGCGCATCCAGCGCGCTCAGTGGCTCATCAAAGAAGATCAATTTAGGGCGGGCGATCAGGGCTCGCGCGAGGCAGGCTCGCTGTGCCTGCCCCAAGGAGACCTGACCGGGGAGCCGGTTGTAAAACTCCGCCCCCAGCTCGACCTCTTCCAGTGCGGCAAATACAGCACTCTTCCCCTCGTGGTCGGTAATGTCGCCGCGATGAAGGCTTTCTTGGATTGAGGCGCCAAGCGACTGCCGCGGATTCAATGCAGCCAATGGATCCTGCATCACCCAGCGGGTCTGGGGCAGGCCTGGGCGCATAGGTACCACGCCAATAATATTGGTACCCGAGGGCGTGAATACCAGCCTACGGCACGTGGCGGGCAAGAACCCTTGCACAGCCTTTAGCAAAGTGGATTTACCTGCTCCACTTTCTCCGAGGATGCATAGCATTTTACCCTGCTGGATGTCACAGGAGACATCGTGCAACAGCATCTTGTTTCCAGCCCTGACTGTAAGGCCTTCGAGTTGAAAGACTGGCTCATTCAGCGGCATGGGTTAGCTCCGGCTTGACCTTGTCCCAGCAGCGATGCTCCACCAGCTCGCGGGAATAGGGGTGCTGAGGGTTGGACAAAAGAACATCCGCGGCTCCGCATTCAACAATCCGGCCGCGCTGCATGATTGCTATCCGACCTGCGAACCGCGCGGCCAGTGCCAAATCATGGGTCACCATCATCACTGCGATCCCATGTTTGCTGGCAATGCGGCGGGTTTCCTGCAGCACTTGCGACGCGATCAGCGGATCCAATGCCGAGGTCGGCTCGTCAAGGATCAGCAGTTTCGGCGCGTCTATCAGTGCCATCGCCAGTAACAGGCGCTGCTGCATGCCCCGGCTCCATTGGTGCGGGTAGCTGCTGCCCAGATCCGGCAGGCCTAGGGCCGATAAAATGTGTCGCTGATGTGAAGCATCAGGTGCCTTTTTGCGACGGGCCAACTGATCCCATTGCCAGCGCAGGCGGCGTAGCGGATCAAAGCCGTGGGCAGGACTTTGTGGAACATAGGTGATGCCATCTAGGGTGGTATTTGTCGACGATGCAAAAGCACGCTGCACGCCGTTGAACAGCATATGCCCCTTTGTGGCGCGCGCAGGACGGTTCAGGCCCATCACAGCCCGCAAAAGCGTAGATTTGCCCGCGCCGGAGCCGCCCACAACAGCCAGCCATTCTGCCGGTGCCATCTCAAGGCTGACATCGTGCAGAATACCCTGTCCGCCAATTTTGGCGGACAGGGCTTCAATTTTCATTAGAGGTGGCAGATTACTCGGCAATCGCCAGCTCCGGGTTCGCAAGGTAGGTTTCTGCCGGGTGGATACGATAGCCCTCAACCTTGCCATTCCCAACCGAAACCTGTGTCTTGTGGAACAGCGGGATTAGCGGCAGATCACGGTTGATAATGGCCTGAACCTCAGCATAGACCGGTTTACGTTCTTCGCTGGAAAATAGGCCGCGGCCCCTTTCAAGCAGCGCGTCCAACTCCGGGTTAGAGTAGCCAGAGACATTATAACTGCCACCCGTCGCAACCAGGGTGCTGGGGAAGTAATCAGGATCACCTTGCGGAGCGGTGCCCCAGGCCTGTAGGTGCAAATCAAGTTCACCGGCTTTCAGTGCCTCGTTGTTTGCGCCAAATTCTCCCATGGCGATTTCCGCACCAAGGCCGATCTGCTGCAGCATGATCTGCGAGATTTCCAGTGTCGGACGTAGCGCAGCACGGCCTTCATAGCTTCGGATTTTCAGAACTATGTCCTCGCCGTTCAGCTCGCGGATACCGTTGCTGTCGCTGTCAATGATCCCCGCTTCGTCCAGCATGGACTGCGCTTTGACCGGATCATAGGACAGGCTGATATCGTCGTTCACCCAGGATTTCATGCTGGCTGGGAAGATGCCATTGGCCGACTGGCCACCGACCCCTGCCAGGGTCGCCGCAACGATGGTGTCACGGTCCAGGCCCAGCGAAACGGCATTCAAAACCGCCTGGTTGGACAGCGGACCGCCATTCACTCGCGGTTGAAAAAAGAACAGCCGCGCGGTGGCCTCCGAGAATAGCTGGCCTTTACCCTCTTCCAGCAGCTTAGCGAAATCGGGTTCCGGGTAGTTCGTGACCAGATCGACATCGCCCGCCTGCAGAGCCAGTGCTGCAACCGAGGGGTCGCCGATCGCGTCGATCACGAGACGGTCCAGTTTAGGTGCGCCGCCCCAGTAGTCAGCAAAGCCTGTCACTACATAGGTTTTTTCCGTCTCAGCCTTCTCGAACACAAATGGCCCCGTGCCTACCAGCGGCATTGCCTCGGTGCCGTCTTTCATAACAGCCGCCGAAGGTTCGGTCAGCGACCATAAAAAAGCTGAGTTAGGCGCATGGGTGCGGAACACCAGCGTATTGTCGTCAAGCAATTCTATACTCTCGATGTTCAGCAGTTTGACCAAACGTGGGTTGTTGCCGGGGTGGCCTTCTTCACTCAGCTTTTCGAAAGATTCCTTGACCGCCTGAGCGGTGACATTGGTGCCATCATGGAATTTCACCCCTTTACGCAGAGTAATTTTCCATTCCCGTTCAGACAGGTTTTCAAAACCGGTGGCAAGCCGTGGTTGGAGAGTCATGTCATAACCAATGCCAATCAGCGTCTCTGAGACACCTGCCCGGTTGCTGAGCCAGCCATTCTGGCGAGCACGAGGGTCAGGTACACTACTCTTTGGCCCAAATGGCGCGGCAATGACCATTTCCGTTTTGGGTTCTGCTGCCGCGGGTCCGAAAAATGCTGCCGTGGTAAAGCAGGTCGCTGCCAGCATTTTACTCCAGAACGTGCGTGAGGAATTCGGCATGTCATTTGTCCTTAGGTGTTTGACAAGGAAATTTCGAGGAGTCGTATACGTGTTATGTGATACTGTAACAAGCTGTATATAGTTAAACGACCTCGTTGCGCCTGCTGACAAAAAAGATTCACATCAAGCTTCGAGCATGAGACGGTAAGGACAACGGAAACTTCGGGCTGTCTGGCGCCATCAGGCGGGTAAGACCGCGTGTTTTTCGCTGTAAACCTGCCTCTACGCCGCCGGAAGTCTGCTTGGATCCTTTGGTGACCGATGGTCTAATATCAACCAATGTCCGCTTTCGCGGTTCTAGCGCGATGGCAACGGAATGGACGCATCCCAGTTTGGGTTGTTAGGTCTCTTGCGTGATAACCCCGTGAAACCATCGATCGGGCATTGCACGAAAACTCGACCAGCTCGCTCACTTGATACCTTAGTTCAAACGGATTTATTAAGCCGTTCGATGTACTTCCCAAAAGGCTGACAATGCCTCGGACATCGGGTCACCAGCAAGCCGTGCAAGGACGATTTCGCGTGGGGCCGGTGGGTCAAGGGGCACCTTAACGAGACCCGGGTGATGTTCTGGCGCAGCAAGATCAGCAATGATGGTCGCACCCAGTTTCGCACGCACAAGGGCCAAAAGCGATGTTATCTGTTGCGCCTCATGGCGGACGTCCGGAACGACGCCAGCCTGGGCGAACCACGCCCTTACCAAGGGCTCTGACCCGCCTTTGGTCATGACGAACGGCAATTGCAAAAGGTCCTTCGGTGTAAGCCGCCCGGGCCAAACCCGGTCAGCCGGCAGCAAGGCGACCAAGTGATCATCGGCCAGCGGGAGTTGGTCCAGTGAAGGATCATCTTGTGCCAACGTTATGGCGACATCTACGACGCCGGTCTTCAAAGCTTCAGCCATCTCCGCCTCGGGGATTTCGCGCACAGCAAGACGGATTTTGGGAAATCGGTTTTGATAGTCTCCCAGAAGTTGAGGCAAGAGCCGGGTCGAGGCGGACGCGCCGATAGAACCGATGCGCAAGGCCCCGGTTTTCTTGCGTTTCAGGGCGGTCACATCCTCCCATGCGTCTTGGCGCAGGAGTGCCTCACGATGGCCTAGTTCTGCGAGACGCTTACCTTCTGCCGTTAGGCTGATCTGCCCGCCGATCCGGCGCGTCGCTACGATCCCGGATTTGTGTTCGAGCGCTGCGATGGCGCGGCTGACAGCGGGTTGCGAAACTCCCAAGGCATTTGCGGCCCGCGTGATGCTACCAGTCTCTTGGATCAAGGGCAGGGCACGCAAAGCGATGATGGGAACGGTATCAAGAAGACGCAGGCTCATAACCGTTGGTTATTTGTTTATGGTCGACTTGTCACGCAAAGCATGAGGCATGACCTATCTTACCCCCCACACGATACCTCTGTCCCGTGCCGCCGCGGCGCTTCAAGACAATCCGTTGCGGGCGCTTTATCCCCTGGCTGCGCGCGATGGTATGATTTCACTGGCCAACGGCCACCCCTCGCCAGACGCCTGCGATCACTTCGGTTTGCGAAATGCTCTTGATGCAGCAGCGGCTGACCCAATGGCATGGCGCTATGGTCCAACCGCCGGTGACCCACGACTGCGGCGCGCGCTTGCTGATCTGTCGGGGGCCCAGCCAGACAACGTTATCCTCACGTCTGGCGCACAGCAAGGGATCGACCTGGCAGTACGAACGCTGTGCGATCCTGGCGATACTGTTTTGGTGCCAGAGGCACTCTATCCCGCAACACTGTCGGTCCTCACAGCTTGCGGTGTCACAGCCCTACCTGTTTCTGAAGACACTGACGGGCTTTGCCTCGAAGCGTTGGACCAAGCCATTCAGGACAGTAAAGCGCGGGTTCTCTATCTCACACCCACGTTTGGGAACCCCACCGGATCGGTCCTGAGCGAAGACCACAGAGGCGCGCTGTTGGCGCTCTGCGCCCGGATGGGTGTGTCGATCCTTGAGGACGACCCTTATCGTGATCTATGGTTTGCCGTGCCGCCGCCACCATCCCTGTGGGAGATGGCCGGGGATCGCGGTGCGCGGGTGATTGCGTTTCGGTCCTGCTCCAAGTCCATCGCACCGGGTCTACGGATCGGTTGGATGCTCGCTCCTCATGAGCTCGCGCCACATCTGACCGCGATGAAACAGGCAAGCGATCTGCAATCGAGTGGTACAGCACAAATGGTGGCTCTGACATATCTGTCTTCCGGGCGGTTCGATGACTGGCTGATCAAGGTGCGCGCACTCTACCGGCGGCGGCACGATGCCTTACAGACAGGGCTTGTTGCAGCAGGCTTTGACGCGCCTGCCGTGACAGGCGGCATGTTCTTGTGGGCCCAACTGCCCAAGCAGATCGATATGGCGCGCCTTTTCGAGTCTGCAGTTGCCCAAGGCGTGCTCTACGCGCCAGGCGCGGCCTTTGCAGCGAGCAGCCCAGATGGTGAGATCGCACGCTACGCCCGGTTCTGCTTTGCTTCCAACGGCTTGGAACGGTTGAAACAGGCAACTGATCGCCTGGCTGATGCAGTGCGTCTGTCAGCACAATGACCGGGGCAAGCTCAATCGTTCAGGCCCTTGCGCCAGATGTCATGATTATCGCGCTCGGCATGCTGCTTGGACGGGTCTTCGAAAGCAACCTGTGGCCCGCCCTAGATAAGCTCTGCTTTTATGTCTTCTTCCCCGCCCTCATGTTCACTGCGGCGGCCGCACGTCCGATTGGCATTGAGGACATTGCGTCTATCGGCGTTGCCGTCTGGGTCTTGATGGGTCTTGGCCTTGTCTTAGCTTTGCCGCTGCGGAGGCTTGGGCCTGTGTCCTTCCTGGATTTCGCTGGTGTCTGGCAGACGGCCTGGCGTTTCAACGCGGGACTTGCCTTTGTGGTGGCTCAGGCACTGCCGCCAGAGGCTGCTGCATTGATGGCGGTTGCCATCGGCTTGGCTGTGCCTCTGGCCAATGTCCTCGCCGTAGGCGCGCTAGCACATGGAGCCGGTCAGACTGTCGTACCTGTGTTCAAATCGATTGTGATAAACCCTTTTTTTCTGGCCAGCAGTGCCGGGCTACTTGTGGGAACCACGGGCCACACCCTGCCCTATACAGCAGAATTGGCCCTAGAGCGACTGGCCGATGTTGCAATACCAGCGGCACTTCTCTCCATTGGAGCATCCCTGAGCTTACGTGTGCTGTCGGGGCTAGACGGTCTTACAGGGGGAGTGCACCTGATCAAATTGGTTCTGCTACCGGTTTGCGCGTTCGGACTAGCTAAAGTCATGGAACTGAGCGAGACGCAAACACCTGTCATCGTGCTCTTCGGCGCCTTACCAACCGCAGCCGCAGCGCAAACGCTGGCCGCGCGCTTCGGCGCAGACCAAAGTGCTCCAGCGGCCATTATTGCCCAATCAACCGGGTTAGCCTGCATGACACTACCTGTGTGGATAGCGCTCGTCGTTTAGCATGCAAAGCCCGCCTCGCCACCATGTGCCGCAAGCCAGTTCAGACTGGGTTGCGGACTTTAGCAAAAGCGCGGCGAAAGTTCGCTCTGTTCAATGCTCCCGCAGCAAGGAACCGCTGCCCGGATGGCAGATCTCCAAACTTTGCACAGGGCGTTATCTACGCTTTGCCGCTCCTCTCAGGGAGGTTTCAGTGCCTAGTACAGGTCAATTTGCCAACTCTTCAGCGCTTTCGTTGCTGTGCACGCGCAACTGCCTCAGATCGGTGTGACCGACCAGCCGGGGCAAGCGCCAGTACATTGAGCTTTCTTGAAAGCACAGTACTCGCTGCATGACGGGAACCGTCAGACGTCAACCCGGTAAGTCCGCTCTTCCCCGCGACCTACTTCATAGTGCATCCAGGTGGCGAGAGGAAAGATCAAACACCGGATTGAAATCCGGCAAGGCTCGTAGCAGGCCACTGACCTTGGTCGACAACGGATCCTCTCGCGGTCTGCCATTCTTGGGATGTCTTAGCAGAACCACCCCGCGAACCAGATCAACACAGTTCCAGTCTAAGCCTGCTATTTCGCCTGCGCGCCTTGCGCTCTCACAGCTCGCCTGACGCCACCTTCGCCGCCACCTTGTCATGGTTCAAAATTTCGAACTCAGTGTGAGCAGCCCAGTCTTTGCCCCTTGCTTTGGCAGGACGGCCTTTGCCTTTCCGACATCATTGCAGGCAACCTTGGCCTGACATCCGGATTTCAGCTCACAAATAGAAGCCATGAATTACGCATCGTGCGGAAAATATGCGTAAACGAAAACATAATCCTGCACGACCATGGGTCGGCATTCAGGTCATCAGAACCCATAACCACATTGTTTTATATGGATAAATAGTCAGACAGGATCAATTCTGTTTGAATGATGGTGCGGTCGAGAAGACTCGAACTTCCACGGGTGTTACCCCACAGCGACCTCAACGCTGCGCGTCTACCAATTCCGCCACGACCGCACTGTCTTGACTTGGTGTAGCGGCGTATAGACGAGCGTGGCGCGGTTGTGAAGATGCAAAATGATCAATTTTCAGGCTTTTCGGTAGCCGCCAAAAATATGGGGCGGGAAGATCCTCCCGCCCCTGTCTAGAAGCCTGATTGGTCGTCAGATTTCTCAGTCTGTCGAGAAGCTTGGCAACGCGGCCGCGGTACTAGAGGCAGGAACCGGCTGTGCCAGCCCACCGGTCAGCCCGGCAGAGGCCGCCTTGATCAAACCTACCCGTTCCGGCTGTCCCGGCGCAAAGACCGGATCAGCCCCCGCCTCCAGGGCTGCAATTGCCGTCTGGTACCAGCCCTGCGCCTGCTCCGGCGACTTCGCCACACCGAACCCCTGTGCCAGATGGTGACCGATCAGCTCGGCATAGGGGCGCTGGCCAACACCAACCATAATCAGCGCGGCCCCCAGCGCCACCTCCATGTTGTCACGACGGTAACCAGAGAACAGGCAGATACCGGCCGTATTGGAGAGCTGCTCAATCGACATATTCGACTGCAAAACGAATTTCTGCAGATCGGAGACCAGCGCATCGCTGCCTGTGCTCCCCAGCTTGGCCAGATAGGGCTGCACCACCGGACCAAAGGCATCGCATTGACTGTCGACTTGCGCCTGGCTTACGCCCTGCACCTTAGCGACAAGCGCTTCGCCGGAGTTGATTGCATAGGAGCGGGTCAGGCAGAACTGCTCACCCAACGCCAATTCGGGATCGCGTAGATTAGAAACAGTCATATAGCCGCCGTTGGAGCTGGTGAGCAGGCTGACTTTGCTGCAATGGCTAGTCAGCGAGGCCGTATTTGCAGCAGGGACTGGTTGCTGGAACAACTGGATACCCGCCAGCCCGCCGGTTGCAGGCGCTGGCGCCGTGGCCTGCGGCGCAGACGCCAACACTGTACCGCCCGGCGCTGGTGCAGGCGTCGGTACTGGTGTTGGTGCGGTGGCCTGAACAGTACCCGTGGTCGGCTCATCGCTCATCCGGCACACGCCTTGATGACAGGAGAAATTCGCCGTGGTGACGCCGCGCGCCATGAAGTCATTGCGCTGATACCCCTGCGGGGTTGAGGCAAACACCATGACAGAGCAATGCGACGCCCCGCACCAGAAGGAACTGCCCGACACCGAGGTGTCGATCATATAGTCGTTCTTGCCGTCCCCATTCAGATCTGCCAGCTGCATAAATCCGGATCGCTGCAACAATTGCTCGGCGCTGGGATCGGCGCTGGCGGCGATTTCATCCACTGCTTCGCTGACCTCAAACGGCAGGCCACCGTAGCTGCCATAACCGCCAGCGCTGGCGCTACGAGTTCCGGTGGCTTCGTCCCGCCAGACTGGCAGCAGCCCACGTACCCCGTTGGGGCCTTGCATTGCTTTTATAACCTGCGGGCCGCCAATCTGCGCCCGACTGTAGGAGGATACCAGAAAATCACGTTCATATTGGGTCAGCTGACCTGTGGCGGGGAATCCCATATACCCCTGATACTGCGCCACAGCGGCGCGGGATTTACGCCCCATCACACCGTCAGGAGAGCCTGCCGGGAAGCCGAAATAATTGAGCGCAGTCTGCGTCTCACGGTTCTGGGCACGCGCTGGGGAATAGGTGCGCTTGCGGGTAACCGGTTGTTTCCGCGCACGGTTCTTATGCGCCTCGTTGACGATCACACCGCCGATGATACTACCAACCAGCGCTGCGCCAAGGTTATCAGCCACGGCGGGTGCCGCCCCTGAGGTTGCCAGAACTGATGCGGCTAATGTTGTTTTAAGTGATTTTGAGAACATATTACGCGCCCCCCTATTGATGAAAACATGCAATCACGGTAGCGCACCACGCGGCAAGCAGGCCAGAAAATTCGGCGCGCCGCGCTATACTGGTTACAAAAGTCGTAACAAAGGACACCGTCGATGGTTGAATGGATCACCAGCTCAGGTCTGACCGGCTATGACGAAGCCGTCGCCTTTATGGAAGACCGCGCCGCCGGGATTGCCGCCGGAACCGCTGAAGAATGCATCTGGCTGGTCGAGCATCCTCCGCTCTATACCGCAGGCACCTCGGCGCAGCCTGAGGATCTGACGGACCCTGACCGTTTCCCTGTCCACCCTAGCAAACGCGGGGGGCAATACACTTATCACGGGCCGGGGCAGCGGGTTGTCTATGTCATGCTGGATGTGGCCAAGCGTGGCCGCGATGTGCGGTGCTTCGTACGCCAGCTGGAACGTTGGGTGATCCTGGCGCTTGATCGTTTCAATGTGACTGGTCATATCCGCGATGGTCGGGTGGGTGTTTGGGTCGAACGCGACGACAAGCCCCTGCGTGCCAATGGTGAGAAGACCGAGGATAAGATCGCGGCCATTGGTATCCGCCTGCGCAAATGGGTCAGCTTTCACGGCATCTCAATCAATGTCGAACCCGATCTCAGCCATTTTGACGGCATCGTGCCCTGTGGCATCACAGAGTTTGGCGTCACCAGCCTGGTGGATCTGGGCCTGCCTGTAACCATGACCGATGTCGATGTCGCGCTGAAGCAGTGCTTCGATGTGGCCTTCGCCACAACTGACACCTGCCCCACGGATTAGGCCAGCTTCGAAGACCGACGGTAAGCCCGCGCTCACGAGGGAATGCGCTGCCGCAAATCCTCGATCGCTGCGAACACAAGTTCCGGCTGCGCATAAAGCAGCATGGTTCCGGCCCGTTTGCTGATCCGGATTTGCAAGTCCGCACTGCCGGGGCCAAGCGCCGCCTGCAAGCGCTCCGCTGGGGTCACGGTATCCTCACCACCATGCAGGTAGATGGTGGGCGCCGCCTTGGCACTGTGGCGCGTGTCACGCGGGCGCGCCGCCAGCCGCAAATCCGTCTCATACCCACCGCGCCCATGCTGCATCATCATCCTGTGGCTCTGTTCCAGTACGGCACTCAATCCGGGATCCGCCAGCAATCTCCGATCCGCGCTGTCTTTTGCAATCTGGCGCGAGACCAAGACCTGCGGTCCTTTCTGGCGCACCGATCGGGACCAACTGCGGACCACCAACGGCAATACTGCCTTGGCATGCACCGCACTAAGCGCCATGGCGCGCTGATGTCCGCGCAAAGCGCCCGCCTGCCCTATGCTGGGCAGCGGCAGCGTCGCGCCAACTCCAACGACACCGCCCAGACGGTCCCGTAGGCGGCGCGCCGCTGCGGCGGTGAACACGCAGCCACTGCGGTGCCCAAGGAGAATTGGCCGCTCCAGCCCCTCGGTATCGATCAGCGCTTCAAGCTGCGTGATGAACAGATCAACAGGATCGGCCTGGCGCGGCAGTCGGTCCGACCCACCGTATCCACAGCGCAATGGCGCCAGAACCTGCAAGCCGCGCGCACGCAGCATGGGCTGTAGCCGCTGCATCCCCGCGATACCGTCGAAAATCCCGTGAACAAAGATCACCGCCTGCCCACGTGCCGCGCCAAAACGCAGGTAACGCGAACTCAGCCCGCAAGGCAGAGAAAGCCATTTTTGGGGCGGCGATGCGACTCCTGCAGCGATCTTGTAATCCTCAACTGTCTGGGCAATCAGATGCGCCAGAAAACGTAGCATTTCCGGACAACTTGGTGCGGCCGTCTTGGTCAGCATCCCCCTCAGAACAGCCAGTTCGGGATCGCGCTGGCCACCCTTGCCTATGCCCAATTCGACCCAATCGTCGCCGGTAAGCAGATGCCGCAGCAGCGACATTTCCTGCGGGTCGAAGCCAAACCAGTTTGCTATCAGGGTTGCCGCCATATCGGACCAGGCGGTCTGCACCTGTTCTACCAACAATGCAGGCGCAGCCAGATCTGCCGCACCAAGGGAATGCAGGGGCAGATCCGCGCGCCCATCAAGGGGCTGGCACATCAGCAGGTGCCCTCCTGCAGTCCGCAATAGAACAAGCGCGGGGCGCTGCGCATCAGCGTCGAAGAGGTTTCGCCACTTTGGCAGGTCAGCATCTGTGACCTGCAGACTTTTGGAGATCGGCAGGTCGGTGACGCGCCCGCTACTCGGCCAATCGCCCCTTGCAGCCAGTACCTCGGCCTCCTGCGAGACCAGCGCCCAATTGCGGTCACCACAGGGAAGCACGGTCTGAAGCTCAGGCCAAAAACCGTGATTCTGCGCGGCTACCAATCGGCTTCTGAGGTAAATCGCCCTGTCGAAATGACGCCTGATCAGTACAGGGTCTGTTAAATCGCCCGCTGCCGAGAGAGCAGAAGTGGGATGGATTTCACCTGCGTATGCGTTTGGGCTATCCCAGCCTCCTACGGCCGCGGCCTGCGCGCGTGCGCGACCTGAGCCCATAGTCGATCGGGAGGCCGGTTCAGAAATATCATCATAATCTGCACGATTCAATCGGTCGCGCCAAGCCTCGGCGTTGGCGATACCCAGAACTGAGGCGTACACTGCGGCAGCCACCGTTTCGTCTGACAAACCATCTGAATTGCCGCTTTCCTCTGCCGTCCTACCCACGGCCCCTCCTCAGCAACATACACAGGCAAACACCCGTTACTTTACAAATCCACAGCGACAAACGCATGCGGCGTTGACACAATACCCCCTGATCTCAACCAAGCCTTCTCCTTGCTTCGGTCTGGATCACATCTCCCAACGGTGCGGCGCTTCATCAGCAGCGCTGCGCGCCTTCTCTATCACCGGTCGCCATCTACACGTGAATGCACCAGCCCGACGCTCTACGTCTTCAACGACGTGCCCAAACCCCAATATTTTAAGGACTTCGTAAAAATTTTGGCGACCCTAGAATAAACGGGTCACACATATCAATCATTTTTTCGCGTCAAGGTAGAATATCTGGCGCGCACTACCCGAGGCACTCCCTCAACCACAGATCGCAGCCTCTCGGGTTACCTAGAGTCACCCATCAGACAGAGCAACTGCCGCTCGCATTCTTTCGGCGTGCTCGGACAAGACACCCGGGTCGGCCATAATACCCGGTGGCCGCACCGTGTCCCCAGCGCGACGGGGAAGGATATGGAAATGGAGATGGAAAACCTCCTGACCGCCTTCAGCCTCATTGAACTGCTGCACCGTCACCCCCTGCGCGTCGAACGCGCGCATCGCAACGTGGCTCATCTTCTGCGCCGTGGCCATCACGGCGGCCAGCTGCTCAGCCGAGGCATCCAGTAGATTGCGGCACGGGGTCTTTGGGATAACCAGCATATGACCGTCGGATCGCGGCATGATATCCATAAAAACGAAGGTCGCCTCATCCTCATACACTTTGTAGGAGGGAAGTTCTCCGCGCAGAATTTTCGCGAAGATATTGTTTGGATCGTATTGCGCCACTATCTGCACTCCGTGAGGTCGTTGGATGGACTTTCGCGCTCCCGGTCATCAGGGTCAAGCGCACCACGGCATCTTGATTGACAAAACAGTATCGCTTTGCGGTATTGGCGATGAATTCTGCGGGCGCCAAAAGCGAAGTCCCGCCCTCGACCGTGACACCCGTCGGGAGTCCGCGCAGCCCGAAACGGGACTGCCCGCGACAATTATTCTTGATCCATATCAAACTCCGCCATTGAAGGCCTGTTGCGGGCGAACTAAAACGCAAGATGAGTCTAGGCCCACCTATGCGGTTTTTTGGGCCTATCGTTATGCAACAGGAGGCACCTTAATGGCAGATGCAGCCATTCATGGTCACGGCCACGAAGACGAGCGCGGTTTCTTTACCCGCTGGTTCATGAGCACGAACCATAAGGATATCGGCATTCTCTACCTGATCGTTTCGGCGATCGTTGGTTTCATCTCCGTCGCGTTCACCGTTTACATGCGGCTTGAACTGATGGATCCCGGCGTTCAATACATGTGCCTCGAAGGCGCACGTCTTTTTGCAGATGCGTCTGCGGAATGTACCCCCAACGGGCACCTCTGGAACGTTCTGATCACTGGCCACGGCATCCTGATGATGTTCTTCGTGGTCATTCCCGCGTTGTTCGGCGGGTTCGGCAACTACTTCATGCCGCTGCAGATCGGCGCGCCGGACATGGCGTTCCCGCGGATGAACAACCTGTCCTTCTGGATGTATGTCGCAGGCACCTCGCTGGCGGTTGCGTCGGTTCTGGCACCTGGCGGCAACGATCAAGCTGGTTCCGGTGTTGGCTGGGTTCTCTACCCACCGCTATCCACCAATGAAGGCGGCTTCTCCATGGATCTGGCGATCTTCGCCGTTCACGTCTCGGGCGCGTCCTCGATCCTTGGTGCGATCAACATGATCACCACTTTCCTAAACATGCGCGCACCCGGCATGACCCTGTTCAAGGTGCCGCTGTTCTCCTGGTCGATCTTCGTCACCTCCTGGCTGATCCTCTTGTCCCTGCCAGTTCTGGCGGGCGCGATCACCATGCTGCTGATGGACCGCAACTTCGGCTTCACCTTCTTTGATCCTGCCGGCGGCGGCGACCCGATCCTGTATCAGCACATCCTGTGGTTCTTTGGCCACCCGGAAGTGTACATCGTGATCCTGCCGGGCTTTGGCATCATCTCTCACGTGATCGCGACCTTCGCGCGCAAGCCAGTCTTTGGCTACCTGCCGATGGTCTGGGCGATCATTGCGATTGGTGTTCTGGGCTTCGTCGTATGGGCACACCACATGTACACCGTTGGCATGTCGCTGAACCAACAGGCCTACTTCATGCTGGCCACCATGGTCATCGCGGTTCCCACCGGGGTTAAGGTGTTCTCCTGGATTGCCACCATGTGGGGCGGCTCCATTGAGTTCAAAGCGCCAATGATGTTTGCCTTCGGCTTCCTGTTCCTGTTCACCGTTGGCGGTGTGACCGGTGTGGTTCTGTCGCAGGCCTCTGTGGACCGTGCCTATCACGACACCTACTATGTGGTTGCACACTTCCACTACGTGATGAGCTTGGGCGCAGTGTTCGCGATCTTCTCCGGCATCTATTTCTACTTCGGCAAGATGACCGGTCGTCAGTACAACGAGCTGGGCGCCCAGATCCACTTCTGGATGTTCTTCATTGGCGCCAACCTGACCTTCTTCCCCCAGCACTTCCTGGGCCGTCAGGGCATGCCGCGTCGTTACATCGACTACCCGGAAGGCTTCGCATACTGGAACAAGATCTCGTCCTATGGCGCGTTCCTGTCCTTTGCCTCGTTCCTGCTGTTCTTTGGTGTTGTGATCTACTCGCTGCTGCGTGGCGCTCGTATCACCCAGAACAACTACTGGAACGAGTATGCCGACACGCTGGAGTGGACCCTGCCCTCTCCGCCGCCGGAGCACACCTTCGAAATCCTGCCCAAGCAGGAAGACTGGGATCGTTCCCACTCGCACTAAAGTGCAGTTGAGCTGAAACACAGACAGGCCCCGAAGCACCCGCTTCGGGGCCTTCTTCTTGGCATCAACACATCTCGGCACATCGCTGAAGATGTCTGCCCCGAAGTGCTGGACAGCCTCTGCCGAGACGCTAAGTTCACGCCATGCCCTACCAATGGACCACCGCCCGGACTGACAGTCACCAGGAGCTGCATCTTTGGCCGCATCAATCGCTGCGACCAGAAGGCTACGTCCGGTTCATGGCGGTGCTTGCCGCACTGATCACCATTCCGATGATCCCACTTGTGGGCAGCGCTGCTCTCTGGGGGATTCTTCCCTTTGTGACGGCCACGCTTTTCGCGGTAAAATGGGCGCTGGACCGCAGCCGCCGCGACCGCCATGTGCTGGAGGTGCTGACGCTCGACCCCAGCGAAGCGCATCTGGAGCGCATCAATCCAACGGGCCCGCGCCAGAACTGGAGCTGCAATCGCTATTGGACCGAGGTCGAGCTGCACGCAGATGATGGCCCGGTGCCCAATTATGTCACACTGCGCGGCAGCGGTCGCGAGGTAGAGATCGGGGCCTTCCTGTCAGAGGATGAACGCAAGGCGCTCTATGACGAACTAAGAACCGCCTTTCGCAAGGCATGACCCGCCCTTGACGTACTGCCCTTTGACATAGACGCCCAGCCCGGCTATGGCTGACTTATGACCAATGCGAGCCTGATCTTTTCGACCGTCTATTATCCGCTGTTTCCATAACGGCGGACGCATTCTCATTTCTTTGATGTTTACCCCGCCGCGATCCGGCGGTCTGAGACATCATCTCCCATCCTTTACCATCGGCATCGCGGCACAGACCGGAGCCCAATTTCGATGCCCCAACCTCCTCTATTCTCCCGCATTGGCCTGATTGGCTTTGGCGCATTTGGGCAATTAATCGCCCGCCACCTGTCACCGCTGGTGCCGATCTGCGTTTATGATCCGGCACAGACCTGTGAAGGGCCACGCCACCCATCTCTCCGATTCGGCTCGCTCGCGGAAACAGCCGCCTGCCCCTTGGTGATCCTCGCCGTGCCTGTTGGCGCGATGGAGCCGCTGTGTCACGCGCTTGCGCCACTGGTCAGGCCCGGCGCATGGGTACTGGATGTCGGATCCGTGAAAATGGCCCCTGCCGATGTGATGCACCGGATCTTGCCGCCAGAGGTCAATCTGCTTGGCACCCACCCGCTCTTTGGTCCCGAAAGCACCCGGCAGGGACTCGCGGGTCAGAAAATCGCCCTCTGCCCCCTGCGCGGCGGTCGCCCATTACGCTTGGCAGCAATGTTGCGGCATTTCTTTCAGCTTGAGGTGATTTGGACCACACCCGAGGCGCATGACCGCGAATTAGCGACGGTACAGGGGCTCACCCATCTGATTGCTCAGGCCCTCAATCAGGTCGCGCCGGAGACTCTTCGGATGACCACCGCCAGTTTCGAGCTGATGCAGCAGGCCAGCCGCATGGTGACGGGAGATGCCCCCGGTGTGCTGGAGGCGATCCTGCGCGACAATCCGTTTGCAGCAGATGTGCGGGACAGCTTTCTGCAGCGCGCCGCTGACCTTGGCCAACACCCCGTCACGCCACGCACACAACAAAGCCCGCCAAACGCGGCGGGCTTCTGATCTTTGCAACGATATCCGCCAGTCATTGGCAGGTCAGCAATCGCCCCCTTGGCACAGCTGATCCTTGACCAGCGGGCCGACCTTACCAAAATCCATCTGGCCGGTGTATTTGCCTTTCAGCGCGCCCATGACCTTGCCCATATCCCGGATAGACTGGGCACCGGTATCGACAACAGCGGCCTTCACGGCCTCTGCCACCTCATCATCGCTCAGCTGCTTAGGTAGAAATTCTTCGATGATGGCAATCTCACCAAGCTCGCGCTCTGCCAGATCCAGCCGCCCGCCCTCTTCATAGGCACGCGCGCTTTCATTGCGCTGCTTGGTCATCTTACCCAGGATCGCGAGGATCTCAGCATCGCCGATTCCCCCCGCTTCGCCATCCACCCGCTCAGCAATTTCGCGGTCCTTGATCGCGGCATTGATCAGACGCAGGGTTGCCAGTCGGGCTGCTGCGCGGTCCTTCATGGCTTGTTTCAGGGCCATATTGACCCGAGTTCGCGTATCCATTTATCTGTCCATTCCCACGGAGTCGGAAACCGGATCTTTACCTAAAGTGGTAGTCCAGTTCAAGTTGCGGCCCTCCGAATGACGTTGGGACACTCCCCAGCGGTCATCAAAGGCTATAGTCGAGCAAAAAGACCGGCTGTGCAGGATCAGAACACGGTCGTAACACGCCCAGGCAGGCTTGACGCCTTGCGGCCCTCCCCTTAAAAGCCCATGAATTTTGCCCAGATTGGAGAGTCGCGCCATGGCCGATACCGTCACGCCCAAACCCACAGCATGTTTGGCGCTCGCAGATGGCACCATCTTTTACGGAAACGGCTTCGGAGCATATGGCGAAACAGTTGCAGAACTGTGCTTCAACACCGCCATGACCGGCTATCAGGAAATCATGACCGACCCCTCCTATGCGGGACAGATCGTGACCTTCACCTTCCCCCATATCGGCAACACCGGCGTCACCCCGGAAGATGACGAAACCGCTGACCCGGTCGCCGCTGGCATGGTGGTGAAATGGGACCCCACACTGGCCTCCAACTGGCGCGCCACAGAAGAGCTGAAGGACTGGCTGACCCGGACCAATCGCATTGCCATCGGCGGCGTTGATACCCGTCGTCTGACCCGCGCAATCCGCCAGCTCGGGGCGCCGCATGTGGCGCTGGCCCATGATCCTGATGGCAACTTCGACATCGAAGCCCTGGTCGCCAAGGCCCGCGAATGGTCCGGCCTGGAAGGTCTGGATCTGGCCAAGGACGTGACTTGCACCCAAAGCTACCGTTGGGACGAGATGCGGTGGGCCTGGCCTGAGGGCTACACCCGTCAGGAAGATCCAAAGCACAAAGTTGTCGCCATCGACTACGGCGCGAAACGCAACATCCTGCGGTGCCTCGCGTCTGCAGGCTGCGACGTCACCGTGCTGCCCGCCTCCGCCACCGCAGAGGAGGTACTCGCACATAGCCCTGATGGCGTCTTTCTGTCCAACGGTCCGGGCGATCCAGCCGCCACCGGGGAATATGCCGTGCCGATGATCAAGGAAATCCTCGACACAACAGATCTGCCGATGTTCGGGATCTGCCTCGGCCATCAGATGCTGGCGCTGGCGCTCGGCGGTAAGACCGTCAAAATGAACCACGGTCACCATGGCGCCAATCACCCGGTAAAAGAGAACGCCACCGGCAAAGTCGAAATCACGTCGATGAACCATGGCTTTGCGGTGGATGGTCAGAGCCTGCCGGACGGCGTTGAAGAGACCCATGTCTCACTATTTGACGGGTCCAACTGCGGCATTCGCATCTCGGATCGTCCGGTCTATTCTGTCCAGCATCACCCGGAGGCCAGCCCCGGCCCGCAGGACAGTTTCTACCTGTTTGAGCGGTTCGCCGAGGCAATGGCAGCGCGTAAATCCGCGTAAATCGACACAGCTTTAGATAAGCCTGCGCAAAAAATACCGATCCATGGCGAGTTTTTGCCATGGATAACAGGGATTTGGGCAGTCCCCTGACAAAAAATCTCTTGTCCGAATCCGCAACCGCATAAACTGTTCAGTTATGGCTGAACACAACCTCAGACTGATCGAGGCCGCGCGCCCCCTGATCCGGCGAGAGCGCCAAACGTCGTTTGAACGGCGCCTGGTTGAGCATCACGCCGTCAGCAAAGACCACCTGATGCGGGCGCTGGTTCTGCGCCAGCATCAGCGTGTTCCGATTGATCACATCCTTGTTTCCGAAGGATGGGCCAGTCAGGAACAGGTTCTGGATGCGCTGTCGTCCGAGCATGGTCTGCAACGGGTTGATCTGAGTGGTCACCGCCCCCAGGCGCGTCTGCTCGCGCGCAAACCCGCCCAGTTTTGGCTGCGTCGCTGTGCGCTGCCATATATGCAACTGGGGCAGACACTTGTGGTGGCGATTGCGCATCCGGCCGGTCTGGCTGAACTACAGCGCGATCTTGCGGAGAGTTTTGGCGATATCCGACCGGTTATCGCCAACGAGGCCCAGATTACTGAACTTCTGACCGCTCATTTTCGCGACGATCTCGCCCGCCATGCCAGCGCCTGCGTGCCGCTGGCCTACAGTTGCCGCACCCTTGGCCAGCCGAACTGGCTCGGTCTGCCGCTCCTCATCGGGCTGGTGGCTCTCGCATTTGTCACCACCATGCCGAGGGTGGTTTTCACCCTGCTCTGCGGCCTCGCCCTTTTGACACTGCTGCTGTTTGTGCTGCTGAAATGTGCAGGGTTTTTGTCCCATCTTCAGGATCAACGCAGGCAGCGCCTGCATCAAAAGACCCGATCACAGCCCAAACCACCGCTCTGCTCCAATCAGGTATTGGGGGGAGCAGCAACACCGCAACGCCTGCCACGAATCTCCGTTCTGGTGCCCCTCTACAAGGAGGCGGAGATTGGCCGCGCGCTATTACGACGCCTGTGTAAACTCACCTACCCGCGCAGCCTGCTGGAGGTTCTACTCGTACTGGAAGAAGAGGACGAGGTGACCCGCAATGCCATCCGCTGCGCCGATCTGCCGGATTGGTTCCGGGTGATCGAGGTGCCCGCCCACGGCGGTCTCACCACCAAACCACGGGCCATGAACTACGCGCTAAACTATTGCCGCGGTGAGGTTATCGGTGTTTGGGACGCCGAGGACGCACCGAACCCTGATCAGTTGGAGCTGGTGGCGCGCGCTTTTGCCCAAGGGGACAATGATCTGGCCTGCCTGCAAGGCGCGCTGGACTACTACAATCCCGGTCAGAACTGGATATCGCGCTGTTTCACGCTTGAGTACGCCAGCTGGTTCCGCATCGTACTGCCGGGCATTGCACGCCTCGGGCTGGTGGTCCCACTGGGCGGCACCACACTTTTCATTCGCCGCAACATACTTGAACAACTGGGCGGCTGGGATGCCCATAACGTGACCGAGGATGCCGATCTAGGCGTCCGGCTCTGCCGCCTTGGCTACCGCACGGAGATGCTGCCCACCACCACCTATGAGGAGGCAAACTGCCGCCCCTGGCCATGGGTCAAGCAACGGTCACGCTGGCTGAAGGGCTTCATGGTCACCTATCTGGTCCATATGCGCCGCCCCGCTGTCCTGGCGCGGCAACTGGGCTGGCGGCAATTTCTTGGCTTGCAGGCCTTCTTCCTCGGCACGGTCGGTCAGTTCCTGCTGGCCCCCTGCCTCTGGACCTTCTGGCTGATCACTCTGGGGTTCGACCACCCGAGTACGCCACTGCTGCCCGCCGGAGCGCCCTATCTGGCTGCTGCCATTCTGGTATTCTTCGAATTGCTGGGCATCACGATCGGGATCACCGCCGCTTTCGCCAGCGGACGGCGCTGGCTGGCGCTTTGGACACCCAGCATGATCCTGTATTTCCCGATGGGTGTGATCGCCGTTTACAAGGCGCTTTATGAGCTGATCTTCAAACCGTTTTTCTGGGACAAGACCGCGCATGGGCAGTCACAGACATCCCGGAAAACACCGCTCCCCCGGACATAGCGTGAGGGCAGCGGGCGCCCTACCCCTTGCTGCGATCGCCAGCGTCCTGTTTCAACCGGGTCATGAAGGCCACCGAAATATGATCCTTCAGCGCCCGACCCGCTGCCTGCTCGTCACGCTGCTCAATGGCGCTCACAATGCTCTTATGCTCTGCCTGGGCAATCCGGCCCCGCCCCTCCGCGGCCAGTGATGTGGTTGCCATCAGCGCCATGGTGCGATGCACCAGGTTCAGCTGCTGCACCAGATACCGATTGTGTGAGGCCAGATGGATTTGCTCATGAAAACGGCGGTTCGCCTTGGCCAGCTCCGTCGGATTGTCGACAAAGGCATCATCCGAGGCGACCATCTCCTGCAGCACCCGGATTTCTTCTTCGGTGGCATGCCGCGCCGCAAGGCTGGCGGCCAGCCCTTCCAGCTCGCGCCGCACCACATACAGCTCCGCCATCTGGTTGTGGTCCAGCGAGGCAACAATCAGCGACCGCCCGTCACGTTCCAGCAAGGACTGCGTCTCAAGCCGCTGCAACGCCTCGCGGATCGGGGTGCGCGACACGCCGAACCGTTCCGCAAGGTCGCTTTCGACCAGACGGTCACCGGGGCGATAGACCCCGACATCAATGGCTTCAAGGATCAGCGCATAAGCGTCGGTCTGGCTGGTACTGCGAGGAAGGCTCATGTCGATCCTTGGATTGTTGCTCCCCGATGTCTACAGGCCTCGGAGCCGTGCAATCAACCCCGCCCCGGCCAAGCGGTTAAGATCGCGCGGTGTATTCCGGTCAGGGTTCGCGTTTCAGCCACATCTATTCCATCGACTATTCCACCGGCGATGCTTGCAATCGCATAGGTCGCGGCCTAGGTCCCTCGCCATGGTATCGCAATCTTTCTCTCACGTCCGCCACTGGGTGTTCGACCTCGACAACACCCTCTATCACCCGTCTGCCCGGCTGTTTGACCAGATTGAGGTCAAGATGACGGATTATGTCATGACTGCCCTTGGCGTTGACCAGCAAATGGCCAACAAGCTGCGCGACGACTATTGGCGCGAGCATGGCACCACCCTTGCGGGGCTGATGGCACATCATGATCTGGATCCAGATCCGTTCCTGCTGGAGGTTCACGATATCAATTTCGATCAACTGGAGCCGGACACCCTGCTGGCTGAGCGGATCAGGAGCCTGCCCGGCAAACGGATCATCTATACCAATGGCACCGCGCCTTATGCCGAACAGGTGCTGGCCGCGCGGGGACTTGAGGGCTGTTTTGACGAAATCTACGGCGTTGAACACGCCAACTATCGCCCCAAGCCGGAGCGCCAGGCTTTTGACATCATCTTTGCCAAGGCCGACATCGACACAGCAAGGGCCGCGATGTTTGAGGATGATCCACGCAATCTTCAGGCCCCACATGATCTGGGCATGCGGACAGTCCATGTCGCGCCCGAGGCAACACCCGGCGCGCATATCCACCATCATACCGATGATCTGACCGGGTTTCTCGGCCTGCTCTGAGCACCGGTGCACCACACACAGCCCCGGCTGCGCATCCTGTCGCACCCCTGTGGCGCGCCGCCGCACCGCTCTTTTGCCGGGGCTGATAAGGTATATATGGCTGGCATCTTTGATGCGCGTCCGTGGCGCCCTGCTGCCACGATCCGCGCGGATTGCTCAGACCGAGGATGCCGCCCAATGAACGACATGACTTTTGACCACGCCCAGCAGCAAACGGCCCCAACGGTGGCCGCCCCCGCTACTCCATCCCCCGTGACGCCCTCTGACAGCCGCGATCAGGCCAATGCGACGAAGGCCCTGCTGGCCATTCTGCTCTATGTGCTGCTCTGGGGGCTGGCCGTCGCCATCTGGGGCCTGCCGGCGCTGTTCCTGCCTGCGGTCGCCAAAACAGCCATCATGTTCGTGATCCTGGTAAGCATCACCCGCGGCTGATCTGGGCAAACGCAGTCGACGGCGCCACCAAACGCAGTCGACGGCGCCACCAAAAAGGACAGTATGTCGCTTGTCATTCCGATCATCACCGGCCTATCTCAGAAGCAGAGACGAAAGGCAGGTTCTATGGCTGACAGTTGCGACATTCTGATTTCCGGTGGTGGCATCGCAGGGTTGACCGCCGCGGCGACACTGGGGGCTGCCGGGTTCACGGTGATCTGCGTCGACCCGACGCCGCCCGTGACGCTGCGCGACGATGCCGGGGCCGATCTGCGCACCACCGCAATCCTGCAACCGGCCAAGGCACTGCTGCAAGAGGCGGGGATCTGGGCGCGGCTCGACAGCCACGCCGCGCCGCTAGAGATTATGCGGATCATTGATGCAGGCGGCGCTGAGCCCGTGGCCCGCGTCACCAAGGATTTCAAATCTGCCGACATCTCCGATCAACCGTTTGGCTGGAACCTGCCCAATTGGCTGCTGCGCCGCGAACTTCTGGCGCGCCTTGACGACCTCGATACCGTGGATTTCCGCCCCGGTCTTGGTACCACTAAGCTGTTCACACGCACAAACGCCGCACAGGTCACCCTGAGTGACGGCAGCAGCGTCACCGCCCGCCTGGTGCTGGCCTGTGATGGGCGCGACAGCCCGATGCGACGCGCGGCCGGGATCCCTGTACGAACAACCCGTTACGGGCAGAAAGCGCTGGCGTTTGCCGTCACACACGCGCAGCCGCATCAAAACGTCTCGACCGAGATCCACCGCTCCGGCGGGCCGTTCACACTGGTGCCGCTGCCGGATCACAACGGCCAGCCTTCGTCCGCCATTGTCTGGATGGAACATGGCCCGCGAGCGCAGGCGCTGCAGCGCATGGATCAGGCAGCTTTCGAGGCTGAAATGAACCGGCGCAGCTGTGGCGTTCTGGGGCAGTTGCGGTTGGCCTCCCGCCGCAGCATCTGGCCCATCATCAGCCAATCCGCCGCCCGCATGAATGGCGAACGCCTGGCCCTGATGGCAGAGGCCGCCCATGTCGTGCCGCCCATCGGGGCCCAGGGTCTGAACATGTCGCTGGGCGATCTGCGCGTACTGCTGGATTTGGCACAGGCCCGTCCCGAAGGGCTGGGTGATACGGCGATGCTCGACAGCTACCACAAAGCCCGCCATAGCGATATTCTGATGCGGGTAAAAGGAATCGACCTTTTGAACCGGACCTCCATGCTCAGCCCTCGTCCGCTGCGCGATCTGCGTGCCTTTGGCCTCAACGCGCTCTACTCCATGGCGCCGGTACGCAAGACGCTGATGCAGATGGGGCTGGGTGTCAAATAGGATGCCGTTCCTACGGCGCTTCATCACAGGACATTGGCAACTGATCGGCCTGACGCTGTTGATCGTGCTGCTCTGGTCCACGCCAGCAGTGCTGCCACTGCGTATCCTGACCGTTTTCCTGCACGAAACCTCTCATGCTATTGTCACCCTCGCCACCGGCGGTGAGGTCCTAAACCTGACCATCGATCCCTATGAAGGCGGCAGCGTGACCGCGCGGGGCGGCAACCGCTTTCTGATGCTGTCAGCCGGGTACACCGGGTCGCTGCTCATTGGGGCTGCGTTGTTTGTCATCGCTCTGCGCACCGATTGGGACCGCAAAGTCCTGACCCTGTTTGCGGCGCTGACGCTGCTTGTTGCAGCCATATACATCCGTGATCTCTTCGCCCTCGGCTTCACTTTGGTGACAGGCGCGTTGATGTTGGCCACCGCGCGCTATCTCAGCCTTGCCGTCAATGACCTGATCCTGCGGATTATCGGCATCAGCAGCATGATCTATGCGCCGCTTGATATCTGGGACGATACAATCGCGCGCTCTTACCTGCGCTCCGACGCCCGTATGATGGCGGAGGAAATCGGCGGGACAACCGTCATTTGGGGCGCTCTCTGGCTGGTGATCAGCCTCGCGGTGATTGGCGTGACCCTTCGATACGGGCTTGGTCGATCCAGCAATATCGCGCTGCGCCGCAGCCTCTAGGCTAGCCCAGCGGACCGGGCCTGCGTTCCTCGCTCAGCAGGACGTTCGCATCGACGCTGCCCACGCCGGGCAGGGTCATCACCCGTCGCCGCAGCACCCGCTCGAAATCGGCAATATCGCGAGCGGTGACCCGCAGGCGATAATCATACATGCCCAGAATATGTTCCACCGTCTGCACCTCGGGAATGGCGGACACCGCGCGTTCGAAATCCTCCAGGCTGACCCGCCCCTTGGTGGCCAGCTTGATGCCCAGGAAAACCGTCACACCAAACCCCAGCTTGCCTGCATCCAGTTCCAGTTTGCGCCCGGTGATGATGCCGGCCTCCTGCAACCGGCGAATGCGCCGCCACGTGGCGGGCTGGCTGAGCCCCAGCTCGCGCCCCAAAGCACCCGCAGACTGGGTCGCATCCTGCCCAAGCGCGCGCAACAGCGCGTGATCAATCTCATCCAGCGCAATCATATCGGCAAAGCCTCGTTCGATTTGATCCGCGCCACATGCATCAATGCCTCGATATCGGTGATATGCGGCAGGGTCAGGATCGCAGCGCGATAGATCTGCTGGTAATGCGGCATGTCCCGCGCAATCACCGAAAGCCGCACATCCAC
Source organism: Phaeobacter gallaeciensis DSM 26640 (assembly GCF_000511385.1). Lineage (NCBI taxonomy): Bacteria > Pseudomonadati > Pseudomonadota > Alphaproteobacteria > Rhodobacterales > Roseobacteraceae > Phaeobacter > Phaeobacter gallaeciensis. The sequence continues at coordinate 2,866,474 of NC_023137.1, forward strand.
CTGCCCCAGAAAGGTCTGGATCTCCAGTACCTCAGGGATCTCCCGTGCGGCCGGAATAAACTCGTCAAAGGCCCGTGAATTGGTCTTGTCCAGCGTGATCCGCAGCGAGACCTCCACCTCATAGCCAAGCGCGCGCCAGTCAATCACTGCCCGCTGCCCCAGCAGGATCCCACCCTCGCGCAGCTTCTCCAGCCGCCGCGACAGGCGTGATGCGGTCAGGCCGAGGCGGTCCCCCAGATCAGGCAGCGACTGCTCCGGATCCGCCTGCAGGTGGCGAAGTATGCGTCGGTCGAGATCATCAAGCATGAAAACTACATTATATCACTACATGGAGAATAACCATTGCACATATCGCGATTTATTCACCCACATTAGGGCTACTTCGCCTGTCAATGCCCCCTATGATGCCCTCAAACACGAAACATAAGGATGATGATCATGCGTGTATACTATGACCGCGACTGCGACGTTAACCTGATCAAGGACAAGAAAGTGGCCATCCTGGGCTATGGCTCTCAAGGTCACGCCCACGCGCTGAACCTGCGCGATTCCGGCGCCAAGAACCTTGTCGTTGCCCTGCGCGAAGGCTCTGCCTCCGCCAAGAAAGCCGAAGGCGAAGGCCTTCAGGTTATGGGTATCGCGGAAGCGGCGGCCTGGTGTGACGTGATCATGTTCACCATGCCCGACGAACTGCAGGCTGAGACCTACAAGAAATATGTCCACGACAACATCAAGCCGGGTGCCGCCATCGCATTTGCCCATGGCCTGAACGTACACTTCGGCCTCATTGAGCCGAAAGAAGGCGTCGACGTCATCATGATGGCCCCCAAAGGCCCCGGTCACACCGTGCGCGGCGAATACACCAAAGGCGGCGGCGTGCCCTGCCTCGTGGCTGTTGACACCGACTCCACCGGCAAAGCGCTTGAGATCGGCCTCTCCTACTGCTCCGCCATCGGCGGCGGCCGCTCCGGCATCATCGAGACCAACTTCCGGGAAGAATGTGAAACCGACCTCTTCGGCGAACAGGCGGTTCTCTGCGGTGGCATCGTTGAACTGATCCGTTGCGGTTTTGAGACCCTGGTCGAAGCAGGCTACGCGCCTGAAATGGCCTATTTTGAGTGTCTGCACGAAACCAAGCTGATCGTTGACCTGATCTATGAAGGCGGCATCGCCAACATGGACTACTCGATCTCCAACACTGCGGAATACGGCCAGTACGTCACCGGCCCGCGCATCCTGCCCTACGAGCAGACCAAGAAAGCCATGAAGGACGTGCTGACCGACATCCAGCAGGGCAAATTTGTGCGCGACTTCATGCTGGAAAACGCTGTGGGCCAGCCCACAATCAAAGCATCGCGCCGTGCCAATGACGAGCACCAGATCGAAGTGGTCGGTGGCAAACTGCGCGACATGATGCCTTGGATCTCCGCCGGCAAGATGGTCGACAAAGAGAAGAACTAAGGCGCTTGCGGGGAGACCCGCAGCCCAGTTTCTCTGCGGGGCGCTCCAGTTTGGGGCGCCCTTTTTGGTCATATACTTAAGACAATAACTCTTTTCGCCCGGCCGCTGCTTCTGACAGCTATCGCACCGGCGATGATCCATAATCTATTGAGGGATGCGACATGACGAATTCCCCCGGCGCCACCAACTGGGCCAAGCTTCTGTTTCTTGGTGTGATCTGGGGCGCCTCCTTCATGGCGGTGTCGCTGGCACTGCGGGGCTTCCCTCCTATGACCATCGCCGCGCTCAGAATCCTGATCGGCGCGCTGTGTCTGCTCGCTGTCATCAAGGCCATGGGCATCGCCCTGCCCTCGCTGCGCACATCTGATGGCCGGATTATCTGGGCCTGCGCCCTTGGCATGGGCTTCTTCACCAACGCCCTGCCCTTCACCTTGCTCAGCTGGGGGCAAACTTACGTGGCCAGCGGCTTTGCCGGGGTGTGCATGGCGGTGGTGCCGTTGTTTGTGCTGCCGCTGGCGCATCTTCTGGTGCCCGGCGAACATATGACCCTGCGCCGCACCATCAGCTTCCTGATCGGCTTTGCCGGAGTTGTGGTTCTGATCGGGCTGGATGCCTTCCGCTCTGCCGGTACGGATTTTGAATCGCTCGCTCGCCTCGCCTGCCTTGGTGCGTCGCTGTGCTACGCCATCGGCTCAATCATCACTCGGCTTTGCCCGCAGGTAAACATGCTGTCTCTCTCTGCCGCGGCGCTGCTGTGCGGTGCTGCGATGATGACCCCTGCCGCACTCTGGGCCGAAGGTGTGCCGGAGCTGCCCGCCATGCAGCCGCTCGCCGCCGTAATCTACCTTGGCCTGCTGCCTACGGCCCTCGCCCAAGTGCTGCTGGTTCAGGTCGCCCGCAGCGCAGGCCCGGCGTTCCTCTCAACCGTGAACTACCAGGTGCCGGTCTGGTCGGTGATCTTCGGCGCGGCTCTCTTGGGTGAAACCCTGCCGCCGCAGCTCTTTGCCGCCTTGGCGCTGATCCTCGGCGGCCTCCTTCTCAGCCGCAACCGCCGTGCGCGCGGCCTGCCCGTGAAACCACTTCGATAGATAACAAAGCAATTGCCATTGACCCCACCTGCCCGGCGGGGTCTTGTCGCGCGGTGAACCGGCGGAGGACCCTATGCCCAACATCGCACCGCGCTACTGGCTGATGATTGCCATCCTCGGCTTTGTCTGGGGTGGGACATTTCTGCTGATCAAGCTTGCGCTAGAGGGCACAACTCCCTTCTGGCTGGCGGCCAGTCGCATTGGGTTTGCGGCACTTCTGCTCTGTGCGATTTGGGGCATACGCGGCTTCAAGCTATTCAAAGATCAGACAAATTGGCCCTCTCTGATCCTCATCGGCGTCCTCAGCACCGCCCTGCCCTTCATGTTGATTTCCTGGGGACAGCAGCATGTCTCTTCCGGCTTCACCGGCATCAGCATGGCGGCGATTCCGCTGATGGTGCTACCGCTGGCGCATGTCTTTATCCCGGGTGAGCAGATGACCCTGCGCCGCCTCATTGGTTTTTGCATCGGCTTTGTCGGTGTCGCTCTGCTGATCGGCGGTAAGGCGTTTACAAGCAGCGGATCAGAGTTGGAATCCTATGGCCGCGCCGCTTGCCTCTCGTCGGCAGCCTGCTATTCGGTCAGCTCGATCCTGACCCGCCGTCTGCCCCCGGTGGACCCGCTGGGGCTGGCGGCCATCCTGCTGGTCATCGGATCCACAATCATCGTTCCGGTCGCCTGGATGGCAGAGGGGCCACCGGTGGTCCCAGACAATCGCACGCTGCTGATTGCCGCCGTCCTCGGCCTGATCCCCACAGCTGCCGCCAACCTGCTGCGCGTGATCGTGGTGCGCGAGGCCGGCCCCACCTTCATGACCCTGACCAATTACCAGGTGCCCATCTGGGCCGTGGTTCTGGGCGCAGTTTTCCTGGGTGAAGAGCTACCGCCCTCCATGCTGCTGGCGATGACCCTCATCCTCGGTGGCCTTGGCCTCAGCCAGTTTGGCAGGCTAAAGCGCCTGTTCGGCGGCACGCAGGGACATAATCCATAGGGTAAAACGCCCACCAGCTGGCACATCAGCGGCAGGCGTTTCCAGCCAGTCACATCGCAATCCAGAGACTGCGTTATTCGGCGACCGCCGCCTCAACCGCAGCGACCACACTGTCCACCGCCTGCGTCAGCACCTTGGCGTCTTCACACTCAGCCATGACCCTAACCAGAGGTTCAGTGCCTGATTTGCGGATCAGCAGACGCCCCTGCCCGGCCAGCGAGGCCTCTGCCAACTTGATCGCAGCCTGCACCTGATCGGTGTCTAGTGGCGCCTGCCCCGCAGCAAAGCGGACGTTTTTCAACAGCTGCGGCACCGGCGTAAATTGCTGCGCGAGCTGGGAGGCCGGCCTATCGGCGCGCACCATCTCCGCCAGGAAATGCAAGCCCGCCATCAGCCCGTCACCGGTGGTGGCATAGTCCGTCATCACGATATGGCCGGATTGCTCACCACCAAGGTTGAACCCGCCCTCACGCATGCGCTCCACCACATAGCGGTCGCCGACAGCCGTACGCTCAAGACCAATGCCCCGCGCTGCAAGATGACGCTCCAACCCGAGGTTCGACATGACAGTCGACACCAGCGCCTTGCCTGCCAGCAGCCCGTCCTCCGCCCAGCGTGTCGCCAACAGCGCCATCAGCTGATCGCCGTCGGCCACCTTGCCGGTTTCATCAATCAGGATCACCCGGTCCGCATCACCATCCAGACAGATCCCGACATGGGCGCCATGGGCCACCACGGTCTCCGCCGCCGTACCCGGGTGGGTCGAGCCACACTCCCGGTTGATATTGGTGCCATCCGGCGAAACCCCTACGGGGATCACCTCCGCGCCCAGCTCCCACAGGATTTCAGGCGCGGCGCGATGGGCCGCCCCATTGGCGCAATCAATCACAACCTTCAGCCCATCGAGGCGGATGTCGCGCGGCAGGGAGCTCTTGACCCGTTCCCCATATCGAAACCGCGCATCGTCGATCCGTTTGGCGCGACCGATGTTTTGCGCCTGCGCAGGCTCGACCCCCGCTTCGATCAGAGCTTCCAGCTCCAACTCGACGGTGTCGGACAGTTTGAACCCATCGGGGCCGAAAAACTTGATGCCATTGTCCGCCGCCGGATTGTGGCTGGCAGAAATCATCACGCCCAGATCAGCCCGCATCGACCGTGTCATCAGCCCGACAGCTGGCGTCGGCACCGGGCCTAGCAACAGCACATTCATACCCGTAGAGGTCAGCCCCGCCGTCAGCGCGCTTTCAAACATATAACCCGACAGCCGTGTATCCTTGCCAATCACGACCCGGTGCACGCCGGAGGCATCGCGCCGGAAATACCGGCCCACAGCAGCGCCGATGCGCAGCGCCATGTCCGCAGTCATAGGGTGGATATTGGCGGTGCCGCGCACGCCATCAGTGCCAAAGAATTTGCGCATATCAGCCCTTTCGGTGGGGTCTTATCGGACGGCCTGCCACAGGCGAACCGCCTGCGCCGTCTCAGCAACATCATGCACCCGCAGGAATTGCACGCCTTGGGCCAGGGCCGCAAGCCCTACTGCAATGGAGCCCGGCGCGCGGGCGGCGGCATCCGGCTCATGGCCCAGTTTGCCGATGAACCCCTTGCGCGAGACCCCAAGCAGGATCGGGCAGCCAAGGCCATGAAACAGGCTGAGATTGCGCAGCAGGGTCAGGTTATGCTCCAGCGTCTTGCCAAAGCCGATGCCGGGATCGATCACGATCTGCTCACGTACCACGCCGATATCCTCCAGCCGGTCAATCTGCGCCTTGAGGAAATCATAAACATCGAGCAATACGTTATCATAAACCGGACTGTCCTGCATGGTCGCGGGATCGCCCTGCGCATGCATGATGCAGGCAGGGACGCCGGCCTGCGCCGTCAGTGGTGCCAGCGCCGGATCAAAGGTAAAACCGGACACATCATTGGTGAGGCTTGCACCAGCGTCCAGCGCCTCAGCAAGAACAACCGCCTTTCGGGTATCGATGGAGATCGGCACCTGTGATCTGGCCCGGATCGCGGCAATCACCGGGGCGGTACGGCGGATTTCCTCCTCTTCCGGCACCAGCTCAGCGCCGGGGCGGGTGGATTCGCCGCCGACATCAATGATGCTGGCGCCATCCGCCACCATCTGCAACGCCACCTCACAGGCGGCGCTGGCGTCATCATGCTGACCACCATCGGAAAAACTATCGGGCGTCACATTCAGGATACCCATGATCTGCGGATGGGTCATATCCAACCCGGCGATTGTCGCACGGCGCGCCGTCAGCCGGTGCCGCACATCCTCGGGCAGCAACCCCGCAGGCATCAGCCGTGGCGGCGCACCGCGATCCAAAACTTCGACTTGGGTAAACCAGAGCCCGCCACTGATCAGCGACAAAGCCCCCTCGGGGCGATTTTCCCCGTGCTGAACCAGCGGTCGGTAATAACTCACAGTTGGGTCTGCTCCACATCCACAGCGCGCAGCGGCACCCCGGGATTGTCAGGCAGTGCAGCGCCAATAACGATCATCTCACCCGCCTCAAATGTGCCGGCGAACCAGGCAGCCAGCGCCACCGCTTCTGAAGGCGCTGCCGAAGGGCCATCTACCGCATCCAAAACGATTTTTGACGGCGCCCAAACGCAAATCTGCCCGTTTTTCATGGCCCAGTCCAGCTCTGTCCGCGTGGAAACCACGACACAGCGGTCATCCTTTGCGGCCAGCCGCCAGGCGTTCTGTTCAATGGCCAGAAGATCAATCCGCCGCTGGGTCCATTTATGACCCGTTTGCGGTGCTGCCAGTTCATGCGCGCCGACGCATAGGATGAGCGGACGCTGACGGCACTCCATCTGGTCAATCCAGCCGGTCAGTCCGTCACTGTCGATGGCGCTGTTGGACAGATACATTAACCGTGGGTGCGGGCGCTCTTCGCTATCGACCTCACTGGCCACCTGATCGCGCGCGCGCACAATTTCGACGCCCAGCGCACCGGGGCCACGGTCCAGCTTCTCGATCCGCACAAAGGCGCGCACCGCCTGCGGTTCAAGCAGGATCCGCTCCGCAACCCGCTCCGCAAGAGTTTCCAGCAGGTTCAGCCGCTCTTCGGACAGCTCATGCGCAATCGCCTCGGTCACACGATCATAGGACAGGATCCGGTCGACATCATCATCCAGATCCGCAGGCAGTGGGGCAATTTCCACAACCACGTTGAAGCAGATCCGCTGAGTCGTACCCCGTTCAGCTTGAAAGGCACCAATCTCAACCTCGACCGTGTGATCGCGAAGCGAAATCCGGTCGAGCGGCCCACGGGCCGCAGTAGCCTCCGAGCGTTCCGAAGGATGCGCAAATGCGAGACGAATTTCTGACGACATGACGGTCGGGCCCCTGAACTGGCTATCTGGCGGTGAGGTTCCAGCATAAACATGCGGCGCCCGCATAACAGGCCTTCATGCGCCATACCAGTGGCCGAAAACGGCGCAGCCAGAGTTTCCACCCTGCTGCGCCGAGCCAAAAACACGCCTTAGTTGTTGAGCGCAGTCCGGAATCGGTCATCACGATAGAACAGATGCACCCCGATCCGCGCGGTCTTGGTGAATGTCTTGCTCCAGCGCGGACGCACCGCCGTCGTATGATAGTAGGTCGCGCCATCGGTAATCCCGGTGGTCGCCCCATCCATCACCAGACGCGCCACTTTGGAAACCCGCTCGAACGCGGTCTTCTCCCGGATCACTTCCTTGTGGCCATCGCAGGTGTAGGTAAACTGGCACTGGTATTTACGACCGGTTCCCTGGTTGATCACGCCGCACAGGCTATTGGGAAACTGCGAGGATTTCACGCGGTTCATGATCACCTCAGCCACAGCAAACTGGCCCTTCACCGTCTCACCGCGCGCCTCGAAATAAAGCGCCTCAGCCAGACAGGCGAAATTGTCGCCCCCTTTGGCAGCCGGAACACTGTCCAGCCAGTCCTTGGTGAACTTCACTTCGGTCGGCTTGGTCTTTTTTGTCGGGCGGGTAATGTTGAAGAAATTATTCAAACGCCCGTTTGGTACGGCGTTCAGGGTGGATTGCTCACGTTTGAACAGCGCGTCCAAACCGGAATCCGCATATACATCTTTGGCTGCTGCCAAGGCGGCAGCAAACACGGCAGCTACAGTCAGAATCTTCATCAGGGTATCCCCACTAGAAAGGTCGCGCACGGCCATCCCAACGTCACGCGATCGCACCTCCTAGTGGAAATCCTTGCAAACGTCCAGCGACGGGACAGCGCACCCCGCTGACCGCTGGCTAGGCGTCAATCCGCCCGCATATTCTCCGACTGAGAAAGCCCCTTGTTTTCCTTAGGATTTTAAGAATTCACGCGGGGATTTACCGGTTTGGCTGGAAATCGCCAATTGCGCCGCAGCAAGCCGTGCGACGGGCACCCGGAACGGGGAACAGGAGACGTAATCGAACCCTGCTTCGCGACAAAAGGCAATCGATTCGGGGTTGCCGCCATGCTCCCCACAGATCGACAGCGTGATGTCCAGGTTTTCCGCCCGCCCCCGCTGCACCCCGAGCTTCAGCAGCTCACCGACACCATCGGTGTCCAGCACGTGAAACGGGTCTTCGGGAAAAACACCCTGATTGACATAGGCCGACATGAACCGCCCAGCATCATCGCGCGACATGCCATAGGTCATTTGGGTCAAGTCATTGGTCCCGAAGCTGAGGAAGGCCGTGTGCGGCGATATCTCTCCGGCCCGTAGTGCCGCACGCGGGGTTTCCACCATGACGCCCAGCCGATAGGTGAAATCCTCGCCGCGTTCGGCCTTCACCGCCAGCGCCACCGCATCAATGCGCGCCTTCACCAGCTCCACCTCTCGCTTCGCCGACACCAGCGGGATCATGATCTCCGGCACCACCGGCTCACCTTCCTTGGACGCATCAAGCGTCGCCTCAAAGATGGCGCGCGCCTGCATGTCGTAGATCTCGGGCACGGTCACCCCCAGCCGCACGCCCCGCAGGCCGAGCATGGGGTTGTATTCCTCCATCTCCTCGACTCGCCGGGTCACATCGCTCACCGGGATGCCCAGCGCCTCAGACAGTTCACGCTGCCCCGATTTTGAGGTCGGCAGGAACTCATGCAAGGGCGGATCAAACAGCCGGATACAGACCGGCAACCCTTCCATGATGCGAAACAGCGCAAAGAAATCCTCCCGCTGCATCGGCAACAGCCGCGCCAGCACCGCCGCCCGCCCCTCCGAGGTTTCAGCAAAGATCATCTCCCGCATCACCGTCAACCGACCGGGATCAAAGAACATATGCTCAGTGCGGCACAACCCGATCCCTTGCGCGTTGAACTTACGCGCAGTCTCGGCATCTTCCGGCGTATCCGCATTGGCGCGGATGCCAATGTCGCGCACCTCATCTGCCCAGGTCAGCAATGTCTGGAACGCCCCATCTTCCGCGGCCTCCAGCATCTCTGGCTGTCCGGCCAGGACTGCGCCACTGCTGCCATCAATCGTGATTGTGTCGCCACGCGTGAACACGCGCCCATCGGTCGCGATTAACTGTTTGCGTTTGCTGTGAAATTTCAGGTTTGAGGCCCCAACGATACAGGGCAAGCCCAAGCCACGCCCAATCACCGCCGCATGGCTGGTGATCCCGCCGCGCTCGGTCAGCACACCCACAGCAGCATGCATACCGCGCACATCCTCGGGCGAGGTTTCGCGCCGCACCAGAATGCACGGCTCGCCGCGCGCCGCACTGGCCTGCGCCTCCGCCGCCGTAAACACCAGCCGCCCGGTGGCCGCACCGGGGCTGGCCGCAATCCCCTCACCAATGACATCGCGGGTGGCATCCGGCGCTACCTGACGATGCAACAGCTCGGTCAGGACATGCGCATCCACCCGCATAATGGCTTCCTCGCGCGGGATGATCCCATCTTCGGCCAATGCCACCGCGATCCGCACCGCCGCCTGCGCCGAACGCATCACCCGCACCCCGTCAAGGATATGCACCGCGCCACTGACGATCACGAACTCCAGCTGCATCTCCTCGCGCAGACGCTGACGCATCAACCGCGCATGGGCTTTCAGATCAGCAAAGGCTTCCGGCGCAGACTCCTCCAGCGAGGGCCCGCGCGGATCCCGCTCCAGAAACAGCGCCTCCGCCCCGGCCCCCAGTGCATCCCGCCCCTGGCTCTGGCTCAGATAGCGCCCGGTGATCTGCGGCTGGCCGGTCTTGGTATTGACCAGCTGCAATACGCCCGAGCCGCATTCGCCCTGACCAAACCCCGGCACCATTTCCTGCACCACCAGCCCCAGCCCCGCATCAGCAGGCGCGCCCTTGGCCTGTCGCAACAACCGCGCCGAGGTGCCTTCCCAGGCCCGCGCCATGGAGCGCAGCACCGCTGCCAGCTGCTCCGCCGGATCCTGCGGAAACGGCTCATCGGTCTCCGCCTCATAGGCATGCAGCACCTCGCTCAACGCATCCGGCCCGCCATCTTCGACATCGTCGAACACATCCGGGTCCAGCCGCGCCACATGCACCGCATAGGACTGCACAAACCGCAGATAGAGCGCCGCCGCGCCGTCACGCCCCAGACTGTCACAGAGATCGACATAGCGCGCGTCATTCATGCCAATGTTCAGGATCGCGCCAGGACCGCCCCAATCGGGATCCTGCGATGACGGTCGCACGCAGAGCAGCGCATCCCCCGGAAACGCCTCAACAATCGCCGCCATATCGGGCATCTCGCCCTGGGCAATGCCATGTACCGCCTGAAACGACAGCGCCACGGTCCGCGGCACCGGAAGATCCAACCTCACCAGCCGTTGCAGGCACTTCGCCCGCCCACCATGGGTGGAATTGGCAATTGGCGCCACCGGGGTGATCAACACTGAATCCGGCGTCTCATCGCGGGTGGGGCCTCCCATATCCTGATCATCTTTCTGCACTGCGGCGCCTTTCCTTTGCTATGCAGCATAGACCCCTGCCCCGTTCCCGCAAGGAAAAGCAGGAGGGCCAAAAGGAGAAAACCGGGACGACCCTGCGATCGCCCCGGTTTCCAGATGTATTCCTGTCACACGCTGCGTGGTTACGTCGTGCCCTGTAGAAGAAATCAGCCCTCGATCCGGGTCAGATCGGCAACCTGCCCGCAAACTTTGCGGATCTGGCTCAACAGGTTCAGACGATTGCGGCGCACCACCTCATTGTCGGAATTCACCTGCACCGCCTCAAAGAACGCATCCACCGGTGCGCGCAGAGCCGCCATGCTGCCCATGGCAGCCGCGAAATCTTCGGCTTCGATGGCCGAAGAGATCGCCCCCTCGCTGGCCGCCAGCGCGTCGAACAGCGCAACTTCGCTGTCATCCTCGGCGAATTTCTTGTCCGCGCCATAGGAATATTCGACGCCGTCCTTCTCCTCGGCCTGCGCCAGAATATTGTTGGCCCGCTTGAAGCCCTGCAACAGATTGGGGCCATCTTCGGATTTCATGAAATCCTCCAGCGCCCGCGCCCGTTTCACCAGCAGCGTCAGATCGTCATTGCCGTCCATGGCGATACAGGCGTCGATCACGTCATGACGGATGCCCTGATCGCGCAGGAAGACCTTGAGACGGTCGTGGAAGAAGAATAGCAAGTTCTGTTCTACAAGGATCGCGTCCCAATGCTCGGTCTTTTTCGAATCCGCGGGGAGGCTATTTTCCATTCCAGAGAAATGCAGTCCAATAGTCTCCCGCAGCCCCATCCGCACATCATTCCCCAGCACCAGCCGGATCACCCCCAGCGCGGCGCGGCGCAGGGCGAAGGGGTCTTTTGACCCGGTGGGCTTTTCATCAATCGCCCAGAAGCCAGTGAGCGTGTCCAGCTTATCGGCCAGCGCCACAGCAACGGACACCGGTTCTGACGGTACATCATCCGACGGACCAAGCGGTGAATAGTGCTGTTCACAGGCGTTGGCGACGTCCTGCGGCAGGCCAGCCGCCTCCGCGTAGTAGCGCCCCATCAGGCCCTGCAACTCGGGGAATTCATAGACCATTTCAGACGACAGATCGGCCTTCGCCACCCGTGCCGCCTGCTCTGCCAGATCAGCATCCGCGCCGACGACAGGCGCGATTTCGCGCGCCAGAGCGGCGATGCGGTCAATCCGCGCCGCTTGTGTGCCCAGCTTGTTGTGGAAGGTGACATTGCCCAGCTTCGCCACCCAAGGCTCAAACCCCTGCTCGGTCACCGTGCGCAGATCGTTTTCCCAAAAGAATTTCGCATCCGCCAGACGCGCCGACAGCACCTTTTGATTGCCCGCCAGAATGGTCGCGCCATTGTCCGCTGTCTCACGGTTGGCAACGGTGATGAATTTCTCAATCCGCCCGGTCTTCGGGTTGCGCACGGAGAAAAACTTCTGGTGCTCTTTCATCGAGGTCTGCAAGACCTCCGGCGGCAGCGCCAGAAACTCATCATCGATGGCGCCCATCAGGACAACGGGCCATTCCACCAGACCGGCAACCTCGGCCAGCAGCCCCTTGTCCTCGACCACCTCCAGACCGCTGGCAAAGGCCTGATTGGTGGCCTCATGCCAAATCGCCGCTTCCCGCTCAGCCGGATCCAGCACCACATGGGCGCGCTTCAGCTTGGCCGCATAATCATCAAACCCGGTGACGGTGATCTGATCGGGCGCCATGAAACGGTGACCATAGGTGGTATTGCCCGCCTGAATACCGTCGATATCCAGCGGCACCACCTCAGCGCCGTCTTCCTTCGACAGGATGCAGAGGATCGACTGCAATGGGCGCACCCAGCGCAAGCTGCCGGTGCCCCAGCGCATGGATTTTGACCAGGGGAAATTGCGGATGGTATCTTCCAGCACCTCGGCAATGATCTCTGCCGCCGGGCGGCCCGGCTTTTCGATGGTGGCGAAATAGACCGCGCCCTTCGGCGTCTCGCGCTCTTCCAGCTGATCACGGGTCAGGCCCGCCCCACGCAGGAAGCCTTCGATCGCCTTGTCCGGCGCGCCCACTTTCGGCCCTTTGCGCTCCTCGCGCACGGTTGGGGAATGCTCCAGCAGCCCTTCCATGGCCAGCGTCAGACGGCGCGGCGTCGACAGCGCATGTGCGCCTGCATAGGTCAGACCTGCCTCAACCAGACCATCGGTCATACGCTTTTTCAGATCCTCAGCCGCACGCGCTTGCATACGGGCCGGGATTTCTTCGGAAAAGAGTTCAATCAGCAGATCGGGCATCGGGTGTCCTCAGAAATTCACAATCGCCTGGATGACGATGGCATTGGCGATATCAACAAAGAAGGCGGATACAAGGGGGAGCACAACAAAAGCAATAGGCGACGGCCCATAGCGCTTGGTCACGGCGGTCATATTTGCAATGGCCGTCGGAGTTGCACCCAGCGCAAAACCGCCAAAGCCGGCGGCAAGCACAGCGGCGCGATAGCCCCGCCCCAAGAGCGGAACCAGCACAAACAGTACAAAAGCCACGGTAAAAGCCGTCTGCGCCAGCATGATCACTGCAATCGCCAGCCCAAGACCGGTGATGGTCCAGAGTTGCAGGCTCATCAGTGACATCGCGAGGAAGGCTCCCAGCGAAAATTCCGACACCAGCGCCAGCGCCGGTGTCCGCGCCACGGCCGGGGCCTTGGGCAGAAGTGCCATGCGCAGATTGGCCAGCAGGATACCGGCAATCAGGCAGGGGACGAACAGCGGCAGCTTCACCCCCGCAGGATCCAGCCCCAAGGAGGTGACATAGCCGATAATAATCGCGAGGTTGAGATGCAGCATGACCCGCATCAGCCCCAGATGATCAATCGTGGAGGCATCTTCGTCATTCTGCGCCAGACCAACCGTCGGCTGCTCATCCGGGCGCGCCGGGGTCAACCCATGACGATTGATCAGGAACCGCGCAATGGGTCCACCAACCAGCGCCGCCAACACCAAGCCCAGCGTGGCCACGGCAACCCCCAGCTCTGCGGCGCCGGCCATCCCGGTCTGTGCAGCCACCTCGGGCGACCAGGCAATCGCGGTGCCATGCCCGCCGATCAGCGCCGCAGAGCCGAACAGCACCGACACCTGCAACGGATAGCCAAACAGCAGCGCCCCCGCCGCGCCAATCGCATTCTGGGCCAGAATGGCCAGCAAGGTCAGGATCAGCAACAGCAGCAGTGGCCGCCCGCCTGCCACCAGATCCGCGAGCCGCGCGTTCAAACCGATACCAGCAAAAAACAGAACCAGCAGATAGTCCCGCGCCGCCATCTCAAAGGTGATCGCCCATCCGCTCACGCTGTAGACGATCATGATCACCACAGCCGCAAGCAACCCACCACTGACCGGCTCCGGGATATTGAACCGCTGCAACAGCTCTACCCGCGAATTGAGCCGCGCGCCCAGCAAATAGACCGCAAACCCCAGCGTCAGGGAGATGAAGTCGGGTATATTGATCTGCGCATCCATCTCAACTGCAACCGGGCCTTTCGTTGCGCCTCATCGGGTGGGCATCAGCAGCAGGCATACTGACACGTTCAATATTCTCCAGTCGTCGCCGCCAAAGCATCGCCTGTGGCAGACTTCGATGGCCTCAATCAGCCGCACGGCTCGGCGGTGGCGGGCATTCTTCGCCAACCACGGTGCCGTCATAGGCTTTCTTGCCGCAGTTGTTCAGCTCATGCCAGACAAAGCCGCGCCCATCGTCGGTCACTGCCACAATCCGGTCTACGCCATAAGAAATGTTTTTGACTGACAGGAAGCTTTCGGCGCGCCCCTCTGCCAAAGCTGCACCGATGGCTTCGGCATCGAAACAGTCAAACCAACCCGGCGCATTGCGCGGCTCCTTTTGATCCGACAGCACAAACAGCTGCGCCAACTCCTCCGGCTTCAGATCGGTGGCAAAACAGGCGCGGTAGCGAATGGGAGAGCTTTCGGCGTCAATCGCTTCAAACCCGCTGTAGCGGATCGGCAATGGCTCTCCATCGCCAAGCGGCATCAACATCACATCGCGACCCGGCTGCAGCTCGACGTCCTCGTAGAACCCGTAGACCTGAAGGTAATACATCGCCGCCCCAGCCACGAGACCAGAGAGGATCAGGATCAGCGAAAGGAACTTGCCCATATCCGTGGACTCCTCGTGAAAGCGCGGCGCGGCTTACGCCGCGTGGCCGCCGGCTTCGGTCTGCACAAAGGCGTCGGCGCATTGCTTGGCCAGCGCCCGGACGCGCCCGATATAGGCCTGACGCTCGGTCACCGAAATCACGCCGCGCGCATCCAGCAGGTTGAAGACATGGCTGGCCTTGATGCATTGGTCATAGGCGGGGTGCGCCATGATGATGCGTTTTCCGGTCTTGGGGTCGATATGCTCCTGCGCGAGGATTGCCGCGCATTCGGCTTCGGCCTCCTCAAAATGGCGCAGCAGGACTTCGGTGTTGGCCACGTCAAAGTTCCAGCGCGCGTATTCTTCCTCGGTCTGCTTGAACACATCGCCATAGCTCAACGGGATGATCGCATCCGGGTCGTTGAACGGCATATCCATCACATGATCAACGCCGAGGATATACATCGCCAGACGTTCCAGACCATAGGTCAACTCACCCGACACGGGATGGCAGTCATGGCCGCCGACCTGTTGGAAATAGGTAAACTGGCTGACTTCCATTCCATCGCACCAGACTTCCCAGCCCAGCCCCCAGGCGCCCAATGTCGGGCTTTCCCAGTCGTCTTCGACAAAACGGATGTCGTGCATATCCATATCGACACCGATCGCTTCCAGCGAGCCGAGATACAGCTCCTGCAAGTTCGGCGGCGAGGGTTTGATCAGCACCTGATACTGATAGTAATGCTGCAACCGGTTGGGGTTTTCACCATAGCGCCCATCCGTCGGACGGCGCGAGGGCTGCACATAGGCCGCGGCCCAGGCCTTGGTGCCAAGCGCGCGCAGCGTGGTCGCCGGGTGAAAGGTCCCGGCACCCACCTCCATATCGTAGGGCTGTAGAATGGCACAGCCTTTCGAGGCCCAGTAATTCTGAAGCCGCAGAATAATCTCTTGGAACGAGCGCGGGGCGCCTTTGGTGTCGGTCATGTTTCTTCCCTATGGGGGCAGCAAATCCGGGGTTCTTCCTATGCAAGCCCCGGCCTAGGGTCAACGGCGCATCGCGGCACAGGTCCGTCCAACCGCCCCGAAGCGCCCCCACCGGCCCACTTATCCCCGTTAGCAGCCAGTCAGACCATCGGCTAACGCTCGTCAGGCCAGCATCAAAGCCCGGATTTGGCATTTACGACGTGGTTTTCCCCCTTCGATGAGGAGTTCCCTTCGCGCCGCGAAAGTGGTTATGTGCGCGGCAATGACAGATCACCCCGATAGAGGCCTATTGATGAAGACTTTGATTGCTACGCTGGCGCTGTCCCTGATGGCGCTGGCATCCGCCTTCTCAGGTGCTGCCACCGCCCAACAATCCGCTCAGGACACCGTTTGGATCCAGGTCGCTGCCCGCGCCTCCCTGCGCGAAGCCCAGGCCGAGGCGCAGGAATTCGCCGCGCGACTGCCCGATGTTTCCGGCTTTGCCCTCGGCGGTGGCTGGTACGGCATCGTGCTTGGCCCCTATGCCCGCAGCGATGCCGATCGCGTGTTGCAGGTCTACCGCGCCGAGCGCCAGATCCCCCGCGACAGCTTCATCGCCTTTGGCCGCAACCTCGGCAATCAGTTCTACCCGACAGCGGCCAGCGCAAACACCGAAACGCAGCCCACCGTCGAGAGCCCGGTTCTGGAGCCCATCGACCCCGCAGTAGTGACGGAGGCGCCGGCAGACCCGGCAGCCTCCGCCCAAACGCTGCTGCCCGATGAGACCCCGGCAGAGGCCCGCCGCAGCGAATCCCGCCTCACCCGCGAAGAGCGCAAGGATCTGCAAATCGCGCTCAAGGCGGCTGGTTTTTACACCTCCACCATTGACGGCGCCTTTGGTCGCGGCACCCGTGGCTCGATGTCCGACTGGCAGTCGGCGCGCGGCTATGCGCCCACGGGCGTTCTGACCACCGCCCAGCGTCAGGCCCTTCTGGATGAATACAATGCCCCGCTGATCTCGGTTGGCATGGCACCGCTTACCGATGACAAAGCCGGTATTGCGCTGCAAATTCCCGCTGGTGAGGTCACCTTTGATCGCTATGAATCGCCCTTCGCTCTGTTTAAGAGCAGCGGTGATCTTGGCGCCCAGGTCCTCCTGATCAGCCAGCCCGGTGACAAGCGCACGCTCTACGGTCTTTATGACATCATGCAGACGCTGAAGATCGTGCCGCTCGAAGGCCCGCGTCAGCGCAGCGGCAACAGCTTCACCCTCGAAGGGCGTGGCAATGGCATCGTCTCCTACACCGAGGCCCGGCTCGCCAACGGGGAGATCAAGGGCTTCACGCTGGTCTGGCCCATGGGTGACGATGATCGCCGCGCCCGCGTTCTGGCCGAGATGCAAAGCAGCTTTGAACGTATCGACGGTGTGCTTGACCCGGCAGCCGGGGCCGATGCGCCGCAGAATGTCGATCTGGTCTCGGGTCTGGACGTGCGCAAACCGCGCCTGTCGCGCTCCGGCTTCTATGTCGATGCCAAGGGCAGCGTTGTGACCACCTCTGATGTGGTTGCTGGCTGCGCCCGAGTGACTCTGGATCACGAGTATCAGGCCGAGGTTGCCTTCAACGACAGCGCCGCGGGGATTGCCGTGTTGCGCCCGGTTGACCCGCTCGCGCCGATGGCTGTTGCCAATCTCGCCAGCGCCTCTGCGCGCCTCCAGTCCGATATCGCCGTGTCCGGTTTCTCCTATGAGGGCGTTCTGGGCGCTCCGAGCCTCAGCTGGGGCAGCCTGCAGGATGTGAAAGACCTCAGCGGCAACGCCGGTGTCTCGCGTCTGCAACTGACCAGCCAACCCGGTGATGCGGGTGGTCCGGTGCTGACCACTGATGGCGCGGTCCAAGGCATGTTGCTGAGCCAGTCCAACGGCACCACCCAGCTGCCTGAAGGCGTCAGCTTCGCGGCCAATGCCGATAGCCTGCGCAGCGCGCTGAGCAGCGCCGGGGTGACCGCCAAGGACGCCAGCGCCGGTGCAACGGCCCTGCCCGTCGGGGCCCTCACTCGTCAAGCCAGCGGCATGACCGTATTGGTCAGCTGCTGGGAGTGATCCCCCGCTGCCACAGCAGTCCAACAATCAAAAAAGGCCGGAGCGCATCTGCTCCGGCCTTTTTCATATCTCCAGACATGCCTGCACAACGACACATGCGGCAATGGTCAATAGGCGTGGATACGCCCGTCCCAGGTGTGAAAACACCCAGTGGTTTCCGTGCTCAGCACATCAAATTCATGCATCAGGCCTGCAACGGATTCCTGCACCGAGATATCGCCCTCATCGCCGCCCATATCGGTGCGCACCCAACCGGGGTGGTAAATCCCGACGGCAATCCCCTCCGGCAGCAGATCGGTGGCCAGATTGCGCCCGATGTTCAGCGCTGCCGCCTTTGAGGCGCGATAGGCGTAGCTGCCGCCCGGCGCGCGGGCGTGGCTCGCCATCTGCGAGGAAATGATGGCGATCTTCGGATCAGCTGCCAGCCGCAGGTTCGGCAGCAACGCCTGCACCGTCAGGAAGACACCGGTGACATTTGCCGCCAGCGTCTTGCCCCAGACCTCAGCCGAGTAATCCTCAAGCGCCATCGACTTGTCCAGATAGACCCCGGCATTGCAAACCAGCAGATCGACCGGACGCCCCTTCAGCTGAGCTGCAAATCGCGCCTGCTGGCCGGGATCGGTCACATCCAGTCGCACACCCGAGGAATGATCTCGCGACGTCCCCGTGACCTCGTGACCCTCTTCCCGCAGCTTGGCGACCAATTCGCGGCCAATACCCCGGCTGGTTCCTGTCACGACGACATGCATAAACGCTCTTCCTTCAATTGGTTTTTCTATTGGGCAGGAAGGGCAGCGGCAGCACCGGCACGCCCTCCTCAATCAACGCCTTGGCCTCTTCCGGCTTAGCCTCCCCGTGGATCGCCCGTTCCGGCGCATCCCCAAGATGCATGGCGCGCGCCTCACTGGCAAAATCCTTGCCAACATAATCTGAATTTTTCTCAACCCGGCGGCGCAGCTCGGCCACAGCCGCCTCGATCTCTCCCGACGGGGTACTCAGCGCGCCCGCGCCCGGCGCTACCGTAGCCGGTGTGGACGGTGCATCTACCGTGGCTGGCGCAGATGCGGGAGGCTTCGTCGCCTCCGCCGATCTGCCCTGATCCCGTTCGGCCTCCCCGACCGGGGACACGGCCTTGCGACCGGGGCGCACCCGCGGCGCCATGATCGCCTTCTCCACCTGACAGGAGCCGCATTGCGCGCAGGACACCATCCCCGCCGCTGCCAGCTTGTCAAAAGCGGCAGCCGACTGAAACCAGCTGTCAAAACGATGCCCTTCGGCGCATTTCAGAGCGTATTGTATCATCACCATCACTCTTATCAGGAGGGGATGATTAAATCTTCAATCCCCTGAAGTGCAAGGGCAGAAGCGCCCGCGCCACAGTTCACGTCGCATCGGTGCCGCAGGTTCGGGCCGCGATGGGCGCCTTAACGCGGGGCCAGCAACCGGTCCTGCAACCGTGCAACCAGAACCTCATGTGGTTGATCCGCCGCCACCGCAAGGCGGCGCAGGCCAAAATGCACCCGCGCCATTTCCTGATAGTAGCCTGCATAGACAAAATTGGTCGTGGCCCCAGCAACAGCCCCCAACACCGGCACGGTCTGTGCCGCCAGTTTCTGACCCAGAACCACACTGAGCCGGGGCGCCACTTGGGCAATCAGCTTTTGCACCGCGCCGCCGGTCAGCCCCAGCCGCAACGACAGAAATCCAAGATCTGCACCATCATCCGCCGCCAGCGGTCCCGCTGCGGCAAACACCCGGATACAGTCAAAGCGCACACCATCTGCCTCCGGATCAAAACCTTCTTCGGCGGCCACGCCCTGAATGCTGCGCAACAGGAAGGCCGTTGTCGCTGGAAGTTCGACCAATGCCCCCGGCAAACCGCCCATGCCACCCGCAGCACCCATCGCAGCGCTCACCGCGCGATTGACACCGGAGGGCTGGTCAGGAACCACCCGCCGCGATCCGCTGGCCCCCTGCATCGCCAATTGCAACGCTTGCTCAGTCGCGCCGTCCAATCGGCTCCGCACCGGGGCGGGCAGCTTGTCCAGAAGCCCGTCAACCGAGCCGCCCAGAAGGTTCAGGATCTGAATCCCAAGCCCACCGGCCGCGCGATAGCGCTCAGCCAACGCCGACAGCTCCGCCTCCACAGCGGCAGCGTCCAGCGGTTTGGTCAGGTCCGTATTTAGGGCCGTATCAGGGGTCAGGATCTCACTCATGGGCACCTCTTGTTGCTGAAAATGTTTGTATTCCCGCCCCGTATTTCAAGATCCGCCGTGGTCAGGCTGACCATTGACGGCCTCAGCCCGGCGTCTGCTACCCGCTCCAGCGCAGCACCTGACCGCGAAGATCCGCCCAGCTTTCAGGCACCAGTTCCAGCCCCAGCACACGCTCTGGGTTGGTCGGCGGCGGCATGTCTACGCCGGTCAGGCGCGAGAACCCAAATCGCCGGTAATAAGGCGCATCGCCCACCAGCAGCGCCCGGCTCCAGCCGCTCTCGGCCGCCTTGGCAAGACTGTCCCGGATCAACGCACCGCCCAGCCCTTCGCCCTGATGGGTTGGATGAACTGCGACCGGCCCCAGCAGCAGCGCCGGAGCTTCGCACTCACCAATCCGCACCGGCCAGAACCGAATGGCCCCTGCCAGAATGCCATCCGCATCGCGCGCCACCTGGCTCAATCCGCTGACCGGCGGCACATCTTCGCGCAGGCGATAGGACGACAGCGCCTCGCGACCTGGGGCAAAGCACAGATCATAGAGCGCCTCGACCTCCCACCGGTCCTCGGGCTGCTCTGCCTTCAACTCAATCACGCCGCCCGTCTCCCCGCCTGTCGCCACCCCTTGCCGACACGAATGATGACTGCAGCACCTGCGGGCTTTGTCCCACAGCGCGCCGCAAACTCCCTGTGCAGGCTGGTCATCGGCCTAACACGGGCGTAAGCCTTGAGCAAACCCAAGCAGGCGGATCCGCGAGCAAAACCAGCGCGCTACCGCCGCCGCCAAGACATTGGAGACTCGCAGATGTTCTACCGCCCGAAAGATGGCCACGGCCTGCCGCACAACCCGTTCAACGCCATTGTGACCCCGCGCCCCATCGGCTGGATCTCGTCTCGCGGGGCGGATGGCAGCAACAATCTCGCGCCCTATTCCTTTTTCAACGCGGTTGCCTATGAACCACCGCAAGTGATGTTTGCCTCCACCTCCGCCAAGCCGGATCGCGACGGCACCAAGGACAGCGTCGCCAACATTGAGGAGACCGGCGTGTTCTGCGTCAATGTGGTGTCTTATGCGCTGCGCGATGCGATGAACGCCAGCTCCGCAGCGCTGCCGAAGGATATCAATGAGTTCGAACACGCGGGACTAGAGATGTCCCCTTGCGAGACTATCGACTGTGGCCGCGTCACCGCCGCCCCTGCCGCGCTGGAATGCAAACTGACGCAGATCGTGACCCTGCCCGGCGCTGCCAACAAGGTGGTCTTTGGTGAGGTGGTCGGCGTCCATCTGGATGACAGCTGTCTCAACGACGGCAGCTTTGATGTCACCCGGTTCCAGCCGCTGGCACGCCTTGGCTATCGTGACTATTCTGTGGTCCGGGACCTGTTCTCCCTCACCCGCCCCGATCAATGAGGCCCGCCCATGCCCCTTCCTGACCCAAGACGCCGCAACCCGATCACCCTGCCCGACGGCTCCGAACATGCGGGCACCGTGATGCTGGCCGAGGCGATTGATCATCCGAATTTCACCATCGGCGCCTATAGCTATGCCTCCGCCTTTGAGCCGCCATCGGACTGGGCCAGCCGGTTGGCGCCCTATCTCTTTGTCGGCTCTCGCGAACGGGTGGTGATCGGTAAATTCTGCCAGATCGCCGACAGCGTGCGCATTATCACCGCCTCCGCCAATCACGCGCAGGATGGCCTCAGCTGTTACCCCTTCCCGGTGTTCGACCAGACCCAGATGGCGGGGTTTCAGCCCGATACCCGCGATACTGTCGTGGGCAATGATGTCTGGATCGGCTATGGCGCGATGATCCTGCCCGGTGCAAAAATCGGCGATGGGGCCATCATCGGCGCTGGTGCCGTGGTTCGTGGTTCTATACCGCCCTATGCCATCGTCACGGGCAACCCCGGTACCGTCCACAGCTACCGTTTCACCAAACCGCAGATCGCCCGCATGCTTGGCCTGAAATGGTGGGACTGGCCCGCCGATCTGATCAGCCGCGCCGAACCCGCCCTGCTGGCAGGCGATCTGGATATGCTGGAGGCGCTGGCCCCGGATTGAACCGTGATCGAACCGGGGCGGATCCCAGGTCAGGCACCCAGCCGGAACACCACCAAAAAACGACAAAACCCGCGACACCAATGGGCCGCGGGTTTTGTTTTTGATAATCCAGCGCGCGCCTCAGTGGCCGCCCAGGATCCCTGTCTTGACCGAGTAATCCACCGCAATCTGGTAGTCCGGATCATCATCGCTATCGACCATCAGATGCCCCGCCTTGGTCAACAACTGATGGCAATCGCGGCTCAGGTGGCGCAGCACGACGGCCTTGCCCTCGGCTTCATATTTACCGGCCAGCACCTCAATCGCCTGCAGGGCGGATTGGTCCACAACCCGGCTGCGGGCAAAATCCACGATCACATGATCCGGGTCATTCGCCACGTCGAACAACTCGATGAACCCATCGGTGGAGCCAAAGAACAGCGGCCCTTCGATCTCGTAAACCTTGGCGCCCTTGTCGCTTTCGGACTCGCGGGTATAGGCGTGAATGCGGCGCGCATTGTTCCAGGCATAGGCCAGCGCCGAGACGATCACACCGACAACCACCGCAATCGCAAGGTCGGTCATCACTGTCACCACAGTCACCAGAACGATGACAAAGGCATCCATCAGCGGCACTTTGGTCATCACCTTGAAGCTGTTCCAAGCAAAGGTGCCAATCACCACCATGAACATCACGCCCACCAGTGCGGCCAGCGGGATCTGCTCGATCAGCGGCGAGGCCACAACGATAAAGGCCAGCAGGAACAGCGCCGCAGCAATGCCTGCAATCCGTGTCCGGCCGCCGGACTTCACGTTGATCATCGACTGGCCGATCATCGCACAGCCGCCCATGCCGCCAAAGAAGCCTGTGACCACATTGGACGCGCCCTGCGCAATGCACTCCTGGCTTGCCCCGCCGCGCTTGCCGGTGATCTCGCCCACCAGGTTCAGCGTCAGCAAGCTCTCGATCAGGCCAATCGCCGCCAGAATGACCGCATAGGGCAGGATGATCCACAGCGTCTCAAGCGTGAACGGCGCAAGGGCGGTGCCATAAAGCCCTTCGCCCGTGCCAAACGGATTGTGGAACGCAGGCAGCCCGCCCTTGATCGAGGCCATATCGCCAACGGTCGGCACGTCGATATTCAGCGCAATCACCAGAACCGCCACGATCCCAATCCCCGCCAGCGGCGCCGGGATGATGCTGGTGATCTTGGGCATGCCCCAGATAATCACCATGGTCAGCGCCACCAGCCCCAGCATCATCATCAGCTGCGGCCCTGCCAGCCAGGCCTCGGTATTGCCGGGCTGTTTGAACTGCGTCAGCTGCGCCAGGAAGATCACAATCGCCAGCCCGTTCACAAAGCCCAGCATCACCGGATGTGGCACCAGCCGGATGAACTTGCCCCAATGCATGACACCCGCGATAATCTGCAGGATCCCCATCAGCACCACGGTGGCAAAGAGGTACTCAACCCCGTGCTGCGCGACCAAAGCCACCATGACCACCGCCAAGGCGCCGGTCGCGCCGGAGATCATGCCGGGACGGCCGCCGAATACGGCGGTGATCAGCCCCACCATGAAGGCCGCATAAAGCCCCACCAGCGGATGCACACCCGCGACAAAGGCAAAGGCCACCGCCTCAGGCACCAGCGCCAGCGCCACAGTCAGGCCCGACAACAGTTCGGTACGCACGCGGGAAACGGTAAAGCCCTCATCCTGCATGATGGAAAGATTGGGCGGTGAAATCTGCTTGGCGAGCGTCGCCATAATGCCGCGTGTCATGGGGTCACCTGTGATCGGGAAAGCAATTGTTAGCGCCGCCCCTAGCGGAATTCCGCCATTGGGGCAAGGGCGCGCCCCTTTGCGCCGCTTTCCAATGAGGTTCAGACGCTGATTGGGTCAGCCCTCCTGCCCAATTGTTTCGCACGCGAAACATTGCGGCAGTGCTGCTGACATTAAACTTAAGCGTTTAGCAACACTTAGCCACTCGCCCCGCCTTGAAATGCCCGCCGATCCAGTGAACTGTTCTGACCATTGGGATTAGGCCATTGGGGTTCGGGGGGTTGTGATGCAGCGGTTTAAAAGCTGGGAAGATATTGTAAAGACCATCGAAGGTGGGCCAACAGAGGCGGAGTGGAAGCTGAAGGCAGCTGTGGAGGCAGGAAAACCCTGCTGCTGCGGCCCCGATGGTATAACACCACCAGAGCCAGAGAATTGGTCGCGCCTTCCCTCTGACCGCCATATCCGAGCCGATGTGCTGCGTTTCTTGGTGCTAGATAGGAAACAACAACATATCACGGAAGTCGGAATTCAGCTAACTGGCGCCTACGTTAGCGGAGTAGTGACGCTATTTGATTGCAAGATACCGCACAATTTTATGCTTTCAGCATGCTGTTTCGAGTTCCCGATCGTGGCAGCACGAAGCAGCTGGGGTGCAGATTTTCGACTAAATTACTGTCGCATACCATCGTTAGCGGCGTCATTATCGGAGTTCAAAGGCCAAGTTTCCTTCGACAACGCTCACATTGGCTTTGGTCAAGGTTTCGCACTGGACTTAAGCGGTTCTAAGGTCGGCAACACTGTATTTCTCAAAAATACGAGACTCTTGCAAAGCGCCATACTCAACAAAATGCAGATTTCAGGGATGTTAATATGCACAGGAACACAGTTTCTGGGAAGCTCTCCGTTTGCATTGACCTTACAAAACACAACAATCAACACCGCATTCATATTCAATGGCGGTGCAAGATCTAGTGGCCTCTTACATCTTCCATCTGCACACCTAGGTGATCTATCAGACGATGTCAGTTGTTGGCCTTCTAACGGCGGAATTATTTTGGACGGCTGCACATATGATCGCATCATTGGGCAAAATTGCGCTACTAACGCGTCTACTCGACTTCAGTGGTTGGCCAAAGGCGAGACTGCAAAACATCCCTTCTTCCCCCAACCCTACAAACAACTCGCCAAGGTTCTGCACGACATGGGGCATGAAGCGGATGCGCGGGAGGTGTTCTATGTTCTCGAAAAGAAACTCGGGAAAGAGCGGCGCAGAGCGTTGCGAAAAGAGATCGAAACGCTGCGCGACACATCCCCCTCCCTTGGCCGGCGCATTGCAAAACACATGCTGCTCGGCGCGGATCATGCCATCGACTGGCTACAACGCGTAACTGTCGGATACGGGCGCAAACCCTTTCGCAGTATCGGCGTGCTTGCAGGCTTGATCCTAACATTCTGGATGCTCACCGTCGCTGCATGGCACACGGGTGGCTTTGCACCTAATTCCAGCATTGTTCTGACCTCCTCCGACTGGGCGACCTATGACACGCGGAGCACACGGCCCGCGCCACGAAACCCGGCGGACCATTGGAGCGAGACAACCATACCCGGCCGCGACTGGGAAAGCTTCTCTGCCATCGCCTATGCCGCTGACGTCGTGGTTCCGATCGTTGACCTAGGCCAGACAGACGCCTGGGCGCCCTCCACCACGCGGGGACCTGCCGGCGTGATCCTGTGGTGGGCGCGCTGGGTCTTCACGCTCTTTGGCTGGATCGTTACCGCCCTTGGCGCGGCGGCTTTGACCGGGATCATCCGGCGCGAATAATCGCCGCCTGTCATCTTTCCCAAAATACTCTCGCCGAAGGCCTTGATGCCGCCCAATGGGCGGTATCAATCACATCCTCCCGGTGCCGCCCATTGGGCGGGATCAATCAAATCATCCCTGACGCTTGTCAAACCGGGACCGGGTCGGGCAAAACCACAACAACACCATCAGGGGACAGATCACGTGACACAGGATACAATGATTGCCGTTATCGGCGGCTCCGGCCTTTATGAAATCGACGGGCTGCAAGATGCTGAATGGGTCGCGGTGGAGACCCCCTGGGGGGCGCCTTCGGATCAGATCCTGACCGGCAGTCTTGGTGGCGTGAAAATGGCCTTTCTGCCCCGTCACGGGCGCGGCCATGTGCATTCCCCGACCGAAGTCCCCTATCGCGCCAATATCGACGCGCTGAAACGCCTTGGCGTGACGGATGTGTTCTCCATCTCCGCCTGCGGTTCGTTTCGCGAAGAGATGGCGCCGGGAGATTTTGTCATCGTCGATCAGTTCATCGACCGGACATTTGCCCGCGAAAAGAGCTTTTTCGGCACCGGCTGCGTCGCCCATGTGAGCGTGGCCCATCCCACCTGCGAGCGGCTCTCTGATGCGGCGGAAACAGCGGCCAGGGATGCGGGCATCAATGTGCATCGGGGCGGCACCTATCTCTGTATGGAAGGGCCGCAGTTCTCATCCATGGCGGAAAGCAAGATGTACCGCAGCTGGGGCTGTGACGTGATTGGCATGACCAATATGCCAGAGGCAAAACTCGCCCGCGAGGCGGAACTCTGCTACGCCTCCATCGCCATGGTGACGGATTTCGACAGCTGGCACCCTGAACATGGTGCGGTGGAGATCACCGATATTATCGCCACCCTCACCGGCAACTCCGCCAAGGGCCGCGCGCTGGTCCAGCGCCTGCCTGCGCTCTTGGGTCAGACCCGCACCGACTGCCCGCATGGCTGCGACAAAGCGCTGGAATACGCCATCATGACCGCCCCGGAAAACCGTGATCCCGCGCTGCTGGCCAAGCTGGATGCGGTCGCAGGCCGTGTTCTGGGCTAAGGAAGGCTGCCCGCTCCGGTCTTGCCCCCTCTGATTGGTTCTGAAAGGCCACAACTGCAAAAGACAGAAGACGCGGGCAAACCCCGCCCTTGTCTGCACCGCGCCCATCAGCGACATATCTCAGGTCCCGCCAACCCGTCCCGGGTGCAGGCGGCAGAACTCAGACGACCACAAAAGGGGACCGCCATGGCCCGCAAGACCGATGTCAAAGACTACATCCGCACCATTGTGGACTTCCCGCACGAGGGCATCATGTTCCGCGATGTCACCACGCTCTTTGCCGATCCACGCGGGTTTCGCATGGCCATCGACCAGATGCTGCATCCCTATGCCGGTGAACAGATCGACAAGGTAGTGGGGCTGGAAGCGCGCGGTTTCATCCTTGGCGGTGCCATTGCCCATCAGCTGAGCGTTGGTTTCGTGCCGATCCGCAAGAAGGGCAAGCTGCCCGGCACCACCATCAGTCAGGAATACAAACTGGAATATGGCGAGGCGATCATGGAGGTGCATGACGACGCCATCCAACCCGGCGAGAAAATCCTGGTGGTGGACGACCTTCTTGCCACCGGCGGCACTGCGGCGGCGGGGATCAAGCTGATTGAGCGTCTGGGCGGCGAAATCGTCTCCTGCGCCTTTGTCATCGACCTGCCAGAGCTTGGCGGGCGCAAGGTGCTTGAAGATCTCGGCATGGACGTGACCGTGCTCTGCGAGTTCGAGGGCGCCTGATACCGGCTATGATCATCCGCTGAACACAGCGCAAACAGGGGCGGATCACCTGAAAATTGCAGGTACTCCCACCTTCTCAATCACATAAATGTGAGTAGAAATCCTGATGGCGCGTGGCTTAGGCGGCGCGCCTTTTTTGTCAACTTGCGCCCGGCGAAAACCCGCCAGATCCAAATCACATCCCTCCCCGTAACAACGTCAATGCCAGCTTGGGCATGCAATCAAAACAGAGGAATGTACTCATGATCCGCAAGACACTTCTGACCGCCGCCGCAACCATGGCCCTCGCCACCTCCGCCTTGGCGGGTGGCCATTCCAAGGACATCGTCGACACCGCTGCGGGTGCTGGAGATTTCTCAACACTGGTTGCTGCGGTGCAGGCCGCTGGTCTGGTTGACACGCTGAAGGGCGACGGTCCCTTTACGGTCTTTGCGCCAACCGATGCTGCCTTTGCCGCCCTGCCCGCCGGCACCGTGGAAGAGCTGCTAAAGCCGGAAAACAAGGACAAGCTGGTCGAGATCCTGACCTATCACGTGGTCCCCGGCAAAGTGATGTCCGGTGATCTGGTTGACGACATGAAGGCCGCAACCGTTCAGGGCAGCGAAGTCACCATTGATCTGGACAGCGGCGTGATGGTGGATGAGGCGACGGTTACAGCGGCAGATATCGAGGCTGAAAACGGCGTGATCCACGTCATCGACACCGTCATCATGCCCTGATTTTCAGGCGGGATGGCCAGCGAAGCGGTTCGCGCGGCCACCCATCCCTGAGTGGCGCGCCTGCTCCTGCGGTCTTTTCCTTTCGGACCACGGGATAGGGGCGCGGCCACAGTCGGCGGCGACGGCCCGAGATACCGCTGCCGACACAATCTGCGGTGATTGACACCCCTGCTGTCCCTCTCCCCTCTTGGATGGGGTGATAATCATTGCAGCATGTCGGCGCGTCTCATAGCGTGCCGACATGTTCACATCTGTACTCCTCGACAGCCGCTATTCCTGGACCAGGCTTCTGGTCACGCTGGCCATTGCCACGGTCGCTAACGTCGGCATGTGGGCGGTGATTGTGGTCATGCCCGCGATCGAGGTCGAATTCGGCGCGGATCGCGCTGCGGCCTCCCTCCCCTATACATTGACGATGATCGGCTTTGCTGTTGGTAATCTGGTCATTGGGCGACTGGTTGACCGGTTTGGCATTACGCTGGCCCTTTGCGCGGCGGCGCTGCTCAGTGCTGTCAGCTACGGGTTGGCGATGCTGGCGCCGGATATGATCTGGCTGTCGGCAGCGCATCTGTTTCTGGGGCTGGGCACGGCGGCAGGCTTTGGCCCGCTGATTGCCGATATCTCCCACTGGTTTCAACGACGGCGCGGCATTGCAGTGGCACTGGTCGCCAGCGGCAATTACCTCTCTGGTGCGATCTGGCCAACGGCATTGGCCGATATGCTGGCCGAAAGCGGCTGGCGCAGCGTCTATGCTACGCTGGCTATCGTCACATTGCTGGCGGTGGTTCCCCTGTCCTTGGTCCTGCGGCGGCGGATCCCATTCGACGCGCAGGGCGACAGCGCGGCGGCTTCTGCCAGCAATGCCGCGCGTGCAGGTCTGACACCACGTCAATTGCAATGGATTTTGGGGCTGGCAGGCATCGGCTGCTGCGTCGCCATGTCGATGCCGCAGGTCCATATTGTCGCCTATTGCGTTGGTCTTGGCTATGGCCCGACGGTGGGGGCTGAGATGCTGTCGCTGATGTTACTGGGCGGCGTGGTCAGCCGAGTGATTTCCGGTCTGGTCGCGGATCGGTTCGGCGGCGTGCGCACACTGCTGGTTGGGTCCATCCTGCAATGTATCGCACTGTTTTTCTACCTGCCGTACGACGGTATGGTCTCGCTTTATCTGGTCAGCGCCATCTTCGGGCTGGCACAGGGCGGTATCGTGCCAAGCTATGCGTTGGTGGTGCGAGAATACATGCCCCCGCAGGAGGCAGGCACCCGCGTGGGTTTCGTGATGATGATGACCATCCTCGGCATGGCGCTGGGGGGCTGGATGTCGGGCTGGATCTACGACGTCAGCGGATCTTATCAACTGGCCTTTGTGAACGGGATCTTCTGGAACGGGCTCAATATCGCGATCATGGTACTGCTGCTGATGCGCAGCCGACCCGCCCGCCCCCGGATGCAGCCGGCCTGAGCCACCTTACCTGTCCCGACCTGTCCTTAATCGGCGAGTGGCACCACGGCACCGGGGTTCATGATGCCATGGGGATCCAGCGCCTGTTTGATCGCCCGCATCGTCGCCAGTTTCACCGGATCACCATAGCGCGCCAGATCAGCGACCTTCAGCCGGCCCACACCGTGTTCCGCACTGACCGAACCGCCGTAATCATGGGTGAGATCATGCACGCAACGCTTCACATCGCTGCGCAGATGCTCATAGGCACTGCGGTCCTGCCCCTGCGCCGGAAAGACGTTGTAGTGCAGGTTGCCATCACCCAGATGGCCGAAACAATTGATCCGCATATCCCCCAGCGCTGCCAAACGCTTGCCGCCCTCGGCAATGAAATCGGGGATGCGTGAAATCGGGATCGAAATATCATGGCTGGAGACCGAGCCGATGCGGCGATTGCCCTCCGGGATATGCTCGCGCACCGACCACAGCGCCTGCCGCTGCGCCTCTGACTGGGTGATCACGCCATCGGTGCAAAGCCCGGCCTCTAGGGCCGTCTCGAACACTGCCGCCAGCGCCTCTGCGGGGCTACGCCCCTTGGGCAGGCCAAGATCAATCAGCACGCACCACTCCGGTAGCTCATCAAAGGGCAGGCGCAGATCCGGCAGGGTTTCGCGCAGGAACTCAAGCCCCTGCCGGTGGATCAGTTCAAAGGCGCTGATCGTCTCGCCTAGCTGGTCGCGTGCCATCGCCAAAAGGTCAATCGCCGCCGCCGGGGAGTCCACCGTCAGGATCGCGGTGCCCTCTTCTGCCGGGATCGGCGAGAGTTTCAGCGAGGCAGCGGTGATGATGCCCAAGGTGCCCTCAGCTCCGATCAGAAGGTTGCGCAGATCATAGCCGGTGTTGTCCTTGCGCAGGCGGCTGAGACCCCGCCAGATCTCACCGTTGGGCAGCACCGCCTCCAGCCCTAGGCAAAGATCACGCGCATTCCCGTAGCGCAGAACATTGACGCCGCCAGCATTGGTCGCCAGCGTGCCGCCAATCCGCGCCGTGCCCTCAGCTGCCAGTGACAGCGGAAACAATCGACCCGCCGCCTGCGCGGCGGCCTGCACATCGGCCAGCACCATGCCGGCCTCAACCGCGATCACGTTCTCCTGCGGATAGACCCCGCGCAGCGCGGTCATCCGCTCCAGCGAGATCACCAGCGGGGCCGGTCCCTCCGCGCCCATGATCTGTCCGCCAACAAGCCCGGTGCCGCCGCCATAGGGCACCACCGGCACGCGCGCCGCATGGGCCGCGCGCAGCAGCGTGGCGACCTCCTCACCACAGCGTGGCAAAGCAAGGACACCGGCCTGTCCGTGATAGCGGCCGCGCGGCTCTTCCAGATAGCGGGGTTCAGGCGCACGCAGGGTCCCGTCGGGCAGCTGGGCACGCAGGTGATCGACAAATGCGGTATCCGCAGGGTTCAGGGTCATGCGTGTCTCTCCTCTTGCCGCGCGCGTGATCGCCCCCGGCGTTGACCGCACCCATCGTGGCGTCAGGCTTGCCCCACCTGCGTGCGTCCGCGTCGATCATGGCGCAACGAAGCATATAGGACATGTGTCCGCCAGCGCCCGTTGATTTGCAGATAAGATTGCGCCACGCCTTCATATTTGAAGCCAGCACTCTCCAACAGCCCGCGGGAGGCGGCGTTTTCCGGCAAACACGCTGCCTCGATCCGGCTCAGATCCAGCTTGGTGAAGGCGTGATGCACCACCGCCCCGATCGCCTCACGCATGTAACCGTGGCGGGCGAAGGGCTGGCCGGTCCAATATCCCAGCGTGCCCGCCTGAGCAGGCCCGCGCCGGATATTGTCCAGCGTGATCGCCCCGACCAGCAGCTGATCGCTGCGCCGGATCAGAAACAGCGGCAACGCCGAACCGGAGCTGACCGCCCGGCGCGCCCAGTAGACCCGGTTGGTGAAGCTCTTGCGGCTCAGATGATCTGCCGCCCAGCTTGGCTCCCACGGGGTGAGATAACCCTGGCTGTGCTGGCGCAACGCTGCCCAGTCGCGAAAATCCGCATGGATCGGCGGCCTGAGGGTCAGGCGTTCGGTCTCGATACGCACCTTGCGTCCGGTCAGCAGCATCAGGCGGCGCGCCTCTCCTGTAGGGCCGTCAGCGGGGCGGCCTCGCCCACCGGACCATAGAGCGCCAGCGCCATGGAGGCGCGATGGGCCATATCCTCGGCCATGGCGCGCACATCGGCGGTGGTCACCGCATCGATCCGCGCCACCGTGTCCTCCAAGGGGGGCACCTCGTCCCAGATTTGCACCAGACGGGCCAGCCGTTCGGCGCGGTTGGTGGGGCTTTCCAACCCCATCAGCATCCCCGCCTTCATCTGCGCGCGGGCACGATCCACCTCAGCATCGCTCATATCGCTAGCGGCGCGCTTCATCTCATCGATGGTGATCCCGGCCAGCTCATCCAGCTGCTCACCAGAGGTGCCCGCATAAAGCGTCAGCGTGCCGGTGTCAGCATAGGCACCGGTCTGGGCAAAGATCGTGTAGCACAGCCCGCGCTTTTCGCGGACCTCCTGGAACAAGCGGCTCGACATGCCGCCGCCCAAAGCGCTGGAGTAGATCTGCGCGGTGTAGATCGCGTCATCACGGTATCCCGGTCCTTCAAAGGCCAGCGCGATATGGGCCTGTTCCAGCGCCTTCTCCTGCCGCGCCTCACCACCGGTGAAGGTTGCTGCCGCAGGCATAACCAGCGTCTTGGGGGCCATGCTGCCGAAAAGCTCCTCAGCCAGTTTCACGATAGCGTCGTGATCCACAGCACCGGAGGCGGCGAGGATCATCTGACCCGGACCGTAGTGTTCCCCGACAAACCGCTCCAGATCCTCACGGTCGAAGGCACGCACCCGCTCAGCCGGGCCAAGGATGGTGCGGCCAATAGGCTGGTCATGATAGCTTTCTTCCTGAAGCCAGTCGAAAATCACATCATCGGGCGTGTCCAGCGCCTGACCGATTTCCTGAAGGATCACGCCGCGCTCAATCTCAATCTCGCGCGGGTCGAACACCGGGTTCAGCACGATATCGGCCACGACATCCAAGGCCAGCGGCACGTCTTCCTGCAAGACACGGGCATAATAGGCCGTCACCTCGCGGCTGGTATAGGCGTTGATATAGCCGCCCACATCTTCAATCGCCTCGGCAATCTCCAGCGCGCTGCGCCGCTTGGTGCCTTTGAACGCCATATGCTCAAGAAAATGAGCGATGCCGTTCTGTTCGATCCGCTCGTTCCGCCCGCCTGCGGTCACCCAAACGCCGATGGCTGCGGATTGCAGCCCCGGCATGGTTTCGGTGACGATTCTGAACCCGTTGGCGAGTTGGTGTTGTTGAACTGTCAATGCGCGATGTGCTTTCTGATATGTGTCTCAAGGGTGCTCAGATCATTGGCGATCCGGGTCACCCGCTCCGATATGTCATACAGATCTGCCATGCGCGGGGGAAGAGGCGGATGCACGCCGCTGGCGTCCTCAACCGCCGCCGGGAATTTTGCCGGATGCGCAGTGGCGAGCGTCACCATCGGAACCGCTGCGTCGCGCTGTTCATTGGCGACCTTCACGCCGATGGCGCTATGCGGGCACAGGAGTTCACCGGAGGACGCGCGTTCCGATTTGATGGTGGCGGAGGTTTCCGCTTCCGAGCAGCGACCGGAGACATAATGCTCCTGCAAGGCCTGCATGGCGCCCTGGCTCACCTCGAAACCACCCGACTTCAGCTCTTCCATCAGCTGGGCCACGGCGGCGCCATCCTGCCCGTAGGCATAGAACAGTGCGCGTTCAAAGTTCGACGAGACCTGAATGTCCATCGACGGCGAGATCGACGGAATGGTTTCGCCCTTGTGGTAGCCCTGCCCGCTCAGGCAGCGGTGCAGAATATCGTTCTGATTGGTCGCCACCACCAGCTGGTCAATCGGCAGGCCCATCTGCTTGGCGATGAAGCCTGCGAAGATGTCGCCAAAATTTCCAGTGGGCACGGTAAAGCTCACCTTGCGCTCCGGCGCGCCCAGCGACACGGCAGAGGTGAAATAGTAGACCACCTGCGCCAGCACGCGGGCAAAGTTGATGGAGTTCACGCCGGCCAGACGGACCTCATCGCGGAAGTCAAAGTCGTTGAACATATCCTTCAGCGCGGCCTGACAATCGTCAAAATCCCCATCCACCGCCAGCGCATGGACATTGGCATCGGTGGGTGTGGTCATCTGACGGCGCTGCACCTCCGAGACGCGACCATGGGGGTAGAGGATGAAGACATTCACCGCATCCAGACCTCCAAAGGCCTGAATGGCCGCAGAGCCGGTATCGCCAGAGGTGGCCCCCACGATGGTCACGCTTTCGCCCCGCCGCTTCAGCGCGGTTTCAAACAGCTGCCCGATCAACTGCATGGCGAAATCCTTGAACGCCAGCGTTGGGCCGTGGAACAGCTCCAGCAGGAAATGGTTCGGCGCCAGCTGCACCAGCGGCGCGCGCGCGGCATGGCCAAAGCCCTCGTAGGCGCGGGCGATGATGCCGCGAAATTCCTCATCGGTGAAGCAATCCCCCAGAAACGGGCGCATCACGCGAAAGGCGACCTCCTCATAGGAGAGACCGGCAAGGGCCGCGATCTCATCCTTGGACATGGTCGGGATTTCTGCGGGGACATAAAGCCCGCCGTCACGGGCAAGCCCGGTCAGCATGGCGTCTTCAAAGGTCAGCTCGGGCGCCTGGCCCCGGGTCGAGATATACTTCATCGCTTCAGCCTTCGGATTTTGGGCGCGAGCGCCACAGGAAATAGGTGGTCATGGCGGCCCAGATCAGGGCTAGCGAAAACCAGGTGATCGCATATTGCAAGTGATTGTTCTGGATGCCTGCTGTCGTCACGGGCTGTGGCGTCACATCCGCATCGGCAGAGGCACTGCGGGCGACGATCAGCACCGGTTCGGTGCCCAGCCGTTCGGCCATATAGGCCACATCGCGGGCATAGAGGATATTGGTATCGACCTCAGGCGGCGGAGTGGTCCAGTCGCCCTCATCCGGCCACAGGAGATTGCCGGTG
The DNA here is from genome assembly GCF_000511385.1 of Phaeobacter gallaeciensis DSM 26640. NCBI lineage: Bacteria > Pseudomonadati > Pseudomonadota > Alphaproteobacteria > Rhodobacterales > Roseobacteraceae > Phaeobacter > Phaeobacter gallaeciensis. The sequence goes on from NC_023137.1 coordinate 2,901,012, forward strand.
ATCACGGCGGCGCCGGTGGCGCGCACGCGCTCCTTGGCGGCGGCGGGAACAAAACCCCGGTCCAACAGCACCCGTCGACCATCTTCGGTCAGAAAGGGGGCAATGATGCGGTAGCCGGTCTCAGCCGTCTTGGTGACCCAGAACACATGCAGTTCACCGGTCTCAACCGCGCCAGTGATCGACACCGCGCGGTAACGATCCTGCGCCTCAACCGGAGTCTCTGGCAGGGCAACCGGTGCCGCCGCGATCCGGGCGTCGATGGTGCGCAGCAGGTCTTCCTTCCAGGCCAGTCGCTGGATCTGCCAGATCCCCAGAGCCATCAGCGCCGCAAGGCCCAGACCGCCAACAAGGGATAGAAAGATCAACCGTCGCATCACGCTGTCCTTGCGAATGAGAAAGCGCGCGGAGCATGGCTCCGCGCGCTGCATGTCTTACGGGGTCAGGTCGGGATTCGAAACCACAAACCTGTACCCGTTACAATTCGGGATGCCCTTAGTGGGCCAGACCTGCGGTGCCCCAGACGTAAACCGCCACGAAGAGGAACAGCCAGACCACGTCAACGAAGTGCCAGTACCAGGCGGCGGCCTCGAAACCGACGTGCTGCTCGGGGGTGAAGTCACCCTTCATCGCACGGATCAGGCAGACGGTCAGGAAGATGGTGCCGATGATCACGTGGAAGCCGTGGAAGCCGGTTGCCATGAAGAAGTTCGAGTAGAACTCATCGCCGCCAAATTCCCAGCCTTCGTGCAGCAGGTGAATGTATTCATAGCCCTGCAGGAAGGTGAAGAAGACACCCAGGGCGATACCGATGGACAGACCCTGGATCAGCGCCTTGCGGTCATTGTTGTGAACCAGCGCGTGGTGCGCCCAGGTCACAGCACAGCCGGACAGCAGCAGCACCAGCGTGTTGATCAGCGGCAGGTGGAACGCATCAACGGGATAGATGCTTGGCGCGACATATTCAGTGCCGATATAAGTCTCCATCGGGTAGATCGCGTGTTTGAAGAACGACCAGAACCAGGCGAAGAAGAACATCACTTCGGACATCACAAAGAGGATGAACCCATAGCGCAGACCGATGCGAACGACCGGGGTGTGATCCCCTTGGCGCGCCTCGGCGACAACCTCTGCCCACCAGGCATAGGCGGAATAAAGCACCATGATGAAGCCGCCCCAGAACGCATAGGCTGTGATGCCGTGCATCCACAGAACCGCACCAAACAACATGATGAAGGTGCCGAGCGAGCTGAGCAGCGGCCAGATCGACGGCGGAAGAATATGATAGTCGTGATTTTTAGCGTGCGCCATTTAAGTGTCCCTCACCTAGCGGCCTAGTTCGTGTTTGTGCCTGCCCCGGCTGTATCACCGGTTTCAAGGGCGGCATACCCTTCTGGCAGATCGATTTCATAGAATGTGTACGACAGCGTGATCGTATGCACGTATTTTCCATCGCGATCCTCAACAATTTCAGGATCCACGAAGAAGGTTACGGGCATATCAACCCGCTCACCCGGTTGCAGCACCTGCTCTTCGAAGCAGAAACATGCGATCTTGTCAAAATAGCCACCGGCGGAATAAGGCGTCACATTGTAGGACGCCTGCCCTGCCACCGGGCGATCTGTGGGATTGTAGGCCTCATAGAAGGCCAGACCGGTTTCGCCGATCTTTATCTCCATCTCGCGTACCTTGGGGGTGAATTCCCAGGGCATATCGCGCTCCTTGGAGGCGTCAAATCGAACGGTGATGGTCTTGTCCAGAACCGTATCAGACCCTTTGGCAGCTACGCCCGTCACACCGCCAAAGCCGGTGACCCGGCAGAACCAGTCATAAAACGGCACCGACGCCCAGGCGAGACCGCCCATCAGGACAACAACACCAACCAGCTGTACGACGGTTTTCTGTGGTCCCTGCAATGCCATCAGTTCTGCTCCTCGGTCTGTTCCACAGCCGCGGCAGTGTTGGGGAATTTGAACCCAGCCGAGGTCACCTTGACGATGGTCAGGGCCAAAACCAGCACCACGAAGGATCCCAGCAGAACCCCAACGCCGATGTTGCGACCCTTCCGTCTCTGATGCAGCTCATGCTCTTTGCGCAGGCTCATCTTACCAGCCTCCCAATCCATAGGGTTTCAGCACGGCCTCAGCAAGGATCGCACCGAAGTGCAAGAACAGATACAATAGCGACAGCTTGAAGAAGCTGCGCTCCACCTTGAAGTTATCCGCCTCGCTGTCGTCTTCATCGCGGCGCGAAATCTTCCAGGCCCCCTGGAGGAACAGCGCGTTCAACACCACCGCCACGGTCAGATAGATCGGACCACCCACACCAGAGAACGCCGTGCCAACCGCCAGCAGCGCCAGCAGGACGGTGTAGATCAGAATATGTTTCCGGGTGGAGCGGCGGCCATGGGTCACGGTCAGCATCGGCACGCCTGCGTCATCGTAGTCCGAGCGCATGAACAGCGCCAGCGCCCAGAAATGCGGCGGTGTCCACATGAAGGTCAGCGCGAACATCAGCCAGGGTTCAACCGCCATGCTACCAGTTGCAGCAATCCAGCCAATCACGGGGGGGAAGGCACCAGCGGCACCACCGATCACGATGTTCTGCGGCGTCGCACGCTTCAGCCACATGGTATAGATCACGACATAAAAGAAGATGGTGAAGGCTAGAAATGCTCCGGCGAACACATTGGTTGCCAGCGCCAGCATGATCACGGACAGACCGGACAGGGCCAGCCCAAGCGACAGCGCCTCACCCGGCTCCACCTTACCGGCGGGGATCGGGCGGCTTTTGGTGCGTTTCATCACCTGATCGATATCGGCGTCCCACCACATGTTCAGCGCACCAGAGGCACCGCCGCCGATGGCAATAAACAAGATCGCACTGAATCCGATGACAGGATGCACGCCAACTGGCGCGGCGAGAAGGCCAACCAGCGCCGTGAACACCACAAGGGACATCACACGCGGTTTGAGCAGGGCAAAATAATCCCCGAACTCCGCGTCCCCCTCCTGGACGGTGCTGGCGTTGATGCTTGCGTCAGTCATTGTGCTCTCTTTTGTCGTGATCTGTCTTAGCGAAAGCGGGCGCGCAGCGACTGCGCGGCCCGATCCGTTTTCACGTGATAGCTAGGTGGCACCCGCCCGGAGGCAAGCGCCAATCGTATCGCTCAGTTGGAGGCGACCTGATAGGACTGGGGCAGACCCGCGTATTCTTCGATCGCGCCTTGCAGCCAGGCGTCATAGGCCTCTTGGCTCACCACTTTTACAGTGATTGGCATATAGGCATGGTCCTTGCCGCAGAGCTCGGAACACTGACCGAAGTAAATGCCTTCCTTCTCCGCCTTGAACCACAGCTCCGCCAGACGACCGGGAACGGCGTCCTGCTTCACGCCAAACGCCGGGATGGTCCAGGAGTGGATCACATCCGCACCGGTCACCTGCATCACGACGGTTTTGCCGACGGGCACAACAACGGCAGTGTCAGTCGCCAGCAGATATTCGTCTTCGGCGTAGCCGTTGTCAGCCAGGTCTTCCTTGGCCAGCATGAAGCTCTCAAAGCCGAATTCGTGGTCCACATATTCATAGCCCCAGTACCACTGGTAGCCGGTCACCTTGATGGTGATGTCACCTTCCGGGATCTCCTGCTGGCGGAACAGCTCCGGCAGCGAGAACGAACCGATAAACACCAGAATGATGATCGGGACCACGGTCCATGCGATTTCAATCGGCGTGTTGTGGGTGAACTGTGATGCATTCGGGTTAGCACGACGGTTGAACCGCACAATCGCATAGAGCAGCAGTGCACCAACAAATACACAGACAGCGGTGATGATCACCAGAATCATGTAGTCCAGAGAATGGATGCCTTCGGCAAGCTCGGTCGCTGCCGGCTGAAAGCCAAGGCCGCCGTCAACCGGCTTGCCAATGGTTTCCAGACCTTCTTGCGCCATAGCTGGAAGGCTCGAGAGGCCTGAGAAAAGGCCTGAAAGCATCAAAGCGTTCTTCATGTCATGTCCTGATCAGTTGATCGGTTGATCGAGTTGTTCCTGCGCCGACGTCCTATGTCGGAACTTTGATTCCACAAAACGCGCCGGACCCGTTGTCTTTGACGCTGCTAAAAATCATATTCCATCGTGCAGTTAAAGAGGAATGCTCGCGTCAAAGCGTCGCTTTCTTGATTTAGATCAAAAAAACCGAGGTCAAACCATGGATACCGCAGCCTTCCGCCCGTTTGAAACCACCCTGCCCGAGGATGAGGCGCTGGGGGTCCTGCGCTCGGCCCTTGCCGGGGCCGATGATGGCGAGATCTTTGTCGAGCGGCGCAAGTCAGAGGCGCTCACGTTTGACGATGGCCGACTGCGCAACGCGAGCTATGACGCCGCCGAAGGGTTCGGACTGCGCGCGGTCAATGGCGAGGTCGCCGGCTATGCCCATTCCACCGATGTCTCTATTGCCGGGTTGAAGCGTGCCGCCGAAACCGCGCGCCTTGCCGTGGGCGATGGTGGCGGCACCATGGCTCCGCCACCGCCGCGCACCAACACCCGCCTCTATACAGATGATGATCCGATTGGCGCGATGCCCTTTGCCGTGAAGGTGGAGACCCTGCGCGAGATCGACGCCTTTGCCCGCGCACAGGACTCGCGGGTGGTGCAGGTCTCGGCGATGCTGGCCGCCTCCCTGCAGGAGATGGAGATCCTGCGCGCTGATGGCACCCGCGTGCGTGACGTGCGCCCGATGACCCGGCTCAACGTCTCCGTCATCGTGGAACAGGACGGCCGCCGCGAAAGCGGCTCTGCCGGTGGCGGCGGGCGCGTGGGGCTGGACGGTCTGGTCGATCCCGCCGATTGGCAGAGCAAAGTCCGCGAGGCGCTGCGGATCGCCTGCGTCAACCTTGAGGCCGTCCCCGCCCCCGCCGGTGAGATGGACGTGGTGCTTGGCCCCGGCTGGCCCGGTATTTTGCTGCACGAAGCCATCGGCCACGGGCTGGAAGGCGATTTCAACCGCAAGGGCTCATCGGCCTTTGCCGGCCTTATGGGTCAGCAGATCGCCGCCAAGGGGGTGACGGTGCTGGATGACGGCACCATCGCCGACCGGCGCGGCTCCATCACCGTGGATGACGAAGGCACGCCCAGCCAGAAAACCACCCTGATCGAGGATGGCAAGCTGGTCGGTTTCATGCAGGACCGCCAGAACGCGCGCCTGATGGGCGTGGAGAGCACCGGCAACGGACGTCGCCAAAGCTATGCCCACGCGCCAATGCCGCGGATGACAAATACCTATATGCTGGGCGGCGACGCCGACCCCGACGATCTGGTCACCTCCATCAAAGATGGCATCTGGGCCGTGGGCTTTGGCGGTGGTCAGGTCGACATTACCAACGGCAAATTTGTGTTCTCCTGCACCGAGGCCTACCGGGTGAAGGATGGCAAGGTCGGCGCCCCGGTCAAAGGCGCCACCCTGATCGGTGATGGCGCCACGGCGCTGAACAAGATCCGCGCGCTTGGCAATGACATGGCGCTGGACCCCGGAATGGGAAATTGCGGCAAGCAGGGGCAATGGGTTCCCGTTGGCGTAGGACAGCCCACAGTCCTAATGGGTGGGCTTACGGTTGGCGGCTCCGCCACCTAAGCTTTCGCGAGAGGTGGTCGCGGTCTCGCCATCAGATCCGAAGCCTCACTCACCACAAGAATCGCCGCCGTGTCGCTAAACTGCCGACTCGGCGGCACTTTTCGGTAATTTCACGATATCCAGCCCTCATATGAAGACGTGGTGTGCGGCCTGCTTTTGGACACGCCCCTTAGCGGAGGCGATTTTTCGCTTACGGCATAACGAGTTAGAATTGAGTTTGTTAAAATATTTCCTTTAATTCTCCATGTTCATCACCTGTTAACCACTCAAGAGCTAATCATAGTCCTGCAACAAGGCGGAGCGCAGGATGACCGAAGAAGCACATTCTTCCACTCACCCCCCACTCCCACCCACCACGGAAGATATGCGGATTTCCTGGCTCCGTCTTTTGCGCTCAAGACGTGTTGGCGCGGTGACGTTTCACCGTCTCCTCGCGAAATATGGATCAGCGCAGAACGCGCTATCCGCGTTGCCTGAAATGGCACGCGCCGCTGGCGTTAAAGGGTATGAAATATGCTCTGCCGATGCGGCATTGGCCGAAATAAAGGCCGCAGAAGCCGCCAATGCGCGGCTTTTGTGCTTTGGGGAGGCCGACTATCCATCCCATCTGGTCGCGCTGCGCGACGCCCCGCCCCTGCTCTGGGCGGTGGGCGATCTGGCGCATCTGAACCAGCCGACCATCGCCATTGTCGGCGCACGCAATGCCTCCTCCCTTGGGGTGCGCATGGCCCGTGCTTTGGCCCGAGAGCTGGGAGAGGCCGGTTATTGCATCATCTCGGGGCTGGCACGCGGCATTGATACTGCCGCCCATATGGCCGCCCTGAGCACCGGCACTTGCGCCGTGATGGCGGGCGGCGTCGATGTGATCTACCCGACCGAAAACACCCGGCTGGCCAAGGATATCGCCGATCAGGGCGTGATGATTTCCGAACACCCGATGGGCATGTCGCCCCGTGCGCGGCATTTTCCAGCCCGTAACCGCATCATTGCCGGCGCCGCTCAGGCTGTGGTGGTGGTGGAGGGCGCTGCGAAATCGGGTTCGCTGATCACCGCGCGCGACGCGCTGGATCTGGGGCGCGATGTGCTGGCGGTGCCCGGCCACCCGTTTGATGCCCGTGCTGCGGGCTGCAATATGCTGATCCGCGACGGCGCCCAACTGGTGCGCAACGCGCAAGACGTGATCGAGGCGCTGCCGCCGATGGATCTGTCGCACCGCGTGGTGACTGAACTCTCCGACCGCCCGGTGCCCCCGCCGGAGGCCGCGGCCAGCGCTCGCCTCACGGATCTGCCCCCTCCCCCGCCGGAACAGCGCAACTTGCGAGAGACTGCGGCGCTGCACCAGCGCATCCTCGACCGGCTCGGCCCTGCCCCCACGGCGGAGGATCAGCTGGTCCGCGATCTCGCGCTGACGTCCCGCGATCTGGCCCCGGCACTCACCGATCTGGAGCTTTCCGGTGCTGTCGCCCGCGCGGCGGGTGGTCTATTGATCCGCGGCGACTTTGACGCGGCCTCAGATCCCAGAGAGACGCCCAAATCCCAGCGCTGATTGACGCAACAGCCCATTGTCATTCGATGCCGGATTGACAATCTCCCCTTGCACCCCACATGTTGCCCCGCCATAGAGCGCCCGCAGCCCGTCCCATAGAGGTTTACGAATTTATGCCCGTTGTTGTTGTAGAATCCCCAGCTAAAGCCAAGACAATTAACAAGTATCTTGGCTCCGACTACACGGTTCTGGCCTCTTACGGACATGTGCGCGACCTGCCTGCAAAGAACGGATCGGTCGAACCCGACGATGATTTCGCGATGACCTGGGAAGTCGGCGCCGACAGCCGCAAACACGTCAAGGCCATCGCCGATGCGCTGAAAGACGACAATGCATTGATCCTCGCAACTGACCCCGATCGCGAGGGCGAGGCGATCAGCTGGCACTTGCAGGAGGCGCTGACCAAGCGCCGCTCGATCAAGAAGGACACCGCCGTCTCCCGCGTGACCTTCAACGCGATCACCAAGGAAGCCGTCACCGAGGCAATGAAGAACCCCCGTCAGGTTGACCTGCCGCTGGTGGAGGCCTATCTGGCCCGCCGCGCGCTGGACTACCTCGTCGGCTTCAACCTGTCGCCCGTGCTGTGGCGCAAACTGCCCGGTGCGCGCTCTGCCGGGCGCGTGCAATCCGTCTGCCTGCGCCTGATTGTTGAGCGTGAGATGGAGATCGAGGCGTTCAATCCGCAGGAATACTGGTCCGTGAAGGCAAGCCTCGCGACCCCGCGCGGACAGGAGTTCGAGGCCCGCCTGACGGTTCTCGGCGGTGACAAGCTGGACAAATACGCGCTGGCCAATTCCACCGCAGCCGAGTTGGCGGTGCAGGCCGTCGCCAGCCGGTCCCTGACCGTGCAGTCGGTCGAGGCAAAACCCGCCTCCCGCAATCCATCTGCGCCCTTCATGACGTCAACCCTGCAGCAGGAAGCCAGCCGCAAATTCGGCATGGGCGCGAAGCAATGTATGAACGCCGCACAGCGCCTCTATGAGGCTGGCTACATCACCTATATGCGGACCGATGGCATCGATATGGCGCCAGAGGCGGTGCAGGAAGCGCGCGCTGAAATCGCCAATCGCTACGGTGCTGAATATGTGCCGGGATCGCCCCGGATCTACAAAAACAAGGCCAAGAATGCGCAAGAGGCGCATGAATGTATCCGCCCAACCGACATGAGTCGCGACGCCAAGAGCCTGAAAGTCTCCGAGGACGATCAGCGCAAGCTTTATGATCTGATCTGGAAGCGGACCCTCGCCTGCCAGATGGAAGGTGCACGTTTGGAGCGGACGACCGTCGATATCGGCTCTGACGACCGTCAGGTGGTGCTGCGCGCCACCGGTCAGGTGATGTTGTTCGACGGCTTCCTGCGTGTCTACGAAGAAGGCCGCGATGATGTTGTCGACGATGACGACAAGCGCCTGCCGCAGATCATGCAGGGCGAGTCGCTGAAATTCGCAGCATCCCTGGCCGCGCAGGCGGAGAAAGCCGACGCGGGCGGCGCCATCCTGTCAGACGACAAGGCGGTTCTGGGCCTGCAGCACCACACCCAGCCGCCGCCCCGCTTTACCGAAGCGACATTGGTCAAACGCATGGAAGAGCTGGGCATCGGCCGCCCCTCCACCTATGCCTCTGTGATCACCACGATTCAGGACCGCGAATATGTCCGCAAGGACAAGAACCGCCTGTTCCCTGAGGACAAGGGCCGGATCGTCACCATCTTCCTGCTGAATTTCTTTCGCACCTACGTGGGATATGAATTCACCGCCAATCTGGAAGGGGAGCTGGACGACGTTAGCGCCGGTGACCGCGACTACAAGGATCTGTTGAGCCGGTTCTGGCGCGATTTTTCCGCCGCGATCTCGGAGACCTCCGACCTGCGCATCACCGAAGTGCTGGATGTGCTGGATGACGCGCTGGCCCCGCAGCTGTATCCGCCGCGCGAAGATGGTGCCGATCCCCGCATCTGCCCCAAATGCGGCGCCGGTCAGCTGCATCTGAAGACCTCGCGCACCGGCGGGTTTGTCGGCTGCGGCAACTACCCCGAGTGCAACTACACCCGCCCCATTTCCGGGGAGGGCGCAGAAGGCTACGAACGTGTTCTGGGCGAGGATGATGGCGATGAGATCCACCTGAAATCCGGTCGTTTCGGACCCTATGTGCAGCGCGGCGAAGCCACGCCCGAAAACAAGAAGCCGCCACGCTCCTCGCTGCCCAAACAGGGCAAGGATTTTCTGCCGGGTTGGGGTCCAAATGATGTGACGCTGGAACAGGCCGTCACCCTGCTGACCCTGCCCCGCGAGGTTGGTCAGCACCCCGAGGGCGGCGCGATCCAGGCCAATCTGGGCCGCTTTGGCCCCTATATTGCGCATCAGAAACCGGATGAGGAAAAGCCGGTTTACGTGAACCTCAAGGAAACGCTAGACGTCTTTGAGATCGGCATGAACCGGGCGGTGGAAATGCTGGCGGAGAAGCGCGCCAACCCCGGTCGTGGCCGCCGTGCCGCTGCCAAGGCGCTGAAAGAGCTGGGCGATCACCCCGAAAACGGCGGTGCCATCAGTATCATGGACGGGCGTTACGGGCCTTATGTGAAATGGGAAAAGGTGAACGCCACCCTGCCCAAAGACGTCGAGCCGAAGGACGTCACAGTCGAGATGGCCGTACAACTGATCACCGAGAAAGCCGGCAAATCCGGTGCCAAGAAGAAGGCTCCGGCAAAGAAGGCAGCTCCGAAAAAGGCCGCCGCCAAAAAGACAGCGGCGAAGAAACCCGCCGCGAAAAAGCCTGCAGCCAAAAAGAAGGCCGAGACCAGCAGCGACGAGGGGTAATTCCCTCCGCCGCTGGCCTCCGGCCGTGTCCCCCCTAACTGCTCCCGCCCGATGAACTCCCGCCCGGTCAGCCCGGTCTTGCGACGGGCCTCGACCCGTTGGGCATGGCGCCGCTGACGCGGCGCGCTGTACCGCCCCATCCGATGCCCTGTGCCCCTGTCCGTAGAAATACGTGTCTTTCTCCGTATCGTTGACTCTGTCCCCGGCGGGCGTCAGAACTTTGCCAACCTGGCTGATGATCATGGGAGATGGATATGAAAAAGGTTTATTCCAACGCTGCCGAGGCGCTGGACGGTGTGCTGCACGATGGCATGTTCATCGCTGCAGGCGGGTTTGGGCTTTGCGGTATTCCGGAACTGCTGCTTGATGCGATCAAGGACGCAGGCACCAAGGATCTGACCTTCGCCTCCAACAACGCGGGCGTTGATGACTTCGGCATCGGCATCCTGCTGCAGACCAAGCAGGTGAAGAAGATGATCTCCTCCTATGTGGGCGAAAACGCCGAATTCATGCGCCAGTACCTGTCAGGTGAGCTGGAGCTGGAGTTTAATCCCCAAGGCACATTGGCCGAACGTATGCGCGCTGGTGGCGCAGGCATCCCCGGCTTCTTCACCAAGACCGGCGTGGGCACCGTCATTGCCGAGGGCAAGATGGAGAAACAGTTCCCCACCGGCGAAAACGGCGCCATGGAAGACTACATCATGGAAGAGGGAATCTTTGCCGATCTCGCCATCGTCAAGGCCTGGAAGGCGGATGAAACCGGCAATCTGGTGTTCCGCAAGACCGCGCGCAACTTCAACGCGCCTGCGGCCACCTGCGGCAAGATCTGCGTCGCAGAGGTTGAGGAAATCGTCCCCACCGGTTCGCTGGACCCGGATTCCATCCACCTGCCCGGCATCTATGTGCATCGCATCATCCAAGGCGATCACGAGAAACGCATCGAACAGCGCACCACGCGCCCCGCAGCACAGTAAGGAGACCGCGACATGGCATGGGACCGCAATCAAATGGCCGCCCGCGCGGCACTGGAACTGCAGGACGGCTGGTATGTGAACCTCGGCATCGGCATTCCGACGCTGGTTAGCAACCACATCCCCGAAGGTGTCAACGTGACGCTGCAGTCGGAAAACGGCATGCTGGGCATGGGCCCCTTCCCGATTGAGGGCGAAGAGGATGCCGACCTGATCAACGCCGGCAAGCAGACCATCACCGAACTGCCCCAGACCGCCTATTTCGACAGCGCGCAATCCTTCGCGATGATCCGCGGCGGCAAAATCGCCATGGCGATCCTCGGCGCGATGGAAGTCGCCGAAAACGGCGATCTGGCAAACTGGATGATCCCCGGCAAGCTGGTGAAGGGCATGGGCGGCGCGATGGATCTGGTGGCAGGCGTCGGCCGCGTGGTGGTGGTCATGGACCACACCAACAAGCACGGTGACAGCAAGGTGCTAACAGACTGCACCCTGCCCCTGACCGGCAAAGGCGTGGTGGATCGCATCATCACCAACCTTGGCGTGCTGGATGTGGTCGAGGGCGGTCTGAAAATCGTTGAGACGGCCGAGGGTGTCAGCGAGGATGAGCTGCGCGCGGCAACTCAGGCGACCATCGTCAACTGATCGCTGTAAGACACCGCAGAATTGAAACGGCCCGCCAGATCATCTGACGGGCCGTTTTCATGTCACGCACCAATCAGCGGTGCCGCTGTCGCCCCTTTCGGCCGCCCTCGTGGGCGCAATGATGACCACAGCGGCAATTCCGCCGGGTTCAGTATCTCATACATATAGACGCGTTTGTCGTACCAGTTGACGCTCATCTCCCGGTCCTGCTCAAACACGATAACACAGTAATCATCACCATCCTGATCGCAGCTGTCACGGCCCAGCACGCTCACCACAACCGGATCGACGAGATGGCGCTTGAACAGCACCTGTGCCTTCACCGTCTTGCCCGACAAATGCAGAGCCCCTGCAAACAACGCCACCGCCACCAGAATATGCCCATAGCCGGAGAAGTTTCTGAGCGGATTGGCATTCGCCAGTCCCGGGCCAAAGGCAACAAAGATCAGCCGCCCGAAAAAGCCAACAAATGCGATGGTGCCAAACATGATAATATTGTCAGTCGCCGCATGTGACCCCGCGGCCAAAGCCGTCGGATCGATCCCTAAATCCAATGCCTGTCTCCAAAATTACTTCAGGTAGAATATCCCTGCTGTAAATCAGCCAAATCGGGCGAAAAAATGATCCCGGTAGCCAGGTCGCAACAATTTTCCAAAAAACCGAGAGAGCCTGCGCTCGCCCAAATCAGCGTCTACTTCATCTGGCGAAAGACACAGCCGTCGGTGATCAGTTCCGGTGGTGTCATACAGAGACCGCGCGCCACCTGAAACGCCGCCAGAACCTTGGGCACGTAATCACGCGTCTCGGCAAACGGCGGCACCCCCGCGTGGCTGCGCACAGTGCCTTCGCCTGCATTATATCCCGCGAGCACCAGAATCGGATCGCGGTTGAACTCTCCCATCAGCCAGTTGAGGTATTTCACCCCGCCCGCTATGTTCTCGCCACTGTCCAGGGCGTCACCAACCCCGAACCGCGCCGCGGTATCCGGCATCAACTGCATCAATCCTTGCGCGCCAGCACTGCTAACCGCCTCAGCCTTGCCTGCCGATTCCACTGCAATCACCGCCAGCACCAATGCGGGAGACACATCCGTCCCCACACTGGCCGTCAGAATCTGCACGCCGCGTTCGCCCGCGATATCCTGCAGCAGTTGCAGACGGGGCGCCGCCACCGGCGTGTCCCCATCCAGCGCCCGCAACGCCTTGCCCAGGCGACCGGGACCGCCGTCTGCCAAACTGTCAGAGATCTCTGCCCAGAACCCGGTATAGCGCCCCTTATGCGGTGCTGCAGGTGCGCCCGCCTCCGTGGCTGCGGGCGGCGCGGGGATATTGGCGGGCGTCTCGATCTGTATCTTGATCCGCTGTTTGGTGCCGGGCTTGGGCGGGCGCACGCGCTTGGCTTCAAACTTAGGAAAAGGCGCCGGTGCGGCTTTCTCAACCGCCTGCGCTCCGCTCTCGCCGCCGCTGGTGGTCCAGATCACAGCCCAGGCCACAAGTGTTGCGGCAGCCCTGCGCAACCAACAGCCCACATGCCCACCATTGCCCCCAATACCGGGAAACCTGCGCCGACTCGTCGACGTATTGGCCGCCAAACGGCCAGAAATGGATCGCCAAAGACTCATGGGGCTGCTCTGCCTCTGTTTTTCGCCGCTAAGACTCGCTGAAGCGCTGGTAAAAATCCAGTTCCGCACCCCAGATTCTGGCAGATTTGCCATATTTACCAAGATCTGCCGCCCCTGAGCCACGGATATTGACAAGAAGTAAAAATAATACCCCTTCAAAATCAAATACTTAAATGGATCACTGGCGAAAAGTTAAAGTAGGGCAAATGAGTCCGCGTTTCAGCCCAAATCCTGCCACGCTCCGCTGGCTATATAGCTTCACACCAAGTCGAACAGAGCCGAGCAGGAGAGAGCAGGCTCACAAACGTACGGCAAGGTTGAAACACACTTTTAGATCCTTTGGAGGGACGAACCATGATCAAATTCATCAAAAACTTCCGTAAAGACGACTCTGGCGCCGTGACCGTTGACTGGGTTGTTCTGACCGCCGCTGTGGCCGCTCTGGCAGGTGTTGTTTACACCTCGATCGAAAACGGCGCGTCGAACCTGACATCCGCGACCGGCTCCTACCTGGGCACCAAAGGTCCGTCCGACTCCTAAGTCGCTTTTGACCTGACGAGTTTGAGGGCCGCGCCTTTTGCCTAAGGCGCGGCCCTTTGCCCAAGGAACCTTCGGTTAGCGAGGTCCAGTATGAACAGGTTCAAGCAATTCATTGCCAAAGATGACGGCGCAGTCACCGTTGACTGGGTGGTTCTGACCGCTGCGATCGTTGGGTTGGTTGTGCTCATCGCCGCCTCAATGGAGGATGGCGCATTGGGACTGGCCGACCTGCTGGCAGCCTATATGACCAATTGGTCGTTTAGCTGATCGGGGCGCGGCAACGCGTCTTGTCCGCCGGTGGCGATTGGCATCGGCGGCAGCACTGGGACAGAACGCCCGGTTCAGGCAACGGTTTGACCGACCCAGGCGCCGGTGTTGCACCTGCAACCCCGGCAGCCCTTGATGAGAGGTACCACCATGCGTGCAGTATTCGGACTTGTCCTCATTGTCGGAGTCGCCCTCGCCGGGGGGGCTGTGATGATGGCCAAGAATTATATCACCGCTTACCAAAACGAACTCGCCCGTGAGCGCGCCTCGCGGGGAGAGAACATTCCGTTGGTCGATGTCTTTATCGCCAACACGCAACTGAAATACGGCGAACGGCTGACCAAGGAGCATATCCGCTCCGTCCGCTGGCCCGAGAACGCCATTCCCGAAGGCGCCTTCTTGACCATGGATGCGCTGTTCCCGCCGCAATACCCCGATGATCATCGCGTGGTGCTGCGCCGCATGGAAAAGGATGAGGCGATTCTGGCGGTCAAGGTCACCAAACCCGGTGAAGACGCGGGCATCACCTCCCGCCTGTCCAAAGGCATGCGCGCCTTTGCGATCCGGGTTGATGTATCCTCCGGCGTGTCCGGTTTTCTGCGCCCCGGTGACCATGTGGACGTCTACTGGACTGGGTCGCTCAATGATCAGAATGGTGGTCGGAATGGCGAATTCACCCGCCTGATCCAGACCAATATCGAACTGATCGCCGTTGATCAGACTGCCGGTGGTGATCTGGATGGCGCCGTGATCGCGCGCACCGTAACTGCCGCCGTGCGCCCCGAACAGGTTGCCGCACTGGCGCAGGCACAATCCACCGGCCGCCTGTCTCTGTCGCTTGTGGGTGCTGGGGATGACACCGTCGCCTCCGTGATCGAGGTCGACCAGCGCAGCCTGCTGGGTCTCGGCGCGATCGAGGCACCGCAGCAGGCCGAACAGGAAAAGGTTTGCACCATTCGTACCCGTCGCGGTGCTGAGGTGGTCGAGATCCCGATTCCCTGCACCAACTGAACCGCGACCGCGCATTCCTGCAAAGGTATCAGATGGATAACATATCAAACACCGTCCCTCCTCGGGCGGTGTTTTTATGTGATTGTTGCCGACACTCCACAGGTCAGCCACTGTAGCTGCACCCCGGAAGTCTTTGATTCTTGCAAAAATTCGCCGATGCGCGCAGAGTGTCGCAAACAATGGGCAAAAAGACCCTGTATTGAGGCGTGATCGGAAAGGCAGGTCACATGGCTTTTAGACGGTATGTTGCGGCGGCCCTGACGGGGCTTTCGCTGGTGTGTTTCCCGGTTGCAGATGCTGCCTGGGCGAATGGCTTGCGCGTGGTCAAAAAGGGCACCGCCGCCAATCTTGAGGTGCCGATGAACCGGGCGGTGGTGGTCGAAAGCGACGTGCCCTTCTCCGAACTCAGCATCGCAAACCCCAGCATCGCCGATATTTCCTCACTGTCGGATCGCACAATCTACGTTCTGGGCAAGTCACCGGGCCTGACGACGTTGACCCTGCTGGATGCCTCTGGCCGCCTGATCACCAACGTCGATGTCCGCGTGGCCGCCGATGTCAGCGAGTTCAAGGAACGGCTGCGCCAGATCCTGCCCGGCGAAAAGATCGAAGTCCGCACCGCCAACGATGGCATCGTTCTGTCCGGCGTTGTGTCCAGTTCTGCCCGTTTGCAGCGGGCGCTGGATCTGGCCGAACGCTATGCGCCTGAGCGGGTCAGCAACCTAATGTCTGTCGGAGGCGTGCAGCAGGTCATGCTGAAGGTGCGTTTTGCCGAAATGCAGCGCACCGTCTCCAAATCCCTCAGCGCCTCGCTCGGCGTGAAGGGCGGCAACAGTGTCGGCGTCAACGGTGGTACCAGCACCCTCAACACCCAGGGCGCGCTGACCAACAGCCTGTCCGGCAACATCCCGGCCGCCAATGACAACACAGGCGCCTTTGTCTTCGGCTTCAATGCCGGTGCCTTCCAGGTGAACCTCCTGCTGGAGGCGCTGGAGCAGAAAGGCGTCGTCCGCACCTTGGCAGAACCCAATCTCTCTGCCCTCTCGGGGCAGGAGGCCAAATTTCTCGCCGGGGGCGAATACCCCATTCCCGTCGCCCAGGAAGACGGTATCATTACAATTGAATTCAAACCCTTCGGGATTGAGCTGAACTTCATTCCCCGCGTGGTAGATGCGGATGTGATCAATCTGGAAATGAAGGCCGCTGTCTCCGCCATTGATCCCACCAATTCGATTGAGCTGAACGGTCTCAGCATCGCGGCCTTCTCGCGCCGGGAAAGCGTGACGACGGTCGAAATGCGCGATGGTGAGAGCTTTGCCATTGCCGGCCTGATCCGCGATGAATTCCGCGACAACTCCTCGCAGCTGCCCTGGATCGGCGATGTTCCCGTCCTCGGCTCGCTGTTCCGCAGCGCCAACTATCAGCGCGCACAGACCGAACTGGTGATCATCGTTAGCGCCCATCTGGTGACCCCGACACGCGGCGAGGCGTTGAGCCTGCCGACTGATCGCATTCGCCCGCCAAGTGAGAGTGAACTGTTCCTGATGGGTCGGGTGGCCAAGGGCCAGAAAGGCCCCGCCAGCGAAGTGGCCAAGCAGGACTTCAACGGCTCTTACGGCTATGTGATGGATTAAGCAGAGGGATATGGGGCAGATGATCAGATATGCAGCACTCTTTGGCCTATCCCTGACAGTGGCCGCCTGTGAATATGAAGCGGGCGAACCGCTGGACCGTTCGGTCTTTGGTAATGCCACCAATTCCAACGCCGCCGTGATGGCCGGGGAACGCGATTTCGCAATCCAGCTCGCCACCCGCTTTGCCGAAGAGGTGCCGACCACCATCACCTTCGCCTTTGACAGCGCCCAGCTTGATGGAAATGCCCGCGCGGTGCTGGATCAGCAGGCCCATTGGATCCGGCAATTCCCCGAGGTGCGATTCCGGGTCTTCGGGCATACCGATGCCGTCGGCTCCGCCAGCTACAACAAGGCCCTTGGCCTGCGCCGCGCGCGCGCTGCTGTGAACTATCTTGTCGGGCGCGGGATCAGCCGCAGCCGATTGCAGGCCGTGGTCTCCTTCGGTGAGACACAGCCTCTGATCCCGACCTCAGACCGCGAGCGTCGCAACCGCCGCACCGTCACTGAAGTCAGCGGCTTCCTTAAGCGCCATCCCACTGTTCTTGATGGTAAATACGCGCAGATCATCTACCGAGAGTACATTGAAAGCGCGGTGCCACGCACCTCACTGACCAGCGAACGCTCAATCAAAACCACTCTGGAATAAGCGTGGCTGAACAGGGTTGGCAGCGGTTAACCCTGTTTAGACCTCATTAAGAATACCCCAGAAATGGGCGGCCTTGGCCCCAATCTCGCCCAGATCTTCCCCGACATTGTTCTCAAGAGGTAATGTGCGTCCATCAGTCGGATGCGCGTGCTAGCGTAGTCCGGCCAATATGGCGCGACACGCCCCGAGAGAAGGATAACGGTGATGAGCAGCGGTATGCCGCAGACAGAAGCGAATGCGATTGTTGCCTGTACGATCAGTCGGGACGTGCAGAACTTCGACCTGCTGATCGAAGACATGGAAGCGACCATGGGCGAATCCTGGGGTGACCTCGGTTTCACTGAAGCTCTGGCCTTCTTCAATCAAAGCGAAGCCGAAGCGCTGGAATTTGTCGCCCTCGCACTGGACAGCGGCGACGAAGACAACCTGCCGCTGATGGGCACCATCATCACCGAGGCAAAGGCCCGCAATATCAAGGTGATCCTGATCGCCGAGGATGTCACCCCTGCCGCGCTGCACAACCTGCTGCGTCAGGGCGCTGATGAATTCATCCCCTACCCTCTGCCGGAAGGGGAACTGCAAGCCGCCATCGAACGGTTGCGTCTGGCCGATGCGGAGCGCAATGCCGAACCCCAGCATACGTTGAAGACCGGCAGCCAGCGCGATGGCGCTGTCATCGTCTGCCATGGTTTGGCTGGTGGCAGCGGGTCGACCACGCTTGCGGTCAATCTCGCCTGGGAGCTGGCACAGCTCTCCACCTCCGAGACCCCGCGGGTCTGCCTGCTGGATTTCGATCTGCAATACGGCTCGGCTGCAACCTATCTCGATCTGCCCCGCCGCGAGGTGGTGATGGAGATGTTCAGCGACACTGAAAATCTCGACGAAGATGTCTTTGGTCAGGCGCTGGTCACCTATGAGGACAAGCTGCAAGTGCTGACCGCGCCGGTGGATATGATCCCGCTGGAGTTCATCACCCCCGAAGACATCGAACGGGTGGTAACGCTAGCGCGCAGTCACTTCGATTTTGTGGTCATCGACATGCCGCACACGCTGGTGCAGTGGTCGGAAACCATTCTCAATATGGCGCATGTCTATTTCTCCATGGTGGAGCTGGACATGCGGTCGGCGCAGAACGCGCTGCGCCTGAAACGGGCGCTGCAATCCGAGGACCTGCCGTTTGAAAAACTGCGGTTTGCGCTGAACCGGGCTCCGAAATTCACGGACCTGAGTGGCAAGAGCCGCGTGAAACGCATGGCGGAATCCTTGGGCATTTCCATCGACCTGCAACTGCCCGATGGCGGCAAGCAGGTGGCGCAGGCCTGCGATCATGGCACCCCATTGGCCAGCTCGGCGGCCAAGAACCCACTGCGCAAGGAAATTCTGAAACTGGCCCAATCGCTGCATGACCTCGGTCAAAGCGACGCTGCGGCGGCCTGAACCCAGATTTAACCAGGGGCGTTCTTTCCATGTTCTCCAAGTACAAAAAACAGTCTGCCACACCACGCGCCGCCGCGCAGCCGGCCCCTGCGGCCGCACCGCAAAAGGCCCCCGCCCCGGCCGCCAGCATGCGCAAACCCATGGCCCGCAAGGCGGCTGAGGCAACACCGGCGGACAAGGAACGCAAGCGCAAGGAGCGGATGGGCGAGATCAAGATCCAGCTGCACCGCGAACTGCTGGACAACCTCAACCTCGCCGCGCTGGAGCGTGCCAGCGAGGCCGAGCTGCGCGCTGAAATCTCCTCTATCGCCACTGAGATCCTTGAGGAAAAAGGCATCGTTCTCAACCGTGAGGACCGCCAGACCCTGACCAAGGAGCTTTATGACGAGGTCACAGGCCTTGGCCCACTGGAAACCCTGCTTCAGGACGACACCGTCAACGATATTCTGGTCAACGGCCCGCAGCAGGTCTTTGTCGAACGCGATGGCAAACTCCAGCTCAGCGATGTGACTTTCAAGGATGAAAAGCACCTGATGCGGATCATCGACAAGATCGTCTCCGCCGTGGGTCGCCGTGTCGATGAAAGCAACCCTTACGTGGACGCCCGTCTCGCCGATGGCTCGCGTTTCAACGCCATGGTGCCGCCAGTGGCCGTGGATGGCTCGCTGGTCTCGATCCGTAAATTCAAGAAGGACAAGCTGGGCATCGACGATCTGGTCAACTTCGGCGCCTTCACCGAGGAAATGGCCGCCTATCTTCAGGCCGCTGTCTCCACCCGTCTCAACGTCATCGTCTCCGGCGGTACCGGCTCCGGTAAAACCACCACCCTCAACGCGCTGTCATCCTTCATCGACAATGCCGAACGCATCCTCACCATTGAGGATACGGCGGAACTTCAGCTGCAACAGACCCATGTGGGCCGGATGGAAAGCCGCCCGCCCAACGTCGAGGGGCGCGGTGAGGTCTCGCCCCGCGACTGTCTCAAAAACGCCCTGCGGATGCGCCCGGACCGGATCATCGTGGGCGAAACCCGCGGCGAAGAGGTCATCGACATGTTGCAGGCAATGAACACCGGCCACGACGGGTCCATGACCACGATCCACGCCAACTCTGCCCGCGACGGCATCTCACGTCTGGAAAACATGATCGCCATGGCCGGCATCGAAATGCCGATCAAGGCGGTGCGCAGCCAGATCGCCTCAGCGGTTAACATCATTGTGCAGGCCTCGCGTCTGCAGGACGGCTCCCGCCGCATGACCTCCATCACCGAAATCACCGGTATGGAAGGCGATGTGATCTCCATGCAGGAAATCTTCCGCTTCCAGCGCGTCGGCCTCACGCCGGAGAACAAGATCATCGGCCATTTCACCGCCACCGGCGTGCGCAGCCACTACTCCGAGCGGTTCCGCCTCTGGGGCTACGACCTGCCGTCCGCGATCTATGAACCTACCGTGATGGAGGCGCGCTGATGCAACTGAGTGCAGAACCAATCATCTATGGTCTGATCTTCATCGGCGTTCTGGTGCTGGTCGAAGGTCTCTATCTGGTGACATTTGGCAAATCCATCAGCCTCAACAGCCGCGTCAACCGCCGCCTGGAGATGATGGACAAGGGCGGCAACCGCGAACAGGTGCTGGAACAGCTGCGCAAGGAAATGCGCCAGCACATGAGCGCAAAGTCGATCCCGCTCTATTCGCTGCTGGCCGAGCGTGCACAAAAGGCAGCGATTGCCTTCTCACCGCGTCAGCTGATCCTGATCATGGGCGGCGTCGCCGCCATCGCCTTCGTTGGCCTCAGCGTTGGCACCAGCGCCGAACTGCCGCTGCGCCTGCTGGCCTCGGTCATCATCGGCGTCGGCGCCGTGTTCTTCTGGGTCAATAAAAAAGCCGCCAAACGCATGGCCATGATCGAAGAGCAGCTGCCCGATGCCGTCGAACTGATGGTGCGGTCCCTGCGCGTTGGCCATCCGTTTTCCTCTGCTGTGCAGATCGTCGCCAATGAGGTCGAAGATCCGCTGGCCACCGAATTCGGCGTCATCGCCGACGAAAGCGCCTATGGCCGCGATGTGGGCGAGGCGTTGAAGGAAATGGCCGAACGCCTGGACATGCAAGACATGCGCTTCCTCGCCGTGGCTGTGACCATCCAGCAGCAATCGGGTGGTAACCTCGCTGAGGTGCTGGCCGGTCTGGCCAAGGTGATCCGCGCCCGCTTCCGCCTGTTCCGCCGTGTGAAAGCCATCACCGCCGAGGCGCAATGGTCCGGCAAATTCCTCTCCGGCTTCCCGCTGTTCTGTCTGGGCGGCATTCTGGCCAAGGATCCCGGCTATTATGACAGCGTGATCGACCACCCCTGGTTCATCCCCGCCTGTTTCGTCGTTGGCGCCATGCTGACCGTCAATCTCTTCGTTATGCGCATGCTGACGAACATCAAGGTGTGAGGCAAAACCCATGACATCCCTGAGCGATATCAATGACCTGCTGGTGACACATCTCGGCCCCTTCGGCCCGCTTCTGGTGGTTGGGCTGATCGGCCTCTTCATGATCCTGCTGGCGATCCCGCTGCTGCTGAACCAGCCCGAGGATCCGCTGAAGAAGCTGCAAAAAAGCATGTCGGCCAGCACCCAGACCAAACCCAAGAAGGAACGCCTGCGGCAGGCCGATCGCAACGAACAGCTGCAGAAATTCGCCTCCTTTCTGGAACCCCAGGACGCCGCCGAACTCTCCAAGATGGAGCTGAAGCTGCGTCAGGCCGGCTACCAGTCCAAGGATTCGGTGCGCTTCTTCCACTTCGCCCAGTTCGCATTGGGGCTGATCGGCCTCGCTTTGGGCCTGTTCTATGTCTACGTGCTGAATGGCGATGTGGAATACGACGGCCAGCAAATGGTCATCCGCATCATCGGCCCCGGTGCCGCCGCCTATATGCTGCCGAAATACTGGATCACCCGCCGCATCGAAGAGCGCAAACAAGAGATCACCTCCGGTTTCCCCGATGCACTCGACATGATGCTGGTCTGTGTTGAGGCCGGCCAGTCGCTGGATCAGGCCATCGTGCGCGTCGCCAAGGAGCTCCATGCCTCCTACCCTGCGCTGGCCGAAGAATTCGACGTCGTCGCCCAGGAGATGAAAGCCGGTAAGGACAAAGACAAGGTCATGCGCGACATGGGCACCCGTTGCGGGGTGCAGGATGTCTCCTCCTTTGTCACCGTGATGATCCAATCGGCCACCTTTGGTACCTCGATCGCCGAGGCCCTGCGGGTCTATGCCGGGGAAATGCGGGACAAACGGGTGATGCGCGCCGAAGAGGCCGCAAACAAGTTGCCAACCAAAATGACCCTTGCCACAATGACCCTCACGGTGCCGCCGCTGCTGATCATTCTGGTCGGACCTTCGGCGCAGGGCATCGCCAACCTGGGCAATATGAGCAAATAACACATGATGACACTGGGTTGGGGCATCCCCTCCCGTCTCTGTCGACTGATCACCGCCACCCTCGCGCTTGCGTTGGTGGCGGCTTGCGTGTCACCGGGCGGCAAACCGGATCCGAATGATCCTCTGGGCGGTCCGGCCTTGCCAGGCGTCGATCCCCGTGGAATCGCCGAAAGCGGCCTCATTGTCGGCCACCGGCTGATGGCGGCTGCGGAATATGAGCTGGCCTTGGATGCCTTCACCCGTGCTGCACTAGAGGACGGCCTCACCGCTGAGGTGCTCTCCGGCCTTGGCACCGCCAATCTGGGGCTGGGGCGTCTGGGGCAGGCCGAAACCCATCTCCGCCGCGCGGTGGAGCGTGATCCCGACTGGCCCGCAGCAATGAACAACCTCGGCGTGGTGCTGATGGAACGCCAGAAATACCCCGAGGCCGAGCAGATCCTGCGCCGCGCCTTCGCGCTTGATAATGGCGAAAGTGACGCAATCCGTGAAAATTTCCGCCTTGCCCTCGCAAAACTTGACCAGAGCACGCATAGTGATCCGCAACAAAAAGGCTACGCATTGGTGCAACGCGGCGGGGGCAGTTACCTGATTCGCACGTCCCGATGACGCAAGGCCTAGAGGCAGAGCAGCACAGAGGACGCAAAAAATGCGCCAGCAGATTTTCGTATCCGCATGTCTGGTCGGTGGGCTTGTCCTGTCGGCCTGCGCCAAGGACGACACCGAAGCCGTGGACCGCGCCTTTCAGGAGGTGAACGTGGTCGATGAAAGCAACCTCAACGATGTGATGCTGACGGTTGCCGACCCGAATGAGGCCGTAACCTATTTCCAGCGCACCGTAAAATCCGCCCCCGAGCGGATCGATCTCAATCGCGGGCTGGCGCTCTCGCTGATCCGCGCCAAGCGCAACACCGAGGCGGTCACCGCCTGGAAAAAGGTCGTCTCCCTCCCCGAGGCCACTGATGATGACCGCGTAGAACTGGCCGACGCGCTGATCCGCACCAGCAATTGGGACGAGGCCCGCACCACACTCGACAAGGTGCCGCCCACCCATGAGACCTTCAAACGCTACCGGTTGGAGGCGATGGTTGCCGATTCCGAGCAGAACTGGAAACGCTCCGACAGCTTTTATCAGACCGCCGTTGGCCTCACCACGCAGCCCGCCCGCGTAATGAACAACTGGGGCTACTCCAAACTGACCCGTGGCGATTATGCCGAGGCCGAGCGCCTGTTCGGCGATGCCATCCGTCAGGACCAGTCGCTGTTCACCGCCAAGAACAATCTGGTGCTGGCCCGTGGCGCACAGCGCAACTACACCCTGCCGGTGATCCCGATGGATCAGACCGAACGCGCCCAGCTGCTGCACACGCTGGCGCTCTCTGCGGTAAAACAGGGCGACGTTCAGACCGGCGAAAGCCTGCTGCGTCAGGCGATCTCGACCCACCCGCAGCATTTCGACGCTGCCGCCCGCGCGCTTGCTGCGCTGGAAAACGGCTAACCACCGGAGCCTGCGCCCCATGTTGATCTCGGCCCATGTCGCCCTGTGGTTCCTGCCTTTTGTCGTGCCGCTCTGCTGTGTGGTCGCGCTCAATGATCTGCGCCATATGCGGATCCCCAACTGGACGGTGGATCTTCTGGCCGCAATCTTTATCATTGTCGGCCCCTTCCTGATGAGCTGGGCAGACTACGGCTGGCAACTTTTGCATCTGCCCATCGGCATCGGCCTTGGCTTCCTGTGCTACAGCGCGGGCATGGTCGGCGCGGGGGACGCCAAATTCGCCGGTGCCGCCGCCCCCTTTGTGGTCTTTGGGGATCTCTCGGTGGTGGTGATGATCTTCTCTGCCATGCTGCTGGCCGGGTTCCTGACGCATCGCATTGCCAAATACACCCCCCTGCGCCGTCTCGCGCCAGAGTGGAAGAGCTGGGATGTTGGCAGCAAATTCCCGATGGGCCTCTGCCTTGGCGGCACCTTGGTGTTCTATCTGGTGCTGGGCAGCCAGCTGGGCCAGAGCGCCCCCGTCTAGGCCCCTCCGGGTCTCCCCGCAGCTTTCCTAAAATGCGCGACATCTGCCCCACCCCTTCGCGGAAATGCACCAGCTTTGCCCCGCTTGTGCCACAGTGCTGAATAAACTCTTGTCTGGAACACCCGCGCGCCATCCGGCGTGACTTTGTGCAACCGAGACAGGCAGGCCGCAGCATGAATATGGAAACCTCCGCCGTCATGGCGCCCCCCTCCCCGCGCGGGCTGGAACAAATGCAGCTCCCGCTGGTGATGATGCGGGATATCCTGCTGAAAACGATCTTCCGCAAGACCTGCGAAAACGTCAGCGAAATCGCAGCCGCAATCTGCCTGCCGATCCCGGTGACGCAGGAACTGGTGGATATCGCCCGCGAACAGAAACTGCTGGAGGCCACCGGCACGCTGAATGCGAACTCCGGCAATGAAATGGGCTATCAGCTGACCGACGCAGGCAAGGCCCGCGCGCTGGATGCCCTCAGCCAGTCGGAATACTACGGCGCCATGCCGGTGCCGCTGGACATCTACCGCGAACAGGTCAAACGCCAGTCGATCCGCAATATTCTGGTCACCCGTCAGCAGCTCTTGGGGGCGATGGGCCATCTGGTGCTGCCCGACAGCCTTCTCGACCACCTTGGCCCCGCCGTCAGCGCCGGCCGCTCCATCCTGATGTATGGTCCCCCCGGCAATGGGAAATCCTCCATCTCCAACGGCATCCGCGATGCCCTCGGCGACAATGTCTATGTGCCCCGCGCCATCGAATATGCCGGTCAGGTGATCACCGTCTATGACCCGATCGTACACACCGCCGTCCCCCTGCCGGAGGATGACCCGAACAGCCTGCGCCGCGCGCGCCGCTTTGACAGTCGCTATGTCATGTGTGAACGCCCCACGGTTGTCACCGGGGGTGAGCTGTCCCTGTCGATGCTGGATCTGGTCTACAACCCCACCGCGCGCACCTATCAGGCCCCGCTGCAGCTGAAATCCACCGGCGGCATCTTCATCGTCGATGACCTTGGCCGACAGGCGGAACCGCCGCAGGCGCTGGTCAACCGCTGGATCGTGCCGCTGGAAGAGGGCCGCGATATCCTCTCGCTGCAATCGGGCGAAAAATTTGAGGTGCCCTTTGATACGCTGGTGATCTTCTCCACCAACTTTCATCCCAATGAGATCTTCGATCAGGCCGCCCTACGCCGGATCTTTTTCAAGATCAAAATCGACGGCCCGGATCAGGAAAACTTCCTCAAGATCTTTGCCATGGTCGCCCAGAAGAAAGGCATCCCGCTGGATGAGGCCGCGCTGGTCCACCTGCTCAAGCACAAATACCCGACCATCGACAATATCTACGCCAATTATCAGCCGGTCTTCCTGATCGACCAGATGAAGGCGATCTGCGATTTCGAAGGCATCCCCTATCAGATGTCTCCCGACCTCATCGACCGCGCCTGGGCCAATATGTTCGTGAAGGACGAACATATCGTCAAATGAGCCACCCCAAAGTTTTTTGAAAAACTTTGGTCAGAACTTTTAGGAAAGTTCTGACATCGCGCCTAGATAAGTCGGATGAGCAGTCTTCCCGATGTCATCACAGATTGGTTCAGCACCCGCGGCTGGACCATTCATCCCCACCAGCAGGAGATGCTGGACCGCGCCGGGGATCCAGCGACATTGCTGATCGCGCCCACCGGCGGCGGCAAGACGATGGCGGGTTTCCTACCCACGCTGGCCGATCTTGCCACCGGCGACCATCAGGGGCTGCACACGCTCTATGTCTCGCCGCTGAAGGCGCTGGCGGCTGATATCAAACGCAACCTGCGCACGCCGGTTGAGGACATGGGCCTGCCCATCCGCATTGATGATCGCACGGGTGACACACCCGCCAGTCGCAAGCGCAGCCAGCGCGCCGATCCACCGCATATTCTCCTCACCACACCGGAAAGCCTCGCCCTCCTCACCTCTTACGAGGACGCGCCGCGCATGTTTGCCGGGCTGAAACGGGTGGTGCTGGATGAAATCCACGCCCTTGCCGACAGCAAACGCGGCGATCAACTGATGCTCGCTCTGACCCGACTGCAAGCGATCTGCCCCGACATGCGCCGGGTCGGCCTTTCCGCCACCGTCGATGATCCCGCCGCCATCGCGCAGTATCTCGCGCATCATCCCGACCCCTGTGATATCGTGCTGGCCGATCCCGGCCCCGCCCCCGACATCCGAATGCTGCAGACAGATGCCGCCCCGCCCTGGGCCGGTGGCGGCGCCGCGCATGCCATCCCCGCCGTGCTCGAGCAGATCAAGGCCCATAAAACAACGCTGATCTTCCACAACACCCGCGCCCAGGCCGAGATCTTCTTTCGCAACCTCTGGCTCGCCAATGAGGACGGCCTGCCGATTGGCATTCACCACGGCTCGCTTGATCGGGTGCAGCGGGAACGGGTCGAGGCCGCGATGGTCGGGGGAGAGTTGCGCGCCGTGGTCTGCACCGGCTCGCTTGATCTGGGCATCGACTGGGGCGACGTGGATCTGGTGATCCAGATTGGCGCACCCAAGAACGTCAAGCGACTGGTGCAGCGCATTGGCCGCGCCAACCACCGCTACAATGCGCCATCCAAGGCGCTTCTGGTGCCCGCCAACCGGTTTGAGGTGGTCGAATGCCGCGCCGCCCTTGAGGCCGTGGAGGCAGGCACGCTGGACGGCAGCCCGCGCCCGCCCGGTCCCCGCGACGTCCTGTGCCAGCACATCCTGATCCGCGCCTGCGCCGGTCCCTTTGCTGCCGATGATCTGTTTGCTGAGGTCACCGGCGCTGGCGCCTACGCCAGCCTCACCCGCGCAGAGTTCGACGCCTGCCTCGACTTCTGTGCCACCGGCGGTTACGCACTTCGGGTCTATGACCAATGGCAGCGGCTGCTGCAACGTCCAGATGGGCTGTGGCAGCTGCGCGACCCCCGCGCCGCCCGCCGCATTCGCATGAACATCGGCACCATTCAGGACACGGACCTCCTGAAAGTCAGGCTCAAGCGCAGCCGTGGTGGCAAACCCCTGGGGGAGATTGAGGAAGCCTTTGCCGCCACTCTGACCCCCGGCGATACTTTCCTGATCGGCGGCCAGATCGTGCGCTATGAGGGCTTGCGCGAAATGACGGTGGAGGTCAGTCGCAACGCCAGCAAAACACCCAAGGTCGCTGTCTTCTCCGGCACCAAATTCGCCACCTCCACCCAGCTCAGCACCCGCATTCTGGATATCCTGCAACGCAACAGATGGCCCGATCTGCCCCCCCACACCGCCGACTGGCTGGCGCTACAGCGGCAGGTCTCCCGGATGCCACGCCGGGGCGAGCTGCTGCTGGAGAGCTTTCCCTTCCGGGGCCGCGAACATCTCTGCGTCTACGGTTTTGCCGGGCGCAACGCGATGCAGACGCTCGGCCTCTTGCTGACCAAACGCATGGAGGAGCTGTCGCTCGATCCCTTGGGCTTTGTTGCCACCGATTACGCCACGCTGATATGGGGGCTTTCGCCGGTTGACGATCCCGCCCCCCTGTTCGACCCGGACCAGCTACGCGCCGGGCTAGAGGGCTGGCTGGCGGACAATGCAGTGATGAAACGCAGCTTTCGTGCGGTGGCCAATATCGCCGGTCTCATCGAACGCAACACCCCCGGCCAGCGCAAAAACGGCCGTCAGGCAACGTTTTCCTCCGACATCCTCTATGACACCCTGCGCAAATATGATCCCGACCACCTGCTCTTGGACATCACCAGACAGGAGGCGCTCGGCGGCCTGGTGGATTTCGGCCGGATCGAAGAGATGCTCGCGCGCATCAACGGGAATATCACCCTCAATCGCCTGTCGCAGATCTCGCCCCTTGCAGCGCCTCTGCTGCTTGAGGTCGGCAAGGTCCCGGTAAAAGGCGCGGCACAGGAAAAACTCCTGCAACGCGAGACCGAGGAACTGATGCGCAGCGCCGGGCTGGCAGAACTGGAATCCCCAACCGCAACCAAGCTTTGACATCCGATAGACCAGACTTGCACAGTCCCGCAAAACCAGCGATCAGAGCGGCCATGACCGGCTATGATTTCTCCCTCGCAGGCGAGCGCCTGACAGCACTTGGATCCGGCGCCCTCTGGTGGCAGGCGCGCGGGTTGCTTTGCGTCGCGGACCTGCATCTGGGAAAATCAGAACGTCAGCTGCGCCGGGGTGGCACCGCCCTGCCCCCCTACGAGACCCGCGATACGCTGAACCGCCTCACAGCAGTGATCGAGCAGACGCAGCCAGAAACGGTCATCTGCCTCGGCGACAGTTTTGACGATGAGGCCGCCGCTGCGGCACTGTCACCCACCGATCGCGCGCAGCTTGAGCAGCTCATCACCGGGCCTCGCTGGATCTGGATCACCGGCAACCATGATCCGGCCCCGACCGGGCTGGCCGGGGAGGCGCATGACAGCCTGACCCTCGGCCCGCTGCTGTTTCGCCACATCGCCGAGCCTGCGCTGCAAGATCAAAACAGTGCCGAAATCTCTGGCCACTACCACCCGAAGGCCCGCCTGCGCGGCACCTCCCGCCCCGCATTTCTGGCTGATCATCAGCGCCTGATTCTACCCGCCTTCGGCACCTATACAGGCGGGCTCTGCACCACCGATCCGGCACTGCGAGATCTGATGTCGCCGCGCGCCCTGGCCATCCTCACAGGGCCACGCCCGCTGCCCTGCCCAATGCCCCGCTGACCACCTGAATGAGACCCGCGCGCAGCGTCACCTCCCCAAGCTGCAAACCTCAGTCTAAGGTGACCCAACACCGCAGAGAGGACAGCCATGAGAGAGCAGCGCATCCGCGAGAGTTTTGCCCGCCAAACGATGATGCAGACCCTGGGCGCAGAGATCACCGATGTCGGTCAGGGCAGCGTCACCATCACCGCGCCAATCCTGCCGGGCAGCCGCCAGCAGCACGGCGTCGCCCATGCCGCTCTCAGCTTTGCCATCGGTGACAGCGCCGCAGGTTATGCCGCGCTGACCCTGATGCCGCAGGATAGCGAGGTGATGACAGCCGAGATGAAGATCAACCTTCTCGCCCCCGGCGCGGGCGACGTCCTGCGCGCCACGGGCAAGGTCATCAAACCCGGTCGCCGCCTGATCATCGTCACCGCAGAAGTCCATGCCGTAACCGGCGATGAGGAAAAGCTGATTGCGCTGTTGCAAGGCACCATGGTTCCGGTCGCCGCAGGCTGATCCGCGGGCGGTTCCCGCCTGTCACCTTTCCAAAAAATACTCCCGCCGGAAAGATCCGACGGGAGCAACAGATCTCCGCCATCCGCAGATGGCAGGTCAGCTCTGATTAGGCGGTCAGCCCTTCCGGCTCTGCCAAGCCATTGGCGCGGCAGCAGGCGGTCACGGTATTGGCCAGCAGGCAGGCAATGGTCATCGGACCAACGCCGCCCGGCACCGGGGTGATCGCGCCTGCGCGCTCGGCGCAGCTGGCGTAATCCACATCACCCACCAGCTTCATCTTGCCTTCGCCTTTTTCCGGGGCGTCGATGCGGTTGATACCCACATCAATCACGGTGGCGCCTTCCTTGATCCAGTCACCGGGCACCATTTCCGGGCGGCCCACAGCAGCAACCACGATATCCGCGCGGCGGACAACATCCGGCAGATCCTTGGTGCGCGAATGCGCGATGGTCACGGTGCAGCTGTCGCCCAGCAGCAACTGCGCCATCGGCTTGCCAACGATGTTGGAGCGGCCAATCACAACCGCATCCATGCCCGACAGCGAGCCGTGATAGTCGCGCAGCATCATCAGGCAGCCAAGCGGCGTGCAGGGCACCATCGACTTCTGACCGGTGCCCAACAGGCCCACGTTGGAGATGTGGAACCCGTCCACGTCCTTCTCCGGCGCGATGGAGTTGATGATCAGATCTTCGTTCAGATGGCCGGGCAGCGGCAGCTGCACCAGGATCCCGTGTACCGACGGATCCTTGTTCAGCTTATCGACAACAGCCAGCAGATCCGCCTCAGACGTATCGGCATCCAGCTTATGCTCAAAGGAGTTCATGCCAACTTCCACGGTCTGCTTGCCCTTGGAGCGCACATAGACCTGGCTTGCAGGATCTTCCCCCACCAGAACCACCGCCAGACCGGGGGTGATGTCATGCTCTTCCTTCAGCCGGGCCACGTGGCCTGCCACTTTCTCACGCACGGTGGCCGCAAAAGCCTTCCCGTCGATGATATTCGCTGCCATTGCTTTTGTCCTCTTGCTGCGCGCCACTTGCGGCTGCGCGTTACTCCTCGCGAATGACCTGTGCCTCACGGGCAATCGACCATTCCACAAGCTGGCGCCACAGGCTCTCTACCAGATCGGGATCAAGCCCCGCGGTGCTGGCTGTCATCCGGGCGTTCCTCACAACTTCTTCGACACGGGCCGGAATGCGCGCAGGCCAGTTATTGGCCGTCTTCAGCGCGATCGCGCGGTCAATATAGCCCGCCCGTTCTGCCAGCAGGGCAATCAGCTCCCGGTCCAGCACATCGATCTGCTGCCGCAGTGCCGGCATATCGGCACAGTCCTGCGGCGGGTGTCGTTCAGTCATTTTCAAACTCCTGCGGCCCGAGGGGGTCCCCGGGCCGCAGATTGCCTATTTCAGGCCTTAGAACAAGCCTTCGATCTGGCCTGCGTCATTGAGGCGGATCGATTCCGATGCCGGTTTGCGGGGCAGACCCGGCATGGTCATGATCTCGCCGCAGACCACCACGATGAAGCCAGCCCCCGCGGAGAGGCGCACTTCACGGACGGGAACCGAGTGACCGGTGGGCGCGCCGCGCAGGTTCGGATCGGTAGAGAAGGAATACTGGGTTTTCGCCATGCAGACCGGCAGGTTGCCATAGCCCGCATCTTCCCATTCTTTCAGCTGGTTGCGGATCTTCTTGTCGGCCAAAACCTCGTCGGCGCGGTAGATGCGCTTGGCGACGGTTTCGATCTTCTCAAAGAGCGGCATGTCGTCAGGGTAGATCGGCGAGAAGTTGGCCTGGCCAGCATCGACGATTTCGACAACTTTCTCTGCCAGCGGTGCGGAGCCCTCGGAGCCCAGCTCCCAGTGACGCGACAGAACCGCTTCGACACCGTGGGTGGCGCAATAGGCCTTGACCGCGTCCACTTCGGCATCAGTGTCGGTGACGAAGTGGTTGATCGCAACCACAACCGGCACGCCGAAGGATTTGACGTTCTCGATGTGGCGACCAAGGTTGGCACAGCCGGAGTTGACCGCATCAACGTTCTCAGCGCCGAGGTCCGCCTTGGCCACGCCGCCGTTCATCTTCATCGCGCGCACGGTGGCAACCAGCACCACAGCCGACGGCGCGATGCCTGCCTTGCGGCATTTGATGTTCATGAACTTCTCGGCACCAAGGTCCGCACCAAAGCCCGCTTCGGTGACAACATAGTCAGCCACTTTCAGCGCGGTCTTGGTTGCGATGACGGAGTTACAGCCGTGTGCGATGTTCGCGAACGGGCCACCGTGGACAAACGCCGGGTTGTTTTCCAGGGTCTGCACCAGGTTCGGCTGCATCGCGTCTTTCAGCAGCACGGTCATTGCGCCTTCTGCCTTGATGTCGCGGCAGTAAACCGGGGTCTTGTCGCGGCGGTAGGCCACGATGATGTCGCCCAGACGCTTTTCCAGGTCCTTCAGGTCGTTGGCGAGGCAGAGGATCGCCATCACTTCCGACGCCACGGTGATGTCAAAGCCGGTTTCCCGCGGGAAGCCGTTGGACACGCCACCCAGCGACGCCGTGATCTGGCGCAGAGCGCGGTCGTTCATATCGACAACACGACGCCATGCCACGCGACGGATGTCGATTTCGCACTCATTGCCCCAGTAGATATGGTTGTCGATCATCGCCGACAGCAGCGAGTGGGCAGAGGTGATGGCGTGGAAGTCACCGGTGAAGTGGAGGTTCATTTCCTCCATCGGAACAACCTGCGCGTAACCGCCACCTGCAGCGCCGCCCTTCATGCCGAAGTTCGGGCCGAGGCTCGCTTCGCGGATACAGATCATGGCGTTTTTGCCGATGCGGTTCAGACCGTCGCCCAGACCCACGGTGGTGGTGGTCTTACCTTCACCTGCAGGGGTCGGGTTGATCGCGGTCACCAGGATCAGCTTGCCGTCTTCCTTCGACTGCACCGAGTTGATGAAGTCCTGGCTCACCTTCGCCTTATCGTGGCCATAGGGCAGCAGATCGTCGCTGGAGATGCCGATCTTTTCACCGATTTCCTGGATCGGACGCTTCTGCGCCTCGCGGGCGATTTCGATGTCACTCTTGTAGCTCATGGCCGGGTTCCTGAATTATGAGGTCACGAAAATACACAGGCACAGCCGTGCCGGTTTCCCGCAAGACTTAGCCCTTCTGCGACATTCTATGCGCGTGATTTCCGACATGATCAGGCATTGAAACGGCGTTCACTCACCCTAGGGCAGCCAAAGATTGCCAATTGTGTCAGCCCGACGCCTATACGCAACCCAGATAGCCTGATTGCCCGACTCAAAGCCGGGCCTCAGGACAGTCTCAGTCGGGTCTCAGGGCGCCCAGGCTGGTTGGTCCGGCACAAACAGGCGCAGGGGATCGCCAGCTTTCAGCACGCCCGGCCGCTCCACCCAGGCCATCACCCCGCGTCGCCCGGTGGCCGCCGGTTTGAACTTCGGACCAAAGCCTGCGTGATCCTTCTCGATCTCCTTGGCCGGGAAAATGCAGGGCCGGTTTTCAATATCCACCGTCAGCGTCACCCCGTCTGGCCCTTGCAAGCGGCTGGAGGGCGGCAGATGGCTGAGGTCGGGAATACCGCGCAGCACCAGCGTCGCCCCGAGGTGAATCGGGTCAATCCGCTCCAGCCCCATATCCGCAGCGATCAGCGCCAGCTCTTCCTCCGACAGGATGCTGATTTGGCGGAGGTTGCGGATCTCCGTGCCCTCGGGGTGCAGGTTGCGCACCCGCACACAGGACGCCCGCAAGGCGCCCTCGTGGCGCTCCCCCGCGATCCCGTCAAAGCCCAGCGTCAGCTGATCCTGCGGCTCGGACCGCAGCCCCCCGGTGGCCGCCGGAACATAGCCGATCCATGTCACCTCTCCCTGAAACTCGGTTTCGCGCATCACTGGCATGGGGCATCCTCCACTGCAAAATATCCTGACAAATCAGCGTCACCATAGGCACGCGCCCTCTGTCTGACCAGCCCCGGAACAGCCTGTATGATGCCCTGTCCGCCTATCAAAATCAGCGCATCAAAAAACCCGGCCACCTGTTGGGTGACCGGGTCTGATTGTGCAGCACTGCGAATGCCTTACCGTCAGGAAGACGGCTCCGGCGCCATGCCGTCATCCGATGCAGA
The DNA here is from genome assembly GCF_000511385.1 of Phaeobacter gallaeciensis DSM 26640. NCBI lineage: Bacteria > Pseudomonadati > Pseudomonadota > Alphaproteobacteria > Rhodobacterales > Roseobacteraceae > Phaeobacter > Phaeobacter gallaeciensis. Next base: position 2,934,572 of record NC_023137.1, read on the forward strand.
TGTCTTCGGCTTGGCCTTGGGGATCGCGGTGACAGAGGCGCCGGTATCGGCATCATCGCCCTCATCCTCATCCGCCTGCGGCGGTTCGCCCTTCATCACGCGTTTGATCTCATCACCGGTCAGGGTCTCATACTCCAAGAGCCCCTGCGCCAACCGTTCCCATTCCTCATTCTTGTCTTTGAGGATCTGCAACGCCTGATCATAACCCTGCTGGATAAAGCGTTTCACCTCATCTTCGATCAGCTCCTTGGTGTTGGCAGAGACCGAGAAGCCAGCCGTATTGCCAGAGTAGCCCTCATGCGCTTCGGCGTAGTCGATATTGCCGACCTTGTCCGACATGCCCCAGCGCAGAACCATGGCACGCGCCAGCTGGCTGGCCTGCTGGATGTCGCCGGCCGGGCCGTTGGAGACGTGATCCTCACCGTATTTGATCACCTCAGCCGCCTTACCGGCCATGGTCATCGCCAGTTTCTGCTGGCACTCATCCCGGTGATAGTTCAGCCGGTCCATTTCGGGCAGCGACACCACCATCCCCAGCGCACCACCGCGCGGAATGATCGTCGCCTTATAGACCGGATCACACAGCGGCAGTTCCAGACCGACGACGGCGTGGCCTGCCTCGTGGTAGGCGGTCTTTTCCTTCTGATCCTGCGTCAGCACCATGGACCGGCGCTCCGCCCCCATCATCACCTTGTCCTTGGCCGATTCGAAATCTTCCATAGTGACAAAGCGGCGACCGACACGGGCGGCCATCAGTGCGGCCTCATTCACGAGGTTGGCCAGATCCGCACCGGAGAAACCGGGGGTGCCGCGGGCGATGATGCGCAGATCCACATCCGGGCCCAACGGTGTCTTGCGCGCATGAACGCCCAGGATCTTCTCACGGCCCTTGATGTCGGGGTTGCCGACGGTGACGTTGCGGTCAAACCGGCCCGGACGCAGCAGCGCGGGGTCCAGAACGTCCTTACGGTTGGTCGCCGCCAGAATGATCACCCCTTCGTTGGCTTCAAAGCCGTCCATCTCAACCAGCAGCTGGTTCAATGTCTGCTCGCGCTCATCATTGCCACCGCCGTAACCTGCGCCACGATGGCGACCCACGGCGTCGATCTCGTCGATGAAAACAATGCAGGGCGCGTTTTTCTTCGCCTGCTCGAACATGTCGCGCACACGGGAGGCGCCGACGCCGACGAACATCTCGACGAAATCCGACCCGGAGATGGTGAAGAACGGCACACCGGCCTCACCAGCAATGGCCCGCGCCAGCAAGGTCTTACCAGTCCCCGGAGGGCCAACAAGCAAGGCGCCTTTGGGGATTTTGCCGCCCAGACGCGAGAATTTCTGCGGGTTGCGCAGGAATTCAACGATCTCTTCCAGCTCTTCCTTGGCCTCATCAATGCCCGCAACATCGTCAAAGGTCACGCGGCCATGCTTCTCGGTCAGCATCTTGGCTTTGGATTTGCCAAAGCCCATGGCGCCACCTTTGCCGCCGCCCTGCATCCGGTTCATGAAATAGATCCAGACACCAATCAGCAGCAGGAAGGGCAACAGTGTCAGCAGGAACGACTGGAACCCGGACTGCTGCTGCTTTTCAGCGCGCACCGGGATGTTGTTGTCGATCAACAGCGTGGTCACCTCGGCATCGCCGGGTTTGATGGTCATGAAGTTCTGGCCGTCCGACGTGGTGTAGCGAACCTGTTCGCCATCCAGCGTCACAGTGCTGACATTGCCGTTTTCAACCGCGCTGACAAAGTCAGAAAAAGTCTTCTCTCGGCTCTGCATGGTGCTGCCGGAACCACTGAACAAGTTGAACAGCGCCAAGACGAGCACAAACAGAACAACCCAAAAGGCGATATTGCGTACGTTGCCCAAGGAAAGTCTCCCAATATGCGAGGCGCACCTGGAAGGCCGCCTTCGTTGCCTCTAAAATAGGGATACTTCACTGAGGTTCAATGCGATAAAAGAGCTGTGAAGAACTCTTCGCTGTTCTGGACCAGTTCTGCGGTCCATCCATTGCCATTTCCCGCCAATGGGGCGGCAATCAGCTCATCCTGTTTCCACACCGCCGGCGTCGCCTGTAAAACTGCGCCGGGTACCTCGGCCTGACGCCAGTCAGGGCAATGCAGCAAACCCTCCGGTCCCAGCGCGCGCACCTCATGGCCTTTGACTTCTCCGCCGAAAACCCGCCAGCGCCCGTCCCAGATTTTGCCCGGCAGCGCCACCTCTTCGGCCACTGGTTTATATTCGCGGCAAACCCAAGTACGCTGTTTCCGGGTGATCATCCGGCAGCCCCCAAGGGTGAAGGACCCACCATGGCGCACCGCGTCGCGCGCCTTGACCATCGGATCCCGTCGCGGCGGATGCACCGCCCCGCTGACCCATTGCACCGTCCGTACCAGCAACCGATGGGCAATCTCATCCGGCAGAGTGCGGAACTGTCGTTGGTCAATCACAATCGCGCCATCGCGCACCTCGGCCATATCTCGGGCGGCCAGAAACGTATACCAATCCAGCGCTTCGCGGGCGGCGCCCATATTGCGCGCCACGGCCGCAAGCCGCTCCACCGTCAACCCCAACGGTGCCAGCGCGTCCATTGCCTGACGCACCCTGACCCGTTCGAACCGCGCATCTTCATTGCTCGGATCCTCGACCCAGTCGCAATCACGGGCGCGCAGATAGTCACGCAGCTCTTCGCGTGTGACCTCCAACAACGGGCGCAGCAGCGTCACCCCCTCCATTGCCCGGCTGCGCGACATGGCCGACAGGCCAGAGACACCCGACGACCGGCCCAGCCGCATCAGCAGCGTTTCGGCCTGATCATCCGCCGTATGCCCCAGCGCAACAGTGGAGATGTCATTCAACTGCGCCCAGGAGGTCAGCAGCGCATAGCGCGCAATGCGCGCCTGTTCCTGCAAATTGCCCGCCTGCCCTGCCGTCGGGCGGTCACACCATTGCAGGATGTCGTGGGCCATGCCCAGTTTGGCAGCGGCCCCCGCAACCATCTGCGCCTCCGCGCCGGAGGTCGGGCGCAACCCGTGGTCCACAGTCGCGACACAGATCTCAACACCAACATCGGCAAAACACTCATGCAGCAGATGCATGAGCGCCATCGAATCACCCCCACCCGAAACCGCGACCCCCAGCCTCGCAGGCAGGGCAGATCGGAACTGCTCCTGCACGATGGCCAGGATATCCCGGTCGGGGCGGGTCAATTGCAGGCCAGTTTGGTGCGCTCGGCCTCCGCTGCGGCGGTCTCGGCGGCGCCGGGGAAGCGACTGCCAACCTCGGCGAGGGTCACGCAGGCCTGGCTGGTCTGTCCCAGGCGCCCCAACGCGGCGCCCAGTTCAAACAGGGCTTTTGGCGCGGTCTCGCCCGTCGCATTGCCAGAGAAGGACGCCAGATAGGCCCGTGCGGCCTCACGGGTATCGCCCAAGCCGTCCAACGCCTTGCCACGGTTATATTCCACCGCAGCCGCCAGAGGGCTGCCGGGATAAGCCTGCGTGAAGGCTGCAAATTTCTCCGCCGCCTCCTGATAGGCGCCACTGTCGAGCGCAGCCTTGGCGGCATCGAAATCCGCCTGTTCCCCGACCGCCAGCTCAGAGGTGGTATCAACTGCGGTGCCCGGCGTCGCGGGCAGGGTCGGCGCGCCGCCTTCGGGCAGGTCCCCACCACCAAGCGTGGTGGTCTCCCCCAGCTGCGAGATATCGCCGCCTTCCAGCTCAACCAGCCGGAACTCAAGATCACCGATCCGGTTGGTGCCATCCTGCACCACGCGATCGACCCGGTAAGACAGCTGTTCCGTCTGTGCAGTCAAACGCTGCAGCTCTGCCTCAATGGCGCTGACACGGTCCAGCACGCTGTCACCCGTCACGTTGGTCTGCGGGCTGCCGGTGGTCGACATCTCCCGCTTCAATCGCTGAATTTCAACGTGCAGAACCGTCAGCTCCTGACGGATATCGGCAAGCGTCTGTTCATCCTGTGCCCGCGCCATCAGCGGCGGCATGGCCAGCACCAGCGCAAGGGCGGCAATCGCAAAAGGACGCAGTTGCATGATCGCTTACCCCGTCAGGCCACCCGCCAGCACGGTGACCGCGCGACGGTTCTTGGTGTAGCAGGCCTCGTTCGAGCAGATCTCCAGCGGGCGTTCCTTGCCAAAGCTGACAACCTGCAGACGGTTGCCCGCCACCCCTTGCGACAGGAGGTATTCCCGCGCGGCATTGGCGCGGCGCGCCCCGAGGGCGAGGTTATATTCCCGCGTGCCCTGCTCATCCGCGTGGCCTTCGATGGTGACCACATAATCCGGGTTTGCAGTCAGCCAGCGCGCCTGCCCCTGCAGGACGCTTTGTGCGGCGGGCGACAGCGTCGATTGGTCTACGGCAAACAACACCCGATCGCCAACAGTTTGCTGGAAATAGGCCGGACTGCTGGGATCAAGCTGTCCCGCGGCGCCTGCGCCCGCTCCCGCACCGGAGCCATTGCCCCCAGCCGTGTCGTCCCAAGGATTGCCTGCACAGGCACTCAGTCCCAATGCCGCTGCCACCAGCATTGCTTTTGTCAAACCACTCATGATGTCCGCCTCGTCCCGTTTCCATATCTTGCACCAGATTTATCACAGCGCTGATGCCGCTGCCACTTTGGTCTTTGGTTCTGGCGCGCGCGTCAGGCCGGCATGGCAGACGCGCGACACCTCAGTTCTGCAGCGGTGACCACGCCGGGTCTGATGCGCCATCCGGGGTGCGCACCGGTTTCAGATTGCGCCCTGACACATCCACTGAATAAAGCAGAGCCCGACCGCTGGCGCCCTGGGTCTCACGGGTGAACATGATCACCCGACCATTGGGCGACCAGGTTGGCCCTTCATCCAGAAAAGACGCCGTCAAAAGACGTTCCTCGCTGCCATCGGTGCGCATTACACCGATATGGAACCGCCCCTTGTTCTGCTTGGTGAAGGCAATCATGTCGCCACGCGGTGACCACACCGGCGTACCGTAGCGCCCGGCGCCAAAGCTAATCCGTCGGGCCTCACCGCCGGTGGCCGCCATCACATAAAGCTGCGGCGCGCCGGAGCGATCGCTTTCAAAAACAATCTGGCTGCCATCCGGCGAAAACGACGGGGCTGTTTCAATCGACGGCGCACTGGTCAGGCGGGTGCGGGCACCGGTGTCGATATTCATGGTGAAGATATCGGTATTGCCGCCTTGCGACTGCGAATAAACCACGGTGCGCCCATCCGGGGCAAAGCGCGGTGCAAAACTCATGATGCCGTTGTCCGTCGACAGCACCCGACGCTGAACGCTGCCCACATCCAGCACATGGATCTGGGGAAAGCCGCTTTCATAACTGGTATAAAGCACCCGGTCACCGGTGGGGGAGAACCGCGGCGCCAGTACAATGGAGGCGCTGTTGGTCAAATACTGCACATTGGCGCCGTCGTAATCCATGATCGCCAAGCGCTTGCGCCGGTCATTCTTCGGACCGCTTTCGGAGACAAACACCACCCGGCTGTCGAAATAGCCGCTCTCACCGGTGATGCGACTGTAGATCACATCCGCCACCTTATGCGCCATGCGCCGCCAGCCATCGGTGGTGCCGGAAAATTGCAGCCCGGTGCCAAGTTCTTTCTCCGCAAAGACATCATAGCCCCGGAACCGCACTGTCAGACGGTTGCCATTGACGCTGAGCGCGCCGGTGATCAGCGCCTGCGCATTCACAGCCTTCCAGTCGGCATAAGACACGGCGGCGTCAAAATCGGTGACTTTGGAGATATGGGCAGAGGCAGGCACCTCGCGAAACAGGCCTGTTCCGCTCAGATCTGCTGCGATCACCCGCGAAATGTCGCGTGCCAATTCAGCCGCAGCAGGGGTTTCGGGCACGAAGCCCGGCACCGCATAGGGCAAGGGTTCGATCACCCCGTCGGTGATTTCGATCCGCAAGGGGCCATCCTGTGCCTGCGCAGGCAGAGCAGACGTCATCACCGCCGCTCCCAGCAGGGTCGCGCCCATCACAAGCGTTGCCAGATATGTCCTCATTTGATCCGCATCCTTTCGGGATTGAAGGTCATTTCGATATTACGCCATTGCGCATATTTGTCAGACGGAAGTTGGAAGCCGCGCGCACCACAGCGCAAAATCGCCCGTCGCGCCGCGCCAAAGGCCTGATTGGCCGCCGAGCCTGACCCACCAGTGCTGGACAACATCCGAATGCTGCCCTCCTCCGGGCGGCCATCCTGTGTCAGTGCGACGGAGACCACAACGGTGGTGCGCAGCGCCTCCGACGACAGCGAGCCGACGTTCCAGCATTGCTGCACCGCGACCCGCAACGCGTCTTTCTCACCGCTGGTCAGCGGCGGGCCGGAGGGTTCCGGCGCTTCCACCTCGCCGCCACCAGCGAGGGCTGCGGCCAAAGCATCCTCCACCGCATCCGCACGGTCCGGGGTTGGATCGGTTGCGGGTTCAACAGGTTCCGGCTCCGGCTCAGATTCGGGCTCAGGTTCGGGCTGGGCCGCTGGCGTGGGTCGATCCGGTCGCCGCCGCGGGCGCAGAGACTGCGCCGGGGCCGCACTGGCAACCTGCTCGGTCTCCGCCTCGACTTCTTCGGTCACGATCCGGTCATTGGCCGCCGCCTCGGCGGTGGCCTGCTGGGCCTCCTGTGCAGGCTCGGTGCCGACCTCATCGGACACTTCAGGCTGCGCCACATCGGCAATCTGCGTGTCCGGTTCCGGCGGTGCAACAGGTGTTGGCGCAACCCGGTCAACCGGACGCAACTGCGGGCGTTCGGTCAGCTGCGGTGTCACAGTCGTCGCATCAGGCACATCCGGTGGCGATGGCGCGGCCACCGGTGGCGTCGGCTCGACCGGCTGCGGTTCGGGTCGCTCGCTCAGCTCGGCATCCGGCTCTGGCGGTGTCACGGGTTCAGGTCGGCTGATCTGCGGCTCCGGGTCCGGCTCTGGCGGGGGTGTCACCTCCGGCGCGGGATCCGGGTCTGGTTGGCTCAGATCACCGGCCGTATCCGCCACCACTGGCGCGGCACGCTGCTGGCTCAGCTTGGCAAACTCCTCCGAACTGATCAGCGCCACATCCTGCACCGCCAAAGGCAGTGGCTCAGACGGGAACCAGGCGCCAAACACGACCCAGCCCGCCAGCAGTGCGTGGCCTGCAACAGAGATCTTGGTTCCGGTCTGCACACCCGTGCCCCGCCTATTGCCCGCCGTCGTCGACGGCCCGCCCGTCAAGGCTCGGGCCACCCACATCGGTCACCAGCCCAACGCTGGAGAAGCCACCGGCGTTCAGCGCGCCCATCACCTGCATCACCGCCTCATAGGGGATCGCCCCATCCGCGCGCAGGAACACCTGATCGGAGGACCGCTCCGCTGCGATGGCGCGCAATTTGGCGATCAGCTCATCCGGGGCCACCGGTGTGGTCTGGATCTGGATCTCACCACTGGCGGTCATGGTCACGGTCAGTGGCTCTTCCTCATCCCCGGGCAAGGCCCCGGCGGCGGTCTTCGGCAGCTCCACAGGCACACCCACGGTCATCAAGGGGGCGGCCACCATGAAGATGATCAGCAAAACCAGCATCACATCGACAAAGGGCGTGACGTTGATTTCCGCCATCGGCCGGGCGCGGCTGCGCCGCCTGCCGCGACGCCGCCCGTTGGCGGCATTGGGTTGAACCGAGGCCCCCATGGATCAGGAGTCCAGCTGACGGCTGAGAATGGTGGAAAACTCATCAGCAAAGGCCTCATAGCTGCCGATGATACGGTCGCTGTCGGCGCTCAGCTTGTTGTAGAAAATCACCGCAGGAATCGCCGCCAACAGGCCAAGCCCCGTCGCCATCAACGCCTCGGCGATGCCCGGCGCCACCACGGCGAGGTTGGTGTTCTGCTGCTCCGCAATCTCGATAAAGGCGGTCATGATGCCCCAGACCGTGCCGAACAAACCGACAAAGGGCGCGGTAGAGCCAACAGTGGCGAGGATTGACAGACCGCTCTGGACGCTTTCGCTTTCCTTGGCGATGGCCACATCCATCGACCGCTCGATCCGCGCCTGCGCGCCGGCAATCAGCGCCCCATCCGTCCGATGACTGCGCCGCCATTCGGTCATGCCGGCCGCAAAGATGCGTTGTGATTGTCCTTTGGGCTGCGGACCGATCTGATCAAACAGACCATCCAGCGGCTCCCCCGACCAGAAGGCGCGGTCAAACTCCGCCGCCTCACGTCGGGCCAGACGATAATTGATCAGCTTCTGCAGGATAATCGCCCAAGACCAAATGGAGGCGACGACCAGCATCAGCATCACCAATTTGACCGTTAGGGTCGCCCGCGCGAATAGCCCCCACATGGAGAAATCAATCTCCTGCGCCAACGCCAGAGTTTCTGCTTCCATGGACCTGCTCTATGTTTTTGGCCGTTTTTCAGCCGTTTTCCGGCTCTCATTTGGCAAAAGGCTATCGCAGTTCAAGGCCAAAAGCCAATGAAACAGCTGTGAGAGCGGCAATTGTTACAGCAATGCGCGAATCTCTGCCGGAAGGCGGATCGGCGCGCCGCTATCGGCATTGACGCAAACCACGGTGACAATCGCGCGAAACAGCTCCGTCTCGCCGCGAAACACCTGCTGCGACATTGTGAGCCGCGCTGGTGTCACCTTCTGCACTTCGGTCTCGATCCGCAGTTCCTCATCGAATTTGGCAGGGGCGAGGTAATCCGCCTCAATGCGGCGCACCACCCAGATCAGCCCGGCGTCGCGCATGGCGTTCTGATCATTGCCAAGGTTGCGCACCCAGTCACTGCGGGCGCGTTCGATGAAGCGCAGATAATTGGCGTGATAGACGATCCCGCCCATGTCGGTGTCTTCGTAATATACCCGAACCGGAAAGCGGTGGATCATCTGTCTGGGCCTTTCTGGCGACGGCTCAGTGCCGGGTCGGGTTGGCGTCATCTGCGGGCGGCGTCACCGGCGCTTGCAGCCGCGCAAACAGGCGTAGCGCATGGGAGCAGTCGGCAGCAGCAACCGGCATCATTCGATCATAGGCGGCCGCAATCACCCCGGCAATCTCAGGCCGCAGAATGGTGGCGCCGGTGTCCGGCAGCACCGCCAGCGGCGAGGTCTCGGCAAAGGCCTGATCCCCCCACATCAGGATCGCCTGCACCGCCTGGCTCAGCGCCAGTGTTTCGGCCGGCAGTTTTGCCATATCCCCCGCCATGCGCAGGAACACGAAACAGGCCTGAATGCCGCCCTGATCGTCAAAGCGAAACGCGCGGTATTGGCTGGCATCCGCCTGTTTCAGACGCGCCACCAGCGGGTCCAGATCCGGGATCAGCCGGTCCAGATCCGGCACGCCCGTCAACTCGTCCCAGTCGCGGAAGAAAAACACCATCAGGTTCGATCCCAGCTCGGGATCGGTCTCGGCCATCTGATGGCCCGCAAGGGTCACCACTGCCTCAATCGCCCCCTTCACAGTGGCCAGTGTGCTGTCCTCCACCCCAAAGACAATCGGCGCAATCGGTCGCCCCCAGCGGGCAAAGACATAGGACCCATCGGTGCGGGTAAACAGGGCTTCGATCTCGGCTGGGGTCATCATGCGGCTCTCCACTCGGACTGCGGTCTTATGGGGGCTTAATGCCCGCTTGCGGGATCAACGACAAGGGTTGCGACCAGCTGCCGCCCTGCATCTTCTGGCCCCAAATATCCCCGCCGGAGGCCCCGACGCGCAAGGCCCAGCGCATCAGTTAGGGTTTGCTACGTAGGTCAGCAGTCATGACCAAATGTTTCGCGTGCGAAACATACGCTAAAATTGAGTCTAATTCTTCAGGACGCCCTTAACCCTTTGCGGCGCATTTGACGCCACTCCGCCCAAAAACTGACGCCAACCCGCAGCAGGTGATGTCTTACAGCAGCAGGTCGCCCTGACCGCGTGGCGGGGTCAATCCGAGATGAGCCCAGGCCTTATGCGCCAACATCCGGCCGCGCGGCGTGCGCTGGATCAGCCCCTGTTGCAGCAGGTAAGGCTCGATCACCTCCTCCAGCGCGTCGCGGCTTTCGCTCAGCGCGGCAGACATGGTTTCAATCCCGACGGGTCCACCGCCATAGTTCTCGGCCACCATCCGCAGATAGCGCCGGTCGGCGCCGTCCAGCCCCAACTGATCCACCCCGAGCCGCGTCAGCGCGCCATCCGCCAGCTCCCTTGTGATGGTGCCATCGCCCTCGACAACCGCGAAGTCCACGACGCGGCGCAGGAGCCGTCCGGCGATCCTGGGTGTGCCGCGGGCGCGCCGCGCGATCTCGCGGGCGCCGTCATCATCGGCGGGGGCTCCCAGTTTGCGGGCGTTGCGGCTGACGATCTCGAACAGCTCATCCACGGTGTAGAATTGCAGTCGTGTCGGGATGCCGAAGCGGTCGCGCAGCGGAGTGGTCAACAGACCCATGCGCGTGGTGGCCCCCACCAGCGTGAAGGGCTGCAACTCGATCCGCACAGTGCGCGCAGCCGGCCCCTCGCCGATCACCAAATCCAGCTCAAAATCCTCCATCGCCGGGTAGAGCACCTCCTCCACCGCCGGGTTCAGCCGGTGGATTTCGTCGATGAACAACACATCACGCGATTCCAAGTTGGTGAGGATCGCCGCCAGATCACCGGCCTTGGCCAGCACCGGCCCCGAGGTCATGCGGAAGTTCACGCCCAACTCCCGAGCGACGATCTGCGCCAGCGTGGTTTTGCCCAAACCGGGGGGACCATGAAACAGCGTGTGATCCATCGCTTCGCCCCGGCGGCGGGCAGATTCGATGAAGACACGCAGGTTCGCGCGAGCCTCGGCCTGACCGATAAATTCCCCCAACCCCTGCGGGCGCAGGGCACGGTCATTTTCGGCAGCGCTATCTTCGGGCAGAGGCGCAGGGCGCAGGGTGGGGTCGGCGTCAATCATGGTCCCGCTTTCTCGCGTATGCTTTGTCCGGCTGAAGGCCGGGCAGCGCCCGACCCTCCCCACGGGAGGGCGCTTCGCACCCACCCAGGCTCAGGCGCTGCTCTTTCCGTGTCATCATCACCCTTTCGGCGCCAGAAGACGCAAGGCGGCGCGGATCAGCTCTGCCTCGTCGGCGTCGGGATAGGTTGCAGCGGCTTCGGCCACAGCAGCGGCAGCATCCGACGGACCATAACCCAGATTGCCAAGTGCTGAGAGCGCCCCTGCTGAGGCGGCAGCCGCACCGGAGGGTTGCTTTGGTGGTGCTTTGCGAGGCTTTTTACTGGTCTCCACCGGCGCGGCGGATTCAACGACATCCAGACCGGGGCCGTCCATGGCGTCGGCGATGGTGCCGCCCATGGCCATCACGCCCGGCGCCTTGTCCTTCAGGTCCAGCACGATGCGCTGCGCGGTCTTGGGACCAACGCCCTTGGCCGCCTTCACCGCCGCCCAGTCGCCCAGAGCAATGGCGCGGCTGACGCCATCAGGGCCAAGCGCGCCAAGAATGGCCAGCGAGACCTTCGCCCCGACCCCCTGCACCGAGGTCAGGAGGCGGTGCCATTCCTTTTCCACCAGCGAGGGGAAGCCGTAGAGCTGCATCAGATCCTCGCGCACCACCATATCGGTATAAAGCGCCACCGCCTCGCCCACCCCCGGCAGCGCTGCCATCGTGCGCTCGGAGCAGTAGACGATGTAGCCGACGCCGCGCACGTCGATCAGCACATGGTCAGTGCTGCGATATTCCAGTCGTCCGGTCAGTTTTCCGATCACGCGCGCTTCTCCTTCAGCTGGCGGGCCTGCGTGCCCCCATAAAACGCATGACAGATGGCAATGGCCAGAGCATCTGCCGCATCGGCGTTTTTGGGAAGGCATCCGGGCAGCTGAAGTTTCACCATGTGCAGGATCTGTTCCTTGGCGGCATGACCTACGCCGACCACAGTTTTCTTCACTCGGTTCGGAGCGTATTCGCCCACTGGCAGACCGGCCTGCGCCAGCGTCATCAACGCAACACCCCGCGCCTGACCCAGTTTCAGCGTGCCCGCACCATCCTTGTTCACGAAAGTCTGTTCAATGGCGGCCTGATCCGGCGCGTAGGCCTCGATCACCTCAATCACCTGATTGTGGAGCGATAGCAGCCGTTCGCCCAAATCATCGCCATCGGAGGTGCAGACGCCATTTGCGACATGGCTGAGGCGGGTGCCACGTGATTCGATCACCCCCCAACCGAGGTTCCGCAACCCCGGATCGATGCCCAATATTCGCATGTCTGCCCTATCCCTGCCTTGTGTGGAGGTATGATTTTTCTCAGGAATAGCACAAAAGGCGAACATGTCCAATTGCTTTGCTGGTCCGCATTCTGTGCCCTGCGGGGATGCCGCGCGGCACCTGTGGCGCAAAAACCTACAAAACCTGTTCTGAAAACGACCCTCTTCCGAGGTGAAACCGACATTCTTTTCGAACAGCTAAAGATGCACCTACTTCCCTTATTTATATGGACAAACAGCCATGCATTTTTCGCATATGACACATGCAATTTCAGCGATTGTCAGCGGCTTTTCTCCTCACTAAGTGCCGTCCATCGCCCCATGGCGAAGAGTTTCATTTAACCTCCGAAAGGACGAGGACATGGCTGCTTTTGACACCACCCGCACCACCTATGGCACCAGCAGCCTGTTTGGCCGCTTGAGCGCCAAGACCGCCAGCCTTCTGGCAGCGTTCGTCGATTGGAACGACGCTCGTACCACGCGCCAGACGCTGGGTCAGCTGAACGACCGCGAACTGGCAGACATTGGTCTGTGCCGCGCAGACATTGATCGCATTGCCGAGGGCAAGCCGGTCTTCTGAGGTCTGATCCCGCTCCGGCGCTGCCGGGCGGTCGATCATCCGGAATATGAAAAACGCCGCCTCCTGACGGAGCGCGGCGTTTTCTATAGGTATGGTTTGCAGATCTGCGCCTAGGCGACACCCTGCTGCGTCGGACATGACTGCGCGACCGTGTTATGTCGGATGCCCCCCAGCGCCCGACACTTGATCCGCCAGCCTGCCCCTCTACCGCAGCACAGGCCCGATTTTCTCCGCCAGGTACTGGGAGACAGGATCACGCTGCATGACAAATGCACCGGCCTTCTCCAGCCCCGTTCCAGCCCGCAGCTGATCGACACGGTGGTCGTAGCTGCCGAACCCCAGCGCTGCCATCAAGAACCCCTTGAACAGCAGAAACGCCGCGACGAACAAAATCACTGACCGGCCGGAAATCCGCGACTGTACCCGTCGCGGTGCAACAACGATCAACCCATCCGCGCGCACCTTAGTGGTGTAGCCGCGCGCCATGGCCCCGTGTTTGCGCTCCAGTCGGTCAAGCCGAGCGTAGAAATTGTTACTCTGTTCACCCATAACCAAAACCCTGCAATGGCTCCCACCATCCACATCTTAATGCTTAGGTAGGGAATGGGACCATTTTGGGGCGGGTCGTTAAAATGCTCAACAAACTTGAATGAATCAGCCTGTTTTCTGCAAAAGCAGCGTCGTCCAGTCACCAATCTCACTGCGTTGCACCAGATTGATGCCATTTTGTGCATAAACGCCCTGCACCTCATCCGCCTGTTCATTGAGAAGACCGGAGAGAATCGCATAGCCATCGCTGCGCAGATGCGCCGCCACATCCGGTGCCAATGCAACCAGAGGGCCTTTCAGGATATTGGCGAAGATCAGATCAAAGGGCGCTGCCTCAACCAGGGCCGGAGCGTCAAAGCCCGCCGCCTCAAGGCAGTGAACACGGCCTTCCATATCGTTGGCCTTCAGATTGGCCTCAGCCACATCCACAGCGACCTGATCAATATCGCTGGCCAGGATCTGCCCGTCCCAGACGCGCGCGGCCGCCATCGCCAGCACCGCGGTACCACAGCCGATATCGGCCACTTTGTCACCGACAAAACCATCCTCGATCAGCTTGTCCAGCGCCTTCAGACAGCCCAATGTAGTGCCGTGATGGCCGGTGCCAAAGGCCATGGCCGCCTCAATCAGAAGAGGAATGCGATCCCCCGGCACCTTGTCGGCATCATGGCTGCCGTAGACGAAGAACCGGCCCGCCTCGACCGGAGCCAGTTCGCGGCGCACATGGGCCACCCAGTCGGTCTCCGGCAGCTCCGAGATCACAAAGGGCTGGGCGTCGAACATGGTCGCCAGCAACGCCAGACCGGCCTCATCCGGGGTCTCGGTGAAGTAGCCGCCAACCTCCCAAAGGCCGGAGCCATCCTCAACCTCAAAGACGCCAAGGCCGGTGGGCTCGGGCGTCAGGCGCTCCATCGCCTCGCCGAGCGCTTCGGCGGGGGCTTTTCCGGTGAGGGTCGTGAGGGCGGTGAAGGTGGGCATGGCGGTCTCCGGGCAAAGGTTGCACAGCGCCTAGGCCCGTCGGCGGCGCAGGTCAAGAGCTGGCGGCGCAGGTTTGCCGGGGCCAACCGGGTGAGTGCCCGCGACGATGCGGGGTCAGATCTGGCGCACGTCGGCTTACTCCGCCGGGGCAGCGCCGCGCCATTTCACAAAGATCGTCTCATTGCCCGGCTCCGGGTGGCGCGGGATCAGCAGCGACAGGGTGAGCGAGATCAGCGCCATACAGGCCGCCAAAGCGAAGACCGCAGCCGGGGAAACCACCCACAGCAGGCCCAGTGTGACCGGCAGCACCACCGCCGCGATATGGTTGATGGTAAAGGCCACGGCAGCTGTCGGCGCGATATCAGACGGGTCAGCGATTTTCTGAAAATAGGTCTTCAGCGCCAGGGCCAGCCCAAACAGGATATGGTCCACCACATAAAGCACCCCGGCCAGTACCACGCCCCAGCTGAACCAGTAGAGCCCGCCATAAGCGGCAAAAACCAGCGCCAGTCCGGTGTATTCAAAGATCAGCGTGCGGCGCTCACCAAAACGAGCCACCGCGCGGCCCAGCAGTGGTGCCGCGATCATATTGATCACCAGGTTGATCAGATAGAGGCCGGTCAGCTCATGCACCGCAAAGCCGAATTTCTCCACCATCATGAAACCGGCAAAGACGACGAAGATCTGCCGCCGCGCGCCCGCCATGAACTGCAACGCATAATAGAGCCAGTAGCGGCGCCTCAGGATCAGGCGTTTGGTCTGCGGATGCGGGGCATCAAACTGCGGATAGGCCAGCAGGCAGAAGAGCGCTAGAACCGTGGTGGTTCCCCCTGCCAGCAGGAAGACGGTATTATAGGTGAGGCCCAATGGTTCCCACAGCAGCGCGATCAGGCTGTAGACCACCAGCGTTGCCGCCGACCCCGCCGCCACCAGCCAGCCCAGGATCTGCGGCGCGCGGGTCTTTGGCAGCCATTGCAGCTGCAGTGATTGGTTCACCGTTTCATAGTAATGAAACCCGATGGAGCTGAGCAGCGTGATCGTGAGCAGCCCGCCAAGACTGGGGAACCAGGCGGTGACCGCCGTCGCCACGCCCAGCATCATCAAGGAGACCAGCCCCAGCACCTGTTCGCGCACAAACAGGATCACCGCGATGACGCCAATGGCCAGAAATCCCGGAATCTCCCGCACCGTATGCAGCAGGCCAATGTCAGCGCCGTCGAAATTTGCGGCCTCAATGACAAAGTTGTTGAGCAGCGCGCTCCACGTATTGAAAGCGATGGGCATCGTCAGCGCCATCACGAACAACAGCGTCGTAGGGCGCCGCCAGAGCGGCATGGAAGCGGCAGCTTCGGTGGGGACAGGTTTGAACATGCCCCAGCATCTACGCCCATCCGCCCAATCACGCGAGGGGAAAAAGCGCGCCGCACATCTGATCTGCATCAATGCACGGGTTGACCTGACCTCATATTCATATTTTCGAATGATACCGAGGGGCTGATGTAATGCCGGAGCTGGTTGAGATCTTGGACTGGGCAGGCGAGCCGGTGACAGCGGCGCTGCTGGGCCTGTTGACCGGCGGAATTTTTGGTGTCGCGGCGCAGCGCTCGCGGTTCTGCCTGCGGGCGGCCACGGTGGAATTTGCCCGTGGTCGACTGGGGGACCGGGTGGCGGTCTGGCTCTTGACCTTCTCCACCGCGCTGGTCTGGGTGCAGGCCGGGCGGCTGCTGGGATGGATCGATACGGATGAGGCACGGATGATGGCGGTGCCAGGCAGTTGGTCCGGGGCCATCATCGGCGGGTTGATCTTTGGCATTGGCATGGTGCTGGCGCGGGGCTGTTCCGGGCGCCTGTTGGTGCTGGCGGCGACCGGCAATCTGCGCAGCGTGGTCTCTGGTTTGATCTTTGCGGTGGTCGCACAGATGAGCCTCGCGGGATATCTGGCGCCGGTGCGGGACTATCTGGCCGGTCTCTGGATCACCTCGGGCGGGCGCAATATGGATCTGCTGGCGGCCTTTGGCCTGCCGGATTGGTCCGGGTTGGCGTTGGGACTGGGCATGGCGGCTCTCGCCCTTGGGGTCGCGTTGCAAAACCGCATCGGCGCGGCGCGGCTGATCTTTGCCTCTGGTGTCGGCTTTGCCGTGGCGCTTGGCTGGGCGCTGACCTCGGCGCTGGCGCAGGTGGCGTTCGATCCGGTGCAGATCGAAAGCGTGACCTTTACTGGTCCTTCGGCACGGATGCTGATGTTCTTTCTCGACCGAGCCTCGGTGCTGGAATTTGATATCGGGCTGGTGGCCGGAGTGTTTGGGGGCGCGATGCTCGCGGCCGCACTCGCAGGCGAGATGCGGATCCAAGCCTTTGACGGGGCGGTCACCATGCGCAAGGCCATGATCGGCGCGGCGCTGATGGGCTTTGGCGGTATGCTGGCCGGGGGCTGCGCGATTGGCGCCGGTGTCACCGGCGGGTCGATCTTTGCCGGCACCGCCTGGCTGGCGCTATTTTCCATGTGGGTCGGAGCGGTCCTAACGGATCTGTTGGTGGACCAGCGCAGTGTGGCGGCACCCGCGTAGGCAGGATGCGAGGCGCTGCCTCGCGCTCCGGGATATTTGGAGCCAGAAGATACCTGAGGTCTGCCCCTCTTCTGGCGGGAAATATCCCGGGGGAGGTCGCAAGGCCGGGGGCAGAGCCCCCTCTTTATCGTCCAGTCAGAAGAAACTCTGCGGGTCAATATCGACCGACAGACGCAGATCGTTCTTCAGCCGTATGGGCCGGATCCAGCGCGAGATCGCGTCTTGGAGCGGCGTGCCCTTACTGGCCTTGATCAGCAGGCGGACCCGGTGGCGACCACGAATGCGGGCAATTGGCGCCGGGGCCGGGCCAAAGACCTGCGCGCCGATCTGGCGCAGCGGCATGTCGTTGCGCGCCAGTGCCATCCCCAGATCCATAACGGCGGACAGATCCGGGCCGGACAGCACGATCCCTGCCATGCGCCCATAAGGCGGCACGCCTGCGGCCTGTCGTTCGGCGGCTTCTGCGCGCCAGAAGGCTTCCTCATCCCCCGAGAGAATTGCGCGGATAACAGGGTGTTCGGGTTGGAAGGTCTGCATCAGGGCTTCGCCCGGTTTGTCGGCCCGTCCGGCCCGACCTGCAACCTGACGCATCAGCTGAAAGGTGCGTTCCGCCGCGCGCAGGTCAGAGCCTTGCAGGCCCAGATCCGCATCGATCACCCCGACCAATGTGAGCAGCGGGAAGTTATGCCCCTTGGCCACCAGCTGGGTGCCAAGGATGATGTCCGCCTCCCCGGCGGCGATCTCCTCGATCCGCTGCTTGAGTGCGCGGGCAGACCCAAAGAGGTCAGACGACAGCACCGCAATCCGGGCCTCCGGGAAGAGGGCCGCGGTTTCTTCGCCCAGCCGTTCGATACCGGGGCCGACGGGGGCCATCTTGCCCTCGACCTGACAGGTCGGGCAGGCGTCTGGTACGGGTTTGGTCTCGCCACATTGGTGGCACATCAACCGCTTCATGAAGCGGTGCTCGACCATGCGGGAATCACAATGGTCGCAGGTCACATGACCACCGCAGGCGCGGCAAATGGTGACCGGCGCAAAGCCCCGACGATTGAGGAATAGCAGCGACTGTTCACCCCGTTCGATACGCGCGGTCATCGCCTGCTTCAGTGTTGGCGAGATCCAGGTCGACGCGGGAAGTTTTTCAGCCCGCATATCAATCGCGCGCATCTCCGGCAGGACGGCTGAGCCAAAGCGCGCCGCGAGATCAAGCCGTTTGTATTTACCCGCCTCGGCATTGGCCCAGGTTTCCAAGCTGGGCGTGGCGGAGGCCAGCACCACCTGCGCCGAACACATCGCCGCGCGCAGCACCGCCATGTCGCGGGCATTGTAACAGACACCTTCGTCCTGCTTGTAGGAGGTGTCGTGTTCCTCATCCACGATGATGAGGCCGAGATTCTGATAGGGCAAAAACAGGGCCGAGCGCGCGCCGATTACCAGCTGCGCCTTGCCCTGCCCCACCATCCGCCAGACCCGGCGGCGTTCGGTCATCGTCGCGCCGGAGTGCCATTCCGCGGGCGTCGCGCCAAAGCGCTGCTCAACCCGTTTCAGAAATTCTGCCGTCAGCGCGATTTCCGGCAACAGCACCAGCGCCTGACGGCCTGCGCGCAGGGTGGCGGCGACCGCTTCCAGATAGACCTCCGTCTTGCCCGAACCCGTGACGCCCTTCAGCAGTGTGGTGCCATAGCGGCCACTGGCAACGCCCTCGCCCAGGGTGGCGGCGGCGGCGGCCTGATCTTCGGTCAGGGTCTTGCCGGGCAGATCCGGGTCCAGATTGGGATAGGGCAGATCGCGGGGCGCGTCCTCTTCGCGCAGGGCGCCCTGTTTCACCAGCCCTTTGATCACCGAGGTTGTGACCCCGGCCAGATCCGCGAGTTCTTTCGCCGTGAACGCCAGCCCGCCGTATTCATCCGCCGCCGCGAGCACCCTATCGCGGGCCTCTGTCATACGGTCCGGCATCTCACCCGTGGGGCGCAGCACCTTGCGCATGGACACAGGGTCAGAAAGGCCCGGCGCGCGGGTGGCCAGACGCAGCATCGCCGGCATAGGGGTCAGTGTGTAGTCGGCAGATTTGCTCAGGAACTGGCGCATCTCGTCGCGCATCGGGGCCACATCCAGCACCCGGTTCACCGGGCGCAGTTTGGCCGAATCGAAATCCCCGGCCCCCGGCCCCCAGATCACCCCAAGAACGCGGCGCGGGCCCAGCGGCACCTCGACATAGGCGCCCAGATGGCAGCCGCCTTCGGGTGCGCGGTAGTCAAGAACGCGGTCCAGCGGCTGTGTTGTCAGCACGCCAACCCGCTCGCCCTCGTTGAAAAATGCCTGCTCCTGCACGCCGTTCGCCTCTTCTGCCCGGTGGGGATGATGACCCCCAAAGCGATGCCCGGCAATCTACGCCGGGCGCACGGGGGGTTTTTAAAGCCTCCGCCATCAGGTAAAGGCTAGCGCAAACAAGGCCAACCCATCCAGAGGACCCTAGCCGATGAAATTCTTCGTAGACACCGCTGAAATCGACGCCATTGCCGAGCTGAACGCATTGGGCATGGTGGATGGCGTAACCACCAACCCGTCGCTGATCAAGAAGTCCGGCCGCGACATCATCGAAGTCACCAAAGAGATCTGTGATCTGGTGGATGGTCCGGTTTCCGCCGAGGTGACCGCAACCGACGCCGACACCATGATTGCCGAAGGCCGCAAGCTGGTCGAGATCGCCGAAAACATCGCCGTCAAAGTGCCGCTGACCTGGGACGGTCTGAAGGCCTGCAAGACCCTGACCGACGATGGTCATATGGTGAATGTAACCCTGTGCTTCTCTGCCAATCAGGCGCTGCTGGCGGCCAAGGCGGGCGCGACATTCATCTCGCCGTTCATCGGTCGTCTGGACGATATCAACCTGGATGGTATGGATCTGATCGAAGATATCCGCACCGTCTATGACAACTACGGCTTCGGGACCGAGATCCTCGCCGCCTCCATCCGCAGCGCCAACCACGTGCTGGAAAGCGCGCGCATCGGTGCCGACGTGATCACCGCGCCGCCCGCCGTGATCAAAGGCATGATCAACCACCCGCTGACCGACAAGGGTCTGGATGCCTTCCTCGCCGACATCAAAGCGGCGAATATCAAGATCCTGTAAGCCGCAAGGCACCGAACAGGTTTCAGGAGGGGCGGCCCGGTGGGCGGCCCCTTTTTCATTGGCGGACGCCCCTCCCCCGGGTACCGGCGGCGGTGCGGCGGTAGCGGGGAATTTTTTACCACGCTTGCGCAAAACCCGTGTTATAACACCGGGAAAACCCATCAGAGGTCAAAAAGAGCAGAACATGAGCACGACGGCAGAACTGGAAGACACTCTGCGCCAGGCGATCCTGGCCAAACCCGACGCCCTGTTGGAAGATCAGAGCGTGATGAACGCGTTGGTCAGCGCCAATGAACGCGCGATGGGGTCCAATATCGTGGACCTGCGCGGCATCGCAATGGAGCGTATGGAGGCCCGGCTGGACCGGCTGGAGGACACGCATCGCTCAGTGATTGCGGCGGCTTATGAGAACCTTGCCGGAACCAACCAGATCCACCGTGCTGTGTTGCGGCTGCTGGACCCGATGGATTTTGAGAGCTATCTTGGCAATCTCGGCGGGGAGCTGGCGGAGATCCTGCGGGTGGATGCGGTCACGCTGGTGCTGGAAACCGCACATCCCGAACAGGACGCCGCCGTGCAGCGCATGGATCAGGTGCTGAAAGTGGTCGAACCGGGATTCGTGGAGCAATACATCAATCCACAGCGCAATGGCCCGGACCGTCAGGTCACCCTGCGCCAGATGCAATGTGGCAATGCCCGCACCCATGGGGCCAAGGCTGATTTCATCCGCTCCGAAGCCTGTCTGAAACTGGAACTGGGCGAAGGCCGCCTGCCCGGTCTGCTGGTTCTGGGGGCCGAGGATCCGCATCAGTTCACGCCGCAGCATGGCACCGACCTGCTGGCGTTTTTTGCCGGCGTCTTTGAACGGTCGATGCGCCACTGGCTGTCGTGACGTCCCCGTCACCTCTATTGATCTCCCCGGCTTGCCGGGACGCGCTGGAGCAGTGGCTGGCCGGGCTGGCCGCGCTTCAGGGGGCCGCCGAGAACACCGTCACCGCCTATCGCGGCGATGTGGTGGAGTTTCTCGCCTTCATGACCCAACATTTTGGCGGCCCGCAGGGGATGGGGGCGCTTGCGGAGATTTCCACCGGTGATATGCGCGCCTGGATGGCAGCGACCCGCGCCAGCGGCACCGGGGCGCGCTCGCTCGCCCGCAAGCTGTCGGCGGTCAAAAGCTTCTACACCTGGCTGGCTGAGCGGCAGGGGTTTGAACCCACCGCCGTCTTGTCGGCGCGCAGCCCCAAGTTTCAGAAAAAACTCCCCCGCCCGCTGGCCCAGGATGCTGCGCGCGCCGTGATTGAAACCGTGGAGTTTCAGTCCACCACCGATTGGGTGGCGGCGCGTGATGTGGCGGTGGTGACGCTACTCTATGGCTGTGGGCTGCGGATCTCCGAAGCGCTGGGGCTGTCCGGGGCAGACGCGCCACTGCCAGCGGTGCTGCGGATCACCGGCAAGGGCGGCAAGGAACGGATCGTGCCGGTGCTGCCTGCCGCGCGTGAGGCAGTCGAGCGATATCTGCGGCTCTGCCCGCATCCCCAAGAGCGGGAGGCACCATTGTTTCGAGGTGTCCGTGGCGGGGCGCTGAATGCGCGGCTTATTCGCAGCGCCATGGCGCAGGCGCGCGCGCAGCTGGGCCTGCCTGCCAGCGCCACGCCCCATGCGCTGCGACACAGCTTTGCCACCCATCTTCTGGAAGCAGGCGGCGATCTGCGCGCCATTCAGGAGCTTCTGGGCCATGCCTCGCTGTCGACAACGCAGGCCTATACGGCGGTCGATACGGCGCATCTGATGGATGTCTACAACCGCGCCCATCCAAAAGCGTAAGGCCTGCGTAAAACACGCCATCAAAGGGCTGGATTTAACCCGGTAGTAAGGGGCCTGCGACAGATTGCGGGCGTCAAATCCAGAAGGAACCCATGATGAGTATCGTTGCCCAAAGCCATACCACCGACACCGCGCCGCTTGGCGCGCCGTATAATCCCGCCAATCGTAGTACCGCCAATGCCAGCACATCCGATATCGGCGATGTGGATTTCAGCCAGTTCTATGAGCAGCTTCTGGCGGACCTGGACAGCGATGGCGACCGTGAGATTTCCGATCAGGAATGGGCGGCCTATCGCGCAGGCAAAGCCGCGCGCGGTGAATTTGTCGCCGACCCAGGATCATCTGATACCGGCGATGGCCCCCAGCTGGTCGACAGCCGCGCCCTGACCGAAACGCTGTTTCGCAAGGCGCTGATGGAGGGTCATGCGGATCAATAAGTCAGTAAACTGAGGTGGCGGACTCTGGTCATCAACGATTGAGGTCTGGCGGTCCGCAAAGGGTGGCACCGCATCAAAGACCCGAATTTCTGCGCATAGGCGAGACGTTTTTCCATTGACCACTTGCGAGGGTGCGGGAAATTCGCCATCAGGGGCGTATGACACCTCAGTATCGTGCCCTCTCCGTTCACCTGCTGACCGCCACCGGCGCGGTTTTTGCAATCCTTGCCATGTTGGCTGCGGCTGATGCCAAGTGGAGCCTGATGTTTGTCTGGCTTGTTGTGGCCTTTGCCGTGGATGGGGTCGATGGGCCGCTGGCACGGCACTATGAGGTGAAGCGCTACGCGCCGGAGTTTGACGGCGTGCTGCTGGATCTGATCATTGATTACCTCACCTATGTGTTTATCCCGGCCTTTGCGCTGTTCAAATCCGGGTTGATGGCGGGGTGGACCGGTTGGGTGGCACTGATTGTGATCACCTTTGCCAGTGCCTTGTATTTTGCCGACACGCGGATGAAAACGAAGGATAACTCCTTCTCCGGGTTTCCCGGATGCTGGAATATGCTGGTTCTGGTGATCTTTGCGCTGGAACCGAGCCATTGGACCAGTCTGGCACTGGTCACCCTGCTGGCGATTGCGATGTTTCTGCCGCTGAAGTTCATTCACCCGGTGCGTACCGAACGCTGGCGCAAGGTGTCGCTGCCGATGGCACTGGCCTGGACATTTTTCGCAGGCTGGGCGGCATGGGTCGATTTCCACCCGGCAAGCTGGGCGCATTGGGGGCTGGTGCTGACCTCTATCTATCTGATCTTCGTCGGCATCGCGCAGCAGATCATTCCCGAGAACAAGGGCTGAGCGGGCCCTTTCAGGCCAATATCGCCAGACTGCGGGTCTCCGTTCCGTGAGACCCGGCACCGGGCTGCGGGCCTGTCGCGTATGGCGCGATATGTCGCAACCAAAGTTGACCATTTCCAATGGCGCGCCTGCTTAGGCGGGCAGACTGAGGCAGCGCTGTAACAGCCTGCGACGGATCAGCAGCTTGATCGGGTGAGGACAGCCACCCGCGCGGTCGGATCGACAGATCTCACACGGCGGAATCCGTGATTCACCTCCCCTGGCGGGATACCCTTTGAAAGACGCGGATCAAATCAGCAGTCCCGCTGCCCCTTCGTGACGCAAAAGAGCGACCTTGGTCTCAACCCCGCCGGCGCCGGAAAATCCCCCGAGACCTGAGGCGCCAAGCACCCGGTGGCACGGGATGATTACCGGAATAGGATTGGCGCCGCAGGCATTGCCGACGGGTTGGGCGGCTGCGCCCAGATCCTTTGCGATATCGCCATAGGTGCGGGTTTCGCCCAGCGGGATTTCCGACATGGCGGCGCAGACCGCGCGCTGAAAATCGCTGCCTGCGACTGCCAGCGGCAGATCGAATGCGGTCAGCTCATGGGCAAAATAGGCGCGCAGCTGGTCTAGCGCCTCAGCCGTCAGCGCCGATCCCGATGCGGCGGCCGACGCGGCCTGCCAGCTTAGGCGAACAATTGCGCCATCCTGCTCCCCCACGCAAAGCGTGCCGACAGGTGTTTCGAGACTGGCCTCTGCCATCTGCTGGGTCGCGGTTTCAGGGGGCTGCACGGGTCCGGTGATCCTTATGCTTGATGCTTGCACACCGTAGTCAGCGTCTGCGGGATCCTGCTCAGCGTCAAGGCGGAACCTCAATCCGGCTTCTGGACCTAACCTTTGGGATAGGAGGCTATGCCTTCGGCAGGGTCGGCTAACCTCAGGTGTCCATGCAATTGCACTAAATTTTAGTAAAACTGGGTCTCAAGTTATTCAGAAGGTCAATCGCCATGCATATCGCCAGCCAGGGAAATATCAGTGTCTACCGCATGCTGAATGGTCACATGAGTGGGCAGGCGGCGACGAAACAGGCGCAGGCCCAGCAGACCGGAACGCTGCCGGGCGGGCTGGAGACAGCGGCCTCCCTGGCGAAGACGGCCAAGGCCGTGTCCCAGCAGGCAGCCATAACCGGACCGAGTGAGGGCGGAAGCCTGATGGCCGCCGGCACCCAGCATCTGCGCACCGTGGTGCAACAGACCCTGCAAGATCTGCAATCGGGTTGCCACGCGGGGCCACTCCCGGCCAGCGAAGTGATTGCCCAGAACAAATATCGCGCGGCGCTGCGGGCGATCGGCTGATCCGACCCGGATTGCACGAAGCGCTGACGAAAGAACCCCCGGCGTTCTTTGACACCATACCCCCGTCAAAGACGTCAAAAGAAGCGCGCCGCCCGCCCCATCGAGGGGTGGGCGGCGCGCAGATCCCGTTGGGGATCTGAGATCACCGCTGTCCGGGGCAGCATCAGCTGCCCACCTGGACGACTCCCTCTCTTAGCTCAGCGCCGCATCGCAGCGCCCACAGACGCCTGCATGGCTGTGGTTGCCCACATCCGGCAGGATCTTCCAGCAGCGCTGGCATTTGTCGCCATCGGCCTTTTCAAACACCACAGAGACACCATCGACCTCCGGCATGCGGAAGGCTTCTGCCGGGGCAGGATCGCCGCTGAGGGCGATATCGGAGGTGATGCAGACATCGGCGAAGTTCACCGACTTCAGCGCCTCCAGCACCTCTGCGTCCCGCACATGTACAACCGGGGCCGCTTCCAGAGAGGCGCCGATCACCTTGTCCACGCGCTGCACCTCAAGGGCGGCGGTGACCACGCGGCGGGCCTGACGGACTTTGGCCCATTTTGCGGCCAGCGGCTCATTCAGCCAATCGGCAGGGGTCGCGGGGATGTCCTGAAGATGCAGCGAGCTGTCATCACCCGGGAAGCGCTCCAGCCAGACCTCTTCCATGGTGAAGACCAGGATCGGCGCCAGCCAGGTTGTCAGCCGGTGGAACAGAATGTCCAGAACCGTGCGGGCCGCACGCGCATTCAGCGTATCGCCATCGCAATAAAGCGCATCCTTGCGGACATCGAAGTAGAAGGCCGACAGATCCACCGTGGCAAAGTTGAACACCGCCGAGAAGACACCCTGAAAATCAAAGGCCTGATAGCCGGTGCGGACCTTGTGATCCAGTTCCGCCAGACGGTGCAGAACCCATTGTTCCAGCTCCGGCATATCCGCAGGCGCGACCCGCTGATCTTCGGAGAAATCCGCCAGACTGCCGAGCATATAGCGCATGGTATTGCGCAGGCGGCGATAGCCATCGGCGACGCCTTTCAGGATCTCCGGGCCGATACGCTGGTCAGCGGTGTAGTCGGTCTGCGCCACCCAGAGACGCAGGATATCGGCGCCATACTGCTGGACGATTTTCTCGGGCACAATGGTGTTGCCGAGCGATTTGGACATCTTGTTGCCCTTCTCGTCCAGCGTGAATCCATGGGTGACCACATTGCGATAGGGCGCGCGGCCCTTGGTGCCACAGGCCTGCAACAGCGAGGAGTGGAACCAACCGCGGTGCTGGTCGGTGCCCTCCATGTAGACGTCGGCAATGCCGTCCTCGGTCCCGTCTTCCCGGTCACGCAGCACGAAGGCGTGGGTGGAGCCGCTGTCGAACCACACGTCCAGCACGTCAAACACCTGATCATAGTCGTCGGGGTTCGCGATGCCATCGAGCATCTTTTCCTTGAAGCCATCCGTGTACCAGATATCGGCGCCATGTTCCTCGAACGCGGCCACGATGCGGGTGTTCAGCGCATCATTGCGCAACAGGAAATCGGGATCGGTCGGCAGCACGCCCTTCTTAGTGAAGCAGGTGAGCGGCACGCCCCAGGCGCGCTGGCGCGACAGCACCCAGTCCGGGCGGCTTTCGATCATGGAATAGAGTCGGTTGCGGCCCGTCTGCGGGGTCCAGTGCACCAGCTGGTCGATGGAGTTCAGCGCACGGGTGCGGATGGTGTCGCCCATCTCCCCCATGCTGTCGTCCAACTCGCGGTCAACGCTGGCAAACCACTGCGGCGTGTTGCGGAACACGATCGGCGCCTTCGAGCGCCAGGAATGCGGGTAGCTGTGGGTCACGCGGCCACGGGCGATGATGCCACCGGCCTCAACCAGCTTGGCGATCACGGCATTGTTGGCATTGCCTTCCTTGCCCTTCTTGTCAAAGACCTGAAGCCCGGCAAAGAACGGCACATGCGGCAGGAATTCAGATTCCTCGCCCACATTGTGGGTCATGCGGTCAATCCAGTTGCGCGCCACGAAACATTCGTAGTCATCCGCACCATGGCTGGGGGCGGTGTGCACAAAACCAGTGCCCGCGTCATCGGTGACATGATCGCCATCGATCATCGGCACGTCATAGTCCCAGAAGCCATCAGCGCCCTCGATGCCCTTGAACGGATGGTTCAGGGTCAGGCCATCGAGTTCGGAGGCCTCGACATCGCGGACCTTGGTGAATTCGGTCACGCGGGATTTCTCCAGCGCGTCTGCGGCCAGCGCATCGGCAAAGAGATACAGCTCACCCGGTTTGGTCCAGCTCTCTTCCTGTGTGGCGTCGACGCGGTAGAGGCCATAGGCCACTTTCGGGTTATAGGCGACGGCCTTGTTCGAGGGGATGGTCCAGGGGGTGGTGGTCCAGATGACCACGCGGGCATCAAGCAAATCTCTATTGGTGAGTTCAGCACCTTCGCCGGGCACAATCCGAATACTAAACGGCACCCAGATGGTGTGCGATTTATGGTCGTGATACTCGATCTCGGCCTCGGCCAGGGCGGTTTTCTCGACCGGGGACCACATCACGGGTTTGGAGCCCTGATAGAGCGTGCCGTTCATCAGGAATTTCTGGAATTCCCCCGCGATCACCGCCTCGGCGTGGTAGTTCATGGTCAGATAGGGATCATCCCAATTGCCGGTGATGCCCAGACGCTTGAATTCCTCACGCTGGATACCGACCCATTCATCGGCAAAGGCGCGGCATTCCTGACGGAAGTCGACAACCGGCACCTCATCCTTGTTCTTGCCCTTCTTGCGGTACTGCTCTTCGATCTTCCATTCGATCGGCAGACCGTGGCAATCCCAGCCCGGCACATAGCGCGCGTCAAAACCCATCATCTGGTGCGAGCGCACGATCATGTCCTTGATCGTTTTGTTCAGCGCGTGGCCGATGTGCAGGTGACCGTTGGCGTAAGGAGGGCCATCGTGCAGGGTGAAGGGCTTGCGTTCCGCGTCCGTGCCCCTGGCGGCGGCGGCCTTTTCGCGGAGTTTGTCATAGACGCCAATCTGGGCCCAACGCTCCAGCCAGCCCGGCTCGCGCTTGGGCAGGCCCGCGCGCATCGGGAAATCGGTTTTGGGCAGATTGAGGGTGTCTTTGTACTCAGGCGTCTGAGGCGTGTCGGCACACATGTGCAGCGTCCTTTGGATGATCTGGTCGTATTTTGGGATATTCGGTTCGGTGCGATGGCTCAAGCACCTTTGCCCGGCGGCTCACGTGGTCAGAGCGCCGGGGATATAATTCGAATAATGATGGCCGCAACATGGGACATGGAGGCCTTATAGGGCGGAGCGGCGGGAGGGTAAAGCGGCAGATAGAGGTTGGCATGCGTATGAGGGTGCGCGATGCTATCAGCATTCTTTCAAAATCATTGAGCTATCAAACGTATGCCCTCAACTGATGCCGTTACTATTTCGCTTCCCTTCACGCATCATCAACTAACAATGCTTCTGGCGACAGCCGGCCTTGTTGGTCTCCTGCTACTCGCCTGGTACGCCATATCCGTGCCAACCTACAAACAGAGGAGACACCGCTGGACCGGAAACAGTGCTCTGCTGATTTATGGACTCTGCGTGCTGCCGATCTGGGCCTTTCTCCTGTTCCAGACAGTTCCCGCACTCTGGCTTTTATCGGGGAATTTCCCGCCAGATACTGGCGTCGACCTGCGTTGGCATGTGCTTGCCTTTGTGGGGCTGGTGACTGCCACCGGAGGCTTAGTTGGCGCCCCCTTGGCACTGTTGCGCGGCTGGGCAAATGAGCGTCAGACCCGAACCGCCGAACAGAACCATATGACGGACCGCATCACCAAAGCTGTGGAACAGCTTGGTGCAGAAAAAACCATCAAACGCGTCATTGGTAATGAGGTTAGTGAAGTCGGATCCGCGCTTTCGCAGATACTAGCAACACCAAAACCAGTCATCGAGGAAGTTACCGAGCCAAACATCGAAGTCCGTATTGGTGGGTTGCTTGCGTTGGAGCGCATATCACGTGATTCGATCACGTATGATCGCGGCCGGGACCACCTTCTGGTCATGGACATTCTCTGCGCCTATGTCTGCAATAATTCACCGCTGAGCACCGCCGAGAATGTTGCCGAAGGTCGTTTCGTCCGTATGAAAAATAACCATATGATTTCACCTCCGGATGATCTGCCCGAGTCTGAGTACACGGATATCCACAAAAGGGTTTTCGAGATACCAAGCCCTCGCTCCGACATCGCTTTTGCAATCAAGATCCTCGGGCGCCGTACCCCTGAACAGATCCAGCACGAAAGGCGGCATGGTTACCGTCCGACGCTGTCACGCTGCAATCTTCAGCGAGCGGATTTTACCGATGGCGATTATTCACACATCAGTTTTTTCGAGTCGCGTATGGAAGGAGCCTATCTGAACGGAGCCAATTTCTCTCACTGCAACCTGACAGGAGCAGTTGTAACGCGAGGGATTCTAAGCGACACAACACTCGACTTCGCGAAGCTCCATCACACAGACTTCAGCCATGCTCAGCTGAGTTCAAGTTCTTTGGTCAGATGTTCTTATAGTTGTACATATTTTGATCAGACTCATATCGATAGGACCCTTTTCGAAATCGACTCGACACCAGGTTCAGAAAACCATTTCAAACTGATCCGGCCTCTTCTCCACTCAGTTAGGTTCCAAGGCATGCTGGACTACATGCTCAGCGGGGAAATGAAACCAGCCCGTAGACGCGTTCCGCGCAAATGGAGCGCCGTTGTTTTCAGGAATGCGACGGTTTCCTCCGCTGCGCTGCATTTTTTTGACCCTCATCGCACCTTTGGGGATGGCTCCGTCACCTTGACAAGTGGAGAGCGACCGGACCATTGGGTCGATGAAAGGTTAGACGATTTTGCATTTGATGACGCAGTGCAGGCCTGGGGCCAAACCTACGAGAGATTGCCTGAGGAAGACGGTGAAACAGGATTGCCACGGTAAAAAGTCGCACAATTGGTCGCAGGGATTGCCCCGCGCGGCGGGTGTACCGGGGGCGCGCTCTGGTGTAGCGACGGGGTGGAAAGGTGGAGTTCACATGACCCAGACAGCCCTCGCGCGGTTTGACATTACGGCGGAGCAGATCGCCTATGTGGTGGATATATTCTATGCCCGCGTGCGTGCAGATGCGGTGCTGGGGCCGGTGTTTTCGGCGCATGTCACGGACTGGCCCGAGCATGAGGCGCTGATCACCCGGTTCTGGCGCAATGCCATCCTGCGGGAGAAATGTTATAGCGGCAATCCGATGCGGGTGCATGTCAGCAGGCCGGATGTGAAGCCAGAGCATTTTGCGATCTGGTTGGGGGTGTTTCACGAGGTTTTGCAGGCGGAACTGCCAGAGCGGACGGCGCTGCAATGGGGCGCCCTGGCGGATCGCATCGGCGAGGGGTTTCGCACCGGAATCGTCGCCATGCGCCAGCCAAAAGACGCACCGCCAAAGCTGTTCTGATCGTCTGATCCGCGCGGGCACAGGAGCTCCCCCGCCCGCAGATGGCTGGCGGGGCCAGCGCTTCCTCGCGGCCTTGGGCGTGGCTCATGCGGGGCATGAGCCTCAGGCGGGTGGCTTGGAGTCCTTGGTGAAGAGGCCAGTGAGGGCGCGCTGGATAACCTTGCGGGTCCGGGGTTTCTGCGCCTTGGAGAAGGTCATCGGACGGCAGACTTCCATGGCGGCGATGCCAACGCGGGCGGAGAGCGCGCCATTCACCAGTCCTTCGCCGAAGCGGCGGGAGAGTTTGGAGAGGATCGATCCGCCAAGCACCGGTTCCAGCAGGTCATCGCCAACGGCGACAGCGCCGGTGGTCACCAGATGGGCGAGCACCGCGCGGGTGAGCCGCCAAGAGCTGAAGAAGCCGGAGCGCCCACCGTAGATATCGGCGATGCGGCGGATCATCCGCAGCGAGGTCACCAGCGCCGTCACCACATCGGCCAACGCCAAGGGCACCAGCGCAGTGACCGTTGCGACCTGCCGGGCGCCGCCCTCAACCACGCGCAGGGCGCGGGCATCCAGCGGCGCGAGCAGCTCCGCCTCCGCCAGATGCAGCAGCGCGTCGGCGTCCATGATGTCGCTCTTGCGCTCGGCCAGTCGGGCCAACCCCCATGTGAGATCCTTGCGCCCCTGGTAAAACCGTTCCAACCCCGCGACATAGCTGCGCGCGGCCTTCAGATCAGCGGTGGCATCAGCGGTCTGGCCTGCTGCGGGGTCGGTCGGGTCCGCTGAGAGCAGCGGTTGCGCGGTGCGCAGGCTCTCGACCCGGCGCAGGCGCGACAGAGCCGCGAGTTCACGCAGCCCCATCAGGAGAGCCAGAAGGACGGCCACGGCAAAGCCTGCGGTGATCGCCCAGCCCAGGAGCGGCACGCGGTCAATCAGGCCGGTGACAAACTCCCAGGCCGCGACCGAGATCACGGCGCCGATCAGCGCTGTCAGACAGGCCCAGAACCAGCGCGCCAGACGCGAGGGGCGCCGGTTGGCCAGTACGGCGGCCTGCGCCAGCGCGGGCTGTGGCAGGTCGCTGCTGGCACCGTCCAGATCCGGGACCGACGGCGCGCTGGCCACATCCGGGATTTCGTCTGCGGTGGCGCTGTCTGTGAGGTCGAAGAGGACGGCGTCCTTGCGGCTCATGGCGTGTCCTTTTCCGGGCGGTTCAGTTTGCTGGCAGCGGGTTTTGTCGCTTCTGTTGCGCTGGGTTTGGCTTCAGGCTTTGGCCAAGGTGCGGGCCAGATGTATTGAATATCCGGCAACCCTTCGTCGTTGCGCGCGCCATCGGTGCGGGTCTGTTCGACAAAACCTTCGCGCAGGTAGAACCGCTGCGCGCCCTCGTTGGCCTGAAACGTCCAGAGCTGGAGCGGCGACTGCACCGATTTGGCATAGTCCAGCAGCAAGCGGCCAAGCCCCTGCCCGCGCGCCGTGTCACGCACATAAAGCGCGCAGATCTCCGCGCCGTCGCGGGCCAGAAACCCCTCTACCCGCCCGTCGATCTGCGCGATGGTGACCCAGCCGCGATCAATCATGGTGCCGCAAAAGCTGATCGCCTCGGCCCCGGTGTGCTGCTTGGGCATCCAGGGGGTATCAACCTCGAAACTGTGCAGAATCTCGGCGATCTTGCCGGCATCGGTGCTGCGCGCGGCGCGCAGGATGGGCGGGGATGAGGCTGTCATAGGCGATCTCCGATCAGAAATTCCGCCGCCCGGTCCAGACGGATGTGAGGCGGGCCATCGCCGGGGCGCAGGGTCAGTGGTGCCGGGGCAAAGGCCATCGCCTGATAGTCGCCATCGAGCCAGCTTTCGGCCCCCTGACGAGCCGGGGTCAACAGATGTGAAGGGTCCTGCGGCAGCTCTCCGGGGTAAAAGGCGGCGGGTTTGCCGCTGTCCAGAAGGGTACCGCGCACACAAGGCAAATCGCTCCCGTCGTGGCTGCGCAGCTCCTCCGTCGTGGCGCGCAGGGCGGCGAGCGACAGGGCCGCCGTCTCCGCCCCAGCAAAGCGGGCGCGGTCCCGCGCGTCGCGGGTCAGCGCCTCGATGATGGCGGTCAGCTGGGGGTGCTGCTGGTGATGCAGGTGATCGGCCTTGGTCGCCGCGAACAGAATTTTCTCCACCCGTTTGCCGCGCAGGATCTGGCGCAGAAACCCGTTCCGGCCCGGACGGAAGGCGGCGAGGATGTCGGTCATCGCATGGCGCAGATCCTCCACCGCGCGGGGGCCGGAATGGATGGCGCTCAGGGCATCAACCAGCACCACCTGCCGATCAATGCGGGCGAAGTGATCGCGAAAGAAGGGTTTGACGACCTTGGATTTATAGGCCTCAAAGCGGCGCTCCATCTCGCGGTGCAGAGACCGGCGCGGCGCGCTGTCCGACAATGGGATCGGCGCGAAGGTCAGCACCGGCGAACCCGCCAGATCGCCCGGCAGCAGGAAGCGCCCAGGTGTGCAGTCATAGTAGCCAGCGGCGCGGGCGGCTTGCAGATAGGCGGCAAAGGCCGCCGCCAGATCCTGCGCTAGCGGCTCATCATGGGGAGCGGTGGCGTCGGCCTTCTGCGCCAGATCCAGAAACGTCTGCGCCTGCGAGCGACCACGGATGCGGGTCAGCACCTCATCGCACCACTGGGCATAGGATTTGTCGAGAAGCGCCAGATCCAGCAGCCATTCGCCGGGGTAATCCACGATATCGAGATGCAGCGTGCGCGGCCCCTGCAAGCCCAACAGCAACCCGTTGGGCTGGACCCTGAGGCTGAGCCGCAGCTCAGACACGGCCCGGGTGCTGTCGGGCCAATAGGGGCGCGGACCTGTGAGGGCGCCAAGGTGGTTTTCATAGTCAAAGCGCGGCACGGTATCATCCGGCTGGGGTTGCAGAAACGCCGTCTCGATCCGCCCTTCGCGCGCGGCGGACAGCTGCACCATACGGCCCCGGTTCATCAGATTGGCCACCAGTGAGGTAATGAACACCGTTTTGCCCGCGCGGGCCAGCCCGGTGACGCCGAGACGGATCGAGGGTTCAAACAGGCTCTCCGATAGCGAAGCCCCCGCCCCCTCGACGCTGCGCAACACTCCGTCTGCCAGTGATGATAATCCCAAAGGTCTGCCCCGCCTTGCGGCCCCTGCGTTGGACCGGATCCTTGTTCAATTTGACCAAGATAGGGGTTGGCGGGGCCTGATACCACCCCGGCGCAGTAGTGGCAGGGACTTGTGCCGCAGCCCCGGCCGCGTTACTTGCCCGCCCATGCCGCGTTTTGCTTTGAAAGTCGAATATCACGGCGCGCCCTTCGCCGGGTGGCAGCGCCAGAAAGATCAGCCCTCCGTTCAGGGGGCGGTCGAGGATGCGCTTGCGCGGCTGGAACCCGGCCCCCACACGATTGCGGCGGCGGGGCGCACGGACACCGGCGTGCATGGTCTGGGTCAGGTTGCGCATTGCGATATGGTGAAGGCTTGGGATCCCTTCCGCCTGTCAGAGGCGCTGAATTTCCACCTGAAACCCGCACCCGTGGCCATTGTCGATTGCGCCCGTGTCGACGGTGACTGGCACGCGCGATTTTCTGCGGTTGAGCGGCAGTATCTGTTTCGCATCCTGATCCGGCGCGCCCCGGCAACCCATGAGGCCGGACAGGTCTGGCAGCTCAATCATGGTCTGGATGTCGATGCGATGCAGGAGGCGGCCAATCATCTGATTGGTCAGCATGATTTCACCACCTTCCGATCGTCGATCTGTCAGGCGGCCAGCCCGCTGAAGACACTGGATGAGCTGCGGGTGGAGCGGGTGCAGGGCTTCTCGGGGCCGGAGATCCATTTCCATGTGCGGGCGCGGTCCTTCCTGCACAATCAGGTGCGCAGTTTTGTCGGTACGCTGGAGCGGGTCGGCGCGGGAGCCTGGGCCCCCGAGGATGTAAAAACCGCGCTTGAGGCCGAGGATCGCTCCGCCTGCGGACCGGTCTGTCCCGGTCACGGGCTCTATCTGGCGCGCGTGGGCTATCCTGCAAACCCCTTTGGTGTCGCGTAACTAAACTTCCGAGCCATAGGAGATTTGACGGCTCTGGCCAGATCAGGACCACCTGTTCATATTTTCGCTCGCCACCGGGAACCAATCGTTACCACATGCGTTTTCTCTTTGGATCTGGGTCGAGAATAAGCAGGTAAATACATGGGTAAAGAAATGACTCTTCTGGGCAGTCTGCTGCGGTATTCTTCGTTGCCCTTGTCGCTGATCGATCCGGAGGCAGACGAGCTGGAGCTGTCTTTTGTGAATTCAGCCTTTGAAAAGGCAACTGGTTATAAAGCTGATCAGGTGATTGATCGCCCCTGCCCTTTGTTCGACGGCCCAGCAGTGGATCAAAGTACGATCAGTGAGCTAAAAATAGCCCGCGACGGCTGTAAAGGGATCCGGCGCACTCTCTGGAACTATGATGCGAATGGGCATCCCTTCGAATGTTTGACCTATATTGACCCGATCACCGTTACGCCAGGGAGGGTTGTGTTGTTGGGCTGCCATTTCATGCTGTCACCGGAGCTGTCATCCACACTGCAGCCAAAGCTTGCGCTAGCTGAGGCCGCTTCCGATCAGGGAAGGGCCAATTCGCCCGATCGCCAAGAGCCTAAGCATGCCGCCGAATTGCATGGTTTGGAGGACCAGAAGGATGAGCTGCTAGATTATGCGCGCAAGGCGCTCCTGCGATGTTGGGAGATGCGGCGCAATACGCTCTACAGTCGGATTGATCTCTATTTCAATCGCCATCGCGGCAATCTTCTCGGTGCCGAAAATGCCGATATCGGTGCTTCTGCAATGCTGCAAGACTCGCTTTTGAAGCCGCGTCAAAGTCAGGCCTGACGGCCTGACTTAAGATCACTACGCCTTAGGGTCAGGACTCATTAATCCTGCACCTCTGGTTTGACTAATTTTGTCTCTGACAAGGAACAGATCCGCAGGAATAGTGGTTCTATTTCAAGGAAGTGTGACGCAGCTCAGAGGCAAAATCAGCCAAATCCCCCGGACGTGCGAACCGCTGCAAAGCAGTGGCTTTGAACGCTTGGAATTGACACCGCCAGTCCCGGCGCGCTCAAAACCACTGCATTTTTTGCCGTTCGCGCGCCAGCGATGCAGGATTAATGGGTCCTGACCCTAGGCGCCAGCTCATCATCCCCGGCCGCGGTAGGGGGGCACCCCTTGATCTGGGATCCAAATCGCGTCAGGCAGCGGGCCAGTCTGCCAGAACACATCAATCGGAATACCTCCCCGCGGATACCAATATCCGCCGATGCGCAGCCATTGCGGTTCCAGAAAATCGGCCAGACGACGCGCGATGGAGACCGTGCAGTCCTCGTGGAAGGCCCCGTGGTTGCGGAAGGATCCCAAGAAGAGCTTCAGGGATTTGCTCTCCACCAGCCATTTGCCGGGTACGTAGTCGATCACCAGATGGGCAAAGTCGGGCTGGCCAGTCATCGGGCAGAGCGATGTGAACTCCGGCGCGGTGAAGCGTATGTTGTAAGCCACATCCGCCTGCGGGTTGGGCACCCGCTCCAGTTCAGCCTCTTCCGGGCTTGTGGGCATCACCGTAGCACCGCCCAGTTGTTTCAGGTCTTTATAAATATCATCAGTCATCTTGTGTCTCCTCGCTCCGCGCGTTCAGACGCCGCGTTTGTTGCCCCAGACCAGCACATGCAGCTGCGGCAGCACACGGGGGGCAAACCAGCGGTCGGCGGTTACTTTTTCGATCAGCCAATGGAGCCGTTCGGTGGCGGCGGT
This sequence comes from Phaeobacter gallaeciensis DSM 26640, assembly GCF_000511385.1. Classification (NCBI taxonomy): domain Bacteria; kingdom Pseudomonadati; phylum Pseudomonadota; class Alphaproteobacteria; order Rhodobacterales; family Roseobacteraceae; genus Phaeobacter; species Phaeobacter gallaeciensis. The sequence goes on from NC_023137.1 coordinate 2,970,300, forward strand.
CAGATCCACCGGTGTTTCGGGATCAACCTCAGGGTTGCCCGGCTGCAGATAGAGCGGCAGGTCAGGCTGACGGTTTGCCACAGCCTTGGCCCAATCGTAATCGCAGTCATCGAAGATCACGATTTTCAACACGATCTGATCACAGCCCTTGGCGGCCGCCAGACAATGGTCGAACTTCTGCCAGTCCACGCGGTGCCCGCTGGACGGCGGCTTTGGGCTGAGCACAAGCGTATCGAGTGCGGCAAACCAAGGCTGGCTGATGGAACCTTGAGTCTCGCAGGCGAAGCGATAGCCTGCCTCCTTGCCCAAAGCGATCAGCGGCGCGAAGTTCTGGATTGCGGGGTTGCCACCTGATAGCGAGACCGTCAGTGGTTGAGCACCGCTGAGGCGGGTCACCTCCTGCCAGATTTCCTCCGTATCCATTGGTGCCCAGGTGTCGCGGTAGCGGCTGTCCACCGCATGCAGGCTGTCACACCAGCTGCAGCGATAGTCGCAGCCCCCTGCGCGGACAAACACAGTGGGTTCACCGATCAGCGCGCCTTCGCCCTGAATGGTCGGGCCAAAGATCTCTGCGATGCGCAGGGTTGTCGGCGCTGACCGGCCAACCTCCGGCCTGTTCGCAAGAGATGAGGTGTCAGCCGTCGCACGCACGGCGCGCGGAATCAAAACGTCGGTCATGGTCGGTATTCCGCCCAGGTCTTGGGCGTCTCGGACACCCGCACCGCGGCGGTTTCCGGCCAGCGGGCAGCACACCAATCATAGAAATGGCGCGCCATGTTTTCGGCAGTGGAGGGCCCCTCCATCACATCATTCAGATGGCGGTGGTCAAAGCTGCCGTCGATGTAGTTCTTCAGCGGTGCCAGCTCGTGATAATCCCGCACAAAGCCATCGCTGTTCAGTTCCGCGCCCGCCAGTTCGATCACCACGATATAATTGTGCCCATGCAGCCGGGCGCATTGATGATCGTCCGGCAGATGCGACAGCTGATGCGATGCGGAGAAGTGGAACTCCTTGGTGATGCGAAACATCAGGCGGCCCCCTCTTGCACGGCGGTGCGCCAGAAGTCGGGATCCGTGTAGACCGTGGGATCCTCTACCCCCGCCAGATCAAAGGCCTCGCGGCGTTCGACGCAGGTGCCGCAGCGCCCGCAGTGATGCTCACCGCCCTTGTAGCAGGACCATGTCTCGGCAAAGGGGGTGTTCACCGCCGCACCTTCGGCAACGATGTCCCCTTTGGAGCGATGCACAAAAGGTGTCACCAGCGACACATCGGCATAGCCATCCAGCGCCATGCGCTGCATCGCATCAAAGGCGTCGGTGAAGGCCGGGCGGCAGTCCGGGTAGATGAAGTGATCGCCGCCATGCACCGCCGTTGCCACGGCTGTATCGCCCTTGGCGGCGGCAATCCCGTAGGCGATGGTCAGCATGATGGCGTTCCGGTTGGGCACAACCGTGACCTTCATGGTCTCTTCGGCGTAGTGCCCGTCCGGCACATCGATATCATCGGTCAATGCAGAGCCGCTGAGCGCGGCGCCGATCGAACGCATGTCGATGATTTCATGGGGAACCCCAAGCCGTTGCCCACAGGCGGCGGCGTAATCGAGTTCCTTGCGATGACGCTGTCCATAGTCGAACGACACCAAACGCGAGAGCTGCCCTTGGGCAGCCAGAATATGGGCAAGGGACACGGAATCGAGCCCGCCCGAGCAGATGACAAGTGTTTTCAAGTTTTCAGTCCTTGTTTTGATATCCGGGTAGGCTGCGACCGGAAGGCGTGCGTATAGCGACTGCCGTTAACCACGGCAAGATATCCACAGAAAATTTCCGCGACGTCAGGATCTGCGGTGATCGACTTTGGCGTTATGCGGTTTTTGGTTTATTTTCATAGCATTAGTATCAAAATAAAAAGCGCTCTCCGAGTGGAGAGCGCCTGAAAGTGATTTCAGAGGTTCGTTTTCCCAACGCTCCGCGAGGGGCCGGGGCAGAGCGTTAACCGAGATTTTCCTGGCTATAGGCCTTAAGTTCAGCCCTCGCGACCTGCCTGCGGTGGACGGCGTCAGGACCATCGGCGAGACGTAAGGTCCGCACATGGGTCCAGGCCTGCGCCAGCGGCGTGTCCTGGCTGATCCCCTGCCCACCATGCATCTGCACCGCCTCGTCGATCACCTTCAGCGCGACGCGGGGCGCGACCACCTTGATCTGGCTGATCCAGGGCGCAGCGGCGCGGGGGTCCCCCTGATCCATATACCACGCTGCCTTGAGGCAGAGGAGACGGGCCATTTCGATCTCCATCCGGCATTCCGCGATGATGTCGTAGTTGGCGCCAAGCTGGGCCAGTGGCTTGCCAAAGGCCTCGCGGCACAGTGAGCGGCGGCAGAGTTGTTCCAGCGCGCTTTCGGCCTGACCAATGGCGCGCATGCAGTGGTGAATGCGTCCCGGCCCAAGGCGGCCCTGCGCGATCTCAAATCCGCGCCCCTCTCCCAGCAGCATATGATCTGCCGGAACACGGACATTCGAGAAGCGGATATGCATATGGCCGTGGGGGGCGTCATCATGGCCGTAGACCTCCATCGGGCGCAGCACCTCGATCCCCGGCGCATCCGCAGGCACGACGATCATCGACTGGCGCTTGTGTTTGGGCAGGTCGTCGCCGCCGGTGCGCACCATGACGATATAGACCTTGCAGCGCGGGTCCCCGGCACCGGAGGCCCACCATTTTTCGCCGTTCAGTACATAGTCATCGCCATCGCGCGCGCAGGACATGGAGATATTGGTGGCATCAGAGCTGGCCACATCCGGCTCCGTCATCAGATAGGCCGAGCGGATCTCCCCCTGCAGAAGCGGCGCCAGCCATTGCTGTTTCATCGCCTCGGTGCCGTAGCGTTCGAACACCTCCATATTGCCGGTATCCGGCGCGGAGCAGTTGAAGACCTCCGCCCCCAGCGGCGTTTTACCCATCTCCTCAGCGAAATAGGCGTATTCCACGGTGGAGAGGCCAAAGCCCTTGTCGCTGTCGGTGAGCCAGAAATTCCAAAGACCCTGCGCCTTGGCCTTGGCTTTCAGGCCTTCAAGGATTTCGGCCTGCCGGTCGGTGTATTGCCAGCGGTCGCCCCTGCCGATTTCGGCGTGATACTCGGCCTCCAGTGGCATGATCTCGTCGCGGATCATCGCCGCCACCCGGTCCAGAAGCGCGCGGTTTTCGCTCCGCATTCCCAAGTTCATGTCCATCCCGGCGCCTCATGTGGTTGTTTCGTTTGACCGCAGCATGGCGCGTAGATTGCGGCGCTGTCCAGCCGCGTGACGGGACGTCACGGGCGGTTGCACGCAGCGGGACAACGAAACGGGCCCCGAAGGGCCCGTCTGCAAGCGGTTTATTCTGCCGCCTCGGCGTAGTCTTCCATCGGCGGGCAGGTGCAGACCAGATGGCGGTCGCCGTAGGCGTTGTCGACGCGGTTCACCGGCGGCCAGTATTTGTCGACCCGGAAGGCACCCGGCGGGAAGCAGCCCTGTTCGCGGGAATAGGGGCGATCCCAGTCTTTCACGAGGTCTTCCATCGTGTGAGGGGCGTTTTTCAGCGCGTTGTTTTCTGCGTTCATTTCCCCTGCCTCGACCGCACGGATTTCCTCGCGGATCGACAGCATGGCCTCGCAGAACCGGTCCAGCTCGGCCTTGGTCTCGGACTCTGTCGGCTCCACCATCAGGGTGCCAGCAACCGGCCAGGACATTGTTGGTGCATGGAAACCGCTGTCGATCAGACGTTTGGCAACATCGTCCACGGTGACATTGGCGCTGGCCTCGAACGGGCGAGTGTCCAGAATGCATTCATGCGCGACGCGGCCCGTGGGCCCCTTGTAGAGCACGTCATAAGCGCCTTCCAGACGCTTGGCGATGTAGTTGGCGTTGAGGATCGCCACTTTCGTCGCCTGCGTCAGGCCCGCCCCCCCCATCATCAGACAGTAGGCCCAGCTGATGGTCAGAATGGAGGCAGAGCCGAAGGGCGCGGCCGAGACCGGCCCCTCCTGACCACCGGTTTCCGGGTGACCCGGCAGATGCGGCTGCAAATGGGCCTTCACCCCAATCGGACCCATGCCGGGGCCACCGCCACCATGCGGGATGGCAAATGTCTTGTGCAGGTTCAGGTGGCTCACATCGCCGCCCAGATCGCCGGGACGGGACAGGCCCACCATGGCGTTCATATTGGCGCCATCGATATAAACCTGACCGCCATGATCATGGGTGATCTGGCAGACCTCATGCACGGTTTCCTCAAACACGCCGTGGGTCGAGGGATAGGTGATCATGCACCCTGCGAGGTTCTCGGCGTGTTTCTCAGCCTTTTCACGGAAATCGTCGAGGTCAATATCGCCGTTATCGGCGGATTTAACCACCACAACTTTCCACCCCACCATCTGGGCAGAGGCCGGGTTGGTGCCATGAGCCGACATCGGGATCAGACAGATGTTGCGATGGCCCTGCCCGTTGGCGCGGTGATAGGCCGCGATGGACAGAAGGCCCGCATATTCGCCCTGCGCGCCGGAGTTCGGCTGCATGGAAATCGCGTCATAGCCGGTGATCTGACACAGTTTCTCCGACAGATCGCTGACCATCTCGGCGTAGCCCTGCATCTGATCGGCAGGCGCAAAGGGGTGGATATTGGCAAATTCCGGCCAGCTGAGCGGCATCATCTCGGCGGCGGCGTTGAGCTTCATCGTGCAAGAGCCCAGCGGGATCATCGCGCGGTCCAGCGCCAGATCGCGATCTGCGAGGCGGCGCATGTAGCGCATCATTTCGGTTTCCGCCCGGTTCATGTGGAAGATCGGATGTGTCAGGTAGTCGGATGTGCGGTGCATGTTCTGCGGCACGCGATACTCAGGCGTGAAGTCATCGTCGCTGCGGCGGATGCCGAAGGCGCGCCAGACCGCTTCGATGGTTTCGGAGCGGGTGACCTCATCCAGGGTGATGCCAACGCGGGTTTCGCCGACCCGGCGCAGATTCAGCCCTTCGTCCACAGCGGATTTCAGCACCGCCTCCTGCAAGGGGCCAACGTCCACGGTGATCGTATCGAAGAAGGATCTGGGATCCACCTTAAAGCCTGCCTCCTCCAGACCTTTTGCCAGACGGACGGTCTTGCGGTGGATACGCTGCGCAATGGCTTTCAGGCCTTTGGGGCCATGAAAGACTGCATACATCGACGCCATGACCGCCAGCAAGGCCTGCGCGGTACAGACGTTGGAGGTCGCCTTCTCGCGGCGGATGTGCTGTTCGCGGGTTTGCAGCGACAGGCGATAGGCGCGGTTGCCATGGGCATCGACTGACACGCCGACGATCCGGCCCGGAATCGCGCGTTTATAGGCATCCTTGGTGGCCATATAGGCCGCATGCGGACCACCAGCGCCCACCGGCACACCAAAGCGCTGGGTCGAGCCGACAGCGATGTCGGCGCCCATCGCGCCCGGTTCCTTCAGCAGGGTCAACGACAGCGGATCGGCCGCGACAACGCCGATCGCCTTATGCACATGCAGCTGGGCGATGTGATCGGTGAAATCGCGCACATGGCCGTAGGTGCCGGGGTATTGGAACAGCGCGCCAAAGACCTTGTCCGCCTCCAGCTTGTCAGGGTTGCCGACGATCACCTCAATCCCCAGCGGCGCGGCGCGGGTCTGGATCACGGCGATGTTCTGTGGGTGGCAATCGCGATCGACAAAAAACGCCTTGGCCTTCGATTTGGAGACCCGCTGCGCCACGGTCATCGCCTCGGCGCAGGCGGTGGCTTCATCCAGAAGCGAGGCATTGGCGATTTCCAGACCGGTGAGGTCTGAAATCATGGTCTGGAAGTTCAGCAGCGCCTCAAGACGGCCCTGCGAGATTTCGGGTTGGTAAGGCGTATAGGCGGTGTACCAGGCCGGGTTTTCCAGAATGTTGCGTTGGATGGCGGGTGGCGTCACGGTGCCGTGGTAGCCCTGCCCGATCAGCGAGGTCTTCAGAACGTTTTTGCCCGCGACCTCTCGCATGTGATGCAGCAATTCACGTTCGGACAGAGGGCGGCCAAACTCCAGCGCGGCGGCCTGACGGATGGTGGCGGGCACGGTGTCGTCGACCAGCGCGTCCAGGCTCTTGGCGCCGACCACGGCGAGCATGTCGTCCATCTCCTCAGGTGACGGTCCGATATGACGGCGGTTGGCAAAGTCGTACGGCAGATAATCCGTGGGTTCAAAAGACATATGTCGCCCTCTTCAGCAACAGGAGGTTAAGGCAGCAGGAGGCTGCGGGCAGGCCCGATCTTGCGGCTGGTTGCCGCGATCTATGCAGGAACAGCGATCAAAAAACCCCGCCGCGCAAGAGGCGCAGGCGGGGTGGAAGGATCAACCGATGAAGTCCTTGTAACCGGCTTCATCCATGTAATCGTCCATCGGGGACAGATCGGAGGGTTTGATCTTGAAGAACCAGGCATCGCCCTGCGGGTCCTCGTTGATCTTGCCGGGGTTGTCGGCCAGCGCCTCATTCACCTCGACGATCTCACCGTCCAGCGGCGCCAGAATATCGGAGGCGGCTTTGACAGATTCGATCACGACGATCTCATCATCCTTGGACACTTCGGTGCCGACCTCGGGCAGTTCCACAAACACGACATCACCCAGCTGCTCGGCTGCGTGGCTGGTGATGCCCACTGTGATCAGATCGTCGCCTTCCGGCAGCAGCCATTCGTGTTCTTCGGTAAATTTCATCGGTCTCTTCCTTTGGAGGTGACGCTGACGTCAGCGTCTGTATCCGGTCGCCCTGTCAGACGACCATGGTGTGGTATTCGAAAGCTGTGACGGCATGGGGTCGGCAGTAAGCGCCGGAGCCGGAGCCGGTGCAGTCATTTTCTGTTTCCGAGGTCTCAGCAGCCATGCCGATCCATCCCATGCATTTCTGGGCCGGTCCGATCCGCTGTGGTGGCATGGTCCCGGCATCAAATCGTACGCGCAGGCAATGCCTGCACGATGTGATGCCCCCTCTGTCCCTTTGCCTGAGATCGTTATCCCTTCGGCGTCCTGATGTGGTCAGGATCTCTCCAGAGTGTGTTGCGCCTGCGGTCCTTGTGGCCTGAGAGTTTCCGGGGCGGTTGCTCCTTCGGCACCAAAGTCGGCGGTCAATTCCCGCCGCGCTGGTTCTCCCGCATACGCCTGTATACGCTAGCAATAATATCGTTTCTCTTCAAGCTGCAATGCCGCCATCTTGTGGCATTTCCGACAGTTGGCATCGCCAAATCCGACAGCCGCCAAGCGATGGGCTGCGATGGCGCATAATCGCTAGTAAAGATTAAAATATTCAGCCTGCTCCCATTCGCTGACAGTGTCCAGATAGCGGGCCCACTCTACCTCTTTCAGGTGGGTGAGATAGTCGACCACATCCTCCCCCAAAGCGCTGCGAAACAGCTCCGATGAGGAGAAAGCCTGCAAGGCCTGACCAAGCGAGCGCGGCAGCTTCTCCGCGTCGTCGGAATAGGGCGACGCAGTCGGGGTCGGCGCCTGCCTGCCCGCCATCAGCCCCTCATTGCCCGCGATAATCTGCGCGGCCAGTGCAAAATACGGGTTGGCGGTGCTGTCAGGCGCGCGGTTTTCGATCCGGCTGGTGGGATCACCGGGCCGCATCAGCCCCCGCAGCATCGCACCACGATTGTCTTCGCCCCACTGCACCCGATTGGGGGCCAGTTGATAGGGCAGATAGCGTTTGTAGCTGTTCACGGTTGGCGCCACCAGAAGCGAGGCGGCCTCCGCATGGGTGAGCAATCCCGCGATCCACCCGCTGGCTTCGGGAGTGAGCTCACCTGCGACCTCTGGCATGAAGAGGTTGCGTCCGCTCATGGTGTCGATCAGCGATTGATGGATGTGCCAGCCATTAGCCATCGCGTGATCCTGCCGGGGCTTGGCCATGAAGCTGGCGTGCAGCCCGCGTGCCGCGCAGACTTCCTTTACCATGGTGCGGAACGTCACCATAGCATCTGCCTGCGTCATCGGGTCAGCGGGATCGAAGGTGAACTCGAACTGGCTCGGCCCCATCTCGATTTCCACGGTGCGCACCGGCAGGCCCAGCGCCTGCGCATGACGGCGCAAGGCATCAAGAATGCTCTCGGCCTCAGCGTAGCGGGTTTCGGTCAGATACTGATACCCCTGGACGAGGTTACGCGTCTCAACAGGTGCCCCTGGCATGCCCTGCTGGGCGTGGCCCAACGCAGGGTCGACCCGCTCAAAAATCTGGAACTCGACCTCCAACCCGACCACCGTCTGAAGCCCCTGGTCCGCCAGGGTTGCCACCGCGTGTTCCAGCACATGGGCCGAACCGAAGGGCACAGTCGCGCCGTCGTGGAAGGCTACATGACAGAAGATCCACGCCGAATGCGGCGACCAGGGCAGCACGCGAAAGGTCTCCGGGCGTGGCACCAGCAGAACGTCACTGGCGCCTTGCATCGGTGTGACCACCTCCTCCGGGTTTTCGCTCCACACCGGGAAGACAGTGCGATGCGCGGTGTCTTTCAGCAGCAGCGTTGAGGGCACCGCGATCCCCTGCTCGAACAGCGACCGCAGACCGGCGGCAACCAAGGTTTTGCCACGCAGAATGCCATGTTGATCAGCAAACAGCACCCGCACGGTTTCCACCCGCGCCGCCTCGCACTGCGCAAGCGCCATCTCTGCATCATGACAGGCCTGATCCGAAAGCAGCCCATTGCGCGCCAGCGCGCCCTTGTTGAGCGATGTTGTCATCTTGGAATCCGACCCTCTTCCTGTCCACGCCTTCGAAATCTTCACCGCCAACAGTGACGTTGCGTCCGATGACGCCCATAGCACACCCTCTGCCACAATTCTGTTATGCAAATGGATAATTTAAGCTTGAACTAAAAAACTAGTTCAGGTCCAGTCTCTTATCAGGAGCCAAGTGGAAAAACCGCGAATTTAGCAAGGATTTCCGCACATAGCTAAAGAACAAAATCAACATACTACCCAAGGTGGCAAAAACAGGGACACAAAAACCGCGTCGATCATGCAGAGGGTTCAATGGAAGTAGCGCCAAGTACGCACAGGCATAGGAACGCGCCTAGTGCGCTTGCATAGTTCGGTGGACGGAGCAGCGCGGCCGCGTATTTGTGGAAGAAACAATGAGTGAACAAGACCGAAATATTTCCTCAAGCTTCGCCAAGGGGCTGGCCGTTCTGGCTGCATTCGATGCAGCAACGCCGACGCTGACACTGGCCGATATTGCCCGACGCACTGGCCAGGACCGCGCCACCGCGCGGCGCGGGGCACTGACGCTTGTGCAGGCGGGCTATCTCCGCCAGCAAGGCCGCGTGTTGTCACTGACACCGCAGGTGCTGGCACTGTCCGGCGGCTTTCTTCAGGCCAATCAATTTGGCCGCAAGGTGCAGCCGGTACTCAACCGTCATGCGCGTAGTCTGGGTGCGGAAATCACCCTTGCAACGCTGGATCAGGGGCGCGTGCTGCTGCTGGCACAGTCCACTGTCGAACATGCACCTGTCACCTACGGGTTTACGGCCGGCGCACATATTCCGCTGGTCCACACCAGTCTGGGTCGGATGCTGATGGGATGCCTACCGGAAGACGCCGCCGCTGAAACACTGGCAACGGCGGACATCCCCCGCCATACCGAACAATCGCTGACCGAGCCGGAGCAGATCCTAGAGCGGGTCACGACAGTGCGGCAGCAGGGCTATGCGGTGACTGACAGCGAGTTTGAAACCGGCATTATCGGCTATGCGGTGCCGGTGTCGCGCCCGGAGCAGCGACCGATTGTTGTTGGCAGCTCCTCCCCGCGCGGGGTGAACCCGGCGCAGGATACGGAAACCTCGCTGCGCGCATTGCAGCTCTGTGCTGCCGAACTGCGCCAAAGTCAGGCGCTGGCGGATCTGTAACCAGATATGCAGCGCATAGGGGCAGATGCGGCCCCCTGCCCTGATTCACGAGCCATCACTGCCACCAGCTGCCGCCTCGCAGCCCGATATTCAAAATTTCGCGAAGGATGTTATCCGCAGCGCGCCTCTTGGAGCGCCCCCTGCAAGCCCGCATAAATGCGGCGTGCATCACGAAAGGACCGCCGATGACCGCGCCGCGTTATTACACCCCTCAGGGAGGCCACCCCGGGCAGGACCAGCTGCTGACCGACCGCGCCATGTTCACCGATGCCTATGCAGTCATCCCCAAGGGCACGATGCGCGATATCACCACATCCTATCTGCCGGGCTGGCAGGGTATGCGTATGTGGGTGATCGCCCGCCCTTTGAGCGGTTTTGCCGAGACGTTCTCGCAATATATTGTCGAACTGCAGCCCGGTGGTGGATCCGACGCGCCCGAACATGACAGCGCCGCACAATCCGTGCTGTTCGTGACGGAGGGCGAGATTGGTCTCACCCTTGATGGGACCGAGCATATTCTGACGCCGGGCGGCTATGCCTATATTCCTGCAGGCGCGGACTGGATCCTGCACAACAGCAGCAACAGCGCGGCCGGGTTTCACTGGATCCGCAAACGCTGGGAAGCCGCGCCCGGCCTTGAAAAACCCGCACCACTGATCACCAATGAACGTGACATCGCGCCAACAGTGATGCCGGACACAGAGGGCCGCTGGGCCACCACCCGCTTTGTCGATCCGGCAGACATGTCACATGATATGCATGTCACCATCGTCACCTTTGAACCCGGTGGGGTCATTCCATTTCCAGAGACCCATGTGATGGAGCACGGGCTTTATGTGCTGGAGGGCAAGGCGGTCTATCGGCTCAATCAGGATTGGGTCGAGGTGGAGGCCGGTGACTTCATGTGGCTGCGCGCCTTCTGCCCGCAAGCCTGCTATGCGGGTGGGCCGGGGCGCTTCCGCTATCTGCTTTACAAGGACGTCAACCGGCACATGCCGCTGAGCCCACCGCGCTAACCAAAGCGACGCGCAGCCATTGCCAGAACGCCCAGCACCGTTAAGGTGTCAGGAGAAACTGAACCCTTAACGCGGGCCAGTCCCGGCCCGCCCTAACGGAACCTGCGCCCATGTTGATCTTACCTGCCGCATTCACAGCCTTGGCTCTGGGGCTAACGGCCCTGCTGGTGCATCCGGGCAGCCATCGCAGGGCGCCGGCGCCCCGTGCCACGCCTGTCCAGACAAGGCCCGGATACCTGCGCACATATGCCGTCCGGCGCGTGTGTGGTCTCGCGCTGGCAATCGCCCTTGGCCCTGCCTTTCTGCCCCTGCCGACCGCAGCCGGTGCCGGATCAGACCCTGCGGTGCAGGTAAGCGTGGTTCAGGTTCTGGGGCGTAGCTGGCACGTTGCCCCGGTGGTTGAAAACCACAGTGAAGACGGTCGTCTCAGCTCTGGGCGTTACATGGCGCAGCGCCAGAATGCAGAATTTGATCCGCTGCGCCCACCTGCGGTTCTGACCGCCAAACAGGCGGTGCGTGCGTTTTATGCGGCGACCGGTTGCCGCGCACGGATCGATACAATGGTGCGCTCGATCAACGGGACATATTTCGCGGATCTGGTCTGTCGTTAAACCCCGATCAGACCGACAGCAGCCCATTGAAACACCGCGCGGGAAAATGTGACCGAAACAGAGGGCCGATTGCCGCTGTTGCGGATTGAGCCGGATGCCGCGCCCTGTCATAGCTTGGCCATGAAACTTGCAATCAACGGATTCGGCCGTATCGGCCGCGCTATTCTGCGCCAGATCCTGACCACGCCGCGCGGCGCTGGGATTGAGCTGGTTTGCATCAACGATATCGCGCCTTTGGACATGTGCGCCTATCTGTTTCAATACGACAGCACCTTTGGCCCCTATCCCGATCCGGTGGTGATCGACGGCGACAGTCTGTGCATTGCCGACCGCGTGATCCGGTTTCATCAGACCGCCGACCTCAGTACGCTGGACCTGTCGGGTGTTGATGTGGTGCTGGAATGCACCGGTATCGCGCGAACCTCAGATGTGGCAGGGCGCGGCCTTTCCGCGGGGGCGCGCAAGGTGCTGATTTCCGGCCCTTCTCCGGCGGCTGAACGCACGATTGTTCTGGGCGCAAATGAGGCGGAGCTGGGGGATGGCAAGATCATCTCCAACGCCTCTTGCACCACCAATGGGCTGGCCCCGCTGGTCAAGCTGCTGGACGCGGAGCTGGGCATCAACAGCGCCCATATGACCACGATCCATTGCTATACGAATTCGCAGCCGATGGTCGATGCGCCGCGAGGGGATTTTGCCCGATCGCGAGGCGGCGCGCTGTCGATGGTGCCGACCACGACCTCCGCGACCCATCTGATTGACGAGGTACTGCCGCATCTGGCAGGCCGGATCAGCGGCGCTGCTGTGCGGGTCCCAACTGCCAGCGTATCGGCTGTGGATCTGGTGGTACAGACAGCGCGGCCGATGCAGGATGATCGGATTGCCGACATATTGCGCGCCGCCGTCGAAGCCACGCCCGTGCTGGGCTGGACCGATCAACCGCTGGTCTCGTCAGACCTGCGGGCGCGCCCCGAATCGCTGGTTATCGCAGGGCCGGAAACACGGGTGACAGGCGCTCATCAGCTGCGGATGTTTGGCTGGTATGACAATGAATGGGGCTTTTCCGCGCGGATGCTGGATATGGCCCAGTTGATGGCCAGGGGTGCATAAAGCGCCAAATCTGGGCCAATCAGATTTGGCATCCGTTCAGCAATAAATAAGGGCCGCGCAAATCTGCTGCGGCCCTTTTTGTGTTGTCGTTGTCCAGCCGACGCTATTCCCCCGGCAGGCTACCCCGGCCCTGACCGGAAAGACCGCCAGAGACTTCCTCCGTGGATTCGCTGGCAAGCTCCTGCGGCAATAGCAGGTTCAGGACAATGGCGATCAGCGCCGCTGGCAACAGGCCAGAGGTCATCAGGATCCGCAGCGTGTCCGGCAGGTGCTGCACCGCCCCCGGCTCCAGCTGCAAGCCAAGGCCAATCGAGAGCGAGATCGCAAAGATCACCATATTGCGGCGGTTCCAGTCCACATCCGACAGCATCGAAATCCCGGCAGCCACCACCATACCAAACATGACAATGACGCCGCCACCCAGCACCTCAATCGGAATGGTGCGGATGATCGCGCCGACCTTGGGCACCAGCCCGCAGAGGATCAGGAACAGCGCGCCAATTGTCACGACATGGCGGCTCATCACACCGGTCATGGCGATCAGGCCAACGTTCTGGCTGAAGGAGGTATTGGGCAGGCCACCAAACACACCCGCCAGCGCGGAGCCGAAACCATCGGCATAGGTCGCCCCGGCGATTTCCTTATCCGTGGCTTCCCGACCTGCGCCCCCGCGGGCGATGCCGCTGACGTCGCCGACGGTTTCCACCGCCGAGACCAGCCCCATGAGACAAAAGCCGAGGATCGCTGCAAAGGAGAACTCAATTCCGTATTTGAACGGCACCGGCAGCGCAAAGGCACTGGCGCGCGACCAGCTGTTGCCGATGGCCTCAACCGTGACCATGCCCATCATCATTGCATAGAGATACCCCACAATCAGCCCCAGCAGCACCGCCGAGATCGACAACATCCCACGGGCAAAGAACTTCAGCCCCAAGGTGACGATGACCACCACCAACGCAGCGGACCAGTTCAGCAGCGAGCCATATTCCGGTGTGCCAATCGCAGGCACGCCACCAGCCGCGTATTGGATCCCCACCTTGACCAGCGCGAGACCGATCATGGTGACCACCAGCCCGGTGACCAGAGGCGGCAGGGCAAAGCGGATGCGCCCGATGAACAGGCCCAATACCGCATGAAACAACCCGCCGATCAGCACGCCGCCAAACAGGGCGGCTAGCGCATCCACCCCCTTGCCCGCGACCAGCGGGATCATGATCGGCAGAAAGGCAAAGCTGGTGCCCTGCACAATCGGCAGCGCCGCGCCGACCGGCCCGATGGTCAGCGTCTGGAGCAGCGTTGCCACCCCGGCAAACAACATCGACATTTGAATCAGGTAGAGCAGTTCCGGAAAGTCCGGGGAGTTGGAACCAAATCCAAAACCTGCCGCCCCAGCCACGATGATCGCAGGGGTCACGTTTGATACGAACATTGCCAGCACGTGCTGGATGCCCAGAGGCACCGCCTTTGCCAGCGGTGGGGTGTAGTTGGGATCGCGCAGCTGGGCTGGCGTTCCGATTGAGCCGTCGGCCATGAATTTGTCCCTCTCTGTGGATATACGGTCTGTTGGTCCGTCTTGGTTTGCGGTGTGTCAGCACTCTCGTTCGGCGGAGTGCCTTATGGGAAAGAAAAAGGCGCAAGGCCCGGTGGGGCACTGCGCCTTTGTTTGTGCGGTTACGGTCGGATCACCTGATAGGGGGTGTCGAACCAATGCTCTTCCAGATTGGCCCCGCCGCCAATCCGGTCCACAACGGCAAACAGCCCCGGTGCGGTCAGCGGCGTCAACACCCCGTGCCAGGTGCCCCGATGGAAGTTGATGACCTGGCCAGGCCGCGTTTCAAAGGCCAGCGGCTCCCCCGGTGCGCCGCCCGCATCCGGCGCGACGATGACCAGAAATCCGGTCTCGCTCATCGGGATAAAGGCCTGGCTGCCCTCCGGATGGCGTTCCACCATCAACAAAGGCATCGGCAGCGCGCGCGGTTCAGCGTTGAAAAGGCTCAACCCCGCGCGGCCAGTACTGAAGTCCAGTTGCGCGCGGTCATGGTATCGCCCACAGAGCCCCTGATTGATGATTTTGTCCGGTGCTCCGCTGCAATCGACAAGATCCCCGAAGCGGGCAAACCCCTCAGCGCTGATGGGCTGGATTTCAACGGTTTTCATCGCGGGTCCCCGTATATGGGACACCCAAAGGACGGTAGGCAGGTCATGGCAGCAGATCCTTCAGCCGGAATTCCGCGATCCGCTCCACCTGTCGGCAGGCTTCGGCAAATTCGCTGGCTCGATCATGGTCGATACGCCGTTCAAACGCGGCCAAAATCGACGCCTTATCATGGTCGCGCACTGCAATAATGAAGGGAAAGCCATGTTTTTCCACATAGGCCGTGTTCAGTTGCGTAAACCGTGTGCGTTCCGCGTCCGTCAGCGCATCCAGCCCGACGGAGGCCTGTTCATTGGTGCTTTCGGCGGTCAATCGCTTGGCAGCGGCCAGTTTGCCCGCCAGATCCGGGTGCGCGGTCAGCACGCCCAGCCGCTCCTCCTCGCTGGCGGAGCGGAACATCCGACAGAGCGCATTATGCAGCCCCGCCGCGCGATCATGCGCAGGCCCCAGCTCCAGATCATGGGCCCGGTCGGCAATCCAGGGTGAATGTTCGAAAATACCGCCATAGGCCTCGACAAACCGTGCACGTGTCATCTGGCTGGGCAACTCGCGGCGCTGATGCGGATGGGTTTTGGCCCAGTGGTCGGCGATATCGATGCGGCGCGGACACCACACGCCGTCAAAGCCCTGGATATAGTCGATAAACCGCTTCAGCCCCGCCGCTTTGCCCGGGCGGCCGATCAGACGGCAATGCAGCCCGACAGACATCATCTTGGGCGCGCCCGCCTCACCCTCGGTGTAAAGAAGGTCAAAAGCGTCCTTCAGGTACTGATAGAACTGCTCTCCGGTGATGTAACCCGGTGCGGTGGCAAAGCGCATATCGTTGGCTTCGAGCGTGTAGGGGATGATCAGCTGATCCCGCGCGCCCACTTCCAGCCAGTAGGGCAGATCGTCGTCATAGGTGTCGGAAACGTAGTCAAAGCCGCCCTCTTCAGCCACCAGACGGACGGTATTTTCACTGCAGCGGCCGGTGTACCAGCCGCGCGGGCGCGTGCCGACAACCTCCGTATGCAGGCGGATCGCCTCGGCGATGGCGGCGCGCTCCTCCTCTTCCGCCATGTCTTTGTGTTCGACCCATTTCAACCCGTGGGAGGCGATTTCCCAATCGGCGGCTTTCATCGCGGCAACCTGTTCAGGCGCCCGAGCCAAAGCGCTGGCAACGCCGTAGATGGTGACCGGAATATCCGCGGCGGTGAACATGCGATGCAGCCGCCAGAAGCCAGCCCGCGCGCCATAATCGTAGATCGACTCCATGTTCCAGTGGCGCTGCCCCGGCCAAGATGCGGCCCCTGCGATATCTGAGAGGAATGCCTCTGATCCCGCGTCCCCATGCAGGATACTGTTCTCACCGCCCTCCTCAAAGTTCAGCACAAACTGCACCGCGACCTTGGCCTTGCCTGGCCAGGCTGCATCGGGCGGCGTCGCGCCATAGCCGATCATGTTGCGGGGATATCTGTTCATTGCCGGGGGCCTCTTTGCAAACGACTGTCAGTCATTAATATGGCAGAAGATCATCGCGATTTTTCAAATATTCCCGAATACACTATCAGATCTCACAGGTTTGCAGCGCCCTGCCCCATCAGGCAGAGGTAGCGCGACAGCAGGAGGATACAGAATGACCACAAGGACTGAGCCCGGCTATCTCACCACACATGTGCTGGACACTGCTCGAGGCTGCCCAGCGGCGGGGCTGCCAATCCGGCTCTATCGGCTGGACGAGCGCGGGCGGACAGAGCTTGCCCGCATGCTGACCAACGCTGACGGGCGCACCGACAGCCCGATCCTGCCAAAGAAGGACTTTGTGACAGGCACATATGAACTGGTGTTTGAGGCCGGCGAGTACCTGCGGGCCAGCGGGCAGGCCTCTGGTGAGGTGCTGTTTCTGGATGAGGTTCCCATTCGTTTTGGCATCACCGATGACAGCGCGCATTACCACGTGCCCTTGCTGCTGTCGCCGTTTGGATATTCCACCTACCGCGGCAGTTAAGCACCGCCGCGCCTTGGCGCGGCCATGCCCAACTGCAGCGGCCCTCCGGCAGGAGGGCTGCAGCGGGCGGGAGGGGCTGTTGCCCTAGGCGGGTGGCGTCTCCGCCTGATCAGCCCCGGAGCCGTCATCCATATTGCGAGCCGACTGGGCCCCATCGGCGCGCAGTGCCGCAGCCAGCCGCGCGGTCATATACTCCATGAACAGGCGCGTCTTGGGGTCCTGATGGCGGCGATGCGTATAAAGGCAGGCCAGCTGCACCGGCACCGGCGGTGTTGCCTCCGCAACCGGCACTAAGCGCCCAGCGGCCAGATGTTCGGCCACCTCGAACAGCGGTTTCAGCACCACGCCCTCCCCTGCCAGCGCCCAATCGGTCAAGACATCGCCGTCGTCACATTCATAGCGACCGCTCACCGCGAAACGGCGCGGGCCCTCGCTGGTCTGCAGCAGCCACTGAAATTCGCTCGCCCCCGGATAGCGCAGGTTCAGACAGTCGTGGCCATCACGCAACAGGGCTGTCCCATCGGCAGGCAAGCCACGCCGCGCCACATAGGCCGGCGACGCACACAGCACCCGCTGGCAGTCAGCAATCTTTCGGATACGCAGATTGCTATCCTCTGGCTGACCAAGGAAAAACGCCAGATCCAGCCCCTCACTGGTCAGATCGACGGCCCGATCAGACAGGCGCAGGCGCAGGTTGATTTCGGGATAAGTCGCCAGAAACTCCGGCGTCTGTGGCGCCAACAACCGCCGCCCAAGGCCCAGAGGTGCCGCCACAAACAGCGTCCCCCGCGGCGTATCGGTCAGATGCATCACCTTGGCCTCGGCCTCATCCACCGCATCCAGCACCGCAACGGCCCCGTCATAAAACGCCCGTCCCTGTTCCGTTGCAGTCAGATTGCGGGTGGTGCGCTGAAACAGGCGCACGCCGAGATACTCCTCCAGCTGTGAGATCCGCGCTGAGGTCACAGCTGGCGACACCCTGAGGTCACGCCCAGCGGCTGACATCGACCCCAGTTCATAGACTCGGACAAAGGTGCGGATATTGTCGAGATAAGACATGACAGAGGCCTGCGATTGTTCCAGAATTTTTGATACAGTTTGGCAGTATATGGGAATACCGAAGAAACCCCGGTTTGCCTAGGGTGACTGAGCTGCGTAGCGGGGCTGCCCGCCGCGAAGGATGAGATGCAACCAAGCCTGCGGTCACAGATCCCAAGGGCGACAAAGGACCGGATTTGAATGTTTGAGCTGTTGATGATGTGGGATTGGCTGGGATTTGCCATCCGTTGGCTGCATGTGATCACCGCCATCGCCTGGATCGGGTCCTCGTTCTATTTCATCGCGCTGGATTTGGGGCTGCGCAAGGCACCGGACCTGCCGGTGGGCGCCCATGGCGAGGAATGGCAGGTTCATGGCGGCGGCTTTTACCACATCCGCAAGTATCTGGTGGCCCCTGCTGAGATGCCCGATCACCTGACCTGGTTCAAATGGGAAAGCTACATGACATGGCTCTCCGGGTTCGCCCTGTTGATGGTGGTCTATTGGGTGGGTGGTGAGCTCTATCTGATTGATCAGTCCAAGGCAGATCTGGCGCTGTGGCAGGGGATCCTGATTTCGGCGGCGACGCTGTCTGTGGGCTGGCTGGTCTATGACCGGCTGTGCAAATCGGGCCTTGCCGAGCGCCCGACCCTGTTGATGGTGTTGCTGTTCGTGATGCTGGTGGCCATGGGCTGGGGCTTAAATCAGGTGTTCACAGGCCGTGCCATGATGCTGCATCTTGGCGCCTTCACCGCCACAATCATGACCGCCAATGTATTCTTCATCATCATGCCCAACCAGCGTATCGTGGTGAAGGACCTGCAAGAGGGTCGCGCGCCGGATGCCAAATACGGCAAGATCGCCAAGCTGCGCTCTACTCACAACAACTATCTGACGCTGCCGGTGGTGTTTCTGATGTTGTCGAACCACTACCCGCTGGCCTTTGCCAGTGAGTACAACTGGCTGATCGCCGCGTTGGTATTCCTGATGGGCGTGACCATCCGGCATTATTTCAACACCCGCCATGCCCGCGCGGGGGATCCCACCTGGACCTGGCTGGCCACGGCACTGCTGTTTCTGGGGGTGATCATCCTGTCCTCACTGGGGCTTGAGCATGAGGACGACGACGTGCAGGAAGAGGCCGCGCTGAGTGGTACCGCGCTGACCATGGCCAACACCGAAGGCTTTGAGCAGGTCCATGAGATTGTCATGGGGCGGTGCAGCATGTGCCACGCGCGCGAGCCATTCTGGGACGGCATCCGCACCGCACCCAAGGGGGTATTACTGGAAACGGAGGGGGATGTGGCCCGCCGTGCGGGCGAGATCTACATGCAGGCCGGTGTGACCCATGCGATGCCGCCGGCCAATATCACCTATATGGAGCCAGAGGACCGCGCCGCAATCCGCCGCTGGTTCCGCGCAGCGCAGATGTAAACTGCGCCTTGCAGCGCCTGATCCGGATCGGTGATACGGGCCACTGATCCTGCGCTCACGTCCACAGGCCGGAACACATTGCCCGCTTTCAGAGAGTTGAACGGAAAATACCCGGGAACTCTTCATGCTCCATTGACGTTACACTTCGGGTTTGCCCTATGCTAGGTGTGATCCCGGTCCCCATGTTTGCCAGCGGCACCAGATATCTGTCGGAGGCTCAGGGCCGATTTTGTCTGTTCGGAGCCTTTATGTTCTACTGCCGTGCCCTCCTCCGCTCCGTTTTTGGTATATCCCGCCGTGGTCGTTTGGGCCGGTTTGGTCGCTGCATGATCGGCGCCGCGAGCCTGAGCCTTGGCAGCGCTGCGGCACTCTCGGCAGCGGAGACGCGGCTGGTTGCGCCCGGATCGGACGGTGATCTGCGCGACCTGTTGCAGGATGCCTCTGCAACACTGGCCACCAGTGACCGCGGGGAGACCGGCGTGCAGCCCTTGATGGCCGCCGCATTGTCCGATTACCGGACACTGGTTCAGGTGCTTTATGATCAGGGGTATTTCTCACCCGTGGTGCAAATCCGCGTCGACGGACGCGAGGCGGCAAGGATCCAGCCACTGAACCTGCCGCGCGAGATCAAGTCCATTGAGATCACAGTAAAAGCAGGGCAGAAATTCACCTTCGGCACCGCCGAAATCGCCCCCCTGCCGCAAAAACGCACTGTCGATATTCCCGAAGATTTTGCCACCGGGCGCACCGCAACCACTGCGGTGCTGCGCGATGCGGCGAATGCAGGGGTAGAGAACTGGCGCTATGCCGGCCACCCGCAGGCCAAGGTCGGCGGCCAGTCGATCACCGCCAACCATGTAGCGGCACGGCTGAATGCCAACCTGCGTCTGGCCCCCGGCCCGCAGCTGCGCTTTGGCCGCTTGCAACTGGCCAACCCCTCCGCCGTACGGGCGGAAGCGATCCAGCGGATCGCTGGCTTCCCGACCGGTGAGGTGTTTCACCCCGATCTTCTGTCCAGATCCGCAACCCGGCTGCGCCGCACGGGTGCGTTTTCCGCTGTCACCATTCGGCCCGTTGAACGCGCCAATCCCGACGGCACCCTGGACTATGTTGCCCGGATCGAAGATCAACCGCCACGGCGCTTCACCTTTGGGGCGGAGCTGAGTTCCTCCGACGGGCTGGAGGTGAGCGGCTCCTGGATGCACCGCAACCTGTTTGGCGGCGCGGAGCGGCTGAGGTTTGAGGCCCGTCTTTCCGGGATCGGCAGCGCCAATGACCTTGACGGGCGTGTCGCTGTGCGTCTGGATCGGCCTGCCGCCTTTGGTCCCGATGACAGCCAGTTCTACCTGCTTGAGGCAGAGAAGCTGGACGAGGAACATTACTCTGCCACCCGTGGCCTGGGCGCTGTGGGTGTCCGGCGGGTCTATTCCGATAAACTCTTTGCCGAGGCGGCCCTGGGGTTTGAGAGCGTCCTGGCCGAAGATGTCTTTGGCAAGCGACGGTTCAAATATCTGGTCGGGCAGTTGCGGGCGGAATATGACGGGCGCGACAGCAGCCTGAGCGCCACCAGCGGCTATTACCTTGACGCCCGCGCTGTTCCCTTCATCGGGATTGATGGCAGCAAGTCCGGCCTGCAGCTGAAATTTGATGGGCGCGCGTACAAAGGTTTTGGCAGTGACGACCGTATCGTGCTGGCGGGACGGCTGCAGATGGGATCGGTGATCGGTCCGTCGCTCTCCGAGGTGTCGCCCACCCTGCTATTTTACTCGGGCGGCGCGGGTTCTGTGCGCGGTCACGAGTTCCAGTCGCTGGGCGTATCTGCGGGTGGTGGCACCTCTGGCGGGCGTGGATATCTGGCGCTGTCGGGCGAAGTGCGAGGCCGTATCGGTGAGAAGTTCACCCTTGTCGGGTTCTATGACGTCGGTCTGGTAGACGCGGATAGTTTTGTCTCCTCGGACTCGGCCCGCCATGCCGGGGCCGGCGTTGGCCTGCGCTATGACGTCGCCGGGATCGGCGCCATTCGTCTCGACCTCGCCTATCCGGTGGACGGCGGCAGCGACGATGGCTTGCAATTCTATATCGGCATAGGACAGGCATTTTGAAACATCTCCTCGCAGCCCTTCACCCTGCCGCTCTGCTGTCGCCACTGCTATTTGCGACCACATTGACCCTCGCCCCAACACTGCCCCTTGCGCAGGAGCGCGAAGAGTCCGGCGGCTTGCTGGTCGATTTTCTGGAAGACACGCTCTCCGGTGAGAGCCGCTCCATCCGCGTTACCGGACTGGAAGGGGCGCTGTCCTCACAAGCCACGCTCGAAAAGCTGACGGTGGCGGATAGCGAGGGCATCTGGCTGACCATCGAAGGCGCTGAGCTGGATTGGAACCGGCTGGGCCTGCTGCGCGGCGATTTCTCCGTCAATACGCTGAAGGCAGATCGCATCCATGTTGTGCGCGCCCCGGCTGCACCGCTGGAAGATCCGGATCTGCCAACCCCCGAGGCAGCGCCGTTCCAGCTGCCCGAGCTGCCGGTGTCGATCAACATAGGCGAAATCAAGGTGGGACGTCTCACCCTCGGGCAGGATCTGATCGGGGTTGCAGCTGTGCTGAGCCTTGATGGATCCATGAGCCTGGCCGATGGCACGCTCGACAGCGCCTTGCAGATCGCCCGCCTTGACCGTGACAGCGACCGGCTCGACCTCAAGGCCGGGTTTGCCAATGACACCGGCACGATCACCGTTGATATGATCCTGGAGGAGGACGATGGCGGGCTGGTTTCCACCGCATTGGCCCTGCCCGGCGGACCCGATATCCGTCTTGCCCTGCAAGGCAGCGGCCCGGTTGAGGATTTCAGCGCCGATCTGACGCTGGATACTGATGGCGCACGCCGCATCGGCGGCACTGTGGTGCTTGCGGCGGCGGGCGATGCCCCTGCGGACCCAACGCAAGGCAGCCGCCCAATCGGATTTCGCGCCGACCTGACCGGCGATATCACAGAACTGGTTGATCCGGTCTATCAACCTTTTTTCGGCCCCGATATGCGTGCCCGGCTGCACGGTCAGACCCGTGCCATGGGTGGTGTCATGATCGACGATCTGGCCCTCACGACGCAGGCACTGGATATCTCAGGCTTTGTGGAGGTTGCCGCCGGTGGGGCGTTGGAAAGCGCCGATTTGCGCGCCGATGTGACCCCGCCGCCCGGACAGGAGGCCGTTGTATTGCCGGTGGCAGGCGGCTCCACCACCGTCGCGGACCTGTCCCTGCGCGCGGAAAAACCGGCGGGAAGTGATTGGACCGTGGCCGCAAAAATGGAACGGCTCAACAATCCGGACCTACGTCTTGCCCGCGCTGAACTGGAGATGACCGGCACTCTGGATCAAACTCAGAGTCTGTCACTGGATGGGCAGATCGCGGCAGCGCTGACCGGACTGGTGCCCACAGATCCCGCGCTGGCTGAGGCTCTTGGCAGCGCTCTGACCTTTGACGGCCGGGTGACCACGGATGGCCCGGGGGCGCTGCGGATCACCGATATGCTGCTTTTGGGCACAGACTATGGTGCCACCGGTGCGATGACCATCGACGGGCTGGAAAGCGGGCTGCGGATTGCGGCCGATATCGAAGCCAACGCCCAGAACCTCGCCCGGTTCTCAGGCCTTGCAGGGCAATCGCTGGATGGGCGGATGACAGCCACCGCTGTTGGCTCTGCCACCCCGCTTTCGGGGGCGTTTGACATTGATCTGTCGGTGCTGGGGCAGGATCTCTCTGCCGGGCTAAAACCGGTTGACGATCTGATCGGCGGCACCACCACCATCGCACTGAAGGCCGCGCGCGATGAGGCCGGGCTGCGGATTGATCGGTTTGATCTGGACGCAAAGGCGCTGACCGCCCAAGCAAACGGGCAACTGGGCAGCACCTCTGGCCAGCTGTCTCTAGGGGCAACGTTGAAACAGCTGGAGAAGGTCCTGCCACAGGCCCCCGGCCCCTTAGCGTTCAGCGCCGAGATCACCCGTGACAACAAGACGTTCTCTGGCGTTGCAGAGCTGCGAGGGCCCAAATCCTCACGTGCAGAGCTGACCGGTCAGATGACGACCAACGGCGACGGCGATCTTCAGTTCGATGCGGCAATCAATGCGCTGGAACGCTTTGTGCCAACCCTTGCGGGCTCCCTGAGCGCCAAGGGCACCGCCAGCCGCCGCGCCGGGGTTTGGACCTTTGATGGCGCGGCAGAAGGACCGGCGGGATTGTCTGCGGATCTTGATGGCACGGTCTCAGAGAACAAAGGCGACGCCGATATCACCTTTGACGCGCTGGTGGCCGAAGTGCAGCGGTTTGTGCCCGGACTGCCGGGACGGTTGACCGCCGAGGGCACCGCGCGTCGCCGAGACGGGGTGTGGCAGATCAATAGCCGCGCCATTGGCCCGGCAGGTGTCACCAGCACCGTCGCGGGCAGCTGGGACGAGGTGCAGGGCCGCGCCGATATCGATGCCAAAGGGCAGTTGCGGCTGGAAGGGTTGAACCCGTTCATTTCCCCCAATCTGATCCGTGGCCCGGCACAATTTGATCTGTCTCTGAAGGGCGAGCCATCGCTTGCAAATCTGAGCGGTCAGATCCGCACCAGCGGTACCTCATTGGCCATTCCAGCCGCAGCGCAGCGGATCGACGCCATCAACGCAACAGTCTCTATCGCGCGATCCAGAGCCGATATTCAGCTGACAGCTGCGCCTCGTGATGGTGGCCAGCTGCGTGTTAGCGGACCGGTCGGATTAATCGCACCCTTTGATGCTCAATTGCAGATCGCCCTGGCCAATATCGGGCTGAGCGACCAACTCTCCTATGAAACCGAGCTGTCCGGTGCATTGACACTCTCCGGTGCTCTGATTGGTACCAACCGCCTGTCCGGGCGAATCGATGTCGGCGAGACCAACATCAACCTGGCCACCGCCGGCGGTTCTGTGACCGCCGCCCCAATCCCCGACATACGGCATCAGGGCGAACCCGCAGAGGTGCGCCGCACCCGTTCCTGGGCCGGTCTGATCGACAGCGGCAATGGTGGCAGCGGTGGGTCCGGCCGGACACTTCTGGATGTGCTAATCAGCGCGCCAAATCGCATCAATGCCCGTGGGCGCGGTGTACGCGCCGAACTGGGTGGCCAGATCCAGCTGCGTGGCAGCACCGCCAATCTGGCGCCCGCTGGCCAGATCAGCCTGATCCGGGGCACCTTCGATATTCTGGGACGGCGATTGGCGCTGGATGAGGGGCAGATCACTCTGCAGGGCGATTTGCGCCCCTACCTGCTGCTGCGCTCCTCCGCCGCAACCTCCGAAGGCACCGCGACGCTGGAGCTTTCCGGGCTGATTGATAGCCCCTCCATCAAAGTGACTTCCGACCCGGAACGTCCCAGCGAGGAGGCATTGGCGCTGTTGCTGTTCGGAGACAACATTCAGGATCTGTCCCCCTTGGCCTTGGCCCGACTGGCCGGATCGGTCGCCACCCTCAGTGGACGAGGTGGCAGCAATCGCGCCGAGGGCAAGCTGCGGGACGAGACCGGGGCCAGCAATGTGGAACTCGGGCTCGACAACCTTGGCGCGGGACTTCTGGATATCGGCGGCTATGTGTCCGAGAACGTTTATACCGATTTCAACGTTAACACCCGCGGCGACAGCGAGCTGAGCATCAACCTGGATGTCAGCAAAAGCCTGACCGTCACAGGCAAGGTTGATGGCGAGGGCGAAACCGGCGTTGGTCTCTTCTTCAAGCGCGATTATTGACGCGCGCCCTCACCCGCTGAGCTGCGTCAGCTGCCGCGACCGGCTTTTTCAATCGCGAAACGCGCGGCCCCGCTAACGCCGGCGGCATCATCGGTAATGAGCCACAGCGGCGTGGTCTCACAGCGGCTCTGCACGCCGGTTGCAGGTTGCAGGAAACTGTTGAGGAACACCTCACAGGCGGGGGTGCCAAGAATGCCGCGTGCCACGCTGCCAGCAAAGAAAATCCCCTGCCCCGGCATATAGGTTGGCACCAGCTCGCGGGCAAAATCCCCCAAGAGCCGCGCCCAGCTGGTGACGGTTTGGCCCGCAGGGCTGTCACCATCGGCGAGGTAATCCGCCACGATTTGCGCGCCACCTTCAGCGGCAACACCGTGCAAGGCCTGATGATACCGCACCAGCCCTCTCCCCGAGAACAGGTCTTCATTGGTGGCAAATTCACTTGCCCGCTCGCCGAGTATACCTGTCAAACCACGCGCAACAGGAGCCGAAAGGCTGGTGTGGCCCATCTCCGCCTCTGCGGTGTGACCCTCTACTGACAGCGACACGTTAAAGCCGGTGCCGATGCCCGCCACCAACGCTTGCGTCCCCCGTTGATGCCCTGCACGCAACGACGACAGCTGGCCCGGGATCAGCGCAGGCAGCGAATGGCCAAGCGCGGCCAGATCGTTGATCACATCCACCCGTGCGCCTGCCCCAAGCTGCAACTGCTGCGCAAGACCCGCAGCAGTGCCCTGCCAGTTGCGGTTGGTCAGCTGATATTCATTGCCATAAACCGGCCCTGCCACGGCAATACAGGCGCCAGCCAGCGGCGGCAGATCCGGCTGGGTACAATAGGCCGCCAGAACATCATCAAGGCTGGAAAAGCTATCATTGGCAAAGCTCTGCAGGGCAGTGACCCCGATTTCAGGCCCGGCAAGGGCCAGCCGGGTATTGCTGCCGCCCACGTCGCCAACCAGCACTGTCATATCCGAGCCCATGTGCTCTGCCTTTCTGAATGTCCGAATTTTGCGAGACACTGCCGTATTCAGAGCCGAAATGCAATTCTGCGACAGTCACAATTTTAGCGCTAACATTGCAAGCATCCCCCCGCAATGTGCTTGCCACAGATGGTTGTTTTGCACAGTTTGGATCTGTCAGACAGGAGTTCCGATGACCGGCACGACAGATCCCTCCCGCACAGCGGCCCCGGTCCCGACCGGCCCAAAGGCTGGCCGGGTGCTGTCGCGCCTTGCAGGTTGGTTCGACAGCAAGATCGGCCTGCCGTTTGACCGGTTGCGCTTTCGCATCTCGCTCCGGCATCTGTCGGGACCTCGGAAAATTGACCTCCCGCGTGAGGCTGTGACCGTGGTCGCGCTGGTCCGGGATGGCGCCTATTACCTTGACGTGTTCCTGGCCCACTACCGCGCACTTGGGGTGTCGCATTTCGTTTTCTGTGACACCGGATCAACCGACGGCACGCTAGCGCAGCTGGCGCAGGAGCCGGATGTTACCGTGCTGCAATCCCGCCTCCCCTGGGGCCGGTTCGAGAATATCTTTCGCGGTTATGCAGCGCGCAAATTCTCTGCGGATCGTTGGTGTCTTTTTGCCGATATGGACGAGATCCTTGAATTCGAGGGACAGGCCCAGCTCGGCTTGAGCGGACTTCTGCGCTATCTCAACCAGCATGAATACAGCGCGATGATGGCCCAGATGCTGGAGATGTTCCCGCAGGCCCCGCTGCGGTCGGTGGCGCAGCAATCCTACCCTGAGGTGCAGCGGAGTTTTTGCCACTATGATATCAGCGCTGTCTGCGCCTTGGACTATCATGATCCGGCGACTGGCTTGGGTTTCTTCCTGTCCCAAAACCAGATCCCCGATGCGCCCCCGCCCAAGATGCAGTTTGGCGGCATACGTGGTGCTGTCTTCGGGGAGCGCTGTTGCCTGAGCAAACACCCGCTGGTGTTTATCGGCGCTGACATCGACCCGGCGATGCATCCACATGTGTCGGCCGGCGTCCGGGTTGCGGACACGATGGCCGTGCTGAAACACTATAAATTCGCCAATGATCCGATGGCACGGGATCAGGCTTCACTGGAAGCAGCCGCCATCCCCCATGGTGAGGATGCGCTGCGGGTTGCGGGCTTTGCCAAGAAGCCTGATCTGACATTGTGGTCGCAAACTGCGCAGGAATACGATGGCCCCGAAACCGGACCTGCAGCGCTGCGCAAGGCCGGGTTTCTGCAGGTTTCGGCGCGCTATCTAGCGGAGATTGCGGACTAATGACTGATGTATCCTCTCCCGCGCCCCCGGCTCTCACGTCCCCCATCGTCGACGCGGTGGTGATTGGCCGCAACGAGGGCGCACGGCTGGTTGCTTGCCTGAACAGCCTGCAGGGGCAGGTCCGCCGGGTGATTTATGTCGACAGCGGATCAACTGACGGATCGGTTGCCGCCACCGAGGCGATGGGGATCAAGGTGATCAGCCTCGAAATGAGCCAACGATTTACAGCCGCCCGCGCCCGCAACGCAGGTCTGGCCCATCTGGATGGCGACTGTGAGTACGTGCAGCTGGTGGACGGCGACTGCGAAGTGGTGCCCGGGTGGATCGCCGCCGCGGCCGCACGGCTGGAGGCTGATCCGCAGCTGGCGGTCGTGTGCGGGCGACGGCGGGAACGCGCCCCTGAGGCCTCTGTCTACAATCAACTGTGCGACGATGAATGGAACACGCCCATCGGCCCGGCCAAGGCCTGTGGCGGGGATGCGCTGATGCGGCTTCGCGCCCTGCAGGAGGTCGGCGGCTATCGCAACGCTCTGATTGCGGGTGAGGAACCGGAGCTGTGCCTGCGTCTGGCGCGGGCTGGCTGGAGCATCTGGCGGCTGGATGCGGAGATGACGCTGCACGACGCGCAGATGCACCGATTTTCGCAATGGTGGCAACGCAGCCGTCGCGCTGGTTTTGCCTTCGCCGAAGGCGCAGCGCTGCATGGCGCGGGCCCCGAACGCCATTGGGTTGCTGAAACCCGGCGCGCATTGCTTTGGGGGGCCGGGATCCCGCTGCTGACCCTGATACTCCTGCCGTTTTCAGGCTGGGCGCTGCTCCTGCTGCTGATCTATCCCGCGCAAGGTCTGCGCCTGTCACACAGGATGGGCCGCACCCGTGCCCTCTATTCCATGCTTGGCAAATTTGCCGAAGCACAGGGCGCGCTGGAATATCATTGGCTGCGGCTGCGCGGACGCAATCGCGGGCTGCTGGAATACAAGTAGCGGCTGAGCGCCCAGCCGATCAGGGATGGCGCAGCCGCAACGCATGTAGCAGCTGACCCGGAAGGATGGCGATGCAGCGCAAATACCGCGGTCCCAGACGGCGCGGGCTGCTCAATGCGCGCCAAAACCACTCCAGTGCCAGCCCGCGCACCCAGGCGGGCGCGCGTTTTTGGTGCCCGCCAAGGAAGTCCAATCCTGCCCCCACCGAGGCAAAGCCGACCTCCGGCGCCAAAGCGCGGCCACGGGCAGCCATGATTTCCTGCTTCGGCGCACCAAGGGCCAGAAAACACAAACCAATCTGTTTGCGCGCCAACTCGGACAGAATTTTCTCCGCCTCAGGGCTGTTGGGATCAAACACCCCAGAGGGCGCGTGACACCACGCCACCTCAAGCCCCGGCACCTCAGCCTGCAAGGCGCGCGAAGCATCCTGAAGTGCCGCGTCAGTGCTGCCGACCAGGGCGATTGGCACCCCAGCGCGGGCGGCCCAGCGGCACAGGGGCACCACCATGTCTGAGCCCGGCATCAATGCCACAGGCCGCTGCGCCAGCTGCGACAACCAGACAATTGGGCGGCCATCCGCAACCACAAAATCCTGCGCGGCATAGGCCTTCAGAAACGCAGGTGAGCTGCGCATTTTTACCAGATGGTCAAGGTTGACCGTCGCCAATGCAAAGCCGCGGCGGGTCTGGAAATGCCCCATAACCGCCTGCTCCAATCGCGCTGGATCGGCGATATTCACATCAATCCGCGTGTCCTGAATGTCAAAATACACCCGCTGCCCCCTCATGCGCCGGACCTCATGCATCAGAACCGGCATTCCTATTCGATCACATGGCCTTGCCTCTGTTTCAAGAGTTTACCTCAGAATACGAATGCGGGCGACAGCGCAGTCATCTGGGGCTAAACTTATGTTCATGGGGGCAAATAGGAGCCTGAGGTCCGCACGCAATGCCAAATGCACTGGCCTATCTGATGCTGATCGCCTGGCCGGTGATCGCATATAAACTGTTTCGGCGAATGTCGCTGCAGCAGGCGATTTTGTGGTGCGTAATCGGCGGCTATCTGTTCCTGCCGCCGCTGGCGGTGTTCGACCTGCCATTGGTGCCGGATATGGATAAGGACTCCATCCCAGCTGTCGTCGCCTTTGTGATCTGTGCCTATATCCTGCGCAAACGGGTTGAGATCTGGCCACGCCATCCGGTCATGCGGGGGCTGGTAGCGATTTTTCTGGGATCGGTGATTGCAACCGTGGTGACCAACGGCGACCCGATTGTGTTCCGCGTTATCGAAAACGCCGAGCCCATCGTCTTTCCCACCTACGCGCTGCCGGGCCTGCGCTGGCGCGATCTCGGCTCGGTGATGATCAACCAGATGATCGTGCTGCTGCCGTTCTTTCTGGCGCGGCGCTATCTGTCACATCCCGACCAGCAGCGCCAATTGGTGATCGTGCTGATGGTGGCAGGGTTGGTCTACTCCGTCCCCTCGTTGTTTGAGGTCCGCTTCAGCCCGCAGCTGAACACCTGGATCTATGGCTTTTTCCAGCATGACTTCAGCCAGACGATGCGCCAGGGCGGATTCCGCCCCATCGTCTTCCTGCCGCACAGCCTGTGGCTGGCGTTGTTCATGCTGATGTCAGTTCTGGCGGCCACCGCGCTGGCCCGGAGCGCGGAAGCCCCGGATAAACGCCAATACACGATTGCGGCGGTCTATCTCTTTGGTGTGCTGGTGCTCTGCAAGAGCATTGCATCGCTGGTCTATGGTCTTGTCTTCACCCCCTTTGTCGCCATGGCGTCTTACCGGATGCAGATGCGGCTTGCCCTGGCACTGGGCGTGGTGGCGATTGTCTATCCGATGCTGCGCAATCTTGGGCTGGTGCCGGTGGATGCGATTCTGGCGCAAGCTCAGGCCTTCAGCCCGGAACGGGCCCAATCCCTTGGATTTCGGTTTACCAATGAAGCGCTGATGCTGGACCGCGCCGCTGACAAACCCTGGTTTGGCTGGGGGGGCTGGGGCCGCAATCTGGTCCGCAATCTGGAAAGCGGGGAGATCGAGTCGATCCCTGACGGGCGCTGGATTCTGGTTTTTGGAACCTTCGGCTGGGTCGGCTATATCGCTGAGATGGGCCTGTTGGCAGGGCCCTTGGTTCTGCTGTGGCAACAGGTGCGCCGCCATGCGGCGTCGACGCTGTCGCCTTTTGCAGCCCCTCTGGCACTGATGCTGGCCGCGACCTTGGTGGACATGTTGCTGAACGCCACGCTGACGCCGGTGACATGGCTTTGTGCCGGGTCGGTTCTGGGCTATGCTGAGCGGCTGCGATATCCTGGTCTCTTTACCCCCAAACGGCAGCTGTTCGATGGCAATCAGGCTCTGGCAACTGCACCACCACCGCGCAAACGGCGCAGCGTGCTATGATGCCGCATTCTCTTCGCAATTTTGGCAGGATTGGACACAATCCGTCCCTAACGATACCGTATATCTTTTGCAGGGTTCACGTTGCGAACAGGGTTTTCCGTCGGCTTGGGGGCCAGCGGGCGAACACCCTGTTCACAGATTGGGGACCAATTCGTGCCACTGTTGCAGGGCCACCCAGATAGGGTGGTCAGTGTTGTTAATTGGTTGGGGCTATGTCCGGTGCTGCGTTCACGGCCGGGCACATGATTTGAGGACGATTGGGGCAATTGAAGACATCTGGGAAAACCACGGATCGCACTCCGTTTGATGCCTCGCGTTACAGCGGGGACATTGCCATAGTGGGCATGTCACTTTGCGTGCCGGGCGCCCAGTCCCCCGGCGCATTCTGGCAAAACCTGCGCGACGGCGTGGAATCCATCCGCCCTGTCAGCGAAGACGACCTCTTAGCCGCAGGTGAAGACCCCGAGACCCTGTCAGACCCGAATTATGTTGCCGCCGCCGCAGCGCTGGAGGGCTACGCCGAGTTTGACGCCGACTTTTTCGGCTTCAGCCCGAAAGAAGCTGCGATCCTTGACCCGCAACACCGCAAATTCCTGGAGGTTGCCTGGGGCGCTATGGAGGACGCCGGTCACCCACCTGAGAGCCTTGATGGTCCGATCGGGGTCTATGCCGGCTGCGGCATGGGCAGCTATTTCTACTTCAACATCTGCTCCAACAAACCGCTGGTCGATGATGTCGGTATGTTCCTGCTGCGCCACACCGGCAACGACAAGGACTTCCTGTCCACCCGCGTCAGCCATGTGTTTGATCTCAAAGGCCCGTCCGTCAATATCCAGACCGCTTGCTCGACCTCGCTGGTAGCTGTGCATTACGCCAGCAAGGCCCTGCGCGAGGGCGAGTGTGAGATGGCTCTTGCCGGCGGCGTCACCATTGAGCTGCCGCAGGGCCGCGGCTACCTGTTCAAGGAGAACGAGATCCTGTCACCGGACGGCCACTGCCACGCGTTTGACCACCGCGCACAGGGAACCGTTTTTGGCTCCGGCGCCGGGGCCGTTGCGCTGCGTCGTTTGGAGGACGCGCTGCGGGATGGCGATCACATCTGGGCCGTCATCAAGGGTTCGGCGATCAACAATGACGGCGCCGACAAGGCCGGCTATCTCGCCCCCTCGGTTGAAGGGCAGGCCAGCGCCGTGCGACAGGCGCTGCGCGCAGCGGATACGCCGCCGGATACCATCGACTATGTCGAATGCCACGGCACCGGAACCTATCTGGGCGACCCGATTGAGGTCACGGCCCTGACCGAAGCCTACCGCGAGACCACGCCTGCGGTCGGCTATTGCCGCATCGGCTCGGTGAAGACCAATATCGGGCATCTGGATACTGCCGCCGGTGTGGCCGGGCTGATCAAGACAACGCTGGCGCTGCATCATGGCCAGATCCCGCCCAGCCTGGGGTATGAAGCGCCGAACCCGGCCATTGACTTTGAAACCTCACCCTTTGTGGTCAACGACCGCCTGTGCGACTGGACCTCAGCCAAAGGCCCCCGCCGTGCGGCGATCAATGCACTTGGGGTTGGCGGCACCAACGCCCATGCGGTGCTGGAACAAGCCGCCCCCCGCCCCGCCTCGGATGAGAGCGATTTCCCGTTCCACGTTCTTTGCCTGTCCGGCCATTCGAAAGCAGCGCTTGATGCCAATGCTTCGGCCCTGGCCGCCCATCTGCGCGCCAATCCAGATCTGCCGCTGGCCGATGTCGCCTATACGCTGAAAGAAGGCCGTCGCGGATTTGCCAAGCGCCGGACGTTGGTCGTCGAAACCCCTGAACAGGCTGCCGCCCTGCTGGAGGCGAGCGATCCGAGGCGCGTGTTTGACCATACCTGCGCAGACAGCACCCCTGAGGTGGTCTTCATGTTCCCCGGCGGCGGCGCACAATATGCAGGCATGGCGCGGGATCTCTATGAAACCGAACCGGTTTTTGCCGATTGGATGGACCGGGGTCTCGATCACCTTGAGGGCCAGCTGGACTATGATATTCGCGCGCTATGGCTGCCGGATCCGGGGCAGGAGGACGCCGCAAATGCGCGCCTGCAACAGCCATCGGTGCAGCTGCCGCTGATCATGATCGTTGAATTCGCGCTGGCGCAACTTTGGATCAGCTGGGGCGTGCGCCCCGCCGCGCTGGTGGGCCATTCCATGGGGGAGAACACCGCAGCCTGTCTGGCCGGCGTACTATCGTTTGAGGATTGCATCGATCTGGTACTGCTGCGTGGACGGCTGTTCGACAAGGTGCCTGCCGGCGGCATGCTGTCGATCTCGCTCCCGCTGGAAGAGGTTGAGGCCAGATTGTCACCGGAGCTGGACATTGCCAGCGTCAATGCCCCCCGCCTCACAGCTGTCTCCGGTCCGCAGGAGGCACTGGATACATTGGCGGCGCAACTGACGGCGGATGAGGTGGATCATCAACGCATCCAGATCGACATTGCCGCCCACAGCCGCATGCTGGAGGGTATTCTGGGGGAGTATCGCCAATTCCTGCGCGGGTTGACCCTGACCGCCCCCGGCCGCCCGATCCTCTCCAACCGCAGCGGCAGCATCCTAAGTGACGCCGAGGCCACTGACCCCGAATACTGGGTTGGCCAGCTGCGCAATACGGTGATGTTTTCCGCCTGCCTCGACACGCTCGCCGAGAAACCGAACCGGCTCTATCTCGAGGTTGGCCCCGGCAAAGCCTTGTCCTCGCTGGCGCAGATGGCTCCGGCGATCAAGCCCGGTCAGGTGCTCAGCTCGCTGCGCCATCCCGATCAGACGATGGCCGATGATGCTTATTTCTTTGGCGTGATCGGACGGCTCTGGGCCGCTGGGCTGGAGGCGGATTGGGATCAGATCTGGGGAGACGCCCGCCGCCAGCGTCTGCCGCTGCCAACCTATGCGTTTCAGCGCAGCCGCTATTTCATTGAACCCGCAGCCCCGGCCACAGCGGAAACCGCAATCAGCGCGCCCCAGCGCCATGACGACCTGTCACAATGGGGATCGCGCCCCAGCTGGCGACCTGCGCTGGCGGGCTGTGATCTTGATGTTACCACCGAGCTGGATCAGCAGCCTGAAACCTGGCTGCTGTTTGAGGATGACACCGGGCTTTGCGCAGATCTGGCGCCACGGCTGGAACAGGCAGGGCACAGGGTGGTACGGGTCACCCCCGGCGACACCTATGCTCAGTTGAGCGAGAGCCGTTATATGCTGGCTCCCGAACAGGGGCGCGCGGGCTATGATGCGCTGCTTGCCGATCTGGCGCTGGCGGATCTTCTGCCCAGTCGGATCGGCCATTTCTGGCTGGTCACCGAGGGCGAGAGCTTCCGTCCCGGCGCCTCTTTCTTTGATCGCAATCTGGAGATGGGGTTTTATGCGCTGACCGCCTTGGGGCAAACTCTGGCCCAGATCGATCTGCCGCAGCCTGTGCATATGACGGTTTTCACCACCGGGGCAGCACAGCTGCGCAACGAGCCGCTGCCCTACCCGGAAAAGGCGATGATTGCCGGCCCCGCGGGTGTGCTGCCGCGCGAAATCCCCGGCCTGACCTGTGCCACGGTCGATATTGAGCTGCCAACCCGCCCCAATGGTCTGCGCCGCTGGCTGTCGAATGACGCTCCGATGCCGATTGCCGACCGCCTGCTGGAGGAGGTGCTGGCGGAACCGGCGAACGACACGGCGCTCTGGCGCGGCGACAAGCGTTATGCCTTGCGGTGGCGCCCCGTGGCGCTGCCAGAGGGCGCGCAATCCCCATCGTCGAATCCTGGCTTCCGCGCAGGTGGAACTTATCTGATCACCGGTGGGTATGGCGGCATCGGACGCACGATTGCGGCGGATCTTATGCAAAGGCTCGGCGCCAATGTGGTGTTGATCTCGCGCGGTGGTCTGCCGCCGCGCGACGACTGGGACAGCTATCTCAATCGTCACAGCCCGGCCAATACAACCGCGCAACGCATCCGCGCCGTGATGGCGCTGGAAGCACTTGGGAAAGGCCGCGTCTTGCCGCTGGCCGCAGATGTCTGCAACAGCGAGCAAATGCGCACCGCTGTTGCAACGGCTGAGGAGACCTTTGGCCCGATCACCGGCGTCATTCACGGCGCCGGCCAGATCAACGATGCGCCGGTTCTCGCCAAAACAGAAGAGGATATCGCTCAGGTTCTGGCTCCCAAAGTCAGCGGGCTCAGAGTGCTTGACGCCATCTTCGGCGCGGATCAGCTGGAGTTGATGGTGCTGTTTTCCTCCTCCTCGACGGTGACACGCCCGATTGGCCAGGTGGACTATGTTGCTGCCAATGAATACCTCAATGCCTTTGCCAAACATCGCAGCGCACTCGCCTCACCGGATCAGAGGACGCATGTGGTGGCGGTTGACTGGGGGGTCTGGGCAGACGTCGGAATGGCGGCGGATGCTCTTGGCTCACACCAGCCTGAGGCGGGCAGCGATCCAATTTCCTGCAATCAGCCGCTGTTTGACAGCCGCCAGTTTGCCCATGACGGCAGTTTGCTGTTTCACCGCCGATTGAGCAGTGATCAGTGGATATTGGATGAGCATCGCACCAAGGATGGCACCGCGCTAATCCCCGGCACCGGATATATCGAATATGCCGCTGAGGCGCTGGCGGAGCTGGGCCATGACGCGCCTTTTGCACTGCGCGATCTCTATTTTCTGCGTCCACTCGTGGTCACAGAGACACCTTGCGATATGACCGTCCGGCTGACCCCGGTGGAACATGGCTATGACTTTGCCGTCTACAGCCGCACGGCGGAAGGCTATGCGCTGCATGTACAGGCGCTGCTGGACACCGATCTCGATGGGAACCCGCCTGAACCGGTCGATATCCCTAAACTGAGGCTTCGCATGCCGGAGGTATCAGTGACCACCCCGGCGGAGCGGCTGAAAACACCGCAGGAAGCACATCTGAAATTCGGCCCGCGCTGGCATGTTCTCGAAGAGGTCCGCCATGGAACCGCAGAAGGCCTCGCCCAACTGAAACTGCCGCAGATCGCCGAAAAAGACGGCACCCTCCTGCCCCCCGGGCTGATGGATCTGGCCACCGGCTGGGCCATTGATCTGGTCCCGGCCTATCGAGGCAGCGCGCTTTGGGTGCCGGTGTCCTATGACAGTATCCAGATCTTTGCGCCGCTGCCTACTGAAGCTCTGAGCCACATGCGGCTGGTCGACAGCTCTGCAAATAGCGCGCGGTTCGACATCACGCTGGCGGCTACGGATGGCACTGTTGTGGCGGAAATTCGTGGGTTTCAAATGCAGCAGCTGCCCGGCGCCACCAATTTGGCCCCGGCGGAGGGCGCAGACGCCAGCGCTGAGGATCTGGGACTGACTGCACCGGGCAGTGCGCAGTCCTTGTCGCCGGAGGAACGGCGCCTTCACCGCAATATCGCCCAAGGGATCCGTGCCGAGGACGGTCCCGAGGCCTTGCGCCGGGCGCTCGCCACCGGGCTGTCGCAGGTGGTGGTCTCGTCGCTGGCGCTGCCGGATCTGATTGCGCAAGCCGATCAGCCGCCGCCGCAGAATGCCGACACCAACCAAAGCTTTGAGCGACCGCAACTGGACACCGATTACCTTGCCCCGCGCAATGCCGTGGAGGAAGATATCGCCGCTCAGTTCGCGCGCCTCCTCGGAGTGACGCAGGTCGGGGTTGAGGACAGTTTCTTTGACCTTGGTGGTCATTCCCTGATCGCGGTCCGGCTGTTTGCGCAGATCAAGCGCAGTTTTGGCGTCGATCTGGCGATCTCCACCCTGTTTGAGGCCCCTTCTGTTGCCAAGCTGGCAGAGCTGGTGATTGCGCGCACCGGTGGCGGTCTCACCACCGAGACCCCGGTCGATACCGCAGGCGACACCACATCTATGACCCCCAGCTACACCCATTTGGTCCAGCTGCATCCCGGTGATGGCACCGGGCGGCGGCCGTTCTTCCTTGTGGCGGGCATGTTTGGCAATGTTCTGAACCTGCGTCATCTGGCCCTGATGGTCGGGAAGGACCGTCCCGTTTACGGGCTGCAGGCCCGAGGCCTGATCGGCGAGGATGCGCCGCATGATCGTCTGGATACAGCGGCACGTGATTATCTGGCAGAGATCCGCAGCATCCAGCCAGAGGGGCCGTATCTTCTGGGCGGGTTCTCCGGCGGCGGGCTGACCGCCTATGAGATGGCCCAGCAACTGCAAGCCAAAGGCGAAGAAACTGCCGCACTGATCCTCCTGGACACGCCGCTCCCTATGCGCCCGGAGCTGACACGCCGCGACAAGGCGCTGATCAAATGGGCCGAGTTGCGCAGCAAGGGCATCGGCTATCTGGGCGAATGGGTCACCAATCGCATCGCTTGGGAGATCGAGAAACGCCGCTAT
This sequence comes from Phaeobacter gallaeciensis DSM 26640, assembly GCF_000511385.1. Taxonomy (NCBI): domain Bacteria; kingdom Pseudomonadati; phylum Pseudomonadota; class Alphaproteobacteria; order Rhodobacterales; family Roseobacteraceae; genus Phaeobacter; species Phaeobacter gallaeciensis. The sequence goes on from NC_023137.1 coordinate 3,007,364, forward strand.
GCTGCCAGCGACGACAGCGCTGCGCCAGTGTTCAACAACCGCAAGGTCGAACTGGCCTTCCGCGCTGCCCTGCCCGCCTATGATCTGCGTCCATGGTCCGGACCTATGACGCTGTTCCGCCCGCCGCTTGACCGGCACTGGCAGGTCTCTGCCGGGAATTGGGTCAGCCGCGAGCGGGAATATGTCTTTGATGACAACGACTGGACCCGTTGGGCCCCCGCCGTTGAAGTGGTCGAGGTCCCCGGCGATCACGACAGTATGGTTCTGGTGCCGAATGTCAGTGTGCTGGCTGGAGAGGTGAAGACGCGACTGGATGCCGCCGACGCAGCAGCGCTGGCCCACAGCACCGCGGAGGCCGCAGAATGACCAAAGCCGCCACCCCCTCCGCCGCGCAGCCTGTAGGCGCCGCCTCGGGCGGTACAAATGCGCGCATTCTGACCATCATCCTGAACTACAAGACGCCTCAGATGACGCTGGACTGCGCCGCCGCCGCGCTGGAGCAGATGGAAGAGCTGCCGGGTGAGGTGGTGATCATCGACAATGGTTCCGCCGATGGCTCTTATGAGCAGCTGCTCACGGCGGTGCAAGAGCGCGGCTGGCTAGACAGCGGCCGCCTACGCCTAATCGCAAGTGAGGATAACGGCGGGTTTGGCGCGGGTATGAACATCGGCTTTCGCCTTGGCCTATCCGATGGTACTGCGCCGGAGTTTTACTACTTGCTGAACTCTGATGCCTTTGTGCAACCAGGCGCGATCCGCGCGTTGCGAGATTTTCTGCAAGCGACCCCCAGCGCGGGTCTGGTCGGTTCCTATGTGCGCGGCACCGATGGGACGCCTCATTGCACTGCATTTCGCTTTCCGACCATCGCAGGGGAGTTTGAATCCTCCGTACGAACCGGCATCGTAACGCGCCTGCTGCAAGATGCCGTGGTGCCGATGGAAATCCCCACCACGCCAACACAGTTGGATTGGACCGCTGGTGCCAGTCTGATGATCCGCCGCGAGGTGATTGACGCGGTGGGCGGGTTTGACGAGACGTTCTTTCTCTACTTTGAGGAAACCGAGCTGTGCCACCGTGCCGCCCGCGCTGGCTGGAGCACGCACTACCTGCCGGAAAGCGAGGTGGCCCATGTGGGATCCGCCTCAACCGGGATGAAAGACTGGCAGCGCACGCCGCAATACTGGTTCGACAGCCGGTTGCACTATTTTCTCAGCACCCATGGGCGCGCCTACACGGTTGGGGCCACATTGGCGCTGATCAGCGGCAGCCTGCTCTACGGGCTGCGGCGGCTGGTGTCGGACAAACCGGCCTCCGATCCACCCTATTTTCTGCGGGATCTGATCGTTCATCATAGCCGCGCGATCTTTCGCCGCCGCAAAACTAAGCCTATGGAACCGCGCCAGACCCCGTCTCAACCGGAGGAGCAGAAATGACCCCATTCTCCTGTATCGTTCTTGGCAATGAATCACTGCTTGTCGCCTGCGCGGACATGTTGCTGGCCCGCGGCCACAGTATTGCCGCAGTGGTCACAAAAGACGCCGAAATCCGCCAGTGGGCTGCTGACAAGGGCCTGACTGTGCTTGAAGACGCGCGCGATTTTGACGGATCTGTGGACTGGCTGCTGTCCATCGCGAACCTTGAGATCATCCCCGACAGCGTGCTGGCCCGCGCGAGCAAGGGCGGCGTCAATTTTCACGACGGTCCGCTGCCGCGTTATGCTGGCCTCAACACGCCAAACTGGGCCCTGATCGAAGGGGCTGAGGACTACGGAATTACCTGGCACATGATTGAGGGCGGCGTCGATGAGGGCGATATCCTCGCCCAGCGCCTATTTGCGATTGCCGAAGATGAAACAGCCTATAGCCTCAACGCCAAATGCTACGCCGCCGCGATGGACAGCTTCGGAGATGTGCTGGGACAGCTGGAAACCGGCACACTGGTGCGAACGGCGCAGGATTTCAGCACCCGCAAGCTCTATACCCGCGCTGACCGGCCCGAAGCGGACGCACTGCTGGATCTGGCGCAACCCGCCGCGGACCTGCACCGGCTGGTGCGTGCCCTTGATTTCAACGGGTACTGGAACCCGCTTTGTGCCGCCAAGGTCCGACTGCCTGCAACCAGCGATGCGCCAGTAGCGTTGATCGGCACCGCAGAGATCGCAGAGGGATCCGGCGCGCCGGGCACCGTGCTGAGCGTAGACGATACGACGATGACCTTGGCCTGCGGTGATGGCGCGCTGCGGATTGGCGGATTGCACCACTGCGACGGACGCCCGATCCGTGCAGCTGATCACGTCAAAACCGGGGATAGTCTGCCGTCTCTTGATGCAGCGGCCAGCAGCGATTTGACCCGGCAACTGGCCGCGACGCAGGCCAGCGAGGGTAAATGGCGCAAGGCGTTGGCGGCCTTGCCCGCTGTGGATCTGCCCTTGGCAGGTCCGGCAGCTGATGGGGCAGTCGAAATCAACCACCTCACGCTGTCCCATAATGCGCCCCTGACCGAGGTCGATGTGCTGAGCGTCGCTCTTGCTCTCACGCTATCCAGCTCCGGGGCGGAGGCTGCCGGGATCGCGCTCAGCACGGATGCGCTGCAGGAGACTGCCATCGCGGGGCTGATCTGTGACTGGGTACCGCTTCAGGCCCGCCGCGATGAGCCCCTGGACGATCTGCGGCCCCGGTTAGCTACGGATCTCGACAGCACTCGGAACAACGGCGGGTTTGCAGCCGATCTGATCGCCCGCGCGCCGGAGCTGCGACAGACCGGGGGCAGCGGCCTATGCCCTGATATCGGCTGCATGCTGGGGCGAGCGCAGCCTATTGACGGATGTGCAGCGACCCTTTCCCTGTCGGAGGGCGCTTTGGCCCTGCATATCGATACAGGCCGAGTAGATGTGCAAGCAACCGAGCTGCTGGTGGGGCGAGCCGAACTGCTGATTGACGCGCTGGACTCGGCCTCTGGAGGCACCATCGCCGATTTGCCGATCCTGCCAGAGGCCGAGCGGCGACAGATGTTGGTGGATTGGAACAGCACCGCCCGTTCCGACATCGGGCAAAGCACCATACCGGCGGAGTTTGCAGCGCAGGTGACACGAACCCCGGAGGCCACGGCGCTGGTCTATGAGGATCAGAGCCTGACCTATGCCGAGCTCTCTGCTCGCGTTGATCATCTGGCAGCCCTCCTGCGTGACCGTGGTGTAGAGCCGGGCAGCCATGTCGGTATCTACCTTGGGCGCGGGCCAGATCTGGTGATTGCCGCCCTCGCCACGATGGCGGCAGGCGGGGCTTATGTGCCGCTGGATCCGGCCTACCCGGCAGATCGCATCGCGCATTTCATTGCCGACAGCGCCGCAAGCGTGATCCTGACCGACACCGGACACCGCGACCAGCTGCCCGGCAAACTGTCAGCCGACATCCTGTGCCTTGACGCCCTGCCCGAGGTCTCCGCCGTGGCCGGTACTGTGGCCGAAACGCCTACCAATGCGCCTGGACCAGAGGATCTGGCCTATCTGATTTACACATCTGGCTCCACCGGCACACCGAAGGGCGTGATGGTACGCCATGGCAATGTCACCAACTTCTTTGCAGCGATGGATGACCGCATCCCGCATCAGCCCGGGGACTGCTGGCTGGCGGTGACCAGCCTGTCCTTCGACATCTCCGTGCTGGAACTGTTTTGGACCTTGTCGCGCGGCTTCAAACTGGTGCTGTCCAGTGATGAGGCGCGGTTGCAGCTGTCTAATGGCCCGGTCGCCACCAGTGATCGCGGCATGGATTTCAACCTGTTTTACTGGGGCAATGACGATGGTCCCGGCCCCCGCAAATATGAACTGCTGCTGGAAGGCGCGAAATTTGCCGATCAGCACGGGTTCAACGCGGTCTGGACGCCAGAGCGACATTTCCATGCCTTTGGCGGCCCCTATCCGAACCCGGCGGTGACCGGAGCGGCGGTGGCTGCGGTGACGAAAAATATCGGCGTGCGCGCGGGCTCCTGCGTGGCGCCGCTGCACCATCCGGCCCGCATTGCCGAAGAATGGTCGGTGATCGACAATCTGACCGGCGGGCGCGCAGGTATAGGCTTTGCCTCTGGCTGGCAGCCGGATGACTTCATCCTGCGTCCTGAGAATACGCCGCCTGCCAACAAGCCTGCCTTGTTTGAAAGCATTGAAACCGTGCGCAAACTCTGGCGCGGAGAAGAGGTCGCCTTCCCCCGCAAGGACGGTGGTGAACATGCGGTCCTGACCCAGCCGCGCCCCGTGTCAAAGGAGCTGCCGGTCTGGGTCACCACGGCGGGTAATCCCGAAACCTGGCGCGAGGCGGGCAGTATCGGGGCCAATGTACTGACCCATCTTCTGGGACAAAGCATTGAAGAGGTGGCAGGCAAAATCACCATCTATCACGACGCGCTGCGGGCGGCGGGCCACGATCCCAGTGATCACAAGGTCACGCTGATGCTGCATAGCTATCTCGCGGGCACCCGCGAAGACGCCCGCGCCACAGCCCGTGAGCCGATGAAGGATTACCTGCGCGCGGCGGCTGGCCTGATCAAGCAATATGCCTGGGCCTTTCCTGCGTTCAAGAAACCAGAAGGGGTAAAAAACCCGTTCGAGATGGATCTCGGCATGCTTTCGGAAGAGGAGCTGGAGGCCATTCTCGACTTTGCCTTTGAGCGATATTTTGAGGATTCTGGCCTGTTTGGCACTATTGCGGATGCCCTGCAGCGGGTGGAGCAGCTCAAGCAGATCGGCGTTGATGAGATCGCCTGCCTGATCGACTACGGCATCGCACCGGAGATCGTGCTGGAGGGGCTGAAACCCCTTGCGGAGGTGCTGCGCCTTGCCAACGCCCCGCAAGAGCTGTCTGCAGAGGATGTGTCGCTTGCGGCGCAGATCCTGCGCCACGGTGTCACCCATATGCAATGCACCCCGCCAATGGCCCGGATGATCACCGCGGACGCCGATGCACGCCCGGTGCTGGGGCGGCTTTCGCATCTGTTAATCGGCGGGGAGGCGCTGCCGGGCGACTTGGTGGCCAGCCTGCGCGCGACGACCCGTGCCGAAATCCACAATATGTATGGCCCGACAGAGACCACCATCTGGTCGACCATGCAGAGCCTTGCGGAGGTGCCCGTGGGCACAGCGCAAATTGGTGCGCCGATTGCCAATACGACTGTTTATGTCGTCAATGACAGCCTGATCCCGCAGCCGATTGGGGTGCCCGGCGAATTGCTGATCGGCGGGGCCGGTGTGACCGCCGGTTACTGGCAGCGCCCGGATCTCACGGCGGAGCGTTTTATTCCTGATCCCTTTGCCGATGCTGGGGCGCATGTAGCCTCAACCCATCTCTATCGCACCGGGGATCTGGTGCGGTGGCGTGCCGATGGTCAATTGGAGTTCCTGGGCCGCAGCGATCATCAGGTCAAAATCCGCGGCCAGCGGATCGAACTGGGCGAAATCGAAGCCGCGCTGGCGGCGATGGATGGCATTACCGGGGCCGTAGTCATCGCACGTGAAACCGCTGGTGACACCCGGCTGATCGCCTATGTAACCGGGCCGGTGGCACCGGATCAGGCGGCGCTGAAGGCCGCACTCATGCAACGACTGGCTGCGGTCATGGTGCCGAGCCATATCGAACATCTCGACGCCTTCCCGCTGACCCCAAACAAGAAGATCGACCGCAAGGCGCTGCCCGATCCCAAGCCGGTACAGATTTCCGTGCCCACCTCCGACGCGCCGCTTAGCACTGGGGCACAGAGCAAGATTGCCGAAATCTGGAGCGGTATCCTTGGCGTCAGTGGCATCGGGGCCGAGGACAACTTCTTCACCCTGGGTGGCCATTCCCTGCTCGCGGTACAGGCCCACCGCGACATTCGCGGCGCGCTGGATGTACCGAAACTGTCGATCACCGATATCTTCCGCTTTCCGACCCTGTCGGGATTGGCCGGACATATCGACGCGCTGACCGGTGCCTCTCCCGTGGAGGATGCGCCCGCAGCTCCGGCGGTTGATGCGGCGGCAAAATCCGACATGATGTCCAAACGCCGCGCAATGCGCGCCAACCGCAAGGCCCGCAGTGGATGACCCTGGTTGAACCATCCTTACGCAGCGCCCGGCACCGGGCGCTGATCCGCCCCTTGTTTGACGATGGTGTTGCAGTGGAGGTCTGCGATCCGCAGGGAGATCCACCCGCGCCCTTCCCCGAGGAGGCCGCCTGCCTGTCCCCAAACGCGGTGGAGAAGCGGCGGCGAGAGTTCGCGGCGGGTCGTGCTGCAGCGCATCAGGCGATGGCAACGCTGGGACTGACACCCACCGCAATTCCCGTCGGTCCAAAACGCGCGCCGATCTGGCCGCCCGGGCTGGTTGGGTCGATCAGCCATTGCCGCAGCACCGCCGTTGCCGTCGCCGCGCTGCCGCAGCAGATGCGTGGACTTGGCGTTGATGTCGAGGAGGACACGCCGCTCGCCGATGATCTGATCCCTCAGATCTGCCGCCCGGCGGAACGTCTCTGGCTGGAACAGCAGATCAACCCCGGCCAACTGGCCAAAGTGATATTCTCCGCCAAAGAAGCCGCGTATAAATGCCAATATCGCCTGAGCGAGCGGTTTTTCGGCTTTGACAGGATGGAACTGGAGATGAGTGTGGCAAACAACACAGATCAGATCAGCGGGCAGTTTTCTGCGCAGTTTACGGCTGATCAGCCGCCCTTCCTGACGGGGGACAGCATTGAGGGGCGATTTGTCATCGGGGAGGGGCTGATCGCGACCGCCGCACAGCTGCCGCAGGTGCAATGATCGGACGGCGCGGCTTTCTTGCGCTCTTGTCGCTGCTGCCAATCGGCGCGCAGGCGACACCCTTTGCGCTGCCTCCTTTGACCGCGCCGGAGGGGCCGATGCGCGTGTTTCACCTAGGCCACTCGCTGGTGGGCCCGGATATGCCGTATATGGTGCAACAACTGGCGCCGGAGGGGCATCTGTATAACAGCCAGCTTGGCTCCGGCACGCCATTGCAGGATCACTGGGAGCCGGATCTGGAGATCCTGCATTTCGATCAGGTGAACACGCCTCCGGTCTGGCGCGACGCGCGCGAGGCGATTGGATCGGGCGACTATGACGCGGTTATCCTCACAGAGATGGTCGAGCTGCGTGATGCGTTGCGTTATTTCAAGGGGGCGCGATATTTTCGCCGTTGGGCGGATCTGGCGCGCGCCGGAGCGGCGCAGACGCGGATTTATCTCTATGAAACCTGGCACCCGCTGGATACGGCTGATGGCTGGCTGGCGCGGATTGACGGCGATCTGGATCAGCTGTGGCTTGGCGGGCTAGCTGGATCGGACAGCCGTCGCAACCCGAAGCGACCTGCCTATCTGATCCCTGCGGGACAGGTGATGGCGGCGGTTGTCCATGCTGCTGAGGCCGGACAGATCGACGGGCTGACCCGCCGCGAAGACCTTTTTGCCCGCACCGAGGAAGGGGCGCTGGATCAGATCCATATCAATGATCTGGGGGCCTATATTGTTGCCCTTACCCATGTCAGCACATTGTATCAGCGCTCCCCGGTTGGCCTGCCCCATCGGTTGCAACGCGCCGATGGCACGCCGGCCGATGCCTTAAATGCTGAAGCCGCGCGGCAAGTGCAGAACATAGTCTGGCAGGTGGTCACCAGCCACCCGCGCACCGGTGTGTCCACATGACGCTGGCGGATCTGGTCGCCAGTGTGGTCATGGTCGGGCATTCCCTGTTCGGTCCCGACAATCCAGTGATGCTGGAGCAGCTGCTGGCGCAGCAACCCGCCCTTGCCGCCGGGCAGACAGAGGACACCATCACGGTCGAGGCGCAAATCATAAATGGCGCCCCGCTCAGCTACAATTGGGCCCATGCGGATCAGGCCGAGGGGATCAATGCCCGTACCCGGTTGGCCGACGGCATAGATGTTCTGATCGTCACCGAAGCCATCCCATTGGCCAACCACCTGAAATGGAGTGATCCTGAAGGCGCGCTGGCAGAGTTCTACACCCTCGCCCATCGTGCCAATCCTGAGGTGGAGGTCTATCTGCAGGAGACCTGGCACAGTCTGAGCAGCGGCACCGGGGTTGAAGTGCCATTTGACGCGGGTGCCGCGATGCCTTGGCGCGATCGTTTGTCGACGGATCTGCCGCGCTGGCAGAGCGTTGTCGATACGGTGAACCGCAAAACCGGCGGCAGTATCAAACTGCTGAAGGCGGGGCAGGCAATGGCCAGGCTGGATGACGCCATTCAGGCCGGAACCGTGCCGGGCCTGAGCCGGATCGAGGAGGTCTTTGCCGACGACATTCACCCCAATGATCTGGGGTTCTATTTCCTCTCTGTCCTGCAATATGCGGTGCTGACTGGCCAGTCGCCCGTCGGCCTCCCGCATCAGCTGCGCTCAGCATGGGGCGGCCGCTATAAGGCGCCCGCCCCTGCTCTGGCGCGGCGGCTGCAGGAGATCGCCTGGGATGCGGCACGGGAGCGGGTTCAACGGGCCTCCCTGCCCTCAGATCCGCTGCCCCTGCCCACGGATCCGGTGCTGCCCGCCTTGAACCAGCCGGTGCAGGCCAGTCAGAGCGTTGCGTCAGACGCGGTAACGGCGCAGACAGAAGCAGCTCTGATCGACGTGCCCAAACAGCCGATTGCGATGAACCTTGCCTCTATCGCCGATTGGAGTCCGCAGGCGCCCTTCCTTGATCATTTCAAGACCGCGCGCCCCTGGATTGGACATATCGCAGGCCAATGGGGGGGCGCAGATTACTCTGATCTGGCGGCTGCGGGATATCTGGATCCAGACGGTTGGCCCACTGCCATCCCGCCGGAACTGGGTTCGGTCGGCACCCTGATCCTCACGGATCTGCCGGAAGAGGCCAGCAGCCTCACCGGACGGTATGTACTGCAATTCGAAGGCGACGGGATTATCGAGGTCACTGGTCGGGCAAGGAACATCCGCTACGGCAAAAGCGAAATCCGCTTTGACTATACCCCGGGGCCCGGCGCGGTTGAAATCCGCATTCAGCGCAGTGACCGGCAAGGGGTCGGCGACTATGTGCGCAATATCACTGTTGTGATGGAAAAACACCTGCCCGACTGGCAGGCGGGGGCGCTGTTCAACCCGGATTGGATCGCTCGTATGCGCGGGTTCGCGGCGCTGCGTTTCATGGACTGGATGGCCACCAACGACAGCATTCAGGTCGGCTGGGAAGATCGCCCTCGGGTGCAGGACTACAGCTGGACCGAGAAGGGTGCCCCGGCGGAGGTGCTGGTGGCACTTGCCAATCACCTGCAAGCCGATCCGTGGTTCACGCTGCCGCATATGGCCGATGATATCTATATCCGCAACTATGCGCGACTGGTCCGCGACCAGCTGGACCCTGCGCTGACCGCCTATGTGGAGTATTCCAACGAGGTCTGGAACTGGCAGTTCGAACAGGCGGTCTGGGCCGATGATCAGGCGCGTGCGCGTTGGGGCGGGCAGGATCTGTGGATGCAGTTCTACGGGGGCCGCGCTGCCGAGGTTGCGATGATCTGGACCGATGTCTTCGGCGACGCGGCAGAGGATCGGCTGGTGCGTGTGGTGGCAACCCAGACCGGCTGGTTGGGGCTGGAAGAGCAGATACTGGCGGCGCCCCTGTGGGTGGCCGAAGACCCAGCACGGCGCCAGCCTGCGCGGCTTTTTGATGCCTATGCGGTGACCGGTTACTTTGGTGGCATTCTGGGCCTACCCGACCGCGCGGCGACCCTGCGCGCCTGGATCGCGCAAAGCCGGGAACAGGCTGCGGCAGCCGCTGAGGCCAAGGGTCTGCGCGGAGCTGCAGCTGCGGAATTTGTGGAAGCTCACCAATATGATGCCGCCAGCGCCCTGGCCGCAGCAGAGCTGCGCGACGGGCTTGTCTCTGGCAGTTCCGAGGATACTGTCAGCGATCTTTTGGGGCGGGTTCTGCCCTATCATGCCAAGGTCGCTGAGGCGCATGGGCTTGACCTGATCATGTATGAGGGCGGCAGCCATGTGGTGGGTCTTGGCGCGATGGTGGATGACGAAATGCTGACCGGGTTCTTCAGTCATTTCAACTACACCGAAGAGATGGGTGCTCTGTACCGCAGTCTTCTGGCAGGCTGGCCGGAGATAGGTGGCAGTCTGTTCACCGGCTATTCGGATGTCTCATCCCCCGGCAAATGGGGCAGTTGGGGCAGCCTGCGCTACGTGAGAGATGACAATCCGCGCTGGCGCGCGCTGGAGGCAGCAAAATGACACCGCTGCTGAGCGTACTGATCCCGGCCCACAATGAGGCAGGCTATATCGGGGCCTGCCTGTCGGCGCTCTTTGCGAGCGATCCGTTGCCGAAGGGAGCAGGGGCAGAGGTGCTGGTGATCGCCAATGGCTGCACCGACAGCACCGTCGCGGAGGCTCGTGCTGTGACTGTGCCGCAGGGGTGGACCTGTGCGGTGATCGACCGGCCCGAGGGCGGAAAAATCGGCGCACTTGCAGAGGGGGAGGCGCGGGCTGCTGGATCTGTTCTGGTCTATCTGGATGCGGATGTGATTGTATCCGCCCCTTTGATGGCGCAAATCTGCGCAGCTTTGGAAGCAGAGCAGCCGCGCTATGCCAGCGGCGCCCCACAGTTGTCTCCTGCCCGCAGTCGGGTCAGTCGTTTGTACAGTCGGTTCTGGGCAAAGCTGCCCTTTGTGCGCGAAGGGGTGCCTGGGTTCGGCCTCTTTGCGATGAACCGGACCGGGCGAGCGCGCTGGGGGCAGTGGCCGGATGTAATTGCTGACGATATCTTTGCCCGGCTCAGCTTTGCTCCGGCGGAGCGGGTCCGGGTGCAGGCCAGCTACCAATGGCCGCTGATCGAGGGGTTTCGCAATCTGGTGCGGGTGCGCAGACGTCAAAATGCCGGAGTGGCGGAGATTGCAGAACGGTGTCCCGCTCTGCTGGTCAATGAGGACGTCCACCGCCCCGGACCAACTGCGATCCTGCGGCTAGCACTACGTGATCCGGCGGGGTTCATGACCTATGCTGCCGTGGCGCTGGCTGTGAAATCACCGCTGTTTCGCACCCGAAATGAGGCGCGCTGGACCCGTGGGCGTTAGGTATCTCAATCCGAGGGCCTAGCCCGGTTCCCGTGGTAGGGCGGCTTGGAAATGCTGCGCCAGTTTCGCCGCCTCGATGTCACTGTCGTGACGCTGCAGCACACGGGCACGTCCGGCCTGCCCCATGGCAACTCGCTCAGCATGGGGCGTGGCGGCAAGGTCACGGATGGCCTGCCCCAGAACGCCCGGATCCCCCGCGGGCACCAGCCAGCCGGTTTCCCCTGGCAGAACGAGTTCAGGGGTGCCAGCAATATAGGTTGCAATCACCGGGCGTGCGGCGGCCATGGCTTCCATCACCACCATCGGCAGGCCTTCGGCGAAAGACGGCATCACCAGCGCCTGCGCGCGCGCCAGCTCTCCCCTCACCTCGGCCTCAGACAGCCAGCCGGTCAGCGTCACGTGATTGCCCAGCCCATGACGGTTGATGGCCACCTCAAGATCGGGGCGCATGTCGCCATCACCGATCAATGCCAGATGCAGGTCGGGGTAATCCGCGACCAGCTGTGCCATCGCCTCAATCAGCACCATCTGGCCCTTCTGTTCCACAAACCGACCAATCGCCGCAAGGCGGAGTGCCCCCTCAGGCACAGGCGTTGGATCGGCAAAGCGCGCAGGTTCAATCCCGCAATGGACCACTTTCAGTCGTCCCCAGCTGCCAAAGGCCGCCCAGCGGCTCAACTGACTACGGCCAAAACTGCTGATGGCGACAGCAAATCTGGCACGGTCGACTTTCTCCCCCAGAGACAGCGGTTGGGGCGCGTCGAACTCCTCCGGGCCGTGGGTGGTGAAACTGTAACCCGGCGCACCCAGAACCTCTGCCAGCATTGCTACTGCTGTTGCGTTGGTGCCGAAATGCGCATGTAGGTGGGCGATTTGATGCTGGGCGGCATATTCCGCGACATAGGCCGCCTCTGCGAGATAAATCAGGTGACGCGATCGACCAACCTGCGAGGCAGCACCCAAGCGCCAGGCCATACGCAATGCAGATATCACCGAACCGGGCGCCCGGATGATGGAGCGCAGCAGGGCTGCGGCCAATTTTAGCGCTCCGGCCTCAAGCACATAGGTGGTGCGGTCCTGCTCGGCCTGATCACCGGGATCGACCAAAGGCGCGCCGGACCGGCGCATCGCGATCCGGTGGATTTCGTGCCCCTGACGCTCCAGCGCCTGCACCTCACGCCGGATAAAACTATGCGACGGCTGCGGATAGGTATTCAGAATATACGCTATTTTCACGGGGACGACGGCCTATTTTATGCAAGAGTTATCGCAGGGTATCGTCAGTTGCCGCGCTTGCCCAGCATTGCCGCGAAGGTGCCGTGGAATTGACGCCTTTGAGGATCAGTGTCGCAAGTGTATCGTAAAACTTCGAGGATATTGATGCAGCAAGTCCTGTCGCTCTTCCAAGGTGAAAGCCTCGCAGCGCGCGTGCTGCGCTCGGCCTCGTGGCTGATGATGGGCTATGGCGGCAGTCAGGCTCTGCGGCTGGCGGCCAATCTGGTGATGACGCGCCTGCTGTTTCCAGAGGCGTTCGGCCTGATGGCGCTGGTCAGCGTGGTGATCACCGGGCTGGCGCTGTTCTCGGACATGGGGATCGGGCCGTCCATCGCCCAGAGCAAACGCGGTGACGATCCGGATTTCCTCGACACCGCCTGGAGCGTTCAGGTTGTGCGCGGCTTCGCCCTCTGGGGGCTGACGTTGCTTTTGGCCTGGCCGGTGTCACAATTCTACGACGCACCCGAACTGCTTTGGTATCTCCCAATCGCCGGAATTGCGCTGGTGATCAATGGCTTTGATCCGATCCGGGTTGAGACTGCGCATCGACACCTTCTGGTCGGGCGGCTGACCGCGCTCGAGCTGCTCAGCCAAGCCATTGGCATTGGCGCCATGGTGCTGCTGGCCTGGTGGACGCAGTCGGTTCTGGCGCTGGTTCTGGGCAGTGTTCTGCAGGCAGCAGCATTTCTGCTCGCCGTGCATCTGGGATTGCCGGGACGGCGCAGCCAGTTCCGTTGGGAGGCCAAGGCGCTGAAGGAGTTGCTGCATTTTGGCAAATGGATCTTTCTGTCCACCGCCTTCTGGTTTCTAACCTCTCAGGGAGATCGGGCCATTCTGGGCAAATTTGTCCCGCTGGATGTCTTAGGTATTTATAATATCGGGTTTTTCCTGGCGAGTTTCCCGATGGCACTGGGCCATGCGGTAAACCAGCGGCTGATGATCCCGGTCTATCGCGACAAGCCTGCGCATGCGGCGCCTGAGTACCGTCGCAAACAGCGACAGCTGCGGGCCGGGCTTAGCGCGATGATCCTGACTATCCTGCTGGCTACGGCTTGGCTTGGCCCCTGGCTTGTCGATCTGCTTTACGATGCGCGCTATAGCTATGCCGGCCCGATGGTGGTGCTGATTGCGCTGGCGATGGTGCCTGCGGTTATCACCATGACCTATGATCAGGCCGCGCTGGCTGCTGGGGACAGCCGGTCGTTCTTTGTCTTTACCGCTGCGCGGGCGCTGGCGCAGACCGGGCTGTTTCTGGCCGGGGTGATCCTGTTTGGTCTAACGGGCGGGATCGCCGCACTCGCACTGGCGATGGTGCTGGCCTATCCGGTGATGATCTGGCTGGCAACCAAGCATCATGTCTGGGACCCGCTGCATGATCTGTTGTTCACCGGTCTGGCAGCGGCTGTTGGGCTGTCGGCGATCTGGTGGCACTGGGGACGGCTGGCGGAGATGATCAACGCGGTCGGGTGACGCCTGCTTGCTGTCGACGGTGCGTGGCTGAGTTCACCTGCTTGGCTCGGTCCCGGACCGTCGCCGCCCCCCAAAAGCCATGCGCAGCCGCGCAAAAAAGCCGCGCCGCTTAGAAGAGGTGTCGAGATAGGGTATTGCGACAACGGGTGTCAGACCGGTTTCCCGCTCCATCTGTGCTACGCTGCGCAGCACCGGGTGCCGCAGTTCCAGCAGGAACGCGATGCCCAACGCCAATCCGATGCTGGCAACCCCTCCCATCAAGGCCTTTTTCTTACGCCCGCCGGTGGCTGGATAATCCGGCAGCGGTGCAGATTCGATCACTGTCAGACGCTCTGACTGGCGCGATGCCTCCAGACGGAAGCCAACCTCTGCCTCGGTTCGACGCTGCGAAATCAGTTCCAGTTCAGTCTGCAACTGCCCCATCCGGCGCTCATAAACACCCAGCTGGCGCTCCACCTCCGGGGTGGTTTCCAAAGAACGCTCCAGAGCGCTGCGACGATTCAACAGCAACTCCCGCTGTGCATCAAGCGTGGCCAGCTTCTCTTCAAAAACTTCGAGCATCCGTTGTGCGGTCGCCTGACGATGGTTCGAGGTCGTCTGATCCGCCTGTCTGCGCAATTCGATCTGCTCACGCTCGATCTCCAGCAGGCCGGTGTTCAGGGTCGAAATCTCTTCCCGCCGCATCTCAATCCCGCCAGGTAGGGCGACATTATTGGCATTGCGATAAGCGGTGATTTCATTCTCCAACTCAGCCACCTCGCCAATGAGGGCGGTTTCCTTATCCACGAAGAAGGTCAGGGTTTCGCGGGCCTGCTCAATCCGGGAGCTTTGGCTGAGTTCGATCGTGCGGGTGGCAAATTCGCTGGCAACCGCCTGTGCCTGCTCCGGCGTCGGCATCAGCGCGGAGATGGTCAGCACCGATATCGTGCCATCATCAGCGAACCCCTCCCGCGCGGCGGCCACCCCGGTGAGCGATACAGATTCACGCAACAGGGCCACCTTCTCCGACGGGACCAGACCCGGCAGGTCCTGATAGAGGCCAAATTTCTCAATAATATCGAGAACCGACCCGCGGGCCATCAGGCGCTGTTCGATCAACTGCAAGCGACGTGCCGACGACCCATCGACGGTGGATTTGGCCAAGTCATCAGCGATCTTTGGGCGGGTAATCTGCAGGACCGCCGAGCTTTCGTAGAAATGCTGCTGCTTGGCCGCCACCCAAAGGGACACCATAACGCCAAGGAGGATGACCCAGAAGATCACCGACGCACGCCGACGCAGCATGTCCAATATATCATCCAGAGTGCGGATCGGTCCCATGTATCAGCTCGTCGTTGGTTACGGTTGGGTGGATGTCAGGTTACAGGGCGGCAACGGGGCTCGTGGCGGTATCTACTGGCCATATTGCAGCAGGCCAGCACCGCGGGCCCGGTTCAGGCTGACGCCAAGCAGCTGGGTCTGGCCGTCGATCAGTTTTTCGCAGGCCGCAAGGTGTTTGGCGGTGGTGCGGGTGCCGTCGGCGATCAGCAGAACCCCGTCCACCTGCGGCAGGAAGGCCGCGGCATCATCATGTTCAAGGACCGGCGGCAAATCGAACAATGCAACATCGGCGCCGGTGCTCAGCACCATGTCATCAATCACACTGGCACAACGCCCGTCATGCAGGATTTCAGCGGCGTTGCGATCCGGCGCCGCCGTCAGCCCGACCGCAAGCGAGGCGGCCGGCCGGATCAGGTGTTCAGGCAGCGTCAGCTCCCCGGCCAAAAATCCGGGCATGTCTCCCGATGGCGGCAGTTTGAGCGCTGCCGCAACACCGGGCCGACGAAAATTCAGATCCATCAACACAGTACGGGTTCCGGGAACCCGTGCCATGCTGAGAGCAAGATTGACGGCGGAAAACGTCGCACCGCAGCCCGCTGTCGGCGCCGCAATGGCGACGCGTTTCCAGCCCTGAACTTTGAGACTGTGCAGCAACCGCGTGCGCAGCAGATCAAAGGCATTTGCCGTCGGTGAGTTGCGGAAGAAATTGACCAGCGGAGAGCGCGCGACCTGATGCCCGCGAATGTCCAGTGGCACCCGGTGGAGCCGCTCCCAGACTTCAGGCAGGGGCGCCGGCAGGCTCTGTGGCTGGGGGTCCGTATTCGCAAGCCCCTCAATCGGTTGGCTCCTGCCAGTTTTTGGGCGGCGGGCAAAGCGATTACGCTCCCCGTCCTGCGACAGGCGCGCGGTTGCTTTAGCGGATGAAGCCGCCATATCACGGGCGCTTGTTTCGCTGCTGCGCGATGTCGGTGATACAGAGTCGGCCTGCTCGGACAGAGCCGAATCATGCTCTGGCGCCGAGGTGTCGCGCCCCTTGCGGCGGCGAAATCTCTTGAAGCCTTGTTGCGTCATCGCGAAGGGGTCGTCCCATTCCAGTTTCTGTGCACAGCTGCCAGGGATCTCCGGTCCGGTCATCACATCTTTCATGAAACCCCCTTGCAGTTCTACCACGTTCGGCAGAGGCCGCCTATAGCCCGGCCATCACAGATAGCCTAGGACGGTTAATATCCGGTACCCCGCAGGACGACGCCCACAGTGCGACAGATGAGATCGACATCCGTGCGCAGGCAAAGATCAGCGTGATAGTCTGCATCGGCACGGGCACGTACAGTGAAACCACTCTCGTTGCGAACAGAAACCTGCCACAATCCAGTAATTCCGGGCTTAAGATCAAAATAGGCGGTGGCATCGCCATAGAGCGGCAGCTGATCCGGCATCATTGGGCGCGGGCCAACAAGGCTCATCTCGCCGATCAACACGTTCCAAAGCTGCGGCAACTCATCCAGCGAGGTTGTGCGCAGAAAGCGACCAACAGGGGTAATGCGCGGATCTTCTTTCAGTTTCTGCGTTTCATCCCATTCACGCCGCATCGCGGGATCGCTGGCCAAATGGCGCTCCAGCAGCTGTTCTGCGTTGCGAACCATGGTGCGCAGTTTCAGAATAGAGAAGATCCGACCGCGCTGGCCAAGACGGTCTTGGGTGTAAAACGGATTGCCCCCCTCGAGCCACAGCGCAAGTGCCGCCATCAGGATCAGAGGCAGGCTGATCGGCAACGTCAAAAGCACCAAGGCAATGTCAAGGCAGCGCTTTCCAAAGATGGCATAGCCACTCTGTGATACAACGCTCCTCCCTCCACCGACCGCACCAGCAACAGCCTGCGACATCTTCAGAGAACCGGTTGTGCTCAGCCGTGATGAAGCTGGCGGCGCCGAAAGCTCTGCGTTCATATTGGCAACACCCGTCCCGATGAAGGGAGCGTCACCCATGAGAGCAACCAGACTACCGTTGCCGAGTGACGGCCAACGGGACCAGTTTGCCCGGCCGGTCACAACACCGGACGGGCGTGCAGCCCCCTCTTGCACGAAATCCTTCATCTCCAACCCCAATCTGGAGCCGCCCCCGCGGCCCTTTACCTCTGCGCTGAAACAACAGCGTCTTTGCCCCCGCGAACGGCGGGTGCACTCGCACTAATCTGAGTATCCCGACACGGCAGCGCCTCGGGTCCCAAGTCCAATAAGATCGATGGTTTTCCTCCAGCCACACCCCCATGCGGCTGGAACCTTCGTCCCAATCAAGCGGCCCTTTTAGGTCGCCGTCCAAGCCGCAGTTGCGGCAAGTTCTTAATAAAGCAATTTTAGACAAATCTCAGTAAAAACCGAGAGAGGGCGCTATTTGCTCAAATTTGAGTAAATCAGGGCACCAGCTGAGAAACAATTCCTCAAAAGGATAGGAACTATCCGCGCAGCCTACCCAAAAGTATAAGGAATCAGCAAAGACTCAGGGATAAATTCGAGTCAAACAAGAACACACCTCAAAGGAGTTGTTAATCACACTCCCCATACCATAGGTTTTGTTAACCTATTTTGGCGTATCGGGACCGGCGTTGATCATCGGCCCTAAAGTTGGCAAGGAGAGGGGGAGTGCCAACCCCGCCATCTGGTACCGCCGTGTTCCCGAAATACCGCGGGCACCCCATCTGGCGATCAGACCCAAAGGACGAGACCATGTGCGCCGCATCTGCCGACCCATCCTCCGCATCCCCCGCCGGACACTCCGCCACCAAGTCTGCCAACTGGATCGCAGCGGACCATGCAGACGGGCGGATCACGGCCTGGCTGATGCACGAGGGGGAGGCGCGACAACAGGTCTCCGCCGGATCAAGCGGCGAGTTGATGGCCGATGTCACTGCCGTGATCAGCAAGCTGGGCGATTGCCCTGCTGATACGCCGATCCTGCTCAGCGACGACAGTCTGCGCGGAGGCGATACCGGGACCATCACTGTGCCGGCAAAGGTAGCCGAGCGGCCCATGGGCGATGCGACGCTGGGGGGTCATCCGCTGAGGTTGCTGGGCGGGCTGTCGCAGACCACCCCACCCGCAGTGATGCGCGGAGCCTGTAATCGCATTGCCGGGTTCCTCAGCCTCAATCCGGATTGGGACGGCGTGATCTGCGTCGCCGGAGCGACAACCCATTGGGCGCTGATCAGTGCGAATGAGGTTGTCAGTTTTCAGAGTTTCATGACGCCGCAGCTCTGGCAGGGGCTGGCTGCGAGCCTCAACCTCGTCGACACGCCCGCCTATGATGGCGCACAACGCGCTGAGTTGACCGCAGCTATGAACAGCATTCAATCAAAGCCGGAGGCGCTGGCGGCGCGGTTGGCAGAGCTGCAAGCCACACAGGAGGCGCACGGCAATACCCATGCCGCCCGTTTGTGGGGGCTGCTTCTTGGCGCGGAGCTGTCGGCAGCGCGCCCCTATTGGCTGGGGCAGAATATTGCATTGATTGCGCCCGCACCGCTCGACACGCTCTATCAGACGGCACTTGACCACCAGGGGGTGCCGGTGACGCGGACAGATGCCGACCGAATGGCTCTGGCGGGCCTTGTCAGCACCTGGCGCGCCATGACTAGCTGACGCGACGCCCTCACTGCGGCGTTAATCCTAAGGCAGTGGACCCGTCTGGAACAGGCGGATCTTCAACCCGCCGTGGGCCACTGGCGGGCCGAAGGGTTTGAACGGCAACTGAGTGGCCTTAGCCAAAGAAGTTTCGCTGGTGACAATTCCAACCCGCCAGCCACTGAAACGGGCCATCAGCGTCTCCCCCAAGGCGGCATAGAGCGCGTAGAGCAGCTTCTTGTTGCCAATACGTGCGCCATAGGGTGGGTTCACGATCACCAGTCCCGGCGGATCATTCGGGCCGAGATCTGGAGGCGTCAGATCGCTGACGGCCTGCTGAGCAATTTGGACCAGTTCCGCAACGCCTGCGCGCTCTGCGTTGGCGGCGGCCATCTCCACGGCGCCGGCGTTGCGGTCTGAGCCATAGCAGCGGGCGCGGGTTGCGCGTGGTGTTTCCTGCGCCCGCAATGCCGCCCAGCTTTCGGGGTCAAAGCTGGCCATCTGCTCAAAGGCGAAGCTGCGGCTGCGTCCCGGCAGCAGGCCAAGCGCGATCTCCGCGGCCTCAATCACAAAGGTACCGGAGCCGCACATCGGATCCACCACCGGTTCGTCACCATCATAGCCGCAGTCACGCAGAAACAGGGCGGCGAGGTTTTCACGCATCGGGGCCTTGCCGACTGCTGTCTTGTGACCGCGTTTATGAAGGCCCTCGCCCGAGGTATCGACGCTGAAGGTACAGAGATTGTCCTCAATCCGCAGCTTCAGCGTGATTGGGGCATCGGCGCTGATCGGCGCGCCAAGCTCCTCAGCTATCGCCCGTTCGATCCGCTGGGTGGCAGCGCCAGCGTGGTAGATCTTCGACTTCTTGTTGGTGGTGGTTTCAACCCGCACCGGAACATCGGGGCGGAGCACATCAGACCAAGGAAATTTACGCGCCCGTTTGTCCAGTTGGGCAAGGTGGAAGGCCCGGAACGACCCAATCCGCGCCAAAACCCGCGCCGCGCCGCGCAGGTGCAGATTGGCACGCCAGACATCCGGCCAAGCGCCCTCAAATGTGACGCCGCCAGGCACGGTTTTTGCACCTGCAAACCCGGCCTCCACCGCTTCGCGCTGCAGGGTCTGCTCCATCCCCGGCGGGGCGGTCAGGAAGATTTCAAATGTATCGCTTGTGTCCATGACCTCTCCTTAGCGGTAAAAACCATTGTCAGCGACGCCAAAGTGTAGTCGCTGCCCTGCCCTCCCCTGTCTTCAGCATCCGCCTGCAATTTGGTTCGGATCCCGCACAAGGGGATTCCTGCGGCATTTGCCGCGATGCAGCACAGGGATCCACTGCGAGACGATCAAGAAACTCTCCCTTAAGGTGAATTCATTGTAGTTTAAAATCATATCGTTACGTCAAACTAAAAAATTAGTTTGACAAGGCAGACCCCGGTGTGGAACCTGTTTGTCAGCCGAGTGCAACGAGGCATCTCTGGCCACAATAAATCACTAGGGAGGAGAAAGATGCGTAAGTATCTTTTGTCCGCAGCCGCGGTTATTGCCGTGGTCGCGGGACAGGCAGCCTATGCCGATGAGGCCGCTGCCAAGAAATGGATCGACGAAGAATTCCAGCCCTCGGTTCTGACCAAGGACGAACAGCTGTCGGAAATGCAGTGGTTCATCAAAGCGTCCGAACCGTTCTCGGGTATGGAAATCAACGTCCTGTCCGAAGGCATTCCGACGCATAGCTATGAGTCCGAAGTTCTGACCAAGGCGTTTGAGGAAATCACCGGCATTAAGGTGAACCATCAAATCCTCGGCGAGGGCGAAGTGGTTCAGGCCGTGCAGACCCAGATGCAGACCAAACGGAACCTCTATGACGCTTATGTCAACGACTCCGACCTGATCGGCACCCACTCGCGTCTGCAACTGGCCTACAACCTGACCGACATGATGGAGGGTGATTTCTTTGACGTCACCAACCCGGAACTCGATCTGGGTGACTTCATGGGCACACAGTTCACTACCGGTCCCGATGGCGATCTGTACCAGCTGCCCGACCAGCAGTTCGCAAACCTCTACTGGTTCCGTAAGGACTGGTTTGACCGCGAAGACCTGCAGGCCGCGTTCAAGGAAAAATACGGCTACGATCTGGGCGTTCCGGTTAACTGGTCCGCATATGAAGACATCGCCGAGTTTTTCTCCAACGACGTGAAGGAAATCGACGGTACCGCAATCTATGGTCACATGGACTATGGTAAGCGCGCGCCTGACCTTGGCTGGCGTATGACCGATGCCTGGCTGTCGATGGCTGGTGCTGGTTCGAAAGGTGAGCCGAACGGTGTGCCGATCGACGAATGGGGCATCCGTATGGAAGCCGATTCCTGTAACCCTGCCGGTGCAAGCGTAACCCGTGGCGGTGCTGCCAACGGCCCAGCTGCGGTCTATGCGATCCGCAAGTGGGATGAATGGCTGCGCAAATTCGCCCCTCCGGGTGCGGCGTCCTATGACTTCTACCAGTCGCTGCCTGCTCTCGCACAGGGCAACGTTGCTCAGCAGATCTTCTGGTACACTGCGTTCACCGCTGACATGGTGAAGCCGCAATCCGAAGGCAACAACACCGTTGACGGTGAAGGCAACCCGCTGTGGCGGATGGCGCCCAGCCCGCATGGCCCCTACTGGGAAGAAGGCCAGAAGGTTGGCTATCAGGACGTTGGGTCCTGGACCTTCCTGAAATCCACCCCGGTGGATCGCGCCAAGGCGGCCTGGCTCTATGCTCAGTTTGTTGTGTCCAAGACCGTCGACGTGAAAAAGTCCCACGTTGGTCTGACCTTCATTCGTGACTCTTCTGTGAACCACGAGAGCTTCACCGAGCGCGCACCCAAGCTGGGTGGTCTGGTCGAATTTTACCGTTCGCCCGACCGCGTTGCATGGTCCCCGACCGGCGTGAACGTGCCTGACTATCCGAAGCTGGCCCAGATCTGGTGGCAGCAGATTGGTGACGTCAATTCCGGTGCCTTCACCCCACAGGAAGCCATGGACCGTCTGGCCGAAGAAATGGACATCACCATGGCCCGTATGCAGCGTGCAGACGAGCAGGCAAATGTCTACGGTGGCTGTGGCCCGCGTCTGAACGAAGAGAAAGACGCCGACTGGTGGTATGCCAACGGTGGCGCCAAGCCGAAGCTGGAGAACGAGAAGCCTCAGGGCCAGACCGTCAACTACGACGAGCTGGTGGCCCGCTGGGCGTCTGAGTAACCCCTCCTCCCGTGGGGAGCGTGCGGATCTATCCGCCGCGCTCCCTACTTTCGTCCCGGAGCCTGGCTTGCCCGCTTCGGGGCACCCTTTTCCCCTAAAAAATGATCGCGCATGCCGCGCGCAACAGGCCGTCCGCCGGAAAGTCAAAGCAAGATGGCACTCGAACTCATAAATGTGACCAAACGCGTCGGCGCCCAGCTGCATATCAAGGAAACCTCCCTTGTGCTGGAACCGGGTCACTTCAACGTCCTTTTGGGCGCCACCGGGTCTGGCAAGACCTCTCTCATCAAGATGATGGCCGGCCTCGACCCGATTGCCAGCGGACAGGTGGTGATGGATGGCCAGGACGTGACCGCGCTCAGCACCCAGAAACGCAACATCAGCCTGGTGCATCAGTTCTTCATCAACTACCCCCATATGACCGTCTACGAGAACATCGCCTCGCCGCTGAAGGTGGCTGGCATGGCGAAGTCCGAGATTGCAGGTCGTGTCGAAGAAGCCGCCGATATCCTGCAGCTGCGTCCGATGCTGCATCGCCGCCCGCATGAGTTGTCCGGTGGTCAGCAGCAGCGCACTGCATTGGCCCGCGCCATTGCCAAGGAAAGCCGTGCAGTGTTCCTCGATGAGCCGCTGGCCAACCTGGACTACAAACTGCGCGAGGAACTGCGCGATCAGCTGCCTGAACTGTTCGCCGGGCGTGGCGCCGTGGTGGTTTATGCGACCTCCGAACCGGAAGAAGCGCTGCTGCTAGGGGGCAAAACCGCCCTGATGCAGGATGGGCGCGTGACCCAGTTTGGCACGACCGCTGATATTTATCGCAATCCTGAAAACGTCGCCGCAGCGCGGGTGTTCTCGGATCCGCCAATCAACACAGCCCCCATCGTGAAACAGGGCAGCACTGCGCGCCTTGGCCAAGAAGTCAGCTGGGCCTTGACCGGCGCGGCGGCAGATCTGGCGGATGGCCCCTACACGATTGCGATCCGGCCCTACCACGTGCTCCCCCTGGCGACACCGCTCACCACGGTGCAGCTGTCTGGTCAGGTGCAGGTGACGGAGCTGTCCGGGTCCGAAAGCAGCGCCCATTTCGACATGGGGCTGGATGTGGACCACGGCAGCTGGGTTTCCCTTTCGGCAGGCGTTCACCCCTATGAGGTGGGTGAGCAGCATGACTTCTATATGGATCCATCGGCGGCATATGTCTTTGCCCCTGATGGCTCCCGCGTGGCGTGAGGCGCAAATGGCTAAGATTACACTCTCAAAACTGCGGCACAGCTATATGCCAAACCCGTCAAGCGCGTCCGACTACGCTCTGAAGGAAATCGATCTCGACTGGACGGACGGCGGGGCCTATGCGCTGCTTGGTCCTTCGGGCTGTGGCAAATCCACCCTGCTGAACATCATCTCCGGCCTTCTGGTGCCATCCGAAGGTCAGATCCTGTTCGATGGCAAGGACGTCACCAAACTGCCACCGGATCAGCGCAACATTGCGCAGGTGTTCCAGTTTCCGGTGATCTACGACACCATGACCGTTTACGACAACCTGGCCTTTCCCCTGCGCAACCGCGGGCGCGATGAGGCGACGGTCAAGGAACGCGTCATGGCAATCGCCGAGATGTTGGAAGTAACCGATCTCTTGACGATGCGGGCCGCGGGCCTGTCACCGGATAACAAGCAGAAGATCTCGATGGGTCGCGGTCTGGTGCGCGAGGATGTGAACGTCGTGATGTTCGACGAGCCACTCACTGTGATCGACCCGCATCTGAAGTGGAAACTGCGCTCAAAGCTGAAAGAACTGCATCAGCGCGTGAAGGCCACGATGATCTACGTGACCCACGACCAGACAGAAGCGCTGACCTTTGCCGATCAGGTTGTTGTCATGCAGCTGGGCGAAGTGGTGCAGATCGGTACGCCGGTTGAGCTGTTTGAACGCCCCGCGCATACGTTTGTGGGTCATTTCATCGGCTCACCGGGTATGAACGTGCTGCCATGCGAATTGCGCGCGGGCCAGCCCTATATCGGCGCCCACCCGATTGCCTTGGAAGGCCCGATCAAAGGGGACGCCGCAGGCAAGACCGAGGTCGGCATCCGGCCTGAGTTTGTGTCCCTCGCCAACAGCGGCCTGCCCGCAACCGTGACCAAGGTTTCAGATGTTGGCCGCCACACAGTTGTGGAATGCGAAGCCGAAGGTCAGCGGATCAACGCTGTGGTCGAAGGCGCAGGCCCAGCCAAGGGGGCAGCCGTCCATTTGTCCTTCCGTCAGGACCAGACCCGGCTTTACGTCGATGGGTGGATCGCAACAGAAGCTGCCCAATCTGCCGCCGAGACCAAGACTGAGACCGAGGAGCAGGCATAATGAAAACCGAAAACCAAAAGGCGTGGTTCTTTGTCCTGCCTGTCCTTCTGCTCGTTGCCTTCAACGCGCTGATCCCGATGATGACCGTCGTCAACTACTCCGTTCAGGAGACATTCGGCGACAACGTCTTTTTCTGGCAGGGGCTGGACTGGTTCCAGCAGATCCTGCGGTCCGATCGGTTCCATGCGGCGCTTGGCCGCCAGTTCATGTTCACCTTCCTGATCCTGATCATCGAAATACCGCTGGGCATCGCCATTGCGCTGTCGATGCCACGCAAGGGGGTCTGGGTGCCGGTGTGCCTGGTGCTGATGGCACTGCCGATGCTGATCCCGTGGAACGTGGTTGGCGCGATGTGGAACATCTTCACCCTGCCCGACATTGGCCTGCTGGGGTATTTCCTGAACCACACACTAGGCATCAACTATGATATGACCCAAGATCCTGTCGCTGCCTGGATCACCATCGTGACCATGGACGTCTGGCACTGGACCTCTCTTGTGGTGCTGTTGTCCTACGCCGGCCTCGTGTCGATCCCGGATGCCTATTATCAGGCCGCAAAGATCGATGGCGCCTCCAACTGGGCCGTGTTCCGCTTTATCCAGCTGCCAAAGATGAAAACCGTTCTGACCATCGCGATCCTTCTGCGGTTCATGGACAGTTTCAATATCTACACCGAGCCGTTTGTTCTGACCGGCGGTGGTCCCGGCAACTCGACAACGCTGTTGTCCATCGACCTGGTTAAGATCGCGCTTGGACAGTTCGACCTTGGTCCGGCGGCGGCAATGAGCCTCATCTACTTTGCAATCACACTTCTGGTCAGCTGGCTGTTCTACACCGTCATGACCAAAGACGATCAAAACTAAAGGAGGATACTTCGATGCAAAAACGTACCATCGTCCCCATCGTTTATATCCTGTTCCTCATGCTGCCGATCTATTGGCTGGTCGCAATGAGCTTCAAGACGACGAATGAAATCCTGTCCGGCTTCTCGCTGTTTCCGCAGACCTTCACGCTGGAAAACTACGCCACGATCTTCACCGATCCGAGCTGGTACTGGGGCTACATCAACTCCATCATCTATGTGTCGATCAACACGGTGATCTCTGTCGCTGTTGCCCTGCCTGCGGCCTATGCATTCTCTCGTTACCGTTTTCTGGGAGACAAGCAGCTGTTCTTCTGGCTGCTCACCAACCGGATGGCACCTGCTGCGGTTTTCGCGCTGCCGTTCTTCCAGCTTTATTCTGCGGTGGGGCTGTTTGACACCCATCTTGCCGTGGCACTGGCGCATTGCCTGTTCAACATTCCGCTGGCGGTCTGGATCCTGGAAGGGTTCATGGGCGGCATCCCGAAAGAGCTGGATGAAACCGCTTATGTGGATGGCTATTCCTTCCCGCGCTTCTTCGCCACGATCTTCATCCCGTCGATCAAGGCTGGTGTCGGCGTAGCGGCGTTCTTCTGCTTCATGTTCTCTTGGGTGGAGCTGCTACTGGCCAAGACCCTGACCGCTGTTGCCGCGAAACCCATTGCGGCCACTATGACCAAAACCGCCTCAAGCGCGGGTTATGAGCTGGGCCTGCTGGCGGCGGCTGGCACACTGACAATCATTCCGGGCGCGATCGTGATCTACTTCGTCCGTAACTACATCGCAAAAGGCTTTGCGATGGGGAGGGTATAATGCTGAGTTGGATGGCCTGGACCTGGCCCACGGCACTGGTCTTTATCGGGATCTTTTCGGCCATTGGCCTGATGATCGTTCTGGAAATCCGCAGCCCCGGTGGTGACACCCGCAAAGGCGTTCTGGGACTTGTCACAACCCGCGGTGACCGGCTGTTCATCAGCCTCCTGGGCACCTCCTATATCTTCCTGGCCTGGCTGGGATTGGTGGGAATGCCGCTGTGGTGGCCGCTGGGCCTGTCGGTTGTCTGGTTTGCCTTCACCTTCTGGAAAGTGTGAAACAAAAACACGAGGGGTCCTGTCTGCAGGGCCCCTTTTTTACATGCCGTTTTGCCCGACACCTGCGGCCTCGGTGCTGAACTTCTAAAAAAATAGTTTTCAAACGCACCTGCGATCCCCTAGCATGATCAAAGCCTAAGAGAACCGGACACCACATGATGCGTAAGAAACAGGACAACCCGCTTTTAACAGAGGTTGAACTCGAGTTCATGACCGTTGTTTGGGAAACCGGCGGCGGCACGGTGCGCGATATTCTGGCCGAACTGAACAAACGTCAGGAACGCGCCTATACGTCGGTCGCAACCGTGCTGAAAATTATGGAACAAAAAGGGTTTCTGACCAGCGAACGAGCTGACAGATCCTTGGTCTACCGCCCGGCGGTACCCAAAGCGGATTATCAGAAAACCACTCTCAAGAACCTTTCGAGCAAGCTCTTCAACGGCGCCCCGGCGGCCCTGGTAGCCCGCCTGGTGGACGATGAGGATGTCACCGACGAGATGCTCGTGGAGATACGGGCCTTGCTGAATGAAAGGTTGGGGGACGATGAACGCTGAGAGTTTTCTGAACGCCTATATTGACCTGAATTTACTGTTGTTTGCGGGCACCGCGCTTTGGCTGGCGTTGCGCGCGATCCTGACCCGCAGCCGACTGGGCCCGGCGTTTCGGCCACAGCTGCGGCTGCTGAATGGCATGACGCTTTTGTTGACCTTGTCCCCCGTGCTGGTGGTGGCATTGACCACCTATGTTGTGTCGCAGCCGCCGACCCTGTCGGACATGCTGGTCGCGCAATACCTGCAGGGCAATGTCAACATGAGCGCCACACGGTTTGAGAGCATTCTTGGCCTGCGCGAGGATCTGGTGCGGGCCTTGATGGCACAGAGCAGCCTCTGGGCTCAGCTTGCAGTGACTGCGCTGATCGTCGGGGCCGTAGTCTCCGTGGCACAGGTGTCATTGGCGGCACTGCGACTGCGGGCATCGCTACAGCAGGCCTATGTCTGGAAACATCTGGGTAGCGTTCAGATTCGTATCAGCGACAAGAGTACAGTTGCCTTCTCCACCCGCGGCTTGTTCACTCGCTACGTCGTACTGCCATCCGCGCTGATCACCAACCCGTCGGATTTGCGGTTGAGCGTCGCCCACGAGCTGCAGCATTTCCGCCAGCGAGACGTTGAATGCGAATTCCTGCTGGAGGCACTGCGGCCGCTTCTGTTCTGGAACCCGGCGTATCACCTCTGGCGTCGCGAAGTCCGCATGCTGCGAGAATTCGCCTGTGATCAGGCACTGATGACCCGAGGGCAGCGTGATATTCGCGCCTATTGTGAATGCTTGATCCGGGCCTGCGCACTGGCGACGCAGGATCCTATCCGCTTTGTACAGCGCAGCCCGTCGGTGGCCTTGGTTGATCGTCGCGAGGTGCGCCGCGGAGCAACGTTGGCGCGACGGATTGATGTGGTCACCGCGGCACAACCACAGGACACGCATCTGTTCGGCTGGATGCTGGTTTCCGCCATGCTGGCGACTGGAGTTCTGGCCACCGCACTGCTGATGCAGCGCCCCGGCGATTGGAGCCATGACCGCATCATGCTGTCGACGATCGTCAATCTTGAGCGTATGGCCCATCGAAACGCCGTGCCTGAGACCAGCCAAACGGCGGTAACGGCACTGCAGGGCGGGTTCATGACCCTGAGTAAGTAAGCCTGTCAGATGTGTGACTGGGTAGAACCCGGTCTGATAGGGCGGAGGCGCGACTGCAGTCGACGTTACCTCACGATAATCAGATCAAGCATTTTGACCGACCTACCCGTTTTGACGTGCCGATCTCAGATCAGCCATAAGAGTGGCCCCTGTTTCCGGCATCATCAGCTACTGCCCAGTCATCGGCACTGTCATGCCCGGAGCCATTTCCAAGCTGGAACCGCGACACCACGCCGGTAAGCGCCTGCGCCTCGTTCTGGAGCAGCTGGCTGGCTGCGGAGGCTTCTTCGGACATCGCCGCATTCTGCTGGGTGGTACTGTCCAGGCGCCCGACGGCATTGTTGATATTTTCCAAACCCTTGGATTGCTTCTGCACGCCCTCTGCGATTTCGGTGATAAGGTCGGAGACATTTGTGACCTTGTCGATGATCCCGCTCAGCGCATCACCTGCGCGACCAACCATGGCAACACCGTTTGCGACATGCTCCTCGCTGGCCGTGGTCAGTCCCTTGATCTCACCCGCCGCTTTGGAGGCCCGCATCGCAAGCGCGCGCACCTCTGAGGCGACAACTGCGAAACCGGCACCGGCCTCACCCGCACGGGCTGCCTCCACACCTGCGTTCAGGGCCAACAGGTTGGTCTGAAACGCGATATCGTCGATCATATTGATGATCTGCGAAATCTGTTGAGAGGCCTCTTGAATTTGATCCATCGCCTGCACCGCCGAGGTAACGATATGATTGCTGTGCTCGGCCTCATTGCGGGTACCGCGCATGGTTTCATCCACCTGCCCGGCCCGGTCAGCCGTCTCGCGAATACTATTGGTCAGATCCTGAAGTGCTGAGGCCGTCTCCTCCAATGTCCCGGCCTGAGATTCCGTCCGATGCGCCATTTCCTCCGCAGAGGCGCGCTGCTCTTCCGAGAACTTATCGACGTTATGGGCGGCATCGACCACCTCCGCGAGCGAGTCACGCAGGTTGATAAGGCTGCGATTGAAATTCTCCCTCAGAGTTTCGTAGTGCTCAACAAAAGGCTGCCCGATATCACAGGCCAAATTGCCTCGTTGCAGTTCAGCGAGGGCCCCACTCATTTCTTCTACCACTGCGGCGGTCTGCTTGGCCGCCTCTTCTTCGCGTTCTGCAGCCTCATCGGCGATCAGCAATTTGTCACGGAAAGTATCTAGGCTGCGGGCCAGATCTCCCAATTCGTCGCCGCGATCACGTCCGTTGATTTCACTCGCATAGTCTTCTTCGGCCAGCGCATTGGTCGCCTCGCGCAGGGCCAGAATAGGGCGGGTGACATGACGCGCGGCCACAAAAGACACCGCAATCGCAATCAGAACTGAAACACCGATCATCAGCATTGCAACAAGCCGGATTTCTGTCACCTCAGCAAAAGCTTCATGCTCGTCAGTCTGTAGTACCAAAGCCCAGTCGAACCCCTTGATATTCAAAGGCCTGACAAGGGTGATCACCTGTTCTCCTGATACCGAAGTGGAGCCTTCAAACATCCCGGCCTCACCTGCGGTGGCTGATTTGATTTCTGCGCTTTCGGGTAATTTATCCCCCGTGGCGAACTGGCCTTCAATGACGGAGGGGCTGCGCGCAATACCATCTCGGCCTACCAGAAAGATGTTCTGATGCCCATCGACCTTCATGTTGGATGTCAGTGCTGTCACAACTGACGCACTAGAGATTTGCACAGCCATCACGCCGATGACTTCTTTTTTCTTGTTGAAAACCGGCACACCCATGAAAGCACCAGCCGCACCGCCACCCGGAGCGTAGGCGGCAAAATCGGCGGTTACCACCTGACCGGCCTCAGCATTGAGCGCGGCATTGAAGACCTGCCCCAGGCCGCTATCCGCATTCTCCCCGGAGCCGAATTGCTGAATGAAATCCTCGCGCTTCTTGACCGAATAGAGCAATTGGCCAGAGGCATTCAGAAGATAGAGATCCTCATAGCCGTTGACCTGCAAAGACTGCAGAAACGTCGGGTGGTAGGTGGCGTGCGACTGGCTGTAATATGACCCGTCACCAGGATCGCTCAGCAAATGACGTTCATTCGCGGCATTGGGGTTTTCTTCTATGTAGTGACGCCGCAAGAAGCCGGTCGGCTCCTCCTCGATCATCTTATAAACACGGTCAAAGTTGTTGATGGCGCGGAACACCGTCGGCTGAGAGGCATTGATCGACAGATCACGGCGCGCGGCCTCCATCATGAACGTCAGCGCCTGCTCACCGGAGCGAGCCGTTGTCTCCTTCGAGGCGTAGACAAAGTCGCGAATGCTCTTTTCCGCCATCGAGTAAACAAGGAATGAGACTGTCACCAGAAACGTTGCTGTCAGGGCCACCATGATTAGGGGCAGTTTCAGCTTGAGCGAAAGTTTCGGGGCCTTGGCCATGACGCGCATGTCTCCTCCTTGATAGTGCCGATTCTGCCGCAATGCGACGGAACGCCCCAAGAGATAGCCATGCAATTCCTTCAATTTCGTTCACGGTCGGTTTGCGCACATTGCCCGCGACGGCGATGCCCTGCCCTGTCTTGCAGCCTTATCAGAGGTGAAGGCGGCTCAAGACATCAGAAACGGTCTGGCGCGAACGGTGCCAGATCAATTGCCGGATCGCGTCCTAGCGCCAGATCTGCGACCAGCTCCGCCGTGGCGGCCGATTGGGTTAGCCCGACATGCCCATGACCAAAGGCATAGACCACCCGCGCATCACGCCTGGCGCTGCCAATCACCGGCAGGCTGTCAGGCAGAGATGGACGAAACCCCATCCAGCGGGTGCCATCTGCGGTGTCCAGCTCTGGCATGAACCGCGCGGCCTTCGCCAGCAGCGTATCGGCGCGTTTGAAGTTTGCAGGCCGTTTCAACCCTCCGAGTTCAACCGCGCCTCCGACCCGAACACCGCCACGGATACGGCTCACCACAAAGCCATGACGGCAAAAAGTGATATGCGTGCGCAGATCGAAGCAGCCTGCGGGCAAGGTGGTGTTGTAGCCGCGCTCCGTCTCCAGCGGCAGCGGGTCGCCCAGACGGCGGGTCAGTTGATGCGACCACGCCCCTGCGGCCACGACCACAGTGTCAACCCGGACGTCCTCCCCGTCTGTCAGAAGACGCAGTTTCTCACCCCCGGCTTCAAGATCACGCACCTCTGCCCGGCGCAGTTGGCCACCCCGCGCCATGAAGATCTGAAAGAGGTGTTCGACCCAGGCTTTTGGATCGCAGGTATTCATCCAGTCAGGGGTGAAGCCTGCATGCGTGAACCGGGGGCTGAGCCCCGGCTGAATTTCGGCAATTTCGGCGGGGCTATGTAACAGCGAGAACCGGATGCCGTGATCCCGACGCAATTGCCAGCCGCGCTGGCTGGCGACGAACTCAGCTTCGGACTCGTAGAGTTGCAGAGCACCGTCGCGCTGCATCATTGCCTCGCCTTTGGTGTCGGAGATCTGGCGTTCGGTCGCCGCCTGCGCCAGCTGCATCAGGGATGCTTGGGCGCTGACCACCTTCTGATACCGGTCCCGCCAGCTGGCGCGCCAGAAGCGGATCAGCCAAGGTGTCAATTGCAGAGCGTAAGAAGGCGGGACCGACAGCGGGCCAAGCGGGTCCAGCAGCCAGGCCGGTGCCTTTTTCATGATCCCCGGTGTGGCCAGTGGTTCGAGGTCAGTGAATGCAAAGGCCCCGGCGTTGCCTGCAGATGTTTCTTCGGCGACGCCCTTGCGATCCAGCAGGATGACCTGCCCGCCCGTTGGCGCCAGTTCGCTCTGCAGGCGCAGCGCCGTGCTGACGCCAACAACACCTGCCCCGATAACCACAATCGTTTTTGTCATCTGCCCTGCCTTCGCAACGGAGGCGAGGCTTTCACCCCGCCACCTGACCGTCTTTACGCTAGGGTATATGCGGTTTTGACCTTGGTATAGAACTCTTTCGCATGGCTGCCCTGTTCGCGCGCACCAAAGCTGGACCCCTTGGTGCCACCGAAGGGCACGTGATAGTCAACGCCCGCAGTGGGCAGGTTCACCATCGCCATGCCAGCCTCGACATGTGCCTTGAAATGCGTGGCATATTTCAAAGATCCTGTGCAAATCCCCGCGCTGAGGCCAAAAGGCGTGTCATTGGCCACCACCAGAGCCTCATCATAATCCGCCACGCGGATCACAGAGGCGAGCGGACCAAAGACTTCCTCTTGATTGATCCGCATGTCATTTGACGTTTCGGTGACAAGCGCGGGCGCCAGATAGAACCCCTTGGTACTGCGCTGCAGCGTCTGTCCCCCAAGCACTCGCCCGCCCTCGCTGGCGGCCACGTCGAGATAATAGAGATCCTTCTCCAACTGCCGCTCATCCACAACCGGCCCGATCTGAGTGTTGTCGTCCAGAGCGTTGCCGACCCGCAGGCCCGTCATCCGCTCTCCAAGTGCTGCAACAAAACGGTCGTGTATCCCCTCGGTCACGATCAGCCGCGAGGATGCGGTACAGCGCTGGCCTGTGGAGAAAAACGCACCGTTGAGGCTGGCCTCCACCGCCGTCTCAAGATCCGCGTCATCCAATACCACCATTGGATTCTTGCCACCCATTTCCAGCTGCAGCTTTTTGCGCTGCGCCCCGCAGGCCGCCGCGATGGCGCTGCCGGTCTCAACCGAACCGGTAAAGGAGATGGCGTCCACATGGCGGCTTTGCACCAGTGCCTGACCAACCGTACTGCCTGTGCCGAACACAATGTTGAATACACCCTCCGGCAAACCCGAGCGACTGATGATCTCTGCCAGGGCATGCGCGCACCCCGGCGTCAACTCAGCCGGTTTCAGAACAACCGCATTGCCATAGGCCAGCGCCGGCGCGATCTTCCAGGCGGGGATGGCGATGGGAAAATTCCAAGGCGTGATCAAGCCGACAACCCCCATCGGAGAGCGCGTCACCTCGACGCCGACACCGGGCCGCACCGAGCCAAGGATTTCGCCCGCCTGGCGCAGGGTTTCACCTGCAAAGAACTTGAAGATTTGCCCGGCGCGCGCGGCCTCGCCAATCCCTTCAGGCAAGGTCTTGCCCTCCTCGCGAGAGAGCAGCTTTCCCAGTTCAGCCTTGCGGGCCAGAATTTCGGTGCCGATGGCGTCCAGCACATCAAATCGCTGCTGTGGCGTGCTGGCCGCCCATCCGGGAGCTGCGGCGCGGGCAGCGCTAATCGCATGCTCCATGTCCTCCGCGGGACTATTGGCAGCATATCCCAAGACGTCCTGCGTATCGGAGGGGTTGATATTGGCGGCGGCGGCGGCGGTCTCTGACCAGTCGCCTGCGATTAGGTTTTTATATTCCATCAGTATACCTCTTGGCTGGTGATCCCCGCCCGGTAGGGGTCGGCAGGGTCAAAGTTCAGAACAGTGTCACCGGTCACAAAGGCCGTACCGGTAATCGTTGCGATCACACCTCCTGTCGGGCCTGGGCGATAGTGCAGCGCGTAGGTGCTGCTGATTACGCTCTCTTGGATCCAGGTCACACCCGGCGCCAGATCCCCGTCTGCAGCCAGACAGGCCAGCTTCGCCGCAGACCCGGTGCCACAGGGGGACCGGTCATAAGCCGTTCCGGGGCAAAGAACGAAGTTGCGCGCATGACCAACGCGGGTCAGGGGTGGTCCGACAAATTCGATGTGGTCAATCACCGCCCCGTTGCGGCCAGTGATCCCCTGCTCTGCCAGGGCCTGCCGCAGAGCCACAGCACTGGTGGTCAGCTGGTCGACATGGGCCAGGGTTAGCGGTGCCGGAACATCAGAAGTCAGAAAGAACCAATTGCCACCCCATGCGATATCGCCGGACATCCGCCCCTGCCCTGGCACCTCCACCACAACATCAGCCCGATACCGATCACTCTCTACATTTTCGACAGCAGCCCTGTTCGCTGTCTGCAAATGCACACCAACGGTGCCGACCGGCGTTTCGATATGATGTCGCCCCAGATCAAGACGGCCCAGATGATGCAGACTCACGGCGGTGCCGATGGTGGCATGACCGCACATGCCCAATGGTCCAATCGGATTGAAGTAAATCACCGCTGCCGCAGCTGTAGGATCACTTGGCGGCACCAATAAGGCGCCCACCATAGCGTCGTGACCGCGTGGCTCGGACAGCACCGCACTGCAGAAAGCGCGGTGATCCCTAAACAGCCGATGCGTCCGTTCTGCCAGTGATCCGTCGCCCAGATCTGGCCCGCCAGACAGGATCAGACGGGTCGGCTCGCCACCGGTATGACTGTCGATTACGCGCATAGGGTGGCGATGTCGGGCTGCTGGCTCCAATCCGCATACCAGCTGCGAAACAGCGCATACTGGGCCTCGACATAGGCCTGTTGGCTGGCGCTCAACCGGTCGCTTTCGTTGAAGTGCAGGCGGTATTCGCTATCCCCGTTCAGCACCATCAGATGCTTGTAATAAAGGACCAGATCCGCCCCCTCATCAAAGGAGGAGAGAACCGCTAGCGCCGCTTCCAGCTCCAGAGCCTGACGCCGGGCGGTGGCGTTCCCTTTCGCTGCGAGTTGGCAAAGAGCGACAAGGTGCAGGACCTCATCCGGCAGCGCATTCCCGATCCCCGTGATCGCGCCCCCGGCCCCGCAGTTGACATAGCCGTGGAATACAGTGGTATCGACACCGATCATCAGGGTGACACTGCTGTCCTGAGAGGTGATATTTTCGGCCGCATAGCGCAGATCGTCAGCGCCCCCAAATTCCTTGAACCCGATCAGATTTGGATAATCCTTGCGCAGATCGAAAAACAGATCCGCCCGGGTAGCAAACCCATAATAGGGACTGTTGTAGATCACCGCCGGCAACGTTGGTGCAGCAGAGAGCACAGCGGCGAAGTGGTCGCGTTGTGCCGCCACCGAGCTGCCTCGTGACAAGACGCGCGGGATCACCATGAGACCGGCAGCCCCCACCTCTGCAGCATGGGCAGCATGGGCTGCGGCTTGCACCGTGTTGACGGCGCCGGTGCCGACAATGGTCGGAACGCCAGCCGCAACAAGGCGGGCGACCCCTTCCATCCGCTCAGCATCGCTGATCAGTGGCCAATCGCCCATGGAGCCACAGTAGACGACCGCGGACATGCCTTTGGCGATCAGTTCCTGCCCTTTTTTCACCAGCGCATCAAAATCAGGGCGCCGATCAGCGGTACAGGGGGTCATCAGGGCCGGAATGCAGCCGGAGAACACAGGGTTTATCATGGTTGGATCCTCTCCAATGGGTTTGAACCTGAGCCCGCAAGGCGCGCCCGGCGCTGATGACGCCTTCAT
This sequence comes from Phaeobacter gallaeciensis DSM 26640, assembly GCF_000511385.1. NCBI lineage: Bacteria > Pseudomonadati > Pseudomonadota > Alphaproteobacteria > Rhodobacterales > Roseobacteraceae > Phaeobacter > Phaeobacter gallaeciensis. The sequence continues at coordinate 3,042,650 of NC_023137.1, forward strand.
AATGCATATTGGATCCAATATTCAATATCTGATTTATGCGCACTTCCCCCACGGCCATGATCAGGGATATAACAACGGCAGGGAGCGCAGATATGAAGTTGAAATCCGTAGATATATCCAAGACCGCCTCCGCCTCGACGATCGTTTTTGACGCCCTGCGCAAGGCCATCATCGAAGGCGACCTGAAGGAAGGCGAACCGCTGCGGCAGGATGAAATAGCCCAGATGTTCAACACCAGCCGAATCCCCGTGCGCGAAGCAATTTCGCGTCTGGAGGAGCAAGGACTGGTAAAAACCCAACGCTACAAAGGCGCCGTGGTCTCTGGCCTGTCAGCTCAGGAAGCTCAGGAAATCTTCGATTTCCGGGCCGTGTTGGAATCTGAAGTTATCCGCCGCGCAGTACCGCGCATGTCCCCCATGGCTATTTCTACTGCGAAGGCCTGTCTGGAGGCGTTCTCGCAATCCGAAGATCCGATGACTTGGGGTGATTTGAACCGCGATTTTCACTCCACGCTCTATCGGGAGAGCGGGCTGCAGTATCATATGGATGTGATCGACAATGCGATGGATCGCGTCGACAGTTATCTGCGGGCGCAATTGGTACTGTCCAACGGCAACGAACGCGCCAATGCCGAGCACCTCGCGATTTGGGACGCCTGTGTTGCTGGAGATGCCGACCTTGCAGCGGCGCTCACACGCGACCACATAACTGGCGCCTGCAAAACCCTGCTGGACACTCTGAAGGACCTTGGTTGAGGCCTACGGATCGATGCCCCAAGCGGCGCTCAGGCGGTTTTGAGCGCTTTTTTGAGGCGACGGCGTTCGGATAGGGCAAATCCCAGCACCCATGAGGGGTGTCTCCAAGCTGAGACCCCGAGCTTTCGCAGCCCCCCTTCCAGATAGGATCGGCGCAGTTGTCGTTCCTCCAGTCGGCGACGCATGGCTTTTACAATTGGATCTTGGTCACTGAGACCAAACACCTGTGCATCTGCAAGACGCTGACGTAGAAGAAAAATTTCTCGACCGACTTCAATCAGACGCTTGTTTCGAAAGGCTTCTGCATCGGCAATGCGACGTGCTGTACTGGTCTGGCCCATACCGACGCGATATACAATGAGCTCTTCGTCGATGAACGCCACCCTGCCCTCAAGCGCCGCTCGGAACCCAAGAACAAGATCCTCGTAGCAATCCGCAAACTGAATGGGACCATACTTGCGGAACAGTTCTTTGTGCCATGCGCAGGTCGCACCGAGGAACAACTGCATGGAACAGGCGGCCGACATGGCATCGGTTCGGGTATAGAAAGTGGCTTTTGCATAGGATTTCGGCATCGGTTTGCCGTCCAAGGTCTCAACGTGACCATGTGAGAAGGACAGAAGCGGATCGTCGCGCTCAAAGACTTCAATGGTGCGCGCCACACGACCCGGCAAAGAGATATCGTCACCAGAGGCCGCAATGATTACATCCCCGGAGCTAAGCTCAAAACACCGTTCGATATGTTTATTCACGCCCAAATTCTGCGGATTTTTGTTCAGCACAACGGAATGTGGCCCCGCGTAATCGGCAACCAGAGCCCGCATCACCTCGAAGGTATCATCCTGCGAGCAATCGTCCGACAGAAGGATCTCGATCGGGTCACTCTCCTGCGCAAGAACCGCCTCAACCGCCTCTTTCACATAATCCTGCTGATTGTAGGTAAGAAGCACAACTGAATAGCGGTATTTGTTCATTTCGACCCAATCCTACCTGCACACTCGTGCAGAAAATCCATTTCTGTTCCGCCGTCTGCCGCCCTGGGCTCGTTGTCAGGCACGCCTTGTTTGCGGTCTGCGCGCGACACCAACCGGAGAGGAGAGGCTGCGCCCCATCAATAGAGCAGTTCGCTCTGCGGTTCCATGGAAGACGTCGCTTGCTCTATCATGCCCCCGCCCATTCTCTCCCTTGGAGCTGAGCGACATGGTCCCGAACTAGAGAACCGCATTCTGCGCAAGGCGTGCCCTTGCCTCAGCCAAGTTCCGCAGACCATCCGCAGTATGTCCAATTCGATTGATCGGAGGCGACAATATGGTAGACAACTGAGCCAATAGATTAGACCGGATCGCACTCTTGTGGTGGGAAATCCGACGCCTGTTCCGATCAGCTGCGACAAGCGGATCGATGTCACAATACCGGAGTGCGGATTTGCCCCTCAGCGACTGCAAATTTATAGACCTGCCCAAGATCGAAGATGCCCGCGGCAACCTGACATTTGTCGAGGGGATGAACCACATCCCGTTTGATATCAAACGGGTCTACTACCTTTATGATGTGCCGGGCGGATCCGATCGCGGTGCCCATGCTCATAAGGGTCTACACCAGTTCATGATTGCAATGTCGGGCAGCTTTGACGTGGTTCTGGATGACGGGGTCAATGAAAAACGCTTCCATCTCAACCGCTCCTATTTCGGCATCTATATCTGCCCGATGATGTGGCGCTATCTCGACAATTTCTCGTCGGGCGCGGTCTGCATGGTCATGGCCTCCGCGCCCTATGACGAGGGGGATTATATCCGCGATTACGGCGCATTCCGCCAAGCGGTCGGCGTCAAATGATGCAGGTCCCCTTCCTCGACCTGAAGGCCGCGTATGATGAGCTGGCAGAGCAGAGTGAACCGAAGATGCTGGAGAGCCTGCGATCTGGCTGGTATATTCTCGGCCCTGAGGTTTCCAGGTTTGAGCAGGATTTTGCCAGCTACTGCGAGGTCTCGCACGCTCTTGGCGTGGCCAACGGCCTGGATGCCCTGAGACTCGCCCTGGTGGCGCTTGACATCGGGCCGGGCGACCGTGTCCTCGTCCCCTCCAACACCTATATCGCCACCTGGCTCGCGGTTTCCCAATGTGGCGCAATCCCGGTTCCGGTGGAGCCTGATCCCGCGACCCACAATATCACCGCCGAGGGTATTCGGGCCGCCATGGTCCCCGGAACCAAGGCCGTCATACCTGTCCACCTATACGGGCAACCTGCGAATATGACCGCCATCATGGCAACCGCGCGTGATCTCGGGCTGAAGGTCATCGAAGACGCCGCTCAAGCGCATGGCGCCTGCTGGGATGGACACCGCATCGGCGGTGCCGGCGATATCGTCTGCTGGAGCTTCTATCCGGGCAAGAACCTCGGCGCGTTGGGGGACGGCGGTGCGCTCACCACCAATTGCGACACTCTGGCAGAGCGGCTGACGCTGCTGCGGAATTACGGCTCGCGGGAGAAATACCGCAATGAGATCGCAGGCTTCAACAGCCGCCTTGATCCGGTTCAGGCCTCCTTTCTGTCGGTCAAGCTTGCGGTGCTGGACGACTGGAATGCGAGGCGCGCGACGATCGCAGCCCGCTATCTGTCGGAGCTGGATGGACTGGGCCTGACTCTGCCGTATGTCGCCGCAAAGGCCGATCCAGCCTGGCATCTGTTCGTGGTGCGTCACCCGGAGCGGGACCGGCTAGCCGCCGATCTGGCGCAGACCGGCGTTCAAACGCTGGTGCATTACCCTATCCCACCGCATGCTCAGGCGGCCTACGGCGATATGGGCCTGACGGATGAGGCGCTGCCGCTGGCGGCGACCTTGGCACGGGAAGTGCTTAGCCTGCCTATCGGCCCGCATCTGAACACCGCGCAGATCGATCATGTGATCAAGAGCCTCAGACAGCTGGCCTGATCGCCCCACCTTGAGCGCTATCAGGGATTGATCGGCAGGAAATCATTGTCCAGGTGCTCGACCACCTCCACGCTGGAAGGCTGGCGTAGCAGCTTGGCGTATTTGTATTTGAACGCACCACTGGAAAGGGCAACGATCTGCTGCGCGACCCAACCGGGTTCCAACATGGTCGACGTATCCGTGTCACTGCCCGCCCAGAACTTCGTTTGAATACCTGAGGGCGCAACAACCAGCACCTTGCCAATCCCCTCGCCCCGGACCAGCGCTGCGCCCAGCATACCCAAGCCAGCCTTGGTCGCGCAGTAAGCGGGCATTTCGGGCTGCGGTTTATATTGTGAGCTGGAGGTCACCAACATCAGCTTGAGCGGCCCCGAGGCCTGACGCACGAGGCGCTGAATCAACATCATCGGTGCAAGCAGCCCGACATTCGCCATCTGTGAAAGCGCCCCATCCTCCAGAGTAGCAATTGATCCACGCTGCAAAAATCCGGCGCAGTAGACCAATGTCTGCACATCCCCAACCCGCATGACCAGTTCGTCAAGCTGCGCGGTTAAGTCTGCAACATCATCGGTGATCGATAGCGCGTGAAACTGAACGCCAGCGCACCCCGGATCAACACGGCCAGCAATCGTGACACGATGCCCCTCGCAGGCATAGTGTCGGGCCAATTCCAAACCAACCCCCGAAGAGCCTCCAACGATCAGAATGTTCTTTTTCAAAGCAACCTCTTACCACAACCTGCCAAGTTACGGATAGCGCTCAACAAACGCAGCGGCAACAGCGCATGATCGCACACACCGGGGTACGGCTGGTGCCTTTGAATAACAGTACAAAAGTTGGGGTGATGGCGGAGACGAAGGGATTCGAACCCTCGAGACCCTTCCGGGCCTACTCCCTTAGCAGGGGAGCGCCTTCGACCACTCGGCCACGTCTCCGCTGACCCGTCTATCAGCGCAACCAAGCTGAGAACAAGGGCGAAATGCGCTTTTCAGGAAAAAATTTCCACGCGTTCAGCCGGAGTTCCGAAACCAATATCGCCCCGCCGCGATGTGATGCGACGGGGCGATATATAACTCTGTTTGCAAAGACCTGCAGCAGGCCTGCTCATGAAGCCTACGGCAGGATGGCGAGCCGCTTTAGGAAGAGAGATTTCACAGCATCTGCGTCAACGCCCATGTAGACATCGATAGGCTGGCGGGCGCTGTCAGAGGCGAGGCGGGTTTCGCCCGATGTCTCGCCCTCGCAGGACACTTCCATTGCCACTGCACGTGCGGTGAACAACTCCGGATGGGTACAGGCGATGACCGCAGCCGGATCATGCAGTGAACAGCCATCGAACTTTCCAACCGTTTCGTAGAAATGCAGATAGAAGACTGACATTTCCTGCAGCATGCCACCCAGTTCCGGTGACGTCGCCGCAATAGCGGAGAAATCTTCCTTGGTGCACAGGATACGGTGGGTCACATCAAGGCCCACCATTTCAACCTTCGCGCCGGAGCCAAAGACGACGTCAGCGGCATGGGGGTCGTGATAGATATTGGCCTCTGCATGCGGGGTGATATTTCCACCCTCCTCAAGCGAGCCGCCCATGATGACGATGCGTTTCACGTTCTTTGCGAACTCACCGTCGCGCTGGATCGCGTGGGCGATGTTGGTCAACGGGCCAATCGGGCAGACCACCAGCTCACCCTTATGTTCACGCGCCATACGGATCAGGAAATCAGCCGCGTCTTCGTCCAGTGCCTGCCCCTTGGGCGTCTTGGCCGGGATATCACCAAAACCCTCGGCACCGTGCACATGGGCCGATGGCGTGAAGGGCGGCAACACCAATGGGGTTTCCGCGCCATGCGCAACGGGCAGGTCCAGACCGGCAGCTTCCAGCAAGCGCAGCGCGTTGCGAGTTGCCGTTTTGGTGGTCACATTGCCAAAGATCGTGGTAAGCCCCAATAGATCAATGTCAGGCGCTGCCGCCGCATAGAAAATCGCCATGGCATCGTCGATACCGGGATCCGTGTCGATGATCAGCTTTGTCATTTTTATCCTTCCGACTGATTAATCGTGGGGGTTTAGCACCTTCGTTAGCGATAACTCAAGCCTGCCACTTTCAGGAATAGGCGACAACTCTATCAAGAAAATACCCGCCTTCGCTAGAAGACGGGCATCGAAGTTCTGTAAATTCTGCGAGTGATCAGGTGTTGAACAAGAAGTGCAGAACGTCGCCATCTTTGACGACATAGCCCTTGCCTTCGGCACGCATTTTGCCCGCCTCTTTGGCGCCTTGCTCACCGCTGTGCGCGATGAAGTCCTCATAGGCGATGGTTTCTGCCCGGATAAAGCCCTTCTCGAAATCGCCGTGGATGACGCCTGCGGCCTGCGGTGCCGCAGTACCTGTGCGGATGGTCCAAGCGCGGGCCTCTTTCGGTCCGACGGTGAAATAGGTTTCCAGATGCAGCAGCTCGTAGCCTGCACGGATCAAGCGATCCAGACCTGCCTCGGCCAGCCCCATTTCAGACAGGAACATTTCCGCCTCTTCCGGCTCAAGCTGACTGATCTCTTCCTCGATCTGAGCGGAGATAATCACGTGGGAATTGCCCTGCGCTGCCGCCATCTCCGCAACTTTGGCAGAGTATTCATTGCCTTCAACGGACTCACTCTCACCCACGTTACAGACGTAGAGCACCGGTTTGGTGGTCAGCAGCTGCAGCATTTTCCAGGCCTTGGCATCCTCGGCGTCGACCTCTACCAGACGGGCGGGTTTTCCCTCCTCAAGCATCGCTTGCGCGTCCGCCAAAAGGCGATCCTGCTGCTGGGCCTCTTTGTCATTTCCCTTCAGCTTGCGCACCAAGTTGGTGCGACGCTTCTCGATGCTCTCAAGATCGGAGAGCATCAGCTCCGTCTCGATCACCTCAGCGTCAGCCACCGGATCAACGCGACCGTCCACATGAGTTACGTCGCCGTCTTCAAAACACCGCAGCACATGAGCAATTGCATCCGTTTCGCGGATATTGGCCAGGAACTGGTTGCCCAGACCTTCACCTTGTGAAGCGCCTTTGACGAGGCCCGCGATGTCAACAAAAGTCATTCGGGTCGGAATGATCTGTTTGGACCCGGCAATCGCGGCCAGCTTGTCCAACCGGGCGTCCGGTACGCCGACTTCGCCGACGTTTGGTTCGATGGTGCAAAACGGAAAGTTCGCCGCCTGCGCCGATGCGGTTTTCGTCAATGCGTTGAACAGAGTCGACTTGCCGACGTTCGGCAGACCCACGATTCCCATTTTAAAGCCCATTTCGGCCTCCTGATGCCACTTGGGAGGTGCTTCTAGGCAGCATTTTGCAGTGACGCAAGCGCGCATCTCACGCTCACACCTCGGCACCAATCCATCGGCACCTTTACGTAGCATGACCACCACTGGGATTGTCGGCGCCGATGCAGAGCAGATAAAAAGTCGGCAGGAGGTGCAACCATTTGGCGACACTCGCGTTCCTTTGAACAGGGCGTGATGCATTTGACCAATTGGACAGTGGACATTTCCCTGATTTCGCAGATCATTTCAATCAAGCTGGCCAACACGAGACTACTAAAATGACTTTACGCACCTTCGTTACAGCAGCCCCCGTCGCCTGTGCCCTGATGCTTGGCAACGCCCTGCCCGCCACAGCCGGTGACTGGATTTTCGGGGCGGGCTATTCGAGCTTTTCAAGAGACGGCGCCGAGGACAGTGCACTGGTGTCAGTTGAATATCAGCACGATGCGTTCTGGCAACGCGGCAATTTTGATGCATCTTTCGGCGCGGCGCTGGACGTTCAGACCACCGGCGACTTGTTCATCGGTGCCGGCGCAGTTGGCAAATGGCACCTGCAACGCGGTTGGTTTATCGAAACCAGTGTCATGCCTGGCGCTTACGCCGAAAGCGTTAAACTGAACGACTTGGGATCCACCTTTGAAATCCGCAGCGCTATTGCTGTAGGCAAGAAGTTTGCGAATGGAAAATCGCTGTCTCTGGCGCTGACCCATAAATCCAATGCTTCAACGGCGGACATCAATCCGGGAGTGAATTCACTGCTGCTACGCTGGCACGTCCCGTTCAACGGCTAGCCGGTCATGAAACCGCATCTTCTGCGTCACTGCGGGGACAAAGAGGCGCACGGGATTGATTTCCGCCGAAACATTCGTCACACCGGGGCGGACACATCTAAAAGGCCCGATCATGACCCGCATTGATGCCAAATTCACCGAGTTGAAAGCTGCTGAGAAAAAGGCCTTCGTCGCCTATGTCATGGCGGGCGATCCTGACTTCGACACCTCGCTTGAACTGGTCAAGGGCCTGCCTGCGGCGGGGGTGGACGTGATTGAACTAGGCCTGCCCTTCACTGACCCGATGGCTGATGGTCCAACCATCCAGCTGGCCGGTCAGCGCGCGCTCGAAGCGGGTATGACATTGGAGCGCACGCTGGAGCTGGCGCGCGCCTTCCGCGCCGAAGACAACACCACACCCATCGTCATGATGGGCTACTATAACCCAATCTACAGCCGCGGCGTCGAGACTTTCCTGAAGGATGCCAAGGAGGCGGGCATAGACGGGCTGATCGTGGTGGACCTGCCCCCGGAAGAGGACAGCGAGCTATGTTTACCTGCACAGGAAGCGGGGCTGAATTTCATTCGCCTGGCGACCCCGACCACAGATGACAAACGACTGCCCCGTGTGCTGCAAAACACCTCTGGCTTTGTATATTACGTCTCGATTACCGGGATAACCGGTGCCGCAGAAGCCGAAGCAACCAATGTCGGCCCCGAAGTGGCCCGGATCAAAGCAAAGACAGATCTGCCTGTCATCGTTGGCTTCGGCATCAACACACCCGAGAAATCACAAGCCATCGCATCCGTTGCAGATGGCGCCGTGGTCGGCTCGGCCATCGTCAGCCAGATCGGTGCGGGAAAACCGGTGGGCGAGGTCCTCAGCTTCGTCAAGTCCCTCGCAGACGGCGCGCATTCCGCCTAAGTCACTATTCAGTAACAACCTTTACAGAGGCCGCACCGAGTTGGTGCGGCCTTTTTGCTATGCCGAGATCATGGATTGCGCTTTCGCCCTCCAATTGGTAAGAATTTATTACCAAATAAAGGTGAGGACAAAGCCGTGCCGGTCATTACCAATATCGACGATCTGAAACGCATCTACGAACGCCGCGTGCCGCGGATGTTCTATGACTATGCGGAAAGCGGTAGCTGGACCGAGCAAACCTTTCGCGACAACACCAACGACTTTGAAAAAATCCGCCTGCGCCAGCGGGTGGCCGTCGATATGGCCGGGCGCAGCACAGCCAGTCAGATGATCGGGCAGGATGTTGCGATGCCGGTCGCCCTCGCTCCGGTTGGTCTGACGGGCATGCAGCACGCCGATGGCGAGATCAAAGCCGCGCGCGCGGCCGAAGCCTTTGGCGTGCCCTTCACGCTATCCACCATGTCCATCAATTCGATCGAAGACGTCGCCGACGCCACGACCAAGCCCTTCTGGTTTCAGCTATACACCATGAAGGATGATGATTATGTGCGCCGCCTGATCCAGCGGGCCAAGGATGCCCGATGCTCAGCTCTGGTGATTACACTGGATTTGCAGATTCTCGGCCAACGCCACAAGGATCTGAAGAACGGCCTCTCAGCCCCGCCCAAGCTCACCCCCAAAACCATTGCAAATCTGATGACCAAATGGACCTGGGGGCTGCAAATGTTGGGCGCAAAGCGGCGCAATTTCGGCAATATCGTCGGTCATGTGGAGGGTATATCCGACGCTTCATCACTTGGCGCATGGACTGCGGAACAGTTTGATCCCTCGCTCGATTGGAGCAAGATCGCCAAGCTCATCGAACTCTGGGATGGCAAGGTCATCCTGAAGGGTATTCTGGACGTCGAAGATGCCAAGATGGCCGCCAAGCTTGGGGCGGATGCGATCGTGGTGTCGAATCACGGCGGCCGCCAGTTGGACGGTGCACTCAGCTCGATTCAGATGCTGCCTGCGATCATGGATGCTGTTGGCGACCAGATCGAAGTGCATCTAGACAGTGGTATTCGCTCTGGACAGGACGTTCTTAAGGCACTGGCCTTAGGTGCCAAGGGAACCATGATCGGACGCGCCTTTGTCTACGGTCTCGGTGCGATGGGCCAGGAGGGCGTCACCCGCGCGCTGGAGGTGTTACACAAGGAGCTGGACACCACGATGGCGCTCTGCGGTGAGAAATCCGTGGCCAATCTGGGGCGCCACAACCTGCTCATCCCAGAGGATTTTGGCGGGCGCTGGCAGTAACAGCTGTTCGCACAGCCCGGTCAGATCGGGTTTGCGGCTTGCAATAGTAACCGATCCGGTCTATGCGCACGACTTCACGCGGGGTGACAGCCTTGGAGGCACCCCCATTGTCAAATTGGAGAATTATCATGGCTGGTCAGATTCCTGATCTTGTTTGCCAAGAACGTACGGGGTCGGGCAAGGGCGCCGCTCGTGCAGCACGTCGTGCTGGCATGGTTCCTGGTGTTGTATTTGGTGGCGACGCGGATCCCGTGTCCATCCAGATCCCCTTCAACGAACTGCTGAAAAAACTGAAGGCTGGTCGCTTCAAGTCCACCCTGTGGAACCTGAAAGTGGAAGGTCAGGAAGACGTGCGCGTCATCTGCCGCGACGTTCAGCGTGACGTTGTTAAGGACTTGCCGACCCACTTCGACCTGATGCGCCTGCGCCGCACCTCGAAGGTGAACCTCTTCGTTCCAGTTGAGTTCATCAACGAAGAAGAAGCTCCGGGCATCAAACGTGGCGGCGTTCTGACCGCTGTGCGTCCCGAGGTAGAGCTGGTCGTTACTGCCGGTGACATCCCCGAGAAGCTGATTGTTGACCTCGCCGGTCTGAACGTTGGCGACACCGTCACCATCTCGGCGATCAAGCTGCCTGAAGGTGCAAAGCCGACCATCGACCGCGACTTCGTAGTGGCCAACATCTCCGCTCCGTCGGGCCTGAAGTCCGCAGACAACGAAGAGTCTGAAGACGAAGCCGAAGCGGCCGCAGAAGAATAAGCTCCGACCGAAAGGTTTGGAACGTGAGAGCGAGGTCGGTTTCGGCCTCGCTTTTTTGTTTGCGCTTAAGTCGGGATATGCCGCGTCGGTCAGCTGCCGACCACAGAATGATATGCAGGGTCTGGATTTTTTCCCTGAAACGCGCGATGTAGCGCCATAAGACAGTTCCCCATCCCAAATACATCGTTGAAGTGTGCATGAAACTATTTGTTGGTCTTGGAAATCCCGGTGCAAAATATGCAGGCAACCGGCACAATATAGGCTTCATGGCACTGGATCAGATCGCCAGCGACCATGGGTTCACCCCGTGGAAATCCAAGTTCCAGGCACAGATCAGCGAAGGCGTTCTTGGCCGCACCAAAGTGCTGCTGCTGAAACCGCAGACATTCATGAATCTGTCCGGCCAATCCGTTGGCGAAGCAATGCGGTTTTACAAACTGACCCCTGCTGATGTGACCGTCCTTCACGACGAGTTAGACTTGGCACCGGGCAAAGCACGGGTCAAACAAGGTGGCGGACATGCCGGTCACAACGGGTTGCGTTCGATCCATTCTCATATCGGCGCCGACTATGGCCGCGTCCGCTTAGGCATTGGCCACCCCGGTCACAAGGACGCTGTCGCAGGCTATGTATTGCGTGACTTTGCCAAGGCTGATGAGGCCTGGCTTGACGACCTGATGCGCGGAATCTCCGATGGTGCCGCCCAGCTGGCCGCAGGTGATGGCGGAAAATTCATGAATGCCGTGGCGCTGCGCGTCGCCCCCCCGCGCAGCTCTGGTTCCGGCGCAGAAGGCAAAGGGAGCAAAGCTGTCACCAGTTCAAAAAAAGCGACACAGCCCGGCACCAAGAAGACGCCTCCCCTTGCCTCAGAGACATCCGCTGCAGAGAGCACTGATGAAAGCCCGCCGTCGGCTATTGAACGGCTTCTAAACAAGTTCAAGTAACCAAAGTTTCCGTTGCGTCCTGTTTGCACGCGCGGGCTGCGGCTGACTAGGCTCAGCCGTGTCCGAGGAGGATTATTATGCGTCGATATTTAAAGTTATTTTCTTATTTTCTCATTATCTTACTGATCTTCGCCGGGGCTCTTGCCTACTGGCAGCGCGAGCAACTGAGCCGGTTGATGGCCGTTAACACGCTGTTTGACGAAGATCGCATTGTTTCCAATTTTTCAAATATGGAAGACGCCTTTCTATCCGCGCCACTTGATCGCGGCGATGGCCGGGTGAGCGCGCTGCCTCCCGGGATAGAGATGACCCTGCCTCCCGGCGCGCAAGACTGGATCAGTCGCCGTAAAGTGACCTCCCTGCTGGTGTTAAAAGGCGGTCAGATCCGCCACGAGAGCTACTATCAGGGTACAGGGCCGGATGATTTGCGGATCTCTTGGTCGATGGCAAAAAGCTATCTCTCCGCACTCTTCGGCGTGCTGCTGCGAGAGGACAAGATCCGCTCTCTGGATGATTTGGTCATCGAGTATGCGCCAGAGCTGAAGGGGAGCGCTTATGAAACGGCCAGCATTCGCAATGTGCTGAATATGGCCAGCGGCGTGAAGTTCAACGAGGACTATCTGGACTACGATTCCGATATCAACCGGATGGGCCGTACTCTCGCGCTTGGTGGGACGTTGGATGATTTCGCCGCAGGCCTGACGGAAACAATCGGAGGACCGGGCGAAGCTTGGCAATATGTGTCCATCGACACCCATGTTCTGGGCATGGTTATTCGTGGTGCAACGGGACGCCCGGTCCCCGAGTTGCTGTCCGAGAAAATACTGCGGCATCTAGGGTTGGAACGCGCTGGCTACTACCTAACGGACGGCGAAGGCGTCGCATTCGTTCTTGGCGGCATCAATCAAACCACACGCGACTACGGGCGCTTTGGCCAGATGATCGCCCAGAACGGCCGCTACAACGGCAGACAGGTTGTGCCACAGGCCTGGATCGCTGCCTCGACCCGCTCATCCGCGCCGACCAAGGCAGGCCGGATCGGATATGGGTTTCAATGGTGGATCCCGAAGAACGCAGTTCCGGGTGAATTTCTGGCCAGAGGCGTCTATGGGCAATATATCTACATCAACCAAGGCCGTGACGTGGTTGTTGTGGTCACCAGCGCTGATCGGGGATTTCGCAAACCCGGTGTTGCGGATGAAAACGTCAAAATGCTGCGCGCATTGGCAAAATCACTGTAGGATAGACCCATGGATCAGAACGACAGCATAAATGTGTTCGGGGAAGCATTGGCCCCCTGTTCCACTACTCCCCTGACCGGGTTCTTCCGGGACGGCCATTGCAACACCTGCGCGCAGGACCAGGGCAGCCACACGGTCTGCGCAGTGATGACCGACGAATTCCTGGCTTATTCCAAATACGTCGGAAATGATCTGTCCACCCCACGGCCTGAATTCGGCTTTGCAGGGCTAAAAGCAGGCGATAGCTGGTGCCTCTGCGCCGGGCGCTTTTTGCAGGCCGCCGACGAGGGCTGCGCGCCGCAGGTCAATCTCGCGGCGACACACAAACGCGCGCTGGAGATCGTACCGCTCAACGTGCTGGAAAGCCATGCATTGCCGGGAGATGTGGCCTGAGGCCAAGACCCGTTACCAGAAATGAAAAAAGGCGCCCGCGATGCGAGGCGCCTTTTGTTTTCTTCGCTCTGCCGGGATCAGTCGCTGTCGCGACCTTCGGTATCCGACATATCGAAGCCAAGGTGACGCGCGACGGTAAAGATATCCTTGTCGCCACGACCGCACATGTTCATCACGATAATATGGTCCTTGGGCAGGTCAGGCGCGATCTTCATCACATGGGCCAGCGCGTGGCTCGGCTCAAGCGCCGGAATGATACCTTCCATAGCGCAAGACAGCTGGAACGCCTCCAGCGCTTCCTTGTCGGTGATGGACACATAGTCGGCGCGGCCGATGTCGTTCAACCAGGCATGCTCCGGGCCGATGCCGGGATAATCAAGCCCCGCAGAGATGGAGAATCCTTCCAGAATCTGACCATCCTCATCCTGCAACAGATAGGTCCGGTTGCCGTGCAGCACGCCGGGGCGCCCGCCAGTGAGCGAGGCACAATGCTGCATCTTCTCATCGACGCCTTTGCCACCGGCCTCAACACCGATGATATTGACCGATTTGTCGTCAAGGAACGGATAGAACAGCCCCATCGCATTGGAGCCGCCACCGATCGCTGCGATTACAGTATCCGGCAGACGCCCCTCGCCCTCCTGCTCCGCCAGTTGCCAGCGAACCTCTTTGCCGATTACAGACTGGAAATCCCGCACCATGGCCGGGTAGGGGTGCGGCCCGGCCACTGTGCCGATGCAGTAGAAAGTGTCGTGCACATTAGTCACCCAATCGCGCAGAGCATCATTCATGGCATCCTTCAGCGTGCCACGGCCGGAGGTCACCGGAATGACTTCGGCCCCCAGGAGGCGCATGCGGAAGACATTAGGGGCCTGGCGCTGCACATCATGCGCGCCCATATAGACCACGCATTTCAGCCCGAATTTGGCACAGACAGTAGCTGTCGCCACGCCATGCTGGCCCGCGCCGGTTTCCGCGATGATCCGATCCTTGCCCATGCGGCGGGCCAGAAGGATCTGCCCAAGCACATTGTTGATCTTATGCGCGCCGGTATGGTTCAGCTCATCCCGTTTCAAATAGATTTTGGCGCCGCCCAGATGCTCGGTCAACCGCTCGGCGAAGTAGAGCGGGCTGGGGCGACCGACATAGTTTTTCCAGAGATCATCCATCTCCGCCCAGAAACTGGGGTCGTCCTTGGCGCGATCATATTCCTCTTCCAGGCTGAGGATCAGCGGCATCAAAGTCTCGCTGACGAACCGTCCACCAAAAATACCAAACCGTCCCTGTTCGTCGGGACCGTTCATGAAGCTGTTGAATAGATCTTCGGCCATGGTTCTTTCCTTATTCGCGGCGCTCGATATGAGTATAGCGCGGCCTGCTCCGGGTAAAGAGAGGTGCAGCGGATTCTAGGGTCTGATGCGCAATGTCGCGGCGCTGAGGTCAGGCGTGTAAGGCCGATATGTGCGCTTCAGCGGCGCGGCGCGCCAGCGGCTTCACAGAAGGCGCGAATGCGAGCCGGATCCTTCTCCCCGGGCGCACTCTCAGCACCAGACGCCACATCGACCTGACGCGCGCCAGTGACGCGGATCGCCTCTGCGACATTCTCGGGCGTCAGCCCGCCGGCCAGCATCCAAGGGGCGCGCCAGTATTTCTTGCGTGCCAGAAGCCCCCAATCAAAGGTGACGCCATTTCCGCCCGGCAAGACAGCGCCCTTCGGCGCCTTGGCGTCCACCAGAATTTGATCGGCAACGGTCTCATAGCCCTCGATCCTTTGAATATCCTCGAGAGTGGACACCCCGAGCACCTTCATCACAGGCAAACCATAGCGCGCCTTCACCTCGGCCACGCGCTCCGGCGTTTCCTGCCCGTGCAGTTGGATCATGTCCAATGGAACCGCGCTGGTAATCTCGTCGAGTATGGCATCATCAGGGTTGACCACCAAAGCAACCTTACACAGCCCAACCGGTGCCTCGACGGCGAGCGCGGCCGCTCCCTGCGGGGTCACCGAGCGGGGGGACTTCGCGAAAAAGTTGAACCCAATATACGCCGCCCCCGCTTCCGCCGCAGCAACGATGTCCTGCGGCGTTTTCAACCCGCAGATCTTAACCCGAATGTCCATCATCAGAGCGTCAGCTTGCTTCGTCGAGTATGGCGAGGACCTCGTCCTTGCCCTCGTGCTTCTGCTTTTTGAGGCGATTGACCTCGCGCGAGAGCTTCTTCGCCTCACGGGCCTTCAGATCTGCCTCACGACGGTGTTTGTGTTCACGCAGCCATTCAATGATGAAACCGATGATCAGGCCAATAGCGATGCCACCCAAAACAACCACAAACAGGGGCAGTTCAATGCGGAAATTATAGCCCAAGAACTCGGCAAAGGCTGTCGGCATCAGCTTGAGCTCAACCAGACCCCGATTTGCCAGAGAAACAGAGATGAGGGCGATGGCAATCACCCCAAGGTAGGCATAGCGAATATAGCGCATCAGGCTTTTCCGTTCAGGCGGTCCCTCAAGAGTTTACCTGTCTTGAAGAACGGCACGTGTTTTTCCTCAACATGGACCGTTTCACCCGTGCGGGGATTGCGACCAACCCGCGCATCCCGCTGTTTCACTGAGAAGGCGCCAAAGCCCCGCAGCTCCACACGGTCGCCGCGCGCCATTGCGTCGGTCACCTCTTCGAACACCGTATTCACGATCCGCTCCACATCACGCTGATACAGGTGCGGGTTTTCGTCTGCAATCTTCTGAATCAATTCCGAGCGGATCATTTCTCGGCCCTCCCAAGCCAAGCTAGGCACAGTTTCTATCCCACGACTATAGGTACAAAACCTCAAACCGGGAACAGTGGATGCAGGCCTGCCCCGCAAATAAGTCAGCGTTTGCCTATCATTAGGCGAGTTCTGGCGGCTTCTGCCTACAAAGCAGAGATGGGCCCCCCTCAATTCCGCTGCAAGAGTTCGCAATTGCACTTGTGATTCGCAGCAATTTTTCGCCCGCGCTCTCTCCCAGGCTAGGGCAGAGCAGCCTGCGACAAAAAGAAACGGCCCAACCCCAAGGGGCAGGACCGTTCTAAAGTCTTCAGCCTAGGCTGGCTGCTGAAATCAGTCGCCTGTTTTCAGTGCGGCACCCAGAATGTCGCCCAAGGACGCGCCGGAATCGGAGGAGCCATACTGTTCGACGGCTTCTTTCTCTTCCGCGATTTCGCGTGCTTTGATCGACAGACCCAGACGGCGAGTCTTGCTGTCCACGTTGGTCACGCGCACGTCAACCTTGTCGCCGACCGAGAAACGCTCAGGGCGCTGTTCGGCACGATCACGGGAGAGATCGGAGCGGCGGATGAAGGACTTCATGCCTTCGTATTCCACTTCGATGCCGCCTTCTTCGATGGCAGTGACGTTCACGGTTACAATGGAACCGCGCTTCACGCCGCCAACGGCTTCAGCGAACTTGTCGCCGCCCAGGGCTTTGATCGACAGGGAGATACGCTCTTTCTCGACATCCACTTCGGAGACAACGGCCGAAACCATGTCGCCTTTGCGGTAGTTCTGGATCGCATCTTCGCCGCGCTCGTCCCAGGAGAGGTCGGACAGGTGAACCATGCCGTCGATGTCGCCGTCGAGGCCAATGAACAGACCGAATTCGGTGATATTCTTGACTTCGCCTTCGACCTGAGTGCCCTCGGGGTGTGTTTCTGCAAACACTTCCCACGGGTTGCGCATGGTCTGCTTGAGGCCCAGGGACACGCGGCGCTTGGCACCGTCGATTTCCAGAACCATGACGTCGACTTCCTGGGAAGTGGAGACGATTTTGCCCGGGTGGACGTTTTTCTTGGTCCAGGACATCTCGGAGACGTGGACCAGACCTTCGACGCCCGGCTCCAGCTCAACAAATGCACCGTAATCGGTGATGTTGGTGACGCGACCCTTGTGCACGGAGGACAGCGGGTATTTGGCGCCAACCAGATCCCACGGATCTTCCTGCAGCTGCTTCATGCCGAGGGAGATACGGTGTGTCTCTTTGTTGATCTTGATGACCTGAACCTTGACGGTTTCGCCGATCGACAGGATCTCGGAGGGGTGGTTCACACGGCGCCATGCCATGTCGGTGACGTGCAGCAGGCCGTCAACGCCGCCCAGGTCAACAAACGCACCGTATTCGGTGATGTTCTTGACCACACCGTCCACTGCCTGACCTTCGGACAGGTTGCCGATGACTTCGGCACGCTGTTCGGCGCGGGACTCTTCGAGGATTGCACGACGGGACACGACGATGTTGCCACGACGACGGTCCATCTTCAGGATCTGGAATGGCTGCTTCAGACCCATCAGCGGG
Source organism: Phaeobacter gallaeciensis DSM 26640 (assembly GCF_000511385.1). Taxonomy (NCBI): domain Bacteria; kingdom Pseudomonadati; phylum Pseudomonadota; class Alphaproteobacteria; order Rhodobacterales; family Roseobacteraceae; genus Phaeobacter; species Phaeobacter gallaeciensis. Next base: position 3,060,300 of record NC_023137.1, read on the forward strand.
CCAGCGTCGCGCACGGGGCGAACGTCAACCTGCGAACCGGGCAGGAATGCAACTGCGCCGCCCAGGTCGACAGTGAAGCCGCCTTTGACGCGACCGAAGATGGCACCTTCGACGCGCTGGTCGTCTGCATATGCTTTTTCCAGGCGATCCCATGCTTCTTCGCGGCGCGCCATCTCACGGGAGATAACAGCTTCGCCACGGGCGTTCTCAGCAGCGCGCAGGTAGACTTCTACTTCGTCGCCAACAGAGATTTCGGGAGCTTCGCCAGGGTTTGCGAATTCTTTAAGCTCAACGCGGCCTTCCATTTTGTAGCCGACGTCGATGATGGCCTGGCCCGCTTCGATCGCGATGACCTTGCCTTTAACAACGGAACCCTCTTCGGGGGTGTCCATTTCGAAGCTTTCGTTCAGGAGGGCTTCGAATTCCTCCATCGATGTGTCTTGAGCCATGTGGTCTCAGGTTTCCTTTACAAATCGGTTTTATCTGGCCGGGCGGTTGTCTCCGCCGGTCTTGAAGATTGGTCCTTATGAGGCGCAGCACAGGCCGGTCTGATCAGACAAACACAAAGGGCCGAGGTATGCCCCGACCCTGCTCAGAATGCCGTCCGTGCGTTAACCGCCTCTATAGTGACAGCGCGCTTACTATGCGGATTCCCGCTCCGGCGCAAGGGAAACCGTCATCACGGCACCAAGGAGCGGCGAACAGTCACACGGTCACAGCAGGTCCAAACGGCCCGCAATCACAGGCCGTGGAACCGTTACCGCGACCGGATCAGGCTAGCGCCGTGCATCAATCGCCGCGATAGCCATCGCCACAGCCTCATCAATCGTGAGGGCACTGGTATCAATCAGCACCGCATCGCTGGCGGGCTTCAACGGTGATTCCGACCGGTTGGTGTCGCGTGCGTCCCGCGCCTTAACATCTTCCAGAACCTCGGCGTAGCTGGTGGGATTGCCCGCAGCCATCAATTCCTGCAAGCGGCGCTGCGCACGGACTTCGGCGCTGGCTGTCACGAAAAGCTTGGCCTGCGCGCGCGGGCAGATCACCGTACCGATGTCCCGCCCGTCCAGAACCGCCCCGCCTGCACGGCGGGCAAAAGCGCGCTGGAAATCGACCAAGGCCGCGCGCACCTCAGCGATCACTGCCACTTTGGATGCAGCCTGCGCCACCTGAGCTGTGCGCAGTTCTGGCCGTTCCAGATCATCCGGCAGCAGTGCAAGGGCGGCGTCAATCGGCTTATCCCCGGCAAGCATCCGCGCGCCAACCGCTCGGTAGAGCAAGCCCGTGTCCAGATGGCCAAACCCGAAATGGGCCGCAACCGCCCGGGAAATCGTGCCCTTGCCAGCAGCAGCCGGGCCATCAACTGCAACAGTAAAGCTCATGCCGTTGTCTCTAGCCGCGCCCCCAGCGCGGTCATCAGCGGGGTGAAGATCGGAAACGAGGTGGCAATCGGCGTGCCATCATCAACAGTCACGGGTTTCTGAGCCCCCATGCCCATCACCATGAAGGACATCGCAATCCGATGGTCAAGGAAGCTCTCGCAGGTGCCTCCGCCGGGCACACCTTCCGGTCCCAGACCGGTAACCGCCCACCAATCCTCGCCCTCTTCAACCATCACGCCATTTGCGCGAAGACCGCGCGCCATAGCGTCGATCCGGTCGCTTTCCTTTACCCGGAGCTCCTTTACGCCGGTCATCATGGTCTTGCCCGTCGCAAAGGACGCCACAACCGATAGCACCGGATATTCATCAATCATCGAGGCTGCGCGCTCCGGCGGAACATCGATCCCCTTCATGTCGGGCGAGTATCGCGCGCGCAGATCCGCGACCGGCTCACCGCCCTCTTCGCGCATATTTTCAAAGGTCAGATCCGCGCCCATATCCTGTAAAGTATAGAACAAGCCCGCCCGCGTCGGGTTGAGGCCGATACCAGGTACCAGCACATTAGACCCCGGCGTAATCAGTGCTGCGCAGACCGGGAAGGCCGCGCTGGAGGGGTCACGTGGAACTGCAATGACCTGCGGTTTCAGCTCAGGCTGCCCCGTTAGTGTGATGACCCGGCCTTCATCCGTGTCCTCGACAGTGATCTCGGCGCCAAACCCCGCGAGCATCCGCTCAGAGTGATCTCGGGTGGCCTCTTTTTCGATCACGACTGTCTGCCCCGGAGCATTCAGCCCGGCCAGAAGGACCGCGGATTTCACCTGCGCAGAGGGCACCGGAACCGTATAGCGCACCGGTGTCGGCTCCGCAGCACCAACAATTGTCATGGGCAGACGCCCACCGGAGCGACCAACAGATTGGGTCCCAAACAAGGCGAGCGGATCGGTCACCCGCGCCATTGGTCGTTTGTTGAGGCTGGCATCCCCGGTGAAGGTGACCGTAATGGGGGACGTCGCCATAACCCCCATGATCAGACGCACACCGGTGCCAGAGTTGCCGCAGTCGATCACCTGGTCCGGTTCCGCCAGCCCACCGACACCGACGCCATGCACAGACCAATTGCCGCCACCATGGTTGATGACCTCCGCCCCCATGGCCTGCATTGCCTTGGCCGTATCCAATACGTCTTCGCCCTCGAGCAGGCCTGAAATCTTGGTCTCTCCCACGGCCAGTGCGCCCAGGATCAGCGAGCGGTGCGAGATTGATTTGTCGCCCGGAACCTCGGCAATGCCGGTCAGCGGATCCGCGCGGTGCGAGGTCATCGGGATGGGCGTACCGTGTCCGGACATGAGGAGCCTTTCGAAATGCTAGCGTTCACAATTGGACTACCCAATCGCTTGGTGTCGGTCCAGCGCGTTTTCCCATTGCCGTCGCCCCTCGCAAGATATTGCGCCATACACAGAGCAGGGTCAGGTCGCAGGATCAGAGGCGACGGAATGTCATATAATGAGGTGTGCGACCTTCGCGCAGCGCCTTTTGCTCGTAGCGGGTCGAGATCCAGTCATCCCAAGCCACGCGCCAATTATCCGGCCCCTCTGCCAGCCACTCGAATCCGGCCTGCGGCACCTCTTCCATGGTCTGGCGAACGTAGTCGGGAATATCCGTAGCCACCCGAAAGATCGCACCCGGTTTCAGGCATTTTGCCAGCGGCTCAAGATGTTCCTGCGTGACGAAACGGCGCCGATGGTGGCGCGCCTTTGGCCAAGGATCAGGGTAGAGTAGAAACGCACGCGAAATCGACTGCTCCGGCAAGACATCCATCAGGTCACGGGCATCGCCGGGGTGGACCTTGATGTTATCCGCCCCTGCGCGCCGGATTTTGCCCAGCAGCATTGCGACGCCGTTGATATAGGGTTCCGCACCGATGATGCCGACATCCGGGTTCGATTTGGCCTGATGTACCAGATGCTCACCACCGCCAAAGCCAACTTCCAGCCAGACGTCACGCCCGCCGAACATGTTCTGCAGATCCAAGGGTGTACGATCCGGATTCACATCCCAACCCACCGCGCCGGGGCTGAGCGAGGCTAGATCCTCATCAATATAGCGCTGCTGGCTATCCTTCAGTTGCTTGCCCTTCAGGCGCCCGTAGAAGTTACGCCAAGGCGCACCACTCTGATGTTTATCAACCGCGTTGGGCCGACTATCGCCGGAGGGCGCCTGGTTGGGTTTGCTGTCATCAGACATCGGGGATTTTTCCTATCGAGCGTTCAAAACCTGGCCGCCCCTCTGCCCGATGCAGGCGTCTGGGTCAAGCCAGCCACCGCGACGGCCCCGCTCTAGGGGGTCTCGCGCAGCACCCCAGCCGCCATCAGACGCAGCCGGGTCGGGTACCAGACATCCTCGGGGTTGGTTTTCAGCGTCTCAATCGCAAAGGCCGGATCCACGCCACGCTGCATCATATACTTCATATGGCGAAAAACCTCTGACTGCGTGTCACGATAAATCCAAGTCCCGAATTCAAAAGGTGTGGCCCAGTTTTCATCCTTGCGCCATAGGCGATAGTAGCTCTGCACCGCTTTCGGTGTCCAGTCGCGCTGGTGAAAACCAATCTTCGACCCGAGGGTCATTCGGCGTCGATTGCCAGCCAAGAAGATATCTACACAGGCGCTGATGCATTCTCCGACCACCCAGGTATCCAGCGCATGATCCTGAACAATATCCGCGATCGACTCCCCCGCGTAAACGCTGCCTCCCCCACTGTTCAGCTGGAGCCGCGTGATATTGGGGTTGGCATCCAGAATATCGCGGAAGGGATCGATATCCTCATCACTGATCTCACCGGTTTCGGCGTGCTGCGTGCCATCAACCTCCTGCGCAACCAGATTGTCGGTGTCGTAGATCAGCGTTGTCCCATCAATTTTGAACTTGGGTGGAAGCGTCTGACGGGCCTCCGCCGCATGCGGTATCAACGAGACTGCCAGCACACAGGCCAATCCCCACAGCGCAAGCCGCCGACACACGCGCAGGTGCAGGATGAACCAGCAGCGAGACCCCATCAAAGTCAGCTCCATAACAATGCAATTACAGAACTATACTGACCGCAAAATACCAGGATCTCCAAGCGCTTTGCGCATCTGAAACCGCTGGATGTGACGCCTAGACGAAAAAAGGCGGGGAGACCCCCGCCTGTTCTCAACACATATAAGAAATATCGAACTGGGTCAGATCGCTTTTGTCAGCGCCTCAACCAGATCAGTCCGCTCCCAGCTGAAACCGCCATCAGCATCCGGCTCGCGACCAAAATGACCATAGGCTGCAGTGCGTTCATAGATTGGCTTGTTCAGCCCAAGGTGATGGCGAATACCGCGCGGCGTCAGATCCATAATTCGATCAATCGCCGCCTCAATCCTGGCCGCATCCACATCGCCCGTGCCGTGAGTATCGGCGTAGATCGACAGTGGTTTGGCAACGCCAATCGCATAAGACAGCTGAATTGTGCATTTATCAGCAAGCCCTGCCGCCACAACATTTTTGGCAAGATAGCGTGCCGCATAGGCTGCCGAACGGTCAACCTTGGTCGGATCTTTCCCCGAGAATGCGCCACCACCATGAGGTGCTGCACCGCCATAGGTGTCGACGATGATCTTGCGCCCGGTCAGGCCCGCATCCCCGTCGGGACCACCGATAACGAATTTACCGGTTGGGTTGACGTGCCAGATGGTTTCATCGGTCAACCAGCCGTCAGGCAGGGTCTCGTGGAAATAGGGTTCTACGATGGCACGTATGTCGTTGGAGGTCAGCGTCTCATCCAGATGCTGGGTCGACAGCACCAGCGAGCTGACACGCACTGGTTTCCCATTTTCATAGACCACCGAAAGCTGCGACTTCGCATCAGGACCCAGCGTCGGTTCGGTACCGTTCTTGCGCACCTCGGCGAGGCGCCGCAGGATTGCATGGCTGTACTGAATCGGTGCAGGCATCAATGCAGGCGTTTCATTGGTCGCGAAACCAAACATGATGCCCTGATCGCCTGCGCCCTCTTCCTTGTCGACTGCGGCATCAACGCCTTGGGCGATATGGGCGGATTGCTCGTGCAGCAGGTTGGTGATCTCCACCGTCTCATGATGGAACTTATCCTGCTCGTAGCCGATGTCCTTGATGCAGGCGCGGGCGATCTCATCGATGCGGCCCATGTAATCGTGCAGTTTGTCCTGATCCGACAAACCCACTTCCCCCCCGATGACCACGCGGTTCGTGGTCGCAAAGGTTTCAGCCGCGACGCGGGCTTCGGGCTCTTCGCTCAGAAAGGCGTCCAGTACGGCGTCCGAAATACGGTCACAGACCTTATCCGGGTGTCCCTCGGAAACCGATTCCGAGGTGAAAGTATAATTCGTGCGGGTCATGAAAGGTGCTCCGTTGGGTTTAGCCTGCCACGCCAGGAAGCCGTTGTGGCAGTAATCGATCCGCAGTACGCGGGGAGACGTGTGTCGTCAATCTATAATGCCCAGAGGTTAAGCAGCTATGACCCGCGTGCAACTGTGGTGCTGCGTCGCAGCGCCAGCCCGCCAAGGACGATGCAGAAAAGAAACACCGGCAAATCTCCGGTCTTCGCATAAAGGGTTCGCGGCAGCGGTGCAGGCAGCGCCGCATCGAGATAGCCCGCAACGCCTAGGGGAAGGGCCTCCAAAATCCGGCCATATGGATCAATCATGGTCGAGATCCCGGTATTTGCGACGCGCGCCATGGGCAAGCCCTGCTCAATCGCGCGCATCCGCGCCTGAACCAGATGCTGATAGGGGCCGGAATAGGTCCCGAACCACGCATCATTGGTGATCTGGATCAGCAGGTCAGCACGCCCCGGTGCGGCATTCACATCCTGCGGAAACACTGCCTCATAGCAGATCAACGGCAGTGCCTTTCCCACAGGTAGATCCAAAAGCCGAGGCCCCGGCCCCGCCGCATAACCCGCCCCGGCCTGCGACGCAAAACCATGCACGCCAAAGCGCGCCATCAGATTGCCCGCCGGTATATACTCCCCAAAGGGGACAAGATGCGCCTTATCATAGATCTGGGCAGGAACGTTACTGCCCTCCAGTACAATCGCCGAGTTGTGATATTGCCCGTCTGTTCTGCGCTGGATGCCCAACATCACCGGCGTCTCCCCAGCGGCAGACACAACCTCATCCAAGACATCTTCGGCATAGTTCAACATCAGGGGAATCGCCGTTTCCGGCCAGAGGATGAGATCCACCGTCGATCCATCAGTTGCCGGCGCACGCGAGTACTCCAACTGCCGTTCCACAAACGACCAGCGCAGGTCCGGATGCCATTTCTGGTCCTGAGGCGCATTGGGCTGCACCAGGCGCAGCGTGTGCTCGGTCAGTGCGGCGACAGGTGGTTTGGGCAGAAGCACCACGCCGGCGCCCACTGCAATGAGTGGCAACAGCGCAGCAACCGGGCGGTGGCGGATCAAACCAAGTGGCACGGTGGCAACCAAGGTCAGGAGACCCAAGCCATGTGGTCCGATCCAAGGCAGCAACTGCGCAGCCGGGGTATCGATCCAGAACTGCCCGAAAGCGGCCCAGGGCAGGCCGGTCAGGACATAGGCCCGCGCGAACTCCGCCAGCGACAGCACAGCGATGAGCAACAACAGCCTAGCAGCCCCTTGCCCAAACCGCACCGCAACACCAAATGCCAGTGCCCAAAACAGCGCCAACCCGCCCGCAAGGCCCATAACTGCAAAAGGCGCCATCCAGGCATAACGGTCTGCATCAATCTGAAATGGCTCGTAGATCCAGATCATACCGACGGAAAAAAAGGCCGTTCCCAGCAACCAGCCAAACAGCGCGCCCTGGCGGGGCGAAGAAGCCTGAAGCAGCTGATATCCGACCATGCCAAGACATAGCGGCACCAACCAAAGCGCGTGAAACGGCGCCAGCGCAAACGCCAGCAACCCTCCCGCTGCGACAGCGGTAGCAATAGGTAGGAACGCGGACCGAAGGCTGGTCGCCGACCAGACCCTAGTGATCATCCCGACAATCCGGCAGCCGCACCCGCAATCGCTTGATCCGGCGCGGATCGGCGTCCATGACTTCAAACTCAGGCCCATCGGGATGCTGAATGACTTCGCCCCGTGCCGGTACCCGTCCCGACAGCATGAAAACCAACCCGCCAAGGGAATCGATCTCCTCACCGTCCACATCCTCGTGGCTTGTCAGCGACCGGCCGATTTCATTCTCGAACTCATCCAGCGGGGTACGGGCCTGTGCGATGTAGCACCCCTGCTTCTCACGAAACCAGGTCTGATCCTCACCGGCATCATGTTCATCCTCAATCTCACCGACAACCTGCTCGATCAGGTCTTCGATGGTCAGAAGGCCATCAACTCCGCCATATTCATCAATCACCAGCGCCATATGGCGCCGCTCCGCCTGCATCTTGGTCAGCAGAACACCGATCGTCATAGATGGCGGCACAAACAGAAGCGGCCGCACCATGCCTTCGAGACCGAAATCCGCTTCGGTGCCATTGAAGCCATGCATCAGGGCGAAATCTTTGAGATGGACAAAACCGATGGGCGTATCCAGCGTGCCCTCATAGACGGGGATCCGGGTGAAACCGCTTTCGCGGAAAATCTGAACCAGTTCATCCTTGGGTGTGGAAACCGGGATCGCGACAATCTCCGCTGCGGGAATGGCCACATCCTCAACCCGCAAGCGACGGAGGTTGATCATCCCATGCGGCTGGTTTGGTAGACGTGTGTCCGGACCGGAAGTCACGTCTTCTTCAGTCTCGGCAGGGGCAAAGGAGCCGAAAATACGCCCCAGAAATCCCGTTGATTGTGCAGCCGCGACACTGTTGTCAGCGCCGCTCTTGTTCTCCAGCGCGCCCTGCGCTGCGTTAGAACTTCCGTCTATATCGTCCATCGTTCCTATCCGATACGCCCCTGATTGGGGCTGTCATCCAAAGTATATGGGTCATCGACACCCATTTTGCCAAGTATCTGCACCTCAAGACGTTCCATCAAAGTGGCGTCAGGGTCACGGATGTGATCATAACCCAAAAGATGCAACACTCCGTGAACGATCAAATGGCGCAGGTGATCAACCAGCGGCTTGTGCGCAGCCTCCGCCTCGCGGGCACAGGTTTCATAGGCAATCGCAATATCGCCAAGCGGGATTTCGCCGGTGAAATCCGCTTCGGGCGGCAGCGGCTCGCCACCCGCCTCCTCTGGCGAAAGATCCACCGCGGGCCAGCTGAGCACATTTGTAGGCTTCGCCTTCTGGCGAAACTCAGTATTCAGCTCCGTGATCCGTGCGTCATCGCAGGCCAGCAGAGACAGCTCGCAATCGTCGGCATCCAGATCGAAATGCGCCAGCACCGCTGCAACCGCTTGCTCGGCATTCGGGCGCAAACCCGCCTCTTGCCAGCGGCTATCATCAATGGAGATGTCGAGAGTCATATTACAAGTCTCAATGCTATCGCCGCCCGAAGCGCAAGCCGGATGGGGAACCGAGGGTCCAAGCCCTCCCGATCTTCATCCGGCAGATAATCGTCCCGCTTTCAGCACCTAGCTGCTGGATCAGGCGGAGTTTTCATCCGCCTCATAGGCCTCGATGATCGCGGCTACAAGCGGATGTCGCACTACATCACGCGATGTGAAGTAGTTAAAGCTCACCTTGGGAATATTGCTTAGCAGGCGTTCTGCATCCGCCAGCCCCGATGCCACGCCACGCGGCAGGTCAACCTGGCTGCGGTCACCAGTGATGACCATACGCGATCCTTCGCCCAGACGGGTCAGGAACATCTTCATCTGCATCGTGGTGGCATTCTGAGCCTCGTCCAGCACCACAAAGGCATTGGACAGCGTGCGCCCCCGCATGAAGGCCAGCGGTGCGATCTCGATCTGTTTCTCTTCCAACAGCTTCGCCAATTGCTTGCCCGGGAGGAAATCATTCAGCGCATCATAGAGCGGCTGCATATAGGGATCGACCTTATCCTTCATATCACCGGGCAGATACCCAAGCTTCTCGCCGGCCTCCACCGCAGGGCGGCTAAGAATAATCTTGTCGACATGGCCAGTGATAAACATACTGACCCCTACGGCGACGGCCAGATAGGTTTTCCCGGTACCGGCCGGGCCGATGCCAAATGCCAGTTCATGTTCAAACAGAGACTGAACATAGGCTTTTTGTGCATCGGTGCGTGGCTCGACCAGCTTCTTGCGGGTCTTGATCTCGACCTTGCCGCCCCGAAACATCTCCAACTGGCTACCGGGATCGGCGACCTGCTCCTGCCCCATCCGCAACTCGCGATCAATATCGCCGGCCTCTACGCTTCGACCAGTTTCCAACCGATCATATAGCGCGGCCAAAACAGCTGCGGCCTGATCCCGTGCGGCTTCTTCGCCCAGCACCGAAAGCTGGTTGCCACGCCGGACGATCTGCACACCGAGCTTTTGCTCAAGCGTTGCAAGATTGCGATCGTATTCGCCGCACAGATCAATCAACAGTCGGTTATCGGGAAATTCAAGCAGCGCCTCGTGGGAGGCATCCTGCTCCTGCGATGGGGTCAAAGTGCCAATGGCCAATCCGGTCTCCTGTCTTTGACGTTGTCCTTTCAGTGTGCCTTTCCAGTCGCGCCGGTGCAAGGCTGCGCACCCGCAATTTCACGCGATTGAAACAAAATGGCCGCCCCGGGAGGGCGGCCAATGCTGCGTGTTTTGAATATCTGGCGGATCCGGTCAGATCGGATCCTCGACACTGGAGCCTGACTTGAACGGGCCAACTGCGGTATTGGGAGGCGCAACGCCAGAACACACCGGACGCCCATCGGGGGCCAAGCGTTGCGACAGATAACCTTCCACACCATCGTCGATGATCCAGTGATCGCAGCCGGTTGGGTCGACCCAAATGCCTGCCTTCAACTGAGAGAGGTCCTTGCTGTCGAAACCGCGATCCACGGTCTTGTCGACTTTTTCGTCGCAGGCCGCGAGACCAATCGCCACGGATGCCAGCAACACTGCTTTGATGAATGACATAGACGTGCTCCTCAGCGCAGGCAGATGATTTCAACGCGGCGGTTCTGCGCCATATTGGCGGCAGAATCATTGGGGACACGCGGATCGCGTTCGCCGTATCCGCGTGCCTCAAGGATACGCGCGCCAACCGATTGGCCGACCTTGGCGACCGCATTTGCTCGGCGTTGCGATAGGCGCATATTGTATTCATCCGATGCACGGCTGTCGGTATGGCCGGTAATAATGAACGAACGCGCATTCGCGGATTGGAAAAACTCGCGCAGGCGCTGCTGCCCCGCTGCGCTGATGTGGTGCCTGTTGGTCGCAAAGAACTGATCGCTGGGCATCACGCCGCAGATATCGCCGCGACGGCAAACAGGTTTGCCATCACGGGTGACATGCGGTGTCATGAAGCCTTCGGCGCCGTCATCCATTACCCAATGTTCACACCCATCGGGATCCACCCAGATAGTCGGTACATAGCTCTGGCCGATCACAGCGCCGACGCCTGCATCCTGCGCCATCAACGCACCAGCGCTCAGGCAAATGGTCGCGGCAGCCGCAGAAAGAACCCCGCCCAGCTGTTTCGTCAGTGTTTTCAACACACCTAATATCCCCCTTACACCAATCGTTCGCAGGCGCCATTCTTGCGGCCACGCAGGCTTTGCGCCGACCGTTACAGTGATATTCGCAGGTATAGAACGCAAATTGCAATCATTTGCTTAAGGAAATCAGAAGTTTCACGCGACCGTAGCGCATCGAGACCACGACTTGGCCGACACGGCAGCAGCCATTGCCGCGCCGCCAGTTGCTATTCAATCAGCGCACCCGCCAGCGAGTTGGCACCGGAGGACAGGATCCGCACACGGGCGAGATCCCCGATGGCCCGGTCACAATCCGCGACATGGACCGCGTGCAGGTAATCGGATTTCCCAACCATCTGGCCCGGGAACCGCCCTGCCTTCTCAAACAACACGGTGACGTCACGATCTACCATGCTGTCCTGAACCTCGCGTTGCTGCTTTGTCAGCAGGGCCTGCAATCGTTGAAGCCGATCGTCTGCCTCTTGCGGGTCAACCTGGGTACGTTCCGCCGCCGGGGTCCCGGGGCGAGTTGAGTATTTGAAGGAATAGGCGGTGCCGTATTTCACTTCTTCCACCAGATCCAATGTTGCTTGGAAATCCTCTTCGGTCTCTTCCGGAAAGCCGACGATAAAATCGCCGGAGATCAGGATATCAGGCCGCGCGGCGCGGATGCGCTCGATCAGGCGCAGATAGCTTTCGGCGGTATGGGCACGATTCATCCGCTTCAGGATTTTGTCGGACCCTGCCTGCACAGGCAGGTGCAGATAGGGCATCAGTTTGGCACAGGTGCCATGCGCCTCGATCAGGTCATCCTGCATATCGTTGGGATGCGAGGTTGTGAAACGGATACGCTCCAGCCCATCTACCTTGTCCAGCTCCCAGATCAGCTGCGCCAGCGTCATGTCGCCATTGGGGCCAGCCCCGTGATATGCGTTCACGTTCTGGCCCAAGAGAGTGATTTCGCGCACACCACGCTCCACCAGATCCTGCGCCTCTCGCAGGATGCGGTCTGCCGGGCGTGAGACCTCGGCACCGCGGGTGTAGGGCACCACGCAGAAGGCACAGAATTTGTCGCAGCCTTCCTGCACCGTCAGAAACGCGGTTGGGCCACGTTTGGCTTTGGGGCGGTTCTTCAGCTTCTCGAACTTGTCTTCCTCGGGGAAATCGGTGTCGAGCACCTTTTCGCCGGTCCGTGCCTTCGCCTCCATCTCCGGCAAGCGATGATAGCTTTGCGGGCCCACCACCAGATCGACCAACGGCTGTCGGCGCATGATTTCCTGGCCTTCTGCCTGCGCAACGCAGCCTGCAACGCCGATCTTCAAATCCGGTTTCTCCGCCTTGAGCCCCTTGAAGCGGCCCAGTTCGGAATAGACTTTCTCGGCGGCCTTCTCCCGGATATGGCAGGTGTTCAGCAAGATCATATCGGCGTCATCAGCCGATTTCGTCTCTACATACCCCTCACCGCCCAGCGCCTCGGCCATGCGTTCACTGTCATAGACATTCATCTGACAGCCATAGGTCTTGATAAACAGCTTCTTCGGGGCGCTCATGGGGACAACCTTTTCAGCGGAGGGGTCGCAACAGCGGCGTGGCATAGCCCGAAACGGCTCTGCTTGCAATGCCGCCCCGATTACCCGATTTTAGCAGCAACCGCCAGATAAGGGCGTCGGCAAAGAGCAGCAGGCAATCGGATATGATGCATTCATCACTCGAGGGATTTCTCGAACATGCCAAAACGGCCCTGACAAAAGGGCCTGTCGCTCTGATCTTTGTCGAGGACAAGGTTGAGATCGCAACAACCCTGCGCCACCATCTTGATCTAGGCTTTGCGACTGTCGTGGTGTTTATGCCCGATGCCTTTGATATCCCCTATGATCTGGAAACACGCATCGAGCGCGTACCGTATGATTGCAGCAGGCGGGATACCGTGTTTGAAGCCATAAACAAAGTCATCGCGGCCGCCGCACCCGGATGTTGGCTCTACTACTGTTATAACGCTGAATACCTGTTCTACCCCTTCTGCGAGAGCCGGAACGTTGTGGAATTGCTAGGTTTTCATGCCGAAGAACGCCGTGACGCGATGCTGAGTTATGTTATCGATCTCTATGCGGGGGATCTTGCGGCAGCGCCGAACGGAGTTTCGTTGGACACTGCACATTTGGACAAATCCGGCTACTATGCCCAATCCCGCAACGATCCGCAGACTGGTCACCCGCTGGACCGTCAGCTGGATTTCTACGGCGGCGTGCGCTGGCGGTATGAGGAACATATTCCGGCGGCCAGTCGCAAGATCGACCGGATTTCACTATTTCGCGCCAAACCTGACCTGCATCTGTTCGACGATCACCGCTTTAGCGAGCCCGAGTACAACACCTACGCCTGCCCCTGGCATCACAATCTGACGGCGGCCATCTGCTCCTTTCGGACGGCAAAAGCGCTGAAACGCAATCCCGGATCCTCCTTTGAGATTGATAACTTTCGCTGGCATAATTCTGCGCCGTTTGACTGGCACTCGCGCCAGCTTCTTGATCTGGGGCTGATGGAACCGGGGCAGTGGTTCTGAAGGTCTGAGCCGTCACGCCGCCTCAGACCCTGATACCCGTCAGCGCTGCAACAGAACCGGAAACCAATCCTCGCGCAGAAGCTGACCCGGTGTCATCTCATGGCCGGGATATGGCGGCGACGTCGGTCCAGGCCGTTCGATGTAGCGCGCATCATCTCCGACAAGACGCAGCGAAAAGGCACGACGACGGGAGCTGCTGGTATTGGCGCGCGCGCCATGCAGGGTGCGATAATTGAATGCGACCGCATCACCCGGCTGCATCTCCCATTCTTTGACTGTCATGCCTTCAGCATCTGGATCCGGAACCGGCATGTACTGCCCCTCATCGGCAAAGAACCCTTCTTCAGACACCCACCGTGTCGGCAGGACCTCTTTCTCCCACCGGTGAGAGCCCGCGACACAACGCAGTGATGCATCCGTGACCGGATCAAGCGGTGACCAGAAGCTTATGGTTTGCTGACCTTCAACAAAATAGTAGGGTCCGTCCTGATGCCAGGGTGTCGCCATGGAGGTGCCCGGCTCCTTCACCAAGACATGATCATGAAACATCTGAACGCGTTTGGACTGCATCAGATCTGCCGCCACCTCGGCGACGGGTGAGTGTTTGATCGCCTCTTCGAACTGAGGGATGCGGGTCCAGTTGCAATAGTCGTCAAAGAAACGCCCTGTCTGGCCCTTTTTTTCGTTATTCGAAGCATAGGGGCCCGGCTCGGCCATATTGGCCTCCACGCCGTCACGGAGAAGCTCCACCTGCTCCGCGAAGAGCCCGCGGATCAGCACCACGCCGTCACGTTGGAACTGATCGATATGATCCTGAGTAATGAGGGGATGAGGCATGGGGATAGTCCTTGAGATCGAAATTCTGGGCTGCGACGGCTGGCGAAGTGCCCCACTTGCCTTCGATCTTGCGCACAGAGGTTACGCATGCTCAAATAATATCTTAATATGCAAAAAATAATCTGATGTTATATCTAACACTGCGCCACTACGAATACGTCTGCGCAATTGCGCAGCATGGCAGCCTCTCAGCGGCCGCAGCGGCGGTGCATGTCAGTCAGCCAGCCCTGTCCACCGCACTCGCGCGGATTGAGGCGCAGTTGGGGGAGACCTTGTTTCTACGCCGTCGTGGCGCTGCGGTGGTTCTCACACCGCAGGGACGCAGTTTCGCAGCACGCGCGCAAGTGCTGCTGGAGCAGGCTTCACGGTTGGAACGTCAAGGTAGCGAGGATGCGACCGGCCAGCAGCTGACGGTTGGCTGGTTTACTGACCTCGCGCCATTCCTGCTCGCCCCCGCTCTCAAGCGCCTTCGCGCTGCACTTCCGGGTGTCGCGATCCGTTATAAGGTCGACCATTTTGAACCACTGATCGCCGCAATGGTTGCCGGGGATGTTGACTTGGCCGTCAGCTACGACCTGGGCGTGGACGCCAGCTTCATGCGCCAGGAGCTGTCACGCCGGTCGCCCGTTGCACTGCTGTCGCCCTGCCATCCGCTGGCAGGGCGGGATCACCTGTCGCTAGCAGATCTCGCTGAGCAACCGCTGATTCTATCAGAAGAGGGGCACTCCGTGCGCCATATGCTTGGGTTATTCAAATCTATCGGCACCCTGCCCCGTATCGCCCACCGCGCCGCATCGGTGGAGCTGTTGTGCAGCTTGGCCGCCCACGGCGAGGGCATTGGCATCACCTACAGCAGGCCACCCGGCACAAATTCTTACGATGGGCCCGGATTGGTCTCGGTTCCGGTCAGTAACACCTCTGCGGAAGAGCCTCTTGTGCTGATCAGCCACAGCCGTCCTGCCCTCGGCAGCGTGATACAACGCGCACAAGGTATTTTGGCAGACGTGATAACGGCTAGCTCACCGGATCAGTGAAGGTCTTCAGATCTTGCGCAGGCGGATCACAACATCAACGGATGCAATTTCAACCCCCTGAGGTGCCGCAGGAAGGCTCTTGATCACCAACTGGTCGGATGGTGCATCTGACAAACGCCCCTCATCCTCCCAATAGAAGTGGGGATGATCGTGCGTATTGGTGTCAAAATAGCTTTTGGAGCCATCCACCGTGATTTCCTGCAACACACCAGCATCGCAAAACGCGCGGAGCGTATTGTAGACGGTGGCAAGGGACACAGCAGCGCCTTTGTCCTTCGCCGCATCAAACAGGCTTTCAGCGGTGACATGGCGATGCTTGCCATCGCCCACGAGCAATTCTGCCAGCGCCACCCTCTGACGGGTCGGACGCAATCCGGCTGTTTCCAGCCAGTTGGTAGCGATATCTGCGGGTGTTGGCGTCATAAAGCAGGTCCTGCATAGCGTTGCTGGGCCCATTTATAGGCCGAAAGGGCCACTGTATTCAATTCAATTTGCGCGGCGTCAGCATCTCCTCCTAGACTGTTACAGTTGAAAAACCTGAAGGCCACAGGCGGGATGCCCGTTGCCCCGCTGCGCCCGGAACCCTTGCAGGAGAGTCGAAACGGGTGCTACAGGGGGCCAGATAGACGATGATAACATAGGCAGGAGAAGCGCCAGCATGGCCGATTACCCCAGCAGCTTTGACAAAGACGATTTGCTAAAATGCGCCAGAGGCGAGCTGTTTGGCCCCGGCAATGCGCAGCTGCCCGCCCCTCCCATGCTAATGATGGATCGCATCACCGATGTGTCCGCAGATGGCGGCGCCCATGGCAAAGGTCACATTACAGCCGAGTTCGACATCACCCCTGAGCTGTGGTTCTTCGACTGCCACTTTCCCGGCAACCCGATCATGCCCGGCTGTCTTGGTCTTGATGGCCTCTGGCAGCTGACCGGCTTTAACCTCGGTTGGCGCGGCTGGCAGGGGCGTGGCTATGCATTGGGTGTTGGTGAGGTCAAATTGACCGGCATGGTGCGCCCGGATCGCAAGCTACTGACCTACAAGATCGACTTCACCAAGGCGATCCAGACCCGCCGCCTGACCATGGGTGTTGCCGATGGGATCGTCGAGGCAGATGGCGAAGTCATCTACCAGGTCAAAGACATGAAGGTGGCCCTGTCCGAGAGCTGATCGACAGCTTTCCTCTGGCCCCCTTGAAACAGCATAGGAGTACGCAGCATGCGTCGTGTCGTCGTCACCGGTCTGGGCATCGTCTCGTCCATCGGGAACAATGCCGAAGAGGTCCTGACCTCTCTCAAAGCTGGAAAATCCGGCATCGAAGCCAGCCCTGAAATGGCGGAACATGGCTTTCGCAGCCAGATCGCAGGCACGCTCAAGCTGAATGTGGCAGATCATGTCGACAAACGCACCCTGCGCTTCATGGGCGCGGGCGCGGCCTATGCTCATATCGCGATGAGCCAGGCGATTGCGGATGCCGGTCTGTCCGACGATCAGGTGGTGAATGAGCGCACCGGCCTTGTTGCAGGCTCTGGTGGCCCATCTACATCCGCCATGCTGACAGCGCATCAAACCGTTCTAAAAACCGGCGCGACCAAGCGTATCGGGCCGTTTGCAGTGCCCAAATGTATGTCCTCCACTATCTCTGCCAACCTGGCGACGGCGTTCAAGATCAAGGGCATCAACTACTCCATCACGTCCGCCTGCTCCACCTCGCTGCATTGCATCGGCAACGCAGCCGAGCAGATCATGATGGGCAAACAAGATGTGATGTTTGCCGGCGGCGGCGAGGAACTGGACTGGACGCTTTCGTGCCTGTTCGACGCGATGGGCGCGATGTCGTCGAAATATAACGACACACCGGAGAAAGCCTCGCGTGCCTTCGATCAGGATCGCGACGGGTTTGTGATTTCCGGCGGCGGTGGCATTGTTGTGCTGGAAGATCTGGATCACGCCTTGGCCCGCGGTGCCAAGATTTATGCCGAGGTAACCGGTTTTGCGGCGACATCGGATGGCCACGACATGGTCGCCCCCTCCGGAGAAGGTGGCGAACGCGCCATGCGGCTGGCTCTGCAGTCCCTGCCTGACGGCCGCAAAGTAGACTACATCAATGCCCATGGGACCTCGACCCCGGTTGGCGACGTCGGCGAGATCGAAGCGGCCCGGCGGGTCTTCGGTGCGGGCAAGGTTCCCCCGATCTCCTCAACCAAATCGATGACCGGTCACGCACAGGGCGCGGCTGGAGCGCTGGAAGCAATCTTCTGCCTGCTGATGCTGGACAACGACTTCATCACCCCGTCGATCAACGTCGACACCCTGGCCGAAGGCATTGAGCCCGCAGAGGTCGCAACACAACTGGTGGAAAACGCCGGTCTGGACAGCGTGATGACCAACAGCTTCGGCTTTGGTGGCACCAATGGCTCAATGGTTTTGAGCAAATACAAAGGATAACGGCGTATGTCAGGAGTATTGACGGGCAAGCGTGGCCTAATCATGGGGGTCGCCAACGATCGTTCGATCGCTTGGGGTATCGCCAAGGCCATGGCTGAGGCCGGAGCAGACCTGGCCTTTACCTATCAGGGTGAGGCATTCGGCAAGCGTCTTGAGCCTCTGGCTCAGAGCGTTGGCAGCGATTTCATGGTCGATGTCGATGTGACTGACGACGCCTCACTCGACAGGGCCTTCGAACAGCTGTCTGCACGCTGGGATAGCCTTGATTTTGTCGTTCATGCCATCGCCTATTCGGACAAAGCAGAGCTGACCGGGCGGTTCCTTGATACCAGCCGCGAGAACTTCAAGAACTCGATGGATATCTCGGCCTACTCCTTCGTTGAGGTCGCGCGCCGCGCCTATCCGCTGATGAAGGATGCGGGCGGTACTCTACTGACGTTGACTTATCAGGGGTCAAACCGTGTCGTCCCCAACTACAACGTCATGGGCGTCGCCAAGGCAGCGTTGGAAAGCGCCACGCGCTATCTGGCCAATGACCTCGGCCCTGAGGGCATTCGCGTTAACGCGATTTCTCCCGGCCCGATGAAAACCTTGGCCGGCGCCGCCATCGGCGGTGCGCGCAAAACCTTCAAGCATACCGCTCAGAATGCACCAATGCGGGACAATGCAACGCTGGAAGCCGTTGGTGGGACAGCTGTCTACCTCGCTTCTGACGCCGGAGCCTGCACCACCGGTGAAGTCATTCGCGTCGACGGGGGATTTCACGTTCTTGGAATGCCGCAGCAGGACAATCTCTGAACGCTGCCTCACTTTCTGGACAACGATTGAAGGGCACCCGTTACGGTGCCCTTTTTCGTTTAGCTGTGCTGTTTATGGGGGGGGTCGGTCCTACTGTGCTGCTGACAATTCTGCCGTAAGCTGCTGCATGAGATCTGCCGTCGGCATCGGGCGCGCGGCTGCCGCGCCCTGCCCCGCCCATTGCGCACCATATCCGGCTTCCCCTGCCTGTTTGGCGGCAGCGTTCAGCGCCTTCCCCGCATCGTATGCAATCGGGTAATCCGGGATCATTTCGGGGTCGACCCTGCTCGCCCAGTCGGTAAATCGGTTGCTCAGGCAGCGCGCAGGTCTGCCTGAAATCGCCGCGGTCATCTCGGTTTTCGGATCATCCGCCAACAAAGCGTCCCTATAGCCCGCATCGGCGCTGCTTTCCGGGCAGGCGATAAATACCGTACCCAGCTGCGCCGCCACCGCTCCTGCGGCAAGCGCCCCCGCAATATCAGCGCCGGTCATCAGCCCACCAGCAGCAACCACCGGCAGGTTTAACTCTGTAACCAAACCGCGAACCAGCTCCAACGTGCCAAGCCGCTCATCCCTGCCCCTGGGGTCAAAGACACCCCGATGCCCCCCGGCCTCCCAGCCCTGTGCAACAACAACATCGATGCCTGCCTCCTCCAGCATCTTGGCCTCCACCAGAGATGTTGCAGTGGCCATCAAGAGGATACCTGATGATTTCAATGCCGCTATTACCTGATGCGGCGGCAGGCCAAAATGAAAGCTGACAACAGCAGGCCGACGCGTCAGCAGCATCGCCTGCATATCTGTATCAACATTAAAACTGGTGTAGATTTCGCGCAGCTCCTTCGGCGGCGTGGTCTGGAAGACTTCAAACACAGGTGCGAGATGCCGGAGCCACACCGATTCTCGTTGACGGTCAGACACCGCAGGGTGATGGCAAAAAACATTGATATTAAATGGCTTATCCGTCAGCGCAGCCGTCTGGCGTATCATCGCCTCGGCTCCGCCCACAGATGCCGCACCAATGCCCAAAGCACCTAACCCGCCTGCATTGCTGACGGCAGCGGCCATGTCTGGTGTACTGACGCCCGCCATCGGTGATTGCAGGATCGGCAAGGATATTCCAAGGCGATCCATAAAGGCTTCTGAAGTAGAAAATTTGGCCATGCCGTCCTCTTTCGCCTTAGATCGTTCCGCAGCAAAAGAGCCGGTTTGGTGAGGCGACGCAAGAGGCGCCACCTCCGCCGGCCTTAGTTGATCGATACCAATTCGATATCAAAAATCAGATCCTTGCCCGCCAGCGGGTGGTTGGCGTCAAGGGTCACGGTCGCCTCGGTCACTTCCACCACAGTTACCGGCAGAACTTCCCCGGTTGGAGCCTGCATCTGCAGCTGGGTGCCCACCTCAAGTGGGATATCATCGGGAATGCCTTCGCGCGGGATGGTCTGACGCGCCTCATCATGGCTGGGGCCATAGGCCTGATCAGCAGGAATGTTGAGCGTCTTTTTCTCGCCTGCGGTCATACCAGCCAGACCTGCGTCCATACCTTCGATGACCTGACCGGAGCCAACGGTGAACTCAAGCGGCTCGCGCCCTTCAGAGCTGTCAAAGACGCTGCCGTCTGTCAGCTTGCCTGTGTAGTGGATGCGTACGGTATCGCCGCTTTTTACCTCGGTCATGGGACCTCCAGTTGGTTTCACGTTACAAAGGCGCGCACAGTATAGGACCCACCCCTGATGTAAACCCAACCTACCAGCGCCCCGAACTGGTAGCGGTTTGTCACGGTATGCATCGCATTGTGGCTGGAATTAACGCCCGTTTTGCGCCTAGGCTAGCTCAACCACAGGACACCGGACGGGAGACCCCATGGCGATCACAACCTGTATCTTCGATGCGTATGGCACATTGTTCGACGTGACGGCGGCCGCACGACAAGCCGCCCATGAACCGGAGTTCCCACATCTGATTGATCATTGGGCCGAGCTGGCCAACCATTGGCGGCTGAAACAGCTACAATACACCTGGCTGCGCGCCATCACCAACGCCCACACGGATTTCTGGCAGGTCACCCAAGACGGATTGGACTGGGCGATGGAAGCCACCGGACTTAGCGGGGATCCGCAGCTGAGAAAACGGTTGCTTGATCTCTATTGGCAACTTCAAGCCTATGAGGAGGTGCCGGAGATGCTACGCGCGCTCAAGGCAGCTGGCCTGCAGACAGCCATCCTGTCAAATGGGTCACCCAAGATGCTGGAAGGTGCCGTCAACTCCGCCGGTGTGAGCGGGCTGCTGGATGATGTCTTATCCGTGGAGGCCGTCGGTGTTTTCAAACCCGCCGCACAGGTTTACGATCTCGTCGGGAAACGGTTCAGCTGTCAGCGCAACGAAGTTCTGTTTGTGTCCTCCAACGGCTGGGACGCTGCAGGGGCGTCGGGGTATGGATTTACCACAGCCTGGGTCAATCGTGGCGGCGAGCCAATGGATCGTCTGCCCTGGACGCCGCATCATGTGTTGAGCGATCTGAGCAGTATTCCGACATTACTTGGGACATAATCCTGTGTCGCTTACATCAGGACCGCTTTCAGTCTTCACCACCTCGGACGGGTTGCAGCTCGCCTATGACGATCCCAACCAGTCAGCCAGCGGAGCGCGCCCACCGTTGCTATGTCTGGCAGGTCTAACACGCGACGGGCAGGATTTTCGATACCTTCGGCCGCACATTCATGGTCATCGTATGATCACGCTGGACGCACGCGGTCGCGGCAGATCGCAATACGCCGAAGACATTCACAGCTATTCAGTCCCGCGTGAGGCGCAGGATGTAATCGAGCTGCTGGATCATCTTGATATTGATCGCGTCACACTTCTTGGCACATCACGCGGCGGGCTGGTCGCCATGGCGCTGGCCGCTTTGCACAAACACAGATTGGCTGGTGTGATCCTGAACGACGTCGGGCCAGAGATTCCGGCGGATGGGATCGCGCGGATTATGGCCTATGTCGGGCATCGCCCTGCGGTCAAAACTCACGAACAGGCCGCTTCGGTGCTGGCGACACATATGGCCCCAGCATTTCCCGATGTGCCAATGGCGCGCTGGCGCGAGGAGGTGGAGGTTTTCTACACCCAGACGCAGGACGGCTTGGCTCTGCGCTACGACGCACGATTGCGCGACGCCCTGCTAGCACAGGCTGCCACCGGACCAACGCCAGACTTGTGGCCGCTGTTCCACTCTCTCAGCGGGGTACCGTCAGGCCTCATCCGTGGGGCCAACTCGGATATACTCAGCGCCGACACCTACCAGAAAATGCAGCTCCGCCTGCCGGAGTTGCTTGCCGTAGAGATTCCGGACCGCGGTCATGTCCCGTTCCTTGATGAGCCCAGGTCGCTGGCGCTTATCCATCGTATTCTGGAGATTGCCCAATGACCTCTTTTGCCGCGATTACCGCAGCCGCCGACCGCCTGAGCGGTCACGCACGCGAGACGCCGCTGTTATCTTCACCGTTTCTGGACGACATCGCCGGACGGCGCGTTTTGGTGAAGGCCGAATGCCTGCAACACACTGGTTCGTTCAAATTTCGCGGAGGCTGGGCTGCCCTCTCTGCGATGACCGATGAGCAACGGCACTGCGGCGTCCTGACCTATTCCAGCGGCAACCATGCACAGGGGGTGGCCGCTGCAGCCGCTGCACATTCAACTCCCGCTGTGATCCTGATGCCGCAGGACGCGCCGGCCATCAAAATTGCCAATACGCGCGCGCTCGGCGCGGAGGTGGTGTTGTTCGACCGGGCCAAAGACAACCGTGATGCCATCGGAGCAGAACTTGCAGAGGCGCGCGGTCTTACCCTGATCAAACCCTACGACGACGTGGAGGTCATCGCCGGACAAGGCACTGTTGGCTTGGAGATTGCCCGCCAAGCTGCTGAGTTGGACGTAGCCGAAGCAGATGTCTTGGTGTGCTGCGGCGGTGGCGGTTTGACCGCGGGCGTTGCACTTGCTCTGGAACAAACAGCACCAAAGATGAAAGTAAGTCCCTGCGAACCTGAGCGTTTTGACGATGTCATCCGTTCACTGGCTGCGGGTAAAATCTGCCGGAATGAGGCCTCCGCGGGTTCACTCTGTGATGCCATACTAACGCCGGCACCGGGCGAAATCACCTTCCCCATCCTGTCGCGGCTCTGCGGTTTGGGCGTCGTCGTCAGCGAAGAGGAGGCGATGCGCGCCATGGCGCTGGCCTTTTTACGACTGAAGATCGTGTTGGAACCCGGTGGTGCGGTGTCTCTCGCAGCAGCCTTGTTCCATGGTGACCAATTAAGCGGCCCTGCCACAATCGCTATCGCAACAGGCGGCAACGTCGACGCAGCCCTTTTTGCTGAGGCGTTGCATCGGTTCGGCTAACTCCGAATGACCGCCCTTATCGAGCTTAGAGTACAACATGACCGAATTCACCATTGCATCCTTCAACGTGAAAAACCTGATAGGTCCGGATCAGGAATACTATAAATTTCAAAGCTACACGCCTGAGGAATACGCGTGGAAGGCCGATTGGATGGCCGATCAGCTGCTGACTCTGGATGCCGATATCGTGGGGTTTCAAGAGATTTTCGAGGAAGCGCCGCTGCGTGAGATCATCGCTGAGACCGACCGGCGCGGGCAGGAGGCAAATGCCGCCAGCCTGCCTGACCGGTCCAAACGCTATCACCGGAAGGCGATTTTCCGCAAACTGGCCTATACGCCCTACACTGAGGCTGAGCTGGCCTTTGCGCCGAACATAAACGACAGCGAAATACCAGGGAAACGGCGCCCCGGCCTTGCTATCCTGTCGCGGTATGGCTTCGCTGAACCGGTTGAGATTATTCAGGATCTGCCGCAACCGCTTGATATTCCGATGGCCTGCCTTGGTGGCGAAGAGGACGCGGGCTATTACACGCTGAGACGGCTGTCGCGCCCGATCATGAAGGCCCGGATCCCCGTCGCCGGGCAGATTGTCAGCGTCTTCAACTGTCATCTGAAATCCAAACTGGGTGAGTTCATCACCCCGCAAGGTGCGCCCTATCCACCTGAAACCGTGCTCACAGCCTATGATGCGGGTGGTCGTGCCTTGGGCGCGCTGCGCGCAGCTCTGCGCCGTATGGCTGAGGCCTGGGTGCTGCGGCGGATGGTCTTGGACGAATTGGAACAGAACCGTCCAGTCATCGTATTGGGAGATTTCAATGACGGGGAAAACGCCGTCAGTTCCGAAATCATCAGCGGCGAGACCCCATTTCGAAATTACTCCTGGATGCTGCGCCATGACGCCCGACATTCAGGAGACCGCTACAGTGCGGAGGAGAACCGGCAGATCCGCGAAACCATCGACAAGTTTCGATTGCGGTCAGCAGAAAAGCAATTCCTCAAAAAGTCGCTCCGCGATGTGGTCTACACCACGGCATTTGGCGGCGTTCATGAAAGCATTGATCAGATCTACATGTCCCGCCATTTTGATCCGGACTGGGCAGGCCAAATCGGAGAGATGGAATATTTCAGCGTCTTCAATGACCACCTGACTGATGGCAGCCATCCCGAAGCTCCCTACAACAAACTCGCCTCTGATCACGGGCAGATCATGGCTCATATGCGGCTCAAATCTGGGGGTTAGGGCCGCATATGCTCATCTTTTCACGGTCCGGCTGACTTTACCTGAGGGCGCCCGCGCGTTAGAAACCGCGACTGAACACACCCCGGAGCCCCTTTATGCCATTTGCTGATCTGGGCGATATCCAGCTACATTACCAACTGGATGGAACTGCCGACGGACCTCCTTTGGTCTTTGCCAATTCCCTTGGCACTGACCTGCGTGTCTGGGATCAGGTGGTAGAACGACTGCCGAGAGAACTGCGCATTATCCGCTACGATCTGCGTGGCCACGGCGGAACACCCGCAACGCCCGCCCCCTACTCCATGGGCACATTGGTCCGCGATGCCGAGCGGTTGTTCGACCATTTGCAGATAAAGGGCTGTATCTTTGTCGGGCTGTCTATCGGCGGCATGATTGCGCAGGGGCTGGCGATCAAGCGGCTGGATCTGATGCGTGGGCTGGTACTCTCCAACACCGCCGCCAAGATCGGGACCGCCGCCACTTGGCAACAGCGCATTGACGCAATCAAACGTGACGGGATTGATGCCATTGCGGACAACATCATGGAGCGATGGTTTGCACCGGCATTTCGAAAATCGCCCGAGATGGCGCCTTGGCGCGACCATCTGCTCCAGCAATCGAGCGAGGGCTACATCGGGTGCTGCGCGGCGATCGCCGGGACAGATTTTTACACACCCACCAGCGGCTTACGATTGCCGACCTTAGGAATTGCGGGTTCTGATGACGGCGCGACACCCGCGGACTTGGTACGTGAAACGGTCGACCTCATCCCCGGTTCCAAGTTCGAATTGATCCGCCGCGCCGGTCATATACCTTGTGTCGAGCAGCCCGAGGCTTTTGCGGATCGTCTGATCACCTTCCTGAGGGAGCAAGGGCATATCTGATGGCTGCTGTGCCGAGGTCCGGTGCGCTCTCGGGAACGTGCGAGCGACCACAACAACTGGCACAAATGGTAGCCGACCGCCCTTATGATAGGGTAACAGGCCTGTATATACCCCATTTGCCGCCTATTGCTGCCCCGCAGCAGCCATGGCAACCCTTAGTGAAAGATCTCTGATGGCCGCTTCTCTCTTCGACAGCCAACTCTATGCGTCATTGTTTCCTGCGGGAGATATTTCCCGGCTGTTTTCAGACAGCGCCGAAATTCGCGCGATGCTGCTGGTCGAGGGGGCGCTGGCCAAGGCGCAGGGCAAACTCGGCCTGATCCCGGAGGAAAGCGCGGCAGCGATTGGCCGCGCGGTGATGGAGGTCGCTCTGGACCCCGGCGCATTGGGCAAATCGGCCGGACAGAATGGCGTTCCGGTTCCAGGTTTGGTGAGTGCATTGAGGGACGAGATGAACGCGCCGGAGCACGCCCAATATGTACATTGGGGGGCAACCTCGCAGGATATTATGGACAGCGCCCTGATGCTGCGATTGCGGCAGGCACTTGCGGCCGTTGAGGCTGATCTGCTCACCCTGCTTACGCAACTGTCCGATATGGCCGACACCCATGCCAACCTTCCGATGGCTGCACGCACCTATGGTCAGTTGGCCACCCCGACCAGCTTCGGAGCCGTTGTGGCCACGTGGGGACAGCCTCTGGCGGCACTGCTCGAAGAGCTGCCAGTGCTCCGTCAAACCTGTCTTCTGGTGTCACTTTCCGGTGCTGCTGGAACGTACAGCGCATTGGGGTCCAAGGCCAGTGAGCTGCGCGCGGAGCTGGCTGCGGGATTATCGCTGGCGGACCCACATCGCAGCTGGCACACGGATCGCAGCCCGGTTTTGCGGATCGCAGACTGGCTCACCCGCGCCTGCACCGTATTGAGGAAATTGGGGACTGATTGCCTTGCCCTACGCCAAAGCGGTATCGACGAGCTAACAGTCGGCACAGCGGGCGCCTCCTCAACCATGCCGCAGAAACAGAACCCGGTTGCCGCCTCGGCGCTGATCGCACTGGCCGCGCAGGCAACCGCACAGCTTTCGGCGCTGCATCATGCCGCCGCGCATCAAAACCAACGCGACGGCGCCAGCTGGTTTGGCGAATGGCTGAGCCTTCCGCAGATCGTTTTCTGCGCCGCAAGTGCCGCCCGGACCGCTGTCTCCATGACCATAGAACTGGCGCCAGACGCCAAGCAAATGTTGCGCAACCTCCACGCTGCCAATGGGACAATCTATGCAGAAGCGCTAAGCTTTGCCTTGGCGGAGCAGATGCGGAGGGGTGAGGCACAGGCCGCAGTCAAGGATCTCTGCGTGAAGGCAGCGCAGGACGGAGTACCCCTGCAAGAGGTTGTTGCCGTGCAATTTCCAGAGCTGGATCAGACCACACTCTTTGACGCAACACGGCAACTCGGATGTGCCCCAGACGAGGCACAGCGATTTGTGAAAACCACAGCCGCTCTGAAAGGCCGCAAGGAATCGACCTGATACACTGCTCATCAGCGACCTAAGTGGGTGCGCCCCGCTATCCCTGCGCCTATGTGCCTCGGTATGCGACGCTTCATTGACGGTTTCAGACTTGCAGCCCTCCTCCCTCCGGTCCACCGTGGCCTACAAACAGGGAGAGAGATGCATGCCAACCATCAAAGCCGCCGTCTGCCACGAGTTTGGTAGCCCTCTCGTGATTGAAGAGGTACAGCTTGCCGCGCCGCGCACTGGAGAAGTAGAGGTGACGCTGGACGCCGTTGCGATCTGCCACAGCGACATCTCATTTGCAGAGGGCGCCTGGGGTGGGTTTTTACCCGCCGTTTATGGCCACGAAGCCGCTGGCGTAATCAGCGCCGTCGGCGATAATGTGCAGGGCTTTGCTGAGGGGGACAGCGTCGTTGTCACTCTGATCCGATCCTGTGGCAGCTGTCCCAGCTGCGCAGGCGGTGCGCCCACCCTATGCGAAACACCTTATGATACCGTCAACGGTCCGCTCAAAACCACCGACGGCGCGCCCTTGATGCAAGCAATGGCTTGCGGTGCCTTTGCTGAACGGGTTGTCGTGGATCAACGCCAAATCGTAAAAATTCCAAGCGAAATTGCCAAAGATGTCGCCGCGCTAATCTCCTGCGGCGTCATCACAGGCGTCGGTGCAGCAGTGAATGCCGCAAAGCTTCGTGCAGGCGAGGATGTCGTTGTGATCGGCGCAGGTGGCGTTGGCCTCAATGCGATCCAGGGCGCCCGCATTGCCGGTGCGCGACGGATCGTTGCCGTCGATCTGAGCGAGGAAAAGCTGGAGATTGCCAAGGAGTTTGGCGCGACCAACACAGTCCTCGGCCGCCTCGATGCACCATGGAAGGCTTCATACAAGGCCCTTGGCGGCAAGGGGGCTGATGTTGTTCTGGTCACAGTCGGCGCTATCCCAGCCTATGAGCAGGCCACGCGATATCTGGGCATCGGCGGGCGCATGGTGATGATCGGCATGCCGCACTCGGGCGCGAAAGCCAGCTATGAGCCGGTCATCATGGCCGCCATCGGGCAAGGCATGATCGGCTCCAAAATGGGTGACGTGGTAATTCAGCGCGATATTCCGTGGATGGTAGACCTCTATCAGCAGGGGCGCCTGAAACTGGACGAGTTGATTTCCGGACGTTGGAAGCTTGAAGACATAAACGCTGCGATTGCCGATACAAAGACAGGATCGGCACGTCGCAACGTCATCCTTTTTGACCGATAGACCTCTGAGCACACAGGGAAATACCTGACATGAAACTGCAAGACCTAGACATCATTGTCACCGCTCCACCAGCCCCTGGCTGGGGCGGGCGTTACTGGATCCTGGTCAAGGTGACCACCGATACCGGTATCACCGGCTGGGGCGAATGCTACGCGGCCTCCGTTGGCCCTGACGCAATGACGCATGTGATCCGCGATGTCTTTGAGCGGCATATGCAGGGTATGAACCCCGAAGATATCGAATGGATGTTTCGGCGGGCCTATTCCTCGGGTTTCACGCAGCGCCCCGACCTGAGCGTCATGGGCGCGTTTTCCGGCCTTGAAATCGCCTGCTGGGATATCCTCGGCAAGGACCGTGACCGACCGGTTCATGCTTTGATTGGCGGGCAAATGAACGACCGGTTGCGTGCATACACCTATCTTTATCCATTGCCCCACCACGATATTGATGCGTTCTGGAACACGCCCGAACTGGCGGCTGAGTCTGCAATCGCAGCAGTGGAAAAAGGCTACACCGCAGTCAAATTCGATCCCGCCGGTCCCTATACGATGCGGGGGGGGCATATGCCGGCCCAATCTGACATCACCCAATCCGTCGCCTTTTGCCGCGCCATCCGGGAGGCCGTCGGCAATAGAGCAGATTTGTTGTTTGGCACCCATGGCCAGTTCACACCCGCAGGGGCCATTCGGCTCGGCCAAGCGTTGGAACCTTATGAGCCCCTGTGGTTTGAGGAGCCCACACCTCCTGATCTAGTTGCAGATATGGCTCGGGTCGCAGATCGGGTCCGCATCCCCGTCGCGACAGGGGAACGGCTAACAACGAAAGCGGAGTTCGCCGCAATCTTGCGTGCAGGTGCGGCAGAAATCCTGCAACCGGCCCTGGGGCGATCCGGCGGCATCTGGGAGACCAAGAAAATCGCAGCTATCGCCGAGGTTTTCGGCGCACAGATGGCGCCTCATCTCTATGCGGGTCCTGTCGAATGGGCGGCCAATATCCAGTTTGCGGCCGCAATCCCCAACCTCTTGATGATCGAAACAATCGAGACACCGTTTCATGCGGCGCTGATCAAGCAGGGGATCACTGTGGAGGACGGTTTCGTGATCCCGTCAGAGAACCCGGGTCTTGGCATTGAGGTCGACGAAGATCTTGCCCGCGCCCATCCCTTTATCGGGGATGATCTGCACCTCAACATGCAGGATGCCCCATGCAACTATGCCGAGGGTAACAGTTTTGTGGGCGGCGCCCCTCCTATTGAAGAATAACCAGCGCCACGCAGGAAAGGCGCGCATCTCCTGCGAAAAATCGCCATGCCGTGTGCCATATGCGCACGGCATGGCCCAACGGGCCGGATCCTGGCCAAGATCCAGCGACGGGCGGGAGTGCATGGAATGAAGAAATACAGTCAACTGTCTTCGACGATATGTTGTCGCTGTTCACCCAGCCCATCGATGCCTAGCCGCAGGGTATCGCCCGCCGTCAGATAGATCGGGTCGGGCTTCTGCCCCATCCCCACCCCCGGCGGTGTCCCGGTTGCAATAAGGTCACCCGGATGCAGTGTCATCAACTGACTGAGATGCGAGATGATTTCGGCGACGGAGAAGATCATTGTACTGCTGTGACCCTGCTGCATGTGCTTGCCGTTCACATCACAATAAAGCGCAAGTTGCTGCGGGTCGGGAACCTCATCGGGTGTTACCAGCCACGGGCCAATAGGGCCGAAACTGTCGCAGCTCTTGCCTTTGGTCCATTGCCCGGACAGATCCATCTGGAAAGATCGCTCCGAGACATCATTGACCACGCAATAGCCCGCTACATGGTCGAGCGCGTCTTCAACCCCGACGTATTTGGCGGTTTCCCCAATCACCACGCCCAACTCCACTTCCCAGTCGGCTTTCCGCGCGCCGCGCGGCAAAACCACCGGATCGTTTGGGCCACTGATGGCTGAATTGGCCTTTAGAAACAGGATCGGATGCTGCGGGATCGCAAGTCCCGCCTCCTCAGCGTGATCCCGATAGTTCAGGCCGATACAGAGGAATTTGCCGACGTTGCCAACGCAGGGGGCCAACCTCGGCTCTCCCTGAACGATCGGCAGATCTGCCAGTGGAAGCGATGCCAGCTCCTCTCGCGTATCATGCCCTAGTTCTGCGCCCGTGAGATCTTTGACATGCCCGCCGAGATCTCGCAGGGTTCCATCCCCGGCTTTAAGGCCGGGACGAATACCAGCGTCACTATAGTATCTTAGTAATTTCATGGCAGTCGTCTCCTCTCGATCCCAAACGCCCGCACCTCTCATGGACGCGTATAGTGTCCCTTAAAAGCGATCAGCTCGACACATAGCCTGCAACGACTTGCAACAGTTTAAACGCGGTCGCGGCATCGTTTTCCACAACCGCGAGGAACTCCTCCTCACCAATCCGCAAACAGGTCAAATCGCTTTCCGCAATCATGCTGAGGGCTCGGGGTTCCTTCCGGATCAGACCCAATTCGCCGACCAGACGACCGGCGCCAACTTTGGCAACCAGGCGGCGTGTCTCCCCGTCCTGCGGCAAATACAGGCCTGCCTCTCCCTCCAGCACCATATAGGCGCCATCGCTGGCCTCATCGTCTTTCAGAAATACTGTGTCACCAGATTTTGCCGTGTACCAGCGCGCGCCAAAGGCCAAAAGGCGCAGCTGACGGCGGTTGAGTTCGGAGAACAGCTCTGTCTGCTCCAGCGCTCTGAGTTTGCGCGCAAGGTCCGCACTCCCCGCGCCATCGCTGACCGCATCCGCGACTGGGCTATCGCTGACCAGTCGTCCCTGCCGCAGTTCATAGTAGCCGTCGAATACATCCGGGCTTTCGAAGCTGCTGCCAAGGTAAATCAACGTGGTGTCCGGCAACAGCTGGCGCAGATTCTTGTGGATTGCGATCCGGGTGTCGAGATCATAACTCGCCATAGCGGCGTCCAAGATCAAGATATCAGGGCGTTTGATGGACGCCCGAGAGAACGCAAGCGGCTCGGCAAAGCTGGCAGCAAGCCCCTGCCCGCCCAGCGCGATCGGCAGATCAAAGATCAGCTCAACCACGTGGTCGCGGACACCGTTCTTCACCAACACATCCGAGACAAGTTTCTGCACCTCTTCCGCCCGCCCGCCGGCGCTATCGGAGATTTTTCCGAACAGGGCGTTTTCCAGAACCGTCAAGCCCGGTGCAAATGCCCGGTCATCAAGCGGTTCGAAAATATCATCCAGCGTCGCCATCAACTGGCTGGAATGACTCTGCCGGAAGGCCAGAATACGCTCTTCTATCTCACTGCTGAACGCCGCACCGATCTGCTCAGCTGAAATGCTGAAAGGAACGATCAGCAACCGCGCCAGCTCCTCATGGCTCAGCGCGGAGACGCCATCGTTACGGGTCTTATCCACCAGCGCGAGCGCCCCCTCATAGGCCGAGGCCTCCAGACCCAGCTTGCGAAACAGCGGATGATCGGTGCCGTCGATTCCAAAGATCTGCCGCAGCATTTCCACCACATCGCGACTTAGGGCGACAAGATCCGCGTCCAGATTGAGGTCCCGCAGCTGATCGAGGAAATCATCCTGCTGGCGCAGCACGTTTTCGCTCATACGGACCTGAGTGGTCGCATACAACAGGTTTTCAGCCACTGGCAGTGCCGGATTGTAGCGATCAGGTGCCAAGAAATGCACATAGCCATCTAGGCCCGCGTCGATGACGGCCTGCTGTACCATGCCGCGCAGATCGACAAGTTGCTGCGCCAGTTCCGGGTGACTTGAAGGCTCAAAGCGTTGCTCCACCCCGCGGCGAAATAGTGCTGTGTCAGACCCGATACCTGAAACCAGTCTTAGCCACCAGTCACGCAGCTCCGCCTCGCTCGAGAACCCGGCAAGGGCCGGATCAAGCCATGACGCGTCTAGAGGATCGGGACTATTGCCTGCCCGCTGCGCCACATCATACCGACGCAGATCCTGTGCGGCTCCCAGCGGGCGCTGTCGAATCGGCATCATCACATTGTCGCCAAATGATCCTTGAAACAGCACCGGTCGGGAGGTGGCATGACCGATACGCGCAGCGATCACCGCCTGATGAATGTCGCGCATGTTCTGACCATCAATCGAGACCTCGCCAGCCGAGGGCAGTAGTTCCCGGGTCAGCAGCCCCGCTAGGGCGCGGCGATCTTCCTCCGACGGGGCGGCGACGCCGATCACCTTCCCCGCCGGGAACCGTGCGTTCAAATCTTCCAGAACGAGATTGCCATTGGCATCACGAACATTGACCCCCTCAACGACGATATCACTCTGAAGGCGCTGCAATTCATCCGGTGCGCCAGTCATCAACGCCTCGTCCACCATTCCCGGCGGATCGAAACGCTCCAGGATGACATCCCAGCGCAACGCCATATCCTGCGTCTGATTGTAGTAGGCCAGCAACTCCTTCCAGGGAGATGCCAGATCCTTGTAGGCTGCGAGAGCGGCAACCAACGCGCCAAGCGAGACCTTGCCCTCCAGCACCAGATAACCACCCACCGCATAAAACAAGAACGGCGTCAGCTGCGTGATGAAGTTGTTGAGAAACTTCATGAAGAATTTCTTCTGATAAATCTCAAACCGGATGTCATAAAGCCAGCCAAGCCGGTCTGTGATCACAGCCATCCGGTAGCGCCAGCCGCCATTCAGACGCAGGGTCGACGCCCCCGCCGCGCTCTCTCCTATTTCAGAGGCCAAGGCCCGGATCTGGCGAATACGTTTCTTGTTCAGCAGGTTGATCTGGCGCTGCAACATCGGAATCAACCAGCCCTGCAACGGAATAAGCGCAACAGCCGCCAGCCCGAACCAGACATTCTGCATGAACAGAAAATACAGGATGGTCAGCATTTGACCCGCCTGCAGAACCGGCTGGCTGACCGCATCCCCCATGAGCCCACCCATGGGCTCGCTCTCGGATGTGATCATGGAGACCAATTCACCCTGGCTGACCCGCTCGAAATACGGCTGCGGAAACCTTAGCACACGTGAGATCAGCCGATAACGAAACCGTCGCAACATCCGCTCGGCCAGAATGCCCTTCATCGTGTTGATGCGCATCTTCAAGAGGCCATGGGCCAGCACCGCCAGAAGGAACCCGCCGCACAATAGCCAGAGGTAGTGCAGCTGGGTCAGTTCGTAGCCAAACAGATCAATGCTGGAACTTTGAGCACCGATAGCATCATTGATGATGCGCTTTGGCAGTTCCAGCGTCAGATACAGTAATGGAAACAGGCAGGCAGTAACCACCAGCAAGACCATCTGGTCGCGCTTGGAGTAAGTCCAGATAAACCGAAAGAGAGTGCGTTCTATGGGACGGCTCCGAAATGGCGACAGTTGCGGAAACGGATCCTGATATGCCTAGCCCGGATTACCTGTTGCAGGCAATGGCAACAGGGCGATCCCCCATCGAAGTTCGTTCACAAGCCTCATGACAACACTAAGTTCCGGCACAGTTGACGGTGCGTCGTGACGAATACTGTTACAGGCCATTTGCCTGCATCAAAAAAATACGTAAGCTTTCAGAGCTCGCGACACAAAATGAGGCCGTTCCTTTGTCAGATCCTCTCGCATCCCTGTTGGGATTGCTCTGCCTGC
This sequence comes from Phaeobacter gallaeciensis DSM 26640, assembly GCF_000511385.1. Taxonomy (NCBI): domain Bacteria; kingdom Pseudomonadati; phylum Pseudomonadota; class Alphaproteobacteria; order Rhodobacterales; family Roseobacteraceae; genus Phaeobacter; species Phaeobacter gallaeciensis. Next base: position 3,093,853 of record NC_023137.1, read on the forward strand.
TTCAGATCAAGCATATGTTTGCCGATTTTTATCTGCAGACGCCTAAAATGCTGTCAGGCCGCGGGGAATATCTACATGCAGGGCGCGCGCAACATGCCGGGGTTCATGTGTTGGGATCAATCATAGCCTTTGTGATCATGGGGGCGCCCGTCGGATTTATTCTGATTATATGCGCGCTGGAATGGGTCGCCCATTTCAATATCGACTATTGCAAGGCCTGCTATTCCAAACGCAAGGAACTGGCACCGGACATGGCTGTCTATTGGCGTGCAATGGGGACAGATCAGGCGCTGCACCAGCTTACCTATCTGGCGATGGCAGCCGCTTGGGCACATGTGAGCTTCGGATAGATACCCCAGAGAAGCGTGGCGCACAGCCATCACCAATTAGGCCCAGTCTAGGGCGCCACGGGTTCATCGCGTTTAATAGTCCGCAGAACCACATTTGTCTGCGCGCTGGCCACCGCAGGCAAGCGGAACAAAAACTCCTCCAGAAATCGGTTGTAGGCATCCAGATCAGGTGCCAGCACGCGCAGGTGATAGTCTGACTGCCCAGTGGTCGCATAACATTCCTGAACCAGACGGCTGGTTTCCACCGCCCTGATGAAATCCGCCAGCTTATCGCGATCATGACGTGTCAGCTGGACATGAACGATGGCATGAAACCCCAGCCCCATCGCCTTTGCATTCACCACGGCACCATAGCGTTCAATTATGCCAGCCTCCTCAAGCATACGCACCCGCCGCCACAGCGCAGAGGTGGACATGCCGACTGCGTCAGCCAGATCCGCATTCGACATTCGCGCATCCTGCTGAAGGAGTGTCAGGATGCGGTGGTCACGGTCATCCAGCACCAATTCATCACTCATGGACGTACTTTCCAGATTACCTCGTCTAATGGTACGGATATTCACTTTTACGCCTACGGGCAAACAATCTGGCACAGATTTTCGGCATGATCGGGTTATTCTTTCAAATAATAACCACTTTGATGCAAGGGATGCCTCCATGACCCAGCTCAGCCATGATTTCCGCAGCTACCAGCTGGATGACCGATATGAGTATACCAGAGGCCGCGTTTTCCTGACAGGCACACAGGCACTCGCGCGGGTCATGTTGGATCAGGCCCGGCGCGACAAGTCTGCGGGATTGAACACGGCGGGTTTTGTTTCCGGGTACCGTGGGTCACCGCTGGGTGGAGTTGATCTGGAATTCTGGCGCAGCCGCAAACGCATGGATGCGCACAACATTGCCTTCATGCCTGCCGTCAACGAGGACCTGGGCGCAACCGCTGTTCTGGGCGCACAGCAAGCCATTCTCGACCCTCACTGTGAGGTCGAGGGCGTGTTTTCCATGTGGTATGGCAAAGGACCGGGTGTCGACCGGTCTGGTGATGCGCTGAAACACGGCAACGCCTATGGCTCATCAGAAAAGGGCGGCGTTTTGGTGGTTGCGGGCGATGACCATGGCTGCGTCAGCTCCTCCATGCCCCATCAATCCGATGTGGCCTTCATGTCGTGGTTCATGCCGGTCCTGAACCCTGCCGATGTCTCCGAGTTTCTGCAATTCGGCGAATATGGATTTGCGCTTTCACGTTACTCCGGCACGTGGGTCGGATTTAAGGCCGTTTCGGAAACAGTAGAAAGCGCCCGTTCGGTCGAACTGCGTCCGGATCGCAGTTTTACGTACCCAGAGCTTCCAGACTACCCTGGCGGCCTGCACATCCGCCGCTCCGATCTTCCTTCTCCCGAGATCGAAACCCGGATCCATGCCAAACTGCGTGCGGTACGAGCCTTTGCCGAGGCCAACCCGATCGACACCAGGATCTATGACCTGCCAAAAGCGAAGTTCGGGTTTGTGACCACTGGCAAGGGTCACCTCGATCTGATGGAAGCGCTGCGGTTGCTTGGTCTTGATCAGGCCGCCTGTAAGCGTTTGGGCATCGATATCTACAAGGTTGGCATGGTCTGGCCGCTTGCTCGAACGGAGGCGCTGCGCTTTGTGAAGGGCAAGCAAGAGGTTCTGGTTGTCGAGGAAAAGCGTGGCATTATCGAAAGCCAGTTCAAGGAATATTTCTACGACTGGCCTGGCGATAAACCGGAGCGGATGGTTGGCAAACATGACAGCCAGGGAAACCCGCTGATCCCTTGGACCGGGGAGCTGTCCCCTCTTACCTTGGTGCCGATTATCGCAGAACGGCTGAACCGGTTTTTCCCGGAGGAGAACCTGCTGGACCGCGCAGATGCCCTGACTGCGCATCCACCCCGATTGCTGAATGTACCGGGTGCCACCCGCACGCCCTATTTCTGCTCAGGTTGCCCTCACAACACCTCGACCAAACTGCCCGAAGGAAGCAAAGCAAATTCCGGTATCGGCTGCCACGTCATGGCAAGCTGGATGGACCGCGACACCGCTGGCTACGCCCAGATGGGCGGCGAAGGCGTGCCCTGGACCGTTGCCTCCAAATTCAATGGCGGCAAACATGTGTTTCAGAACCTTGGTGAGGGGACGTGGTATCACTCTGGTTCGCTGGCCATTCGTCAGGCCGTCGCGGCCAACACGAATATCACCTACAAGATTCTCTATAATGACGCCGTTGCGATGACGGGCGGTCAGCCGGTAGATGGCCCTGTGAGTGTCTCAGGCATCGCCCAGACCTGCCGCGCCGAAGGCGTTGACCGGATCGCATTGGTGTCGGACAACATTGAGAAATTTTACAAGTCGGAGTTCCCGGCAGGCACCAGCTTTCATGATCGAAGCGACATGGACAGCGTCCAGCGTGAACTGCGCGAGATCCCGGGCGTCACCGTCCTGATTTACGAACAGACCTGCGCCACTGAAAAGCGCCGCCGCCGCAAGCGCGGCACGATGGAAGACCCCAAGCGTTTTGCCTTCATCAATGATCTGGTCTGCGAGGGCTGTGGCGATTGTTCTGTGGAATCCAACTGTCTGAGCGTTGAGCCAAAAGAAACCCCCTTTGGTCGCAAGCGTAAAATCAACCTCTCCAGCTGTAACAAGGATTTCTCCTGCCTGAACGGCTTCTGCCCCAGTTTTGTGACCGTAGAGGGCGCGACACGACGCAAAAAGGAGGTCGCTGCACTGGATGCTTCAGCGTTGACCGCAGATCTGCCACCCCCGGCTCTGCCATCACTAAAAGAGCCGTTCGATCTTCTGGTGACGGGCGTTGGTGGCACGGGTGTGGTCACCGTAGGTGCGCTGATCACCATGGCAGCCCACCTGGAAGGCAAAGGTGCCAGCGTGCTGGATTTCACCGGCTTTGCGCAGAAGTTTGGCACAGTTTTGGGCTATATTCGCCTGTCCAATACACCGGACGCCCTGCATCAGGTGCGCATCGACCAAAGTGCCGCGGACGCAGTGATCGGCTGTGATGTGGTCGTCAGTTCTGCGCCCAAAGCCTCCGCCCATTATCGCGCAGGCACCAAGATGGTACTGAACCGCGCCGAAATGCCGACAGGTGATCTGGTCCTACGTCGAGATGCAGACCTGATGGCCAATCTGCGTGAGAAATCCATCTCGGATGTCATCGGTGCGGACAACCTGTCAGGGTTCAACGCAAACGAGGCGGCTGAGACCCTCCTCGGTGATGCGGTCCTGGCCAATGTGATGATGCTTGGCTTTGCTTGGCAGAAAGGGTTGGTGCCCGTGAGCCTCGGCGCGTTGGATCAGGCAATTGTACTCAACGGGGTCGCCATCGAGAAGAACCGCCTGGCGCTCTCCATTGGGCGTGCATTTGCCCATGATCCTGCGCGCCTGTCCGACCTATATGACGAAACAGAAGCCCCAGATGAAACGCTGGCAGAACTGATTGACCGGCGCGCCACCTTCCTGACCGGGTATCAGGACGTCGCCTATGCACAGTCCTATACCGCGCGGCTGGAGGCGCTGCGCAATGCGCTCCCCGAAACCGGGTCAGACGCGCTGGTGACCGCCGCGGCGCGATCGCTGTTCAAACTGATGGCTTACAAGGACGAATTTGAGGTGGCCCGTCTGCTGAGCGATGAAAGCTTCAAACATCAGCTTGAAGCCGAGTTTGATGGCGACTTCCGGGTAAATTATCATCTCGCGCCGCCGCTTCTCAGCCGGAAGACAGATGCGCGCGGGCGTCCTCAGAAAGTGCAGTTTGGTTCCTGGATGCGCCCCGCGCTGCGTCTTCTTGCCCAGGGTCGCCGCATGCGTGGCAGCCGTTGGAATCCATTTGGGCGCCACGAAGAGGCGCGCCTGCACCGCGACTTGCTGATCTGGTATCAGACCATCATCACAACCGCCACAGAGCGCTATTCACCTGAGCATCATGAGGTCTGGCTGAAAGTGCTTAGCGCCCCCATGGATATACGGGGCTATGGCCCTGTAAGGATGGCGGCGGCTGAAAAGGTCAAAGCCGAGGTCAACACCCAGCTGGAGACGCTTTGATATCACCGGTCAAGGCCGCCTCAAGGACGCCAGAACTCTCTGGCATAACCCGCAAATTCAGCCAGTTCTTCGGGGCTGGCTGCTTGCCCTGTGAACACTTCCAAATAGGCGCCGGTCATGCCGAGCCGCTGCTCATAGGGCTCGTTCAGACCTGCCATGTCGTATCCCAGCTGCATATAGTAGAGCACCTTTGCACGCGTCTCCGCGTCGCGTTCCGCAAAGTCATAGCGCCGGAACATCGCCGTCAGCGCGTCGATCCGCCTTGCATCAGACATATCCAGAATATTACGTACATGACCGGATCTGCGCGCCCAATCACGCACCGCGAAATCCAACGCTGTGTTGAACAATTGCGGATTGGCGGTGCAGCGAAATACGTTCAGCACTGCCGCCGCAATGGTGTCCGCCTCAGCCTCGGCCTGACCGATCATGCCAATCGTATTGGTCTGCTCCCAACTGGTCAGCAGCGCGTCGAGCAGATCCTGGCGTGATTTGAAGTACCAGTAGAACGAGGAGCGCGAGACGCCCATCCGCTCGGCCAGGGCCAGCACCTTCACTTGCTCCACTCCGTCGGTGATAAGAACATCCATAGCAACATTCAGCCAGTCAGCGCGTGTGACCTTGATGTTGCCAACCAGCGGAGCGGCATCTGGATCGTCACGATGCAGAACGGGTTTATCTGCCATGTCAGGCCCCTGAATTGTTGGATCGAGAAGGCGGCAGAGCAGCCGCAGAAAACGCCCTCAATCTGCCGCTGTTTTCGGCCACTGTCCATCCATACGGCAGGCTCCTCTTCCAGAGAACGCCTACAGTTGAGCGCTGGGTCGCGCCGCGATCCGGTCGTACCATCCACGGGTGGCAGTATTCCCCTCAGGGATACGCATTTTGATAACGCGCGCGAAATCGACAAACACAAATGCAGCGATATCGGCAAGGGTCAGATGATCCAGCGCCACAAAAGTGCTTTGCTGCAATCGTGCCTCCAACAGATCAAAGAATTTCTGCGTTCGACTACGACCCCGTTCTGCCAACTCAGGGATTTGCGCATGGTTTTCCGGGCCAGGAATGGCCCGATGGGCAAAGGCCGGGTGGCTGTTGCGTAATGCCTCGGCAATAGGCAGCCCACCCTGCGCCTCGACAATCGCGTGCCACATCAGGACTTGCCCCTTTTCCTCGGGGGTGCGCCCCATCAAGGGAGGCTCAGGGTGCAACGCTTCCAGATAGGCTGCAATCCCCAAGTTTTCGGTCAAGATCAGCTCACCGTCGGTCACCAGCACCGGCAGTGTCGCCTGCGGGTTGATGGCGCGGAATTCCTCGGACATCTGCTCCCCCTTGGCGATGGAGATGTCCCGCGTTTTGATGTCCAAACCTTTTTCCGCGATGAACATCCGCGCCCGCCGCGGGTTAGGTGCAGTGCTGCAGTCGTAGAATATCATCGTGTCACCTCTTGCCAGCGCCCATCATCCCGGACCAACCTTGGTCGGTTTCTGGTGATGAGGCCAGAGAAACCCAACGTCGCTAAGAGCAGTGCGGCAAGGCGAAGACGTGTCAGGCAGTCCGACGGTAGATGAAGCAGCGACCCGGCACAGCTCCCTCCGGCAACGGCTGTTCCTCCAGCGCGTCGAAATACATCCGGTCAGAGGAGACCATCAAACCATTGATCGCCAGCAGCGGTTCGATCAATGGTGAAATCATCCTCGCAAAAGCGTCGTTCTTTTCCCGGTCGTGCCCACCCAGATCCGCATGGATCAGGCTGGCACCCGCAGGAAACCGGGTGCGCGCTGCGGGCAGAGTCTCGCGGACATCGCCGAGAATGGTCAAATGCTCCGCCGGTGTACTGTCCGGGTGCGATGCCACCGCCCGTTCAAACACATAGACATCACGATCTCGGATACGCTCCCGCATGTGGTGAAAGGTGCGCCCATTGCCCAAGCCCAGTTCGAAAACCGGTTCGCTCCTGCCCGCTGTCTGCGTGATTGCCGCATCCAAGCAGGCCCGCTGTGACACCATCCGGTCGATAAAGAGATCCAGACGGGTGATGGTGTTCTGCTCGCTCATGGCATTCTCCCCTTGGGTAAAGATTGGCGCCAGAAGGCGGCCTGCCGCGACAGCTGTGCCAGAGATTGCCGCGAATGTGTAGCATCCTATCGATAGGTGTCCGGGCGTTACAGCACGAGGTTTGGCCGCTCTCATACGCTCAAATTTTCGACATCGATGTTTAGCGGATGGAAATGGGATTTGACTATTGCACCAGTGGCGCGCGACAGTGGGCGAAAAAACAGGGGATATGGAACCACGATGAAAGCGCCTCAACGGCTTGGTGGCTTAGGCTAAATGACGCCTCTGCTGTCTGTCGAAAACCTCAGTATCGGATTTGGCCAGGGCGACCCGGTTGTACAGAACGTGAATTTTTCCGTCGCTGCCGGAGAAACTGTTGCCCTTGTTGGCGAAAGTGGATCCGGCAAAACCGTGACCTGCCGCGCCGTTCTGCGCATCCTGCCAAAGGCCGCGCAGATCCGGCATGGTCGGATGCTGTGGCGCGGAGTCAATGGTGGTGGAGAGCGGGATCTGCGGCTCCTTGGCGAGCGGCAGATGCGCGATATTCGCGGCAATGAGATCGCGATGATCTTTCAGGAACCCATGCGTTCGCTCTCACCGCTGCACCGGATTGGTAACCAGGTTGCCGAAGTTCTTTGGCTGCATGGCGGAAAAAGCGAAAGAGCAGCAAAGCGGGAGGTTTTGACCTGTTTTGAACGCGTGGGCTTCCCCGATCCCGAACGCACCTACAAATCCTACCCGTTTGAGCTGTCCGGTGGGATGCGCCAGCGGGCGATGATTGCGATGGCTATGGTGGCCAAACCTGATTTGTTGATCGCGGACGAGCCGACCACCGCGCTGGATGTGACAACACAGGCCCAAGTCCTAGGACTGATGAAAGATCTGCAGCGTGACACGGGCATGGCCATGATCCTGGTAACCCATGATCTGGGTGTGGTCGCCAATATGGCCGAACAGGTCGTTGTCATGCACAAAGGGCGCGTGATGGAGGCCGGCAGTGCGGAAACCGTTCTTGGCGCACCAGCGCATCCCTATACCCAAGCTCTGTTCAAGGCGGCACCGCAAATCCCCGAGACGCCTGAACCTGTCACCCCGGCGCCAAGCGATGATCTCATTCTTGAGTTGCGAAACGTCTCCAAAACCTATGCATTGCGCGCGGGCAAAGGCTGGTCTGCCCCGACCCTCATTCACGCCTGCAAGGAACTGAACCTGGCGTTGCCACGCGGCAAAACACTGGCGATTGTTGGCGAAAGCGGCTCCGGAAAAACCACTGCTGCCCGCATCGCACTGGGCGCCGAAATGCCCGATCCCGGCGGCGAGGTGTTGTTTCGGTCTGCATCCGACGCGACACCGATTGCCGTTCACGATATGAACCGAAGCAGCCGGACCGCCTTTCAGAAAGCGGCTCAGATGGTGTTTCAGGACCCCTATTCGTCGCTGTCGCCGCGCATGCGGGTTCAGGATGCCATGGTGGAACCGATGGAGATCCACGGTCTGGGCAACCGCAGCAGTCGCCGGGAGCGCGCTGCTGAGATGTTGCGACTGGTGGGGCTGCAGCCCGAGATGTTGCTACGATATCCGCATGCCTTCTCCGGCGGTCAGCGGCAGCGACTGTCGATTGCGCGTGCGCTGATGCTGGATCCATCACTGATTGTCTGCGATGAGCCGACTTCGGCGCTGGATGTCTCGGTACAGGAACAGATCCTGCGTCTGTTGGAAGATATTCGCGACCAACAGCAGCTTTCCTATCTCTTCATCAGTCACGACCTCGCTGTTGTGGCCCGCATTGCCGACGAGGTGGCGGTGATGCGTCGTGGTATGGTGGTAGAACAGGCACCACCTGAAACACTGTTTTACAATCCGCAGCATCCCTACACGAAGGCACTGATCGCCGCCCAACCAGAGCCAAGCATTAAGCGCCCGATCAACCTCAAATTGGTCGCACAGGGTGCCGGATCACCCGACAGCTGGCCCGATCGCTTCAAATTCTCTGGCATCACGGCCCCGCCATTGGTGCACGTGGAACCCGGACATAAGGTACGATGTCATGTTTAATCTGCGCCAATCCCTGAAGACCCTCGCAACTGGCGCGCTTTTGGCCCATGTTCTGCCCCTTGCCATAGCCTCGTCTGCTATCGCCAGTCCGGCAGCGTTGGTCGAAAGCGGATTTTGGGAGCAGGAGGTCAAGTCAGGTGACCTGCCACCGATTTCCGAGCGCCTGCCCGAGGTGCCATTGGTGGTCGATCTGGAAGCCAAGGGGCGTCAGCCCGGCATTCAGGGCGGTACCCTCAACACGATGGTCACACGGTCCAAGGACATCCGGCAGATGGTTGTCTACGGTTACGCCCGGCTGGCGGGCTATGACGAAAGCTACCAGCTGCAGCCCGATATACTGTTGAACTTCGAGGTCGAAGACAATCGGCGCTTCACCCTGAAACTGCGCCCCGGTCATCGCTGGTCGAATGGCGACCCGTTTACCTCAGCCGATTTTGAGTATTGGTGGAAAGACGTCGCCAATAACCTGCTGCTCAATCCCACAGGCGCTCCAGACTATCTGAAGGTGGATGGCGCCCTGCCGACCGTGAGCTTTCCTGACGAAACAACCGTAATCTACGAATGGGCGGCCCCTAACCCGAGCTTCCTGCACAGCCTCGCGCAGGCCAGCCCGCCGTTCATCTATCGCCCGTCTGCCTATCTGAAACAATTTCACGCAGACTATGCGGACCCCGCAAAACTCGCCGAGGAGGTCGACTACGCCAGGGTCAAAAGCTGGGCCGCGCTGCACAACAAGCTCGACAACATGTACAAGTTCGACAATCACGAATTGCCGACCCTTCAGCCCTGGATCAACGCCACCTCGGGCAAGAAAATCCGACACCTCTTTGTCCGCAATCCCTATTACCATCGGCTCGATAGCAATGGCGTTCAGCTTCCCTATATCGACACGGTCGAGATGGAAATCGTGGCAGGCGGGCTGGTCGCCGCCAAGACCAATGCCGGTGAGGCAGATCTTCAGGCCCGCGGCCTTGGCTTTCGCGACATTCCGATCCTGCGCAAGGGCGAAACCGATGGCGCCGACTACAAGACCTACCTCTGGGGCAATGGCACCGCGTCGCAAATCGCGATCTATCCCAATCTTAATGTCAACGACGACCAGTGGCGCCAGGTGCTGCGCGACACCCGTGTCCGTCGCGCATTATCCGTGGCGATCAATCGCGCAGGCATCAACAAGGCGCTGTATTTCAAGCTGGCAAAACCCGGTGCAATGACGGTTCTGGAGGCCAGCCCCTTCTTTGATCCCGCCCTCCGCGAGGCTTGGGCACAATATGATCCTGAACTGGCCAATCAGCTGCTGGATGAGGCCGGGCTAACCGAGCGCGACGGCTACGGCATTCGCAAACTCCCCGATGGCAGACCGATGGAACTGGTTGTGGAAACCGCAGGGGAGCGGCAGGAGGTTGAAAACGCTCTGCAAATCCTATCGGACGACTGGCGCGATGTCGGTGTCAAACTGGTGATGCGCCCGCTGGATCGTGACATCCTGCGCAACCGGGTGTTTTCCGGCACCACAATGGCGTCGGTCTGGTACGGTTGGGACAATGGCCTGCCACAGACCTACACCTCGCCTGCGTATCTGGCGCCAACGGATCAGGTCTTTCTGTCCTGGCCAAAATGGGGCCAGTACCACCAGACCGGTGGCGATGTTGGCGAGGCTCCCGACCTTGAGCCCGCGCAAAGGCTCATGACACTCTGGCATGACTGGGAAACGGCCAAGACTGACGAAGAGCGAACACGCGCCTGGCAGGAAATGCTGAAGATTCACGCTGATGAGGTCTATGCCATCGGCCTTGTCGCTGCGGCCCCGCAACCGGTTGTCGTCAGCAACCGCCTGCGCAATGTACCGCAAAAAGGGATCTGGGCATGGGATCCCGGCGCCCATTTTGGCATCTACCGCCCGGATGAGTTTTTCTTCGAAGACGGCAAGGGCTGAGGAACCACATCAATGGAGATCCTGCGCTACGCCATCTACCGGTTTGGAACCATGTTGCTGACGCTGCTGGTGGTGTCTGTGCTGATTTTCATCATCATCAACCTGCCTCCCGGTGACTACCTGTCAAACCAAATCGCTGAGCTCCGCGCCTCCGGTCAATCCTCCGGTGTTGAGAAGGCTGAATTCCTGCGCAAGGAATACGCGCTGGATCGTCCCCTTTGGCAGCAGTACATGATCTGGATGGGCTTTATGCCCGGCCCACATGGGTTTTCCGGTATGATCCAGGGCAACTTTGGCTGGTCGTTCGAATTTGACCGGCCTGTTGCCGAAATCGTAGGCGAAAGCCTCTGGCTGACCGTTCTGGTCAATGTCGCGGCGGTGCTGTTTGTCTATCTCGTCGCCCTTCCGCTGGGCGTTCTGGCAGCGGCCCGATCACGCACATGGGTCGATTACACTTCTGCCTTTGTCGGTTATCTTGGGCTCGCTACACCAAACTTTCTGCTGGCGCTTATCCTCTTCTATTACGGGCACAAATATTTCGACCTGCCCATAGGCGGGCTAATGGATCCCTCCTATGAAGGCGAGCCCATGACCTGGGACAAGGTGAAGTCCATTCTGATCCATCTGATCGTACCAACCTTCGTCATCGGCACCTCTGGTGCATCCGCCATGATGCAGCGGTTGCGTGCCAATATGCTGGACGAACTGGGCAAACCTTACGTAGAAACCGCCATCGCAAAAGGGATGGCCCCCGCGCGGATGCTGACCAAATACCCGCTGCGCGTGGCGTTCAATCCCTTTGTTGCGGATATCGGAAATCTGCTCCCCGCAATGATCTCCGGTTCGGTTCTAGTGTCCGTCGTTCTGGGCCTGCAGACCATCGGCCCAACCCTGCTGACTGCCCTTAAGACACAGGATATGTTCCTCAGCGGGTTTGTCCTGATGTTCGTTGCGCTGCTGACGCTGATCGGGACCATGATTTCCGATGTGTTGCTTGTCATGCTGGATCCCCGCATCCGCTATGAGGAGCGCAAACGATGAGCACGCAGCCCGACAATCGCTATGTCGACACCACCCCCTATGATCCGGATGCAGCTCTGCAAGAGCTGGAGCGCAAGGATCTGGATGCCCCCAATTGGGTTCTGATCTGGCGGAAGTTCAAAACACATAAGCTCGGTCTAACCTCAGGTATCTTCCTGCTGGTCTGCTACCTCCTGCTTCCGGTCATCGGTTTCATAGCGCCATATGGGCCAAACGATCGCGACAGTGAGCATATCTATTCGCCTCCGCAGTCCATCAATCTGTTTCACGAAGGCAGTCTTCGCGCGCCGTTCATCTATCCGATGACCTCGGAGGCGGATCTCGAAACCTTCCAGTGGATCTTCAAACCCGATCTGGAGAACCCTCAGTCGCTACGGTATTTCTGCGAGGGCGCGACTTACAAGATTGCCGGGCTGATCCCTTCCAATACGCATCTTTTCTGCGCCCCTGAAGGTGCCACGCTCTTCATCTGGGGGTCTGACCGCTTGGGCCGCGATGTCTTTAGCCGCATTCTCTATGGCGCACAGCTCTCCCTCACCGTAGGTCTGATCGGCATCACCGTCTCCTTCATTCTAGGTATATTCTTTGGCTCTCTGGCCGGATATTTCGGTGGTAAACTGGACTGGGTGATCAACCGTATGATCGAAATCCTGCGGTCCCTGCCAGAACTGCCATTGTGGCTGGCACTCTCGGCTGCTGTGCCGTCCAATTGGTCGCCAGTCGCGGTGTTCTTCGTCATCTCGATTATCCTCGGAATTCTTGACTGGCCCGGCCTTGCACGCTCGGTCAGGGCAAAATTCCTGTCTTTAAGGGAAGAGGAATACGTCCGCGCAGCCGAAATGATGGGCGCGTCATCGGGACGTGTCATTCGCAAACACCTGTTGCCGAATTTCATGTCGCATCTGATTGCATCAGCCGCGCTCTCGATCCCGGCGATGATCTTGGGTGAGACGGCCCTGTCTTTCCTCGGCCTTGGTCTACGCGCGCCCGCTGTAAGCTGGGGGGTCATGCTGAATGATGCACAGAACCTTGCCTCAATTGAAATCTACCCCTGGACCGCTATTCCGATGCTCCCAATCATCGTTGTTGTGCTGGCATTCAACTTCCTGGGCGATGGGCTGCGCGACAGTCTGGATCCCTATCAGCAATAAGCCACGCCAGCCTAACGATAACCATGAGGAGGCGACAATGCGCGATCTTCCCAGCCATGACATGTTTCGCGTGATCCCCGGTGATCACTGGCCAAGCTGCTATGCTGTTTCGGAGTTGGCCAACCGCTCGCTGGCCGCCGTCGGGGTCGCCCTTGCGGAGTTGATGAAGGCCACAGATCTCACCGCAGCTGCGCAGCCAATCACCCTAGATCAACGCCGTGCCGCGCTGTGGTTTCGCTATAGTTTTCGGCCTCAGGGCTGGGAGATGCCCAATCTCTGGGATCCTCTGGCGGGTGACTATCGGACTGCTGACGGATGGATCCGCCTTCACACCAACCTGCCCCATCATCGCGCTGCTGCGTTGAATGTTCTGAGCTGCAACCCTGAGCCGGAAGCCGTTCGCGACGCGGTTTCACAGCAGCTGGGCGATACGTTGGAACAGGCTATTGTCGCCGCAGGCGGCGTCGCAGCAGCCATGCGCAGCGCCGCAGAGTGGCAAACCCACCCGCAGGGTCAGGCTGTCGCATCGGAGCCGCTGATCGCGTGGAGCAATGCCCGCCATATTCACATGCGGGAGCGGCCATCAGCCACACCGGCGCGACCTTTGGCAGGGCTTCGGGTGCTGGACCTTACCCGTGTTCTGGCCGGTCCAGTGGCGACGCGAACCCTAGCCGCATTTGGTGCGACGGTGCTGCGGATCGACCCGCCGGGATGGGATGAGCCTGGTGTTCTTCAGGATATTTCACTGGGTAAGCAGATGTCATCATTGGACCTGCGCTCTGAACAGGGATGTGACCAGTTCGAAGCCCTCCTGACGAAGGCTGACGTGCTGGTGCATGGTTTTCGCCCCGGTGCGCTTGAGGGGCTGGGATACGATAGTCCAAAACTGCGAAAGCTTGCACCGAACCTGATTGATGTGCGCCTCAATGCCTATGGCTGGAGCGGCCCTTGGGCCAAACGCAGAGGCTTTGACAGCCTTGTACAGATGAGCAGCGGCATCGCGGAGCGCGGGCGGCACTGGATGGCAGGTGGGCAAATCGCGCCTGATACATCGGCCAAACCAGTACCACTACCGGTTCAGGCGTTGGATCACGCCACTGGTTATCTGATGGCTGCCGCTGTGCTAAATGCTCTGACCAAGGCCTGCCAAGGCGATCCCGTGGGGGATGCACGCCTGTCCCTGGCCCGCACTGCTCATGCCCTTACGGCCCTGACAGAGCATCACGGTGACGACAGCTCCCCCGTCGGCCCGCTCATGGGCGCGGATGATGCGGATTATTCCAACCATATTGAGCTAACGAGCTGGGGGCCGGGGCACCGGTTGCTGCCGCCATTGACGGTCGGAAAGACGCCGATGCGCTGGGAGCAGCCTGCAACAGCATCAGGCACCGCCGCACCAGTCTGGCCCGGATAAGACGTTAGCGGTCATCTACTCCGCCATCGTTCACATCCATCAGATCGTCATCAATGGCGGCCTGAACCGCGCCGACTGCAAGATCGCGCTTCTCCTTCGGTGCCTGATCTGCCTGATCCTCTGCCAAACGCACGGTGACCTCGCGATGAGCAAATTTGATCCCTTCACGGGCGAAAAGGTCGCGAATATCCTGAAACACTTTCTTGCGTACGAGCCATTGGTCACCGGGTTTGGTCATGAATTTGACCCGTATGATCATCGCGGAATCCTGCATTTCGATCACCCCCTGCGACTTCAGGGGCTGGATGAACGTGTCGCCGATCACCGGATCATCCAGCAATTCCTGTCCCAGTTTCTTGATCAGCTTGCGAACCTTCTCGACATCGGTGTCATAGGTCACCCGTAACGGCAGCTTCATCATGACCCAGTCACGGGAGTAGTTGGTCAGCACGCGGATTTCGCCAAAGGGGATGGTGTGCAGAGCCCCCAGGTGATGCCGCAATTGAAACGAGCGAACAGAAATACGTTCAACCGTGCCTTTAACATCGCCGATATCGATATATTCGCCTTTACGGAAGGCATCATCGACTAGGAAAAACGCACCCGAGAAGATGTCCCGCACCAACGTTTGTGAGCCAAAGCCCACAGCCAGACCAACAACACCAGCACCAGCGAAGAGCGGGCTGACGTTGATCCCCAGTTCCAGCAGGACGATCAGGACGATGGACACCACCACTACGGCAAGAATGGCGCCCCGAAACAAAGGTAACAAGGTGGCAAGTCGGCTGGCTCCACCGGCACCGCCTTCATCGCCCAACTCACCCACGGGCATGTCCCCAACTTCTTCGTCGATTTTGCTGTCGATCCAGATCCGGGCAATATGATAGACGATATAGCCGATAAACAGGATTACGATGATATCACTCATCCGGTCCAGTCGGGAGTTCTCCATCCACGCAGCCTCGGGGTTCCATATAGCAACCATCGCGAAGAAACCGACGGTGAACGCTAGGATCCCCGCAATCCGACGCGCGAGATCTTCGAAGGTGGCGATCGGATGCCGCGGCTGTGGCGCGACTTCAGCCTCATCGTTCTCATTGTCAGCATCATCGTCGTCGCTGATAGCGCCGCTCTCGACCAAAACCCGTCGCTGCGACCGGTTGAAGAAGCGCTCGATCACATAGTTGATGATGCCATAGACCACGAGGATCGAGGTCAGAACCGAATAGCTGCCGGCCATCAGCGGCAGCGACATATCGCGCTCAAGCACCAGATCAAAGGCCAATTCCAGCCAGCCGAAGATGATGTAGATCATCAACACTGGCGCCCAGACCACAGACAGAAGCCGGACCAGCCATGAGCACGCCTCGGACGGGCGACCTGCGCGGATTGCATTTGAAATTGCGCGGGCGTTGATCACCACCATCAAGAGGTTACCCACGGTACCCACCAGCGCCAGCACACCATAGACAAGCGCATAGACGTTGTAGTTCAGCCCGAAATCCCCGACCCAGGTTGCAAACAATACCGAGCAAATATCATAGGTCGCCAGCACTGAGGCCCAAACGTAGAGGCGACGTGCATCGCGGTCCGAAAAAACGGGAATACGGTATTGGCTCAGGTAGGGAGACAGTACCATACGCCACAAATCCGAGACCGATCTGGACAGGAAGAAGGCTGTGTAGATGGCGGTAACGGTAAACTTTACCGATGAGTTACCGGACGATCCAAAGATAAGGTAGGATGTCAACAGCGCGAAGGCCATGGCCACAATGGTCCCGACAACCCCCATGAGAAAGCGAAATACCAGAAATGGCATTTTGTCCTGATAGCCCTCGGGGTTCTCTTTGATCCGCGCGACCACATGCTTTTTGACAATCCGCTTGCCATAGATCTCCACCGAGACCCAACGTCCAATGAACAAAAGCAATAGGCTCCAGCCAAGCACCTTCACATAGGTGATGATGCGCCCATCCGGGCTGGTTTGCCGCAGAATATACTGCACTTCGAATATCGAATAGGGCATCGCCTCGAGGCGACTTTCCAAAGCAGCGCCGAATTGCTCGACCTCGGATTGTGCCTTCATCAGCGCCGAGGCGCCCTCCATCTGATCCGTTGCCGGAACCGGAGTGGCGTCGGTAGGTGTATCCGAGGTAGACACGAGCTTCCCGCGCCCATCCACGATGATCACGCCAACCCCGCTATCTGCCGCCTGTTCGATCGCTTTGGCCAGACCATCGTCGCCGGTTGAATTCGTGGCCTGAGCCAGTGCTTCAGAGGTGCTACTGACCGCAAAGGAGAGCGCCACGATCAAGCAGATAAGAAATTGCGATACCAGTCGCCGCATACGCACCACCTCTGAATTTGTAACCATTCATTCACCAAGGCCGCAAAACGGTGAAAATATCAAGCCTTTGCACGGCTGTGTACATCAAGAGGTCAGGATTATTCCCGCCCTGCAGCGCTTGATTGCAACTTATGCCTCTGCGCGTTATAGAAAATTCAGCGTACCGCGTGAGACGTGAAGATAGGACGGGACCCACGGGCACCGTAAGCCTCCTTCCACGGTTTGGGCCGGACGCAGCAACGATCTGTGCCTTGGCCCGTAGTGTGTCAGGCTGAGCAACCTGAGGCGACACTATGCTGAGGCGGACCCTGGCCAAGCCGACACGCACAGCCGCTGATGCGGGGGGTGGACAGATATGTCCAATCATCCGCCGCACCGGCAACCTGCTAGATCATGCCGGTGCCGCAACCTCCCTTCCCTCTTTCCAGACGCAGGCCCAGCTATGACAGCCAACGCCCCCTCCAGCGCCCTTCGCGGGGCGCGTGTCATGCTCTACAGCCACGATACCTTTGGGCTGGGCCATCTGAGACGATCACGGGCACTGGCAGGCGCGATCACCCATGCTGATCCGACCGCCTCAGCTCTGATCCTGACCGGTTCCCCTGTGGCAGGACGTTTCGCCTTTCCCTCCCGGGTCGACCACGTGCGACTGCCCGGCGTGATCAAACGCTCGGACGGCTCTTATGCCTCGCGCACGATGGGAATGTCGATTGAGGAGACGACATCTCTGCGCGCCGGTCTGATCCGCTCAACCGCGCTACAATATGCCCCCGATGTGCTGATCGTTGATAAAGAGCCGACTGGCTTCCGTGGCGAACTGCTGCCAACGCTGGACGAGCTTAAGTCGAATGGAAACACGCAGCTGATCCTCGGCCTGCGTGATGTTTTGGATGAGCCAGACGTTCTGGCCACTGAATGGGCGCGCAAAGACGCTGTTGCAGCCACCGAACAATTCTACGATGAGATCTGGGTCTACGGCATCCGTTCCGTCTACGATCCGACAGCCGGTCTGCCGCTTAGTCAGGAGGCGCAGGCGCGGATGCACTGGACCGGATATCTGCGTCGCGATTTGGGTGAGTTGGGCGCACCACCCGAGCAACCTTATGTTCTGATCACTCCCGGCGGTGGGGGCGACGGCGCGATGATGGTTGATCTTGTGCTGACCGCTTATGAGCGGGATCCGGACCTGGCGCCGCGCGCGATGCTGGTCTACGGCCCGTTTCTGTCCGGCGACACCAGAACCGAATTCGAGACCCGCGTTGCCGCGCTTGATGGCCGGGTTACCGCTGTGGGTTTCGAATCCGAGATCGAAACCCTCTTTGCAGGCGCTCAAGGGGTTGTCTGCATGGGCGGCTACAACACGTTTTGCGAAGTGCTGTCCTTTGACAAACCCGCCGTTATCGTCCCGCGCACCACACCGCGACTTGAGCAATGGATCCGGGCCAGCCGCGCCGAAGAACTGGGGCTGACAGCGATGCTCGACGAGCGCCGCGACGGCTGGACACCCGAGGCCATGATCCGGGCCATTCGCGCGCTTGCCGATCAGCCGCCCCCCTCTGCTGCGATCCCTGACGGCTTGCTGGACGGGCTGGACTACGTCACCGACCGTGTCGACGCGCTGCTGCATGGCACCAACGGAAAGGCTGCCGAATGACCACCGGATCAACCGGGCCATCCCGCCCGCCCCTTGCCGTTGTTGTAAAAGGCTGGCCACGTCTTTCTGAAACCTTCATTGCACAGGAGCTGGTCGCGTTGGAAGCGGCAGGTCATCAGTTCGAGATCTGGTCTCTGCGCCACCCTACAGATGTGAAACGCCACCCCCTGCACGAAAAACTGACTGCGGCGGTCCACTACCTGCCGGAATATCTCCATCAGGAACCGGATCGTGTTTGGGCTGCGCGGGATCAGGCCAAAACAATGCCTGGCTATCAGACCGCTTATCGGATTTGGCGCGAAGATCTGCGTCGCGATCCTACTCGCAACCGAATTCGCCGCTTTGGGCAGGCCTGTGTTCTGGCCACTGAGATGCCCGACGCGGTGCTCGGTCTCTACGCTCATTTTCTGCACACGCCGTCTTCTGTCGCGCGCTATGCGGCAATTATGCGCGGCCTACCGTGGAGTTTTTCGGCCCACGCCAAGGACATCTGGACCTCACCTGATTGGGAACTGCAGGAGAAACTGGCCGCCAAGAGCCATGGGGCCACCTTTGGGGCGACCTGCACCGGATTTGGCGCGAAGCATCTGCAGGAAATGGCAGACCGCAGTGACCGCGTTGATCTGATCTACCACGGGCTTGACCTGTCACGGTTCCCCTCGCCCCCACAGCGTAAATGGCGCGCACCGGGCGATCCGCTGCACCTGATGTCAGTGGGGCGGCTGGTCGAAAAGAAAGGCTTTGATCGGCTGATAGGTGCGCTGGCGCTTTTGCCCGGCGGGCTGGATTGGCACTGGACCCACATAGGTGGCGGTGACATGCGGGATTTGTTGCAGGGCATCGCCGAGGACCTGGGAGTCGCGGATCGCATCACTTGGCGCGGAGCCTGCGATCAGCCCGAGGTGATCGCCGCCATGCGCGCCTGCGATCTGTTCGTCCTGCCCAGCCGCATCGCCCGTGATGGTGATCGGGACGGTTTGCCTAATGTACTGATGGAAGCCGCCTCCCAGCGTCTGCCAATCCTGTCCACGGCAGTATCAGCTATCCCGGAGTTCATCGAAAGCGGCACCCATGGCCTGCTCAGCGAGGACACGCCTGAAGCCTTGGCTGAAGCCATCCTGACCCTCAGTCGAAACCCCGAGCAGGCGGCCCGCATGGCAGAGGCTGCCTTGGGTCGGTTGCGCAGCGATTTCGGGATGGATCCCGGCATTGCACGCCTGTCGGAACGACTGACCCTTATGATGCAAAACGCATGACGCTTGGCCAGGGCCGAACTATAGCCTTTTACGCGCCAATGAAATCGCCGCGCCATCCGGTCCCCTCAGGCGACCGCGAAATGGCGCGAAACCTGATGGGTTTGCTTTCTGGCTCTGGTGCGATGGTCACATTGGCCAGCGAGTTGCGGATCTACGACAAATCAGGCGATGCGGAGCGTCAGGCAATTCTGCGCGCCAAGGCAGCGCATGAAATCGACCGCATCTGCACCGAGATAGTAACCGCGCCAAAAGCGGAGCGACCGGACCTCTGGCTAACTTACCACAACTATTACAAAGCGCCCGACCTGATCGGACCAACCGTCGCCCGCCGACTTTCTATCCCCTATGTGCAAGTGGAGTCGACAAGAGCCAAGAAGCGCCTGTCGGGCCCTTGGTCCGAATTTGCCCAAGCCGCCCATGACGCGGCGGACGCAGCCTCTGTCATTTTCTATCTGACGCAGCAGGACCACCAGACATTGTTGCGGGACAGGTATTGCGATCAGCATCTGGTTCACCTGTCGCCGTTTCTGCTGGATCACCGGTTGCCGGAGCCCAGTGACCGGTCCGGCCCCATGCTCTGTGTCGGTATGATGAGGGAGGGTGACAAACTCGCGTCATACCGCATTCTCGCCGACGCGCTGGCTCAGGTGGCGCAACCATGGCGACTGAATATCGTCGGTGACGGCCCCGCCCGACCTGAAGTGGAGCAGGTCATGTCCCGCTTCGGCAACAAAGTTCGTTTTCTGGGGGAGTTGGACCGGGACGCCTTGGGCATACTCTATAGGAAAGCCTCCATCTTTGTCTGGCCTGGCGTCAATGAGGCATTCGGGATGGTTTATCTGGAGGCCCAGTCCCACGGGGTTCCGGTCTTAGCACAGGATCGCCCAGGTCTGCGTGACATTGTCACCAACTGGGATCTTTCTGCGCTCACGCCGCCACCAGACAGCGGCCCGGAAGGCTATGCACAGGCATTGACACAGGTGCTTGATGATCCGGTCCTGTGTGACCGACAGGCCAGCCGTGTCCGCAACCGGATCGCAAATCGCCACCTTGCACCGGCGGCCGCACAACGTTTGTGGTCAACACTTTCACCCTTGCTGGAGATCCCATCATGATCAGGCTTGCTCTCTTGCGCCACGGCCACACCGATTGGAACCGCGCTGGCCGCATACAGGGGCGCAGTGACATTCCGCTGGACGACACTGCCCGCGCCGAACTTTCCGCGCAAACCCTCCCCGCGCCTTGGGATCAGGCGTCACTCTGGTCCAGCCCCCTGAAACGCGCGGCTGAAACTGCGGAACTGGTCGCCGGACGCGCACCCAAAACCAGCCCAGCCCTAATTGAAATGAACTGGGGTGACTGGGAAGGGCAGCACGGCAAAGAGCTCAAGTCCGATCCAGCCAGCGGGTTCCGCGATATTGAGCACTGGGGGTGGCACTACCGCCCGCCCGGTGGGGAAACCCCGCAGGAGGTCTGGGAGCGGATCGCCCCTTGGCTTGCGAATCTGACGGAAGACACGGTTGCAGTCTGCCACATTGGCATCATGCGGATGATCCTCGCCCGGGCTCATGGCTGGAACTTTGACGGCCCCGCCCCGTTTCAGGTCAAGCGCAATCGATTGTTTGTGGTCGAGCTTGATGGTGATGGAACTCTCACCCCCACTGCCGACCCGGTGCGCCTCAGGAAACGGGTTGCGGAATGAAAATTCTGATTGCTGTGACACATCTGTTGGGCACAGGACATCTGTCCCGTGCTCTGACGCTGGGCCGGGCCTTCGCCGCAGCTGGGCATCGGGCCTATGTGGTATCAGGCGGCGGAGCCGCACCCCACCTTGATCACAGCGGCGTTGATCTGATCCAGCTGCCGCCACTACGCTCTGACGGCGTGGCGTTTAACAGATTGCTGGCTCCAACCGGCGAGCTGGCGGACGATACCTATCTCAACAATCGTGTTGAGCAGCTCTGCGACACACTTCGAGATGTCGCACCCGATATCCTGATCACCGAGTTGTTTCCCTTCGGTCGGCGCAGCCTGAAGCAGGAGTTTCTGGCACTTTTGGATAAGGCCAACACTCTGCCTAACCCTCCGGTCATTCTGGCATCAATACGCGACATTCTCGCGCCACCTTCAAAACCCAAGAAGGCGGAGGATGCCGCTACTATCCTAACGACACATTACGACGGCGTGCTGGTGCATTCCGACCCGCAGGCCACCCGGTTGGAGGCCTCTTGGCCGGTGACAGCCGAGATCTCGGAGAAACTTCGCTACACGGGTTACGTTGCTCCAGCTGCGCCGGTGCCGCATCCTGAGGGTGTTGGCAAAGGCGAGATCCTTGTCAGCGCTGGTGGTGGCAGCGTTGGGTCAGCGCTTTATCGGGTTGCTGTAAAAGCCGCCAAATTGCGACCGGCCCTGCGATGGCGCATCCTGATAGGCGGAAATAATGCGGCTGAAGAAATCACGCGTCTGAAAGAACAGCACGGCGAGACCGCTGCCATTCTGGAGCCAGCACGGCCAGATTTTCGCCAGATGCTGCAGGGCGCTGCCGCCTCAGTCAGCATGTGCGGCTACAACACCGCACTAGACTTACTTCAGACCGGTGTGCCTGCGGTGATTGTTCCCTTTGATGCGGGCAACGAAGTTGAGCAATCTCTGCGCGCCGCCAGCCTCACCCCACTCGATGGTATCACCTCTCTGACTGCCGCCGATTTGACACCAGAGGTGCTTTGCGCGGCACTGGATGACGTCATTGCCGCTCCTGCACGACCGACGGATGGCTTCCGGTTTGACGGCGCCGCCCGAACGGTAGAGATTGCGTGCAACTTGGAAAAGGAGCGTGCATGACACCGGATTGGACCAGCTTGGACCGCGAGCTTTCTCGATGGCAGGACGATGGGCTGATCCTGCCAATCTGGTGGCGCGACGACGACGCAACGGCCCCCACGCCACAGCTGGACCAACTGATTGAGCTGTCAGAACGCCTGGCCCTGCCCGCCCATCTTGCGATCGTTGCGCGTGATGCGACACCAACCCTGGCGACCCGACTGGCGCAGGTGGACACCCTAGTGCCAGTCGTGCACGGCTGGGCTCATGAAAACCACGCGAGCGCCGGTGACAAGAAAGCAGAATTTGGCACCCACCGTCCGATCGACGATGTGTTGGAAGACGCTGAAAATGCTCTGAACCGGCTGCGCGACCTGTTGGGTGACCGGCTGCGACCCATGTTTGTCCCGCCCTGGAACCGGATAGATACCGACGTCGAGCCCTGGCTCGCCGGGTTGGGCTACAGCGCCCTGTCGACCTTCACCCCGCGCCGCCGGGCAAAAGCGGCACCGGGGCTCTGGCAGATCAACACCCACCTCGACCCGATTGACTGGAAGGGCTCGCGCGGGCTTGTAGCCCCAACACTGTTGCTGTCACAGCTGGTGACACAGCTCGCCGCACGTCGTAAGGGGCAAGCTGATATTGCCGAACCCTACGGCATCCTCACCCACCATCTGGTGCAGGATGATGCGACTTGGGGATTTTGCGAGGATGTGATGCGCCGCCTGCTCGATGGGCCAGGGCGGGCTTGGGTATTTGATGAAAGGATTATCTGAATGAGCCGCTTGGATTCCATGCTGCGCCGTCTGACCGCGCAGCGGGATGGGCTGAACTGGGCCGCGGAGCAGGTTCGCAACCTTCCGGGGGATGTGCTCGACATCGGTTTGGGCAACGGGCGTACCTATGATCATCTGCGCGAAACACTGCCGGACCGGCGGGTGCGCGTTATCGACCGGGTGCTGCAATGCCACCCCTCGTGCGTGCCGCCAGAGGCTGATTTCCTGCAAGGCGAGGCCCGCCCAATGCTGGGCACGCTGGCACAGGAAAGCCGCCGGATCATATTGGCCCACTACGACCTTGGTTTTGGTGTGAAAGAAAAGGACGTCGCCGAAGCCGCCGCTCTGTCCCCGGCGATTGCGGCTGTGATGGCACAGGGAGGGATCATCGTGTCTGGTCAGCCCCTCGTCGGATTTGATGAGCTGGACGGCCCGCAAGGGATACCTCCTGGGCGCTATCTTTTCTATCGGGTGAGATGAGAGCCCCGCGATGCTTGAAAAAACGCCCCGGAACAGTCCGGGGCGTTTTTTGTTACATTTTGCACCCTGGGATCAGGCGACACGATTGCCACGCGACCAGACCGCACCCAGCGCTGGAACGCCAGCCCGCATCCGGAAGCGGATCAGATCAGCCCGCTTGCCAATTTCGATACGCCCGCGATCTGCAAGATTGACTGCATCCGCCGGGGCCGAAGTGACCGTTGCCAGACCACGCGCAATATCTCCCCAGATTTCGCCAAGCTGCGCGGCCGCCAGCAACAGGGCCGCAGGCACATAGTCCGAGGACAGCACATCAAGGAGTTCCAGCTGTGCCAGATCCTTGGCTGCGACATTGCCGGAATGCGATCCCCCCCGGATCAGGTTAGGTGCCCCCATCATCACCTTGATACCGTGGTCGTGACAGGCTCGCGCGGCCTCTACCGTGGTGGGAAATTCCGCCAAATGGATACCGTGGCCGGCGGACACCGTCACCTGCTCTGAGGTTGTATCATCGTGACTTGCCAGAACCGCACCAAAGCGGCGCGCGGCTTTCACCGCTTCGACCTCATGCAGATCACCGTAGGTGTCGCGCATGCGCTTCAACCCGGCGACATGCGCCTTAAAACCATCGTCGTCAAAGCCGTGCTTGCCTTTGACGTAGGCTTCCAGTTTCGACATGTCCCGGAACTGTCTCTGCCCTGGCGTATGATCCATCAAGGAGACAAGGCCGACACGATCTGCATCACCAAATTCGTTCAGCTCATTAACAAGCGTCTCAGAACAGACTTCGGCGCGCAGATGCAGGAAATGACTGATTTTCAAAACGTTTTGATCGCGCAACTCAAGCATCTCGCTTGCAAGGCTGCGCGCGTATGCACCATATCGGGATTCCGCTGCCTTGATAGAACCCACCCGCATAGCATCGAAAACTGTGGTGATACCGGTGCCTGCCAACTCAGCATCATGGGCGATAATCGCTGCCGCGTGGGGCCAGTCGACCTTGGGGCGGGGCTGGATGTGTCGTTCCAGATTGTCAGTGTGCAGTTCCACCAGACCAGGGCTGACATAATCCCCCTCCATGTCCACAGCACCCGTTGGGACGGAAGTGCCATCGGCAATATCGGCGATCAGCCCATCTTTCAGCGTCATGGAACCTGTTCGGGTCTCTCCCGGCAGAACAAGCGTGGCATTGGCAAGGATCAAAGGTTCTGTCATCTGACTTTCACACGGTTTGAGCTATAGAACGGGCCACACCTAGGAGGCCATTGTGACATTCACGCGATACGCGATCTATTATGTGCCGCCCAAACAGGCGGAATGGAGCCGGTTTGCATCCAGTTGGCTGGGCTGGGACATTCATGAGGGTTCTTCGTCGGACCATCCCACCGACACTGGCCTTGACGTGGCGACCATCACCGATGTGCCGCGCAAATACGGGCTGCACGCGACCATAAAACCGCCGTTCCGGCTTGCGGAGGGAACGACATTTGACGCTCTGGCCGAGCGGTTCGCGCAATTCACAACTGCGGCAAAGCCGGTGACGCTGGAAGGGCTGTCGTTGACCCGGCTTGGCCGTTTTCTTGCACTTTGCCCCACCGGGGATCAATTGAGGCTGAACCGTCTTGCATTTGGCTGCGTCCGCGATCTGGATGAATTCCGTGCGCCCGCCACCACCGATGAACTGGAAAAACGGCGCGCTGGTGGGTTGTCGCCTGCCCAGGAGCAAGCGCTGGTAACATGGGGCTACCCTTACGTGGGCGACAGTTTCCGGTTCCACATCACCTTGAGCGGCAAGCGACCTAAAACGGAGTTGCCTGCCATAGAGGCTGTTCTGCAGGATCGTTTGGTTCCCCAGCTGCCAAAACCCTTTGTCATTGGCGATCTGGCTTTGGTTGGAGAGGACAGCGACGGACGGTTTCACATGGTTCATCGTCATGCCCTTTCCGGCTGAAGCCAGGGCATCAGGGCGGTTTCCGCCGCCTGGACCGCCTCTTCCAACTGACCACTGTTGTCGATCTCAATCACCTGCGACAATCCCGCAGGCATAGGTGTTGCCGCGCAGGCGAGCCTGCGCTCAATCTCCGCGCGATCCTCACGCCCGCGCGCCATGAGCCGTTCGGCGAGCACCTCGGGTGTTGTTGTGACAGAGAGAACAACCAACCTGCCGAAGACCGCCTCAGCCTCCAAGAGTACCTTGCGTGAGAGGTTCACCAGAACACCCGAGGCCCGATTACGCAGATCATCAATCTCGCGTGGGATTGCATAGGAAAGACCATGCGCCTGCCAATGCAGGGCAAAGCCCGGCTCGGTACACAGCGTTGCGAACCGATCCTCAGTTACAGCCTCGTAATCCTCCCCACCGAGTTCCGGCGCGCGGGTGATGATCCTCCGCTGCCTTACCAGTCCCGGAACGCGCTCAAGTAGCGCCTCCATCAGGCTGTCTTTGCCGACGCCCGACGGGCCGACCACGGCGATCACCGGCGCTTTGACTGATCCCGCACTCATGCGGCAGCCTTCGGTGTGAAGGCAGACACATCGACAAAGCGATCACAAACCTGTTCGCGCGCAGCCTCATCATGGAAAATTCCAATGATGGCCGCGCCGCGCGCCTTTGCCTCCTCTATCAGGCTTAAAACCGTGGCGCGGTTTTGCGCATCAAGGCTCGCCGTCGGCTCGTCCAGCAACATCGCAGGATAGGTATGGGCAAAACCCCGCGCGATATTCACCCGCTGTTGTTCCCCGCCGGAAAACGTTGTCGGGCTAAGTTCCCAGAGGCGTTCGGGAATGTTCAGCCCCGCGAGCAGCGTCGCGGCGCGGTCGCGCGCCACCGCTGAATCTACCCCAACCGCCAGAAGAGGCTCCGCCACGACATCCAGCGTCGGCACCCTTGGCACCACCCGCAGAAACTGGCTCACGTAGCCTAGCGTCTCGCGTCGTAGCGCCAGAATGTCGCGCGGTGCGGCCCTGGCGACATCCACACCGCCAATCATGACCTTGCCGGACGCGGCGAGATAGTTTCCATAAATCACCCGCATCAGCGTCGATTTTCCAGCCCCGGACGCGCCCGTAAGGCCAATACACTCCCCTGCCGCGACCTTCAGGCTCGCGCCCTCCATCACGGGGATGACCGCAGCACCTTGATTGTGCAGGGTGAAACTCTTGCTCACGTTTTGAAGTTCAATCATCTCAGATCCTCAAACCTGAAGAACGCTGGAAACCAGCAATTGTGTATAGGCGTGTTGTGGATCGTCCAGCACCTGATCGGTCAGCCCCGTCTCGACGACATGGCCGTCTTTCATCACCATCAACCGATCCGCCAGAAGCCGCACGACTGCGAGATCATGGGTCACGATAATGGCGCTTAGCCCCATTTCCCGCACCAGGCTGCGCAACAGATCCAAAAGCCGCGCCTGCACCGAAACATCCAAGCCCCCCGTGGGTTCATCCATGAAGACAAGCCTCGGTCCGGTGACCAAATTGCGGGCAATCTGCAACCGTTGCTGCATGCCACCCGAGAAAGCGGAGGGACGATCATCAATGCGGCTTTCGGCGATCTCGACCCGGCCCAGCCAATCGGCAGCGCGGGCACGGATATTGCCGTAATGCCGATCCCCCACAGCCATCAGCCGCTCGCCAATATTGCCTCCCGCCGAAACGGACATCCGCAACCCATCGCGCGCATGCTGATGGACAAAAGCCCAATCCGTGCGCCCCAGCATGCGACGTGCTGGTTCCGACATGGTGACAGTATCGATTGGTCCGTCAGCACGGGTGTCGAAAACCACCTCACCCCGATCTGGCGTCAGATGCCCGGCCATACTGTTCAACAGGGTCGATTTTCCCGACCCGCTTTCCCCGACGATGCCCATGACTTCGCCCGGATAAAGATCAAAGCTTACATCCGTGCAGCCAACCCGCGCACCATACATCTTGGCCAGGTTTTTTACTTGCAACAGCGGCGTCATCACGCGGCCTCCTCGCTCAGGCGGCCGAGATGGCCCGCGTCACGCCGGGATCGGCAATAATCCGTGTCGGAGCAGACAAACATCCGGTTGCCGGCATCATCCAGGATCACCTCATCCAGATAGCTGTCCTCTGCCGCGCAGAGATCGCAGGGATGATCTGCCTTGCTGGCCTCGAACGGGTAATCCTCAAAATCGAGTGAGACCACTTCGGTATAAGGCGGGACGGCATAGATGCGCTGTTCACGCCCCGCGCCAAAAAGCTGAATCGCCGCCATGTTCATCTTTGGATTGTCGAACTTTGGAATGGGAGACGGATCCATCACATAGCGATCCGCGACCTTCACCGGATACGCATAGGAAGTCGCGATGGCGCCGTGCTGGCTGATATCCTCATAAAGTTTCACGTGCATCAACCCGTATTCCTGCAAGCTGTGCATCTTGCGAGTTTCGGTTTCGCGCGGCTCAAGGAAGCGCAAGGGCTCCGGGATCGGCACCTGATAGACTAGGATCTGATCCTCGCTCAGCTCCGCTTCCGGGATCCTGTGGCGAGTCTGGATGACACTGGCCTTTGCGGTTTCTTCGGTGGTGGCCACGCCTGCGGTGTTTTCAAAAAACTTCCGGATCGAGACCGCATTGGTGGTGTCATCCGCGCCCTGATCAATGACCTTCAGCGTATCATCCGGTGTCAGCGTCGCAGCCGACACCTGCACGCCACCCGTACCCCAACCATAGGGCATCGGCATTTCTCGGCTTGCAAAAGGAACCTGATACCCCGGTACCGCCAGCCCTTTCAGGATTGCCCTGCGGATCATCCGCTTGGTCTGTTCGTCAAGGTATGCAAAATTATAGTCGGACATCTTGGGCACCTTTCTTGAAATTGGCCCTGAGGCGTATGCAGCTCATTCTGCCGCCTCCTTTGCTGCCATTTGTTCTGCCAACTCGGCCGCCTCGCGGCGCAGTTTGCGGACCAGTTCCAGTTCCGATTGGAAATCGACGTAATGCGGTAGTTTGATGTGCTCCAGGAAACCGGTGGCTTGAATATTATCGGCGTGGCTCAGGACAAATTCCTCATCCTGCGCGGGGGCGCCAAGGTTATCTTCGCCGAGTTCTTCCCAACGCAGTGCACGATCGACCAGCGCCATGGCGATAGATTTGCGTTCTGACTGGCCGAACACCAACCCGTAGCCACGGGTGAACTGCGGCGGCACGGTTTTCGAGCCCTTGAACTGGTTCACGGTTTCACATTCGGTCAGCTCCACCTCGCCAATCTCGATGGCAAAACCCAGTTCCGGGATCTCCATCTCCACCGGCACGGTACCGATACGCAATTCCCCGACAAAGGCGTGGTTGCGCGCATAGCCACGCTGTGTCGAATAGGCCATGCCGAGGATGAACCCCTCATCTCCCCGGGTGAGCGACTGCAACCGTACCGCCCGCCCAGCTGGGAACGACATCGGCTCCCGCGTCAAATCACCCGGTTCGGCATCTGTTTGGGGTTCCTGCTCAATGATGTTCTCACCGTCAAGGAAGGACAGAATATGCGGTGTGTCTTCGCTTCTTGGCTCGGCTTTTGACGCTTCTGGCACCTCAGCCCCATCGGCCTCAGCGGCCAGTTTGAAATCCAAAAGCCGATGGGTATAGTCGAAAGTCGGCCCCAAAACCTGTCCCCCCGGCACATCCTTGAAGGTCGCGGAGATCCTGCGGTCACAGGCCATACGCCCAGTCTCAACCGGCTCAGATGCGCCAAAACGTGGCAGGGTGGTGCGATAGGCGCGGATCAGAAAGATCGCTTCAATCAGATCCCCGCGCGCCTGCTTGATTGCGAGCGCCGCTAGATCAGGATCGTAAAGCGAGCCCTCCGCCATCACGCGGTTCACGGCAAGACTGAGCTGTTCGCGGATCTGCGCGAGGCCCAACTCCGCGACAGAAGTGTCTCCACGGCGTTCCTCAGCGAGCCAGGCATGGGCGTTGTCAATCGCCCGCTCGCCCCCTTTTACGGCTACATACATGTCTTAGCCTCCTTTATTGGAAAGCGGCGTGATCCGGCTGGATCGGGGCAGCGCGGAAACCTGGCTACCGGCGGTAAAATAGCTGTCAAAGCCAAGTGGGAAGAGCATGGAATTGGCCTGAAACGGACCGATATCCGGCAACCAAATCTCAGTGCTGGCCTTGATGCCGGGGCCACGCAACTCGGCGTTGGGCGTGTTAAAGGACGGCAACTCCACAATCAGGGTCGCCGAGCGATCCGGGTACTCCGACGTCCCGATGCGATAACGATCCAGCGGCGTAAGCGCTGACCATCCGCCAATGGCAAAATCAGCCTGTTCTGGCCTGACAAAAGGCGCGCCTGTGTGAAAGGTAATCCAGTCCCGCACAGCCGGGCGGTCCACGTCGGACGCAAGATAGAGGCTCGTATCTGGATCGCAGAGCGTCAATAACAGGCACCCTGCGGCAACCGAGAGCCCTTCGGGTGGAGTGGTGCCAGTGATGTCTTTGATCTCACCGGGCCGCGCCATGGCGGTCATCGCAGCGCGAAACGCTTTCGCTGACTGGATCGGCGGAGCGGTGAAACCTCCGGAGAAATGAGACGCCTGGGTTTGTGACGACATCAGTCTTCCCCTCGCACCATGGTGAAAAAATCAACTTTTGTCGCAGCGGCTTTTGCAGCTCGGCTCATTTTTCGCGCCTGCTTTGCCGCCTCAAGCGGTGACAGAATCTGGCGACGAACATCCTCTGCTGCGTCTGTCTGCATCAGCGCATCGACCTTGGCCGCAGTCTCTGCCTGACCCTTGCTGCGCCCCTGCACATATCCGTGCCCGACAGTGCCATCCGGCAATGTCAGCGCGCAGCGGGTGACCGTCATTTCGCCCAGATTAAAAGGTGCGCCACTGGCCCCCATCCTCCCCCGCACCATGACGCCACCAACTTCAGGGGGGCGCAGCCATGTGTGATCGGGGTCATGTCCGTAACCCTGCCACAGCTCGCTTAGCAGCCTGATGTCTGCTGTCGCCAAAAGGCCCATCCAAGCCTTGCGGTCAGCCTCATCACCGGTGCTGCTTACTGTCATGTTCTTGTCACTGTTCATTCTGTCTAAGCCTCTTGGCCTGCTTGTCTAGATGAGCTATACAACTAGACAAATACTACCTGAGTCGCACTGGGCGGCGCAACGACAACCTTGTGAAAGTTTCGTGACATGGCCCGCACCCCAGTATGGAAATCCATCGCCATCAGTCTCACCGATGATATCGCGCAAGGCCGCTATCAGACGGGAGACAAGCTGCCACCCGAAGTGCAGCTCTCAGGCAGGTTTGGCGTGAACCGCCACACCGTCCGTCGCGCTCTTTCAGACATGGCCGATCAGGGCCTGGTCCACGCCCGACGTGGCGCCGGGGTCTTCGTTGCGGCGCAGCCCACCGATTACCCCATCGGCAAACGGGTGCGATTTCACCAGAACCTTGCCCGTCTGGGGCGCATTCCCGCCAAGAGGATCCTGACGCTAGAGACCCGCGCCGCAGGTCAGCGCGAAGCCGAGGCGCTCAGGTTGGAAGCAGGTGCAGCTGTTCACGTATATGACGGACTCTCGCTTGCTGATGGGCAGCCGATTGCACTGTTTCAAAGTGTCTTTCCGGCCGCACCGTTGCCAGGGCTTCTCAGCGCTCTGGAGGAAACGCATTCGGTAACGGCAGCGCTGAAACACTGCGGCATCCAAGATTTCACCAGAGTAGAAACCCGCATCACAGCCAAACTGGCAACAGCGACGCAGGCCCTGCACCTCAAGATTTCCGAAGGAAGTCCCATTCTGCGAACAACCGGGATCAACGCCACACCGGGCGACGACCCGATAGAGTTCGGTCGCACATGGTTTGCCGGAGACCGCGTGACCTTGACCGTCAGCGATCAGGACAATCCTGAAACGAACGGGCGGCGTAGGCAATCAACCAGGGCGTTCTGAAACCGAAGCATCGACGAGTGTTAGCTCGTATTTCTCTAGAAACGCCTCAGCACAGAGCAATCGGAAGTCGGGTACAGTCGCCCTCAGTCGCGCATGATCCCAGTTCCACCAGGCCAAAGCCATCATGCGGTCGGCGACAGATTCGCTATAGCGTCGCCGGATCAGCCGGGCCGTATTCCCTCCGACAATTGTGTAAGGGGCAACATCTTTTGTCACCACAGCCCCTGCCGCGACAACGGCTCCATGACCAATGGTCACCTCCGGCTTGATCAGCGCGCCGTGACCGATCCAGGTATCGTGTCCAATATGAGCCAGACGACTGGCGCGGTGATCAAACCAAGCAGCATCATCCTCGATATCTTCCCAATAGTGGGAGGACCGATAGAGGAAATGATGCAGAGAGGCTTTTTGCAGCGGATGATCCGTCGCCCCAATGCGGGTGGTGCTGGCGATATTGGAGAATTTTCCAATCCGCGCATTGGCGATATCGCAGTTTCGATCACAGTAGCTGTAGTCGCCAAACTGGCTGTTCAGCACGCGACTGTCTGCGCCGATTTCGACAAAAGCGCCGAACTCGCTGTTTGTAACGGCACAGTTGGGATGTAAATACGGGTGATCGGCTGAGAGACGAGGCATCTGATAGCTTTCAGTAAGATATGACGGGAAGATGACACCCCCGGACAGTCAGGGCAGTAACATCGCGGCCCCTTGGCGGCGCGCCTTGCGACCCGGTTCACCCTTGATCAAGCGGCGACGAAGCCAGCCAGAGAGCCAGTCCATCAACATCACCATGAGGATGATCAATACGATGTAGTATGCGACTTCTTCCCAATCTTTCTGGGTGATGATTGCCTGCGTCAGTAGCAGTCCGATGCCACCGCCGGTGATGGCGCCAATAATTGTCGCGCTGCGGGTGTTCGACTCAAGAAAGTAGAGCAGCTGACTGAGCAAGACCGGTGTAATTTGCGGGATCACGCCAAACCGGTAGCGCTGCGCCGGCTTGGCGCCGGTTGAGGCAACGCCCTCGATCTGTTTCTGATCGACGTTTTCCAATGCTTCGGAGAAGATCTTGCCGAAGGTACCGGTATCCGTCACCAGAATTGCCAGCGCACCGGTCAACGGACCAGGGCCGAAGGCCCGTGCCAGAACAACGGTCCAGATCAGCGAGTCCACCCCGCGCACAAAGTCGAACACACGACGGGTGGCAAAGCGAACCGCACGCAGCGGCATGAAATTCCGGGTGGCCGCGAATGCCAGCGGAAGCGCAATCAAACCTGCCCCCATCGTTCCCAGAAATGCCATCAGAAGTGTTTCAAAAATCGCCCAAGCGACATCCTGATGACGCCACATCTTGTTGGTCCAGAAATCATGAAAAATCGCACCCGCTTCGCCGGTTGCGGCCCGCGTCATCAGTTCACCGATGCCCATGCCGTGGTACGGACTGTCCAGGGTGAAGAAAAACAGCTCCCAACCGGCAAAATAGCGAAACACCTCCGCCCGGTTGCGGGTCACTGTCAGGCGCCCGGCGTCCGTAGTGACGGCCAGCCGGTTCTTGGAGGCGTTGATCCAATCCGGCAAATCCCCTGCCGGGAATTCCGCCTGGACACCGGCACTGCGGCTTGGCGTTGCGCGAATAGTACCATAGCCGGGTATGTCAAAGGCGATGGTCTCAGGACCGAACCGGACCTCATAGCCATCTTCGAGGTCGACGATCGTAACCTTCGAAGAAGTATCGGCAAGCGTCACCCACTCCGGAGACTGCCCGTCCGGATAGGCGCCCTTGCGCTCTCCCTCGATGGCCACGCTGACGGCACCGCTGCGGTTGTCACGGGTGACGTGGGTTTTGTAACTGTAGCTGTCTGCTACCAATGTGCGCGCATTCTTCGGGTTCATTCGCTCGGCCAGGCCCGCCACATCAAAGGCGACGAACACATAGGCAAGATAGGCAAGCACCAAGAGCGGCAACGCCAGGCTCAAGGCACGCTTGCGCATGAACAGGCGTTCCATATCCAATTTGCGCAGAGTCGGAGGGACGGTCGTGTCAAAAGTCGTCATTGTTTGGCTCCGTGGGTCAACCGGTCACGCAGCAGGCCCGACAGTTGATCCACCAGGACGATGGTGAAAAACAGCAGAAGAAAGATTGCAGCGGCCTCGTCGTAGCGGCCCTGCCCCCAGGACATCGCGTTGCGCAACTCATACCCGATGCCGCCGGCCCCTACAAAACCGAGGATAGCCGAAGCCCGAATATTGATTTCAAACCGCAAGAGCGCGTAGCTGACGTAGTTTGGGCCAACCTGGGGGAAAACGCCCAACACCATGCGCTGCGCCCAGCCAGCACCGACAGAGGCCAGCCCTTCGACTGGTTTCAGGGATGCATTTTCATTTACTTCCGAGAACAATTTCCCCAGAGCGCCCGCCGTATGAATTGCAATGGCAATCATCGCTGGCACAGGGCCGCCACCCAGAAGAAAGATCAGAACCAGCGCGATCACGATTTCCGGGATCGCGCGGAAGATATCCAATAACCGGCGAAAGACCGGGATCAAGGACGGCCAGCGGGCCAGACCCCGCGTCGCCAACAGCGACAGAAGAGTTCCGAAAATCGCACCAATCAGCGTGGCCGCAGCCGCGATATTCAGCGTCTCGACCAGCGCGGGGAAAAACTGCAAAACATGTGCAGGCAGGAGGGAGAGCTTCTCAACCGCTTCTGACAGCACCTCGGAAGGGTAGTCGAAAACATGGGTAATGCCATTCCAGAATGAGCCGGCATTGCGATCATCTGCAATCCGGAAACCGGCTGCCATCATAGCGACAAATACCGCCAGAATGACCCCGCCATACAAGCGCTTTCGCTGGATTAGTGCCTGATACTCGGCCTGTATATCAGCCACTGGCCGGGCCGAGACTGTTGCATGTGTCATGACTGGGATCCTGTTTTGCGGCAACTGTGTCATCAGCCGACGGGACAGTGACGCTATCGAAAGAGCATCTTCGCTGACCTGTGCGGACTCTTGGCAATTGGCCGACAAAAATGGCGGGGGCGATGCTCATCGCTCCGCCCCCACACGCTTTGGTGCTGAAATTAGTTGGACTTCAACTTTCGTGCTTCGATAATCACCTCATAAGCATCATGGGTGATCGGCATGAAACCCTTGGCCTCGCCTGCGGCTACGCCGTAAAAACAATCGGCGTCCATTGATTTCAGGGATGCCATCAGGCCGGTCATCTTCAGTTTTACGTCCTCGGGCAGCTCTGTACGCAGAACCACGGGACCTTCGGGGATCGGCTTCGATTGCCAGATCTGCACCAGATCATTCATGTCAACGAGGCCCGCATCGACGGCACGACGCAGCGCACCCGAATTGAAACCATCTTCCCATTCGCCCAGGCCATCGGCCCAACTGACGCCCGCATCCACATCGCCATTGGCGACCGCAACAATGGTCTGTTCATGGCCGCCGGTGAATTTCACTTCACCAAAATAATCGCCCGACGTCATTGTCGCGCCGGTTGCTTCGGGGATCTCAATTGAGGGAATCAGAAACCCGGAGGTGGAGTTCGGGTCACCAAAGCCAAAGGTCTTGCCCTGCATATCGTCCAGCGACGTGATGCCGCTGTCCTTGCGGGCAAAGCCGATGGAGTAGTAGCCGTAGCCGCCGTCGTTATTGACCTTCACGAGGATAGGCTCAACGGCGGCCGGATCGCTCAGGTAGGTCTTGGCGTAACCCGATGCGCCCAACCAGGCCATATCAATGGTGCCGCCCAACAAGCCTTGAATGACGCCGTTGTAATCTGCTGGGGCGAAGAGTTTGGTTTCAACACCAAGAAGATCTTCAGTTTTCTGGCGCAGACACTCGTTGTTGTTCAAACGATCCTGAGCATTCTCGCCACCAAGAATACCAATGCGGAACTCCTGGATCTCCGAGGTGTCAGCCAGAACCGGCGTGGTCAGGGCTGTGGTCGCCAGAATGGCGGTAAACAGGTTTTTCATAGTTCGATCTCTCTGGTTGGTCACCCCAGCACACAAACGGCCGGGTTTGGAAAAGCAATCAAACAGCCGCAACGGGCTGGCGGCGCGGCTTGGTACGGTTCAGGGTCTCAATTTCAGTGGAGGTGGCGGCTTCGGAGAAATCGTCACCCGCACCATAGATTTCGCGGGCAACTCCCGTGGTCAGTTGCTCTGGCAGACCGTCAAAGACGATACGCCCATCGCGCATGCCGACAACGCGGTCGCAATAGCGGCGCGCCGTGTCCAGTGTATGCAAGTTCGCAATCACCGTGCGGCCGTCCTCTTCGTGAATGCGCCGGAGCGCCTCCATCACGGTCTGTGCGTTCATCGGGTCCAGTGAGGCAATCGGTTCATCGGCGAGAATGATCGCCGGATCCTGCATCAGGGCGCGGGCAATAGCGACGCGTTGCTGCTGACCGCCGGAGAGTGCCTCTGCCCGTTTGGCGGCATGTTCCGCGATACCCAGCCGTTCAAGGATGTCGATTGCGCGGTGGATGTCATCCATTGGGTAGAGATTGAACAGCGTCGCCAAGGTTGAGCGTCGGTTGAGCGTGCCGTGCAGTACATTGGACACGACATCCATGCGCGGCACCAGATTGAACTGCTGAAAGATCATCGCGCAATCCGATTGCCAGGCGCGCTTCTCCTTGCCGCGCAATTGGGTCACGTCCCGCCCTTCGAAAAGGATCCGCCCCTCGCTGGCATCGCCGAGCCGATTTATCATGCGCAACAGCGTGGATTTACCGGCCCCCGACCGGCCGATGATGCCGATCATGCATGGCTTATCGATATCCAGCGTAGCGGTATCCACCGCGATTTTATCGCCGAATCTCTTGGTCAGTTTGTCAATTCGCAGCACCTGAGGCTCCCGTCTCTGTCTGGGACTGCCTAAGGGGAGAGAGCAAAACTTGTGTGTCACCGCAGTGAAGCTTTTGTAACGCCATCCCTCGTGGCTATCGGTGCCCCCTAGGCGCGCAGCTTCCAAGCCGCTATATGGCGGCAAAACGCTGTCCACGAACCCAAGGAACCGCTGCCATGTCTTTCGACCGCTCCATCAAGATCGCGCCGTCTATCCTGTCCGCTGACTTCGCCAACTTTGGCCAGGAAATTCAGGCCATCGAAGCCCAGGGGGCCGATTGGGTCCATATTGACGTGATGGACGGTCATTTTGTGCCCAATCTCACCTTCGGCCCGATGGCGGTGAAGGCCTTTCGCCCCCATGTGAAAACCGTGATGGACGTGCATTTGATGATCGCCCCAGTCGATCCCTATATCGACGCATATGCCGATGCGGGCGCCGATGTTCTGACCGCCCATGTAGAAGCAGGCCCACACATCCATCGCACCCTGCAGGCGATCCGTGCTGCCGGGATGAAAGCCGGTGTCGCGCTCAACCCCGGCACCCCAGCAGAAGCGGTGGCGCATCTTCTCGACCTGACCGATCTGATCTGCGTGATGACCGTCAACCCCGGTTTCGGCGGGCAGAAGTTCATCGATATGACCAGCAAGATCCGCAGCCTGCGCGAGATGATTGGTGATCGTCCGGTCCATATCGAGATTGACGGTGGCATTGATCCGAAAACCGCACCACTGGTTGCCGAAGCCGGTGCCGACGTTCTGGTAGCGGGCTCCGCCGTCTTCAAGGGGGGCTCTGTCGACAACCCTGAGATCTACGGCGAGAACATTCGCAACATCCGCGCCGCTGGAAGCGGTGTCTGGGCATAAGACCCAGCGGGCAGATCCCCTGAATAAGAGGCGTCCTGTCGGGCGCTTCTTTTCCTTCTGGGATCATACGGCGGGCAGTTGATCCGCAAAATGTGACAGCAGCACGTGCTTCAGTATCTTCCCTGTCGGTGCGGCTGGCAGCTGCTCCGTCAGGATGAAGAGACCAGGCCGTTTGTAGCCTGCAAGCTGCTCCGCCACGAAGGCACGCAATTCACTCACCTTTGGTTCATCCCCAACCGCCACCTGTACAAAGGCAACCACCTGCTCATCTCCTCCTTGCGGGCGACCGACTACAGCGGATTGAACCACCTGCGGGTGAGCGTTCAGCGCTGCTTCGACTTCTGGCGGAAAGACGTTGAAGCCTCCGTGGATGATCAGTTCCTTGGCACGCCCGTCAATATGTAGGTTGCCACTTTCGTCCAGCCGCCCCATGTCTCCGCTGCGCAACCAGCCCTCAGGATCAAGAACAGCTTGGGTTGCCTCCGGGTTGTCGAAATACCCCAGCATGACATTGCCGCCCCGCAGGCAAATCTCTCCCAACCCATCGCCACCACCCGGAACGCTCTGATCCAGACGCACATCGACACCCGGTAGCGGCGGACCTACCGACGTATCAGGATCACCCAAGCAGTTACGCGTGGCACAGATACCTGCGGTCGCCTCGGTCATGCCGTATCCGTTTTGCAAGGCAACGCCGTAAAACGCCTCGGCCCGACGTTTCCAATCGGGATCCAACGGCGCAGCACCGGACGACACATAGCGCAAATCCGGACTGCCGAGGTGGTCCAGCCCCTGCTCCTTGGCATATTGCATCACCAGCGCGTGCATCTGCGGCACTGCAGAGACAAGGGTGATGCCGGACCGCAACGCCTGATAAAACCGCTCCGCCGTGAACCGTGTCTCAAGCCGCACCTCGGCTCCGATCATCACGGAAGCAGTTAAAACAGACGCAAGGCCAAACACATGGCTAAGAGGCAACACACCGTAGACCACGTCATCGACGGTCATATCGCGCAACCGTGCCGAGGCACCGCCGCCGAAATTCAGATTGTCGTGGCTTAGCATCACCCCTTTCGGAGCGCCGGTGGTGCCTGTGGTATAAAGGAGCACTGCCAACCCCTCGGGTATCTGCACGTGGGATCTGCCATCTGCATCCTTAGAAACAACATGCAGGCGGCCAAAGTCGCCTTCAATAGCCTGCGCGCCGAGGCGGCGGGCATGGGCGGCCGCGTCAGGCGAAGCCGCAGCGGTCAGCAGAACCACCACAGGCTTGGCATGAGCGAGGATGCGGTCGACCTCAGGCGCGCGCATCCGGGCATTGACCGGAACCGCCACGGCTCCCAGCTGTGATGTGGCAAACAACGCGGCGACCGCGGCGCAGCAATTCTCGCAGAGCAGCATCACCCGGTCACCCGGCCCGACACCTAGGTCGGCCAGATGTGTCCGTAATGCGTCGCAGGCCCGCGCGAGATCACCATAGGTCCAGCGCGTGCCACCACTGTCACCAAAAGCCGGGGCCTTGGGGCGTTGGCGCGCATGTTCTTCAAGGTATTCGTGCCATAGCGTCATGGATCATCCCCTGTGATTTTACGGGCCGTGTCGGATCACTCGGCGCGGAAACAATGGGCGCACGTCAGCGGCGTATCCTTTTGAATACGCCACTTGCCGTGGCGAGGACGTGGCCACCGCTGTCCACCAGTTCGCCCGTGACATAGGCCAACGATGCGCCGCCACCGGTTGCTTTGGCCGTGGCCTCAACCCGGCCGGTGCGCGCAGCAGCCACATAAGAGAGGGTCAACGACACGGTGACCACCGGCGGGTGCGCCAGCACATCAAAATGCTGCGAGGCTGTATTGCCGCAAACCACATCCATCAATGTCGCGACGATGCCACCGTGCAGCAGCCCGTTGCGGTTGAGATGTTGCGGTGCGAGCTCCAATGAGACACGGCAGGCTCCAGTGCGCGTGTCAATCTCCGTGCGATAGCCGACCAGTTGCTGGCAGCCCGGGTCCTCAATAATCCGTTTAACCGGCACGGGCGCCTCTCCGCCCTCAGCCGAGTTGGTTGACGATATCGGGTCAGGCTGCTGCGAGGTCAATGAACCGCTCCAGCTGAGTGTCCGCGTCGCCAAACCGATGTTCGGCCATCACGATGCGCTTGGCGATATGGGCCAGCTCATATTCTGCGGTCATTGCAATGCCGCCGTGCAGCTGGATTGCCTCTTCGGCGATATGACGCCCGGTTCGACCGATGAGATTGCGTGCAGCTGCAATGTGGCGGTCGCGTGTCTGCGGGGTATCCCCAAGGTGGCCCGCAGCATTGATCACCGCAGAGCGCGCCTGTTCGACCTCAATCAGCATCTCAGCAACACGATGTTGCAGCGCCTGGAACGTCCCGATTGGCCGCCCAAATTGCTGTCGCGTCGTGAGGTAATCCATCGTCAGCCGCGTGGCCGTTTCCATAGCACCGAGGGTTTCTGCCGCCAGCGCAACCTCTGCCGTGGCCAATGCTGTCTCAATCCGGGTAGCGGCCCCGCTCGCTGAACCAAGACGCGCTGAGAGCGGCAGGCGGACACCATCCAGCTCGATCTCTGCGGCTCTGCCGCCGGCCAGCAGCGCGCTGCCCTGCATGCGCACACCAGCCGCTTGCGGATCAACGAGAAACAGTGACAGGCCGTCGCGGTCACCAGAGGCCCCTCCTTCGCGCGCAGAGACAATCAACAGCTCCGCCGCCTCAGCATTGACCACCACGGTTTTGCGGCCCGTCAGGACAATATCCTGTCCATCAACAGTCGCGGTGGTCTCAACCCAAGTGCGCTCGTAGCGGCTGGTCGGCTCTCCATGGGCGAAGGCCAATTGCAGGTCTCCCGCAACCAGCCGCTCAAGATATTCCCGGTCACGGGGCGACGGCTGCGCATCACGTGGCCCGCACAACAAAGCACCGCAGAGCACTGCTGAATCAAGGACCGGTTCGACCACACCCGCACGACCCAACTCTTCAAAGACTGTCGCGATGTCAAAGCCAGCGCCGCCGTATCCGCCGAACGCTTCGGGTAGCAAAGCGCCAAGCACGCCCAAGTCAGCCAGTTGTGTCCAAATCGCAGGGGAATACCCCGAAGGATCCGCAATCGCCTCGGTTCGCGCAGCCACCGTATAGCGGTCCGCAAGAAACCGACGCAGGCTATCCTGCAACATCTGCCGCTCGTCCGTCAGCTGAAAGTTCATGACCTGCCTCCCAGCGATACCTTGGCGATGATGTTTTTCTGGATTTCGTTCGAGCCGCCAAAGATCGACAGCTTGCGATTGTTGAAATACTGCGCCGCAACGGCGTCGCTGCCCTCCGGCGGAGCAAGGGCACTGTTGTCGCCGGCCAAAGCCTCAGACGCGAAGGGAAGCGCGTAAACGCCAGCAGCACGGCGCGCCAGATCATTAATCTCCTGACGAATTTCGGTGCCTTTCACCTTGAGCATCGAACTCTCCACGCCCGGGGCCTGACCTTGGGAGGCGGCAGAGATGATGCGCAGATTGGTAGTCGCCATAGCCATCAGGTCGATTTCTGCGCGGGCCAGCCGCGCCGCGAAATGCGGGTTCTCAATCAGCGGGCGGCCACGATGGATCTGCTGACGTGCGAGCCGCTTCACCGCTTCCAATCCCGCCTGGCTGAACCCCACGCCTGCGATATTCGTACGCTCATGGGTCAGCAGATATTTCGCGTAGGTCCAGCCTTTGTTTTCCTCGCCAACCAGGTTTTCAACCGGCACCCGCACATCGGTGAACCAGACTTCGTTCACCTCGTGGGTGCCATCAAGCAGGATGATCGGTCGCACCTCGATACCGGGCGTATCCATATCGATCAGTAGGAAGGAAATGCCCTCCTGCTGTTTCGCATCCGGGTCGGTCCGCACGAGGCAGAAAATCCAGTTGGCGTATTGGCCGAGCGTGGTCCAGGTTTTCTGTCCGTTGACAACGTAATGATCCCCGTCACGAACAGCCCGTGTGCGCAGACTGGCAAGATCAGAACCGGCGCCGGGTTCGGAATACCCCTGACACCACCAATGTTCCCCCGAAAGGATCTTGGGTAAAAAATGGGCGCGCTGTTCGTCGGAGCCAAATTTCTGCAAAACAGGCGCCAACATGGTCAGTCCAAAGGGGACGATGCGTGGCGCATGGGCGCGGCAGCATTCTTCCTCAAAGATATGACGCTGAACTGCGTTCCAACCGCAGCCTCCGTGTTCCTCTGGCCAGGTTGGTGCCAGCCAGCCCTGCTCATTCAGAATACTGTGCCAGCGATCATGCCCCTCCTTGCCCAACCCGCGCCCCAGACGAACGGCGTCTGAGAGGTCCTGGGGCAGCTTGGCGTCCAAAAAGGCGCGGACCTCCGCGCGAAAGGCAAGGTCCTCGGTCGAATAGTTCAGGTCCATATGCCGCGCACCTCCCCGTGCTGATTGGCTGCTATGTTTGACTTGTCCGCCCCGCTCCCCTCAACACGGCGAGCCGCGCGCGGTTGTGATCAATAAATTTCAAACAGACCCGCTGCGCCCATGCCGCCGCCTATGCACATGGTGACCACCCCGAGTTTGGCGCCACGTCGGTGACCTTCACGCAGGAGGTGTCCCACCATCCGCGCGCCAGTCATGCCGAACGGGTGGCCGATTGCAATTGAACCGCCGTTGACGTTACAGATTTCATCCGGAATGCCGAGTTTATCCCGGCAGTAAAGCGCCTGACTTGCGAAAGCTTCGTTCAGCTCCCACAAGTCAATATCAACCACCGTCAACCCGTGCCGCTCCAGCAGACGCGGCACGGCATGCACGGGGCCGATGCCCATTTCGTCGGGCGCGCAGCCTGCCACGCAAAACCCTCGAAACGCCCCCATAGGATCAAGACCGCGGCGGCTGGCCTCATTAGCCTCCATCATCACGACGGCAGCCGCTCCATCCGAGAGCTGGCTGGCATTCCCAGCGGTGATGAATTTGCCTGCACCGCGCACCGGTTCCAGCCCAGCCAGCCCGTCCAATGTCGTCTGCGGACGGTTGCATTCATCCCGATTTACTGTGACCTCGCGATGACTGACCTCTCCTGTGTCCCGGTCCTTTACCGCCATAACCGTTTGCATGGGCATGATTTCATCATCGAAGAGGCCCGCATCCTGCGCTGCTGCGATCTTCTGCTGACTGCGCAGGCCATAGGCATCCTGCGCCTCCCGGCTGATACGATACCGCTCAGCCACGACATCCGCCGTGTCAATCATCGCCATGTAGACGTCAGGATTATGCTCTTGCAGCCAGGGATCCTGCACCTGTGTCACGTTGGGCTGCACCATGGAAATGCTCTCCACCCCGCCCGCAACCATCGGTCCGACCCCATCGGCAGTGATTTGCTGCGCCGCCAGCGCAATGGTCTGCAGGCCCGACGCGCAGAACCGGTTCACTGTCATGCCAGCCGCTGACTGCGACAAGCCGGAGCGCAAAGCGATCTGGCGCCCGATATTGTGCCCCGTCGCCCCTTCGGGAAAGCCGCAACCGATGATGCAATCCTCAACTGCGCCCCCTTCCAGACCGGCCCGTTCAACAGCGGCAGCAACAGCATGCCCCCCCAAGGTGGCACCATGCGTCTGATTGAAAGACCCGCGAAAGGATTTGGCCAGACCGGTGCGAGCGGCAGAAACGATAACAGCCTGTTTCATATCAGCGAGCCTCCTTGTTGAGATCATCAAAGCTGCGCCCTTCAGCGACCAACTGCTCCAGCAGCGGTGCTGGCTGCCAGAAGAAGGCATCTTCCTTGGCGTAGCGGCGAATATCCTTGAGAATACTGTCCAGCCCCTGCAGATCCGCCCATTTCAGAGGGCCGCCCCAGAACCGGGGGAAACCGTAACCAAACAGCAGCACCATATCGACATCCAGAGGACGGCGGGCGATGCCCTCACCGACAACCTTTGCCGCCTCATTGACCATCGCGCACATGTAGCGGCGCAGAACCTCGTCATTGGCAAAAACCTGTGGTGTCACGCCCTGATCGCGCTGATCGCGTTCGATGTATTCGGCTACCTGTGG
This sequence comes from Phaeobacter gallaeciensis DSM 26640, assembly GCF_000511385.1. Lineage (NCBI taxonomy): Bacteria > Pseudomonadati > Pseudomonadota > Alphaproteobacteria > Rhodobacterales > Roseobacteraceae > Phaeobacter > Phaeobacter gallaeciensis. Next base: position 3,136,974 of record NC_023137.1, read on the forward strand.
ATTCGGCGTCCCGCCACGCTTGCCCTCTTCGTAGACGTAAAAACCGCGACCGGTTTTCTGCCCGAAATCGCCGCCTTCACAGAGCATATCAGAGAAATGCACCACCCGTTCACGTTGGTCGAGTGTCGGCGCGCGACGCTTGCGCGCGGCCCAGCCGATGTCCAGCCCAGCGAGATCAGCGACCGCAAACGGACCCATGGCGAAGCCAAACCCGGTCATCACCTTGTCGATCTGATAGGGCGATGCGCCGTCCAGAACCATATAGTCAGCTGCCTTGCGATAGCTGTTCATGATCCGATTGCCGATGAAGCCATCACAGACGCCGGAGCGTACCGAGGTTTTCTTCAGCCTTTTGCCAAGGGCGAAACCGGTGGCCACGACATCAGGCGCTGTCTGATCTGCGACCACCACCTCCAGCAGTTTCATCACATGCGCGGGCGAGAAAAAATGCAGCCCGATCACGTCAGATGGACGACCGGTGGCGGTCGCAATGTCGTTGATATCCAGATATGACGTATTGCTGGCGAGAATGGCACCCGGTTTGCAATGCTCATCCAGCGCTGCAAAAACGTCGCGTTTCACACCCATGTCTTCAAAAACCGCTTCGACCACCAGATCGACCTGCGACAGCGCTGCATAATCCGTTGCCAGTTCAAGCGCCTCATTGAGAATGGCGTCGAATTGCGACTGGCTGATCTTGCCCCGCTTCAGCGCGCCCTTGAGATTGCCTTCAATGCGCTCCCGCGCCGCAACTGAGGCTGCCTCGTCCCGTTCAATCAGCACCACCGAAAGTCCTGCCAGCAGCGCAGCTGTTGCGATGCCAGCCCCCATGGTACCGCCACCGATGACCCCCATCGCAGCAATATTGCGGGGAGTTACATCAGCAAGCTCAGGCAGTTTGCTGACCGCCCGCTCCGAGAAGAAAGCGTGGATCAGGCCCTGCCGCTGATCGCTTTCCATCAGTTTCATAAACAATTCGCGTTCTTGCCGCACACCATCAAGAAAACTTGGCGCCTCGCAGGCGGCCTGCACCGCCCGCACCGCAATAGCCGGGGAGAGCTGACCGCGCCCACGGGCCAGAACACGATCATATGTGGCATCAAAATCGACAGGCTCCGGCGCGGGCATGTCACAGATCGGGCGACGCGGTGCATTCTGTTCAAGGAGCTCACGGGTATAGGCCAGCCCGACTTCACGCGGGTTGCCCTCAGCAATACGATCAATGACGCCCTTATCGAAAGCCTCGGCAGCCGCCACGTGGCGGCCAGTTGTGATCATCTCCAATGCGGCCTCCGTACCTGCGACGCGAGGTAACCGCTGGGTCCCACCAGCGCCTGGAATGATCCCCAGATGGACCTCCGGCAACCCCATCTTGGCGCCTGGCACGGCGATCCTGTAGTGCGAGGAAAGCGCTACCTCCAACCCACCGCCCAGCGCTGTGCCGTGCAGGGCCGATACGACGATCAGCTTGGCGGCTTCGATACGGTTGCAGAGATCTGGCAGGCCCGGTTCCTCCATGGGTTTGCCAAACTCTCGGATATCAGCACCTGCAAAATACGTCCGCCCCTCACCATAAATCAGCACGGCTCGCGCGCCTTCCTTCTCGGCGCGTTCAATTCCTGCCAACAGACCGCGGCGCACATCTATACCAAGTGCATTCACCGGCGGGTTCTGCGCGGCAAGAACTGCGATGTCACCAATCCGCTCGTAGACAATGGCTTCGGTCATGGAACTTTCCTCTTTTTGCGGGCGGTGCCGATCAGGAATGCAACGCAGCGAAGCTCACCGGAGCCAGTCTGCGGCATGACTATCCTCGGTCGACGCAGGCGTCGGCCCCAATAATTTCGCAATGCGGAACATTATTCCGCAACATGGGGCCCACCCTAGATATGGCTCTGCAAGCTGACAAGACCCATCATGCCGTGCCCCACTGCAGCTTGCCAACCGCCGCTCAACATCTTCGGCATATGACGGTGCGTCTCTTCAGACATGACAATTGCGATCAGTTCGCAGGTTTTGGGATCGGTCGGCGGTAGGCTTCAGTCAATGTGTCATCCACCTCGGACGCCTTGTAGACACCCAAGAGAATCCCCTTTCGGGCCGACTTCCCCCGCCGCGTGGCAATCTGTTCGTCCGATAGCGTGATGCGCTGCGACATCCGTAGCCCCCACTCCAATAGACGGTCATACATCAGATCAATCACCTCCTGATGCGCGCCGGTCTTAACCAGATCTACCAGTTCATCAGGATCGTCCTGAAGATCAAACAGCATGGGGCGAAGACCGCCTTCTGCGTGCATGAACTTCCACCGTTTATCGACCACCATAAACAGGCGGGCATCTTTGGGGGCCAGCCCGAGTTTTTCACACAACGGCAGCGTCGCATAGTCAAACTCTGCGACAGCATAGTCGCGCCATTCGGGCATCTCGCCACGCAGCCATGGCATCAGTGAGCGCCCCTCAAGGATATGCGAGGCAGCCGCCCCTTCTGCAGCCTCCAGAAATGTCGGCAACAGATCAATCGCCTCAACCAACTCATCGCAAGTGGTTCCGCGTGTGACATCCGCTTCCTCTCGCGGATCATAGATTATCAATGGCACCTTGATCGACGGCTCATGGAACAGGTTCTTTTCTCCCAACCAGTGATCGCCGAGGTAATCCCCATGGTCTGACGTCAGCACGATCATAGTGTCCTGCATACGTCCCGTCGCCTCTAGCCACGCAAATAGATGGCCCATCTGATCGTCGGCCTGCTTAATCAATCCCATATAGGCCGGGATCACCTTCTGACGCACCTCATCGCGGGAAAAGGCCTGGCCAATCTGATTGTTCATCATCCCCGCGAACACGGGATGAACCTCCTCCCGCTCAGCCGCACTGCGCACAGCCGGAAGCACATGCTCGGCACCATACATATCGTGATAGGGAGCCGGCACGATGTAGGGCCAATGCGGTTTGATATAGCTCAGATGCGCGCACCAGGGCTGATCACCGTTTTGTTCGGCTGTCTCAATAAACCTCATTGCCTCACGGGTGAGCCATGGCGTCTCGCTGTCTTCCTCAGCAATATTGGCTGGTTTGTCGGCATTGACCATGAACCAGCCGGACGCGATATCCGCCCCTTCCGTCCCGGCATTGGCAAAATCACCCCACGGGTTCTCACCCGGATAGCCCTTCGATTTGAGATACTCGTTATAGGGGCTGCGCTTACTGTCATAAAAACCATCAGGCCCTTCGGCCCAAAGCCCATCGTCACGCACAAACGGATCAAAACCACATTCCGTCTGGCGCACGCCAATAATACTGTCACGAGCAAGGCCAAGGCGCTGCATCCCTTCCGCATCGGCAACCATATGGGTCTTACCAATCAAATGGCAGCTCATCCCGGCCTTGCGCAGATGGTCACCCATCGTCCACTCCCCCACACGCAGAGGGTAACCGTTGAACTGCACGCCATGACTTGATGGATAGCGGCCTGTGTAACTGGACATACGCGAGGACCCACAGGTCGGCGATTGCACATAGGCACGAGTGAACCGCACCCCACGCGTTGCCAAGCCGTCAATATGCGGTGTCTGCAAGTGCGGGTGCCCAGCACAGCTGAGATAATCAAACCTCAGTTGGTCAAACATGATGTAGAGAATATTCATCAAGCCCTCCTCAGCCTTTGACTATCTCTGCCTGCTACTGACACGCTGGCCAAAGGTGCAGACCAAGGCTCTTGCCAGTCAGAGCACAGGCGCAAAATTAGTCAACATGTAAACTATTCCACATCTGATCGCTCAGCGAAACAGGCTTCCGGGCTGGACGCATCAACACTGCACCACGCTGACCAACCGGCTGGTTGCAGATTACTAATATGTTACAGATTTCATGCAGTATGCATATTACGGTTACATCTCTCTTGCCGAGAATCACTTCTACGCCTATTACCGACTATATGGTCGGCTTATAACTTGCCGCGATCTGGAGACGCGAACACCCATGGATGCTTTCATCTGCGATGCCACCCGCACCCCAATCGGCCGCTACGGCGGCGCGCTCAGCCAGGTGCGGACCGATGATCTGGCCGCCCTGCCAATTGCCGCGTTGGCAGCGCGCAACCCAGACGTCGACTGGGGCTCCTTGGATGATGTGATCCTGGGTGATGCCAATCAGGCGGGCGAAAGCAACCGCAACGTGGCCCGTATGGCCGCTTTGCTGGCGGGCTTGCCCACCACTGTGCCCGGCACCACCATCAACCGCCTCTGCGCCTCCGGCATGGATGCGGTCGGCATGGCGTCGCGCGGCATCAAGGCAGGCGACTATGACATGGCCATTGCCGGCGGCGTCGAAAGCATGAGCCGCGCGCCCTTTGTGATGCCCAAGGCGACCTCCGCCTTCACCCGCGCCAACGCGGTCTATGACACCACCATCGGCTGGCGCTTCGTGAACAAGAAAATGCACGAAATGTACGGCACTGACTCGATGCCGCAGACCGCCGATAATGTGGCCGAGGATTATGGTGTCAGCCGCGCCGATCAGGACGCCTTTGCCGCCCGCAGCCAGGCTCGCTGGGCCGCTGCGCATGAGGGTGGCATCTTCAACGACGAAATCACCCCGGTCACCATCCCCCAGCGCAAGGGTGATGCTATTGTGGTGGACACCGACGAACACCCCCGCCCCGGCACCTCGGCGGAGAAACTCTCAGGCCTCAAGGGCGTCAACGGCGCGGACAAGACTGTGACCGCCGGCAACGCCTCTGGCGTCAACGACGGCGCCGCGGCGATCCTGATGGCGAATGAGGCCGCGGCCGCGAAGAATGGCCTGAAACCGATGGCCCGCATCGTCGGCATGGCCGCCGCAGGGGTAGAGCCACGCATCATGGGTATCGGCCCGGTGCCCGCCACGCGCAAGGTGCTGGCCCGCACCGGTCTGACCATTGACCAGATGGACGTGATCGAGCTGAACGAGGCCTTCGCCGCGCAGGGCCTTGCGACACTGCGTGAGCTTGGTCTTCCGGACGATGCACCCCATGTTAATCCCAACGGCGGTGCAATTGCACTGGGCCACCCGCTCGGCATGTCCGGGGCGCGGCTGGTGCTGACCGCCGCATACCAATTGCAGCGCACCGGCGGGCGGTATGCGCTCTGCACCATGTGCGTCGGCGTCGGACAGGGCACCGCCCTGATCCTCGAACGCGTGTAAGAAACCCAAGGGAGGTCCCAGACATGTATGCTCAGATGGTCAAATCCGAAGCGACCCAGGACGATCCGGAAAAGCTGGCCGCCTTTCAGGCGCGTATCGACGCGGGCGAGAAGATCGAGCCCAAGGACTGGATGCCCGAAGGCTACCGCAAGACGCTGATCCGCCAGATCGGCCAGCACGCCCATTCAGAAATCGTCGGCCAGCTGCCCGAGGGCAACTGGATTACTCGCGCGCCCACGCTGGAACGCAAGGCGATCCTGCTCGCCAAGGTACAGGATGAGGCGGGCCATGGCCTGTACCTCTACTGCGCGGCGGAAACCCTCGGCGTGTCGCGCGACGAGATGACTGAAATGCTACTGGACGGGCGCATGAAGTATTCGTCGATCTTCAACTACCCGACGCTGAACTGGGCCGACATCGGCGCAGTCGGCTGGCTGGTGGACGGCGCGGCGATCATGAACCAGGTGCCGCTGCAACGGACCTCGTTCGGCCCCTACTCCCGCGCGATGATCCGCATCTGCAAGGAAGAGAGCTTCCACCAGCGCCAGGGCTATGACGCCATCCGCAGGATGGCCGAGGGCACGGCTGAGCAGAAAAAGATGGCCCAGGACGCACTGAACCGCCTGTGGTATCCGTCACTGATGATGTTCGGCCCCTCCGACAAGGATTCGGTCCACTCCACCCAGTCGATGGCCTGGAAGATCAAGATGAACACCAACGACGAGCTGCGTCAGAAGTTCGTAGACCAGACCGTGCCGCAGGCCGAATACCTTGGCCTCACCGTCCCCGACCCGGACCTGAAATGGAACGAGGAACGTGGCCATTATGACTACACCGACCCGGACTGGTCAGAGTTTTACGACGTACTGAAGGGCAACGGCCCCTGCAACACAGACCGCCTCGCCGCCCGCAACAAGGCCTGGGACGACGGCAAATGGGTGCGCGACGGGCTCTTGGCCCACGCCAGAAAGAAAGCCGCACGCCAGCACGCCGCCGAGTAACCCCAAGCATTTTGGCGCTCCGCCCGATTTTGAACGCTGCGAAAGCGCCCCCTTCAGCCAGGAGGAATTGAAACATGAAAAACGAATGGCCCCTTTGGGAAATCTTCATCCGCGGCCAGCATGGCATGAGCCACCGCCACGTCGGCTCCCTGCATGCGCCGGACGCCGAGATGGCGATCAAGAACGCCCGCGACGTCTACACCCGCCGCAACGAAGGTGTGTCGATCTGGGTGGTTGAGGCCAACCACATCGCCGCCTCCTCGCCCAGCGACAAGGGCCCGCTTTATGAGCCATCGGAAAGCAAGGTCTACCGCCACCCGACCTTCTTCGACATCCCCGAAGAAGTGGGGGCCATGTAATGACCGCCGCTGTTAACACGGAAGACGCGCTCACCCAATTCCTGCTGCGGATGGGCGACAACACCCTGATCCTCGGCCACCGGGTCAGCGAATGGTGCGGCCACGCGCCGGTGCTGGAAGAAGACATCGCGCTGGCCAACACCGCGCTGGACATGATCGGCCAGACCCAGATGTGGCTCGGCCTCGCAGCTGAGGTGCAGGGCGACGGCAAATCCGCCGACGACCTCGCCTTCCTGCGCGACGCCTGGGACTTCCGCAATGTGCTGCTGTGCGAGGTGCCGAACGGCGACTTCGGCCGCACCCTGATGCGCCAGTTCCTGTTTGACGCCTGGCATTCGATCCAGCTGGGCCGACTGATGAAATCTTCGGATGAACGGGTGGCCGCAATTGCCGAGAAAGCCTCAAAAGAGGTCGCCTATCACCTGGAACGCTCTGCCGACACGGTGGTGGGCTTGGGTGACGGCACCGAGGAAAGCCACCGCCGGATGCAGGAAGCACTGGACTATCTGTGGCCCTACGTGGGTGAAATGTTCCAGTCCGACGATGTGGACGCCGAGATGGTCAAGGCAGGCATCGCCCCCGACCCGGCCAGCCTGCGCGAAGAATATGACGCGCTGATCTCCCGCATCCTGGGCGACGCGACGCTGACCATTCCGGAAAGCCGCTTCGCCCATAAGGGCGGGCGCACCGGTGCGATGCACACTGAACATCTGGGCCACCTGCTGACCCAGATGCAATGGCTGCAACGCGCCTATCCCGGCGCCAAGTGGTAACGGAATTGATGAAGAGTTAAGGGCAACGCCCGCTCGCCGGGGCGGGACGGGCATTGCCCGGTGTTCCGCCGGACGGAACAGCCAATGAGGGTAACCGCATGAGCCAAGTGACAACTCAGCCAAGCATCACCCGGATCTGGGAGTGGCTCGACACCGTACCCGATCCGGAAATCCCGGTGATCTCGCTGGTGGATCTGGGCATCATCCGCAATGTGGCTTGGGAGGATGAAACACTGGTGGTAACCGTCACCCCAACCTACTCCGGCTGCCCGGCCACTTCGGTGATCGCAATGGATATTGAAACCGCCCTGCGCGACCGCGGTATCGAGGATCTGAAACTCACGACCCAGATCTCCCCCGCTTGGACCACCGACTGGCTGTCCGAAAAAGGCCGCGCCAAGCTGGAGGACTACGGCATCGCCCCGCCCCAGCCCGCAGGCGGCCCCGAAAAATGCCCGCACTGCGGCAGCAAACATGTCACCAAGGTCAGCCAGTTCGGCTCGACCCCCTGCAAGGCCCACTGGCGCTGCCAGGACTGCCTCGAACCTTTTGATTACTTCAAGTGCATCTGAGGAGACCCTGATGGCGCGCTTTCACGACCTAGAAGTCACCGACGTTCGTAAGACCATCCGCGATGCGGTGGTTGTCACATTGAAGCCCGCGGGTGGCGCGGCTGAGGAGTTCAACTTCACCCAAGGCCAGTACCTGACCTTCCGCCGCGACTTCGACGGCGAGGAGCTGCGGCGTAGCTACTCGATCTGCGCAGGGCGCGGCGAAGGTATTCTGCAGGTTGGCATCAAACGTGTCGACGGCGGTGCGTTCTCCACCTGGGCCAACACCGAGCTGAAAGCCGGCGATACCCTGCAGGCAATGCCGCCGATGGGGAGTTTCTTCACCCCGCTCAATGGAGCTGCTGAAAAGCACTACCTGGGCTTTGCTGGCGGCTCCGGCATCACGCCCGTGCTGTCGATCCTCAAGACCACGCTGGACGCCGAACCCAATTCCTCCTTCACGCTGGTCTACGCCAACAAGGGCGTGAACACGATCATGTTCCGCGAGGAGCTGGAGGATCTGAAAAACCTCTACATGGGCCGCTTCAACGTGATCCACGTGCTGGAATCCGACGCACAGGAAATCGACCTGTTCACCGGTCTGGTGACGGAAGAGAAATGCGCCCAGCTGTTCGAGCACTGGATCGACATCCAGTCGGTCGGCACCGCCTTCATCTGCGGCCCGGAGCCGATGATGCTAGGCATCGCCAGCGCCCTGCGCACCGCCGGCCTCGATGACAGCCAAATCAAGTTCGAGCTGTTCGCCTCTGCCCAGCCGGGTCGTGCAAAACGCACGGCCACCGCAAGCGATGCTGCCTCCGGTGCCAATCAGACCAAAGCTGCGATCACCTTGGATGGCGCGACTCAGACCATCGAGATGGGTAAGAACATGACTCTTCTGGATGCGGCGCTGGAAAACGCGATGGACGCCCCCTATGCCTGCAAGGCCGGTGTCTGCTCCACCTGCCGCTGCAAGGTGCTGGAAGGGGAGGTCGAGATGGTCGCCAACCATGCGCTTGAGGATTACGAGGTCGAGAAGGGCTACGTCTTGTCCTGTCAGGCTTATCCGCTCAGTGACAAAGTGGTGGTGGACTATGATCAATAGCCCATTAGGTTAGAGCGCAGGCAGCGGCAGCCCCCCACTCAGCAAACCCGAGGAGACCATGCCATGAATGATGAGATGAGCATTGAGAGCTATCTGGCAGCCGGTGGCGTCCTCAGCAATCCATCCAATGTTCCGCCACGCTACCGCGCCGAGTTGATGACCATCATGGCCAGCTTCGTCGACAGCGCGCTTGCGGGGGCGGCAGGGTTTGTCGATATCATCAATGAAGGCCCAGGCATTAAGTCCCGCATGGCTGCGGCCCGGATCGTGCTGGAAAAAACCGCCAACGCTGATCGTGTTCTGCAGGTCATGGGTGATTTCGGTGCCGACACCGAACGCTATGTGGATCATCACCCCTGGACTGCGCGCCTGGATCGCGAGGCCGGGTTGGATCAGAGCCGATCCAAACACGACCGGCGCCTTGCGGTATTCAACTACCCTCTGGAAGGGTGGGCCGATGCTGTGGTTATGAACCTTCTGATGGGCCGCGCGGTCGCTGTACAGCTCGCGGAACTGTCGATGATTTCCTACCAACCGTTGGCTGAGGCCTTCCGCGCAATTCAACCCGTCGAGGCCCATCATGCGCGTCTTGCCCACGAAGGGCTGTCGCGATTGGTGCAGGAAGGCGACATCAACATGTTGCAGGAATCCATCCACTATTGGTGGCCACGTGTCGCCATCAGCTTTGGCACTGATACCTCTGACAAGTTCGAGACCCTCTGTGGGCTCGGCCTGCGCCACCGCAGCAATGCGGACCTGCGCACCAGGTGGCAAAGCGAGATGCGCGGCGTTCTGCGAGAGCTGGGGCTGGAGGCGCCAGAGCCCGCCTGATCGAGACGTAGTCGTCTCCCTGATCTAGCAATTCGCCCAAGCGCAGATGGCAGGAAAAGGTCTGGACGGCTGACCCATTGCGCCATAGGCTCAGCCCACTCCGGCACCCACAGGACGAGGCCAGGCATGGCGATCAGCAAGACCATTCGCACCTATTTCAACGGCAGCTGGCACGATGGCGATGTCGCGATCATGAAGGCTGCAGACCATGCCGCCTGGCTTGGGTCCTCCGTGTTCGACGGGGCACGCCTGTTCGATGGGGTCACCCCTGATCTTGATCTGCACTGCGCCCGCGCCAATGCTTCAGCTGAGGCGCTTATGATGGCACCGACCGTCAGTGTCGCTGATATGGTCGCCATCGCCAAAGATGGCCTCTCCCTCTTTGCACCCGGCTCGGCCGTCTACATCCGGCCTATGTATTGGGCGACAGGCGGTGATTCCACGATGATCGCTCCGGAGCCAGAAAGCACCCAATTCGCGCTCTGCCTGGAAGAAATCCCAATGGCGCCCCCGACCGCCTCCGCCACACTGACCCGCACCTCCTTTCGGCGACCCATCCTTGAGAGCGCCGTGGTGAATGCAAAGGCCGGCTGCCTCTATCCCAACAACGCCCGCATGTTGCGTGAAGCCCGCGCCAAAGGCTTCAGCAACGCCTTGGCATTGGATGCGATGGGCAATGTTGCTGAAACCGCGACGGCGAATATCTTCATGGTGCGTGATGGAGAGGTTTTCACCCCAATCGCAAACGGCACCTTTCTTGCCGGGATCACACGTGCCCGACATATCGCAAACCTGCGCGCCGATGGTGTCACGGTTCACGAGAGCGTCCTGGGCTACACGGATTTTGAACAGGCCGATGAGATCTTCATGTCGGGCAACATGAGCAAAGTCACCCCGGTCACCGCCTTTGATGATCGCCAGTATCAGATCGGCCCCATCGCCAAACGAACACGCGATCTTTACTGGGACTGGGCCACAAGCAACGGCAGTTGATCCCGGCAGCGTGACGCCGCGGCTCGTCTATTGCACCATTGGATCGCTTACGCCATGATCCAACCGGAACAACCAGAGGATCAATATGCGCAAATTTCTTGTCGTATTGGATGACAGCCGCGAATGCCTGAATGCGATGCGGTTCGCTGCAATGCGCGCTGCCAAAACCGGTGGCGGGGTCGAGATCCTGTCGGTAATTCCCCCGGATGAATTCAACCATTGGATCGGCGTCGGCGAAGTGATGCGGGAGGAAGCCCGGGAACGCATACACGCGCATTTTGAAGTTTTTGCGAAATGGATGCGCGACCGTCAGGGGGTTGAACCGAAACTTGTGATCCGTGAAGGCGAAGCCGTTCCCGAGATCATCGCCCAGATCGAGTCCGACACCGAAATCGGTGTTCTGGTGCTAGGCGCAGGAGACGATCGCAAAGGTCCCGGCCCGCTTGTTACTCAACTGAGCCGCTCATCCGGCAGCCTGCCGGTGCCGATCACAATCGTGCCCGGCGATCTGTCCAAGGAAAAACTGGAAGCGATCACCTGATCGCTTCTGACCTGCCAGCACGGTTACCCTTCTCCTCCTGAGGAGATTGGATCACGAAGCGCCAGCACAGCCCGCGAGGGCTTTCGAATTTAGAATTGTTCCAAATCTTGACTTAAGCGGGTCGGAGGCGCATATCTCTGCCACGCTTTAAGGAGGCCCGACATGTTCATTCAGACCGAATCCACGCCCAACCCGGCGACGCTGAAATTCCTGCCGGGCCAGACTGTTCTGGAGATGGGCACCGCAGATTTTCCAACCGCAGATGCCGCAGGCAGCTCGCCTCTGGCGCAGCGAATCTTTGCCGTTTCCGGGGTTACCGGCGTTTTCTTTGGCAATGACTTTGTCACAGTCACCAAGGCTGACACCGTTGAATGGGATCACATCAAACCCGCAATCCTGGGTGCGGTGATGGAGCATTTCCAGTCCGGCCAGCCCGTCATCTCTGAGGGCGGAGAGCAGGCATCCGGCCATGCTGAACACACCGGCGAAGATGGCGAAATCGTCAACCAGATCAAGGAGCTCCTCGACAGCCGCGTACGCCCTGCCGTGGCCCAGGATGGCGGCGACATCACGTTCCATGGCTTTGATCGCGGCGTTGTCTATCTGCATATGCAGGGGGCTTGTGCCGGTTGCCCGTCTTCGACGCTGACCTTGAAGATGGGTATTGAAAACCTGCTGCGTCATTACATTCCGGAAGTGACCGAGGTGCGCCCCGTTGCCGTCTGACGTTCTCGTCCTCGGATTTGATACATCGGCCGCGCATTGCGCGGCCGCTTTGTTGCAGGGTGACGTCATCCTTGCCCAAGCTTGCGAAGAGATGGCGCGCGGACAGGCCGAGCGCCTGATACCTCTGCTGGAAGAGGTACTGGCTGAAGGCGGAGTAACTTGGGCGGATCTTGATGCGCTGGGAGTTGGCGTAGGTCCGGGTAACTTCACCGGCATTCGCATTGCCGTCTCAGCTGCGAGAGGCCTGGCACTGGGGTTGGAAATCCCCGCCGTCGGCGTCAACGGGTTTGAGGCGCGTGAGCACCCCGGCACATTCGCTGCGGTGCCAGCCCCACGTGATCAAGTGTACGTATACCCGCCCGGAGAAGACCCTCGGCTGATGCCGCTTTCCGAAGCGCAAGCCATCGCAACCACGCTGAGGCTGGAATTGGCTGCCGAGGCGACGCCACCGCGCATCGCCGAAACAATCGCGCGCAGGGCTGCAGAACGCTACAAAGACACCATATCCGCCCCGGCCCCGCTGTATCTGCGAGCCGCTGACGCCGCCCCTGCCAAAGACGCACCGCCAACACTGATTGACGGCTGAAATCTGCCTGCCGACCATGACAACACCCGTGCACAATCAACCGAGCACTCCGACGCCGGAGGACATGACCCGCACCCATCAGGCTGCCTTTCTGCAGGGGCGCCCCTGGTCAGCACGCGAATTTGCGGCCCTGCTTGACAGCCCGTTCAGCTATGCCGTCGGGGATGCGCGCAGTTTTGCCCTTGGCCGCGTCGTCGCGGGAGAAGCGGAACTCCTGACAATTGCCACCCACCCCGATCATCAACGGCAAGGTCTGGCCCGGGCGATTCTGGAGAGATGGTGGGAGGTCGCCTTGGCGCATGGTGCAACCGATGGTTTTTTGGAGGTCGCAGAAGACAATCACCCGGCCCGCAGCCTGTACAAGGCTTATGGATTCGCAGAAAGCGGCAGACGGGTCGGATACTACACCCGCCAAGGCACAGCAGCAGTGGACGCAGTGCTCATGAGCGTCAGTTTACGCAAGGCTGAAAGCGCAGAATAACACCAAAAGGTCAAAAAACGGTTGACCCTTTCCGCAGCCTACGGCCTAAATTGTCGCACCTTTTTAAAAACACATGGGTTGGGGCGGTCAAACTGGCCGCAACAAGAACAACAAATTGGGAGTACCCCTATGACCCTGATGAAATCCCTGATGAGCGCCGCGGCAGCCGTGGCGCTGACTGCCGGTGCTGCAATGGCAGAACCGGCGCTGATCTTCGATCTGGGCGGCAAGTTCGACAAGTCCTTCAACGAAGCAGCCTTCACCGGCGCGCAGCGTTGGGCTGAAGAAACCGGCGAAAGCTTCCGCGAAATCGAACTGCAGTCCGAAGCCCAGCGTGAGCAGGCGCTGCGCCGCTTTGCCGAAGCAGGCGCAAACCCGATCGTAATGGCAGGCTTTGCCTTCGCAGACGCACTGGGTCAGGTCGCTGCAGACTACCCGGAAACCAAATTCGTGATTATCGATATGGTTGTCGATGCACCCAACGTCCGCTCGGTGGTCTTCAACGAGCATGAAGGCTCCTACCTCGTGGGTATGCTGGCGGCCAAAGCGTCCAAATCGGGCACCGTTGGTTTCATCGGTGGCATGGATATCCCGCTGATCCGCAAATTCGCCTGTGGCTACGCCGAGGGCGTAAAAGCGGCCAACCCGGACGCAACCGTGATCGCCAACATGACCGGTACCACCCCGGCGGCCTGGAATGACCCGGTCAAGGGCTCCGAGCTGACCAAAGCGCAGATCAGCCAGGGCGCTGACGTTGTCTATGCAGCAGCAGGCGGCACCGGCGTTGGCGTACTGCAGACCGCAGCTGACGAAGGCATCCTGTCGATCGGCGTGGACAGCAACCAGAACCACCTGCACCCGGGCAAGGTTTTGACCTCCATGATGAAGCGCGTCGACAACGCTGTGTTCGAAGCCTTCTCCGACGGTCCTGAGCTGGAAACTGGTTTCTCCGTCATGGGTCTGTCCAATGGTGGCGTTGGTTTCGCGGTTGACGACAACAACGCGTCTCTGATCACCGAAGAGATGACCGCTGCCACTGATGACGCGGCTGCCAAGATCGCAACCGGTGAGATCACCGTGCATGACTATATGTCGGACGACAGCTGCCCGGCTCTGTCCTTCTAAGCGCTGAACTGCCCCCCGGCCCACCGTGATCCTCTTGCGATCATGGTGGTGACCGGGGGTTTCATATTGCCCGGAGGCTGCGCCTTTGCCGCCTCCGGGTTTGGTTTTTCCTAGGTTGGCTAAAATGCACATGTTAACCGCCCGTCGCTGTGACGCGGATCTGTGCCAACTGATCGAGGATGAATAAGGGGAGCCCGAATGACGGCACCAGCAATTGAACTAAAAGGCATCTCCAAAGCCTTTGGCCCGGTTCAGGCCAATAAGGATATCTCAATCCGTGTTTCCCCCGGCACGATCCACGGGATCATCGGCGAAAACGGGGCGGGCAAATCAACGCTGATGAGCATCCTCTACGGGTTCTATAAGGCCGACAAAGGCGAAGTTTGGATTCACGGGAAACGGACAGAGATCCCGGACAGCCAGGCGGCGATCTCAGCGGGGATCGGCATGGTGTTCCAACACTTCAAGCTCGTTGAGAACTTCACCGTGCTGGAGAATATCATTCTGGGCGCCGAGGACGGCGGACTGCTAAAGCCCTCGCTCAGCAAAGCCCGCAAGTCTCTGAAAGAGCTGGCAGCCGAGTACGAGCTGAACGTTGATCCCGATGCGCGTATCGACGAAATCGGTGTGGGCATGCAACAGCGCGTCGAGATTCTGAAGGCGCTCTATCGGCAGGCCGACATTTTGATTCTGGATGAACCGACCGGCGTGCTGACCCCGGCAGAAGCGGATCAGCTGTTCCGCATTCTGGACCGGCTGCGCGCTGAGGGGAAAACAATCATCCTGATCACCCACAAGCTGCGGGAGATCATGGAGTACACCGACACGGTTTCGGTGATGCGCCGTGGCGAGATGACCGCCACCGTCAAGACAGCCGAGACCAGTCCCGAACATCTGGCCGAGCTAATGGTTGGTCGCAAGGTGCTGTTGCGCGTCGATAAAGTCCCCGCAACTCCTGGGAAGCCGATCCTCGAGATTGAGAACCTCAGTGTTGTTGATGAGGCCGGTGTTGCGCGTGTTAAGAACATTGATCTGACCGTCCGAGCCGGAGAAATCCTGGGGATCGCAGGCGTTGCGGGCAATGGCCAGTCCGAGCTGATGGAAGTCTTGGGTGGCATGCGCGAAGGTCAGGGAAGCATTCGCCTCAACGGCGTTGCCCTACCTTTGTCCGGTTCTGGATCTGACGCCCGCGCACGTCGCGCAGCCCATGTGGCCCATGTTCCCGAAGACCGCCAGCGCGAAGGTTTGATCATGGATTTCCACGCCTGGGAAAACGTGGCCTTTGGCTACCACCACGCGCCCGAATACCAACGCGGCCTGCTGATGAACAACGCAGCCCTGCGCGCTGATACAGAAGCCAAGATGGCCAAGTTTGACGTTCGTCCGCCGGATCCATGGCTCGCCGCCAAGAACTTCTCCGGAGGCAACCAGCAAAAGATCGTTGTGGCCCGCGAAATCGAACGCAACCCGGAGCTGTTGCTGATCGGCCAGCCCACCCGTGGCGTCGATATCGGTGCTATCGAGTTCATTCACAAGCAGATCGTCGAACTGCGCGATCAGGGGAAAGCTATCCTCTTGGTCTCGGTCGAGTTGGAAGAGATCCTGTCGCTCGCCGACCGTGTTGCTGTGATGTTTGACGGAATGATTATGGGTGAACGCCCTGCTGATCAGACCGATGAGAAAGAGCTGGGCCTGTTGATGGCCGGCGTCGCGGGGGAGGCCGCGTAAATGGATAAGATGCCTAAATGGGCCGATGTTGTGCTGATCCCGCTGATCAGCCTGCTGCTGGCCGCTATTCTGTCTGCCTTGGTGATCCTTGGCATTGGTGAAGACCCGATTGCAGCCGTGAACCTGATGGTATCCGGGGCTCTGGGGTCAACCTATGGCTGGGGCTATACGCTCTATTACGCGACCAACTTCCTGTTCACAGGTTTGGCCGTATCCGTGGCCTTCCACGCACGCCTCTTCAACATCGGCGGCGAGGGTCAGGCGATGCTGGGTGGCCTGGGGGTTGCCCTGGTCTGCCTGTACATCCCTTGGCCGCATTGGTCGCTGGCCTTGATTTTCGCCAGCCTCGGGGCTGCGCTGTTCGGGGCGGCCTGGGCAGCCATTCCTGCTTATCTTCAGGCGAAACGTGGCAGTCACATCGTGATCACTACGATCATGTTCAACTTTATCGCTGCTGCGGTACTGAACTATGTGTTGGTGAATCTTCTGCGTCCCGAAGGATCAATGGATCCGGCCACAGCCCGCTTTCCTGAGGCCGTTCACCTGCCGTCACTGCATGAAATTCTGGCGCCTATTGGCATCGAGTTTTCCAAGGCCGCGCCGGCAAATGTCAGCTTTCTTGTAGCGGTTGCGGCTTGTATCGCAGTCTGGCTGCTGATCTGGC
Organism: Phaeobacter gallaeciensis DSM 26640; assembly: GCF_000511385.1. Taxonomy (NCBI): domain Bacteria; kingdom Pseudomonadati; phylum Pseudomonadota; class Alphaproteobacteria; order Rhodobacterales; family Roseobacteraceae; genus Phaeobacter; species Phaeobacter gallaeciensis. The sequence continues at coordinate 3,153,624 of NC_023137.1, forward strand.
GCACCAAGCTTGGCTATGAAATTCGCGCCTATGGCAACTCCGAATACGGCGCGCTTTATGCCGGGATTTCGCCGGTGAAAATCACCATGATTGCCATGCTGATCTCAGGCGGTCTGGCCGGCATGATGGCCACCAACAACGTTATGGGTGAAGCAGAGCGTCTGGTTCTGAACTCCACGGAAGGCGCGGGCTTTATCGGCATTGCCGTGGCTCTTATGGGGCGCAGCCATCCCTTTGGTGTGTTCCTTGCCGCGATCCTGTTCGGCTTCCTCTATCAGGGCGGCGCTGAACTGGCGCTCTGGACCAGCATCCCACGCGAATTGATCGTAGTCATTCAAGCCCTGGTGATCCTGTTCACGGGTGCATTGGACAATATGGTGAGAGGCCCGCTGGAGCGGATCTTCCTCGCTCTGCGCCGGGGGAAAGCGTGATGGATTTTCTGACTCTGATCCAAGTGCTCGACAGCACCGTTCGTCTGGCAACACCGCTTCTGCTGGCCTGTCTTGCAGGTTTGTTCTCCGAGCGTGCAGGTATCTTTGACATTGGCCTTGAAGGCAAAATGCTGATGGCTGCCTTCTTCTCCGCTGCGGTTGCCGCGACCACGGGGAATGTCTGGTTGGGCCTTCTGGCTGGCATCGCCTCTTCATTGGTCCTCAGCGGGCTGCATGGGCTCGCGTCCATCACCTTCCGCGGCAACCAGCTAATCTCTGGTGTGGCAATCAACTTCCTCGCTGCCGGCATGACCGTGCTGATTGCGCAGGACTGGTTCCAGCAGGGCGGTCGTACCCCGTCGTTGTTCTCCGGCGGTCGTTTCGAGCCAATCAATCTGCCGTTTGCGGATGCGTTGGCAGATGTTCCGATACTAGGGCCGATCTATAGCGAACTGCTGTCAGGTCACTCTGTGCTGGTCTACTTGGCCTTCTTGGCGGTTCCCGCCACAGCATGGATCCTGTTTGGCACCCGCTTCGGCCTGCGGCTCCGCGCCGTTGGTGAGAATCCGGCCGCCGTTGATACCGCCGGTGTGTCCGTGGTCGGGCTGCGTTACGCCGCCGTGATGATCTGCGGCCTCCTTTGTGGGATCGCGGGTGCGTATCTTGCGACCGCACTTCAGGCCGGGTTTGTGAAGGACATGACCGCAGGCCGGGGCTTCATTGCCTTGGCAGCGCTGATTTTTGCGAAGTGGCGTCCCTGGCATGCGCTAGGCGCCTGCCTTCTGTTCGGCCTCCTACAAGCGGTTGCTCTCCGGTTCCAGAACATTGAAATCGGGACCTTTGTGATCCCGGTTCAGATGATGGACGCGTTGCCCTACATTCTGACAGTCGTGATTTTGGCTGGGTTTGTTGGCAAGGCTGTTCCGCCGAAGGCCGGCGGTGAGCCCTACGTCAAAGAACGCTAATATCCAGTTCCATTCCGCATAGTCCCTTGGGACTGTGCGGAAACATCGTCAAGCGCCCGGCCATGGCCGGGCGTTTTGCGTTTCATTCTACTTGCACACATCAAACAGCAATCAACAGGACCGGGTCCCCCTGCCGAAAATCATAGGTCCAGTTTTCCCCACAACATCAGTCCTGTTTTCTGCACAGCGGCATCGACAGTTGATTTTACCAAGGTGCTGCGGTCTAACACTGATATGCAGATTTATCTTCCCATCGCCGAGGTCTCGGTCAACGCATTCCTGCTTCTCGGGCTCGGCGGTATGGTCGGCATCCTGTCCGGCATGTTCGGGGTTGGCGGCGGCTTTCTGATGACACCGCTCTTGTTTTTCATCGGTATCCCCCCGGCGGTTGCCGTAGCTACCGAAGCCAATCAGATCGTCGCCTCATCTTTCTCCGGCGTTCTTGCCCATTTCAGGCGGCGAACCGTCGACATCAAGATGGGTCTGGTCCTGCAAGTCGGGGGTCTGTTTGGAGCAGCACTTGGGGTTGTAGTCTTTAACTACCTCAAGGCGCTTGGTCAGGTCGATCTACTGGTTAAACTCTGCTATGTCGTCTTCCTTGGCGTGGTTGGCGGGCTGATGTTTATCGAAAGCCTGAACGCGATTCGAAAATCCAAGGCCTCCGCAGGCGCGGCGCCAGCGCCTCGCAGACAGCGTGGCTGGGTTCACGCTCTGCCGTTCAAGATGCGGTTTCGCACGTCAGGTCTCTACATCTCTGTCATTCCACCACTGCTCGTCGGCGTCGCTGTCGGCATTCTTGCAGCGATCATGGGGGTTGGCGGCGGTTTCATCATGGTACCTGCGATGATCTATATTCTGGGCATGCCGACCAAGGTGGTTGTCGGTACATCGCTGTTCCAGATTATTCTGGTCACCGCCTTTACCACCATGTTGCACGCCACCACAAACTACACAGTGGATATCGTCCTTGCGGTTCTGTTGCTGGTCGGCGGCGTCATCGGCGCGCAGATTGGCACCCGTATTGGGGTTTATCTGAAAGCAGAGCAGTTGCGTATCCTGCTCGCCCTCATGGTGATCGTAGTCTGTGTCAAGCTCGGTCTGGACCTCTTGCTCATGCCGTCAGAGCTCTATTCGCTCGGCAGCGACGGGGGCCATTGAGATGCTCCGTTGCGCTATCCATCGTAATCACCACGTCGAGGTACGCTCAGGCTGGCGCCGCGCAAGTCGACGGCTTTGTGCAGCAGTCTTCTTAGCGATGCCGTTCACGCCATTGGCCTCAGCCCCAACGGCAGCACAAACCGTGACCAGCCTAGCCAACAGTGAGCCTGCAGCCGGACCGCGCGAAGAGGTCGTCCTGGGTCTCAGCCAGGATCGTGTGGCCATCACTGCCAACTTTGACGGCTCGGAGATCCTGATCTTTGGCGCCGTGAAGCGCGAGGCACCGATCCCGCAGGATGACCCGCTTGAGGTGATTGTCGCGGTGTCCGGCCCGGCGTCTCCAGTGATGGTTCGGCGCAAAGAGAAAAAACTGGGCATTTGGGTCAATACTGACAGCGTTCTGGTGGATTCGGCCCCCAGCTTTTATGCGGTCGCCACCAGTGCGCCTCTCTCGCAGGTGCTGAGCGATACCGAAGATCTGCGGTATCGGGTGTCCGTGGGTCGTGCGATCCGCTCGGTTGGGGCGGGAATGCACATCCGCGGTGCCCAGCAATTCGCCGAAGCCGTGATCCGCATCCGCTCCGACAATGATCTCTACTCGCTACGGGAAAATACCGTCGCGGTGGATCAGCAGACCTTGTTTCGCACGGCGATTGACATGCCTGCCGACCTTACCGAAGGGGCTTATAGCACGCGCATTCTGCTTACCCGAGGGGGATCAGTGGTGGCGCAGTACGAAACCAGCATCGACGTGCGCAAAGTGGGGCTGGAACGGTTTCTCTACGCGATGTCGCGGGAGCAACCGTTTCTCTACGGTCTGATGTCTCTGGCGATTGCGATTGCTGCAGGCTGGGCAGCCTCCGCCGCCTTCCGCCTTCTGCGCAGAAGCTGAGAACGGCTCCCACGGTAAAAAGGCGCCGCGTCCCGTCTAACCGCGTCCAATATAGGGCATGGTCGTCGCCATGACCGTCATGAATTGCACATTCGCCTCAAGTGGCAAATCTGCCATATGCAGCACCGACTGCGCGGCATCTGAAACAGCAAACGTCTCCATTGGTGCGGCGGTCGGATCAGCGGCGATCTGGCGCGCGCTCAACTCTTCCACCATGGGGGTACGCGCATTGCCGATATCGATTTGCCCGCAGGCGATCTGAAAGGGACGCCCGTCCAACGAGAGGCTGCGGGTCAGCCCGGTAATCGCGGATTTTGTCGCGGCATAGGGCGCTGATCCGGGGCGCGGCACATGGGCGGCAATGGAGCCGTTGTTGATAATCCGGCCCCCCTGTGGCGATTGCCGGCGCATCTGCCGAAAAGCCGCGCGGGCTGCCAGAAACATACCGTTCAAATTGACATCAACCGCCGCAAACCAATCTTCCAGCTCAATCTCGTCAATGGTGCCCGAAGGGGTGAATATACCGGCATTGTTGAACAGCACATCCAACCGCCCTACCCGCCTTGCAAAGCAATCAAAGGCGTGGTCCACAGCCTCTGGATCCGTCACATCGGCAGAGAGAACATGAGCTGTGTCACGCCCCCGTGCGACCTCTTCCAACTGTTCGGCACGACGCGCCAGCAGGCCAACCTGCCAGCCTTTCTTCAGAAACAACTCAGCCACGGCGCGACCAATACCTGAGCTCGCGCCGGTGATCAGGATGGTACGTTTGGGGGTATGATCCTCTTCGCTCATACCGGGTTCTCCTCCTGCATTTCCAAGGTCAGCGTACTGGCCGTTGCTGCGCGCAAGTCATCCACCTGCAGGAGGCCTGTTGGCTTTGCCAGACGGTTACGCACCACCCATATAAGCCGCTCTTGCGCCCGTGTAATCGCAACATAAGCCAACCGCTTCCACAGGGGCTGGCCAGCTTCCACTCGACCCATCCGCGCAGCTGCGTAGATGTCAGGCGCAAAAACCTGTGCCGTTGGCCACTGTGATCCTTGAGCCTTGTGAATGGTGACCGCTGCCCCATGCAGAAACGCCGCGCCCATCCGCGCAGCAAACGGAATGAAGGGCTCTTCTTCTTCGGGTTTTTCGATCTTCACGATTGACGCGGCGGACACCTGCGGATCCTCTGCCCCCATCACATGAAGACGCGAAAATCCCGGTTTCCGGCCCGGCCCAAGATAGATCACCTGCGCCCCCTTGATCAGACCACGAGCCTCCAGATCCAACCGTTTCTTGCGGTGTTTCATCGGCAGTTCAATGCCATCACAGATCAGCGGTTCGCCCGCCAGCAGGCTGTCTTCCGGGGCACCATGCACATTTCTGAAGGCGTTGATCAGCCGGATGCGGGTGTTGTTGCGCCAGACCAGAACCGGGGAACGTGCCATCAAATCCACCTCCACCCGCTGCCCCCAGACCACGCGCTCATCCTTGCGGGAAAGATCTTCGACCATACGCTCGAAATCCTCAAAACCGACCTCCGGATCAGCCAGCGCATGGGCGAGATCGAGAATAGGGTTGCCCGCCTCCTGACGGTGAATACGGTTGAGGACTAGCTTTCGCTCTTCCGGCAGTGTTTCAAAGACCATCGCACCAGATTGGTTCACAGGTGCAAGCTGCGCCGGGTCTCCGAACAGTAAAAGGGTCGGAAAAATCTCCTTCAGATCCTGAAACTGGCGATCATCCAGCATGGAAGCCTCATCGATAAAACCGATGTCCAGCGGTTCCTCTCGGCGCTTCCAGCCGGTAATGAAATCGGACCCCCGCAGACCCGCAGCCGCCAAGGCACCTGGGATGGATTTATTGCGCTCATAGAAGGCTTTGGCACGGGCCAGCGCCTCCTCGGTTAACCCTTCAATCTCGGGTTCGTCGCCGCTACCGGCCAGCCACTCGGCAATTCGTTCGTATTCAGGATCATAGACGGGCGTATAGAGAATTCGGTGAATGGTGGTTGCCGGCACGCCACGCAGGCGTAGAACACTGGCCGCTTTGTTTGTCGGCGCCAGGATCGCAAGCGTGCGGCGGTCCTCGTTTTTCTTCCGGCTTTCATAGTCGCCCGATACGACTTCAACCCCGGCTTTCTCCAGTGCCTTGTAAAGCTCCGCCAGCAACAGCGTCTTACCGGACCCGGCCTTGCCGATCACAGCCATCGCACCACCGTCACCGCGCGGTGGGTGTAGCAGATCGTCTTCCAGATCGACTCCTGCATCATGAAGAAGACTGCTGACGCGATCAAAGGCAACTGCCTGATCATCGGAGAATTTTATGGGTGCTGCGCTCATGTCGCGACCCTACAGGCGCCGGGCCGACTGCACCAGAGCAGACGGCCCGGCGTGGCCCGGTTTTGGCAGAGCTCAGGTCTGCCTCTCACGTCCTCTTCAGCGCAGCCGTCAGCCGGTCAGGGCGACGGGTCCAGGCTCCCCTGCCCCGCCAAACGAACGATCAAACCACAAAGTCGACAGCTCCGGCTGTATACTCGCCTTCTGTGCAACGCGGTGATAGGCCTCCGACGAGTAATCCCAGAGGCCGAGGCAGATCCGGTCCCGCCCCTCGCCCATGGTGCCAATCACCTCCGGGCTAAAACCAAGCGAGCGGTAGATCCGGACCATCCGGCGATCAAACACCCCTGCAAAATGGGCAATGTTGAAATTCCGCATGATCTCCAGCCCGGCCAATGTCAGCGCCCCGGCGACGTTACCAGTGACATCGCGTGAGAGGCAGAACCGCGTGCATTCCCAGATCAGCGGGCTGCTGATCGCATGGCCCCCGGTTAGCTCAGGAAAGACATCGTTGACCATGATCGGACCCGTGGATGGTAGGAACCGCATGGAGCCGCCGTGACGGCCATCGGCTTGCTCCCAAATCACATATAGCGGATCAAGCGCGTCATACTCGTCGCGCTCTTCTCCTTGGGCGTCGACTGCGACATCCCATCCGAGCCGTGTTTTGAATTGATCGGCGCGGTCAACGAACATCGAATGAGCCAATTCACGGTGCTGGTGCAGGTCGTGTGCATATACATAGCGAAGCATAACTTAGTCCCCTTTAGATAGAAAAGTAGGACCAGATTACGACCAGAAGAGATTCTCAACTATAAGGTTAATGAATGCCTGTAGCTTCAACGTGTTAAATGATGATGAGACCGAGACTCAGCGCACGAGCGATGGCGTGGGTGGTGTTGATGGCCCCCAATTTGAATCGCGCGCTCTCGATATAGACACGTAGAGTATGCTCCGAGATCGTCAGTGTCTTCGCCACCTGAGCACGGCTATAGCCCATCGCTAGCAGGGTCAGCGCGTCAATCTCACGGGGGGACAGCGGTTGGACATGTTCGGGACTGCGATCTGGCTCAAACTCCAGCGCCTTGCGATTGAAGTAGTGCCCAATCAAGATCAGATCACGGCTGTGTTTGTCGGTGAACCGGGTCCAAGTGTCATCGTCGCAGTTATGACTGACCGTAAACAATGCAAATTGCCCATTTGGGCCTCGGATCGGGATTGAATACCCTTGATTCCCGACATCATGAGCCAAGGCATCCTGCAGAAACTCACGTGCGGGTTTGGAGGACCAGTCAAGCCGTCGCCAATCGACCGGATGGAATCGCTGATAGCACCCGATAATCACAGGGTCGACGCGCACATAGGCTTTTTCCTGGTAACGCTCCACCCAACCCTGCGAATAGGTGCCAAAGTGATAATGATCACCGGCACTATCAACCCAGTGATACATGGCATGATCAACTTCAAAAGTATCGCAAACCCGCTGGATGATCTCCTGCAGGCCATCGACTGAGGTTGTCGCATCCAATACCTCGAGGATCAGATCAAGATTAACTTTGGTCGCCATAAATTGCCTGGATCTCACTTAGTCTTGGCACAGGTCTCCTGCACCGTTGCGGCTGTCTGCATAAATTGCAAGCCACGTTCCTAGTCTTTGTGCCGCGATCATTGCGGCAGCGTCAACGGAATGCCTGCATGTTGATCGAGTTTTTATTTCATAGGGGATTATCTAGCGCGCGGCTACAAAATGTCTGCATCATCAGCACCAAGCCGCTTGCCTATCCAACGTCACGATCCGCAAGACGACAACATGCAAAACACATGAAAAACCCCGCCAGTCCTTTCTGAGACCGGCGGGGCGAAACTGATAGAAATCAACTGGAGGGTCTACCCTGCCAGGACATCTTCCAAAGTCCGCAGTCCGGTACGCGGCGCCTGAACAAGAACGGACATATTGCCGGGCTTATGTTCGTTACGCAGCATCTTCATATGGGCCTCCGGCAAGTCTGACCAAGAGAAGACCTCAGACATGCAGGGGTCTAGGCGACGCTCGACCATCAGTTTATTTGCTGCGGCCGCTTGTTTCAGATGCGCGAAATGGGAGCCCTGCAGACGCTTCTGGTGCATCCACATATAGCGCACATCAAAGGTCAGGTTATAGCCGGTGGTACCGGCGCAGATCACAACCATACCGCCTTTTTTGCAAACAAAGGTCGAGACTGGAAATGTGCTTTCGCCCGGATGTTCAAACACCATGTCAACATTATTGCCTTTGCCGGTGATGTCCCAGATTGCCTTGCCAAACTTGCGCGCTTCCTTGAACCAATTGGCATACTCAGGGGTGTTCACTGTCGGCAGCTGGCCCCAGCAGTTGAAGTCTTTGCGATTGATGACACCTTTGGCCCCCAACCCCATGACAAAGTCGCGTTTACTCTCGTCCGAGATCACGCCGATGGCGTTGGCGCCAGCGGTGTTGATCAGCTGGATCGCATAAGAGCCGAGGCCACCCGATGCACCCCAGACCAGTACGTTCTGGCCCGGCTTCAGATCATGTGGTTCATGACCGAACAGCATCCGGTAAGCAGTGGCCAGTGTCAGCGTATAACAGGCGCTTTCTTCCCATGTCAGATGTTTGGGCCGAGGCATCAGCTGCTGTGACTGAACATTGGTGAACTGAGCAAAAGATCCATCAGGCGTCTCATAGCCCCAGATCCGCTGGCTGGGGGAGTACATTGGATCGCCGCCGTTGCATTCCTCATCATCGCCGTCGTCCTGATTGCAGTGGATCACCACCTCATCACCGACTTTCCAACGCTTCACCTTGTCCCCAACGGCCCAAACAATGCCAGAGGCATCGGAACCTGCGATGTGAAATGGAGCGCCATGCCCGTCGAACGGGCTAATAGGGGTCCCGAGTGCAGCCCACACACCGTTGTAGTTCACCCCAGCCGCCATCACGAGAACGAGCACATCGTGGCTGTCGAGCTTGGGCACATCGACAACTTCCTGCACCATGGCAGTGTCGGGGTTGCCGTGACGCTCCTTGCGGATCGTCCAAGCATACATTTTTTGCGGCACATACCCCATCGGCGGAAGTTCACCAATCTCATAGAGCTCTTTTTCAGGGGCCTCGTAGGAGAAGGCGCCGTTCTGCGTATCCAAAGCCATGCTGGCCTCCTTTTTTCCGCTGTTCGCCGCAATGCAGAATCGCGACTGCTATCTAGGGAATATGATTCACCAAGCAATAATGCAACATCATTTATTCAATTTGGGTAACTTTATGACCCAGCGAGTGCAGAATGACATTTTGCGACTGCAGAAAAATTACACTAGTCAGACACTTCTACTGGCGGATCAGGAATGAGATGGCGGATGGAATTTGCATAGTAGACAAGCAGATCCTGGCGCTCTGCGACCACCTGATAGCGGTTTTGGTGCTCTTCCAAGATCCCCCGGGCTGTTAGCTGACGCAGCCCGACCTCCGCTGTGTAACCATGACTGTCACGCGGCATGTGAATATAGGCGAAGGGCATCTGGGCGAGTAGCCCCTCCATCGCCTGTTCGATATCTGACCGGCTCAACGGGTCGGAGCCAGACGACAAGCGCACCAACGTTGCGGCCACCAGAGCCACCGGCAGAACCGGAACACATTCGCCAATCCGCCCCATCAACTCCTCCGCCAAGACGGTCGGCGTATCTTCCTCCCCGTCACGCAACATAAACGCCCGCAGGCTAAGTGGACGCCCGAAGCTGACCGCCGCATATCCAAATCGTTGGTAACGTCCTGTGAGCCAGAGCATCAGTTGACGCAGCATTCGGATGGCAACCACATGGATGCGCGGACGAAATCGCCGTTCTCCGGATTGGGCCGCCGACGTCAGAATCTTGTCCTCAAGGACACGGTCGTAATTCAGAGCGACCGGCACAAACACCACATCCCGCCCCCCTTCGCCCTGGGCCAACTGCCCATCTACAATATATTTGAGCAGCCCCACCTTCGGCTCGGCCAGGGCGCCGTCCAGGCTCAGCCCACCCTCGGGAAACATCGCCTGTGTCACACCGCCTTGCGTCGCCAAGCGTACATAGGTCGCAAGAACACGGCGATAGAGGTCATTCCGTGATTTCCGACGAATGAAATATGCACCCATCGCCCGGATCAACCGTGATAAGGGCCAAACCCGCGCCCACTCCCCCACCGCATAGGAGAGCGCGGACCGATCTGCAGCGAGGTAGGTGATCAGCACATAGTCCATATTTGATCGGTGGTTCATCACAAACACCACTGTCGCCTCCGGATCAATGGCCTTAAGCGCGGCCTCGTCGACGTAACCGAGGCGCACCCGGTAGACTGCGTTGGACAGAAACCGAGCCACACGGATCGCAACACTGAAATAGGCAACCGCAGAGAAGGAGGGCACAATCTCGCGCGCGTAGCGGCGGGCCTCTTCAAAGGCAACGTTCTCCGGAATACTCATATTACGCGCATGATCCGCGATCGCTTGTGCCACCTGTGGGTCGTAAATCAGCCGCTGAATCATGTCGTAGCGCCGCGCCAGTTTGAACGGCTGAATAGGACGCTCAAGCCGCCGATTGAGTCGCGCCACCGCACGCTCAAGCCGACGACGAAAGAACCACCGCACCGAAGGGAACAGAAAATGCGACGCAAAGGTGATCGCAGCAAACAGCAGGATCAGCACAAAGAGCCAAAGCGGGAGTTCCACGGTCTGCGTCATCCCGCTAAGCCTTGCCCAAACCTGCCCCGTTTACAAGCCTTTGCAACCTCACCTCACCGCTACCGGTCACCCTGCGTGGCCCCACGCCTCGCTAAGAACATCCGCTTGGGAAGGCAACTCACCCAGTCGGGAAATGACTATGGACAGGATCACAGTTTGCCTCTGCGCAATGGCAGCAGCCAGCACATAGTTCTGGCCCGCAAGCGCATCAACAGCGTGACAATCGCCCACCTCAGCAAGGCGGTGCCCAGTGAGCGCACCTCGTCAAGTCAGCACTCTTCTAAAGCTGTAACCAATTTGTAGGATCTCAAATCAAACACGGAACCACCTCAACGATCTACAAGCGACCAAAAAACACGAGAGAGACACTGCGATCCCAGAAATGCCGCAACGCAGCGAATTGACATAGGTCTATAATTACTATTTAGATCCACACAAAGAAATATAATTACCTCAACCCTATTGGGAGGCTGATGATGCCGCAGATGCAAAAAGACCGCCCTTGGCTGATCCGCACATATGCGGGCCACTCCACTGCCAGCGCATCCAACGCGCTCTACCGTGCTAACTTGGCGAAAGGGCAAACCGGTCTTTCCGTCGCCTTCGACCTGCCAACCCAGACCGGCTATGACAGCGACCACGTATTGGCACGTGGCGAAGTCGGCAAGGTTGGCGTGCCGGTCTGCCATCTGGGTGACATGCGGTCCCTGTTTGACGAGATCCCGCTAGAGCAGATGAACACCTCGATGACCATCAACGCCACGGCCCCCTGGCTGCTGGCGCTCTACATTGCGGTGGCTGAGGAACAGGGTGCGGATGTCTCCAAGCTGCAGGGCACCGTGCAGAACGACCTGATCAAAGAATACCTCAGCCGTGGAACCTATGTCTGCCCTCCCAAACCCAGCCTCAAGATGATCGCGGACGTGGCGGAATACTGCTACACCAACGTACCCAAATGGAACCCGATGAACGTCTGCTCCTACCACCTGCAGGAGGCCGGTGCGACGCCGGAGCAGGAACTGGCCTTTGCACTCGCAACCGCGCAGGCAGTGCTGGACGAACTGAAACCGCGCATCGCACCGGAGGATTTCCCGGCTATGGTCGGTCGCATTTCTTTCTTCGTGAACGCGGGCATCCGGTTCGTGACCGAAATGTGCAAGATGCGCGCCTTTGTCGATCTTTGGGATGAAATCTGTCGCGACCGCTATGGTGTCGAGGACCCCAAATTTCGCCGTTTCCGCTACGGTGTGCAGGTGAATTCTCTTGGCCTGACCGAACAGCAGCCGGAGAACAACGTCTACCGTATCTTGATCGAGATGCTGGCTGTGACACTGTCGAAAAAAGCGCGAGCCCGCGCCGTGCAGCTGCCCGCCTGGAATGAAGCGCTTGGCCTGCCCCGCCCCTGGGACCAGCAATGGTCCATGCGGATGCAACAGATCCTCGCCTATGAGACCGATCTTCTGGAGTATGGCGATCTGTTTGATGGCAACCCCACAGTGGATGCAAAGGTTGAAGACCTAAAGACAGGCGCACGTGCCGAGTTGGCCAATCTGGAGTCCATGGGCGGCGCAGTGGCCTCCATTGAGTACATGAAGGGCCGGTTGGTCGACTCCAACGCCGAACGCCTGAACCGGATAGAGAAAAACGAGACCGTTGTCGTTGGCGTCAACAAATGGACCGAGGGTGAGCCGTCTCCGCTACAGACTGAAGATGGCGGTATCATGGTGGTCGATCCGGCGGTCGAGCAGGAGCAAATCAGCCGCCTGAATGACTGGCGCAGTGGGCGTGACGATGAGGCAGTGCAATCGGCGCTCACAGCTCTGCGCGCCGCAGCGCAAAATGGTGACAATATCATGCCGCCTTCCATCGCCGCAGCCAAAGTCGGCGTCACCACCGGTGAATGGGCCGAGGAAATGCGCAAGGTCTATGGCATCTATCGCGGCCCCACCGGCGTTTCGGGTTCAGTGTCCAACAAGACTGAAGGTCTTGATGAGTTGCGCGACAAGGTCAACGCGGTAAGCGATCAACTTGGTCGCCGCCTGAAATTCCTGGTCGGAAAACCTGGACTCGACGGTCATTCCAATGGTGCTGAGCAAATCGCCTTTCGCGCCCGCGACTGCGGTATGGATATTACCTACGACGGTATTCGCATGACTCCGGAGGAGCTGGTGGCATCGGCAATCGCGGATGACGCCCATGTTGTTGGCATGTCGATCCTCTCCGGCAGTCACCTACCCCTGATCGAAGAGTTAATGGGCAGAATGGCAAAAGCCGGTCTTTCGCATGTTCCCGTTATTGTGGGAGGAATCATTCCGGACGATGACGCTGACCGCTTGAAAAAAATGGGGGTGGCCCGCGTCTATACTCCCAAGGATTTTGAGCTCAACGCAATCATGGGAGATATTGTTGAACTTGCAAAACAACCAGAAACGGCTGCGCATTAGCGGATTTTCGCAATAAAAATAATCGAAACAATTTTCTTGGTGAAATCACCATGAATATGAGGCCATAAGTGAATGCGCCTCGACGTAACCCGTCGTGCATTCATTCATGGAGACAAAAAATGACCGTTGACCTCACATCGATGTCGCGAAAAGATCTTTTGGAATTACAGAAAAACGTTGAAAAGGCATTGAAAGACGCTGAGCAGCGAGAGCGGATCGAAGCATTGAAAGCCGCAGAAGAAGCCGCTGCAAAATTCGGTTTCTCGCTCGATGAGATCGCAGGCAATGGCCGCGGCACTGCCAAGAAAACTAAGGCTGCTCCGAAATACCGCAACCCTCAAAACCCGGAAGAAACCTGGACTGGCCGCGGCCGCAAACCACATTGGGTTCATGCAGCGCTGACATCCGGCGTTGATATTTCCGATCTGGAAATCTGATTTTCCGAAATTGAGGTTAAAAAATGACTGTTCATATCGGGGCCGCCAAGGGCGAGATTGCAGAAACCGTTTTGCTGCCGGGAGACCCCTACCGCGCGAAATGGGCGGCCGAGACATTTCTGAAAGATGTGCGCCTTGTAAACGAGGTGCGCGGAATGTTGGGATTCACCGGCACATGGGATGGTCACCCGGTTACGATTCAGGGCAGCGGAATGGGCATGCCGTCCCTGTCCATCTACGTGAATGAACTGATCCGCGATTATGATGCCAGGACCCTGATCCGCATCGGTTCCTGTGGCGGCATGCAGGACAAGGTGAAGATCCGCGACGTGATCCTCGCCATGACAGCGACAACCACCGGCTCCCCCTCACGCGGGATTTTCAAGGAGGTCAATTTCGCCCCCTGTGCCGATTGGTCCCTCCTCCAGGCGGCCGTAAAAGCTGCTGAAACCCATAAACTGACCCCGCATATTGGCGGCATCTATTCGTCGGATGTGTTCTACGATGAACGCCCGGATCTGAACGAACAAATGGTGCGCCACGGCATTCTAGGCGTCGAGATGGAAGCCGCTGAGCTTTACACGCTTGCAGCGCGCTACGGCTGTCGCGCCCTGGCAGTGCTGACCGTGTCCGATCACCTCGGCACAGGCGAGGCGCTGCCCTCCGACCAGCGCGAACGCAGCTTCGGGGATATGGTGGAAATCGCACTTGAGGCAGCCTTCGCCTGAGCAGGCTGGTCTCTTTAATCCAACCGAAAAGGCAGCACCTGAGGTGCTGCCTTTTTCCTATTCGCAACATGACAGATCAACTACAACCGTGACTGCCATCGTAGCCATTGCGCGCAGGCGATTGCCAGCCATCCAACGCAGTGCCCTCGGGTGTAAAGACCTCTACCAACAGCGGGTAGCACGCAGCACTGTCGCTGGTATGTTCCGATCCACAATCACCTCCAGGGCAGGCACTTAATGCCCCCAGCAGGTCGATTTCGGCGAAAAACTCCAGATAGTCACCGGGGCGTACCGGACTGGCCTTCATAAAATACTGCCCGGTATCGCGGGTGAACCCGGTACACATGAAAACATTCAAAACGTCGTGTACATGCCGCTCCGCGTCTGCCAGCGATAGGTTCAGTTCATCAGCCAGTGCGCGAGTCAGATTGGAGTGGCAGCAATGGTGATAGTGATCGCCGGCAAGCAGGTTTCCGGTATAGGGATCGCAGCGCGTGCCGATCACGTCATGCACCGAGCCACCGTAGCTGTCGATCCCATACCAGCCGAGGGTGTCCGCAACAATGGTCGCCATGGGGCGCAGATGCGGCAGCGTGCTCCACAGCCTCTCCCCCTCGGTCACATGGGTTCCGTGCAAAGCCCGCGTCTTACCGGAGAAAAACCGCTCGCTCAGATCGGAGCCGTTCCAGAGGTTCAGGTCCCCCACCTGTGCCCCTTCGACCGATGTAATTCGGAAAAAACTGCCGGCTGCGACACGAAAACAAGCCGCTTGGCGCGGGGCAACCAGCACCTCATCGGTCTTTCGCGCTGTCTCACGCGCTGCAAGGTATCGCGGCAAATCCGGCTTTGGCAGCGTTTCATTGGGATAGCAGATCACTGGCGGGATCGCGCGCCGCTCCTCTGCATCAGACGGCAACCCTGTCTCGGCATTTGGGAGCTCAGTATTGGACATGGCGCAAACCTCTTTATTGTTTGCGCCATGAAAGCCAAAGCGACGTTCCGAAACAAGCGGTGATTGCGACCGCATTCACCAGCCACTGAGGTCAGATCACCACTACATCCAGCGGCGGGAAGCCGTTGAAGCCGACCGATGCGTAGGTGCTCGTATAGGCGCCACAGGCATGTATCACGACCCGGTCTCCAGCTTTCAGCTCCAGCGGCATCTGATAGAGCTGCTTTTCATAGAGCACATCCGCACTGTCACAGGATGGACCGGCCAGAATGCAGGGACCGGTTTGCCCATCACCATGATCCGTGGTGATGCGATAGCGGATCGCCTCGTCCATGGTTTCGGCCAGACCGGAGAATTTGCCGATGTCCAGATAGACCCAGCGATGCAGATCACCTGCATCTTTGCGCGACACCAGTAGAACTTCTGCTGCGATTGCGCCTGCCTCTGCCACCAGCCCGCGGCCCGGTTCCGCCATGATCTCGCAGGCGTCCGGAAACCGTGCGTTCACCAGCGCCATTACTTCCTGAGCATAGCGGTTCGGCGCCATCACCTCAGTGCCATAGCTGGCGGGAAAACCGCCGCCAATGTTCAGAAGTGTCAGCTGATGTCCAGCGCCCTTGGCCGAACGCCAGACCTGCGCCACCTGATCAAGCGTGTCAGCCCACATCTGCGGTTCACGGGTCTGCGATCCGACATGGAACGAGAGACCAGACACGCAGAGATCAAGGTCGCGGGCCCGGTCCATCAGGGTCAGGGCCATTCCTGCGGTACAGCCGAACTTACGGCTCAGCGGCCAATCGGCGCCGGTCGCCTCAACCAGCAGACGGATACAAACCCGCGCGCCCGGCGCGTGAGCGGCCAATTTTTCCAGTTCCTCCAAAGCATCAACAGCGAAATGCGTGATACCGATCTCATGCGCGAAAGCGATGTCCGCCGGACGCTTGATGGTGTTGCCAAAGGTGATCTGTTTCGGTTTTGCGCCAGCGGCCAAACACATCTCGATCTCAGCACGGCTGGCGGCATCAAAATTCGCCCCCATCCTGGTCAGACGACGCAGGATCTGCGGCTCCGGATTGGCTTTGACTGCGTAGTGAATACGGGCGCGGCCCAGACCCTGCGCGAGAGCGGCGTATTGCCGGGCGACAGCTTGACTGTCGATCACCAGTGTCGGTCGGTCAAATGCGTTCTGTGCAATGTAAGACAGGTGGCGAGAAACGGGAGCAATAGCATCTTCACGGACGAGTGGCCCGGTTACGTTTGCGTTCATGGTCATCTCCAAAAGACCCGGCCATCTATGACCGCTCACTTCAATCAGAGACGTTACCGTCGCTACGTAACCATGGGGGATGACCCTTGGGACAGAGGCGCGTGCGTTGGCGTCTGCGCGCCATATCCACCAAAGCAACGAGTCGATCAAGCACTTTTTCGCCCGCCTCTCAGCCTATGCGGGACATGTGCGTATGCCAGGTGTCAGCGGTCTCACCAGCCTTACGACATAGTGGTTTGGGCGAAGCCCCTGCCTACTCCGCCAGACGCAGACATAGTTTCGGCGCCGCAGAGCCGGGTTGTACGGCGCCGCAAGCCGCACATCTCCACTGGTCAGCCGCGCGTTCCTGCCGCCAACGACAATGTCGGCTCAGACTGGACGTGTTGTGCCGCCATAGGAAGTATCCAAAAACGCCAAGCAACAGAAAGATTATCAACACGGGCATGCAGCCTGTCTATCTACTGCTTTATTCAGCTGCAACTGCTGCCAACGCCAGCCTGCTCCGACCAATCAGGCCGCGGCATAGTAATCGACAACGCCCTCAGTGGTCGCAGGCTCTATGATAGCGCCGGAAGCTGCGCGTGGTTCCGGCACATAGTAAGCCCAGGCCTGTTCCAGATGTGCCAGTGCTTCGGCAGCTCGCCCTACCTTCGGCGACGTCGCAGAGTTTGCAGCGGTCTGGTGAATTTGCTTCACGGCTTGATCGGTCATGTGATCGCTCCTGCTCAAGAGAATGCCTCTCCCCTGCTCAGGAATTTATGCCTGTGAGCGTGCTAACACACCCTCCGTTTCAACAAGATCGCCATGCGTGCAGCGCAACCCCATACCCAAGGGATCTTTGAAAAGACAGTGTCTGACGATACAAAGAAAAACGCCGCCCAGGGGTCCTGAGCGGCGTTTGAGAATACGTACTCTGAGTCAGATCAGACCGCGCGTTCCACCATCATCTGCTTGATGTGCGAAATCGCCTTGGCCGGGTTCAGACCCTTGGGGCAGGTTTTTGCGCAGTTCATGATCGTGTGGCAACGGTAGAGCTTAAAGGGGTCTTCCAGCTCATCCAGACGTTCCGGTGTCGCCTCATCCCTGCTGTCGATGATCCAACGGTACGCATGCAGCAGCGCGGCCGGCCCAAGATAGCGATCACCGTTCCACCAATAGCTGGGGCAGGACGTCGAACAGGAGGCACACATCACACATTCATAAAGACCGTCGAGTTTCTTGCGATCCTCAATAGACTGTTTCCACTCTTTTGCAGGGCGGTTGGTCTTGGTTTCCAGCCACGGCATGATTGAGGCATGCTGAGCATAGAAGTGCGTCAAATCGGGGATCAGATCCTTTACCACCGGCATATGCGGCAGCGGATAGACCTTCACGTCACCCTTGATTTCATCCAGCCCGTAAATACAGGCTAGCGTGTTGATACCGTCGATGTTCATCGCGCAAGAGCCGCAGATCCCTTCGCGACAAGAGCGGCGGAATGTCAGGGTCGGATCGATCTCATTCTTGATCTTGATGAGCGCGTCCAGAACCATCGGACCGCATTTGTCCATGTCGACAAAATAGGTATCCACCTGCGGGTTCTTGCCGTCGTCCGGGTTCCAGCGATAAATGCTGAATTTGCGCACATTGGTTGCGCCTTCGGGCTTGGGCCAGGTTTTACCCGTGGTGATCTTGGAATTTTTCGGAAGTGCGAATTCGACCATAGATCGTTCTCCTTGCTTAGCTGCCCACCGACCGCAGGCGCGAGGCGCTGCGGAGGCAGGAGATCGGTGTCTGCGGCCCGGACAGGCCGGATCGCAGCTCTTTGGGTGTCGCGGCTATGCCAGCCGCAAAGTCATGGGCACGGGGCCGCATCAGAACAGCCCCCCTGCCGTAAAAGGGGTGTGTTCCGCCAGCCGCGAAAGCCGAGCCGCATCATCGGGGTA
This sequence comes from Phaeobacter gallaeciensis DSM 26640, assembly GCF_000511385.1. Classification (NCBI taxonomy): domain Bacteria; kingdom Pseudomonadati; phylum Pseudomonadota; class Alphaproteobacteria; order Rhodobacterales; family Roseobacteraceae; genus Phaeobacter; species Phaeobacter gallaeciensis. The sequence goes on from NC_023137.1 coordinate 3,171,883, forward strand.
ATGCCGCACCAAAGCTGCCAGCAGTGCGTCATCACGAGCCGCGAGGTGCAAAATCGCCTGATATTCTGCATCTCCCGCCATCTGTCGGCAGCGTTGATCCGTCTTCAGATCAAAATCGGCGTCGCCCTGATCCTTGTCGAAGGACGACCCACCGCCGTAGGTTTGCATCTTGCCGAGCGTATTGTCCGCAACAGGCAGGCCCAAACGGTCCAGCAGATCCGTCCGATAGTTGGCACTGCGCATCCAACGGTCGTAGTCAACCACCACCAGTGCAAGCTCATCCGCATGTGAGGCCAGCTCCAGCATGCGCCGATAGCTGTCTATTGCCCGCAGCACCACGGCGTTACGCTGAACCAGCGAAAAAGCGGGATTACTCTGCAGCTTTTTCAACAAAGAGGCCGACCAATTCAGGAAACCACGCAGTAGCAGGATATCCCCGCTAAACAGCCTCTCATCCAGATCGCCCGAGACAGGACGATCCAGACTGTAATCCGACGGAACAGTGTCTTCGTAAGAAATCAACAGCAGACCACCGGAGGCCATTGACGCCCCAAGCGCATGCAGATCACGCGCCTCTGATCGCGACAGGCCCACGGTATTACGCTCTATCCCTTGATGATGCGACAGCGGCAGTCGGGCCGGTTTGCAGTTGTTGAAGAACAGAGCCTGCTGCCTCGGCGCGTTGCGTTGCAACCAATTGGCAATCGCATGATTGCCGGACCGACGCATCCCGAACAGGCGAAGTGCGACGTCAGGCTGCCAGCCAAGACCCGGCCAACCGCCGGGTTGTTCTGCAGCAGCGGCCGGAGACGGTATTGAAACGTCTTGCTCAATTGCCATCATAGCAGCCCCCAACCATGTACACTCAGCTCCCGCGAGGGGGCGCTGAGTGTCATGTGATATGCGGGAACTGCGCGCATCACGGTCTTAGAACGTCCGTGCCTTGGGGGCGATTTTCGCCTCGCTGATGCCGCCTTCGGCCTCAGTGGTGAGAGGATCAACAATCACCGGACGGTAAGTCAGATCCACCTTGTTGCCATCGACGCGGCTCACGGTATGGACACGCCATTTCTCATCGTCCCGGCTGGTGAAATCCTCATGCGCATGGGCACCACGGCTTTCCTGACGTGCCTCGGCCCCGACAATTGTCGCCAGGGCGTTTGGCATCAGGTTGGTCAGCTCAAGCGTTTCCATCAGGTCAGAGTTCCAGACCAGCGACCGGTCCGTCACAGCCAGATCGTCGATCTTTGCTGCGATGGCGGTCATCTTGGTCACACCTTCCGCCATGGTCTCCGATGTGCGGAACACGGCCGCATCGCTCTGCATGGTGCGCTGCATTTCCAGACGCAGATCCGCGGTTGGAATGCCGCCCTTGGCATAGCGCAGACCGTCAAACCGGTCGAAGGCTTTGTCCACCTGCGCCTGATTGAGAACCGGGTTCGGCGCATCAGCATCCACCACCTTGCCCGCACGGATTGCCGCAGCTCGGCCAAAGACCACAAGGTCGATGAGCGAGTTGGACCCCAATCGGTTGGCCCCGTGAACTGAGGCACAGCCCGCCTCGCCCACGGCCATCAGGCCCGGCACCACAGCGGTCGGATCCTCGGCTGTCGGGTTCAGCACCTCACCCCAGTAGTTGGTCGGTATACCGCCCATGTTGTAGTGAACCGTTGGCAGAACCGGAATCGGTTCCTTGGTCACATCCACGCCGGCAAAGATCTTCGCGCTTTCGGAAATCCCCGGCAAGCGTTCGGCCAGCGCTTCGGCTGGCAGATGGCTGAGGTTGAGGTGAATGTGATCACCATGTTCACCCACACCGCGGCCTTCGCGGATCTCCATGGTCATCGAACGCGAAACATAGTCACGCGGCGCCAGATCCTTGTACTGGGGCGCATAGCGCTCCATGAACCGTTCGCCTTCGGAATTGGTCAAATACCCGCCTTCGCCCCGCGCGCCCTCGGTGATCAGACAGCCGGAGCCATAGATCCCTGTGGGGTGGAATTGCACGAATTCCATATCCTGCAGCGCAAGGCCTGCCCGCGCCACCATGCCACCGCCGTCGCCAGTACAGGTATGCGCAGAAGTTGCGGAGAAATAGGCACGGCCGTAACCGCCAGTTGCCAGCACCACCATCTTCGCGTTGAAGACATGCATGGTGCCATCGTCCAGCTTCCAGCAAACAACACCCTGACACTGCCCATCCTCGGACATGATCAGGTCGATAGCAAAATACTCGACATAGAACTCAGCATTGTTCTTCAGCGACTGACCATAGAGCGTATGCAGGATCGCGTGGCCGGTCCGGTCAGCAGCGGCACAGGTACGCTGCACTGCAGGGCCTTCGCCGAACTCGGTGGTATGCCCACCGAAGGGACGCTGGTAGATCTTGCCTTCCTCGGTCCGCGAGAATGGCACACCGTAATGCTCGAGCTCGTAAACCGCCTTGGGCGCTTCACGCGCGAGGTACTCCATCGCGTCAGTATCGCCGAGCCAGTCAGACCCTTTGACCGTGTCATACATATGCCACTGCCAGTGGTCAGGACCCATGTTGGACAAGGACGCCGCAATGCCGCCCTGGGCCGCCACGGTATGCGAGCGGGTCGGGAAGACCTTCGTCACGCAAGCCGTGCGCAGCCCCTGCTCTGCCATGCCGAGGGTGGCGCGCAGGCCGGCACCACCGGCGCCAACCACGACCACGTCATAATCATGTGTTTCGTATTCGTAAGCAGCCATTGAAAACCTCGGGATTTACAGCGCCAGGCGGATCAGCGCATAGGCGCTGACCGCGGCCACGGCATAAGACAGGCAGGTGACCAGAATGATCGTCAGACGACCGGCAAAGCCATGCACATAGTCCTCGATCATGATCTGCGCACCGGATTTAAAGTGCATCATGCCGACCCAGATGGTCAGCAGAGCGACAAGTGCAGGAAACGGGCGAGCGTAGTAGGCGGTGATCTCTTCATAAGATCCGCCCAGCGCCGAGCCAAAAGTGAACACGAACAAAGGCACCAGGATAAGCAGCCCGATAGAGCTGACCTGCATTGACCAATGATGTGCCGTACCGGATTTCGCAGCACCCATGCCCACGGCACGCTTGCGATCTGTCAAATAACGCATTGCGATTGCTCCTTCAGATCAGACGAGAACAAGGGTGAGGGCGGTCAGCACAACCGACCCGATAATGACGAACCAACCCAGTTTCTGCGCAGGCTCCAGATCCAACATTTTGCCGTTGTCCCAGATCAGGTGACGCACGCCAGCCAGCGTATGGTACCAAAGGCCCAGCACCGACAGGCTCATCACGATGTCGCCGAACCAGCTGGTCATTACAGTATTGGCGGTGCGGAAGTAGTCTTCAGAGGTTGCCGCCGCCAGGAACCACCAGGCGATCAGTAACGCGCTCACGATAAGGGCATTGCCCGTAATCCGCGTCAGGATCGAGGTGATCGAAGTGATCTGCGGGCGATAAACCTGCAAATGTGGCGAAAGCGGGCGGTTGCCCCGATTTACATCGGCCATGTTGGCTCCTTTCCGGTTAGCTGACGACGTTTTAGCGGTTTTTTACGTCCTGTCACGCAAACGAGCGGTAAAAATGCGCAGTTATTTTTAGGAATGCCGCGAAAACAACAATATGTGATCACACGCTTCCGGTAAGTGATCACAAAATAGGATATACGAGAATCCTTACAGAATCACATGGTGTTCGCGAATTTATGGGATCGTCGGGAGAAAGCTGCTCAATCCCGCGTTCTGCTGCGCCACTTCACGTAACAGCTTTTTACGGATCGCTTCCGGATAGTCCTCAAACCCTGCTGCCGTCTGCACAAAGGCGCCCGCTCCATGAATGACCTGCTCAAAGAAATAGGCCGTCAGATCCGGCTCGCTCTCCTCAATGGCCAAGGCATTCACCGTGACGCCAGCGGCGCTGAGCGCGTCTCGGATGGCGGTTGGCTCCACCCCCTCATTGGACGGCCCGTCGCCAGAAACATCAATCACGCGGCGGCGGCATCCGGGCACGGTTTGAAACTGCTTGATGGCCAGCTGTAGCGCCTCTCCTATGCCAGTTGCATAGTTTCGCCAGGGACGCGGCGCCGCCGCGATATCAGCCGCCAGCTGGTCCAAGGCTTGGAAGTCCGCAGCACGTCGCCAGCTGAGCGTGATCTCCTGGCGACCACTGCCAGACCACTGCATCAATGCTACCCGCGCCTGCGCCCGCACCAAGGCCTCCGCCACGACCCCATCCTGTAACGCGGCGGCCAGACCTTCCATCTGTGTGCGGTATTCTTCAACATCGACGCTGCCAGAGACATCCACCGCTAGTACCAATGCCAGATCACAGGCGCGCGCCGGTATTGGCACCTGGATGACAAGCATAAAAACCAACAGTCGAAAAATCCGCATAGGGCTAGCTTAACTAAAACCGAACCGCGGCCCTATTGTTTTTCTCGTGATTGGTTTTGGTCCACAAATAATGTCTCTATCGGTGCCCAGTGGGACAGCGGACTATGGCTGCGACGGTCATATGCAAACCAGTTGCCGCCACCGGGAGGTTGATCCCACCGTCGATCAATTTTCTGCCCGGCCAGCGCGCAATATAGCAGTGTACCAACAGCGCCATGACCACAGATGATTAACGCACACCCCTCGTGATCTGCCTCTGCGGCGACCATCTCGCGTAGAATGCGGGCCTGTGCATTCTGTGCCGTCTCCCAACCGCGGACTGATCGCGCCGGGTTGGCAAAAAACGCATCCGCTTGCCGCTCAAACGCGTCGGGCGGTAAAAACCCGGTACTGCTGCGGTCGTTCTCATGCGTGTGATGGCGCTGCTCAAGATCCACGCCCAGCGCATTGGCAAGTGGCTTGGCCGTCTCAATTGCTTTTCGCTCTCCACTGCAAACCACTGCAACAGGACAAGTCGACGACAGAGCAGCAACACGTTTCGCCAGTTGGTCAACGCGTTCTGCCCCCAATACGGATAGCTGCCACTCGGTCACCTGTACCTGCGTGTCCACAATGACCTGAGGATGGGTGACATAGATCGCCGTCTGTGGCGTCAGTTGCATGGCGCAACCTCTCTGCCTCTGCGTTAGAGCGGCATCAACGCCCAGTAGTCGAGATCCAGCAGAACCTCCGGGTGATATTTGCCGTCCTCCCCCTTCAGTTGGAAAGGTGCCCCACCGCTGGTCGCAACCAGACGCAACCGAATGGCGCCGACACCGGGCGCACTTGTCTCAACCTTATCCAACACTTCGGACCAAGCACGGATCGTCATACCGGCGGTACACGGGTTGGCATGCGCACCGCCATTCAGCCCGACAATTATTTGCGCATTGGCCAAGCCGTTGAAGGACAGCGCCCGCGCCATGGAGATCACATGCCCGCCGTAGATCAGCCGTGATCCATCCGGCCGAGCCGTGGTGTCAAAGTGAACCTTGGCCGTGTTCTGCCAGAGCCGGGTTGCGAGCATATGCTCGGCCTCTTCGACCGTGACACCGTCGATGTGATCAATCTGTTCCCCCACCGCATAGTCGCCCCAGCGGTGCGGCTCCCCCGCGAGCGTGAAATCATAGCTGGAGAAATCCAGCCCTTCGGGAATGACCAGATCCTCAGCCGGGATCACCCTGGTGAGTTCGGGAATACAGGTCTCGGGCGCGGGCGCTTCCAGATTGCCTTTGCGCACCATAACCCAGCGCACATAGTCCAGCACGCAGTCATCCCGCTGATTGAGGCCGCGTGTGCGAACATAGACCACACCGGATTTCCCGTTAGAATTCTGTTTGACCCCAATCACTTCGCTCTCAGCGCGCAGAGTATCACCAGCGTAAACCGGCAGATGCCAGCGCCCTTCGGCATAGCCAAGGTTTGCCACCGCATTCAACGAGACATCCGGAACGGTCTTTCCAAAGACCATGTGGAACGCCGCCAGATCCTCAAGCGGCGCGCCCGCCAGACCACATCCTCGCGCAAATTCATCCGAGGAGTAGAGCGCATGCCGTGCCGGGTACAGCGCATGGTATAATGCGCGCTCCCCCCCCGAGACAGTGCGCGGAACCGCATGGTACAGCACATCGCCAACGGCATAATCCTCGAAAAAGCGGCCCGGATTGGTCTTGGCCATTAGTGTTCTCCCAGTTTGGTCTCAGGCGTGTAGGTGCCAGGCACCTCCTTCACCACGGATTGACCGCAGCGCATGATCCCCTTCACGGGGTCGAAAGTCTGGGTCGGACTCCCGTAGAGCTCCCACCCTTTGTTCAGCGCATCGGTCACCTTGTGGCAGAAGGCTGACGTGTCGTCCTCAGACAGAAATCGATAGAGTTTCATCATTGATTACCCCGGAAACGGCGAGGGGCCGATCAGCCCGTGAACATAGCCGATCACACCCAATAGGACGATCGACGCGACAAAGAACATCCCGTCCTTGGCAAGGCTGCCCTTCGGGTTTGCTGTCCAGACCGGCTCAGCGCGATTGATCACAACCATTTCCGCCAGCGCCCAAATCAGCATGCTCCCAAAGAGCACAAAGGACGCAGGATCCCAGTTTACCAGCAGATGTGCGACCGCCCACATCGCAACGCCCAGCAACATGGGGTGGCGGAGTTTGTAAAACAGCGCGCCCTTGCTGGGACCAGGGCTGGTGAAATAAAGCGCCAGCAACACCAATGTGTTGTTGATGTGCGTGAAGAATGGCGGCGGCAGCGCAAGATCAAAGGACTCAGCACTACGATATCCGACAACCATCAAAACCACACTGGCCAGCAAAATAAGCGCTATCAACCCTTTGCCACGATCGCCAAGAGCAGCGCGTGCATCAGGCGCCAAACGTTTAAAAAAATGGGCTCCCCACCAAATCAGGATGCCTAGAAGCAACAATGCCATGTCAGTCTCCCATAGAATTTTGACTGACCCAACGCCTAGGCTGAAACCGCTGCGATTGCATCCGCTTTTGCAAGAATTTCACGGGCGGTAGCCACGTGCAGATTCTCGACAATCTTGCCATCCACAACGGCCACACCCTGCCCCTCTGCCTCTGCGGCATCAAACGCCGCGATCTGACGTCGTGCGAGGTCAATCTCGTCCTCGGAAGGGGCGAAGGCGACATTTGCCACATCTACCTGCGCCGGGTGGATCAATGTCTTGCCATCAAACCCCATATCGCGGCCCTGATTACACTCGGCTTCCAACCCTTCGGCATCCTTAAAGGCGTTGTAGACCCCGTCGACAATGACCACCCCTTCCGCCTTGGCCGCCAGCAGGCACTGCCCTAGCCCGGCCATCAGCGGCAACCGATCCGGGCGAAAGCGCACTTGCAGCTCCTTCGCCAGATCATTGGTCCCCATCACCATGCCTTGCAAGAGCGGATGCGCAGCGATGGCCGCGGCATTCAACATGCCGCGCGGTGTTTCCATCATCGCCCACAGCGGTTTATTCCCTGTGATGGTTGCCAGAGCGTCCAGATCAGCTGGGGAGGAGACTTTGGGCAACAGGATCGCATCACAGTCCATCTTGCCCGCCGCCGCAGCATCAGCGCGCCCCCATTCGGTATCCAATCCATTGATCCGAACAATCTTCACCCGCGCCCCATAGCCACCTTCGCGCAGCGCCTCTTCCAGCGTTTGGCGGGCGTTTGCTTTCTCATCCGCCGAGACCGCGTCCTCAAGGTCAAAGATAATCGCATCCACCGGCAGATTGCGGGCCTTGTCCAGCGCGCGAGGCTTGGACCCCGGGATATACAGAACCGACCGATAGGGGCGTGTGCGCGGATCCATGAGTAATCTCCTGAGTCATTTTGTTGCGCAAACGGCTATATAATTGAAAGTTAGCTTTCAAGTGAAATGATGCCGCACCGCAGAATAAGTCACGTTAACACAGCGAGTACGCAGGTCTGTGATCGCAATAAAGCCCAGATAAATAGTTATTATTACTGGCTCCGCCCCCCGAGAACGGGCCGTTAAGAGGATGTCAGCTTCTTTTCGCCACTTTGTTTGCACCGGATGAGGATCGAACCAAAACGGCATCACACATCCGGGAGCGGGCACAGCAGCCCGTGCAGACGATGACGCGATACCGGTACGGCGTACACCCTGTCCGGGTCTGATCACACGACCCGAAGGGCCAGCCCGCCGCCGGATCTTCCGGAAAGGGTAAAACCCATGTTGAAGAAGACGTTTGAACTTGCAGTCCTCAAAAGCGCCGCTTTGGCAGCACTCGCCCTGATGGCACTGCCCGCTGTCGCACAGACAAGCAACAACTGCGCGCCCCGCGATCAGGTGGTGAAGCGCCTTGCCGAACGCTACGGCGAAAGTCGGCAAAGCATCGGCATCGGACAGCGCGGCGTGGTGATGGAAACATTCGCCTCGGCGGATACCGGCAGCTGGACCATCACGATAACCACCCCCGGCGGCGTGACCTGCCTTGTGGCCTCGGGCCAGTCTTATAAATTTCTGGCGGAGGCCCTACCAGTTGTCGACAGTGACGCCTGAGCGGGCTTCATCGCAAGATGAGCCTTAGGCGTGAGACATCCGATCTGACCAGTCGGCGGAGGGGCCATGTAAAAATGGCCCTCTGCCAGCAACGCAAGATCCGCCCCCGCTCAGGTCAATCCGTCCCAGATCAGCTTTGTCCCGGTGGTGACCAACAGCACATAGGTCAGGCCAAAAAACATAGGCTCAGATACCCGATGATGTAAGCGGACCCCGATCCAGGCCCCCAGCAAGGCGAAGGGCGCCAGCATCAGATCCAGTGTCAGTGACGCGGGCGTCACCATTCCCAGCATCGCATAGGGGACGAACTTTGCCGCATTCAGGATACCGAACACCAACACGGTCGAGGCTTGGTATTCTGTTTTGCTCATATTGCGTCCAAGCAGATAAACAGCCGCCGGCGGTCCACCTGCGTGGCTCACGAAACTTGTAAACCCAGCAACCACGCCGGCTACAATCCCGGTCACATCCGCCTTTTCGCGCGGCTTAGCCAATCGTGCCCTGAGTCGCCCGGACAGCTGCCAGGCCACAAAAGCGACCGAGATCACACCAATCAATATCCGCATCGCATCGGCGTCGACAGATTTGTAAAATGCTGCCCCCAATGCCACGCCAGGCAAGCCGCCGAGGATCAACAAAAGCGACTCCCGCAGCCGCCAGCGCCCCCAATAAGGCCGCAGCGAGGCAACATCGATCAACATCAACAGAGGCAACATAAAAGCAAGCGCCACGCCGGGCTCCACAATCAGAGCGAGAATCGAAGACGACGCAAAAGCTGCGCCCGATCCAAAACCGGCCTTAGAAACACCAGCAAACGTAATTGCCAATACCGCTACCAGAAAAAACATCACTGTAATCTCAGGCATCTGCGAAACCCCTCTAAGTGCCTCATATGTCGGTTTTTTAAACACATCTGTCCGATTTGAACAGTCTGCGGCACATCGGCCTTCGCGGTGCAGGGATCTTGCGCCACGCCACGGAACGGCTTAGTCCTCCCGGCAATCACAACCGGACCGGAGATAAATCCCAATGGCTCGACCCAAAATCGCCCTGATTGGCGCAGGTCAGATCGGTGGCACACTTGCCCACCTCGCAGCACTGAAAGAACTCGGCGACGTCGTCCTGTTCGACATTGCCGAAGGCACCCCCGAAGGCAAGGCGCTCGACATCGCTGAATCCGGTCCTTCCGAAGGCTTTGACGCCAAGCTGAAGGGTACCCAATCCTACGAGGATATCGCTGGTGCAGACGTCTGTATCGTGACCGCCGGTGTGCCGCGCAAACCCGGCATGAGCCGCGATGACCTTCTGGGCATCAACCTCAAGGTCATGAAATCCGTAGGCGAAGGCATCCGCGATCACGCCCCAGACGCGTTTGTGATCTGCATCACCAACCCTCTGGACGCGATGGTCTGGGCTCTGCGTGAATTCTCCGGCCTGCCCCACGAGAAAGTCTGCGGCATGGCTGGTGTGCTGGACAGCGCCCGCTTCCGCCACTTCCTGGCAGAAGAATTCAACGTTTCCATGAAAGACGTCACCGCATTTGTTCTGGGTGGCCACGGCGACACTATGGTGCCGCTGACACGCTATTCCACCGTTGCCGGTATCCCGTTGCCTGATCTGGTCAAGATGGGCTGGACCAGCCAGGAGAAACTGGACGCGATTGTCCAGCGTACCCGCGATGGTGGCGCTGAGATCGTCGGCCTGCTGAAAACCGGCTCCGCCTTCTACGCACCTGCGACCTCCGCGATTGAGATGGCCGAAGCCTACCTCAAGGATCAGAAACGCGTCCTGCCCTGCGCGGCCTATGTTGACGGCGCTCTGGGCCTCAAAGGCATGTATGTAGGCGTGCCGACGGTGATCGGCGCAGGCGGCATTGAGCGTGTGATCGACATCAAAATGACCTCGGATGAGCAGACCATGTTCGACAATTCTGTCAACGCGGTCAAAGGTCTGGTTGAAGCCTGCAAAGGTATCGACGGCTCGCTGGCCTAAGATCTGGCCAAGACACTGTGAATTCCCTGAAGGCCCGTCCAATTGGCGGGCCTTTTCCTTTGCAGTTTCTTAAGGACGCATCTTTAGCACCGCTGCGCGCTTGCTCACGTACCGCCGAGACGCCCCACAATGAAGTCCGCCCGAGCCACGACGTCGGTCTTCGGCAAAATAACGATATCATAGCCAAGCGTCTGATACCCTGATCGCAGCCGTGTGTATTCCTCTAGCGCCTGCGCGTAGCTGTGCCGCCGCGCTGCTGTCTGTCGATAGATTTCGGGCCAGGGTGGCGTGAGAAAGACCACGTCATAATAGCGCTCAGCAGGATCCAGAGTGGTCGCAACCGAGAGCCCGCATACATGCTCCAGGGCGAGAGCCGCATCCACCAACCCACGATCAAAGAATACCCAATCCTTCGCGGTTGCCACTCGTTGGCGGTCCGCGCGGGCCAGCTGTAGGGCGCACCGGGCGAAAGCCTCCATATTGACCCAAGGAAGGGCGCCCCCCGCACTATCCATCTCTTGCGCGACGATCCGGAGACCCGGCTCCGGCACGGTCTCAAATCCCCGCCCCGACAGCTCCGTCAGCAGCGTTGATTTCCCCCCGCCGGAACACCCGGACAGGATCACATGCCGTGTTTTGATGTCTGCAGTCATATCGGTGCTCCAGATCTCCTTTGCAGTCGGCATTCCACTAATTTCCAGCCTATCATATGGCTCCGGACCAAGCGGCACCGCCGCACCTCAATCAGTTTCGCCTTAACCAGATAGATGCCGCATCAGTGTAACGTAGTGTCGGAGTTGATCAAAACCGCTCTTATCGAATCAACTTCGTTCACCTCTTGTAAATTTGTGATCACACGTCGGAAATGCGTGATCACAAAATCAATAAATCTTCGGGATTTCTTTACCAGCTGTAAGAAAACCCTTTAAACATTGGCGCTATGACGGCGTATTAGATCAAGATAATTGCAGCCAGACGGGACAGTTTCAGATGAACATCCACGAATATCAGGCCAAGGCCCTCCTCCGCAGCTACGGCGCGCCGGTTTCGGACGGGCGTGTGGTGCTCAAGGCAGAAGATGCCAAAACCGCAGCAGGTGAGCTGGACGGCCCGCTCTGGGTGGTCAAAGCTCAGATCCACGCTGGTGGTCGCGGCAAAGGCTCCTTCAAGGAGGCTGACGCGGGCGAAAAAGGCGGCGTGCGTCTGACCAAATCGGTTGAAGAAGCGGCTGACGAAGCCAAGAAAATGCTGGGCCGCACCCTTGTGACCCATCAGACCGGCCCGGCCGGTAAGCAGGTGAACCGCATTTACATCGAGGCAGGCTCCGGCATTCAGACCGAACTCTACCTCGCGCTGCTGGTGGATCGTCAAACCTCGCGCATCTCCTTCGTCTGCTCCACCGAGGGCGGCATGGACATCGAGGAAGTCGCCGAAGCCACCCCCGAGAAAATCCTGTCCTTCTCCGTTGATCCGGCGACTGGCTATCAGGCGTTCCACGGCCGCCGCATCGCCTTCTCGCTCGGTCTTGAAGGCGCACAGGTCAAGCAATGCGTCAAGCTGATGGGCCAACTCTACAAGGCATTTGTCGAAAAAGACATGGAGATGCTGGAAATCAACCCGCTGATCGTCTCCGACAGTGGCGACCTGAAGGTGCTGGACGCCAAGGTCGGCTTCGACGGCAACGCGGTCTACCGCCACGCTGACATTTCCGAACTGCGCGACACCACCGAGGAAGACCCCAAGGAGCTGGAAGCCTCCAAATACGATCTGAACTACATCGCTCTGGACGGTGAGATCGGCTGCATGGTGAACGGCGCGGGTCTGGCGATGGCCACCATGGACATCATCAAACTTTATGGTGCGGAGCCTGCAAACTTCCTCGATGTGGGCGGCGGCGCCACCAAGGAGAAAGTGACCGAGGCGTTCAAGATCATCACCTCTGACCCGAACGTCAAAGGCATCCTGGTCAACATCTTCGGCGGCATCATGCGCTGCGACGTCATCGCCGAGGGCGTGGTCGCCGCGGTGAAAGAGGTCGGCCTGAAGGTACCGCTGGTTGTCCGCCTCGAAGGCACCAACGTGGAAGCCGGCAAAGACATCATCAACACCTCCGGTCTTGATGTCATCGCAGCCGACAACCTGTCCGACGGCGCCGAGAAAATCGTGAAAGCGGTGAAAGGATAAAGCCGCTTATGCTGCTGTGGGCGACATACGCAATTGCGATCATTCTTGCCGGTTTGGCTGCCGCTTTGGCCGCCGGTTTGGTTGGGCTTGCACTTGTACCATTGGTTCGGTTTGCCCATCGCAGCGCGCTTTTCCTTTTTGTACCAATCGTAGGGTTCGCGGGGTACTGGGTTTCCAGAACCACCATCTATCCGATTCAACAAGGTTTTGAGTCAGGAACCATTGACGGTCCTTCCGGCATTGGGGCGGCAGCACTGCTATTTGGCGCCTACGCTTTTGTCATCGCATTTTGCGCTGCATCGTTTTTTGTCTGCGCAAATCTTTGGATCCAGTCTGCGGCGAAGACGCCGAATGAGACGAACTAATCAAGGAGACTCCTAAATGGCAGTCCTCATCGACGAAAACACCAAAGTCATCTGTCAGGGCTTCACCGGCTCGCAGGGCACCTTCCACTCCGAACAGGCCATCGCCTATGGCACCAAGATGGTCGGCGGCGTGACCCCCGGCAAAGGTGGCCAGACCCACCTGAACCTGCCGGTCTTCAACTCCGTGCACGAAGCCAAGCATGTGACCGAGGCGAATGCCTCTGTGATCTACGTGCCGCCCCCCTTCGCGGCTGACTCCATCCTTGAGGCCATCGACGCCGAGATGGAGCTGATTGTCTGCATCACCGAGGGCATCCCGGTTCTGGACATGATGAAAGTGAAGCGCGCGCTGGAAGACAGCAAATCGCGTCTGATCGGCCCGAACTGCCCCGGCGTGATCACGCCTGATGCCTGCAAGATAGGCATTATGCCTGGCCACATCCACAAACGTGGCTCGGTTGGCGTTGTCTCCCGCTCGGGCACCCTGACCTATGAGGCGGTGAAGCAAACCGCAGACATCGGTCTGGGCCAGTCCACCGCTGTCGGCATCGGCGGCGACCCGATCAAGGGCACCGAGCACATCGACGTGCTGGACATGTTCCTGAACGATGATGAAACCCAGTCGATCATCATGATCGGTGAAATCGGTGGCTCCGCTGAAGAAGAAGCCGCAGAATTCATCGCCGAGCAGAAGAAAAAAGGCCGCTGGAAGCCCATCGCTGGCTTTATCGCAGGCCGCACTGCCCCTCCGGGCCGTCGCATGGGTCACGCTGGCGCGATTGTCGCAGGCGGCAAAGGTGGTGCCGAAGACAAGATCGAGGCGATGAAATCCGCTGGTATCGTCGTCGCCGACAGCCCCGCCACACTGGGCGAGGCGGTTCTGAAAGCGATCGGCAAGTAATGCGATTGGCGCGCGCAGCATATACCGAACTGACGAGATCTTTTGATTTCGCAAATCGTACTGCGCGCGCAGACTATTTCAGCTTTGTAGTCGCCAGCATGTGCACAATGAGCCTGGTAATTTTCGCCTGCCATCACGTGCTGCCCTCAGACATTGCTCTGCAAGCAACGCTACTCACCGTCTTGTTCTTTTACTTTCCCGTAACGTCGGCCGGAGTACGACGATTGCATGATGTAGGGGAAAGCGGCCTCCTTATGTTGGAGCCGCTAAAGCCGTTCCTTGCTCTTGGAGTACTGGCGGTTTTGGTCTGGCTTTGCGTCTCTGGAACGGTAATCGGCGGTTTTGTAGGAATATTCTCCGCGCTTTACTTTGGGACTGCCATAACAATCGTCGCGTCCATCGCAGCTTTGGTTGCTCTCTTCCTGACCCTTGCTTCTTTCTCCACAACGCTGGGCTTACTTTTCCTGCCCTCCCAAACTGGCCCTAACAAATACGGTCCCAACCCGCACGAGGCACCCAAATGACCGACCAATCGCCCAACGACCTCTTCCACGCCTCCTCTTTCATGCAGGGGCACAATGCGGAGTATCTTGAGCAGCTCTATGCCCAATACGCCAATGACCCCAATGCGGTGGATGCCGCCTGGGCTGAGTTCTTCCGGCAAATGGGTGACGCAGAACTTGATGTGAAGGCGGAGGCCGCCGGCCCCTCCTGGGCGCGCGGCGACTGGCCTCCTGCCCCCAATGATGATCTAACAGGCGCGCTGACAGGCGAGTGGCCCGCTCCAGCCGAAACCAAGGGTGCTGGTAAGAAGATCAAGGAACAGGCTGCCGCCAAGGGCGTCGAAGTCACCGATGACCAAGTGCAGCGCGCTGTACTGGATTCGATCCGGGCGCTGATGCTGATCCGGGCCTACCGGATCCGTGGCCATCTGGCCGCCAATCTCGACCCCCTCGGTATGCGCGAGGAAGCCCAGCACCCCGAGCTGGATCCGCGCACCTATGGCTTCACCGAAGCGGACATGGACCGCCCGATCTTCATCGACAATGTTCTGGGGCTTCAGGTCGCCTCGATGCGTCAGATCGTCAGCATCGTGAAGCGGACCTACTGTGGCACCTTTGCGCTACAGTACATGCATATCTCCGATCCCGAACAGGCCAGCTGGCTGAAGGAGCGGATTGAAGGCTACGACAAGGAAATCCGCTTCACCCGTGAAGGGCGCAAGGCAATCCTCAACAAAATGGTTGAGGCAGAGGGTTTCGAGAAGTTCCTGCACGTCAAATACATGGGCACAAAGCGCTTTGGTCTGGACGGTGGCGAGAGCCTCATTCCGGCAATGGAGCAGATCATCAAGCGCGGTGGCGCGCTGGGGATCCGCGATATCGTCATCGGCATGCCGCACCGCGGTCGCCTGTCGGTGCTCGCCAATGTGATGCAGAAGCCCTACAAGGCCATTTTCAACGAATTCCAGGGCGGCAGCTTTAAGCCTGAAGATGTCGATGGGTCAGGCGATGTGAAATATCACCTTGGCGCGTCCTCGGATCGCGAATTTGACGGCAACTCCGTTCACTTGTCGCTGACCGCGAACCCCTCCCACCTCGAGGCGGTGAACCCGGTGGTGCTGGGCAAGGTCCGCGCCAAACAGGATCAGCTCAAGGACAGCGAGCGCAGCAAGGTGCTGCCGATCCTGCTGCACGGTGATGCAGCCTTTGCCGGTCAGGGTGTTGTGGCTGAGTGTTTTGCACTCTCCGGCCTGCGCGGCCACAAGGCCGGCGGCACGATGCATATCGTGGTGAACAACCAAATCGGTTTCACCACCGCACCGCATTTCTCGCGCTCCTCGCCCTACCCCACCGACAACGCGCTGGTGGTCGAAGCGCCGATCTTCCACGTGAACGGCGACGATCCGGAGGCTGTGGTCCACGCGGCCAAGGTCGCCACTGAATTCCGCCAGAAGTTCCACAAGGATGTCGTTCTCGATATCTTCTGCTACCGCCGGTTTGGCCATAACGAGGGCGACGAGCCCATGTTTACCAACCCGCTGATGTACAAGAAAATTAAAGGCCACAAAACAACCCTGTCGCTTTATACTGAGCGTCTGGTCAAGGATGGCTTGATTCCCGAGGGTGAGATTGAGGATATGAAAGCCTCGTTCCAAGCCCGATTGAATGAGGAATTCGAAGCCGGCAAGAACTTCAAGCCGAACAAGGCTGACTGGCTGGATGGCCGCTGGTCGCACCTCGACAAGAAGGACACCGATTATCAGCGCGGCCAGACCTCTGTGTCGCCCGAGACGTTCAAGGACGTGGGCACGGCTCTCAGCCGAGTGCCCGACGGTTTCCCCGTCCACAAGACCATTGGTCGTTTCCTGGACGCGCGCGCCAAGATGGTGGACAGTGGCGAGGGGATTGACTGGGCAACCGGTGAGGCGCTGGCCTTTGGTTCTCTTCTGACCGAAGGTTATCCGGTGCGCCTGTCCGGGCAGGATGCCACCCGTGGTACATTCTCGCAGCGTCATTCCGGCATCGTCAATCAGAACACCGAGGAACGTTACTATCCGCTCAACAATATCCGCAGCGGGCAGTCCCACTATGAGGTGATCGACTCGGCCCTCAGCGAATATGCTGTGCTCGGCTTCGAGTATGGCTATTCACTTGCCGAACCCAATGCACTGACGCTCTGGGAAGCGCAGTTCGGCGACTTCGCCAACGGTGCCCAGATCATGTTCGACCAGTTCATCTCCTCTGGCGAAAGCAAATGGTTGCGGATGTCCGGCCTGGTCTGCCTGCTACCGCACGGATTTGAGGGCCAGGGGCCGGAGCACTCCTCCGCCCGCCTTGAACGCTTCCTGCAGATGTGTGGTCAGGACAACTGGATCGTGGCCAACTGTACGACGCCTGCTAACTATTTCCACATTCTCCGCCGCCAACTGCACCGCACCTTCCGCAAGCCGCTGATTCTGGTCACGCCGAAATCGCTGCTGCGTCACAAATTGGCGGTGTCCAAGACAGAAGAGTTCACCACCGGATCGTCCTTCCACCGGGTTCTGTGGGATGATGCGCAGCACGGCAATTCTGACACCAAACTTGTCGCCGATGACAAGATTAAGCGCGTCGTACTCTGCTCAGGCAAAGTCTACTACGACCTCCTCGAAGAACGCGACGTCCGTGGGCTCGACGATGTCTACCTGATGCGGATCGAACAATATTATCCGTTCCCTGCCATCTCCCTTGTGAAGGAGCTAGAGCGCTTCAAAGGTGCTGAGATGGTCTGGTGCCAGGAGGAACCCAAAAATCAGGGCGCCTGGAGCTTCATCGAACCGAATATCGAATGGGTGCTGACGCGCATCGGCGCCAAGCACAGCCGCCCGACCTATGTCGGTCGCGCCACCTCGGCTTCGCCCGCAACGGGCCTGGCCAGCGAACACAAAGCCCAACAAGCTGCGCTCGTGAACGAAGCGCTGAGCATCGAAGGATAACACCCCATGACCACCGAAGTTCGCGTGCCCACCCTGGGCGAATCCGTGACCGAAGCCACCGTCGCCACCTGGTTCAAGAAGCCGGGTGACGCGGTCGCCGCAGATGAAATGCTCTGCGAGCTGGAAACAGACAAAGTCACCGTTGAGGTCCCGGCTCCTGCCGCCGGCACCCTGGGTGAGATCGTCGCCGCCGAGGGCGAAACCGTCGGCGTCGATGCGCTGCTTGCGACAATCGCAGAAGGCGGCTCTGCCGCAGCGGCCGCCCCTGCAGCTTCCGCACCAGCCGCCACGAAGGAAACAACAGAAGGTGATGCAGGCGCAGCCACCGATGTGATGGTTCCCACCCTGGGCGAATCTGTGAGTGAAGCCACCGTTTCCACCTGGTTCAAGAAGGTCGGCGACAGCGTCGCGCAGGACGAAATGCTCTGCGAGCTGGAAACGGATAAGGTTTCAGTCGAAGTTCCAGCCCCGACTGCCGGTATCCTGACCGAGATCACCGCTGAAGAAGGCAGCACCGTCGACGCGACTGCCAAACTGGGTGTGATCTCAGGTGGCGAAGCAGGCGCCGTAACGCCTACGCCCACCAAAGGGGAAACCGCAGGTGGGGCGCAATATACCACGCCCCCCGCTGGCCAGGGCGGCCCCGCCAAGGATATCGCAAATGCACCTTCCGCCGAGAAGGCAATGGCAGAGGCCGGCCTGTCCGCCGATCAGGTGCAAGGCAGCGGCCGCGATGGCCGCATCATGAAAGACGACGTTGCCCGTGCCGTGGCCGCTGCCGCAGCTGCGCCTGCCAGCACCTCGACCCCAGCAGCGGCGGCACCTGTGCGCGCGCCGGTTGCTGCGGACGACGCCGCCCGTGAAGAGCGCGTGAAAATGACACGCCTGCGCCAGACCATCGCCAAGCGTCTGAAGGACAGTCAGAACACCGCTGCCATGCTCACCACCTACAACGAGGTCGATATGACCGAGGTGATGGCCCTGCGCAACGAGTACAAGGATCTGTTCCTGAAGAAACACGGCGTGAAACTGGGCTTCATGTCGTTCTTCACCAAGGCCTGCTGCCACGCCCTGAACGAGGTCCCTGAGGTCAACGCCGAGATCGACGGCACCGACATCGTCTACAAGAACTTCGTCCACATGGGCATCGCCGCTGGCACGCCCACGGGTCTGGTCGTTCCGGTCATCCGCGACGCCGATGCAATGTCGTTCGCGGACATCGAGAAGGCGATCGCTGAGAAGGGCGCCCGCGCCCGTGACGGCAAGCTGTCGATGGCAGAGATGCAGGGCGGTACCTTCACCATCTCCAACGGCGGCGTCTATGGCTCGCTGATGTCTTCGCCCATCCTGAACCCGCCGCAATCCGGCATCCTGGGCATGCACAAGATCCAGGACCGCCCGATGGCGATCAACGGCAAGGTTGAGATCCGCCCGATGATGTATCTGGCACTCTCCTATGACCACCGCATCGTCGACGGCAAAGGCGCCGTCACCTTCCTCGTGCGCGTCAAAGAAGCACTGGAAGATCCTCGTCGGTTGCTGATGGATCTGTAAGGTTAGCAGATGGTACCTCCCATTGGAGGTACCATCCGCCTATTTGATCGGTGTAGTTAATGAATGATATTGAGAAGTCAGAAATCGTAATCTCAAAGATCGTCAACTTATTGATGAGTTGGGGCATACAGGAATGCACCATGGAATTTGACGAACTGGAATTAGATCCGGAGGAATTTGGCGGTTTCTTTTTTCCCTGTGTCGATTGGCTGGTATCCGAAGGCGTCATTCGCGTCCAAGACATTCGCCGCTACACTGACTCAAACCATTCCGGCTTTCCTGACCGTCCGGTCCTCACCTCGTACGGGTTCCAGCTTTTGGAGCAGAAAATTAGTGTTGGAGCTGACGCTGAGCGTCTTGCTAATCGAGTGAAGGAAGTGAGCAGTAACGGTGTTGGGTATGCTAATGTCGGTGACTTAATCGGAGGTATTTTAGGCGGCTTTACGAAGTCGATAGGTTCATGACCCCTGAACTCACAGCCCTCACCCTCGCTGCCCTGCTGCAAGCCTTGCAGTTTTGCGCATATGCAATCACGGCAAACCGTCAGCTGGATCCCAAAATCGCTCTGGGCCCCCGCGACACACCTGTCACCCTCACAGGTACAGCCGGGCGCTTCAAACGCGCGATGGAAAACCATTTCGAAGGGCTAATCCTCTTCACCATCGCCTGCGGCGTGGTGGTGATCAGCGATCAATCGACGGGCTTCACCTCGGGCTGCGCCTGGGTCTACCTTGCCGCCCGGGTGCTCTACGTACCAGCCTACGCATTGGGCTGGACCCCTGGCCGTTCGATCATCTGGTTTGTCGGCTTTTTCGCAACGGTCTTCATGTTGATCGCAGCGCTGGTATGAACCGTCATCTTTCCCCAAATACTCCGGGGAAGGCCCGCAAGGGCCAGGGGCAGCGCCCCCTCCCCGTTCAACCCTGAAGGAGCACATCAAAATGGCATCCTATGACGTCATCGTAATCGGCGCCGGCCCCGGTGGCTATGTAAGCGCCATCCGCTGCGCCCAGCTCGGCCTCAAGACCGCGGTGGTCGAAGGCCGCGAAACCCTCGGCGGCACCTGCCTCAACGTCGGCTGTATCCCGTCAAAGGCATTGCTGCACTCGACCCATCTGCTGCATGAAGCGGAACATAACTTCGCCCATATGGGTCTGAAGGGCAAAAGTCCCTCGGTCGACTGGTCCCAGATGAAATCCTATAAGGAAGAGGTCATCGGCCAGAACACTGGCGGTATCGAATTCCTGTTCAAGAAGAACAAGATTGACTGGATCAAGGGCTGGGCCTCCATTCCCGAGGCTGGAAAGGTCAAGGTGGGCGACGACAGCCATGAGGCCAAGAACATCGTGATTGCCTCCGGCTCCGTTCCCTCCTCGCTGCCAGGCGTTGAGGTCGACAATGACAAGGGGATTGTGGTGGACAGCACCGGCGCGCTGGACCTGCCGAAGATCCCCAAGAAAATGGTTGTGATCGGTGCTGGTGTGATCGGCCTGGAACTGGGGTCAGTCTATGCACGTCTGGGGTCTGACGTGACCGTGGTTGAATATATGGACGCCGTCTGTCCCGGCATGGACAAAGATGTTCAGCGCAGCTTCAAGCGGATCCTCGAAAAGCAGGGCCTGACCTTCATCATGGGGGCTGCGGTACAGGGGGTTGAAACGTCCAAAACCAAGGCGAAGGTGAAGTATCAGCCTAAAAAGGGTGGTGACGAAGAGGTGATCGATGCCGATGTGGTGCTCGTTGCCACAGGTCGCAAACCCTATGCCGATGGTCTTGGGCTGGACGCACTTGGCATCAAGATGACCGAGCGCGGCCAGATCGCAACCGATGCTCATTGGGCCACCAATGTCAAAGGCGTTTACGCCATCGGCGACGTCATCGAAGGTCCCATGCTGGCGCATAAGGCCGAAGACGAAGGCATGGCCGTTGCCGAGGTGATTGCGGGCAAACATGGCCATGTGAACTACGGCGTCATTCCCGGCGTGGTCTACACCACGCCCGAGGTGGCAACCGTTGGCCAGACCGAAGATGCGCTGAAAGCCGAAGGTCGCAAAATTAAGACTGGCAAGTTCATGTTCATGGGCAACGCCCGCGCCAAGGCCGTGCATCAGGCCGAAGGTGGTTTTGTGAAACTCATCGCGGACAAGGAAACCGACCGTATCCTGGGTGCAGCCATTATTGGTCCGGGCGCTGGCGATCTGATCCATGAAATCTGCGTCGCAATGGAGTTCGGCGCCTCTGCCGAGGATCTAGCCCTCACCTGTCACGCGCATCCGACCTATTCAGAGGCGGTCCGCGAGGCGGCCCTGGCCTGCGGCGACGGCCCGATCCACAGCTGATCAGGGCTTTGCCAATAGGAAACGGGGTACGTTCTGCCACCGCCTGCTGTTAAATATAGACCCAACACCAAAGCGGCCCATCCATGGTGGGCCGCTTTCTTATAAAACGGAGCCTTTGCCATGACAGTCAGCCTGCAAGTGATCTACCCCGCATCCGAAGACGCAACCTTTGACTACAACTACTATGAAAAAACCCATCTTCCCCTGTTGGAAGAACACTGGGGCGATCTGATGGACACGGTGGAGGCCTCACGCGGGATTGCCAGCGGGCCGGACGTACCACCTGCCTTTCTGCTGATTGCGACCATTACCTTCCCGAATATGGAAACGCTCGACACAGCGATGGTGGAGAAAGGCGGGCCAATCATTGATGATGTGGCAAACTTCACCAACATTCGCCCGCAGATCCTTGTCGGGCAAGTCCTGATGAGCTGACTGAAGGCACCTCACGCCTTAACTATCGATGCCCTTAAGAAGGGGCGCTGGTCCGCGCCCCAACGCGTTGGCTTTACCACATGGTCTTGGCGGCGCGCGGTGCCCAGGCTTCGTCGTAGGCCTTTCCGCCCTCTTCTCCGGCTGTCTGCTCCGCAAGGATCTCCCCCATGGTGGGCAGACCTTCGCTTTCGTCGCCAGAACTCCAGGTCCGCGCCCGCATTAGAGCACGGGCACATTGGCTATAGATCTCGTTGATTTCAATAACAATGACGGTGCTGGGCTGTTTGCCACTCCTGTCAAACTTGGCGCGCAGGTCGGCATCTACCGTCACCTTGGCTGTCCCGTTCACGCGCACCACATTGTTCGATCCCGGCACCAGAAACATCAGAGATACGCGCGGATCCCGCACGATATTACGCAGGCTGTCGATCCGGTTGTTGCCGCGCCAGTCCGGCAGGGCCAGTCTGCCCGGGTCGAGTTCAAGAACGACCGGGCCATCATCACCGCGTGGGCTGTCATCG
Source organism: Phaeobacter gallaeciensis DSM 26640 (assembly GCF_000511385.1). Classification (NCBI taxonomy): domain Bacteria; kingdom Pseudomonadati; phylum Pseudomonadota; class Alphaproteobacteria; order Rhodobacterales; family Roseobacteraceae; genus Phaeobacter; species Phaeobacter gallaeciensis. Next base: position 3,194,135 of record NC_023137.1, read on the forward strand.
GTGCCTTCCGGCCCGACCGTGGCCAACATGCAAAGCCGCGAGGCCATGATCCACTTGCGATAAAGCGGCGTCATCTGCCGTGCGACCTTGCGCAGGGAAGGCGCCCCTGGCGTACCGTAGTGGGCCTCCAGCTCTTCAACCGTGGTGAGAAACTCCATCGACTTTAAACCCCGCTTCCTGCATCAACTTATTCGAATGATTTTCGACCTCGCGCTCAAGCCTGGCCATGAACTCATCGCGCTCCAGTCCCGGCGCGATCGCGGGCAAGAACTCAACAACACCCAGGCCGGGTTTGCGCATGATTCCGGTGCGCGGCCAGAACAGCCCAACATTGGTCGCCGCAGGCACACAGGGCTGCTCCAGCGCGGCATAAAGAACCCCAGTGCCGATTTTGTAAGGCCTGTCTGCCCCCGGTGCGACGCGGGTGCCTTGCGGATAGATCACCAGCTGACCGGGGTCGGCGAACTCTGCCGCGACATCCTTGACCATGCGGGCGATGGCATTGCCCTTCTTACCGCGGTTGACCGGCACACAGCCCAGACGCTTTGCATAAATGCCAATGATCGGTGTCCACAACAACTCGCGTTTCATGATGAACTTGGCTGAAGGCGTGGCGTGAAAAATGATCAGAATGTCCAGAAAGCTCTGATGCTTCGCTGCGATGATCACCTCTTCGGTCGGCACTGGACCTCGCACCTCGGTACGCAGACCCAGCATCCAGCGGGCGCACCAGAGCACATAGCCCGCGTAGCTGCGACAGGCGACGCGGGCACCGCGCGGCGACACCAAAGCCCATGGCGCAAAAACCAGACCAAAGATCAGCATCATCACATAGATCTGAACCATAAACACGGCCGAGAGCAGCCATCGCAATGCAGTTTTCACGCCAAATCTCCAAGACGTTTGTTGGCCGCACGCGTTGTTGCGGCAAAGGCGACGAGCGCACCAAGCAAAGGAATGCACAGGGGCAGGAGCCAGCTCCACCCCTGAAAACCAAGACCAGTCAGAAATCCGCCCTCACGAGAGGCCTCGGGCATCAGCCAGACTCCCAACATACCAAGCCCCACGCCAACCCCCGCCCCAAACAGAGCGCGCAGGGTAAAGCGACGGATAAAGGCCTGAGCAATATAGGTATCTAAGGCACCAACAAGGCGCAGCACCTCAATTACCTGGGCATTGGCCGCAAGGGCCGCATTGGCTGCGAGGGTGATCATCGCGGCCGTGGCACCACCGATAAGCAGAATAGACACCCACGCCAGACGCCGTAGCGCCTGCGCCGCGTCCACCAACGGTGCCCGCCAACGGGTATGATCATCCAGAACAGCACCCGGCACCTCAGCCTGCAGCCGCAATCGCAATCCTGCATCATCGTAGCCCGGATCACCTTCGATCACCTCAATCAGCTGCGGGATCGGCAGTGTGTCCAGCGGCAGCTTGGTCCCGAACCACGGTGTCAGAAGTGCCGCCTGTTCTTCGCGGCTGAGCGCGCGGGCGGAGGCAACACCCGGGGTCTGTTCCAGAATGGTCATCGCCGCTTCGGTCTGGGCGACTCGCTGCTCGGCAGGCGCGTTGATTCGCAGCGTCGCAGCGCGGGCGAGCTCTTCTGCCCAGCGGTCCGCCAACCGGCCTGAGGCCAGCGACAAGGCCAGCGCAAAGACAGCCAGAAACGCCATCGCCCCCGACACAAACAGCGTCAGCTGGGCGGTAAACCCGCTTGGCGGAACCACGCGGTCAGCCTGAGCATCTCCGACGATCACATTGCGCAGCCGGGCCAGATTCATAGATCTGCCCCCGCCTGCTGAAGCTGCCGGTTAGAAATCCGCAGGACCCGTGCCTGCACCTGTTTTTTGGCCGCCCGGATGAGCGACAGATCATGAGTGGCCACCAATACCGTTTTGCCCATGTGGTTCAGCTCCACCAGCAATTGCAGCAGTCGCTGCGACATGTCCCAATCCACATTGCCTGTTGGTTCGTCCGCGATGATTACCTCAGGTGACAGAATAACCGACCGGGCCAGAGCCGCGCGCTGCCGTTCTCCCCCGGACAGCTCCGGCGGCGTTGCATGCGCCCGCTCCGACAAGCCGACCCAATTGAGCAATTCCCTCAGATTGGCCTCTTCCTGATCGATGTCGCGCCCGGATACCGTCAGCGGCAAAGCGATGTTTTCGATCACCGGCAAATGGTCCAAAAACCGGCAATCCTGATGGACCACACCGATACGCCGCCGCAAATAAGCCATCTGATCACGGTCCAAACCATTGATATCCATGTTGAAAGCGCGCGCGCGGCCTGACGTTGGAGTCAATGCGCCATAGCAGAGTTTCAACAGGGTCGTCTTGCCCGCACCCGACGGGCCCGTTAGGAAATGGAACGACCCCGGCGCCAGCTGTACTGACACCTCGCTCAGCAGTTCCCCGCCACCGTAATTGTACCCCACATTGTCCAGCTCGATCACGGCGGTCCCCTTTTGGTCACCGGTGTTTTGCCCGACTGTGCGACCAGTTTCAATGGTCGGCGCTGTTGCGGTGCTGCGCCCTCTGGAACAGTCAACGCCCGTCGACGCGATTGGCTCTTTCGTGGAAAGGCGGAACTGCCTATGATTATTCAACAATCACACGCCGACAGCCGCCCGGACCCCCCCGGAGCCACCCCAGGTCCCAAGGAGTGACCCATGCGACTGACATGTCCGAACTGTGCCGCCCAGTATGAGGTGCCGGATGATGTAATCCCTGATGAGGGCCGCGACGTGCAATGCTCCAATTGCGGGCAGACGTGGTTTCAGGCTGGCCGTGCGTTGGACGCAGATGACGCTGAGAGCGCGCCAACAGCAGGCCCGAATCTCGCCGACCTACCGCCGGATGCAGATACGCCCGCATCTCATATTTCTGATCAGGACCCGCTGACAGACGACGCAGACGACGATATCGCCGAGGAGACCGATCTGCCCCCCGATGAGGCAGTGTCCGAAGATCACCCCGCCGAAGAGGACACGGCCGAGGATCGCCCCCCCGACGTCGCGGCCACTGCGCGCGGTCTGGATCCGGCAATCAGCGATATCCTGCGCGAAGAGGCAGAGCGCGAAGCCAGCCTGCGTGCCGCTGAAAACAGCCCGCTGCAAACCCAGACAGATCTGGGGCTTGATTCACTGCCTGAGGAAGAATCGGCGCGACGTGCCCGTGAAGCCCGCGAACAGATGGCCCGGATGCGCGGCGAGGATCCGCAGCAGCTGGCCACCGCTGAGACGGAATCTCGCCGTGGACTGTTGCCGAATATTGATGAGATCAATTCCACCCTGCGCTCAGGCGAGGGCGCCGCAGCGCCAATCACCCCCCCGATGGATGCAGCACCGCCCAAGAAAAAGCGCAACTTTGCCCGCGGGTTTGCCTTCGCCCTGCTGATCGCGCTGGCCCTTGCTATGGCCTATGATAACGCGCCCCTGATCGCACAGAAACTGCCACAAGCTGATCCCTATCTCAGTACATATGTCGCCAAGGTGGATGCCGCGCGGTTGTGGCTGGATACGCAAGTGCGCGCTTTCACCGTGCAGCAATAGCCCGTCGCGCTCAGGCTTGGAGAACGTCCAAACGTGGTGGCGCCACCGGCCCCATCAGAACCGGTCGAGTAACCGCTCAAGATAACTGCGTTCGGTGTCGCTGCGGCTGCGTTCACCGGCCCGGCGGCGGATTTCCTCCAGCAGGTCCCAGGCGCGGCGATAGGCCTGACCCTCGCTGAACTGCCCGTCCGAGACCCCGCCGTCCCCCTGTTCGCCATTACGCCGACCCAGCGGGTCCATGCGATTGCCCTGCGCCGAGGTATTGGCGCGCCCCTGCCCCTGCTGCTGTCCGGGCTGTTGCTGTTCTGCCATCGCTTCGCCAAGCGCCCGCATACCTTCGCGCAGCGCCTCCATGGCGTCGGACTGGCGGTCGATGGCCTCTGCCAGATCTCCCTGTCGCAGCGCCTCCTCAGCACCGTCCATGGCACGCCCGGCATCATCCAAAGCGTCCCGCGTCGCCTGATCCCCTTCGCCATTGCCCAATGGCAGACCGTCGCGCTGCGCACGCAGCTGATCCCTGAGGGCTTGCTGGCGATCCGCAAGGGAACCACCGAGGCCACGACGCCCGCCCGGCTGGGCTGCATCGCCACCGCTCTGCCCCCCATCGGCATCAGGTGCGCGCTGCCCCTGACCACCCTGGCCGGGCTGTCGCTCCCCGCCGGGAGTGCCAGCACCCGGCCGGTCGCCCTGCCCCCCTTGATTGCCCTGCCCGCCCTCATGGGACTGTCCACGGCCCAGACCGCCATTGCGTCCTTCGTTGCCTTCGCTTTCGCCACGGCGAGCACCGGGGTTGAATTGCTCCTGTAAGTCGCGGAACGCCTGATCCGACAAGCCCTGCTGTTCGCGCAGGGTATCAGCCAGCCCCTCCATGCTTTGCTCACCGGGAGACCCATCCTGCCCCTGCTGCCCCTCAGTCACGCGCATGTTCTCCATCATCTGCTGAAACTCACGCAGCGCCTGCTCAGCCTCGGCCATGCGGCCCTGTTCCATCAGCTCCTGAATGCGATCCATCATCGCTTGCAAGTCCTGCTGGCTCAACTGCATCGCGTTCTCATCCGGGGCGCCCTGCTGCTCGCCCTGATTGCCCTGTTCTTGTGCCTGCCGCTGCAACTGGCGCAGATAATCCTGCGTCGCATCGCGCAGCTGCTGCATCAGGCGGGCAATCTCTTCCTCGCTGGCGCCGTCTCGCATCGCCTGGCTGAGCTGCTCCTGCGCCCGTTGCATCCGCGCCATGGCATCCCCGACGTCTCCCTCTTCAAGCTGAACAGCAAGATCCCATAGCGCCTCAGCAAGATCTTCCTGCTGGTTCGGCCCCAAAGTGCCCGCCGCGCTATGCTGCTCAAGTCGACGTAAAATAGTGCGCAGGCGCAGGTAATCACCGTGATCGCGAAATACCTCAGCCGGGTAGGTCGACAGGGTGCGCAGGATCTGCGCCACCCTTGATGCATTGGCGCGCGCCCAGAGGAGGTCGCGCCGCTGCTCCGCCACCGCAGCGGCCATAGGATCAAAGAAACGGCGGGTCACAAGCGGCGCGCTCAGTGGCTCGGCCTTCGCCTCCTGACCAGCAGCATCCTGTGCAACCATCCGGTAGGTGACCGGCATATTCGCCCATGGATGCTTGGCGAAGGTCTCAATCATCTGTTCATCAAACGCACGACGATCACCACTGAGTGGCAGCGGCAGATCCAGCACAATCGGATCACGCGCACCCGGCAACGCCGCCAACCCGTGACGCCGATCCAGCGCGTCCAAATCCAGTGCGATCTCCACCTGCCCACCATCGACGCCGTAGTCATCGCTTGCCGTGTAGGCCAGCGATGTGGTGTCATCAGCTTCAAGCGTCGGCTCGCCGATGATGGCAACGCTCGGAAGCTGATCCCTTAGCAGTGTGACATCCCAACTGCGCCCGCCTGCACCGTTGATCGAGAGTGTGCCGTCACGGGTAATCTCAAAACTCTGTTCGGCGGCAGCGGCAGACGGCAAGTCACCAACACGTCCGGAGATTGTCTCGTCCAGTGTCAGATCGCCGACCTCACCATAAAATCGCAGGGTAAGACGGCTGTTCTCCGGCAGGTTCAGCGCGGTCTCAGTCTGATCATTGAGATAAAGCACCGGAAGCCCAGTGTAGCGTGGCGGCTCGATCCAGCCTTCCCAGGTCGGCCCCGTAGCAGCCGCAACCGCGCCGGGGGTGATCTCGCCAAGGGTGCCGACCCGCCAGATGGAGCCGAACAACACTGCCACCGCCAGCGCCAACATCGCCAGATAGCGCAACGCAAACGGGTCCGCCCGCGCAACAGAGAGATTGGGTTTCGGAGCTTTGGCCGCAGCAGCGCAGGCCTGCATCCGCTGCTGGTGCGCCTGCCAGAGCGCTTGCGATGCGGGATCATCAGAACCAATAGCCTGCGCATCCAGCAGTGCGGCAATCGGATGTCCGGGAACCGTCGCATCCAATCGCGCAAGAGCGTCCGACAGACGAGGCCAAGTAAAGCGCCAGACCCCAAAAGCAAACGCTGCCACAACAGCCATGACCAGCGCAACCGCGCCGAACCAGACCAGCTCCACCGGCAGCTTTTCATGCAGCCCAAGCATCATCGCGGCAAGCGCCAGCATCACCAGCGACAACAGGGGCCAATAGGCCCGTACCAGGCGTTCAGAGAGCAGGCCGAGCCATGTTAATCGCAAGGGCAAGCGCAATCGCGTCAACCGCGGGTCAGAAAACTGCAAACCTGATGACGCAGAATCTGGCGGCGCGTCGCCGCCACCTGCTCCCGATGTCCGCCCCAAATCTGCCTTGCCACGCCCCTGAGAACTGGGCGCGGTTGCAGGTCTGTCGTCAGCCTTGCGGCGAAACTTGGGGGTCTTCACCATGCGGGCGGCGCCTCCGATCAGCCCTGCGCCGCGCCAGATGCCGCGAAACCCGTCAGAGCCACTCAGGGATGGTATCGCGGTTTATCATTTCGTCAAAGTCCGGACGTCGGCGAATAACCGCAAATTGATCCCCATTCACCAGAACTTCGGGGATCAGAGGGCGCGAATTATATTCACTGGCCATCACCGCCCCATAAGCGCCTGCACTGCGAAATGCGACCAAATCCCCCGCCTCAAGTGGCGGCATATCGCGGTGGCGGGCAAAGGTATCGCCGGTTTCGCAGACCGGACCAACAATATCATAGGCCCGCTGTTCAACCCCAGCACTCGGTTCGATGACCGGGACGATATCGTGGTAAGCCTCATACATCGCGGGGCGGATCAGATCATTCATCGCACCGTCAATGATCAGGAAATCCCGGTCTTCCCCGGATTTCACATAGATCACCTTGCTCACCATGATCCCGGCGTTGCCCGCAATCAGGCGCCCCGGCTCAATCTCAATCTCACACCCAAGGTGCCCCAATGTGCGCTGCACCATGGCACCATATTCCACCGGCAGCGGCGGTGTATCATTGGAGCGGGTGTAGGGAATGCCCAAGCCACCGCCGAGATCCAGCCGGTGGATATCATGCCCGTCGGCGCGCAACTGCTCGGTCAGCTCCGCCACCTTCTGATAGGCCAGTTCAAACGGGGCAAGCTCAGTCAGTTGCGATCCGATATGAACATCGATGCCGATCACTTTCAGCCCCGGCAGGCTCGCGGCTCGGGCATAGACTTCGCGCGCGCGGGCAATCGGGATGCCAAACTTATTCTCGGATTTGCCGGTGGCAATCTTGGCATGCGTTTTGGCGTCAACATCAGGATTCACTCGCACGGTGATGGGCGCCACCACTTCCAGCTCCATCGCCACGGCGTTGATCACATCCATTTCCGGCTCGGATTCGACGTTGAACTGGCGGATGCCGCCGCTAAGTGCGGTGCGGATCTCGTCCTGGGTCTTACCGACGCCCGAGAACACGATCCTGTCGCCCGGAACCCCTGCCGCCTTCGCGCGCAGATATTCGCCCTGGCTGACGACATCCATTCCGGCTCCGGCCTGTGCCAATGTTTTCAGAATCGCCTGATTGCTGGCGGCCTTCATCGCGTAGCAGACCAGATGATCCATACCCTTCAATGCGTCATCAAAGAGATGAAAATGGCGCAGCAGCGTCGCGGTGGAGTACAGGTAGAACGGGGTGCCCACAGCGGCCGCGATCTCGGCCACCGGCACATCTTCGGCGTAAAGCGCGCCGTCACGATAGAGAAAATGATCCATAGATCGCGCTTAGACCAGAACCGGGGCGCGGATCAAATGATTCCGCGCTGCATCACACGCCAAGATAAACGCTGAGCGGCCCCTTGTGCAGGCCAAGACTGCCGCCTGCGTGCACACCGCTGCTAGAAACACCGACGCCTGCGTTCAGAGAGGGGCGCACCGGTTCGCCGTCAACACCACAGGCCGCAAGACCAGCGCAGGCTGCCAGCGCACATAGGATCAGAACGGGTTTTGCCATGGCGACCTCTTTCGACGTTGGCCTCTATTCAGTTGGGCGGTTGCGGTCGGGTTTCCCTTCTGGCCGCAACCTTGCTGCCGTCAATCGGACAGGACATCCTGCCAGCGGGCGATCTGCGCACGCACTTGCGCCGGAGCCGTGCCGCCATAAGATATGCGTGAGTTTACCGAATTCTCAACACCAAGCACAGAGAAGATGTCTTCGGTGATGCCTTCGTGAACACCCTGCATATCCGCCAGCGACAGGTCTGGCAGGTCGCAGCCACGGCTTTCGGCCATGGCCACAAGCGTCCCGGTCACGTGGTGGGCGTCGCGGAACGGCACCTTCAGCACCCGCACCATCCAGTCTGCCAGATCGGTCGCGGTGGAGAAGCCAGAACCTGCGGCGGCGGCCAAAGATTCGCGGTTACCGGTCATATCTTTGACCATGCCTTCCATCGCCGCCAGCGCCAGCATCCAGTTATCGGCGGCGTCAAAGACCTGCTCCTTGTCTTCCTGCATGTCCTTGGAATAGGCCAGCGGCAACCCCTTCATCACCATCATCAGCGCGGTATTGGCGCCAAAGATCCGTCCCACCTTCGCGCGGATCAGCTCGGCGGCGTCCGGGTTCTTCTTCTGCGGCATGATGGATGAGCCGGTGGAGAAACGGTCCGACAGGGTCACAAAGCGGAACTGGGCGGAGGACCAAATCACCAGCTCTTCGGCAAAGCGGCTGAGGTGGACAGCACTGATCGAAGCCACCGACAGGAATTCCAACGCGAAGTCGCGGTCACTGACCGCATCCAACGAGTTTGCTGCCGGACGATCAAAGCCAAGCGCCTTCGCCGTCATCTCCCGGTCGATCGGAAAGGAGGTGCCGGCCAGTGCCGCCGCGCCCAGCGGCGATTCGTTCATCCGCGCGCGGGCGTCGCGCACGCGGGACAGGTCACGGCCGAACATCTCGACATAAGCCATCATGTGGTGGCCCCAGGTCACCGGCTGCGCGGTTTGCAGATGGGTGAAGCCCGGCATCACCCAATCGGCGCCTGCCTCAGCCTGCGACAGAAGCGCGCGGATCAGCGCCAGAAGGCCGCTTTCGGCTGCGTCCAGCTGGTCGCGCACCCAGAGTTTGAAATCGGTCGCCACCTGGTCATTGCGGCTACGGCCCGTGTGCAGACGGCCCGCGGGCTCACCGATGATCTCCTTCAGGCGGGCCTCCACGTTCATGTGGATATCTTCCAGCGCGGTGGAAAACTGGAAAGTTCCGCCCTCGATCTCTGACAAAACGGTGAGCAGCCCTTCCCGAATGGCTTTAGCATCATTATCCGTAATAACGCCTGTCGCGGCCAGCATCGCCGCATGGGCTCTGGAACCGGCAATGTCCTGCGCTGCCATCCGCTTGTCGAACCCGATCGAGGCATTGATTGCCTCCATGATCGCGTCCGGGCCAGCGGCAAAGCGGCCGCCCCACATCTGGTTCGAGGATTGATCTGTCATGGTGTGGAACCCCGGAGATAATATGCGTCTGTTTCGTCAGCTTTCCCTTTATATGGCCCTGACCTTGGGTGCAAATGCCGCCTTGGCCGCCGACCCGGTGGCGCTCGCGGATATGCGACAGGGCGACATGAAAAAACTGGTGCTCCATAGCGCCCCGAAACCTGTGTCCAGCGCGGAGTTTCAGTTGGCGGACGGCGCGGGCACCGCGACGTTGGGGGATTACCAAGGCAAGATCGTACTGCTGAACTTCTGGGCCACCTGGTGCGCGCCCTGCCGCAAGGAGATGCCCCAGCTGTCAGAGCTGCAAGAAGAATTTGGCGGCGACGATTTCGAGGTGCTGACACTTGCCACCGGGCGCAACTCGCCTGCCGGTATCCAGAAGTTCTTTGACGATACCGGCATCACCAACCTCCCCCGCCATCAGGACCCCCGGCAGGCCGTAGCGCGTGAAATGGCGGTCTTGGGTCTGCCGATTACCGTTCTGCTCAACCGCGAGGGCGAAGAAATCGCCCGACTACGCGGCGATGCCGAATGGAACTCTGACAGCGCCAAAACCATCATCCGGGCGCTGATCGCCTCCGACTGAAGTCTCAGGGCAATCGTTTGCCGAACGTCTCGCCAACGACAACGGCAGGCCGCTTGACCCCACGCCACCTTTGACAGGACCGCGCCCCTGCCACCAATCTCGGTGGCAGGGAGGATATGATGCCGCTGGAAATCCTGATCGCAATGGTGCTGGTCGGCATTATTGTCATAGCTGTTGTGCTTCATTTTACTGGCCGGTCGGCGCCAGTCCCCATGACGCGCGAGACGGCTTCTAGGGCATGGTCCCGCCACGATCCCGACTCCCGGATCCATGATGCCCAGCCAAGCACTCTTGGCCATGCCGCCCTGATTGACACGGATAATGGGCTCGGTTTGGTCTGGTGTTTTGGTGCCGACACAATCGCCCGCCCGCTTGCCGGGTCCAGCCTCATGGATCACCCCAAAGGGTTCCGGGTTAGGTTTGCCGATTTCGCTACCCCATCTGTGCTGCTGCACCTGTCCGATAGTGAACGCGAGGGCTGGCGCCGCCGGATCCTGGCCGCAAGCGCCACCTCACAGCCCCCGACCGCCACAGAACAGAGAGACCAGACACATGCCTGATACGATCTCCTACCCTGATGTCACCCAATGGGCCGTTCCCTTTTTCATCGCGGCCATTCTGGCGGAGTTTCTCTGGATCGCGATCAAGCGGCGGGGCGGGCGCTATGAGACCCGTGATGCTGTCACCTCTCTGGTGATGGGGGCAGGCAGTGTGGCCTCTGGCATTGCGCTCGGTTTCATCGCTTGGGCGTTCTTCATGCTGCTGTGGCAGATCACGCCGCTAGACCTCGGCACCTCGGTCTGGGTGATTGTACTGTGTTTTGTCCTTGATGACCTGCGCTACTACTGGGTGCATCGGTTTGGGCATCGGGTGCGCTGGGTCTGGGCCAGCCATGTCAATCATCACTCCAGCCAGCACTACAACCTGACTACGGCACTGCGGCAGACTTGGACCGGCACCTTCACCTTCATGATGGTAGTGCGCGCGCCTCTGGTTCTGCTGGGGTTTCACCCCGCCATGGTGCTTTTCGTCGGGGGGATTAATCTGGTCTATCAGTTCTGGATCCACACCGAAGCTATTGGCCGTATGCCCCGCTGGTTTGAGGCGGTGATGAACACGCCCAGTCACCACCGCGCCCATCATGGGCGCAATCCACGCTATCTCGATTGCAACTATGCCGGTGTCTTCATCATCTGGGACAAGGTGTTTGGGACCTTCGTTCCCGAACAGGATCACGATCGGCCGGATTATGGTCTGGTCCACAACATTGGTACTTTCAATCCGCTGCGTGTGGCTTTTCACGAATGGGTCAGTATTTTCAAAGACATGACACAGCCGGGCCTGACGCTACGGCAGCGCCTTCTCTACGCAGTTGCGCCCCCTGGGTATAGCCACGATGGCAGTCGCGACAGCTCCGAGACGATCCGCGCCAAACATCTGCAGCGGCATCCGGAGGACATTGGCAGCGCCGGATTTGACAAGACCTGAGCGCTGCTCCTCAATTTGGATAAAATTCTTCCTTTAATCCAAGCGCAACGCTTTTGCGTCAAGGTACAGCCTGATCCATATTGATCAAACCACGCCAGTGCCAAGGGATATACCCGTGAAGAAGAAGCAAAAGGTCATGGCCGACATGCCGGAAGGCGGGGAGAATCCGCTGACCTCTGCGGTTGTCTCGCGCGATCGGTCGACCCTCGACATGGTCAGCGATGCGATTCGTCACAATCAGACTATGCTCGCCTATCAGCCCATCATGCAGGCCATGCCGCCACAGGGGGTTGCCTTCTACGAAGGGTATATTCGTGTTCTCGACTCGACGGGTCGTGTGATACCAGCACGCGACTTCATGCCATTGGTTGAAGACAAAGAAGAAGGCCGCGAACTGGACTGCCTCGCCTTGGAACATGGCCTGAAGGCGCTTGCGCGCAGCCCCAATATCAGGCTCTCCATTAACATGTCAGCGCGATCTATCGGCTATCGGCGCTGGATGCGGGTTCTGGAACGCCACCTGAAGAAAGATCTCACACTGGGCGAGCGGTTGATGCTTGAGATCAGCGAAGCCTCTGCAATGGCGACGCCTGAACTGGTGATCGATTTCATTGACCGGATGCAGAAACATGGCATCGCCTTTGCGCTTGATAACTTTGGTGCGGGAGCAACCGCTGTCAGCTACTTCCGGCAATTCTTCTTTGATGCGGTGAAAATCGACGGCCAGTTTGTGCGCAACATCCATGCCAGCCACGACAATCAGGCAGTGGTCCGTGCGCTGGTCGGGATCGCAAAGCAGTTTGATATGCTCGTCGTTGCTGAATCCGTAGAAAGCCCAGCCGACGCCGAATTCCTGATCTCGATTGGGGTGGATTGCCTGCAAGGGTATCTGTTTGGCGCACCCTCAGTCAGCCCGCCTTGGCTGGAAGAGCTGCGGGAAAACAGCCGCGCCTCCTAACCCCTCCGGCCTGCTATCCACAACCTGGCCAAAATTAGCCGATTCTCGCTCCGTGCAGAATCGCCATAAGGCCGCGTTGAATTGATTGCTTGGCAAATGCGCGGGCCTGTCACAGTATATTAGACATAGTATTGATTGACACAGGCTCTTCCTGTGGGACACCTTGCACGTGCTGCACTTGCAGCAAGATACACGGCCTTTTTCAGAAAAGGCAGGGGGATCCCGGTTGCTGCGGCTGCAAAAAAGTAGACTGCTCAGTTGGCCTCCCGGGACTATGAATCGCAGAGGACCCTAACTGATGACTAACGTAGTAATTGCATCCGCCGCACGCACCGCCGTCGGCAGTTTTGGTGGCGCATTCGCCAAGACCCCCGCACATGACCTCGGCGCTGCGGTGCTTCAAGCGGTTGTCGAACGTGCCGGGATCGACAAATCCGAAGTCTCAGAAACCATTCTGGGCCAAGTGCTGACTGCAGCGCAGGGGCAGAACCCAGCCCGTCAGGCGCATATCAATGCAGGGCTCCCTCAGGAAGCCGCAGCTTGGGGCCTCAATCAGGTCTGCGGATCGGGATTGCGGGCCGTGGCCTTGGCCGCTCAGCACATTCAGTTGGGCGACGCTGCTATCGTCTGCGCCGGCGGTCAGGAAAATATGACGCTCTCGCCGCATGCTGCAAATTTGCGTGCCGGTCACAAGATGGGCGATATGAGCTATATCGACACCATGATCCGCGATGGTCTTTGGGACGCCTTTAACGGCTACCACATGGGGCAAACCGCTGAGAATGTTGCCGATAAATGGCAGATTTCCCGCGAGATGCAGGATGAGTTCGCTGTTGCCAGCCAGAACAAGGCCGAGGCGGCTCAGAAGGCGGGCAAATTTGCTGATGAAATCGCGGCCTTTACGGTCAAAACGCGTAAAGGTGACATTATTGTGGATCAGGATGAATACATCCGCCACGGTGCTACAATCGAAGCCATGCAAAAACTGCGCCCCGCCTTCGCCAAGGATGGTTCGGTCACCGCCGCTAATGCCTCCGGCCTCAATGACGGTGCCGCTGCCACACTGCTGATGAGTGCGGATGATGCTGAGAAGCGCGGCATTGAGCCTCTGGCGCGGATCGCCTCCTATGCCACCGCTGGGCTGGATCCGTCGATCATGGGTGTCGGCCCGATCTACGCCTCCCGTAAGGCGCTGGAAAAGGCAGGCTGGTCCGTTGATGACCTAGATCTGGTGGAGGCGAACGAAGCCTTCGCAGCGCAGGCTTGCGCGGTGAACAAGGATATGGGCTGGGATCCAGCAATCGTGAACGTCAACGGTGGTGCCATCGCCATTGGTCACCCGATTGGGGCCTCTGGATGCCGGGTTCTCAACACTCTGCTGTTCGAAATGAAGCGGCGCGACGCCAAAAAAGGGCTGGCAACCCTTTGCATCGGTGGCGGCATGGGTGTCGCCATGTGTGTGGAGCGCCCCTAAGGCGCAGACTGCTGACCATATCAAGGGCGCCCCGGTGGCGCCCTTTTCTATCTCTGGTGTATTTTGCGATACATTTGCGGAACAAGGCGACGCGACGTTCACCTTAATATCGACCTAAGAAGATGTTTTCTTCACGAAATATAATTGCGCAACTTATATCAAAATAGTAGCAAGATTACCAAGTCAAATAACGGAGGACTATTCCATGGCACGTAACGCACTCGTCACCGGCGGCTCTCGCGGCATCGGCGCAGCAATCTCTCAGGCGCTGAAGGCGGAGGGTTACACGGTGGCGGCGACCTATGCCGGCAATGACGAAGCAGCGGCAAAGTTCACCGAAGAGACCGGCATCAAGACCTACAAGTGGGACGTTGCCAGCTATGAGGATAGCGCTGCCGGAATCGCCAAGGTCGAAGCGGATATCGGCCCCATCGACATCGTGGTCGCCAATGCCGGCATCACCCGCGACGCCCCGTTCCACAAGATGACGCCAGAACAATGGCAGCAGGTGATCGACACCAATCTCACCGGTGTGTTCAACACCGTGCACCCGATCTGGCCCGGCATGCGTGAGCGCAAATTCGGTCGTGTGATCGTGATTTCTTCAATCAACGGGCAAAAGGGTCAGTTCGCGCAAGTGAACTATGCCGCAACCAAAGCTGGGGACCTCGGCATCGTGAAATCCCTGGCCCAAGAAGGCGCCCGCGCCGGCATCACTGCAAACGCCATCTGCCCCGGCTATATCGCGACTGAGATGGTGATGGCCGTTCCAGAGAAGGTCCGCGAATCGATCATCGGTCAGATCCCGGCAGGCCGCTTGGGCGAACCCGAGGAAATCGCCCGCTGTGTTGCCTTCCTCGCGTCGGAGGACTCGGGCTTCATCAACGGCTCAACCATCTCGGCAAACGGCGCGCAGTTCTTCGTCTGAGACCCAGAAAGCCAAAAAACGGCAAGGGCCGGTCCTACGGGCCGGCCCTTTTCCAATCCCGTAAGGACATGCGCGCTATGCCCAGCGGGAAACCCCTGTACCCACACGGCCAATACGACGGGATGCAAATAAACGTGCCCAGAGTGCACGAAGGACCTGACCGCGCTCCTCATGCGCGCGCTGCATGGCCAGTTTCACTGTACTATTGGCAGAATATTCCATCGTTTCGGCCTCCATTCAGATCAGTGTTGCTAACTTGATCTCAATATGGACCTTTCTTGGAAAAGCGACAAACGAGACTTTTCACCGCTTCAGTTAAGTAATACTGATGTCAAATGTCCGACCGTCTTCCTCCACTGACCGCCTTACGTGCCTTTGAGGCAGCTGCGCGCCACATGTCCTTTGCCCGTGCGGCGCAGGAGCTCAACGTTACGCCCGCAGCGTTGTCGTTCCAAATAAAATCACTTGAAGAGCATTTGGGCACACCGGTGTTTCGTAGGCTAAACCGCGCAGTGGAGCTGACCGCCGCCGGAACCGCCCTTGCGCCAGGAACCTCTGATGGGTTCCAGGCCCTGACCGCCGCGTGGCGCACAGCCCTGCGCCTGCAAGACGAGGGTGCCTTGACGGTTACCGCCGGTCCCGCCTTCACCGCCAAATGGCTGGCCCCTCGGTTTTATGAATTTGCCCGCGCCCATCCGGAGATTGATCTTCGGTTTTCCGCCAGCCTGCGCCGGGTAGACCTGATGCGCGACGATGTGGACGTCGCCATCCGCTTTGGCTATGGCCCCTATCCGGACGTCTATTCCATGCCGCTTCCAGTCGAATGGGTCATGCCCGTGATGACACCAGAGGTGGCTCAGCAATATCCCACACTCAAAGCCCTGAAAGACGCGCCACTGATCCACGATGATTCACTGAATTTCATGTCCCCGCAGTTGGACTGGGCCGCCTGGTTCAAAATGATGGGCGAGGAATTCAACCCGACGCATGGCGCGCGCTTCAGCAATTCAGATCACGCGGTTGACGCAGCCTTGGCCGGTGCGGGAGTAGCCCTGGGAAGGCGGGCCTTGGTGGTGAAAGATATTGCCGAAGGACGACTGGTTACGCCGTTCAGGACGGCACTTACAGGCAAGGCCCGCTTTAGCTTTCTGTGCCAGAAGGGGGCCGAGAACCGCCCTCAAATCGTAGCCTTCCGCGACTGGATACTTGCCGAAATCGAAAAAACGGCTGAGGTATCCGAAGGATTGACCATAGTCTCGGTGGATAGCTTTACATGAGTAGAAATCGCGCAACCGCCATCGGATTTATCGCTGTGCTCCTCTGGGCTCTTCTGGCGGTTTTCACCGTTGGCACGGCCCCAACCCCGCCACTGTTGTTGAATGCGTTGTGCTTCACCATTGGCGGTTCGCTGGGGCTGATCTGGTGTTGGCGCAGTGGCGGCCTTACCGCATTGCGGGCGGTGTCGTGGCGTGTCTACCTCTTTGGCAGTCTGGGTCTCTTTGGCTATCACGCGCTCTATTTTTCGGCCCTGCGGCTAGCGCCCGCTGCCGAGGCCGGATTAATCGCCTACCTCTGGCCATTGCTGATCGTGTTGTTCTCCGGCCTGTTGCCTGGAGAGACCCTGCGGGTCGGGCATCTCCTCGGGGCTATTTTGGGGTTTGCAGGAGCCGCCACGATCATCACCGGCGGCGGCGCGGAGTTTGATGCTGCGGCCCTTCCGGGGTACGGGCTGGCGCTACTCTGCGCCCTAACTTGGTCGGGCTATTCCGTGCTTGCGCGACGTCTTGGCACCGCGCCTACAAGTACCGTTGCGGTGTTCTGCCTGATTACTGCTGCGGCCTCCTGGCTGCTGCATTTCGCGCTTGAGGACAGTCAATGGCCCATTGGCATCGCAGGTTGGGGCGCAACACTGGCGCTGGGGTTGGGGCCGGTTGGGCTGGCGTTCTACGTCTGGGACATTGGTGTGAAGCAAGGCGACATCCAATTGCTTGGCACAAGCTCTTATGCGGCGCCGCTTCTCTCTACCCTAATCCTGGT
This sequence comes from Phaeobacter gallaeciensis DSM 26640, assembly GCF_000511385.1. Classification (NCBI taxonomy): domain Bacteria; kingdom Pseudomonadati; phylum Pseudomonadota; class Alphaproteobacteria; order Rhodobacterales; family Roseobacteraceae; genus Phaeobacter; species Phaeobacter gallaeciensis. Next base: position 3,211,058 of record NC_023137.1, read on the forward strand.
GCTGGTCGGGATTGCCCCTGCCACCTGGACGCTGGCCATTGCAGCCTGCCTGATCACGGGCGGAGCCGTTCTTGCAGCCCGTGCCAACAGAGGGCATTCATAGAGATGGAAACGAAAAGGGGCCACCAGCCACGCCGATGACCCCCTCACATCCTACTTCAAGTTCCCGCTACCGCAGCGGCGGCGCTGCAAGTCACACGGGAGACAAAGCGCTCCTCAGACGGCAAGCTCCTCCGTCGAGAGGCGTTCAATTTCTTCTTTCAGCTTCAATTTCTGCTTCTTCATCGACGCGATACTTAGCCCGTCCGTTGCAGGCGAACGTTGGGCGTGTTCAACTTCCATGCTCAGATGCTCGTGCTTCTTCTTTAGTTCGGTGAGATGCGAGCTGAGGCTCATGTCATTCCTCCTTCTTTGAGCGTGTTGCGTACAAAGTGAGTGGAGCACAAGAATATTGCCCTGTCACGCTGCAGAAGCATATATTTTGTCATGAAACCGTCATTTCGGCATGGACCCGCCGAATGAGGTCCGATTTCTCAGGAATCAACCGTAAGTGTTAACGAGGCCAGGGTAGCGCACACCCATCTCGAAGCACGGCCCGAATATCCGGCCGGTAGCTCTCGGCATCACACAGATGCACCTCTCCATCATGCAGGATCAGTGGCGCGTGCAACTTGAAACCCGCACGTCCGCCCTTGCGCGCGCGCAGCAACACGAGTTCTGCGCTCCGGCCCACACGAGCGGCCAAGGGCAGCACCTCAAGCGATCCCAAACGCCCCAGACAGGCGCCCAGCATTTCCGGCAGGCGATCGGCCCGCTGGATCATATGAAGATACCCTTTGTGAGAGAGACGCCGCGCAGCTGTGTCGAACCAGACGCTCAGCTCGGTTGCGCCACCCAGCGCAATTTGCCGCCCGACATCCTGCGCGGGGCTATGCGCGCCTGCACGGTAATAGGGCGGATTGGCGATCACCTGGTCAAATTGCTGTTGCCGCAAATCCATCGGCAACTCTGCCAGATCCGCTTCAACCACGGTCATTTCGACTGCGTTCAGCGCGGCATTGCGTCGCGCCAGATCCGCATAGTCAGCTTGCAGCTCCACGCCGGTCAGTTCAAGCCCCGGCACCCGTGCGGTCAGACAGAGCAGTCCTGGCCCACCGCCGCAACCCAGCTCTAGCACCCTGTCGCCAGGGCGTGCAGGAACAGCCGCAGCCAGCAACACCGGGTCCACGCCAGCACGATATCCTTGCTTCGGCTGCAACAGCTGCACTTGCCCACCCAAGAAAGCGTCCTGAGTAAGCGCCGCGTCGTCAAACCCCTGCATCAACGCAACGGGATGTCATTGTCGCGCATCACACGCTCGGCCGCGGCATGATCATCGCTGCGCACCATCAGCCTGCGGGGAAAGATTCCGATGCCGCCTTCAAGGATGCTCATATTTACGTCCATTTGAAAGCAGTCTATATCCTCACCCTCAAGAAGGGCGGTGGCAAAGGCCATGATGGTTGGGTCGGTGCTGCGCAAAAGTTCCTTCATAGGGATGGATCTAAGGGCAAGGCCTGCGCCTTGTCGAGCCTTGCAAGCGGGAAAACGATGAATCAAATCCTGACGCAAAAGCCGCATGACATGCTGGCCGCGACACTCAGCGACGAAATGGCAGCGGTGAATTCGCTGATCCAGACCCGGATGGCGTCCAAACACGCCCCGCGCATTCCCGAAGTGACCGCCCATCTGGTTGAGGCCGGCGGCAAACGCCTGCGCCCCATGCTGACGCTCGCAGCAGCGCGCCTCTGTGGATACAGCGGCGACAACCATGTGAAACTGGCAGCCACTGTGGAGTTCATTCACACTGCCACCTTGCTGCATGACGATGTGGTCGACGAAAGTGGCCAGCGGCGCGGTCGCCCGACGGCAAACCTGCTGTGGGACAACAAAAGTTCCGTCTTGGTAGGCGATTACCTGTTTGCCCGTAGTTTTCAGTTGATGGTGGAAACGGGATCATTGCGGGTTCTCGACATCCTCGCCAATGCCTCCGCCACCATTGCCGAAGGTGAAGTCCTGCAAATGACCGCAGCCAGTGATCTGGCTACGGACGAGGACATCTACCTTCAGGTTGTGCGGGGCAAAACCGCGGCATTGTTCTCAGCGGCCACGCAGGCTGGTGGCGTTGTCGCAGGCGCGCCTGAGGCGCAGGTTGACGCCCTCTTTGCCTATGGGGATGCCCTTGGTATCGCCTTTCAGGTCGCCGATGATCTATTGGATTATCAAGGTGATAGCGCCGCCACCGGCAAAAACATCGGCGATGATTTTCGCGAACGCAAGCTGACCCTCCCGGTGATCAAAGCCGTGGCGCAGGCCACCGCAGAGGAGCGTGCATTCTGGGTCCGGACTATTGAGAAGGGGCGTCAGGACGAAGGTGATCTGGACCACGCACTGGCGCTGATGGAGAAATACGACACCCTGAGCGCAACCCGCCACGACGCCATGGGCTGGGTGGCAAAAGCGCAGGATGCATTGACCGCGCTGCCCGATGACCCAATCCGCCAGATGCTGCATGACCTGGCCGATTACGTGGTGGCCCGGCTCGCCTGAAATTCTAAAATAAAGTGGTGATATAGCCAAACGAAGCCAGCGCCCACGCGCTGGCTTTATCAGTATCAGGGTCTCAGGCCAGCAGACGCCCTGCGCGGACCCACCAATCAGCATCTACCCCCCGCAGCCAGTCTGCGGCGGCCTGTGCTTCTGCATCTGTTGGGTAAAGACCATAGCAAGTCGCGCCCGAACCAGACATGGCGTGATACAGGGGCGCCGTCTCAGACAACGCATCCAGAACCTCTCCAATCACCGGCTCCAATCGGATCGCTGGCGGTTGAAGATCGTTGCGCTGTGTCTTGAGCCATGCCGCCAGATCGCCAACAGAGTCCCAGGTTGGCAGCTCAGCAGGCATGGCAGGGTTGTCCCGTTTGCCCATCGCGCGAAAAATCGCAGGCGTCGCAACCGACACGCCCGGATTGATGAGCACAATCGCGCAGTCTGGTAGCGGCGACAGACCGTCCAGCCGCTCCCCAATCCCGCGCATCCGCTGCGTGCTCGGCGACATGCAGACCGGCACATCGGCCCCCAGCGGCAGGACCTCCTGCGTGCCCGGCAGGGGTTGCCCCCATAGTTCAGCAAGTGCCCGAAGAGTCGCCGCCGCATCAGAGGACCCACCGCCAATGCCAGATGCAGGCGGCAGGTTTTTCTCCAGTGACAGCGCAGCGCCGCGCGCGGGATCCATCAGCGCCGCGGCCTTCATCATCAGATTGCTGGCATCCACCGGCACGCCTGCTGCCATCGGCCCGGTCACCTGCAGCGATCGCTCATCCGACGAAGCAACCGTGATCCGATCACCGATATCGGCAAAAACCACAAGAGAATCAAGGATGTGATAGCCATCCGCGCGTTGGCCAGTCACATGCAGGGTCAGATTGATTTTGGCCGGGGCAAAGGCCTCAACCGTCATGGGCAACCTTCAAGGGCGCCGCGCCCTCTTCCGCAAGCACCGCATCGAGCCCGGTGTCCAGTTTGCGGCGAATACGCTCTGGGTCGGCCTCGCTGTCAGTATCCTCCGGGTCGATGAAGGATAGCGCCCGCTTCCACTGGAATTCAGCCTCACGGGCCCGGCCAACGGCCCAGTAGACATCGCCAAGATGATCATTGACCACCGGGTCCACCGGCATCAACTCGACGGCAGTCTCCATATGGCCAACCGCCTCTTCATAACGCCCCAGTCGATAAAGCACCCAACCAAGGCTATCGACGATATAGCCTGCATCAGGCCGTGCCGCGACAGCGCGCTCGATCATCGAGAGGGCTTCATCCAGCTTGATCTGCTTTTCCACCAGCGAATAGCCAAGATAGTTCAGCACCTGAGGTTGATCGGGGCGAATATCCAAAGCCGCACGAAAATCGGCCTCTGCCTGCTCCCAGTTTTTCAGCCGCTCATGACAGATTCCGCGGGCATAGAGCAGGAACCAGCGCCCCTCAACGCTCTCATCCATCAGATCCAGCGCGGTATCATAGGCGGTGACCGCGCCGCTATAATCTTCCTGCTGGCGCAGCAGGTCACCCAGATTGGTGTGAACCGGCACTTCCATTGGGAAATCGCGCGCCAACTGCTGCAACACCTCGGCGGCAGCATCCGGCTTGGCTGCACGGCGCAGGGCCTCAGCCCGGCCCAGTTCAGCCGCGTGGTAATCGGGATGGTCGCGCGGCACCTGTTTGTAGAGATCGATCGACAGGGTATAGCGGCCCAATTGGTCAAACAGCTCTGCCGCCAGCAAGAGCGCATCCACGTGATCCTCTCGCAGGGCCGCAGCGACGCGCGCATACATCAGCACATAGTCATCCGCCATCTCACCATTGAGTGCCGCACCCATGGTGAAAAATACTTCGGCAATGCCCTGCTGCGGTGTCGCCGCCAGCGCGTAAGGCAATGTTTCACCGTCCTTCAAGCGGTCCGACAGAGCCGCCAGACCGGGGTCCAGCTGCCCACTGAAAGCCTCGGAAAGGACCTCCAGCGCCTTCTCGTTGCGGCCGAGCTGGGACAGGATTTCAAGCCGTGCGATCACCGCTCGGCGTGAGGTATTGGTCAGCTGCCCCTCATCAGCGGCAAAAAGCGCCTCCGCCCCCTCATAATCGCCAACGGATGCGAGCGCCAAAGCACGGTGATAGCGCGCAAAGAGGCCCAGCCCCTCTTTCTCGCCCAGTTGGTCGAACTGCGCCAGCGCATCATTCACCGATCCGGCGCCAAGATAGGCCCAGCCCAACAACAGCCCATCAACCAGAGCGTTGATTTCATATTGGCCGTCTTGCTGCGAGGTCACGCGCTCAATAATGGTATGGTAGTCCTCTGCCATCACCAGACTGGCGGTCATGACGATATTGGCAACCTGACTGCGCGCGCCCATTTCGGACAGGCGTTCCGCCACTGGCGCTGCCCCTTTGACGTCACCCAGCGCCAGCCGCGCAAAAACCACATGCTCCATCAGCAGCGGGTTCTGCGGATCGCGCACCAACGCCCGATTGTAATAATCTGCCGAGGCCTGGAAATCGCTATCCAATGTCGCCGCCCGCGCCGCCAGATACGCCCCGGCAAGCCCATTTGCATGCGCTGCATTGGCCTGCAAGAACATCGGCAGGGTGGTCGTCGCGGCGAGGGCCGCCGCACATGTCAGGCTGCGAAAGAATCGGACGGGCACGGGGGGCCTCCTCTTTGGTGACTGGTCAATATCTGCCTCGCCACAAAGCGTAGAGCGCCACCCCTTAACACGCAATGGGGCAGCCCGCAGGCTACCCCTATTATTCCGGCAAATACCCGCCGAAACCGCTCGATAAGCGATCACATGTTCGGGTAGTTCGGCCCATCGCCCCCCTGCGGCGTGGTCCAGGTGATATTCTGGCTCGGATCCTTGATGTCACAGGTCTTGCAATGAACACAGTTCTGGAAGTTCACCACGAACTCCGGCTTGCCATCCTTTTCGACCACCTCATAGACACCGGCCGGGCAGTAGCGTTGCGCGGGTTCGGCGAATTTGGGCAGGTTGACACTGATTGGGGTGTCCAGATTGCCCAGACGCAGGTGACAAGGCTGGCTTTCCTCGTGGTTGGTGGCGGCAAAGGCCACGTTGGTCAGCCGATCAAACGACAACACACCATCGGGTTTGGGGTAATCAATCGGCTTATGCTTGGAGGCTTCTTCCGTTGCCTCGGCGTCGTTTTTGCCATGGCCAATCGTGCCGAACAGCGAAAAGCCGAGTGTGTTGGTCCACATATCCAGACCACCGAGCATCAACGATGCAGTGAGGCCCCACTTTGACCACATCGGTTTGACATTGCGCACCTTTTTGAGGTCGGCGCCAATCGCCCCGTCGCGAACGCTGACCTCATAGTCGGCCAGCTCATCGCCCGAACGCTCCGCCTTGATCGCGTCGAAGGCCGCTTCGGCAGCAGCTTTGCCCGACAACATGGCGTTGTGGTTGCCCTTGATGCGCGGCACATTGACCATACCGGCAGAGCAGCCCAGCAGAGCCACACCCGGCGCGACCAGTTTCGGCATGGACTGATAGCCACCTTCGGTGATCGCACGGGCACCGTAGGCGACGCGCTTACCCCCCTTCAGCAACTCAGCCACCATCGGGTGATGCTTGAAGCGCTGGAATTCCATGTAGGGATACAGATGCGGGTTCTTGTAGTTCAGGTGAACCACGAAACCGACATAAACCTGATTGTTGTCGAGATGATAGATGAAGGAACCACCGCCCGCATTGGAGCCCAGCGGCCAGCCCATTGTGTGGGTGACAGAACCCTCTTTGTGCTTGGCGGGGTCGATCTCCCAGATCTCTTTCATGCCAACGCCGTATTTCTGCGGCTCTTTGTCATCAGAGAGGCCGTATTTGGCAATCACTTCCTTGGAGAGCGAACCGCGCACACCTTCGGACAGGAACACATATTTGCCGTGCAGCTCCATGCCCGGTTCGGTGTTGGGACCATAGGAGCCATCAGCTTCCAGACCAAAGACACCGGCAACCACACCTTTGACTTCGCCGTTGTCGCCGTAAACCAGCTCGGAACACGCCATGCCCGGGAAAATCTCGACGCCCAGCTCTTCGGCCTGCTCTGCCATCCAGCGGCAGACGTTGCCCATGGAAACGATGTAGTTGCCGTGGTTGTTCATCAACGGTGGCATGGGGAAGTTGGGGATACGGATCTGACCCGCCTCACCCAGCATGTAGAAATTGTCGTCCTTGACCGGCACGTTCAGCGGCGCGCCTTTGTCCTTCCAGTCAGGGATCAACGCATCCAGACCGCACGGGTCCAACACCGCACCGGAGAGTATGTGCGCGCCCACTTCGGACCCTTTTTCCAGCACCACAACCTGCAGGTCGCTATCCAGTTGCTTCAATCGGATCGCCGCAGACAGACCAGCCGGGCCTGCCCCAACGATCACAACGTCGTATTCCATCGCTTCACGTTCAATCTCGGCCATTGCGGGCTCCTTGGCTGTAGGTCTGGGCCATCCCATGCGGGTGGCGTATCCTTGGCGTAATTTTGTTTCGCGGTTGCTTAGCGGGTGGCAGAGGCACTGGTCAATCCAAACTCTACGTTACACTGCTGTAGAACCCTCAAATGCGACAATTCGAGCGTCAGTTTTCGTCATTTGAAGGAGTATTCCCGTCGTTCATCGTTTCTGAGGGCTTATCCCCCATCAGATAGCGCGGTCCCTGCCCTTTGGCAGCGGCAGCATCATCCGGGTTGTACAGCTTGCAGGTGGGCAAAGACAGACAGCCGCAACCAATGCAGCCATCCAGATTATCGCGCAAACGCTCCAGCGTTTCGATTCGGGCATCCAGATGGCTGCGAAAAGCAGCGGACAGATCGGTCCAGTCGGCCTTGGTCGGGGTACGCCCCCCCGGCAGGCTTTTCAGAAAGTCGCGGATCTCCGGCAGTGTGAAGCCAAACTTCTGCGCGATCATAATAAAACTCAACCGCCGCAGATCCGCCCGGTGAAACCGCCGCTGCCCACCCGTATTGCGCCAAGGCTCAACCAGCCCCTGTGCCTCATAGTAGCGAATTGCCGACACCGCGAGGCCCGTGCGCTCCGCCAGATAGCCGATGGTCAACCCGTGAGATGCAGCCATGAGATACTCCCTTACAGCCCCGGAGATTTCGTAACGCCTTAGCCTGCGGGCTCAGAAAAATCAGAAAACACCAAAAAAATGCTTGAGCTAAAGTTAGGTTTAGAAATTACAACTCAATCAGGCAAGAGAAAACACAAAGGAGCCTGACATGACCGTACGTCTTGAACACGCAAACATCACCGTGTCCTCTCCCGAGACCACCGCAGCATGGATGCAGGATGTGTTTGGCTGGCACATTCGCTGGCAGGGGGAGGCCATTAGCGGCGGCTACAGCCTGCATGTGGGCGAGGCTGACAGCTATTTGGCACTGTACTGCCCCCCAGAACCCCTGGCCAAAGCCCCGACCAGCTACACCGTAAACGGAGGGCTCAACCATATCGCCGTTGTTGTCGACGATTTGGACGCCGTCGAAACACGGGTTCGCGCGGCTGGCTTCATCCCGGGCGAGCATCACGACTATGAACCGGGTCGCAGGTTCTATTTCCGCGACCGGGACAATATCGAATTCGAGGTGGTTCAATATGATGCTTGATCTCCTTTGGCACAGCAGCCACCCGCGCGCGGTTTTACCCACCCAGCGGCGGCACCCCGCCCCGACGATATTGTCGCAGCAGCGCGCGACGACACGCCAGCTGCCACGGATCCGACGCTCTTCCACGATCAGCCGTCTGATCAGCTTACTGCAAGGGCTGGATCCCCGGCCACGGGTGCCCCGCCACAGCATCACCGGCAAAACATCCAGTCTGCCTGAGGTTCCCTGACCGCACCAAGACGCCGCCGCGATGAAGACAAAAGCGGACCGAAGTCGGCCGACACATTGCGAGTTTCTCGCCAAATCTCCGTCCGGGGGCGTCTAAAAAAGCGGAGTTTTCCGCCTGTTGGCATGAAATCGCTGTGGACAGGCAACCCCGCCCTCTTGCATTCGGCGGCAGGATTGGGTCAGGTAAATACGACACAACCGGTTTGTCCCGCTGTCAGTTCGGCAGTGGGACAACCGGTTTTCCTATAGACGCGAACCGCCACGGCTGGTGGCCAAACCTGACACGATATCTGGACACAGACATGGAAAAGATCCCGATGACCCCCACGGGTCACGCCGCCCTCGAAACTGAGCTGAAGACCCTGAAATCGGTGGAACGCCCGGCGATCATCAAGGCCATCGCCGAAGCCCGCGAGCTGGGCGACCTGTCGGAGAACGCCGAATACCATTCCGCGCGCGAAAAACAGTCCTTCATCGAAGGCCGTATCAAAGAGCTGGAGGGCATCCTGTCGCTGGCCGATGTGATCAACCCGGCAAAGCTCTCCGGTGCAATCAAGTTCGGCGCCAAGGTCACCGTCGTCGACGAAGACACTGACGAAGAGAAGACCTGGCAAATCGTCGGCGAACATGAGGCCAATATCGAAGCCGGTCTTTTGAACATCAAATCCCCCATCGCCCGTGCCCTGATCGGCAAGGAAGAAGGCGACAGCGTCGAAGTCCGCACCCCCGGTGGGGATCGCGCTTATGAGATCCTCAAGATCATCTACGCTTAACATACAGCAGCGGCGTGGCGCGCCATACAGGCGCCCCGCCAATCTCTCCCAGCCGCCGCACACTGCGGCATATGCCAACCCATCTCGCCCCTGTTTCCGAGCAACAGTATGACCCGTTCCAGTTCCCCAGCCGCAACGCCGCCCACCAGCGCCCTAGAGGCACCACCGGAACGCCCGGTCTTTGGCCTGATCGAAGCTGCGGCACTCGGGCTCAGCGCCCTGTGGTTTCTGGCAATCGTCGCGATTTTTGTATTGGGTGGCACAGCAGATGCGCCAGCAGCGGGATGGCCGGATATTCTGCTGCGAATCGTCGCGGTGATCCTGCCGGTGCTACTGATCTGGGTGGGCGCCATCGCCCTGCGCTCAGCGCAGGTGATGCGAGATGAATCACAACGGCTCCACGCGGCCATCGACGGGATGCGCAACGCCTATATTGCCCATGCTCAACAGGCGGCCTCGGTTGCCGAACCTTCAGTGACCCGCAAGCTGGATGAAATCGCCGCCGCGACCCGCAAGACAGAAACCGCGCTTGCCACATTCCAGACCAGCCGCCGAGCCCGGCCGATGCCGGGGATCTCCACGACTGCCGCAGCAGGGGGCGAGACGACCGATCAGGGGCTTCTGGCACTTGGTACCCCCGCCGAGGATCTGGCCACTCCGCTGCCCTCTGCCCAGTTGATCCGTGCGCTGAATTTTCCGGAAACCGCAGAGGATGAGGAAGGGTTTGCCGCGCTGCGTCTGGCCCTGCAGGACCGTAAGGCCGCACAGATCATTCAGGCCGCACAAGATGTGCTGACACTGCTCAGCCAAGACGGCATCTATATGGATGATCTGCGCCCCGATATGGCGCGTCCGGAAATCTGGCGTCAGTTCGCACAAGGTGCCCGTGGCCGCGCGGTCGCAGCCTTGGGCGGGGTGCGGGATCGCAGTTCACTCGCGCTCACGAACGCGCGGATGAAACAGGATCCGATCTTCCGTGATGCCGCACATCACTTCCTGCGCCGTTTTGACCAGATGCTAGCCGAGTTTGAGGACGACGCCAGCGATGCAGAGATTTCGTCACTGGGCGAAACCCGCACTGCCCGCGCCTTCATGCTGTTGGGGCGTGTTGCTGGCACCTTCGACTAGACCCGCGCGGGTTAGAGGCCGAAACTGGCGTAGGGTATGAAACGCACCGGGTCACCGGGTTCGATCGTGGCCGCGCCATCCGCCAATTCAACCAGCCCCTCCGCCCAGCTGAGCGAACTGACCCGTCCTGAGCCTTCGGATTTGAACACCTCAACCTTGCCATCCCGCACACGGGCACGCAGATATTCCCGCCGCCCTGGCTTTTTCCGCTTATGAAAGGCGGCCGGTAAGTCAAAGCCCTGCGGCTCAACCCAGCGCGCACCCGCCATCAACCCCATGGATGGACGTGCAAAAATCAATGTACAGACCAATGCCGCGACCGGATTGCCCGGCAAACCAAACACCGGCACCCCCTGCCACATCCCCAGCGCCAGTGGCCGGCCCGGCTTCAACGCAATCCGCCATTGCTGCATGGCACCGCTCTCCCGCAACAATGCCGACATATGATCCTCATCCCCCGCAGAGGCACCGCCGCTGGTCAAGATCACATCAACCTGTGTCGCCGCACGATCCAGACAGTTGCGCAACGCTGCGCGATCATCTGGCGCTTTTCCCAGATCCACCGCGACAAATCCCATTTGGGCCAACAAAGCCAACAACATCGGACGATTGGCATCATAGATCTGCCCTGCCGCCGCAGGCTCTCCCGGCTCCACCAGTTCATCACCCGTAGAGAGAACACCAACCCGCAGCAGCTCCCGCACTGGAAGTTCGGACAAGCCCGTCGCCGAGGTCAGCGCCAGATCCGCAGGTGTGATCACCCGCCCCTTGGACAGGATCAGATCACCCGCAGCCGCATCTTCACCAGCCTTGCGGGTATTGACGCCACGCTTGAGCGGCCCCTGAAACGCGATCTGAGCGCCCTCCCTGCTGACATCCTCCTCAAGGATCACGGTATCCACCCCTTGCGGCAGGGCAGCCCCCGTCAGGATACGAATGGCCTGCCCAGCGGCGACCTCCCCCTCATAGGACAGACCCGCCGCCGCCCGCCCCTCACAAAGAGGCAAGACCTGTGGCCCCTCTCCGGCAGGGCCTGCAAACCCGTAGCCATCCACCGCCGTATTCGGTTGCGGCGGGTTGCTGCGAAGAGCAAACACATCCTCCGCCAAAACCCGGCCCAGACATTGCCCCAACGGTCGCACCGCAGCAGCAGTCACCACTGTCAGGTTTTGCCGCAGATGATCCAGTGCCGCATCAACCGGTGTCCAGTCGACACCAGCGGGCAAGGCAAAACAATCATTGCGTAAAGGCGGCGGGGCAAGGGTCATAGTTGGTCCACTCCCAGGATCCAGCCCTCTTCGGGCGCGGTGACGGTCAACAGCCGCTGTAATTCTGCCATGGGTAGGCCCGCAAGTTCCAGCGCCAGCTTGTGCACCTGCCAGGCATCCTTGATCCAGTGGTCTGGCCCCGGCCCAGCCAGCAATGTCGGCCAGATTTCAACCAGCGCCACTGGTTTGTCCAGCGGTTCAAACGGCCAGACCGCGACCTGACCAGCAAAGCGGCGACGCAGGCGCTCCAAAACCGGCAGACCCATCATCACCTGACTGCCAACCGCTCCTGCACCGGACATTTGCCAGCAGGTGAAACTGCCCTTGGCATGATGTTCAACCGCGCGGCGCTCAGGAAACGGATTGCGGTAGTTGTCTTTCTTGCGTGGCAACCCCGGAATATCGCGTTTTAGACCATTGGCCCAGAACGGCCCCAAACCACCAAACCGCCGGTTGATGCTCCCGGCGAGATCAAACCGATTGTTGTCCCCCGGCGCATCCTCGATGCGCGTCTCAAACCAGTGCCAGAGGTCAAGCGGATCATCCGAGTCGGTCAGCGCGCGACAAAATCCAGCCGGGTAGCCAAAAGGGAAATCGAACCCAAGCATTAATCTGCGCCCGGCAGTCAGTTCGACCCCGATCAGATCGGTCAGCCAATCCTCTGCCAGTTGACGATTGCGCAGATACACAGGGGCATCCGCAGCACCGTCACGATGGACGCTGGCCCAGATCGCATCCTTGCAAGGCGTTGCACCCCGGTCGTTGCCACCCGACCAGTCCACCATGGCAAAGCTCTGCCAGTGGTTCACCGGGCAATCTCCCCCGCAATGAAATCGGCAATCGCTGCGGTATCATCCAGATCAAAAACTGGTCGGTCCAGATCCAGCGGGATGTCACTCGCCACGGCGCGGATGGTGGAATCTTCAGGCGCGATGAGAGGCTGCCCCGCCGCCGTACGATAGGCCTCTATCTTCGGATGGGCCTCACGTTTGAACCCTTCGACCAGTACCAGATCCACCGGGCGCAACCGGGCCAGCAATTCGGTAAACTCCGGCTCAGGCGCACCGCGCAGCTCCTGCATGATGGCCATCCGATTGGGCGAAGCCAGAATAACCTCAGCCGCTCCAGCCGTTCGGTGACGATAGCTGTCGGTCCCCGGCTGATCCACATCCGTGCTGTGATGGGCATGTTTCAGCGTCGAGACGCTGAGGCCGCGCCGACAGAATTCAGCGACCAATCGCTCCATCAACCCGGTCTTGCCGCAGTTCTTCCAACCCGTGACACCATAGATCTTCATCGCAGCAATGCCTCCGCCCGCACCAGATCATCCGGCGTATTGACGTTGAAAAACGGATCAAACGGGTCTGCATCAAACAGCGCTTCGCGACCATCATGGCGGTCGGTCCAGAGCACAACCTTGCGCAGGCCATCTTGCAAGGCCGCGCGTAGATCATCGCGCAGGGCCACCGGCCAGAGGCCAAAGGTCGGATGTCGGTTTACCCGGCTGCGCCCTCCGGATTTCAGCTCTTCTCCCGTCCGCGGCGTCGTCGCGAGTACCAGTGGATGCATCTGCCCGGCGGCGCTTTCGCTCAGCCGAGCAACGAGGTCCTGCGGGAAAAAGGGCGTATCGGCCGCGACGGTCACGATGCTGTCAGCCCCCTGTTCCGCAGCCCAGTCCAGTCCCGCCAGCACCCCGGCCAGAGGGCCAGCGAATCCGGCGATACTGTCAGCGACCACCGGCAGTTCCAGATCGGCGAAACGCGCCGCATCACCGTTGGCATTCAGCGCCATATGCGCGACCTGCGGCGACAGGCGATCAATCACGTGACGGATCAGGCTGCACCCGCCAACCTGCAAGCGCCCTTTGTCGCCACCGCCCATGCGGGTCGCGAGACCTCCTGCGAGGATGATGCCCAAGGGTCCGTTTTGTCTCATGACATCTCCTCTTTGCGCGCGAAATGACGTGGTTTCATAAGCGTACCCCGTATCGAGAGCACTTATCGTTCGGCGCTCTTGCGCCGATGCGCCTTGGCCTCTGCGGGCACATTGGCCGGATCCATATCCCGGATCAGCCGCGCCTCACCCGACAAACAGATGAACCGCTGCCCGCGCATCCGGCCGATAAGTGTCAGGCCCAGTTCCTGTGCGATCTCCACGCCCCAAGCGGTGAAGCCGGAGCGCGACACCAGCACCGGGATCCCCATCATCGCGGTCTTGATCACCATCTCCGAGGTAAGCCGTCCGGTCGTATAGAGGATCTTGTCAGAGACCTCTGCATCCGTGCTCTGGATCCAGCCCGCGATCTTATCCACGGCATTATGCCGCCCGACATCCTCCATATAGACCAGAGGGCGATCTTCTTGGCACAGCACCGTGCCGTGAATGGCGCCTGCCTCAAGATAGAGCGAAGGGGTGCGGTTGATCTTGTGGGCCAGCGCATAAAGCCAGGAGCTGCGCACGGGTGTCTGCGGCAACACGACCCCCTCAAGCCCCTCCATCATGTCGCCAAAAACCGTCCCAACTGCGCAGCCTGATGTGCGGGTCTTTTTCTGCAGCTTGTCCTCATAGGAGGTCTCAACCGCAGTTCGAACCACCACCGTCTCCAGTTCTTCGTCATAGTCGATGGCGGTAATCTCATCACCTGGGTGCAACATGCCCTGATTGCGCAGAAAGCCAAGCGCCAGATACTCAGGATAATCCCCGATGGTCATCGCCGTCACGATTTCCTGACGGTTGAGGTAGATCGTCAACGGCCGTTCCTCCACCACCGAGATTTCTGTTGCCGTGCCGGTGTGGTCGACCCCCTGAACCGCCCGCGTCAGCCGCGCATCTGCAGGCGCAGGGGCAATCACATATTCTGCCAATACCGACGCCAAGTCAGAGCCTTCCTCAGCCATCATCAATTGCAAACCTCCCTCGGCGAGCTTATGCCATCTGAGCAGTAACCTAGGACCAGACCATGGCAATCACCACCACGAAATCGGCTTTTTGGAAGGGGTTTCGCGATGGCGCGCCCTTCCTTCTGGTCTCGGGACCATTTGGGCTGCTGTTTGGCGTTCTCGCCGCCGAAGCGGGACTGATTGTCCCCGAAGCCATGATCTTTTCGCTCTCGGTCTTTGCCGGGTCAGCACAGTTCACAGCCCTGCAGCTGATGGAAGAGAATACACCTGTGCTGATCATTCTGATCTCAGCGCTGGCCGTGAACCTGAGGGTCGCGATGTATTCGGCATCTCTCACACCGTATCTCGGCGGTGCCCCGTTGTGGCAGCGTGCCTGTGCAGCTTACCTGACCGTTGATCAGTCTTATGCGCTCTCCATTGTGCAGTTTGAAACCTACCCGCAGATGACCCTGTCGCAACGCATGGCGTATTTTTTTGGCACCAACGGATGCGTGGCGCCGGGCTGGATGATTGCCACCTATATCGGCGCCTTGGTAGGCGCTCAGATCCCGGCCAGCTGGGGGCTCGACTTTGTACTGCCGCTGGCGTTTCTGGCTATGATCGGGCCAATGCTGCGCACGCCAGCCCATGTTGTTGCCTGTTTCGCCGCCGTCGCCACGGCTCTGCCTGCGACTGCCCTGCCCTATAATCTTGGCCTGATTGTTGCAGGCCTCGTCGGCATGATGGCCGGTGCCCAGACCAAGGTCTGGCTGGAGCGCCGCCAAACTGCAAAGGATCCATCATGACACAGGCCCCCGATCCGACCCTGCTCTGGACCATTATCATTGGTCTGGCCATCGGCAGTTTCGCCCTGCGGTTTGCCTTTATCGGGCTGATGGGCGGGCGCAGCATGCCGCCCTGGCTGATGCGCCACCTGCGGTACACTGCGGTAGCGATCATTCCGGCGCTAGTGACACCTCTCGTGGTCTGGCCAACCCCAACGGGCGGCACGCCCAGCCTTCCGCATCTGGCAGTTGCGGCAGCGGTTTTCGCACTCGGCTACTGGACGCGAAATGTTCTGATCGCCATGGGCAGCGGCGCGATCGGCTTTCTGCTGCTGTTCCTGTTTTCAGCCTGATCCATTCCGACCAAAAACAAAAGCCGCAGACGATGCTGCGGCTTTTCGCTATCTTCGGTCGTGGCAAGCGCCGAGGGGATCAACCGCCCGCGTTCAGCGCGGCGTTGTTCTTCGCCAGCCCTTCTTGCAGATCTGCGCTGTCATTCTCCCGGTAACGCTCCGTCGTGACACCCGGCAATGCCCCGAACTGCTCAGACAGTTTGCCCGGATAGAAAGTCACATCCAGTGTCTCGAGCCCCGGAACCTGTTTCAGAATGGACGCCGTCGCATTGGCGCAGAACGCCCCCGGTACACGCCCGTTCGCCCGGACCAGCTGATAGGCCCGTTGCGCTTGCTCCGGTGTCACCTCGAGCCGCTGCACCACCACATGATGCGTGCTACGTGCATGAGACCCGCGATAGGCTTTTTCTACTCCCGGCGTAATGCCAAACAGCACATCGTCGCGCTCTGGCACCACATCGGCATAAAATGAGCCCGCCGGATCAAAAATCACCCGTTCGGAGGCGTTGACCATAAGCGACGTATGCGCGCCCTTGCCGGTGCGATTGTTGATCATGGTGTACAGCGTCAACGCAGGCGGACCATTGTGACGATAGGCCACCCGCTCAAGCGTGGCGTCATCGGCATTGGGCTGCTGCTGGGCCGCGCAAGCCGTCAGCGCGGCAACCACCACACCAAGCGCAGCAAACCGCAATCCGGTCGACAGCCGCCGGATACCGGAACGCACGTTAAGATCAGAACCGCTCACGAGGGTGATCAGGTCGCGAAGATTGCAAGGAACACAGCAAAGAGCAGCGCCGCAATGCAGAACCGAGTGGTAAATTTGAGGAAGCCTTCGTAGGTCTTTTCCTGAACGGTAATATCCATCGAACCGTGCTTATGGTCAGCCATATGTCCATTCCTATACGCGTCTGTTTTCCGCTGAATACTGGATTTCGAAGACCCTGTCACCACGTCAATCGGGCGCAGCCGGGTCAAATCAGCGGGTGAAATTGCCACGGCAGGGCCGGTAGCCATACCCCCAACGCCAACTCAACCCCGAGCAGGGCGCGCCGCCGAATCGCACGGCCGCGTAGATCGCCGTCGCCACTGGTGACGCAAGATTGGCGATTGTGGGTTCTTTGCCGCTGAGGTTCGTCTCTACGCAGCGGCGCAGAGCCTGATCCGCAGCCAACCGCGCCCGTTGGCTGACCGCCGCCAGCACCGCCTCTTCCCATGCGATTGGATCTGCACCACCAATCCCCGCAGCGTTGTGATAAAGCTGGTCATGGGCAATGCAGCAGGCCTCAAACGGCGGGCCACCATCAGCACCGGACCTTCCGCTCATCTGCCGCCAGATCGCCGACAAACCACCGCTACACCCATCCGTGGTGAACGGCACTGTCTCACCCCCAGCCGCTGCGACCTCCTGCATCAGCGCGTGATGTGCGGCGCGCTCCAAGCGCTCCCAATAACCGTCTGGCCTGTCCGTATCCGCAGCAATAGCGCTGGCGGCGACGCAGCAAAACAACGCAACGCCGCCCCACAGGGATAGTGTAACGCGAATATCAGGTCTCAGACCCGTCGCCCTCAAGGTCAGACACCAGACGGAAACCGATCCGATTGGCAGGGGCGGCCTCATTGCGTTTTGGCAGGGCCCGCAACATCACATTGAGCTGGCTAACATGCTGCACCAGCTGAGTCCGCGCACCGCTGGAATCGCTGCCGTAATATGTGATGATATCGGGGTCAAAATACCCCATACCTTCAATCCGCATCACCCCGGCATCGCCACCGGCAAAGCCCATCGCGACCTCATGCTCCCCGTCCAGCTGCTCCTCGAAATTCTTGATATAGAGGATCAGTCGCTCATAGGCCCAGCGTGCGGCGCTCTTGTCTGCGACGGGTTTCTGCAACGGCTCAGGCAGCTTCTCGATGCCTGTACAGGCATCAGGATCGGCATGAACCTCATGCACACAGGGCAGAACAGCCGCCTCGGCGGCCTCGGCGCTTGTTGCGATTTCATCTGTCATGATCTCTCCCTTTCCAGGGGTCGATCACCCCTTGCGCTGGTAGAGCCAGGCCCCGTCAGCCCGGCGGCTGCGGTCCACCTGACCCAGATGGTACAGATGATTTACATGGGCCACCGCCTCGACCAAAGCAAGCCCGTATTCCCCGCCCCCGATCTTGCGCTTGAACAACGGAGCAAAACACTCTGCCGCAGTCCTCGGCTCATCAAGGTGATCGAGCAACCGCGCCAGCGCGCCGTGGTGATTGTCAATGAGCTGCGCCATGCGATGCGGCAGGCCCAGAAACGGCAGTTTATGCCCACCCAAGGCGAGTTGATCCGGCCGGGTAAGCGGTGCCAGACGTTCACAGGCCTCCAGCCATTCCGCCACCGGATCCGCCATCGGCTCGGTCGCGTAGACACCGATATTGGGGCTAATCGACGAGAGGATCTGATCCCCTGTGATCACCAGATTGTCATCACGGCTCCAGAAGGTTGCATGCTCTGGCGCGTGGCCATTGCCCATATGCACATCCCAGTCGCGCCCGCCCATGCGGAACACATCGCCCTGTTTGATACGAGTAAATCCAAGCGGCATGGGATAGACCGTATCAGCAAAATTGAATGGCCGCTCCGCCACCCGTGCGTCGTAGATCGCCGGATCCATCCCGGCGCTGCGATAAAACGCCAGCGTCTCCTCCGGCCAGCTTTTCTGCACATCCAGCGTCAGCATCCGTGCAAACAGCCAGGCCGTCCGTGTCGTGACCAATTCCGCGCCATGCTCCGACTGGAACCACCCCGCATTGCCGATGTGATCCGGATGATGATGCGTCACGACCACCCGGCGAACCGGTTTGCCACCCAACGGCCCCGCCATCAGCTGTTCCCAGATCCGACGGGTCTTGTTCGACGACATACCCGTGTCAACGATGGTCCAGCCATCGCCGTCGTCCAGCGCATAGACGTTCACGTGATCCAGTTTCATCGGCAGTGGCAGGCGCATCCAGAGGACGCCCTCAACCACTTCAATCGCTTCGCCCTGCGCGGGAGGTTCACTCCATGGGCCATCGGGGCGTGGGCTGGTCATCCGTCGGCCAACTCATCCAGGGTCAGCGCCCGTGCGCCATCTGCCCCCGCCTGCGCATGCGCCAGCAACGCAGCATGTTCCGGCAACATCCGGTTGATGTAGAAGCGCGCAAGCTTCTCACGCGGCCCGCCCAGATCCGCCATCGCCGCCGCCAAATGGTAATGCCCGCCCAGAACCCGTGCAAAAGCATGCAGATAAGGCACAGCCCCGGCAAAACGCACGTCCAGATCATCCTGTGCTGTCAGCCATTCGGTCGCCTCGCGCAGAGATTCGCAGGCCTGCCAGACCGCCTCTGCCATATTCGGATGGGTGGTGCGGGCGCGTTCGGCCTGTTCCTCGATCTCGTCAATCAACCGGTGCGCCATGTCGCCACCGTCCATCATCTTGCGACCCACCAGATCCATCGCCTGAATGCCGTTGGTGCCTTCGTAGATCGCCGTCACCCGCACATCGCGGTAGAATTGCGCCGCGCCGGTTTCTTCAATGAACCCCATGCCACCGTGCACCTGCACCCCGGCTTCCGAAACCCGCATTCCGGTTTCCGTGCCAAAACTCTTGGCGATCGGCGTCAGGAAAGCCGCCCGCGCGGCCCAGTCCTGCGCACCGGTGGCCGTCTGCATATCAATCGCCTGCGAACACGCCAGAAGGATCGCGCGCGCGGCAAAGAGATCCGCCTTCATCTCCATCAGCATCCGGCGCACATCCGCATGATCGACAATGGTGCCAGACGCAGAATTGCCCTGTTTGCGCTCAAGCGCATAGGCCAGCGCCTTTTGATAGGCCGCGCCGGCAATGCCAACGCCCTGACCACCAACGCCAAGACGGGCATTGTTCATCATCGTGAACATCGCCGCCAGACCACCGCCCGGCTGACCGACCATCCAGCCAATAGCACCATCATATTGCATCACACAGGTGGGTGAGCCATGCAGACCCATCTTGTGCTCAAGGCTCACCACCTTCAGATCATTGGCCTTGCCGGGATTGCCCTCGGTGTCCGGCAGATACTTTGGCACCAGAAACAGGGAAATCCCCTTGGTGCCCGGCGCCGCATCAGGTAGGCGCGCCAGCACCAGATGGCAGATATTGCCCGCAAAATCATTGTCGCCCCAAGAAATGTAAATCTTCTGCCCGCTGATCGCGTAGGTGCCGTCGTCCAACGGCTCCGCCTTGGAGCTGAGCGCGCCCACATCGGACCCCGCCTGCGGTTCGGTCAGGTTCATGGTGCCGGACCACTCGCCTGAGATCAGCTTCGGCAGATACAGCGCCTTGATCTCATCGCTGGCGTGATGTTCCAGCGCCTCGATCTGGCCCTGGCTCATCAGTGGCGCCAGTTGCAGCGACAGGCAGGCGCCCGACATCATTTCATTCACGGCGGTGGTCAGGGTCATCGGCAGTCCCATGCCGCCAAACGCCTCAGAGGCGCTCATCCCGATCCAGCCCCCCTCGGAGATCGCCTGCCACCCTTCGGCATAGCCCGGCGATGTGCGCAGCACCCCGTTGTCCAGATGCGCCGGCTGGAGGTCACCATCACGGTTCAACGGCGCCATGACCTCATCACAGAACTTCCCCGCCTCGGTCAGGATCGCCGTTACGACGTCATCGCTCGCTTCACCAAAGCGGTCGGTGGCAGCGATTTCATTGAAACCGATGATATGTTCGAGGAGAAACTGATACTCGGGAACCGGGGCGCGGAAGGTCATGTCTGGCCTCTTTCAGAGAGAGCTGTTCGGGGCAGTCTTGGCATCATTGCCCCAAACCTTTATGTTGGTTGTCTTGTTCGATTACCTAATCGGGCCCTGTTTTCAAGCAACCAAAACGCCGCGTCACCAGCCATGTCCAGCCCAACAACCCGCCTCCTGACCGCCCAGCCGCAGGAAATCAGCACCGCTGCGGACCTGTTGAAGGAGGGCAAGCTTGTCGCCTTTCCGACAGAAACCGTCTACGGACTGGGCGCCGACGCGCGCCAGACCGACGCGGTTGAGGCGCTTTATGCCGCCAAGGGACGCCCCAGCTTCAATCCGCTGATCGCGCATGTCCATTCGGTCGAAACCGCTCAGCGCCATGTGATCTGGTCCGATATCGCCGACAGGCTGGCGGACGCCTTCTGGCCCGGCCCGCTGACCTTGGTCCTGCCGCTGCGCGAGGACCACGGTATTTCGCCTTTGGTCACCGCCGGGCTGAGCACCCTTGGCATCCGTATTCCTGCCCATCCCGCCGCCCGCGCGCTGCTGTCGGTACTGGATGGGCCGGTCGCGGCGCCTTCGGCCAATCCGTCTGGCAGGATCAGCCCGACCACCGCCGCCCATGTTATCGCCGGTCTCGATGGGCGGATCGCTGCGGTTGTTGATGACGGCCCCTGCGGCGTTGGTGTGGAATCAACAATCATCGGACTGGCCACTGGCACGCCCTTGTTGCTGCGGCCCGGAGGGCTGGCCACCGAAGAGATTGAGGCCGTTCTGGGCCAGCCTTTGCACCTGCGCGATGCCAGCGATCCGCTGACTGCGCCGGGCCAGCTGCTGTCACATTACGCCCCCCGCGCCAGCGTCCGCCTGAACGTCACGGCCCCGCAGGACGGTGAACTCTACCTTGGTTTCGGCGCCATGGAATGTGATTTGAACCTCTCCGCCAGCGGTGACCTGCGCGAGGCGGCCGCGCAATTGTTTGGCCATCTGCACCGCCTTGATGCCAGAGCGCTGCCCATCGCTGTCGCCCCCATCCCGGAGACCGGGCTGGGCGTTGCCATCAACGACCGCCTGCGCCGCGCTGCTGCGCCGCGCTGATCGGCAAGACCCAAACGTCAGCGTGTCTGGAACGGTCAGGCGTGACCGGCACTGGTAGACAGGGTCAAAGGATCAACCCCCAGCGACCGCAAGGCCGCCTCCCATTTGGTGATATCATCCAGATCAAACACCAGTTCCGGTGTTGCCGGAGCGGTGAGCCAGCCATTATTGGCAATCTCCGTCTCCAGCTGCCCCGGCCCCCAACCTGCATACCCCAGCATCACCATGACCTGCTCAGGTCCGCGTCCCATCGCGATATCTTCCAAAACATCCACGGTCGCCGTCATTGAGAACGCCTCCGCCACCCGCAGAGAACTGACGTTGGATTTATATTCAGGTGAATGCAGCACAAAACCACGCTGCGTCTCAACCGGGCCCCCAAAACGGACCGGCAGGGCCGCCTCTTCTGCACTGCGCGGTGTGATGTCCAACTGTTCCAGAAGATTGGACAAATCGACACCCGCTGCGGGCTTGTTCACGATCAACCCCATTGCGCCATCATCTTCATGTGAGCACAGCAAGATCAGCGAATGCTCAAACCTCGGGTCACCGATGCCGGGCATCGCAATCAGCAGTTCGCCGGTAAGATCCATATGAATCTGTCGTCCTTTTTGTAATTGCCGTCATCCGCAGTGCGGCGACGGGCCTGCCCTTTCACAATGGCCACCCACAGCGAGAGGTTCAAGGCCAAGCCGTGCCAAAGCGTCAGCCCGCAAGCGCTGACCGGAACGTGACTTGGCATTTCAGGCGGAATTGCGCATCTAACATGACATGACGACACATCCGTTTCTCTCTGCTTTCGCGACTGCTGCCAGATCACTGGCGAAGGGTCTTTGCACACTGCTTGGGCTGGGGCTTGTGGCCTTGCCTGCCAGCACCTCGGCCGAACAAATGTCCGATATCGTGCAGATCGAAGTGCTGGATGGCGGCCCGACCCGGCGCGGCACCCATATGGGCGCATTGCGACTGACACTCTCGGAGGGCTGGAAAACCTACTGGCGCGCACCCGGTGACGCAGGCATCCCGCCCCGATTCAGCTGGCGGGGATCGCGCAACGTCGGTGCGGTTGAAATCCGCTGGCCCACGCCCGAGGTTTTCCTGACCTCCGGATTTCGCACCATCGGCTACCATGATCAACTGGTGCTTCCGATTGAAATCACCCCCGCCAAACCCGGTCAGCCACTGCGACTGAAAGGCCGGATGGAACTCGGTGTCTGCAAAGATGTCTGTGTCCCCTCGGAACTGCGCTTTGATCGCCCACTTCAACCCGACAGCCGCCGCAATCCGGCGATTGTTGCAGCGCTGGCGGATCGCCCATGGTCGGCGAAAGAGGCCGGCGTGCAGGCCGCAACCTGTGCGATCACCCCCAGCCGCTACGGCATGGAGCTGGTCGCTCGGATCACCATGCCCAGCGCCGGCGGCGATGAGGTCGTGGTGGTTGAACCGGGTCCTCCCACCTTGGTGACGACCGAGACGACAACCACCCGGCAGGGTCGCCATCTGACCGCCAAAACCGAGATCATCTCGGCTGAGGGTGGCCCCTTCGCAGTTGATCGCTCGCAGATGCGGTTTACCGTGCTGGGCCGCAACCACGCGGTGGACATTCAAGGCTGCACCCGACACTAATAAGGGGATTATCAGCCGGATCGGATCCAGCCATGCCCAACGATGCAGCCATCCCCGATAGCTCCAGCGGTCAAAATCAGCCCCCGCGCCCGGTCCTTGGCGCCCTTGCGGTGGTCTGCCGCGCAGGTCAGGGCGGCGATCAGGTCATCCTCATCCAGCGCAAATCGCCCCCGAATGCGGGCTGGTGGGGATTCCCCGGCGGCCATGTCGAACTGGGAGAGACGGCGATGCAAGCTGCCGCCCGTGAACTGCTAGAAGAAACCGGCGTCATCGCAACCCCGCGCGAGGTGCTGACCCATGTCGATGTCATGCTGCGCGATGAGGCCGGCAAGGTACACCGACAGTATCTCTTGGTCGCCGTGCTCTGTGATTACATCTCAGGTCAACCAACCCCGGACGATGATGCCCTGCAGGCGCAATGGGTGCCAGTCGCCGATCTGACCAACCGTTTTGGCGCGACCCCTGACCGTATGCTGATCGATCAGGTGGCGGAGGTCGCCGCACTTGCCCAAGAACAGCAGCATAGCGCAACAAGCGCCTGACCTCCATTACGCAGGCCGAACCGGTGGGGCAGCCGATGGTCAGATCCCTGCGCGACGCCCTCCCAGCATCCGTGCTGTGACATAGGCCATCAAACTGAGCAGCACCGCGCCGGTCACAAACAGCAGCAGGGCAGCGCGCAGCGGATCCATCTCCACCAGCCCGGGCGCGACCGCTCTCAGCACCGGGTGCAGCGCCCCCACCGCCATCGCATAGCCAACAGTCACCGCCAGCCACAGGATCTGTGCCGCACCAAGCCCCAGAGTCAGCCAACGCAGGTCACCAGCGCGCGAGGACATCCCCCGACGCAACGCTGCAAAAGGACGCGCCACATCTGCCTGCACAGCCACCAACGCGGGCACGACCAGAAGCACCAGAAACATGCCGAAGCCAAGACCATAGACCAGCGTGATCACTGTGGGTTTGAGGAACTGTGCTTGTTGCGAGCCCTCATACATCAACGGGGCCAGCCCCAGAACGGTCGTCAGTGTCGTCAGCATCACCGGCCGCAAACGATCCGCAGCCCCGTCAATGATCGACGGGATCAGCCCGCGCTCTTCTGCGTATTCGTCAATGGTTGTCACCAATACGATCGAGTCGTTGATGATAATTCCCGTCATCCCCAACAGGCCAACAACGGTGAACATCGACAGCGGCACCTCCCACAGGTAGTGCCCCCAGATCGTCCCGACGAGGCCAAAGGGAATGATCGCCATAACCACCAGGGGCCGCGTCCAGCTGGCGAAAATCCACGCCAGCACCAGATAGATCCCCGTCAGGCACAGGATCAATCCGGTTCTGGCATCATTCAGAAACTCATTTTCTTGCTCACTCAGCCCCGCCAATTGCCAATCCACCTGTCGCTCACTGGCGATCTTCGGCAAGATCTCCTCTTGCAGCGCTGTGGCAATGGCCTGTGCCCGTGTCGGATCATCCTCTGAGATATCCCCGGTGACGCTGATCACGCGGACACCATTTTCACGCCGAACGGTGGAAAATCCGGTGCGCTGGGTCACCGACACGATATCGGCCAAGGGCAGATAGACACCTGCCGGGCTGCGCATCAGCGTACGCTCCAGGAAATCAGCGGTCAGCTCCCCCTCCGGCAGCTCAACCCGGATCGCGGCACTGCGCGGCCCATCCGGATAGGTTGCCGCCTCTATGCCATTCAACCGTGCCCGCAAGGCACGCCCCAGCGTCTCCACCGTGAACTCAAGCGCCCTTCCCTGCGGGGTCAGTTCGAGCACCAGCTCTTCCTTGTCATAGGCAAGGTTGTCCTCGACTGCGGACACCTCCGGGTAGCGCAGGACGGCGGTTTTCAAATCTTCTGATGCAGCCTTTAACACCTCGACCGCAGCGCCACTGAACTGCACATCCAGTGCATCACCACCGGGACCGGACCGCCAGCCTCTGAACGATACCGTCTCCGCCAGCGGGTGGCGGCGCACACTGTCCTGCAGCTCCGCCACAAAGGCAAAACTGGAGTATGGGCGCAGATCAGCATCAATCAACTCAATTGAAATCCCCCCAAGAAGATCGCTGTCCTTGGCGTCCACCCCGGCCAGACCACGCCCGGCATTGCCGCCAATCTCGGCCATGACAAAATCAACCGGATTGCGGCCATGCCGGGCCTCATAGTCGCGCCCCAGCGCCTCAACCGCGCGCTGCATTTCCCGCATCATCGCAAGCGTATCCGCCCGGGTTGCCCCCTCGGCCATGGCAAAATTTCCGGTGACCGATCCACGCTCCGGCGCGTTGAAAAACCGCCATTTCACGTCGCCGCCAATGAACAGCGCCAGCTGGCTTGCCAGGATCACCGCAGCACCAGCCAGCACCACGTAGCGGGCACGAACCACCAGCCCCATTAAAGGCCGGAACAGGGTGTCACGCAGGCGGCGAAACCCCCGGTTTACCACACGGCTGGGCAGGTCATACCAATGCTCCTTGGCACTATGCGCCAGCGCATGGGCCAGATGATTTGGCAGGATCAGAAAACACTCGATCAGTGAACCCAGAAGCACCGCAATCACCGTCAGAGGGATATCTCGGATCAACTCGCCAAACCGACCGCCAATCGACACCAATCCGAAGAACGCGATCACCGTGGTCAATGTGGCCGCGAAGACCGGCATCGCCATGCGGCGCGCGGCGTTCTCTGCCGCCGCAACCGGGTGTTCGCCCAGACGCCGCGCCCTGAAATCGGCATGTTCCCCCACCACGATTGCATCATCTACCACAATGCCAAGGGTGATGATCAGGCCAAACAGGCTGATCATATTGATGGTCAGCCCCGCCATATACATCAGTGCAATGGCGGCAAACATGGCTGCGGGAATACCCGCCGCAACCCAGAAAGCGATGCGCGCATTAAGAAACAGGAACAGCAGCGCCAGCACCAGGCCCAGCCCCATCAGCCCGTTATCGACCAGAATATCCAGACGCCCGGTGATCGCTTCAGCGCGGGTGCGGATCAGATCCGCACTGACGCCATCCGGCAGGCTGGCCTGCAAGGCTTCCACCACACCTTCGACCTGATGCTGGATGTCGATGGCATCGCCCTGATCCGACCGGTCCACCCGGATCGACATCGCAGGGTTGTCCCCCACGAAATAGGAGCGATTGCGGTCCACGCCCTCGACCCGGATTGTAGCAACATCACCCACGGTAAGGGCCGACCCATCCGGATTAGTCCGCAGCACGATGCCCGCCAACTCCTCCGGCGTGCGTTTCTCACTGCCAGTGCGGATGCGCGCGTTGGCGCCACTCACGTCACCCGCCGGATTGGCGTCAACCTCCGCTGCAATCGCTGCCGCGATATCAGCCATTGCGATGTCATGAGCGATCAAACTGGCAGAAGGCACTTCCACCATGGTCTGCGGTGCAGCAATGCCTCGGATCGTGGTGCGGGTGACCCCCACTTCAAACAGGCGCACAACCAGCTCATCCGCAAACAGTCCCAACTGGCGCGGTGCAATTGGCCCGGTGATCACCACATCAGTGACACGGTCGCGCCA
The DNA here is from genome assembly GCF_000511385.1 of Phaeobacter gallaeciensis DSM 26640. Classification (NCBI taxonomy): domain Bacteria; kingdom Pseudomonadati; phylum Pseudomonadota; class Alphaproteobacteria; order Rhodobacterales; family Roseobacteraceae; genus Phaeobacter; species Phaeobacter gallaeciensis. The sequence continues at coordinate 3,237,717 of NC_023137.1, forward strand.
TGCGCCACGGCGCACGCTCGGATCTTCGGCCTCCTCCGGCAGCGTGGTGATCCCGTCTACAGCACTCTGGACATCATCGGCCGCGCGCGCCATGTCCCAGCCCGGCTCGAAGTCCAGCGAGATGCTGGCGCGTCCCTCGCGCGATGTGGCACTGGAGCTTTCGACCCCATCAACGGCCAGCAGCGCGGGTTCCAGCGCCTGCACGATGGCGCTGTCGATGTCCTCAGGCCCGGCCCCTTCCCATTCGACCGAGACGGACACCCGGTCCACGATCACATCCGGAAAGAACTGCGCGCGCATGTTCGGAATCGCCGCTGCGCCCAGCACCAGCAGCAAGACCAGAAGCAAGTTCGACAAGGTCCGGTGCCGGGTAAAATAGCTCAGAACGCCGCCAGCCGAGCGGGGGAGGTTCCGCAGCATGATCCCTAGCCCCCCATCCGGGTTTCAATACGGTTGATCAGCCGCGCGGGGACCTTTGCGGCGGCCAACTGTTCCAGCATCCGCGCCCGCACCGCCTCTGGCATCCCACTGTTGCCTTCAACCATAGCAACCAGCCTGGCCCGGCGATCCTCCGACAGTTCAATCAGGTCAGCCTCTGCTGCAGCGGTGTCGCGCGGGGTGTCAGCATTGGCACCGGTAACCTCTGCCCCCTGTCGCAGGGGCCGCACCTTGATGCCTGCGCCCAGCAGGGGCGTGCGCCCGGTGACAACCTCGCGCCCCTCCAGCCCTGCGCCGCGCAGCAGCACATCATCCGCCTGACGACGCACCAATGTCACGTCCAGCGCCTGTAGCCGGTCATCCTCCCCCAGCACCAGCACCGTGCCGTCCGATCCCAGCGCCGATGCGGGCAGTCGGGCCACCTCGCTCACCACCGGTTCCTCAACCTCCACAGTGACAAAATCACCGGGTTTGAAACCAAGCGCCGGGTTCAGTCGGGCGTAGATCAATCGGCCGGCCAGACCCTCGCCTGCATCGCCACTGTCTCGCACCACGACGCCAGACGCCGTCAGCGCCGCACCGGTAGCATCCAGCGTAACCTCCACCGGCGCCGAGAGCAGCTGTCCCTTAGCGTCCAGCAGCCGGGCATATTGCACGGTCGAGACCCGAAACGCCACATCCAGCTGCGCCGGGTCCACCAGATCCGCAAGCTTTTCATTGGCCGATACCAGCCGCCCCTCAACCAGATTGACCGACTGCAAAGTTCCGTCAAAGGCAGCGATGATCGTCGTATCGTCAAGATTGCGCCGCGCCTCATCCAGTGCAATCTGCGCCCGCGCCAACCGCGTTGCTGCCTGATCAATACGCGCTTCCGCCAAGGACAGCGCCTGCCGGCGGGAAATCACTGCCTGTCGGGCCTGTGCAGCGGCCAGTTCAGCCACTTCCACCGTTGCAGCTGACCCAACACCGCGGGTTTCAAGATTTTGCTGCCGATCCAACGCGCGGGCCCTCAACGTCGCCTGATCCTCGGCTGCTGACAGCTCATCCCGCGCCAGCGCCAATCCGCGCCGGGCCTCGCGGGTTTCCGCCTCGGCGTCCATCATGTCCGCCTCTGCGCGCTGCAGGGCCGCCCGCGCATCGGCCGGGTCGATCTGCACCAGCAGAGTGCCCGCCGTGACGTCGCCGCCATCCTCGAACCCCGATGCCAGCTCAACCACCCGACCAGCCGCTGCGGTGCGCAATTCCAGCCTGCGACGGCTCTCGATCCGACCAAAGGCGGTCAGCACAGGCTGCACGGAGCCCAACTCGGCCCGCACAACATTCACGGCAAACACCCGCTCACGGGCCGGCGGCGCACGGCGCTCGTCACCCATACGGGTCTGGATCGCGGACAGTACCATCTGCACCGCCAGGAGCAGCAGCGCCGCCGTCAGCGCCGCAAGGAACACCCCAATCACCGTTTGCCGCAAAAACCGCATACTCTATTCCTCAATCGGTCAAACGAACCGGCACAAACAACTGCCGCAGTATCCATGAACGGACCTCGTCAGGCCCAAAGAATACCAGTTTGCACAAAGCTATACGAGGTTACACGCAGTCGCGGATCAATTCCGTCTCACTTACGACGCAAATGTTCGTCAAGCCGTGGCATGATTTCTACGAAATTGCAGGGCCGGTGCCGGTAGTCGAGCTGCTTCACGAGGATTTCATCCCAGGCGTCCTTACAGGCCCCCGGACTTCCCGGCAGCGCAAAGAGATAGGTGCCCCCCGCAACCCCGCCTGTGGCCCGTGACTGCACCGCAGATGTGCCGATTTTCTGCATCGATACGATGGTGAAGACCGTTCCAAACGCGTCGATTTCCTTCTCGTAAACATCCCGGTGCGCCTCAACCGTGACATCGCGCCCGGTCAGGCCGGTGCCTCCGGTTGAGATCACCACATCAATCTCCGGGTTGGCAATCCAGTCGCGCAGCTGGGTTGCGATCTCGGCGCGCTCATCGGGGAGGATCTTGCGGTCCGCCAGGACATGCCCGGCGGTTTCCAACCGATCAACCAGCACCTGACCGGAGCGATCCTCCGCCAGTGACCGGCTATCCGATACGGTCAGCACCGCAATCCGAACCGGAATGAAATCCTTGGTGTTGTCGAGTTGCGCCATGGTTCTGGCCCTTATCCCTGATGTTTTCACAATCTTAAAGAACGATGCCCGGAAACCCCGAGACCCGATCAGATTTCAGCCTGCCGACAGCCGCGCCTTGATCTCAAGAAGATCCGCCCACGCAGCGCGTTTCTGTGCTGGTTGTCGCAGCAGATAGGCCGGGTGGAACATCGGCATAACTGGCTTGCCCTGAGCCTCCTGCCAAGTGCCACGCATCCGGGTAATCCCGCGTTTGCCAAGCAGGGCATCACAGCTGATGTTGCCCATAGCGATCAGGATATCCGGCTTTGCCAGCGCGATATGACGCTCCAGAAATGGGGTCATCATGGCGATTTCCACCGGCAGAGGATCGCGGTTCTGCGGCGGCCGCCAGGGCAACACATTGGCGATATAAACGTTCTCCGCCCGCGACAGGCCAATCGCCGCCAGCATCCGGTCCAGAAGCTGCCCGGCCCGTCCAACAAAGGGTTTGCCCGCGATATCCTCATCGCGGCCAGGCGCCTCGCCCACCACCATAACGCGGGCACCGGGCTGTCCGTCTGCGAACACCAGATTGCGCGCGCCTTTTTTCAACTCGCAATGCTCAAACTGCGCCAACGCCTCATAGAGGCCCTCCAGCGAGCCTGCCGCACCCGCCATCTGTCGGGCCACCTCAACCGGATCAACCTCCCGTGGTTTCACAGGCTCAGCCGCCGCTGCGGCTGCGGCCTTTGGTAGCCGGGCCTGCAATTCATAGCGATTGACCGGCGCGTCACCGATCGCATCGGTTGCCCCCAGTTCAATCTGCCACGCCAAGAGCGCATGGGCGCTGTGATAATCCAATGCCGATTCCATACCCCAAGCTACCCTGCCTGGAGGCGGATCAAAATACCCGCCGTGCGCGCCGCTTGCCGCAGGTCACAGCCCTGCTATAAGAGCGCCAAACATCGCGGAGCCTGCCCATGCCCAACGCCACCTTGTCACCTGATCCGATGGCCTTTTCTCAACGGCATCTCTTGGGCATCGAACCGCTGAGACCGCATGAAATTACCGCCATCCTTGATCTCGCTGACAGCTATGCCGATCTGAACCGCCGTCCCGACAAACACGCAAATGCGCTGTCGGGGCTGACCCAAGTGAATATGTTCTTTGAGAACTCCACCCGCACGCAGGCCAGTTTTGAAATTGCCGGCAAACGGCTGGGCGCGGATGTGATGAACATGGCGATGCAAGCCTCCTCGATCAAAAAGGGGGAGACCCTGATTGATACGGCGATGACGCTGAATGCCATGCATCCCGATCTTCTGGTGGTGCGTCATCCGCATTCCGGCGCCGTGGACCTTCTGGCGCAGAAGGTAAACTGCGCGGTGCTGAATGCCGGCGACGGGCGGCATGAACACCCGACGCAGGCGCTGCTGGATGCTCTGACCATCCGCCGCGCAAAGGGGCGTCTGCACCGGCTGAACATCGCGATTTGCGGTGATGTGGCCCATTCCCGTGTGGCGCGCTCAAACCTGATCCTGCTGGGCAAGATGGAAAACCGCATTCGTCTGATCGGCCCGCCGACACTGGTGCCCAGTCACTTTGCCGAGTTCGGGGCTGAAATCTACGACGACATGCGCGAAGGCCTGAAAGACGTGGATGTGGTCATGATGCTGCGCCTCCAAAAGGAGCGTATGGACGGCGGCTTCATCCCGTCGGAACGCGAATACTACCATCGCTACGGGCTTGATGCGGAGAAACTGGCGCTGGCCAAACCCGACGCCATCGTCATGCACCCCGGCCCGATGAACCGCGGCGTTGAAATTGACGGCACGCTTGCCGATGACATCAACCGGTCGGTCATTCAGGAACAGGTCGAAATGGGCGTCGCCGTCCGCATGGCGGCGATGGATCTTCTGGCCCGCAACCTGCGCGCCAGCCGCGAGCGTGCGGCGTCGCAACCGGGCGTGGCCTGATCCATGGCAGACCCGGTGGCACAGCCCCTGATCATCGCCGCAGGCGAGCAGCGGGTGATCCATGTCTTCGACCTCGACATGCGGCCCGAACAGGCGCGTTTCCTGCGTGAACCCGGTGCGCTGGCGCAGGTTCTGGGCATTGAAGATATCGATCTGGATCACGTGGAGATTTTCCCGGTGAGCGATCTGGAGGATCTGGGGCTTGTCGGTTATTTGCGCGATGGCTGCGGTATCCCGAGTGAGCAGCTGGCCTCCGACAGTCAGAAACTCGCTGCGATCGAAGGCTATGTGCTGCTGCTGCGGTCGCGCGCGCTGCGCGGCGAGGCAGCGCGCCTCACCCCGGCCAGTCAAATTCGACATATTGGCAACTATAGTGAGGTGGGGGCAGATTGGGCCAGTGTTCCCAGCAATCCTGACGACGCACCGGAAAGCGCCAAACCCTATTCCTCATCACGCCCCTCCCCACGGGAGGCCCGCTCTCGCGCACGGCGCATCGGGGCGACGATCTTTGCAATCGTGATGGCGCTGATCCTGCTTGTCGTGCTGATGCTGGCGACCTGAGATGTCCGAAACCGTCTTCCCCCCTGATCGTATGGCATACTGGCGCAGCCACGCCTGGCTGGCCGTCATCGCCATGGTTGGAGCCATAGGCATTCTCTGGATCATGGGAAACCCGCATGTCTGGACCGGTGCCATCGGCGGGCTGGCCGCCATTGGCCTGCGCGGTGGCTACCTCATGTCCGATGAGATGACCCGCGTCTGGTCGCTTGAGGGCGGCGCTATCAAAGGCCCCGATCAACAGACCATTCCGCTCGCGGATATCGCCGAGCTTAACCGTCTTGGCAGCACGGTCCAGATCGTCACCCATCAGGGTCACAAACACCTGATCAAATACCAGCCCGACCCAGGCGCGACCCTCAATGCAATTGAAAGAGCAAAGGTATGAGTAGCACAGACGAATGGACCGACATCCTTGATGATGGTGAAGAAATTATCTGGCAGGGTCGACCTGATGGGGCGATTGCCTTACGTCCCGCATCCCTGTTCGAAGCCGCTTTTGGATTGTTTTTTTCTGGCTTTGCTCTGTTTTGGATGCTGGGGGCATTCAAATCGGGTGGATCATTCTGGATGTTTGGTCTTTTGCACTTCAGCGTCGGCTTGGGGATCATTTTCCACGCTGTATTTTGGTCATCATATGTTCGCAGGAACAGCTGGTACACGCTAACCGACCGTCGCGCGTTCATCGGAACCCGCCTACCCTTGCTAGGACGGAAGCTGAAGTCCTACCCGCTCACCGGCAGCACACCGCTAGAACTGGTTGATGGACAACCCGCCAGCGTATTTTTTGCCGAAAGAACCAAGCGCGGGGAGAACGGATCAACAACCGTTGCGGTTGGATTTGAGCGAATTGCGGAAGGTCGCGAGGTCTATCGCATGATGCGCGATGTTCAGGCCAGGGCGTCGGAAAGGAAATGACACGTATGACCACTCTCTTCACCAACGCCCGCCTGATCGACCCTGAGGCCGGAACCGATAGCATCGGTGCGGTTCTGGTGCAGAACGGCCGCATCGCGGTAGTCGATAAGACCGGCACAGACCCTGACCAATTGTTTCGCACGCGAAACATTGGGGCAAAGGATGTGACCCTTATTGATTGTGGGGGCAAATGTCTGGCCCCCGGCATTGTCGATATCGGCGTGAAGGTTTGCGAGCCGGGTGAGCGCCATAAGGAAAGCTATAAATCTGCTGGCCTCGCGGCGGCGGCGGGCGGGGTCACCACCATGGTAACGCGCCCCGATACCACCCCGTCCATCGACAGCCCGGAAACGCTGGAGTTCGTGACCCGGCGCGCGCAGGCCGATGCGCCGGTGAATGTTCTGCCCATGGCTGCCCTGACCAAGGGACGCGCAGGCCGGGAAATGACCGAGATCGGCTTTCTCATGGATGCCGGCGCGGTTGCCTTCTCCGATTGCGATCATGTGGTCGCCGACACCAAGGTTTTTTCCCGTGCGCTGTCTTATGCGCGCAGCTGCGGCGCGCTGGTCATTGCACATCCGCAAGAGCCGGGACTAAGCAAAGGGGCTGCCGCAACCTCGGGTAAATTTGCCACCCTGCGCGGTCTGCCCGCCGTCACGCCGATAGCGGAACGAATGGGGCTGGATCGCGATATCGCCCTATTGGAGATGACCGGTGCCAGATACCACGCCGACCAGATCACCACCGCCCGCGCCCTGCCTGCGTTGCAGCGGGCAAAGGCGAACGGGCTGGATATCACCGCGGGCACGTCGATCCATCATCTGACGCTGAACGAACTGGATGTGGCAGACTACCGAACTTTCTTTAAGGTAAAACCACCGCTGCGCTCCGAAGAAGACCGTCTGGCGCTGATCGAGGCGCTGCGCGAGGGGCTGATTGACACGATCTCCTCCATGCACACGCCGCAGGACGAGGAAAGCAAGCGCTTGCCGTTTGAGGAGGCCGCCGCCGGTGCTGTCGCATTGGAAACCCTGCTGCCCGCAGCCCTGCGGCTTTATCATGCGGAGCAGCTGGACCTGCCGACATTGTTCCGTGCCATGTCCCTGAACCCGGCCAAGCGCTTGGGATTGAAATGTGGTCGTCTGTCCGAAGGGGCACCTGCGGATCTGGTGCTGTTTGATGCGGAGCAACCCTTTGTGATGGACCGGTTTGCGCTGCACTCGAAATCACAGAACACCCCCTTTGACGGGCAGCGGATGCAAGGTAGGGTGCTGGCAACCTATGTGGCCGGTGAACCGGTCTACCGGAGAGATTGATGCCGCCTATTGAAACTGCCGCCCCTGTCCTGCTGCTATGGGCCGTGATTGGCTATGCACTGGGCGCCATCCCCTTTGGCCTGCTGCTCACCCGGGTCATGGGGTTGGGCAATCTGCGCACTATCGGATCGGGCAATATCGGCACCACCAACGTGCTGCGCACCGGATCGAAGAAAGCCGCTGCGCTGACCCTGCTGCTGGATGGCGGCAAGGGGGCTATGGCCGTTCTGCTGGCCCGCGCTCTGGTCGGTGAAGATGCCGCACAGCTGGCCGGTCTGACGGCCTTCCTCGGCCATTGCTTCCCGGTCTGGCTGAAATTTCAGGGCGGCAAAGGCGTTGCCACCTTTCTCGGTCTGATGCTGGCGCTGGCCTGGCCGGTGGGAATCGCCTGCTGTCTGACTTGGCTGGCCGCCGCCTACCTGAGCAAGATTTCCTCGATGGGGGCTTTGGTGTCTGCAGTGGCGGCGCCGCTGTGGTGCCTGCTTCTGGGCGCACCAATGACGACGGGTCTGGCAGCACTACTGGCGGTGATCATCTTGTGGCGGCACAAGGAAAACATCGCGCGGCTGCGTCTCGGGACAGAGCCAAAGATCGGGCAGAAGTAACCCGACACCTGCTAAACCTTTGTTTTACAAAGACGCCCTCCTCCGTCATGGACGAGGGCTTTTTCATGTTCACAGGAATGTGCCACAGCGCCTGTGCAGAGGATTTGTGCATCAACGCACATACAAAAGGAGTTGTTTTGAACGTGATCGAGGGAGCCCTCATATCGGTGTCGTGACCAAAACGGTCCAATTTTGAAGACCTGAATTTTGATGACGTAACGCTTTGATCATTCCAACTCAGGGTGCCGAGGTACCCGCTACATCGAAAGGTTCATACCGATGAACACCGTAAAATCCCTTCTGGGCGGGATCGCCCTCTCCGTTACTCTGGCAACCTCTGCGCTGGCCGCTGGCGTTGATGTCAACGCCTCCTCTACTGGTCTGGCCATGCAGGGATATGACCCCGTCGCCTATTTCAACGCCGGTGAAGCGACCAAAGGCTCCTACAAGGTGACCGCAACCCACGACGACGCCACATATTGGTTCGCCACCGAAGAGAACAAAGCCCTGTTTGAAGCCACGCCGGACGCCTACATCCCGGCGTATGGTGGCTACTGCGCCTTTGGTGCGGCGATGGGCTTCAAGTTCGACGGTGATCCGCACCAGTGGAAAATCGTAGATGACGTCCTCTACCTGAACCTGTCGAAGGATATTCAGGAACGTTGGAGCACAGACATTCCCGGCTTCATCGAAAAAGCCGATGTGAACTGGGATGAAATCGCCGACGCTGAACCGGCGGAGCTGCTGCAGTAAGCCTGTAACGGCAGATCCAAATTGCAGATGGGCGGCAGGATATCCTGCCGCCCATTCTGTTCATCCCTCAGAGGGAACACTCGCTCTGCGCAGGGAATAATTACTTCGATGCCAGCCGTTCGACCGCTTCAGCCGTGCGCTTGGTGTTGTTGTAAATCCCTAGCGCGAGGTAGAGGGAGCCGGCGATCAGGATCACATAGAGAGTGCCCACCACCAGAACCCCTAGTGCCGCGAGGATGCCGCCGCCGCCCGGCTGCATGGTTGCCAGAACCGCGCCGCCGACAACTGCGAGCAGCAGCAGAACAACGACGACACCAACCAGTTTCTCAAATGCCGAAATGAAGAAATTGCCCATATCAATACCTTTCAGAGCCATAGATTACGCGCTCTTTTAGGGGGGCGAAATTTAGAGAACAAGCTCTCAATTAGGGGGAAAATCAAGCGGATAGCGCCAGAGGAAGCTTCCGCCAACATACCCCGAACCCGTCGCGCAACAACCGCGCCGCCCCGGCAGAAAAAAGGGCGCCTGCCAGCGCCCTTTCCGTGATCTCAGCCTGATCCCCTATGGGACTTAGTAGCTGTATTCAGAGTAGATCCGGCTCAGATCGCCATTCCAGTCGCCATGATAGCGATCCAGCAGCTCATCCGCGGGGACTTTGCCGGTTTCGATACTGTCCTTCAGCGCATTCAGGAAGTGGGTTTCATCCGGCACCAGCCCCCCAGCCCCGGCGCGGGCACGCGATTTGAGACCCGCCTCAGAGATCGCCACGACTTCGCGGGCCAGATCATGCATTTTGATGTTGCCGACCTGTGCCTGCAGCCCCTGTTCCGATGCGGCCACACGCTGGGCCTCGCGGGTCTCTGCATCCCAGCCTTTTGCCAGATCCCACGCGGCATCAAGACTGGATTGATCGTACATCATGCCAACCCAGAATGCAGGCAGCGCGCAAAGACGACGCCAGGGGCCGCCATCCGCGCCGCGCATTTCCATGTACTTCTTGATCCGTGCCTCGGGGAAGGCGGTGGTCAGGTGATCTGCCCAATCGCTAAGGGTAGGCGTTTGCCCCGGCAATGCGGGCAGCTCCCCCTTCAGGAAATCGCGGAACGACATCCCAAGCGCGTCGATATACTCACCGTCGCGGTAGACAAAATACATTGGCACATCGAGCGCATATTCGACCCAACGCTCGAACCCGAACCCCTCGTCAAAGACAAACGGCACCATACCGGTCCGGTCTGCATCCAGATCGCGCCAAACGCGCGAGCGCCAGGATTTGTGATTGTTCGGCTTCCCCTCAAGGAAGGGCGAATTGGCAAAGAGAGCGGTTGCCACGGGTTGCAGGGCGATGGCCACGCGCATTTTCTGCACCATGTCCGCCTCGGATCCGAAGTCGAGATTCACCTGCACGGTGCAGGTGCGGCGCATCATAGTACGGCCCATACTGCCGACCTTGCCCATATAAGCGTCCATCAGCTTGTAGCGGCCCTTAGGCATCAAGGGCATTTCTTCGTGGGACCAGATCGGGGCCGCTCCCAGACCGATGAAACCGACGCCAATTTCATCCGCGATATCCTTCACCTCGCGCAGGTGGGTGTTCACCTCGTCGCAGGTTTCATGGATGGTTTCCAGCGGGGCACCAGAGAGTTCCAGCGCGCCGCCCGGTTCCAGCGAGACATTGGCGCCGTCTTTCTCCAGACCGATCAGATGGCCACCTTCGCGCACCTCGGACCAGCCGTGGCGGTCGCGCAACCCCTCAAGAACGGCCACGATAGAGCGCGCGCCCTCAAACGGCAGCGGCTTCAGCGAGTCCTTGCAATAGCCAAATTTCTCATGCTCGGTGCCGATACGCCATTGGTCACGGGGCTTGCAGCCAGAGGCAAGATATTCCGCCAATTGTTCGTGCCGTTCGATCGGCCCACCGCCGGATTGAGGGATAGACATCTGGGGCTCTCCGTAAGGTTGATCCGTCTTGCGCTGCAAGTCGTGGTCGGTATTTCCGGCAGTGTCAATGCAGCCTGTGCACGGTTGGTCGTGTTGGCGCGCGCTCCCAGATCACGACCTGGTGACCGCCGGATCTGTGCAATTCTGCCAGCATCCGCTCCATACGCAACCCCGGCAGGGTCGCGAAAGCGTCAAAGAGCGCATCGGTGTTGGTTGCATTGACCGGGATCGCCAAGGCCGACTGCCCCGGTTGATCCAGCAACCAATGAGGTGGTTTGGCGGCGTGATCCAGTGTCAGGCGCTCCAGTTCGGAGAGCGCGACAGCCCCACCGGTGAGAGGGCCGAAATAAGCGATCTGCCCTTCGTCCACCTGAACCACACCGGGGCCGCCGCCGCCGAGGCGAAACCGCATGCGCTGCATGCCGATGACCGCGATGACAACGCCCAGCCCCAGCAGCGCCCAGCCCAGCAGCGCCTGAAATCCGTAGCTGCCAAGCGCCCAGAACAGGCCAAGCGCACCAAGAGCCGTCGCCGCAATCATCTCGCGCCAGCGCCAAAGAGCCGCGCGGGCTTCTGGTCGAATGAAGGTCATGAAGCAGACCCTCCTCCAGCCAGCTCAGGCTGCGGCGCATGATCAAAAAGGATGAGAGAATAACCGCCGATGGGTTGAAATCCGATGGCCCGATAAGCCCGCACGGCGGCCTCTCCCGCTGCAAAAAGCACGGCCTGTTCCACGCCCGCCCTGCGGGCTTCTTTCAGGTGTAGCGCCAGCGCGCAGCGGGCGTAGCCGTGGCCGCGTTGTTCGGGCGGTGTGTAGACCCCACCGATTTGCACCACCTCAGGCAGCTGCGCGTTGAAACCTGTCATGGCGACCCAGCGGTCTGCGATGCTCAGCACTCGGTGACTGTCGCGCAAAAGGTAGCTGTCGATATCCTGTGATGCGATGGCCACCGCCTCACTCGCGGGGGTGCCGAGAATTTCCTGATGATAAGCCGCGCGCCACTGCACCAGCATCGGGCGGGGCGCAGCCGACAAGGGGTGCAGCGTCGCGCCTTTTAGCTGCGGTCGGTCAAGACTGCTCAGATCCAGATCCGTCAGCGAGAGCGCCAGTCCCGGCTCATCACGGTCAAGCCGCTTGGGGTGCTGGTCCAGCCCGGTGGCCGCAAGGTAGCGGCGCGCTTGCGTCGTTTCCCCCAACACACCGACCTGGGGTTGCGATGAGGTCTCTGCCAGTCTCTGCTCCACCAATTGCTGCAATTGCTGCCAGTCCGCAGCACTGGCCTCAGCCGCCTGAATCAGCAGGGTGCCATCATTGGTAAGGCCCGCAACGCCGCTATTTCCACTGCCGCGCACCCAAACACGCATCGCCTTGGCCTCGGTCCCGTGCAGGCCGTGGTCGCGCAGATTGATCAGTAGAAACATGGAGCTGGCGACGTTGCGACGCAGCAGGTCACGGATCGCAGCGAGGTCGCCGTCCTGTGCCGGACGCCAGCTCATCCCCAATCTCCATAGCGTTGCTGCCAAACGGTTAGTGCCGCGACCGCAGCGGTATCAGCGCGCAGGATTCGTGGCCCCAGGCTGACCACATGGGACTGTGACAAGGCGTGTAGCCGCTTGCGCTCGGATGGTGAAAACCCACCTTCGGGACCGATGAGAATCGCCCATGGGACCGGTGCCGTTGTCTCGCTGGCCAGTGCCAATGCGCTGCCGACCTCGGCTTCGTCGCAAAACATCAACTGGCGCTCTTCGGGCCAGTGGTCCAGCAGGCGCGAGAGTTTTTGCAGTTCGGTCACTTCTGGAACATAGGTGCCACCACATTGCTCGGCGGCTTCAACCGCGTGGGCCTGAAGGCGGTCTTGGCGAATGCGGTCGGAATTTGTGAACTCGGTCTGTACCGGCAGAATCCGCGCCGCACCCATTTCGGCGGCCTTCTCCACGATGAAATCGGTACGGGCCTTTTTGATCGGGGCAAACAGCAGCCACAGATCCGGCGGCAACACCAATGGGCGGGTTTGCTCCTGACAGACCAGAACGCCACTGCGTTTGCTGGCCTCGGCCACCTCCACGCGCCATTCGCCATCGCGCCCGTTGAACAGCAGCAGCTGTGCCCCAACCGCCTGCCGCATCACCCCAAACAGGTAATGCGCCTGATCCCGGTCCAGAGGAACCGATTGCTCTGCCCCCAGCGGGTGCTCTACATACAGTCTGATCTTTGCACTCATGAGGCATACATATGCAAGGCGGGACGCCAACACCAGATGGACAGGTCGCAGATGCGGTCAAAGGCAATTGGGTCGATCGCTACGCCCCTGAATGGAGCCGCCCCTATCTGCGCCTCAGCCGCGCGGATCGCCCCATCGGGACCTGGCTGCTGCTGATCCCTTGCTGGTGGGGGCTGATGCTGGCGATCCTGTGGGATCAAAGCCCACGCTGGGGGGATCTGTGGATTTTTGTCGCCTGCGCCGCCGGGGCCTGGCTGATGCGCGGGGCCGGCTGTACCTGGAACGACATCACCGACCGCAACTTTGACGGCAAGGTCGAACGCACCCGATCGCGGCCCATCCCCTCGGGTCAGGTCACCGTCACCGGGGCTGTCGTCTGGATGGGGCTGCAAGCGCTAATCTCGCTCGGCATTCTGCTGAGTTTCAATCAGGCTGCTATCGCAATGGGTATTCTGGCGTTATTCCCGGTGGCGGTTTACCCCTTTGCCAAGCGGTTCACCTGGTGGCCACAGGTGTTTCTGGGGCTGGCCTTCAACTGGGGGGCGATGCTGGCCTGGGTGGCCCATACCGGCACACTGAACTGGCCAGCGGTTATCCTGTATCTGGCGGGAATTGCCTGGACGCTGTTCTACGACACGATTTATGCGCATCAAGACACCGAGGATGACGCGCTGATCGGCATCAAATCCACAGCACGGCTGTTTGGCACGCAAACGCCCATGTGGTTGCGCCGGTTCATTGTCGCCACCGTCAGCCTGATGGCCGTCGCCATCATTCTGGCCGTGCAGCCGCAGGGATCGGTTCTGGCGTTGATGCTGGCACTGGCTGCGCCATGGGCGATGGGCTGGCATATGACTTGGCAGCTGCGGGTGTTCGATGCGGAGAACAATGATCGTTTGGTGCAGCTGTTTCGACTCAACCGGGATACGGGCTTGATTCCGCTGATCTTCTTTGCCGCAGCTCTGTTCGCATGATTGAACCCGTCGCGCAGCCCCTGTAAGACAGGCAAAAGCCGTCTCAGACGGACGCCTCAACGGAGACCAGCCTGCCCATGCGCCTGTCCTCGCTTTTGATCTCTGGCCTGACCTTTGTCGCCGCTGCCGCGCTGAGCCTGGTGGTGGCCGGTTTTGCGGTGACGGGCATCGAGGCGGGCAGTGAAACCGCAGTACGCCGTGCGCTAGACACAGCCGGCCATACCTGGGCCGAAGTCACCGCTGACGGGCTGCGCGTGATCCTGAATGGCACCGCGCCAGATGAGGCGACACGTTTCAGCGTGATTTCGCTGGTGGGCGGAGTGGTCGACGCGGCGCGGGTGATCGACGAGATGCAAATCACCCCCTCCGAAGGCATCGCGCCACCCCGATTTTCAGCCGAAATTCTGCGAAATGACAGCGGCATTTCAATCATCGGGCTGATCCCTCGCGTTACCGACCGCGAAACAGTGATCACCCGGCTGAATACAATCGCCGGTGCGGATCAGGTTGCGGATCTGCTGGAAACCGCAAATTACACCGCCCCCAAGGGCTGGATGCCCGCTATGGACTTCGCATTGGATGCTCTGAGCCTGCTGCCCCGGTCAAAGATCTCGGTCGAGGCGGAGGAAGTTTCCATCACCGCCATTTCCGACAGCGCCGATGCCAAGGAACAGATCGAGAAACGCCTGACCCGCATGGCACCAGCCGGGCTGCGCCTGGCTCTGGATATTGCGGCGCCGCGCCCGGTCATCACACCGTTCACCCTGCGCTATAGCCTTGATGATACGGGCGGTCGCTTTGACGCCTGCTCCGCAGAAAGCGCCCTGAGCCGAGACCGGATTTTGCGGGCGGCGACCAAGGCCGGGTTTGACGGCAAGGCCGATTGCGTGATCGGCATGGGGGTCCCCTCGCCCAATTGGGCCCGCGCCGCCGAGCTGGGGATTGCATCTCTGGCAGAACTGGGTGCGGGATCCGTGACGCTGGCCAATGCCGATATGACGCTGGTCGCCGCCGAAGGCACCGCACCGGCACTGTTTGACCATGTGGTTGGTGAGCTCGAGAGCGCCCTACCCCAGGTTTTTGCCCTGCATGCGGTCTTGCCCGAGCCGGAAACCGATGAAGGAAGCGGTCCACCTGAGTTTACCGCAACCCTGAGCCCGGAAGGTCAAGTGCAACTGCGTGGGCGGATTTCGGATGAGGCGCTGCGCCAGATCAGCAGCAGCTATGCCCAGGCGCGGTTCGGGTCGCAGAATGTCTATAGTGCCACACGGGTGGTTGAGGATCTGCCTGCCGATTGGCCCGTGCGGGTTCTGGCCGGGCTAGAGGCACTGTCCCATCTTCAGCGCGGCGCGGTGTCGGTGACCCCGGACAGCCTGAGTCTGAGCGGAATGAGCCACCGCGAAGACGCGCCTTCTGAAATCGCCAAGCTGTTGTCCGCCAAACTTGGCGAGGCAGAGAGCTATGAGCTGAACGTCACCTATGAGGAGCCGCCGGAACCTGCGGATAAGCCGATGTCGCCGGAGCTGTGTGAGGCGGAGCTGGCGGCGGTGCAGGCGGTCTCAAAAATCACCTTTGAACCGGGCTCGGCGACCGTGGCCGCCGATAGCCGGGACACATTGGACCAGATCGCCGACATCCTGGCGCGCTGTGACGGGGTGCGGCTGGAGATCCAGGGCCATACCGACAGTCAGGGACGCGAAGAAATGAACCAGAACCTCAGCCAAGCACGGGCACAGTCGGTTCTGAATGAGCTGCGGGGTCGTCGTCTGGTCACCAGCAGCTTCACCGCCAAGGGGTATGGCGAAAGCACCCCGATTGCGAGCAATGACACAGAAGACGGCCGTGAAGCCAATCGTCGGATCGAATTCCGCCTGATCCGCCCCGCTAATGACGCCACCAGCGAAACCACGCTTGATGAGGCCGCCACCGCCCCTGAAGGCACCTCAGAGACCCCTTCCGACAGTGAACAGGAGACATCCGGACAATGAACAGGACAGAGTTCATCATCACCACTGCCATTATCCTGTTTGTCGCCTTTGCGATGGGGTGGTTTGCCAATTGGCTGGTGCATCGCTTTACCCGCGTGAAGCAGAGCGACGTGGCCGATCTGGACCGGATGAGCCAGGAGTTGCACGAAGCAGAAGAAACCCGCGATCAGGCGATCACCTATCTGCAGCAGCGAGAGGCCGAACTGTCCAATCAGCTGGTTCAGACAGAGGCTGAACTGCGCGCGGCCATGGACGGGCTGCGGGATGCGCGCCGCGAAGCGGAAGAATTGCGCGGGCAGTTACACGGATAAGACGGTCGGCGGGATCAGTCCCAGCGAGTCAGCGCCTCTTCGTCGCTGTCCTTTGCCTCTACCCAGTTTCCGGTGCCATCCTGCGTCAGCTCTTTCTTCCAGAAGGGGGCGCGGGATTTGAGGTAATCCATCAGATATTCTGCGGCCTCAAATGCATCGGAGCGATGACGGGCTGCGGTGGCGACCATCATGATCTGCTCGCCCGGAACCAAGCGCCCATGGCGGTGAATGACCAGCGCATCCGCAAGGGACCAGCGCTGTTGCGCCTCCTG
The DNA here is from genome assembly GCF_000511385.1 of Phaeobacter gallaeciensis DSM 26640. Taxonomy (NCBI): domain Bacteria; kingdom Pseudomonadati; phylum Pseudomonadota; class Alphaproteobacteria; order Rhodobacterales; family Roseobacteraceae; genus Phaeobacter; species Phaeobacter gallaeciensis. Next base: position 3,254,109 of record NC_023137.1, read on the forward strand.
CGTGATCGCCTCTATCGCGCGCTCGGTCATACCGGGGTAATGCTCAATCTCCATTGCCACCATGTCGCCGCTGTCGGATCCCCGCACCACGCCGGTGAAGGTTACGAGAGCACCGGCATTGGCGCCGGAGGTCGCAACATCCGACGCAAAGCGCTGGCTTTCCTCCCCCAGATCAAAGGCGTCCGTTTGCACCGTGATCCGCATCTCTCAGCCTCCGGTCATAGGTGGGAAAAATGCCACCTCTCGCACGCCATCAAGCGAGGCATCAAAATCAGAGAGGTCCTGATCCAGCGCCACACGTAGCGCCGACAGATCCGCAAAAGCCGCGGCATAGCGCGGATCGCGGCCGCTGAGTTCGGCCACCAGATCGCGTACAGTTCCGGCTGTGGTCTCGAGTTTTTCCTTCGGCAGTCCGATACGCTCGCGCACCCAGGCAAAATAGAGAACATCCATCAGCGGGTCTCCTTCAGATGTGGCAGTGCCTTGCGCATATAGTCAGCGCCAGTCACCAATGTCAGCGCCGCCGCGATCCACAGCAGCAACAGGCCCAACCGGCTGGTCCAGATCATGCCTTCGTATTTCCAGCGCAGGCCAAATTCATCGCTGATCTCGCCCAGCATAATCTGATCCACCAGCGGCTGATCCATGCCAAAGGAGGACATCACCAGATAGTGCTCAAAGATGCCTTGGGAAAACAGCGTGGCAATGGCGATCATCTGCGCGGTCGTCTTCCATTTCGCCAGCGCCGTCACCTTGAGCGTGCCCGCCGTATCGCCGAGAAATTCGCGCAAACCGGAGACAAATACCTCACGAAACAGGATCACCGTGGCGGGCAGCACCAGCCAGGGCGTCCAGTGTTCGGCAGCGTATCCCACGAGGATCATCAATGCGATCACCACCATCGCCTTGTCAGCGATGGGATCAAGCATCGCCCCCATCTTCGTCTCTTGCCCCCAGGACCGCGCGAGGTAGCCGTCAAACCAGTCGGTAATCGCCGCGCTGACAAAGAGGATCAGCGCAAACCAATCCGCATAGGGGCGCGAAAAATAGAGGAACATAATCGCGAGCCCCGGTGCTGCCACCAGGCGCATCAGGGTGAGGATATTGGGCACGGTCCATTTCATGGCTGCACACTAGCCCGCAGTTTCACGGGTGGAAAGCGGTACAGGTGAATTTTCGGACGCGAATGGCCACATCTTCGCGACTGTTTTTTGACCATCAAGTCAGGACCTTGTCCCACCGCACCATCAGCCTCTCACGGAGTATGCCGCAGCCGACACAGAATGGCTGCCAGTCTGGCTGGCAGCCAAGCCCGAGCAGCTACCCCTGAGCATGAAAGAAATCATAGATCCGCTGCGCTAACGCTGCTGAGACCCCTTCTACCGCCTTCAGGTCCGACAGGTTGGCCCGGCTGACCGCCTTGGCGCTGCCAAAATGTGCCAACAGCGCACGTTTGCGGGCCGCACCGACACCCGGCACCTCATCCAGCGGCGTGGCGCCCATGGCTTTCGCCCGTTTGGCGCGGTGGGTGCCAATCGCAAAACGGTGCGCCTCATCCCGCATTCGCTGCACAAAATAGAGAACCGGATCATTGCGTTGGAGGGCAAAAGCGGGCTCCCCCAGGCGGTGAAACTCTTCCTTGCCGTGGTCCCGGTCGACACCTTTGGCGACACCAATCATGGGAATGTCCTGCACACCATGCTCAGCCATGATCTCCGCCACTGCGCTGACCTGCCCGGCGCCGCCGTCAATCAACAGAAGATCCGGCCAGAGGCCCTTCGCACGGTCGGGATCCTCCTTCAGCAGGCGCGAGAAACGACGATGCAGGACTTCTTTCATCATGCCGAAATCATCGCCGGGCGTGAGATCATCGCCCTTGATATTGAACTTGCGATAAGCGTTTTTCATGAACCCTTCGGGGCCGGCGACGATCATACCACCGACAGCATGGCTGCCCTGAATATGGGAGTTGTCGTAGACCTCAATCCGCTGCGGTGGCCCCTCCAGACCGAAGGCTTCAGCCACACCGCCCAGCAATTTGGCCTGTGTCGCGCTTTCGGCCATGCGCCGGGCGAGGGATTCGCGGGCGTTGCGCACGGCACCGGCCACCAGCTCTGTCTTCTCTCCACGCTGCGGCACCAGAATTTCGACCCGGCGCCCGGCCTTGTCGCTGAGTGCCAGTTCCATCAGATCGCCATTCTCAATTTCGTCAGACAGGATCAACTGCCGGGGCGGTTCCTTATTGTCGTAGAACTGGCCGATGAAGGCCTCCATCACCTCAGCCGAGGAGACGTCACCGTTGATGCGGGGATAGAAATCCTGGTTGCCCCAGTTCTGGTTGGCCCGAATGAAAAACACCTGCACGCAGGCCTGTCCGCTGTCGAGATGCAGACCGATCACATCCGCCTCCGCCACGCCGCGTGGGTTGATACCCTGCGAGGTCTGCACCTGCGTCAGCGCCTTGATCCGGTCGCGCAGGGCGGCGGCGCGCTCAAACTCCATCGCCTCGGAGGCTGCCGCCATCTGCTCGGCGAGTTCTTCCTGGATCTTGGTGGAACGCCCGGACAGAAACCGCTCAGCATCCCGCACGGAGGCCGCATAGTCCTCGGCCGAGATCTCACCGGTACAGGGCGCGGTGCAGCGCTTGATCTGATATTGCAGGCAGGGACGCGTGCGGCTTTCGAACATCGCATTGCTGCAATTGCGCAGCAGGAAGGCCTTCTGCAACTGATTGAGAGTTCGGTTGACCGCGCCTGCACTCGCGAAGGGACCAAAATAGCTGCCCTTCTCGCGTCGGGTGCCGCGGTGTTTCTTGATCTGCGGAAACGCGTGATCCTTTGCGACCAGAATATTGGGGAAACTTTTGTCGTCACGCAGCAGTACGTTGTACTTTGGCTTGAGCTGCTTGATCAGGTTCTGCTCCAGCAGCAGTGCCTCAGTCTCCGTACGTGTGGTCAGGAACATCATCGATGCAGTAGCCGCGATCATCCGCTCAATCCGGGGCGAATGGCCCGGACGGGAATAGTTCGACACCCGCGCCCGCAGATTGCGCGCCTTTCCGACGTAGAGCACACGGCTCTCGCTATCCAGCATCCTGTAGACACCCGGAGAACTGTCTAGGGTCTTCAGGTAATCCTGTATTATGGCGTACCCCGTCCGGGGGATGGGGCTTGTCGTTTCAGGTGAGGTTTCGGGCTGATGGTCTGTCATGTTCCGAGATCTATGATTCCCGCAGGTGGTCTGCAATGTTAGCGCATCAGGATCAACATGGAACAAATCCACTGATGCTGTGGATAAGTCTGGTAATATCTTATGGCTATCCGCATTTTTTCCTTATTTTTGGCTGATTTCCAGCGTTTGCCTAAAAAATAGGCACATAGGTAAGCACATGATAACAAAGGAAAACTTTTATGATTGCGGACAAGGTTATGATTTCAAAAGGATTTTTGTAACAGGTTTACGACCAGTTGACGCTACGTGCACAACTTCGGCGCTACCACTTTTGAACCGCCCCGCAGACAGGGTTATTCCAACCCCACAACGTCCGGTGTTTCCCAGCTGAGATGCTGACCGCTGTCGATGCAAATAAGCTGCCCGGTGACCGATGGCGCGCGCAGAAGATAGCTCAGCGCCGCTCTGATATCAGCCGGATCGGCACCGCGCTGCAGCGGGGTGTTGGCACATTGGCGGGCGAATTGGCTTTCGCTCTGCCGCGGACCTCTCAGCGTGGGTCCTGGGCCGATACCATTGACACGGATGCGGGGCGCAAGCGCCTGCGCACTGGTGCGGGTCAGCGTCCAAAGCGCGGATTTCGCCAGCGTATAGGTCATGAAGTCCGGTGTCAGTTTGCGCACGCGCTGATCAATGAGATTGATGACGGACGCAGACGCCAGCGCCCGCCCCTGCTCATCAACCTGTTGCGGCAGATCCTGCGCGGCCAACTGTTGCGTCAGGATAAAGGGCGCACGCAGATTGCTGTCCATATGGCGATCCCAGCTGTTGCGAGTCGCCGTCTCCAGGCTGTCGTGCTCAAATATAGAAGCGTTGTTCACCAGACAGGTGATCGGCCCTCCCAGAGCGTCCGCTGCGGCAGGCAGCAGGGCCTCTGTCTCTGCTTCCTTCAGCAGATCAGCCTGCAGGGGAACAGCAACGCGGCCCATCGCGCGAATATCTGCCGCTGTGGTTTCTGCTGCGTCAGCTGAGCTCGCGTAGTGGACGGCGACGTCATAGCCGTTTGCCGCCAGCTCCAACGCCATCGCGCGGCCAAGTCGCTTGCCCGCGCCGGTTACCAATGCCCGCATATTGCTATCTCCTCATCTGCCTGTTGGCAATGAGTTAGAACAGCTGCACCAGGTAGACCACATAAACAGCAGATAAAATCACACCCCAAGTGCGGGTGATGTCCATTTTGAAGAAGACAAAGGGCACCAGCAGCAGTGACGAAGCCAGCATCACCCAAAGATCCGCCCGCAGGAAGGAGGGATCAACACTGATCGGACCAACAAAGGTTGCGATGCCAACGATCGCGAGCAGGTTGAACATGTTGGAGCCGATGACATTGCCGAGCGCGACATCTGCCTGACGACGCAGCGCGGCCATGACGGTTGTCGCAAGTTCCGGCAAAGAGGTGCCAATGGCCACCAGCGTCAGGCCGATCACAGTTTCCGTGACCCCATAAGTGCGGGCGATAATCGACGCATTATCGACCAGCAAATCAGCCCCCAGCGGCAAGCCGATTAGCCCCAGGAAAAGGTAGATGCCGATGCGCCAGTAAGGCATATCGGGATCGGCCTCCTCGATATCATCCAGCTCACTGTCCTTGCCATTGCGGCGATGGGCGCGGGCCTCGCGGAAGGCAACGCCAAGAACCACCGACAGAGCTGCCAGCAGGATCAGGCCGGACCAGACCGTGAAGGTCCCGCAGAAGGCCAATCCGATAAACAGGACCGAGGCGATCAGCATAAAGACATAGTTCTTGCGCGTGTCGCATTCACTGGTGTGCAAGGAGCGCATCAGTGCGGGAATGCCGAGGACCATCAGGATATTGGCCGTGTTTGACCCGACCACATTGCCAAGTGCAATCCCGTCAGCATTTTCGCCGACGGCGCGGATGGCGATCAGCAGCTCCGGCGCCGAGGTGCCAAAAGCCACGATCGTCAGACTGACAATGAGCGCCGGCACACCAAGCCGCAAGCTGAGGTTCACAGCCCCGCGCACCAAAGCGTCCCCGGCGAGCAGCAGGATCACAAGCCCAAGTCCAGACAACAGCCATGGCATCATTGCCGAGGCCCTCCATTCTTTTTGCAGGCACAGGGGCCTTTTCCGATCTTGAAGCGGCCGCAGCTGCCACAGCGCCGCGAGGCCAAGTGTTTTTGGCCGGGCATCCGCAGCTTGCCGAACATCGCCAGCACAGCCATCACCACAAGAAACAGGGAAACAATCTTAAAAATCACGTCAGAGGCCAAACCGCGCGTATTCGGCGCGTTCCTCAATGCCGCTCAGCGCGTCTTGCGCAATCTGCACACCGATCCGGCCCAGAAGCGGCTTCTTAATGCCGTAGCGCCGGAACCGCACCTTGGGACCAAAGCGCGCCTGCATCTTGGGGCGCAAATGGCCGATGCCATCAATCAGACCAAGGGAGACGGCGCGTCGTCCAAGCCAGATCTCACCGGTGTAGAGATCCTCACTGGCATCCAGTTTGTCGCCACGGCGATCTTTAACATGGGCGATGAAATTGTCGTGGATATCGCCCAGCAGCTGCTTCAGGCGCTTCACGTCCTCCGCGTTTTCCGGGCGGAACGGGTCCAGCATCGATTTGCTGCGACCAGCGGTATAGACCCGCCGCTCGACGCCTTGACGCGCCAGGAACACATGGGCACCGAAGCCTGCGGAAATGACGCCAATGGAGCCGAGGATCGAGCTTTCATCGGCCCAGATCTCATCCGCCGAAGCCGCCAGCCAGTAGCCGCCTGAGGCCGCCACATCTTCGACAAAGGCGATGGTGGGGACCTTCAGCTCCTCAGAAAGGCGGCGAATGCGCGCGCCGATCAGGGCGCTTTGCACTGGTGAGCCACCGGGCGAGTTGATCTCAAGAGCGACCGCAGCCGGTTTGCCCTTGCGAAAGGCACGTTCCAGCACCGGACCAAGTGCGGCATCATTCAGGGCACCGCGACCGGCCATGCCAATGGCGCCATTGAGGCGCACAACAGCAACCAGCGGTGGCTTGTTCAAGAAGGGCAATTTTAGGTTCATGGCGCCGATGTAGAATGCCGACTGCCCTGAAACAAGGGATGGGGCCGGAACGATGCAAGCGCAGCGGCAAAAAAGCCGCGTCGCTTGGGTAAAATTGCAACGTTCCCTCAATACGTGCGACGTCCGCACAGATTGCCTGCCGTTGGAGCAGCCCGATCAGGGCCGCCCCGATATCGTGTGTGTGATGCTCAAGACCCGCCGCAAGCGCCTGATGGTCTGACCATATTGCCTGGCCGTCAGGACCGAATGCGCCAACCGGTTTTGAAAATCCACCAGATCACCGCAAGGCAGAGCGCCGTAAACCCACCAATGGCCAGCAGACTAAGCCCGACGGGCACGTCTGAGGCACCGAAGAAAGACCAGCGGAAACCGGAAATCAAATAGACCACCGGATTGAAGAGGGTGATTTTCTGCCAGATCGGCGGCAGCATCGAGATCGAATAAAACGACCCACCTAGGAACACCAGTGGCGTGACGATCAGCAAAGGCACCAGTTGCAGCTGCTCAAAATTCTTGGCCCAAACCCCAATGATGAAGCCCAACAGAGCGAAGCTGACGCATGTCAGCACCATGAACAAAACCATAGCCAGCGGGTGCGCGATGGTCAGATCAACAAAGAGCGACGCCGTCACCAGGATAACCACGCCGATGAACAGCGCCTTGGTTGCCGCCGCCCCCACATAGCCAATCACGATTTCCAGGAAATTCACCGGCGCGGAGAGCAACTCATAGATGGTGCCGATAAATTTGGGGAAATAGATCCCGAAAGAAGCGTTGGACGTGGCCTGCGTCATCACGCTGAGCATGATAAGACCCGGCACGATGAAGGCACCGTATGGCACGCCTTCAACCTGATCAATGCGGCTGCCGATGGCGGCTCCAAACACAACGAAGTAGAGCGAGGTGGACAGCACCGGAGACAGGAAGCTCTGCATCAGTGTGCGAAAGAACCTCGCCATTTCAAAGCGGTAGATTGAAGCGATTGCGGTCCAGTTCATGTCGATTCTCCTGAAACCAGCCCGACGAATATGTCTTCAAGGCTGGATTGCCGGGTTTGCACATCCGCCAGCGTCAGGCCGGATTTTGCCACGTCGTTCAGCAGCGCCGTGATGCCGGTGCGCTCGGCGTTGGTGTCGTAGGAATAGATCAGCCCACGGCGATCCTCGGTCAGGGTCAGCCCATAAGCTCCAAGGCTGTCGGGGACCGCTGTCAGCGCGTCGGTCAGCTGGACTTCCAGCTGCTTCTTACCGAGTTGCGCCATCAGCTTGGCCTTCTCCTCGACCAGCAGGATTTCTCCATTGGTGATGACACCGACGCGGTCGGCAATAGCCTCGGCTTCCTCGATATAATGGGTGGTCAGAATGATGGTGACACCATCGCGTTTCAGCTCCGCCACCACATCCCACATGTCTTTGCGCAGCTCCACGTCGACGCCAGCGGTCGGTTCATCCAGGAACAGGATGCGGGGATCGTGGCTGAGCGCCTTGGCAATGAGCACCCGACGTTTCATGCCGCCTGATAGCTCCATAATCCGGCTCTTGCGTTTATCCCAGAGCGACAGCTTGCGCAGGATGTCCTCAAGCAAGGCATCGTTGCGCGGTTTGCCAAACAGTCCACGGGAAAATCTGACGGAGTTCCAGACGGTTTCAAAGGGCTCCAGATTGATTTCCTGCGGCACCAGCCCGATCAGGCTGCGGGCGGCCCGGAAGTCTTCGATAATGTCATGCCCGCCGACAGATACGTGACCCGAAGTGGGGGTCGTGATGCCGCAGACGGTTGAAATCAATGTGGTCTTGCCCGCGCCGTTTGGACCAAGCAGCGCGAGGATTTCGCCCTCCTCTATGTCAAGCGAGACCCCTTTGAGGGCCTGAAACCCACCCTCATATGTCTTTTCCAAATCACGAATGGATAGGATGGCTGACATTGCTGCCTCCTTCAAAAGTAAACTCATCAGTTCAGCGCACGGTAGCGCCAACACTGCGCAACCGCCAGCGGGGATTGCAACGCCAGCGTTTACAGATGCGCATTGTCTTGTGCATTGGTGCAGATCGAATTTTATCTTGATGTCAAAGTAAATTTGGTCCATCAATTATCTCGAAGTAAAGATATGAGGCATAAATGGATATTCTTCTTTTTGGGGCGACCGGAGATGTCGGCCGCGCCACGGTCCTGCAAGCCATTGAACGCGGGCACCGTGTGACTGCGATTGCGCGCAATCCAGACCTGCGCGGACCACTTGGCAACCAGCTGGTGACACCGCTCGCCCTGGATGTGTTGACCAGCGCTGAGCAACTGGCCGATCTTGCCCGCCGACATCACATCATTATCAGTGCCTTGCGCCCGGTCGCCGGGCAGGACGCCTTGCTGGTGGCGTTGACGCAAGCGGTGCTGCAGGCCGCAGAAGCGGGCAATATCCCCGCTCTGATCACCGGAGGCGCTGCCCTTTTGAAGCTGGCTGACGGCAGCGGGGAGACGGTGCTGAGCGCACCGGGCTTTCTGCCGGACACCGTACGTCCGATTGCAGAGGCCTGCGCCGCGCAGGATCATTTGCTGGAGAGCACATCACATGTGGATTGGACCTGCCTGCGCCCAGCTGCGATACTGCAGGAGGGAGAGCGTCGGGGTCGCTACGAATGGGGCACCGATACGCTGGTGACCGATGCCGATGGGCTGTCGCAGATTTCCTTTGCCGATTTTGGCGGTGCCCTGATGGATCTGGCAGAGCAGCAAAACCGCCCCGAAAAGCGGCTGACTGTCGCCTGGGGGAACGCCTAAAATCAGACCCTAATAGGGCAATCCCACATAGTTTTCGGCCAAAGATGCCTGCGCCGCGTCGGAGGAGAACAGGTAATCGAGATCTGCCTGCTGCAGCCGCAGATCCGCTGGCGACATGTCAGGGAAGCGATGCAGCAGGTTGGTCATCCACCAGCTGAACCGTTCAGCCTTCCAGATCCGCGCCAAAGCGCGCTCGGAATAGCTGTCCAACGCAGTGTCATCATTGCGTTGGAAGTGATCCGACAAACCTTCGTACAGATAATGGATATCTGAGGCTGCGAGGTTCAGCCCCTTGGCCCCAGTTGGCGGCACGATATGGGCGGCGTCTCCGGCAAGAAATAGCGCGCCATAGCGCATCGGCTCCGCCACGAAGCTGCGCAGCGGCGCGATGGACTTCTCAATTGAGGGCCCGGTTTGCAGTCCACGCGCCACATCCTCTGGCAAGCGTCGCTTCAACTCCTCCCAGAAGGCGACATCGCTCCAGTCCTCGACCCGATCGGTCAGCGGCACCTGAATGTAATAGCGGCTCAACTGCGCATTGCGCATCGAGCATAAGGCAAAACCACGGTCGTGCCGGGCATAGATCAACTCATCCGCGGCGGGAGATGTCTGCGAGAGCACGCCGAGCCAGCCGAACGGGTAGACCTTTTCATATTCGCGCAGGACATCTGACGGAATCGACTTCCGGCTGACCCCGTGAAACCCATCCGCGCCGACAATGAATTTGGTATCAATCCGACCGGTTTCGCCCTGCTGTTCATAGGTAACATAAGGCCGCGCCGTCGTCAGATCATGCAGTGCGACATTCGCGGCTTCGTGGATGATCTGGCCACCTATGGCATCGCGGGCTTCATAGAGATCGCGTGTCACCTCGGTCTGGCCATAAACCATCACCGTCTGCCCCTTGGCGCTGCCAGCAAGATCGATACGGTCTAGCCGCCCCTGATGGGCAATGTGAAATCCGTGATGCACCACACCATCGCGGTCCATGCGCGCGCTGGCACCAGCCCGGCGCAGCAAGTCCACAAATCCGTGCTCCAAGACCCCCGCACGAATGCGCCCCAGCACATAATTCCGGGTCTGACGCTCCAGCACGATTGTGTCGATCCCGGCGCGGTGCAGCAATTGCGACAGCAAAAGCCCGGAGGGACCACCCCCAACAATCACCACCTGTGTTGTCTGGCTCTGCATCAGCTTTCTCCTGTTCGCCTGCCTATCATGCAGAAACTCCGCCATCTTGCGAATAGACCCAACCGCCCAGTTCTTGTATATTTCGCACATGACTGAACCGAAGGCGATAACCACCTACTCCCTGTTTGGAGAGAATACGGAGTTGGCGGATCTTCTGCATATTGAGAGCATTGAGGCGCGGTCCTCGCTCCATGATTGGTCGCTGACGCCCCATCGTCATGCGCGGTTGCATCAGATTTTAACCCTGACACAAGGCGCAGGACTGGCCACGATTGACGGTATCGAGCTAGATCTTCATCCCCCGTGCATGATCAATGTACCCCGTGGCGCCGTGCATGGGTTTCGGTTTAATAGCAATACTACAGGATGGGTGCTGACACTGACATCCGATCTTATGGATCAAGTGCTTGAGGATAACCTCGATATTCTGACACCCCTGGATCGCGCGGCGGTCACACCCCTGCGGGATGACTTGCTACAGCTAGTCACTGCGATCCGCGACGCCTATGAGGCAGATGGTTTTGCGCGCACACCGATCCTGCGTGGACTTGTCGGCGCGGTCACCGGCACGGTTGCGCAATGCATCGGTGCGCAGCAGTCTCGCGAGTCCAACCCGAAGGCTCATCAACTGTTCGCCCGGTTCGAAACGCTGGTGAACCGGGATTTCCGTGCCCGGCGGCAGGTCAGCGACTACGCGCGTGAACTTGCCGTTTCGACAACGCACCTCAACCGGATCAGCCATCAGGCAACCGGGCAATCCGCCTCACAGCTGATCAACGAGCGGATGTTACGTGAGGCGCGCCGCCTACTGATTTATACGACATTGAGTGCCGCGCAGATCGCCTATGAGCTTGGCTATGCTGACCCCGCCCATTTCAGCCGTGTGTTTGCGCGGGGCACCGGGCTACCGCCACGACGGTTTCGTCGGCATGTCACCGCAGGCGGGTTGCCACCTGAATAAACCGCCGCTGTCTCGGCAGATGATCAAAAATAAACCGCCCCGGATTGCTCACGAGGCGGTTTTGATTGGTTTTGACCAGATGGTTGGCGCTTACTCTTCCGGGCCCAGTTTCGACAGACCTTTCAGAATGTCGATAGCATAAGCCAGCTGGTAATCCTCTTCGCGGCGCTCCGCTGCGGCCTCGGCCTTGGCGCGGTCTTCCTCAATCTGACGGATCTCATCCTCGGAAAGGCTATCGTTGTTCAGACGCCCCCGCAGATCTGCCTCAGACCGGGTCCGGCGGGCGGCGGAGGTATTGTCCTCTTCCTCCTCCGCATTTGGATCCCGGCGGGGCTGTTCCACAACGATGTCGGGGGATACCCCAAGCGCCTGGATCGAACGGCCCGATGGGGTGTAGTAGCGCGCCGTGGTCAGACGCATTGCGCCCTCTCCCTTGAGCGGCATCACTGTCTGCACGGAGCCTTTACCGAAGGATTTGGTACCGACCACAATGGCACGGCGGTGATCTTGCAGCGCACCCGCGACAATCTCAGATGCCGAAGCCGACCCGCCATTGATCAGGACCACGATGGGTTTGCCGTCAACAAGATCGCCTGGCGTTGCGTTGAACCGTTCACCGTCCTCAGGATTACGCCCACGGGTAGAGACGATTTCACCGCTGTCGAGGAAGCTGTCCGCCACTTTGATCGCCTGTGTCAGCAGACCACCGGGGTTATTGCGCAGATCCAGTACGATACCGTTGACATTGTCCATGCCACCGGCCTCTTCCAGCTGCTTTTTCAGGCCCGCCTCAAGGTTCGGCGTGGTCTGGTCATTGAAGGTGGTCAGGCGCAGAACAACTGTTTCATCTTCGGTCCGGGCGCGTACCGCCGTCAGCTTGATTGTGTCGCGAATGATAGACACATCAAAGGGCTCCGCCTCGCCTTCGCGCACAACGGTGATGACAATCTCGGAGCCAACCGGCCCACGCATTAGATCCACCGCCTCGTCCAGCGCCAGTCCCAGAACGCTTTCGCCATCCACATGAGTGATGAAGTCGCCGGATTCCATCCCGGCCTCATCCGCCGGGGTGCCATCAATGGGCGAGACCACTTTGACGAAGCCTTCTTCCTGCGTGACCTCAATACCGAGACCACCAAATTCACCACGGGTCTGCACCCGCATATTGGCGGCATCATCCGGGGAGAGGTAGCTGGAATGCGGATCCAGCGAGGCGAGCATGCCACCAATGGCGGCTTCAATCAGCTCGGTCTCATCGACGTCTTCGACATATTGTACGCGGATGCGTTCAAAAATGTCGCCGAAGAGGTCCAGCTGCTCATAAACGCTGGCCTCCCGGCTGCCTTCCTGTGCCAAAAGCGGCTCAGCTACATAGGTGGTGGCAAGTATCCCTGCCAGCGTGCCGCCCACTGCGGCCATCGCGAATTTTCTCATGAACTAATTTCCATCCTTGTCGGTGCGGAACCAGGTTTCGGGGTCCACCGGACTGTTGTCCATTCTCACTTCTATATAGAGCGTTTCTGTGCGGTCAGTTCCAGCCCCTTCACCGCTTAGTGACAAAATGGCGCCGATTTCCGGGTTTTTTCCCCCCATCAGGCCAATTGGGGTTCCTCCGGGGATGACCTCCCCCATGGTTCCGTAAACTTCGGCCAGTCCCGACAGCACAAAAAGCGTCTCGGGCTGCGGTTCGAGGATGACGACATTGCCAAGATCCAGCAGTGGCCCCTGATAGCGGATCGTGGCGGCGGTAGGCGACACCACAAGCGCGCGCGGACGTGCCGCGATCAACCAACCGGGACGGGCGATGCCTGCGGCGTCTTTTTCACCATAGCCGCGAAGGACCAGTCCTTCGACGGGGATCGGAAGCGTGCCGCGCAAGGCGCTGACATCAGCATCGGTTGTTGCGATCTCCCCCTCCGCGATTTCAGCCAGCCCGCTGGCAAACCCGCTGAGCGTCTCCGTCGAGGATATCAGAATGGCAGTTCGCACAGGATCCTGGATGAAGCGACGTGGCAGATCGGTGCGGTCGGCGATGGCGGCAGACAGTTGTACACGGGCCTCTTGTACACCGTTCAGACCCTCCTGCAGGGTGTTGGCCGCGCTTTGCTGCAACAGGCGCAGCGTCTGGACCTCCTCCAGATCGCGACGCAGCGCAGTTGCCCGCGATTGCAGCGCCGGTGTCACCTCTGCCAGTGTCATAGCTGAACGCGCCGCGCCGAGCGGACCCGAGGGATGTAGCATCAGCACAGGGGGCGGCGAGGTTTCGATCGTCTGCAAGACACCAAGCAAATCCGCCACGTCATCCTCGCGCGCCTTCAACTGAGCGGCCAACTGCCCTTCGCGCTGCGCCACACGGCGCAGACCATCGCGCATAGCGGCCAGCCCTGCCTCATAAGCGCGAACGGTTTCTGTCAAGGCCGCCACCCGATCACGGGCGCTTTCCGCGTCTTGCAGCGCCAAAGTCGCCGCCTCAAGCTGGTTGGCCGCCTTCTGTGCGGCAGTCGCGGGATCCTCTGCTGCTTCTATTCCCCCTGCCAATACTGACAAACCCAGCGCAAGGGCACAGACCTGCAAGCCATGTCGGGCAACATCAGACCAAAGGATGCCGAATGCTGAACTCATGCCAGCAGGCTTTCCCCGGTCATTTCATCCGGTTTCGGCAGGTCCATCAACTGCAACAGCGTTGGTGCCAGATCTGCGAGGCGACCGTCACGCAGCTGTGTCCCTTCGAGTCCACCAACCAGCGCAACCGGCACCAGATTGGTGGTATGCGCTGTATGTGGCCCACCGGTTTCCGGGTCCACCATCACCTCGCAATTGCCATGATCGGCTGTGACCAGCATCACGCCACCTGCGGACTTCAACGCGGCGACGACTTTGGCCAGCCCCTGATCTACCGCTTCGCAGGCCTTGATTGCGGCGTTGAGATCGCCGGTATGACCAACCATATCCGGGTTCGCGTAGTTGGTGACAATCAGGTCATAACCCGCCTCGATCGCCTCGACGAACCGCTCGGTCACCTCAGGCGCTGACATTTCCGGTTGCAGATCATAAGTCGCAACCTTGGGCGATTTCGGCATGGCGCGGTCTTCGCCCTCCTCCGGGTCTTCTTTGCCGCCATTGAGGAAGAAGGTCACATGCGGATATTTCTCTGTCTCGGCGAGGCGGAACTGACGCTTGCCCTGTTTCGCCACCCAGGCACCCAATGTGTTGACGATGGCGCGTTTGGGAAACACCGTCTGCATGTATTCGTTATGACCTTCGGAATACTCCACCATGCCAAGCAAGGCCGAGAGATCAGGGCGCGCGCCGGTGTCGAAAGCGTCAAAGTCTGGCTCACCAATGGCGCGCAGAATTTCGCGGGCGCGGTCAGCGCGGAAATTCAGGCAGAAAATGCCATCCCCGGCCTTTACGCCGTCATACCCATCAATCACCGTGGCCTTGATAAATTCATCCAGCTCATCGCGCGCATAGCTGGAACTGATCGCGTCCGCGGCGGTCTCCGCCTCATACTGCCCGCGACCATGGATCATGGCGTCATAGGCCTGACTGACACGTTCCCAGCGATTGTCGCGATCCATAGTGTAGTAGCGCCCGGTGACGGTGGCGATACGCGCGCCCTCCGCGAGATCACCTTGCAGGGCGGTGACGAAGTCCAGAGCAGATTTCGGGGCGACATCGCGCCCATCGGTCATCGCATGCAGCCAGACAGGCACGCCCGCATCCCGGACCGCCTTTACCGCGGCAAGGATATGGGTGACATGGCCATGGACACCGCCATCTGAGACCAGCCCCATGAGATGTGCCGCACCGCAGGTTTCCTTCAACCGGGCGATAAAGGCTTGCAGGGCGTCATTGTCGAAGAATGTGCCATCCTCAATCGCCAGATCAATCTGCCCCAGATCCATCGCCACCACGCGACCTGCGCCGATATTGGTGTGGCCCACCTCTGAGTTCCCCATTTGCCCGCTTGGCAGACCGACATCCGGCCCATGGGTGATCAACCGCGCCATTGGGCAGGTCTTTGCAATCTCGTCGAGCGTTGGTGTCTCAGCCAGATAGGGCGCATTCGCGGTTCCCGGCTCAGCATTCCCCCAACCATCAAGGATACACAGAACAACAGGTTTGGGCGTCGACATGGTTTCAGGCTCCGGCTCTGAGTGGCGTTACTGCCTTCTACAGATTTGCCGGGGGTTGGGAAACCGCCGATCGGTCTGGAGGGGCTATCCGCGCGCCCCTCCGTTCTGGGGCGAGGTCCTCAGACCGGCTGCGCCGCCGATGTGCGATACTGGCGTTCAATGTCCAAGAGCCGCTGTTTGCGCCACAGTCCCCCACCGTATCCGGTCAGCGACCCATCCGCACCAATCACCCGGTGGCAAGGCACCACCAGGGCGATCTGATTGGCGCCATTGGCGCGGGCCACAGCACGGGTGGCATCGGGTCGGCCAATGGTGCGCGCAATCTCCGAATAACTGCGGGTGATGCCGGGTGGGATTTGCCGCAGGGCATCCCAGACCTGCTGCATGAAGGCTGTGCCATGATAGGCCAAAGGGGTCTCAAACTGTGCCGAGCGCCCAGCAAAAAACGCGTCAAGTTCTGCCCGGATCTGCTCGCTCGGCGGTGTGGGACCGATGCCAAGGTCGCCTTTCACCGCGCGTTGCAGCTTGTCCAATTCGCCCTTTAGCGCCTTACGTTCCACAAATTCCAGCAGGTGCAGTTCTGTCTTGCTGGCAACGGCAATCATGTCACCAAGCGGTGTCGCAATCCAATCCGCTAGCAACAGGCCTTCACCGGTCAGGCTACCCGGCGCACGTCCCAACAAGCGGGCAAATGCGGCGCGAAACGCACTAGGAGAGTCAAATTGCGCGTCCAGCTGCGCCTCGATCACCTTGCCGCCGTCCGACAACACAGTGAAACCTTCGCGCAGTCGGCGCTGGCGGGCCATCTCCAGAAAAGTCATGCCGAACTGCCGCTTGAAACTGCGCCGCACCGTGGAGAGATCAAATCCCATGCGGGTAATGTCCCCCTCCCCCCAGCGATAGTCCGGACGTTGATCCAGAGCCGCCAAAAGGGTGGCCACCGCCGGATCCGCCTCTGCCATCGGGCGCAGGGGGTGGCACCGTTTGCAGGCGCGAAACCCTGCTTCGATACATTCGCCTACACTACCGAAAAACTGGCAGTTCTCGCGTTTGGGTTTGCGTGCCGGGCAGGTCAGACGACAAAAGATGCCGGTGGTGGCGACGCAGACATAAGCCTGTCCGTCATACCGGTCATCGCGATTGAGCAGCGCCTGATACAGCGCCTCATGGTCAGGAAGATCAAACAACATATGCCTTGTTTAGCATATGGCCGTGAGCCTGCCGCCGATAATCAGGCGTGGATTATGCGGCGGCAGTTTTTTTGGTTTAGCAGCCTCTGGCATGCGCCCCAATCAGTCCAGCGCGACGCGACACCAGACGGCATCGTGATCGGACAGCGGACGGCCATTTTCATCGACTGAAGACACCAGACGGTTTTCCGTCGAGCACATGCCACGGGTGCAGAACCAATCCAGTTTCATCTGCCTATCCGGATGCGGCGTGATAAGGCTTGGCCGGGTGGTGACACCATCCGGTGTCGCCGACCAGTCATAGCCATGCGCGCGCGCCAGATCGAACAGCGTTTCACGTTGCCAGTCGAAATCAGGCGGCAAATGGTTGCCGGTGTTGAGATCACCGCCGATCAGCACCGGCATATCCGGCGCAAACGCATCGATCGCATGCAGCAGACGGTCGAATTGCGCATGGCGGTGGTCAGCGTCAGCATTGCTTTCCAGATGAGTGGAGACAGCGCAAATCGGCCCCGCCTCAGTCGGCAGGACCGCCGCGATAGCCATCCGCCCGCCAAGACGCGGCTGTTCCGGATCTGCGGGCACCTCATCCGAGGAAAACCAGTGGCCGTGGTCATCCAACCGGATCAGGGTGACACGCTCTGGCGGAACGGCCGAGAGTATGGCGTTCCCGTGCCAGCCAAACAGGTTGAAATCATCCGTGCAGAAGGCCTGCTCGGTCGGGCCACCCAGATCCAGCTCATGGAACTCAACCCCAAAGACGTAAGCCATGTCCAGTGCTTTCGCCATGGCCTCGGTGGTGTGGCGCTGACCGGTGCGGGCCATGCCATGATCCACCTCCGACAGCAGGACGACCTGCGGGGCGAGAGGTTGAATATGACGGGCCGTATCCTCCGGGAACAGGCAGCGCTCGACGTTCCAGGCAACAACAGAAACCGAAGCGGTCAAGACCTCCAGAGAAGCCTGACCGCCGGATTGCAAGGCCGACATTGCCGGCACCTCAGCCATCAGCGACCGGTGCGCCTCCGCATTGCGCGGTGCCGCCTTGATCCGCGCCTGCAGATCGGATGAAACCGACGGCAGACTGTTCAGCACCGCTGTCATCGTCGCTGGCCGCTTTCCGCATCAAACAGGCAGATCGCTGCCGGGTCGACCGAGATCTGATGGGTGCCGGGCTCAACCGGGATATCCTTCAGCACATGGATGGTGAAGGGCTGCCCACCCAGTTTGCCATGCAGAAGACGGTGTGCGCCGAGTTCTTCGATCAGTTCGACATCAATGGAGACACCGCCTTCGCTGACCAGCTGTACATCTTCCGGGCGGATCCCCAGCTTAACCGCGCCCTCTGCGGAGGTCTTAAGCGCGCCCATAGCAACGCCATCTGGCAAGGTGACCTGCCCACCAGCAATGCTGGCATCAATCAGGTTCATCGGCGGTGCGCCCATGAATGACGCCACAAAGACGGACGCCGGGTTGTGATAAATCTCCGAAGGGCTGCCGATCTGTTCGATACGGCCACCGTTCAGCACGATGATGCGATCCGCCATGGTCATCGCTTCGACCTGATCGTGGGTCACGTAGATAGAAGTGACCCCCAACCGGCGCTGCAATGCCTTGATCTCAATCCGCATCTGGTTGCGCAGCTTGGCATCAAGGTTCGACAAAGGTTCGTCGAACAGAAACAACGCCGGGTCACGCACGATGGCACGGCCCATAGCAACCCGCTGGCGCTGACCACCGGACAACTGAGACGGTTTGCGCTCCAGATACTCTTCGAGGTTCAGCATCTTGGCGGCCTCGGCCACCTTGCGCTCGATCTCATCCGCAGGGGTTTTGCGGTTCTTCAGACCGTAGGCGATATTCTTGCGCACGGTCATATGCGGATAAAGCGCGTAGTTCTGGAACACCATCGCGATATCGCGATCTGCGGGATCCACGTTATTCACCACCCGGTCGCCGATCTCCAGCGAGCCTTCGGTTATGTCCTCCAGACCGGCGATCATGCGCAGCAGGGTGGATTTGCCACAACCCGACGGGCCGACCAGGACGACGAATTCGCCGTCCTCGATCTTGAAGCTGGAAGAGGTAACGGCCTCAACCCCGTTGGGGTAGACCTTGCGTACAGAATTCAGGGTAACCTGAGCCATTGTGTGAAGTCCTTACTTGTCGGATTCCGTCAGGCCCTTGACGAACCAGCTTTGGAAGAAAATGACGACTGCCACCGGGGGCAGGATGGCAATCACTGCCAGAAGATTTGCACGACCGAATTCCGGCACATTGGTGCCTTCCAGGGTCTGGGTGATCTGTTTGATCCCCCGTACCAGCGTATACATGTCCTCTTCGGTCGTGATCATCGTGGGCCAGAGATACTGGTTCCAGCCAAAGACAAACATGATGATGAACATCGCTGCGATCATGGTTTTGGACAGCGGCACGAGAATATCGATGAAGAACTTCACCGGCCCTGCCCCGTCGATGCGGGCGGCCTCAACAAGTTCTTCGGGGATCGACCGAAAATACTGCCGGAAGAAAAATGTCGCCGTGGCCGATGCGATCAGCGGGATGATCAGGCCCTGATAGGTGTTCAGCATACCAAGCTTCTGCACAACCTCATAGGATGGCAGAATACGCACCTCCAACGGCAGCAGCAGCGTGGTGAAGATCACCCAGAATGCCAGCGAGGCGAACCGCAGGCGGAAGTAGACGATAGCATAGGCCGCCATCATCGCGATCACGATTTTGCCAAGCGCAAAGCCGATGCCCAGCACGAAAGAGTTGAACAGCATCCGGCTCCCGGTATTCGCTCCGGAGAATCCAGACGCCTCAAACATCGCCTTCTCGAAATTCTCATCGAACTGATCGCCGATTTTCAGCTGCGGGCCGTATTTGATTATGTCCACGTCCGGTACCGTGGTGGTCAGTACCACCATGATCAGCGGCACCAACATGAACAGTGAGCCGAGGATCAGCACAGTGTGGTCGCCGATCGCCCCCCAGTTGATGGAGCGGCGTGGCGTTTGGACGGGTGTTTGGTCAGCCATGTCAGCCCCCTCAGGTATAGTGGATGCGGCGGTCGATCAGCCGGAACTGAAAGATCGTAAGCGCCAGAACAAGGACCATCAGAATAACAGACTGCGCCGACGAACCACCCAGATCGTTGCCACGGAACCCATCCACGTAGACCTTGTAAACTAGGGTCATCGGGTTGTTCCCCGGCTCACCTTTCACAAGGGTGTCGACGATGCCGAAGGTGTCGAACAGCGCATAGGTGATATTGATGATCAGCAGGAAGAAGCCAGTCGGCGCCAGCAGCGGAAAGGTGACATCCCAGAACCGACCTGTGGCTGAGCGATTGTCGATCAGGGCCGCTTCGCGCACGGAACGCGGGATCGACTGAAGACCGGACAGGAAGAAGATGAAGTTGACCGGAATCTGTTTCCAGACCGAAACCAAGACCATGGCGGCGGCAGTGTCATTGAAATTCACACCCAGCACAAAATCCCAGCCAAAGACGCCAGCAAGGCGTGTCAGTGGCCCCCAGCTCTGGTCGAACATGATCAACCCGATAAAGCCCGCAACCGGAGGGGCCACCGCGTAGACCCACATCAGAAGCGTCCGGTAGGTGCGGGCACCGCGCAGAACATTGTCCGCCTTCACCGCCAGCAGCAGTGCAATCGCCAGCGAGAAGAAGGTTACCAGCACCGTAAAGACGAGCGTGAAAATCGCGACACGGCGATATTCGGAATTGCCCAGAAGATCAGTGTAGTTATCCAACCCTACGAAGGTTGAGCCAAACCCAAACGGATCCTGAAGGTAGAAGGACGACTGGATTGCATGCCAGGCGGGCCAATAGAAGAAAATAGCGATAATGACGAGCTGCGGCATAAGCAACAGGATCGGCATCCACTTGGTCGAGAATCCGGCGCGTTTCACGGTATGCCTCTTCGTTGGAATGCGTGACGGCCGCAGGGACTGCGGCCGTCACAAGTAAGGGGAAGCCCCGCGATTAGCCTTGGGTCTTGGCGAAACGGGCCAGCAGGTTGTTGGCTTCGGCTTCGATGGCGTTGAACGCGTCTTCAACCGATGTTTCACCCGTCAGGATGCGGCCGTATTCACGGTTCATCACGTCGCGGATCTGCACGTAGAAACCCATGCGATAGCCTTTGGTGTTGTCACCACCGGGCAGCGAGAGCTGCTGGATACCAACCTCGGCAGCAGGTGCGCGGTCATAATGGCCGTCCGCTTTTGCCATTTCATAGGCGGCTTCGGTGATCGGCACATATCCGGTTTCTTTGTGCCAGAAATACTGCACCTCAGAAGAGGTCAGGAAGTCGAAGAACGCAGCGGTTGCCTTGTTTTCTTCGGCATCATGACCAGCCATTGCAAACAGGGACGCGCCGCCAATGAAGGTCTGCGTCGGCTCTTTGGTCACACCTTCCCAGTAGGGCAGCATGGTTGCGGAGAAATCAAACGGCAGGTCTTTCTTGCTCAGACCACCAAAGGAGCCGGAAGACCCCAGCCACATGGCAACCTTGCCTTCCTCAAACGGCGTCTGGTTGTCGCCCCAGCCTGTGCCGAACCATTCGAAATGGCCCTTTTCCTGCCAGTCGGTCACAGCGGTGAAATGCGCCTTGATCGCGTCATTGTTCACCAGAATCTGAGTGTCGACGCTGTCGTAACCATTGTTGTTGGTTGCAAACGGCAGGTTATGGCGCGAATGGAAGTTCTCGGTGAAGATCCAGGGCAGGTGCGATTGCGACAGGGCGGTATACCCGGCCTCTTTCAGCGCAGGCGCGGTCACAGTCTGGAATTCTTCCCAGGTTTTGGGTGCGGTAACCCCGGCTTTTTCCAGCGCCTGGATATTGTAGTACATGATGGGCGTGGAGGAGTTGAACGGCATGCCGATCATCTTGCCATCGCTGTCGGCGTAGAAATAACGCACACCAGCGATATAGTCGTTGATGTCGAAATCAACGCCATTATCGGCCAAAAGATCCTGCACCGGAATGGTCGCGCCCTTCGCGCCAATCACGGTCGCGGCGCCGGCGTCAAACACCTGCATCACATTGGGTTGCTCACCCGCGCGGAAGGCGGCGATGCCCGCAGTCAGCGTCTCTTCATAGGTGCCCTTGAAAACCGGGGTGATCTTATACTCATCCTGGCTCGCGTTGAAGTCGGATGCGATCTGGTTGACGGTATCACCCAGCGCACCACCCATAGCGTGCCACCAGGTGATTTCAGTTTCGGCATATGCAGCATTGGCGGCGAATGCCAGCGTGGCAGCGGTTGTGAACGCAATACGTTTCATCTTCTGTCTCCGGTCCTCCGTCGCCCCTTTAAGAGCGAGCGGTTCCAATTGAACCACGGCGACCGGTTCAGGCCGCCGCGGTATTATTAATTGGCCTCCCCTTAGGCCAGTGAGCTCTGCTGCAGCAGCGCTTGAAGCGCTTTTGTCTCAGGAACGAGTCCGTTGCACCAGACCTGCACACGTGTTCATATAGGGGCGGTATGTAACGGTTGTGTCAAGGGTTTCGGTGTTTAGCGAAAAAAACATCCCGCCCGAAAGGGACGACAGATGAAACGACAAGGCCCAGCAGCTGGTAGGCGGCTGTCGCGCGTGACAGCAGCGGATGTCGCTGAAATCGCAGGTGTTTCGCGTTCGGCAGTGTCACGCGCCTTCACCGAGGGCGCCTATCTTGATCAGGAAAAGCGCGAACGCATCCTGTTGGCCGCCCATGAGCTGGGGTATCAACCCAATGCACTGGCAGCCACATTGCAGGGCGCACGCTCCAATCTGGTCGCGGTCTTTGCCGGTGAGATGCGGAACGAATACGACAAGGAGGCGACCTCAGCGCTGATTGCCGGTCTGAACGCCGCAGGTAAATGGCCTGTGGTGATAGCCGGCAGTGGCGACCATGCCCGTGATGCCGTCACTCAGGTGTTGCGCTACCCGCTGGACGCGATGATTCTGCGCAGCGGCAGCCTCGCCACCGAGATTGTCGATCTCTGCAGCAAGCTGCATATCCCCGTCATTGCCTCTGGCCGGATTATCGACTCTGAACGGGTCGACAACATATGTCTACGCAATCACCAAGCGGCAATGTTGGCAGCAGATATATTTGCGCAGCGGACACGGCAGCGCGTCGCTCTAGTAGGGGGACCGGACGACTTCGGCGCGACCGCTGAGCGTCGGAATGGGCTGCTCGACGGCCTGGCGAGGCATCGGCTCATCCTTGCCGGAGAAATCAAAGGAAACTACACCACCGAAAGCGGATATTTCGCCACGCAGAGATTGTTGGAACAGGCCCACTTCGACGGGATATTCTGTGCCAATGATGCCATGGCCATCGGCGCACTCGGGGCGCTCAAGGACGCAGGGCGTGTTGTATCACAGGATATCTCGGTCGTCGGTTTTGACGATATCGAGATGGCCCGCTGGCCAACCATCCGGCTGACCACATTGCGAAACCCGATTGGTGACATGGTCGCTGCGGTATTGCGCTGTCTGGATCGGCGCCTCGACCACCCTCAGGCGCAGGAAGAGACCGTGCTGCTGGATGCAGAGGTCATCCTGCGTGACACTCACTGACCTCCAAGTCCTGTTTATAATCTGTCTTACCCGTGCCTTGACGAGCGCTTACAGGGCGGCGGTGCGGATATACATGCGATTTGAGTCGCGTCGGATCTGCACAAATGATGGGTAAGAGCGTTTGCCTATCAGGGCTTGAGTGCGCTCAACCAGCCCGCAAAGGCAGCCAGGCTCCAGACACATTAAATTACAGCCAGAACAGGACGGTAGCTGCGAGAGCGATGGCCGAGAGGAAGACCTTCGGGCACCTGTCATAGCGAGTGGCTACACGGCGCCCGCCCTTCAGGCGTCCGAACATAATCTCGATCCTGTTACGGGGTTCGTAGCGGCGCTTGTCGTATCGGACAGGTTTGTCGCGCGATTTTCGACCCGGAATACAGGGTTTTATTCCCTTGTCTGTAAGGGCTTCGCGGAACCAATCGGCATCATAGCCGCGATCACTCAGTAGCCAATCAGCCGATGGAAGGCTATTCACCAAAGCTCTGGCCCCCATGTAATCGCTGACCTGCCCTGCGGATATGAAGAAGCGTATCGGGCGTCCGAGACTATCGGCAACGGCATGCAACTTCGTATTCATGCCCCCCTTGCTGCGTCCGATCAGCCTGCCATGCCCCCCCTTTTTCAACCGCAGGCTGGAGGCCGTGCGGTGCGCTTTGAGGTAGGTTACGTCGACCATGAGGGTCTTGTGATCGGTTCCCTCCGCAGCGAACCCGGTCATGATCCGAGCGAACACACCCATATCGCTCCACCGCTTCCATCGGTTGTAGAGGGTTTTTGGTGATCCATATTCGCGAGGCACATCAGACCAACGCAACCCATTGCGATTAATGAAGATAATTCCGCTCAAAACACGTCGATCATCAACTCTCGGCTTGCCATGTCTCTTCGGAAAGTAAGGCTGAAGGCGCGCCATCTGTTCGTCAGTCAGCCAGAATAGATTGCTCGTGATATACCCCTGAAACTCAGGGGCTTGAAACACGCAGCCGAGATGGCGGCAACCAAACTAGTGGGTCCAGAATTTAGCCTCGCGCGCCTCTACTAATCTGGAGTAGTTCAGTGATGAGAGATTTCTGATCGGTGACACGCCTTGGCTTCCGTTCACCAACCTTGTCAGGGATCTTTGTATCGAACGGGGGTTTGTCCCAAAGACTGGACAGGTTGCGTATCTTCGGGACGAATTCTTTACGTTTGTGCTGTTGGGCATGGGCGTCCTGATTTATCCCGAGAACGTTGTGCGCGCGCGCCGGGCTGGGCTCAGGGCCGTGCGCATCCGGGATGTGGGGAAAGTTGTCGATATTTCGGCAGTTTGGCTTAAGGAGACACGCAACCCGGCACTTCCAGGGTTTCTTGACCTGTTGCCTGGCCAGATTGCGTGATCCTCTTCTATCGCGCTTGTGTCTTTCACTGCGCGGGGATCGGTTTGGCCGGGATGTCGACCATCTTGCCGCGGGGGATCAGGCGGTCAGCGTCATACATGGGCAAGGTACAGGTTGTGGCATTTATCCCAATCTGCCTGGGGTAGTTCGACCGGGAAACTTCTGATCTGCATAGCGTCTCGTCAGTTACGGTGAACATTGGTGCGCTAACGTGCTTTTCTTCCCTCGGGTCAGGCGCTTCTTTTGTGTCCAGTCCAGACATCAGTTTGCGGACTGAACCGATCATTCCATCGAGATGCTGGAGACTGCCAGAGTGGATCTTGCAATCCTCTGGAAACTCGGCGACTGGGCGAACTACAAAAGCAAACGTCTCATGCCTTGCCCTGCAGTCCCAACGTCTAATCAAGCTATCGTCGGCCAAATTGAGAAAATGGAAATTGCAGATGCTATGCGCAGTCTTCCATTGCTTAGCGATAGCTCTGGTGACGCGGGCCGGCGCGCCTAGTATGATGCAGCTAGGCTACTTTATGAACCCAGTCGGTCAACCCTTACAACCCTGACTCTAGCAGCCGTCTTGCCATTGCGAAGAGGGAACTGGGGTTTAAGGATCACCGGAGTGTCCGCTCTCGCCCAGCCCCCCCTGATTGGTTCGCACATACAGAGAATGGTAGCAAGCCGCCCCAAGTGTTGGATTCAGGACCTTCAAACCTCAGGCACATTGCAGTTCTTGAAAACTAGAAGAACAGTCAAGTTGACCGAGGATAGCCCATTTAAATCGTCACATTCCGTAGAATCTACGATTTCACACGTCAAGATCTGCGTTCCAGGCCAGACAAGTTTCGCCTCACGCCAGACGGTATGTTCAAAGGAAAATGGCTGGGGTGGTAGGATTCGAACCTACGATCTTCAGTACCAAAAACTGTTGCCTTACCACTTGGCCACACCCCATCGGTGAGCGGCTGTCTAAAGGCAGATATCGGGAGGCGCAAGGGGGTTTTTGGAAAAAAATGCAGTTTTCACGCCTCCCTTTGATCCTGCAGATCACCCTCAGAAATCACCGCCCGAGATTTTAGTTTTTCGTGGTTCACCCGGTCTTTACAAGGATCGCGCCTGCGCGTTTTCCGGCCTCCACGGCCTGATGCGCCCTTGCTGTATCCACCAGGTTGAAAATAGCCGCGATAGGGGGCTGAAACGCGCCCTGCGCCGCGGCGGCATTGATACGCTCTATGGCATTGCGCCGGGCTTCTGCGGGCAACAGATAGACCAGCGCCATCTCCAATGTCACAGCTTTAAACATCAAGGGATAGAACGGTAGGCTGGGGGTCATGTCCCGTGCCGACCCATATGCGGTGATGCGTCCATTGGGGGCGATGACGGCCGTGTCGACCGCACAATTGTCACCAAATTCGACCTCAACAATGTGATCCACGGGACAGCCCCCGTTTGCCGCCAGGATCTGTTCAGCCAGATCGTCCTCAGCGTAACTCAGCACTGCATCAGCTCCGGCACGCTTGACCCGTTCGAAATCCGCTGACGAGCAGGTGGCAATCACCCGCGCGCCGCCCCATTTGGCCAGCTGCACCGCCAGCAGACCAACAGTACCAGCTCCACCCTGAACCAGTACTGTTTTGCCACCGACATCACCGCCAGAAAACACCGTATGGGCCGCAGTAAGCCCTGGAATGCCCAGAACTGCCCCCTGTTGCAGGGTCAGCCCTACAGGCAAAGGGACAGCTTGATCCGCAGGCAAGGTGATCGAACTGGCTGCGGTGCCACATGGACGCTGCCACTGACCGTTCCAGATCCAGACCTCTTCACCAATTCGGGCCGGATCAACACCCTCACCCACCTCGACGATCACGCCAGATCCGTCGCTATGCGGAACAATCACAGGATAGGGAAGTTCAGACACTCCGGCCCGGGCACCGGCTCTTGCCTTCACATCAGACGGGTTGACGCCGGAATAGGCCAATTCAACGCGCAGTTCGCCCCGCGCGGGCGCGATATCGGGCAGATCTTCCAATTGCAGCACAGTTTCCGCCGGTCCAAATGCCCGATATGTGATCGCTTTCATAATTTGGCCTTTCTCACCTGATGCGACCGACCGTCTGCTCCAACAGGATTTGGTGCCAGTCACCCTGCAAAAGAGCGAAGACGCGGCAGGCTTGCAAGCCCCCGCGTCTGCTTTGCGTGCATAGGTGTTGAATAATCACCTGGCTTTCATCGTGTTCAGGTTCATCGTGTTCAGGCCGGAACGCCTGCAGATCTCAATGCCTTGCTCCAGTCCTTGCCGAAGGGGGCATTGGGTGCAGCATGGTCTTTCTCGTAGCGGGCGATGTTGAATCCCGGCTGGACGTCCAGCAGGGATTTCACAACATCCCGCGCCTTGACCGTCAGCCCCATGGATTGCAGGGCAATGGCCTTCGTCCGCAACGTGGCCGGGAACGTCGGGTTGGCCTGTAGCGATCGATCCGCAAGGCTGACTGCGCGGTCATAGTTCTGCGCCCCAAGGTTGGCCGTTGCCGAAAGCGAATCGAAGTAATATCGCTGCGGCCCAAGCGGTGACAGCCGACGCGCGGCATCAGTCAGGCGGACGGCATCTTCCGGCTGGTTCTGATAGGCAAATGTTGTCCCTTTCAATAGCAAGGCCAGGGCCTCGTTCGGATTGTCCTTCAACGCAAGATCATAGGAATCCTGCGCGAGATCAAAGCGGAACATTAGATGGCTGGCTATCAATCCGCGTACAGTCAAGGCGAGAGAGAAGGAAGGATCCTGCGCAAGTGCCGCTGCAATCAACTGATTGGCCAGATGCGCATCCAACTGCCGATCCGTAGAGAACCCCTTCTGTACGCGCATCACATGCCACATGGCCATCCACGTCAGCGCAACCGGGTGCTGCACCTCACGCTCCAGCAATACAGCAAGAATTTCCTGCGCCTGATTGAACTGCGGCAACTGCATGTCCTGCATCAGTGCAATCGCCGCCATCAACAGCGTGTGACTGTCATGTTTGGACAAGGGGCGAAAGCCGACCAGCCGCACTGACTCCCCCACAACCGTCCATCCGATCTGCGCAGTCACATCCCTCAGCGCTCCACTACAACCGCTGGTCAGTAACGAGAGTGGTTCTGTGAACTCACGGGACCAGATGACCTGCTCACGCTCTGCATCATGCAGATCGACCTGTAGCCGATACGTCTGCCCGGTAACATTCACCGTTCCCGAGACCAGATAGTTGGCGCCCGCCATGGAGTAGACTTCGCTTGGCCGCACCTGATGCGGGTCAAACTGCCGCGAGGCCAAATAAGAAGTTACGCAAAAGGCGTGGCTGCGCGACAGATGGCGCGCCAATTCCTCAGAGAGCAATGCACCAAGTGGCGATTTCGCGTCTCCCGGCGCACGATGCACAAACGGCAGAACCGCAATCGGTGGCAGCAGGCTGTCAAGCACCGCACGGCTATAGTCCCGCAACATACCGGTGGCCGCCCGATTCCGCACATCGGCTCGCGTCAGCTCATTGCGTTGCTGTTCCAGCCAGACTGCAAATGTCGTTTCATGCGGAAGCTCGAACCCTTCCATGAAATCGCCTTTTCCCGGATCCGCGTCCACGTCGACCTTGGACAAATCCAGGACCACGCGCTCCCGATTTGCCGAGAGCAAACTCGCGCTATCTGGACCAAGATGTCGCCGAAGGGTCGAAAGCGCAGTCCGCAGGCTGGCCTTGGCCTGTTCTGGCTGGGCCAAACTCCAAAGTGTGCGCTCCAGAAAGGCCCGCGTGCGGACCCCGCCTTCTGCGGTAGACAAAAGTGCCAATAGTGCTTGGTGCTTTGAGCCGAGGAGAATACTCTCTCCATCGGGCAGAAAAACTCCAAAAGCGCCAAAGTGGCGAATTCTAAGTTTATTTTCCATATCCCAAACCCACTGTCTCTAGCAATGCAACCGGAACCAAAACCCCCTATCCCGACCAAATTGATTACCCACAAATTAACCATCCCACAGGAAACGATGAAAGTCACCAAAAATAATACAACCTAAAGTTTTTCAATAGTTTGAATAACGCACTTTTGTGGCAGTCTGAACTTATTTGGCGTTACCCTCACACTCCCAAAGTGAAGCTCCTAGTCGGTCTACGATATGGGTTAGCACTAAGATATGCGATCGACACTTCTCGCTCCCTCCGCATCAGGATATCGAGAAGATCTATAATTACATGAAAATCAATATCTTACGGTGAAAATTCAATGTTGTATCTGTCCTGCACGAAATTCATTAAATTCCTTATGTCAGAATGCACGCAGTAGCTGTTTACGAATTATAATTTTGGCACGAACCGATACCCGCTGCTGGCTGCCTCAACATACCCTAAACCGCCTTTCGGCAGATGATACCCAACAACCATGAGTTGTTCATGAGCTAACTGTTCCAGCAGCTTCTGCCGCACCTGTGCTGCGGCGACAGGATCCTGATCTGACGCAATTTCCCAGCTCGGTTCAGAGAAGCTGACGTGAGCGTTGGTTACTGCATCCCCCAGGATCATAATCCTGTCGGATCCACGTGCGATCTCAAACGACATATGGCCAGGCGAATGGCCAAAAGTAGCCCGTGCAGCGATACCGGGAAGAATCTCGGCACCGTCATCAAAGAGAGTGATTCCATCTGCCAGTATCTCCATTCGACGACGTGCACCGACGGCCATTGATGCCCTATCCTCGCCAATCGTATCAACAGTCGCCGGATCAAACCAATAGTCCCATTCCTGACGTCCCATCAAATGCTTTGCGTTGGCAAAAAGCGGATCATCAAAATCGTCCAGAACCCCCCAGAGGTGATCCGGGTGACAATGAGTGAAGACAACATGGGTGATATCCTCCGGGCTGATGCCAACCGCGGCCAGTGCATCCGGCAACTGCCCTGCCCCATCTTGAAAACTTGGCCCGGCCCCCGCATCGAAAAGAACAATACGATCCGCGTCACGCAGAAGCGTGATATTGATCGCCGGCGTCAGCGGATCGTCAGGGGTCATCCCATGCTCTGCTAACACCGGGGCAAGCATGGCGGGATCCAGATCACCGTATAGGAACGACGGCGGCAGACGCATCTGACCGTCGGACAGGCTGAGAATCTCTGCACCACCAAGCGAGACTCTGGTCTCAGACCAAACGCGACTCGCTGGCAACAAAGCCATGCCCGCCCCCAGCCCCTGCACGAAACGCCGTCTTGTCACTGTCATGATCTGCCTCCCTCGACACGTCATATTGGTATTCAAATATATGCATAAAATGAAGCCCGGTCAGACCTGATATCTCGGATTGTTTTCGCTGAATAAAAAAGAGCCTACAGATTGCGATCTGCAGGCTCTTTGGTTTTCCTTGCGAGAATACGGCTTACTTCCGGCTCAACTCTTTCCAGATGCCGTTTTCTACCACCGAAATCACAATGACATCGGCACCGCGATGGTCATCAGGACCATATGTGATTTGTGTGTCAGTCAGCGCATCAAAGAAATCGAGGCTTTCCATCCCCTTGATGAAACTCTCATGCGTCAGCTCGGGGCCCGCCGCCTCCAACGCGTTCACCACGGTATTGGCAGCGCTATATCCAAGCATGGCAAAGCCACCGGCGGGCTGGCCGAATTTGGCCTCATAGTCCGCCATAAATTTGGCGGGCACTTCATCATCGGCCCGGGCGATCAGATCGGCCCAGCCTGCCGCCGCATACAACCCATCTGTCACGCCGCCCGGTACGGCGGCCACCACCTCAAGAAATCCGGCAGAGGTGTTGAGAAATTTCACATCCGTCCAACCCAGTTTCTTGGCGGTGCCAACCACGGTGATCCCCTGCCGCACGCCAAGAGCCATAGTGACAACATCGCACCCTTCCGCTTTCAGCTTGGTGAGGGAGCCAACAAAATCCAGCTCGTCCGGTTTGTGGGTGGTCTCAGCGGCGAAACGCAGGCCCAGGTTGGCGGCGATATCCGCACTGCCCTCCTTGATCTCCTTGCCAAAGTCGGACGGGATATACATGGAGCAGACTTCCTTGGCATCGAACTCCTCTGCCAGATAACTCACCCCGGCCTGCACCTGATCGTAGTAGCTGGAAAAGCCGATAAATTTGTTGTCCACCGGGTCCTGCAGCATCTGTCGCGCAGCGGTCAGCGGGCTGATGTTGGGAATGCCCTTCGGGTCGAGCAGTTTAAAACCGGCGATATTCATCGGCGTGCCAAGCGACAATAACATCGCAAACACCTGATCGCGGTTCAGAAGCTTATTGTAGCCCTGCATCGCCCGCGGGATCTGGTAGCCGTTGTCTTCCACCACGAAACGGATCTGACGACCATGGACCCCGCCATTGGCATTGGCTTCCTCGAAACGCAGATTGGCGCCATTTACCGCAGGCACGCCGACCGCAGCAAAGATCCCGCTTAGGTCATTGACTGACCCCAACACGATTTCGCTGTCGCTGACGCCCTGAGTATCCGCCATCGCCTGCGGCGCAAGCCCCGCTGCCAAAGCTATCCCGACAAGCTTCGCTGTCCATGTCTTCATCTGCGCTTACTCCCTTGTGTCCCCCGGCGCGGATGCGCCCGTTATGTCAGTACATCTGGTCAATCAGGTTCTTGTGCTTTTTCTCCACCAGCCCGCGTTTCAACTTCATCGTTGCGGTCAGCTCGTCATCCTCAGCTGTCAGCAGGACATTGATCAGGCGAAAATCCTTGATCTGTTCGACGCGCGCGAAATCTCTGTTCACGGCATCGACCTCCCCCCGGATCAGGTCAACCACCTGTTCCGCCGCACAGAGCGAGGCAAAATCACTAAACGGGATTTTTCGATCCTGGGCAAATTTCTCGACGTTTTCCTGATCAATCATAATCAGGCAGGTGAGGAATTTGCGCCGATCACCAATCACCACCGCGTCGGAAATATAGTGGCTGAATTTTAGCCGACTCTCGATTTCCGCCGGGGTGATATTCTTTCCGCCAGCGGTGATGATAATGTCCTTGATCCGCCCGGTGATGGTTAAGAAACCTGCATCATCCAGCTGTCCGACGTCGCCTGTGCGCAGCCAGCCGTCCTCGGTGTAGGTTTCAGCGGTTTTTTCAGGCTTGTTCCAGTAGCCCTGGAAGTTGTTTAGCCCCCAAAGCTGAATTTCGCCATCCGGCGCGATGCGGATCTCAACGCCAGGCACCGCCTGACCAACGGTGCCTGGACGATGCGACAGGACCCGGTTGGCAGCGGTCAGCCCGGCGTTTTCGGTCATCCCGTAACCTTCAATCAGAGGCACCCCGATCGACCAGTACCAGCGCAGCAACTCAGGTGAGATCGGTGCCGCCCCCGTACCGCCCCGGCGCAACCGGTCCAGCCCCAGCATCCGCCGCAGATTCCGTAGGACCAGCAGATCCCAGATCCGGTAGCGCACAGCGATGCCGGTCGGGACGGGTTTCGCGGCCAGCACATAGTTGGCCCGCGCCGCGCCCGCCGCCACCGCCCGGTTAAAGGCCCAGCGGCCAAGCCAGGTCGCCTCCTGCGCCAATACCAGAACCCGGGAATAGACTTTCTCCCAGACACGTGGCACCGCAAAGAAGGTTGCAGGCGAGACTTCCTGAATATTGTCAAAGACCGTCTCCGGACTTTCGGCGAAATTGACCGTACTGCCCGCCGCCATCGGCAGATAGACCGAGACGTTGCGCTCAAGAATATGGCACAGCGGCAGGAAACACAGTTGTTCATCCGTGGCGTAACACTCCAGCGACCGTGCGCCCGACTCCATCGTGGCCAGGATATTCTCATGGCTCAGCATGGCGCCCTTAGGCAGACCCGTGGTCCCGGAGGTATAGATCAGCAGCGCAGTATCATCCGGTCGAGATCGCGCCACCGCATCCTCAAACACGGTTGGGTTGGCAATTTTATAGGCCGCCCCCTGATCATAGAGCTGATCGAGAAACAGACATTTTTCATGCCGGAGATCATGCAGCCCGTCGCGGTCCAGAATGATCACCCAGCACAGGTGCGGAACCTCCGCCTCAATCTCCAGAAACTTGTCCAGCTGTTCGTCATTCTCCACCACCAGAAACCGGCTGCCGCTGTCATTGATCAGATAGGCCAGTTGTTGGGCTGAATCCGTGGTATACACCCCCGAGGCAATCGCCCCGGCGCCCTGAATACCCATATCGAGGTAGAGCCATTCCTTGCGATCTTCGCTGAGGATTGAGACAACTTCGCCTCGCTCCAACCCAAGCGCCATCAGGCCGAGGCCGATTTTCTCGGCGTGGTCCCAATAGTCCTGCCAAGAATAGGCCTTCCAGATGCCCATGTCCTTTTCGCGGTGCGCGGTGCGGGGACCAAGCGTGCGACAGCGCAGTGCAAATAGCTTCGCCACCGTATCGCAGCGATCCACCATGACCGGCCGTTGTCCGGGCGTTGCGTTGTAGCTAGCACCGTTCAGCACGACCTGAGGCAACGGGGCCGTTGCCCCATCCTGCTCTGCTCTGCGATCTGCCGCCACCACTGTCTGTGTCACCGTTATCCCCATCCGCGCTTAAACCCATGTTTTTGCGCCTGTTCAGGCCTCTTAATCAGCGCCATGTCTTCTTGCGCTTCCAGCGTTTTTCACTGCGTTGGCCCGCTTCCTGATGGCCCAGATAGAAGGATTTGATATCCTTGCTCTCCATCAGTCGGTCGGCGCTGCCGTCCATGACAATACGCCCAATTTCCATGACATAGCCGACATGAGCCAGTTCAAGCGCGATACGCGCGTTCTGTTCCACCAACATCATGGTCACCCCCTCATCACGGTTCAGCCGTTTGAGGATGCCAAAAATTTCCTGCACCAGTAGCGGCGACAACCCCAGGCTTGGCTCATCCAGAAGCATGATCCGCGGGCGCAGCATCAGGCCGCGGCCAATCGCCAGCATCTGCTGCTGACCGCCGGACAACGTCCCGGCCTCCTGGTGGCGCCGTTCCGCCAGAATGGGGAAATAGTCAAACACCATCTGGCGGTCACGTTCGATCTCCGCCTGATCGCGCCGGGTGTAGGCGCCCAATGTCAGGTTTTCCTCAACAGTCAGCAGGGGGAAAACCTCCCGCCCCTCCGGCACATGCACGATGCCGCGCCGGACAATGCGGTGTGGCTCCTCGCCTTGGATCTCTTCACCAGCGAAGCTAACACTGCCCTTTTCAGGGTCCATGATACCAGAAATTGTCTTTAGCAGCGTCGATTTCCCAGCGCCATTTGCGCCCAGAACAGTGACGATCTGACCGGCCTCCACCGACAGCGAGACACCGCGAATGGCCATGATCGGCCCGTAAAAGCTCTCAAGGTTGCGAATATCCAACAAGGCTGCACCCATCACACCGCCCCCGCGCCCAGATAGGCCTCGATCACCGCAGGGTTGGCCTGAACCTCAGCCGGGGTTCCTTCCGCCAATTTGGCGCCATCCGCCAGAGCCAGCACCCGGTCCGATACGCTGGAGACCAGCCCCATATCGTGCTCCACCATAAGAACGGTGATCCCCATCTGCTTGCGAATATCGTCAATCCACCAGCGCATGTCCTGAGTTTCTTCAACCGACAGGCCTGAGGCGGGCTCATCCAAGAGCAAAAGCCGCGGGCCGGACGCCAGCGCTCGGCCCAGTTCAACCACCTTGCGCACCCCATAGGGCAACCCGGCGATCATCTTGTCGCGATAGGCCTGCAGGTCGAGGAAATCGATCACCTCCTCCACCGCGGCCCGGTGGCGGCGCTCTTCGCGCCGAACGCGCGGAGAAAAGAACAGCTCCTCCATCAGCGTGCTACGCCGGTGGCGATGCCGCCCGACCAGCAAGTTCTGCAATACGGTCGCATGGTCGAACAGCTCGATATTCTGGAACGTGCGCGCGATGTCCAAGTCGGCCACCGCATCAGCTTTGGACTGCAACAAATCCCGTCCGTCAAAACTAATACGGCCCGAATGCGGTTCGTAGAACCGGGAAATCAGGTTGAAAACCGTCGACTTACCCGCGCCATTGGGGCCGACGATGGCATAGACCTCCCCCTCCTCAACCGAGAAGCTGAGGTCATTCACCGCCACCACGCCGCCAAATTTCAGCGTCGCATGTTCAATCTCCAACAGGCTCATCTGAGGCGCTCCGTCTTGAGATAGGATTTCTGGCGGCGGAACATGTCTTTGCGGGCAAAGGGGAACAGCTCAAACCAGATGCGGATCTTCAGCCAGCGCCCATATAGCCCCATCGGTTCAAACAGGATGAACAGGATCAGGATCATGCCGAAGACGCCGGTTTCCAATCCCGGGATAGCAACACCGCCGCCCAGCACGCTGTCTTTCAGCATCGACAGCCCCTGCGGCAGGAAGGCAACCACCACCGCGCCAAAAAACGCGCCATGGATGGATCCAAGCCCCCCGATGACGATCATCATCAACAAGGTGATGGAGATCACCAAAGAGAATGTCTCGTTGTTGAAAGCGCCCGCGTAGTAGCCCATCAGCGCCCCGGCCCAACCGGTGATCATGCAGCTCAGCCCGAAAGCGGTCGCCTTGGTGCGGGCGATATGAACACCCATCGCGGTGGCACTGACCTCACTGTCGCGCACTGCGGCAAAGGCCCGGCCAAGCGGTGAGCGCAGCAGGTTTCGATAAAACAACGTGCAGACGACCGTGACACCGAGCACAAGATAGTAAAACCGCACCGGCATCGTCCAACGCTCGATCTCAATACCGAACAGGCGGATCACATCAGGGAACTTGCCCGAGACACCACCGGTCCATGGCTCCAGAAGCACGATGATATCGTCGGCGAGGATCGACAGGGCAATCGTCGCAATGGCGAGGTATATCCCGTGCAGGCGCAGCGCCGGAATGGCGATGATTGCCCCGACAATCCCAGTAATCAACCCCGCCAGCGGAAAGGCCACTGCAAAGGGAAGGCCTTGTTCGATCAGGATGGTATTGGTGTAGCAGCCAATCGCCAGAAACGCCGCGTGCCCAAGGCTGGCCTGACCTGTCTGCCCGGTCAGCAGCATCAGCCCCAGACCGGCAATTGCCCAGATCAGAACATTTGTGACTTCGCCGATGTAGAACTCATTGATCAGCAGCGGCAGGATCAGCGCGAGCACCAGCAACGCGCCGTAGACCAGCAGGCTGTGACGGTCGGGAAACAGGCGTATATCGTGATCGTAACTGGTTTTGAACTGGATCCGCATCGGCTCAGACCTTCTTCGTGCGGACTTGGCTGAACAGGCCGTGTGGGCGGAACACCAGCACGGCGAGCAACAGCACATAAGGGGCAATCTGTGAATACCCAGCCGCAAGGTATCGCGCGGCAAAGGGTTCGATGACACCCACGATCAACCCGCCAGCCAATGCCCCAGGAAGGGATCCAAAGCCACCGATGACCGCGGCTGCAAAGGCCTTGATCCCCAGCAGCCCTGCATTCGGATCAATCGCCCCTTTGGAGGCAAAAAGAATGCCCGCAACCGCTGCAGTTGCCCCCGAGAGGCCCCAGATCAGCCCCTGTACCCGTTTGACAGGAATGCCCATGAAATAAGCGGCCATCTGGTTCTGACTGGCCGCCTGCATCGCCAGCCCCAGCTTGGTGCGCTGAAAGAACTGATAGAGTGACCAGGTCAGCAGCACAGTCACAATTATGATCGCCAGATCCGCCAATCCCAACACAACCCCTGCGAGTTGCACATCACCCAAGGCAAGCGGGCTTTCCAGCGTTTGCGGTTCATGTCCCCAGATGGCGCCCGCGAAAAACCGGATGACGAAGCCGAGCGCGATGGTCAGGATGACCACCGCCGTCTGGTTCTGACCGAAGAGATGGCGCAGGATCACCATATCCAGAAGATACCCAAGCCCGGCCATGATCGCGATCGACAAGGGCGCCGCCAACCAGAACGGCAGATGCAGATATTCGGCGTTGGTCAGCCCCAGTGTGACAAAGGCGCCGAGCATCATGAAATCGCCTTGCGCAAAATTGACCGCTTCAGTCGCCTTGTAGATCAGCACAAAGCCAAGCGCGATCAGGCCGTAAACACAGCCATTCGCAAGCCCGCTAACCAGCAGCTGCACTCCGTCCAAATTGTCCTCCCCTGCCCGTTCAGGGCGGTTCTCGCGTATTTTCTACGGTGCAGACCTCCTCAAGCCTGCTCGTCACTGCGATTAAACCCAGAGTAGAGAGATATATTTTCACCTGTCAATCCACGCGACCCTGCGTCAGGGCCAGAAAAACAGGCTATCAGATTCGCAAAAAGCACCTAACATTCGCGTCAGATCAACCGGTCACAGCAGGACCAAAATAGATCGTATCGTCGCTGTCAGGTGCAGACGTTTTTCAGTGCAGCGCAGAATCTCGCGGCGGCTGGGGACAGGCGATGTTCACTGCGCAAACACAGTCCCACCGGCCCACGGGTGCTGTCCGTATCCAACGGCAGTGCCACCAGAACTCCGCTGGCAAGATCGGATCGCACAACGCCGTGGCTGATCACCCAGATAGCCTGATGGGCCAACGCGAATTGGCGGCCAAACGTTGACGACACCGTCTCGATGGGCGCATCGGGCATCGAGATGCCTTGCTCCAGGAACATCCGCTCAACTGAGGATCGTATAATCGACGCAGGAGGCGGCATCAGCACCGGGTATTCGCCGAACAGGGCATCCGGCAGATGCGCAGCATCCAAACTTGTCAGCGGATGGTCCGGCGCCACAACCACCGTGACCCGCTCGCGAAACAGTGGGTCGAAATCCAAGCCAACCATGTTTTCAGGCGCAGGCAAACGCCCCACCACCACGTCCAGCTCTCCCCGTCGCAACAGATCAAGGAGATATTGATTGTCACCCGACATCACCGAAAACCGGCTGCGCCCGCCTTGCTCCCAGATACTGGCCAGCGCTTCGGGCACCACGGTGGCCGATACCGTAGGCAAAGCCCCAATTGTGACTTTCGATCCTTCCGCCGCATCCAGCCCGCGTAGCAGATCAACACCATCACGCGTCAGCGCCAAGCTGCGTCCGGCATAGTCCCGAAACATTTCACCATAGGCAGACAGACGAATGCCGCGTCCATGCTTCTCCACCAGCGGCTTTTCACATACCGCTTCTAACTCACGCAGGGCGCGCGTGACTGCCGGTTGGGTCATACCCAACCGCTCTGCAGCCTGGGTGACGCTCATCTTGCGCGCAACCTCAACGAAGACTTCAAGATGGCGGAGTTTCAACTGAGACGAAAGACGCATATCATTTTCGACATAAGAACATCCATACTACAGGATTATACAGACCAATTACGATATGAGATAACACATAGCGAATGGAGAAGCATATGCGCAAGCCACAGTATGACGCAGGTCAGAACATTCGCCGCGAGGTCTTGGGAGCGAGCCACGTCGCCAACGCAGATGCGGCCACGACCCCACTGGACGCGCCGTTCCAACAGTTGATTACCGAAGCCGCCTGGGGAACGGTCTGGGCTTCGGATCAGATCAGCCGCCGAGAACGGTCTATGCTGACGCTCGCGCTCTTGGCAGCGCTCGGCAATTTTGACGAGATTCCGATGCATATACGCGCGACCACAAACACCGGGGCGACGCCTGAGGATATTACAGAAGTTTTTCAGCACGTTGCCATCTATGCCGGTGTGCCACGCGCCAATCATGCATTGAAGCTCGCCAAGAAAACCTACGCCGAGATGGCCGCCGAACAAAAGGCCGCAGACGGCAGTGCAGGAGACAGCCATGACGCCCCCTGATTACTACGTCCGCGACCGCCGGTGGCACCCGCCAGCATTTACACCGGACTACAAAACATCGGTGAGCCGGTCACCCAGATTACCCTTGCTCAGTCTGGAGAATACGGCGAGCGAAATCACCGGCCCAACCTTTGCGCCGACTGACATCGCCCCGGGCGACAACGATCTGCTGACCAATTTCGCACATGACGGCGGCAGCCCGATCGGTGAGCGGATCCTGCTGCATGGCCGGGTCCTGGATGAAAACGCACGACCTGTCCCCAACACCTTGGTCGAAATCTGGCAGGCTAATGCCTCTGGCCGGTACCGGCACAAAAAAGACGGCTATTTGGGTGCAATAGACCCGAATTTCGGAGGCTGCGGCCGGGTGCTGACAGATGAAAATGGCGCCTATGCCTTTCGCACGGTCAAACCGGGAGCCTATCCCTGGCGCAATGGTATCAACGACTGGCGTCCGGCGCATATCCACGTTTCGGTCTTCGGAAGCGCCTTTGCCCAGCGCCTGATCACGCAGCTTTACTTCGAAGGCGACCCGCTGATTGCCCGCTGCCCCATCGTTAGCACCATCCCGGATCCAGCCGCCGTGCAGCAGTTGATCGCGCGGCTCGATATGAATGAAACCCGCCCACTGGACATGATCGCTTATCGGTTCGACATCGTTCTGCGCGGACGTCGGTCGACGATGTTCGAAAACCGAATGGAGGGGAACTGATGACGTCGCTGAAGGAAACACCCTCACAGACTGCAGGGCCTTATGTCCATATCGGTCTGGCTCCCGGCGCTGCCGGGTTTGACATCTACGAAACCGAGCTGGGCCAGGATATCGCCGGGCCGGAGGCCAAGGGCCAGCGCATCCGCGTAGAAGGCCGGGTTCTGGATGGCACTGGCACCCCGCTAAAGGACGTGTTGATTGAGGTCTGGCAGGCCAACGCCAAGGGGGTATATGCGCACCGGGAGACGCCCCAACCAGAAGGGGAGCCTCAACAGGTCGAGGCCGGGTTTCGGGGATGGGGGCGCGTGATTTCAGATTTTGATACCGGCGACTGGCAGTTTGAAACTGTGAAACCCGGTCCGGTTCGCGACCGCGGCGGCCAAATGATGGCGCCCCACATCAACCTCTGGATTGTGGCGCGCGGCATCAACGTTGGCCTGAATACCCGACTCTACTTCGAGGAAGAGCAGGAGGCGAACGGTAACGACCCTGTGCTGAAGCTGATCGAACAGACCAGTCGACGCAGCACTCTCCTCGCCCGGAGGCAGATGCAAGCAGACACGAGCACCGCCGAAACACCTTTGGTCTATCGCTTCGACATTCATCTACAGGGACCGGATGAAACCGTGTTCTTTGATATCTGAGGAGGCTGATCATGAACAATCCTTGTATCATCTGCGTCGCCATTACTGGATCTGTTCCGCGCAAGGCTCATAATCCAGCCGTACCAATCAGCATTGAAGAGCAGATCGAAAGCACCCATGAAGCCTATGAAGCCGGTGCCAGCATCGCACATTGCCATGTCCGGCTGGAGGATGAGACGCCGACCTCGGATCCCGACCGCTTCGCCCGGCTCATGGGTGGTATCCGTCATCACTGCCCTGATATGATCATCCAGCTGTCGACTGGTGGGCGGTCAGGGGCCGGACACGAACGCGGCGGCATGTTGTCACTGCGACCGGACATGGCCTCGCTCTCTGTCGGCTCCAACAACTTCCCAACCCGCGTCTATGAGAACCCACCGGATCTGGTGGACTGGCTGGCGGCACAGATGCTGGCGTATGACGTCAAACCGGAGATCGAGGCCTTTGACCTCTCGCACATTCACCAGGCGGTGGCGATGTCACGGGACGGTCGACTGAAGGCCCCGCTTTATGTGCAGTTTGTACTGGGTGTCAAAAACGCGATGCCGGTGGACCGCGATGTCTTCGATTATTACGTGAAGACCATGCAGCGGCTTGCTCCGGACGCGCAGTGGTGTGCCGCTGGGATTGGTGCAGGTCAGCTGGACGTCAACGAATGGGCCATCGCAGCGGGTGGTCACACACGCACCGGGCTGGAGGACAATCTGCGGCTGGACCGCCATACGCTTGCGCCCTCCAACGCCGCATTGGTGCGCCGCGCCGCAGATCTATGTGACCGCTACAACCGCCCTGTGGCAACATGCGCCGAAGCCCGTGATATTTTAGGTCTGCGCGCTGCCAACAGCTGAAACCCCTCGCGCATAACCTCTTGGGCCGGGTGGTCACAGGCCCTCCGCCCTCCCCTCTTTCGGCTGCTTTATGCTGAGAATTGCGGACGCCGCGTCAGGCGGCTCTCACCTCTTGTTTGCGCGGATAGCGCACCTTATCTCGATGATGCGCGCGACGCATTCGCAGCAAGAGCCGCTCCTCCCTCGGCTGCTGTTGCCCCACTGCCTGACCCTCCCGAGTTGCATAGGGCCTCGAATGCGCCGCGCGTCACTCCGGATCACAAACACCTGCCGCTCTGAGGCGCCAGCCTATCCCTCACCCACTTCAGGCGGCTGGGACAGATCACGCAGAATGGGGCAGTCAGGCCGATTGTCACCTGCGCAACAGGTCACCAGCTCCGACAGCGTATCCCGCATCGCTTCAAGATCGGCGATCTTGATATTGATCTTGTCGAGATGCTCCTGCGCCAATTGTTTCACGTCGGCGCTGGCCCGGCTCTCATCCTCATAAAGCGCAAGCAGCGTCCGGCAATCTTCGATGGTAAAGCCAAGCGCGCGGGCGCGGCCCAGAAACGCCAGCTTGTGCAGGTCGGTCTCCGCAAAGCAACGATAGCCATTCTCACTGCGCCGCGGTTTGATCAGGCCTATGTCTTCATAGTAGCGAATGGTCTTGGCCGACAGGCCAGAGCGGCTGGCCACATCACCAATGTTCATGGTCGCACCTCATTCATCTGCTGCGCGGGTGTTGGATCCGCCGGTGTCGCTGACTGATCTATGTCCGAACGCAGCCCACGCAAGCGCAGCGCATTGCTGAGTACAAACACACTGGACATCGCCATCGCACCTGCCGCCAGTCCTGGCGACAAAAGCGGCCCGCCAAAGGGCACCAGGATCCCCGCAGCCACAGGCACCAGCAGAATATTATAACCAAAGGCCCACCCCAAATTCTGCCGGATATTGCGCAACGTCGCCCGGCTGATCTTGATGGCGTTGACCGCCCCGCGCAGGTCACCAGAGACCAGGACGATATCCGCTGCCTCAATGGCCACATCCGTTCCGGTGCCGATTGCAATCCCGACATCTGCTGCCGCCAGGGCAGGCGCATCATTGATCCCGTCACCAATGAAGGCAAGGGCTCCGTGTTGCTTCTGCAGCGCCTCCAGTGCACTCACCTTATCACCGGGCAGACAGTTCGCTTCAACGATCTCAATCCCCAGATCATCAGCGATAGCCTGCGCCGTGGCCGCCCCATCGCCGGTCAGCATCGCAACTTTCAACCCCTGAGCGGCCATGGCTTTTACAGCGGCACGGCTTCCCTCTTTGACAGGGTCGGTTACGGCCACCAAC
This sequence comes from Phaeobacter gallaeciensis DSM 26640, assembly GCF_000511385.1. NCBI lineage: Bacteria > Pseudomonadati > Pseudomonadota > Alphaproteobacteria > Rhodobacterales > Roseobacteraceae > Phaeobacter > Phaeobacter gallaeciensis. The sequence continues at coordinate 3,295,853 of NC_023137.1, forward strand.
CCTGCCAGCTGTCCATCAACCGCCGCAAATAGCGTGGTTGCACCGCGCGCGGCGAGATGCTCAGCCTCCACCTCAAATGGCGCACAGGAAATCCCCTCACGCGTCATCAGTCGCGCAGCCCCGATAAGAACCAGCTGGCCCGCTACAGTTGCGCGCAAACCATATCCTGGAATGGCTTCAACCTCGGTCGCTTGCGGGATATCCGCCCCCGCTGCACCTGTTATGGCCCGTGCGATCGGATGTTCCGACTGGGCCTCCGCCGCCCCCAGCAGCGGCAGCAGCCCGGCCCTGTCAAACCCGTCGGCACAGCGCAGCATGGTCAGTGTTGGGCGGCCTTCCGTCAGGGTGCCCGTCTTATCCAAGGCAACCACGCGTGTGTCCTGCAACCGTTGTAGAGCGTCTCCCTTGCGGAACAGCACCCCCATCTGTGCCGCACGCCCAATCCCAACCATGATCGAAGTTGGCGTCGCCAGCCCCATTGCGCAGGGGCAGGCGATGATCAGCACAGATACCCCCGCAACCAGCGCCAAGGGCAGGGCCGGGTCCGGGCCAAACAGCAGCCAGACAGCGACCGTCAGCGCCGCAATCACGATCACCGCCGGGACGAACCACAGTGTCACACGATCCACCAGCGCCTGCACCGGCAGTTTGGCGCCCTGCGCCTGCTCAACCATCCGCACGATCTGCGCCAGCAGCGTATCCGCACCGACATGAGTGGCGCGATAGTCCAAAACCGCAGCCCCATTGATGGTGCCCGCCGTCAGCACATCGCCAGCAGCTTTCTCCAAGGGGACCGGTTCTCCGGTGATCATGCTCTCATCAACAAAGGAGCGGCCGGTCAAAACCGTACCATCCACGGCAATCCGCTCACCCGGTCGCGCCCGCAGATGATCGCCAACGCACAGCTCCGAGACCGGACGTTCCTCTGCCTTGGTGCCGGTAACAACCAACGCGACCTTGGGCTGCAGCCCGACCAGAGCACGGATAGCAGCGCCGGTGCGCCCCTTGGCACGGGCTTCCAGCCAGCGCCCCAGCAGGATCAAGGTGACGATAACCGCTGCCGCCTCGTAGTAGACATTGACGGTACCCACAGGCAGCAAGCGCGGAGCAAAGGTTGCCACCACCGAGTACCCGTAGGCTGCCGTAGTCCCGATCGCCACCAACGCATTCATATCCGGCGCAGCGCGCAGCAGTGCAGGCACCCCCTGGCGGTAGAACCGCAGACCGGGACCAAACAACACCAGTGTTGTCAGCAGAAATTGCAAAATATGGCTATTCCCGGTGCCGATGGTGCGCGCAACCCAATGGTGCAGCGCAGGGATCATATGGCCGCCCATCTCGATCACAAAGACCGGCAGCGTCAGGGCAGCAGCGATAAGTAATTCCCAGCAAAGACGCTGAATTTCAGCTTCCTTTGCAACCTTCAGGCTATCGGCGTCACTTTGCGTGTTCCCGATATATATCGCGGGATAGCCTGCGTGTTTGCTGGCCTTCAGCAGATCCTCCGCAGTCAACACGCCAGCCAAATAGGTCACATAGGCCTGCTCCTGCGCAAGGTTCACGTCTGCCGAAACTACCCCGTCGACCTGTTGCAGAGCGCGTTCGACGCGACCAACGCAGCTTGCGCAGGTGAGACCGCTGATCTGCAACTCAATCATCGCCTCTGCCGCCGGGTATCCGGCCGTTTTCAAGGCCCCGCGCAGATCCTCCGCCGATATCTCGGATGACCCCACAATACGCGCTTTGCTGGTCGCCAGATTGACGGATGCCTCCTGCACCCCGGACACCGAAGCCAGCGCCCGCTCTGCTCGCCCGACACAGCCAGCACAACTCAGGCCGGTCACCTCAATGTTCAGTTCCCTGACGTGTGGTTCTTCCATGGCTGACACCTTCCAGACATTGCCATTAAGATCATATCCTTGTTGACATGGGGCTTCCAGCCGCAGGAAGCTCAAGAGCCAATCCGCGTAAAATTAGTCTTCGGCATCCCAATCTCCCCTTCCCCCGAACGGGCTTCGGGATGACGGGAACGGATGTCTCGCTGTCGTATTTTTTCAGGGCACAGTTGATCAGCATTGCTAGACTGGCGACACCAAGAAATGCACACCCCGCGACAGCGGGCGGTTTACGCCCCCCCAACGGGTCTGCCAATATGACGCTCAGCGCAATTGGCGCCTGCCGTCACAGACAGAACAAAGGAATTTCACCATGATACGCACTCGCGCCGCTGTGGCCGTTGCCCCGGGCAAACCGCTGGAGATTATGGAGGTGAACCTCGAAGGCCCGAAGAAGGGCGAGGTGCTGGTCGAAATCAAGGCAACTGGTCTTTGCCACACAGATGAGTTCACCCGCTCCGGTGATGATCCCGAGGGTATCTTCCCGGCAATTCTGGGCCATGAAGGAGCAGGCGTTGTGGTCGAAGTTGGCGAAGGCGTGACCAGCCTGGAAGTGGGCGATCATGTGATCCCACTCTACACGCCGGAATGCCGCGAATGCGAATACTGCCTCAACCCCAAGACAAACCTGTGTCAGGCGATCCGCTCGACGCAAGGCCAAGGCTTGCTGCCGGACGGCTCCACACGGTTCTCAATGCTGGATGGCACGCCGATCTACCACTACATGGGATGCTCGACCTTCGCCAACCACACCGTGGTGCCGGAAATCGCCTTGGCAAAAATCCGCAAAGACGCCCCTTTCGACAAGGTCTGCTACATCGGTTGCGGTGTCACCACGGGTATCGGCGCGGTGATCAACACGGCCAAGGTAGAGATCGGCTCGCGCGCTATTGTCTTTGGTCTTGGCGGCATTGGCCTCAATGTCATTCAAGGCCTGCGCTTGGCCGGTGCGGATCAGATTGTCGGTGTGGACCTCAACCCCGGCAAGGTCGAGATGGCCAAGCAGTTTGGCATGACCGATTTTGTGAACCCGGCTGAAGTTGACGGCGATCTGGTTGCGCATCTCGTGGAACTGACCAAAGGTGGAGCGGATTACACCTTTGATGCCACGGGCAATGTACAGGTGATGCGGACCGCGCTTGAAGCCGCGCATAAAGGCTGGGGTGAGAGCATCATCATCGGCGTGGCACCGGCAGGTGCCGAAATCTCCACCCGTCCGTTCCAACTGGTGACAGGCCGCAGCTGGCGCGGCACCGCCTTTGGCGGCGCGGCCGGGCGTACGGATGTGCCCAAGATCGTGGACTGGTATATGGACGGCAAGATCGAAATCGACCCGATGATCACCCACAAGCTGTCTCTTGATGAAATCAACCACGGGTTCGACCTGATGCATGAAGGCAAATCGATCCGCGCCGTCGTCGAATTCTGATCCCGCATCGCAAATAAGACACTACAGACAAGACCATGACGCAGGCCACCCGGCCTGCGTTTTCATTTGGGCTGCGCATCCGCCGTGTCAGGATCAAACATGCCGACAGGACTGGCGGCGCCGTTCAACCACAGGCATACTCAACCTCACATGCTCCGCTTTGGCCGAGGAACCGGATTGAAACTGCACGCCATCGATATCTCCAAAACCGAGTCCGCCGCGACGATCATCTTTCGCGCCCTGCAGAAGGCAATCATCACCGGTGAGCTCTCTGATGGCACGCCCCTGCGGCAGGATGAAATCGCCAAGGCCTTTCGAACCTCCCGATTTCCCGTACGCGAGGCCATCGCCCGTTTGGAACAACAGGGGCTGGTCACCTCCCAGCGCTACAAAGGAGCGGTGGTCGCGACCCTGTCGATGCAGGATGCCTCCGAGATTTTTGAACTGCGCGCGAAGCTTGAAGCCGATATTATCCGCGCCGCGGTTGCCAATATGACGCAAGAGATCACGGATCAGGCCCATGCGCATCTGGATGCCTTTGCAGCCTGTAATGATCCGATGCAATGGGGACCGCTGAACCGGCAATTTCACGGCACGCTCTACAGCGTCAGCGGCCTACCCTACCATATCGAAGTCGTTGAGAGCGCAATGGATCGTATCGACCGCTATCTGCGGGCGCAGTTGATCATGAGTGACGGCATGGCCCGCAGCGACCAGGAACATCGCGCTATCCTCCGCGCCTGCGAGGAGCGTGATGCTGAACAGGCCGCCCGGCTAACAGCAGAACATATACTGGCGGCCAAAACCTCACTTGAGGAGCAATTGCGGGCTCAGATCCCCTGATCCAGCGTCATTCCCCTGCATCGACTGCCGCAAGACTGACATCATACCCCCAGAGCCTGCGCAGGTGCTTCAGTACCTCGTCACGGTCCTCCTCCGACAGGTGGATTCCGTCGCGCACGGTATGGGTCAGCTTCAGCTCGCGATCCCCCTTCAGATCGGCGTCCGTGACCTGAATATCAGGCTCTAAATAGGCCAGATCGTAAGAGTGTGCGAGATCCCGGCGCACCGAGCGATAGCCAGTACGATTGTGAATCTGGCTTACCACCAGATGCGACTGTTCGGCATCATCGGCGAGGGTGAACAGCTTGAACTTGCGGATAAGATGAGGCGACAGGAACTGCTGGATGAAGCTTTCATCCCGGTAGTTGGCCCAGGCGTTCCGCATCACCCGCCGCCAATCAGGATCGCCTGCAAAATCAGGAAACCACTCCCGATCTTCGTCGGTCGGCTCCTCGCAGATCCGCCGGATATCCTGCATCATCGCAAACCCCAGCGCATAGGGGTTGATACCGGAATAACGCGGGTCGTCATACTCGGGCTGAAGCACCACATTGGTGTGGCTGTGCATCATCTCCATATAGGAGCCTTCGGTCAGGCGCCCCTGCTCAAACAGCTTGTTGATGATGTAATAATGCACAAAGGTCGCGCAGCCCTCATTCATGACCTTGGTCTGCTTCTGCGGATAAAGATACTGCGCCAGCATTCGCACAATGCGCAGGATCTCGCATTGCCAAGGCTCCAGTACCGGACTGTGCTTTTCCAGAAAATACAGCAGGTTCTCCTGCGGCAGGTTCATCAGCTTGCGGCGGGCACTGTAAGGTTCATCCTTGATCTGTTCCAGCTTGTCCCGGCCCAACGTGGCATCGGTCCAGATGTCCAATACGCTCTGCGCGCTTTCATGGCCTTCCCGCACCTTTTGCATCGCGGCCAGTTCTTCGGTGGTTGGTTTGGGCGGGCGCCCATAACGAAACACCCCCTGCGACTGCAATGCATGGGCCGCATCCAGGATTTCCTCAACCGCGCTGAGACCATAGCGTTCCTCGCAGGCGGCGATGTAATTCTTGGCAAAGGCCAGGTAATCATGGATACCAGCCGCGTCGGTCCATTGCTGGAACAGGTAGTTGTTCTTGAAGAAATGATTATGCCCAAAGGCCGCATGCGCCATGACCAGCGTCTGCATGGCCATCGTATTCTCTTCCATATTGTAGCTGATACAGGGGTTTGAGTTGATGACAATCTCATAGGCCAACCCCTGTCGGCCAGTCCGATAGAGCGCCTCATCACGGGCAAAATGCTTCCCGAACGACCAGTGCTGATACATCAGGGGCAGGCCGACGCAGGAATAGGCATCCAGCATCTGTTCGGCCGAGATGATTTCGATCTGATTTGGATAGACATCCAGCCCCAGATCATTGAGCGCGATATCCTCAATCGCATCGCGCGCGACCTCCAACAACTCAAAGGTCCATTCCGGCCCTGTGAACATTGGTTTCGCGACAGTGTCACCCGCCTGCATTCTGCGCCCCTTTTGCCTTGGGAAGGAAGAATTCCCGGAAAATCGGATAGATATGCGATGGCTGCGACACGCGCTGCATTTCAAAATGCGGAGCCTGTGCCTTCACCTGCCGGTAGTTCTGCCATAAGTCCTCGCCCGCTTCGGGGTTGTTCAACAGCATCTCTGCGTTTTCATCGACGATTTCGACGTACGCGTAATACTGGCAAACCGGCAGCAGGTCCTCCAGCAGCAGCGCCTTGCAGCGCGCCGAGTCATTGCCGAAATTTTCCCCGTCAGAGGCCTGTGCGCCATAGATGTTCCATTCATCCGGCGGATACCGTTCGGCGACAATCTCCTTCATTTTTTCCAGCGCGGTCGAGACGATGGTGCCACCGGTTTCGCGCGCATAGAAAAACGTCTCCTCATCGACCTCTTGCGCGTGATGGGTATGGCGCACAAACACCAGTTCGGTGTGTTCGTAGCTGCGGGTCAGGAACAGATGCAGCAGCAGGAAGAAGCGTTTTGCCAGATCCTTCTCCCGCTCCTGCATGGAGCCGGAGACATCCATGAGGCAGAAGACAACCGCGCGTGAGTTGCGGATTTTTTCCGGCACATGCGTATCATAGCGCAGATCCAGCGGATCGATATAGCCAACCACCCGACGTTTGCGCTCCAGAACCTCCAGCCGGTGTCGCAAATCCTCGAGATGGATCTGCTGTTTTTCGCTACGTTCCGGCAGCGACTCCAGCTCTTCAATCTCGCCCTGTAGCTCGGCAATGGATCTGGCGGAGGGCCGCTGCAACGCGATCCGGCGCCCCAAGGAATTGCGCATGGTCCGCACAAGGTTGAGGTTATTCGGCGTGCCCGCAGTGGTCAGCCCTGCACGGCGTGTTCCGATGGTTTCAGTCTCTACAGTCGCCTTTTCGACCAGATCCGGCAATTCCAGCCCGTCGAACAAGATCTCAAGATATTCGTCACGCGTCAGTGTGAAGGAAAATTCATCCGCGCCGTCACCATCCTCGGAGGCCTGTTTGCCGCCCTCACCCGCCCCACCTTGGGGTCGCTTCAGGGTATCTCCGACAACAAAATCCTTGTTGCCCGGCAGCACATGGCGGCGTCGCCCGCCTTTGGATGAGTGGTGGAAGCGGGGCTCTTTCAGCCCGCGCGAAGGAATGGTGACCTTCTCACCTTCGGCCGGGATGCCACCGCCATCCTTGATCGACTTATCTCGGACCGACCTATCGACACGTTCCTTGATGCTTTCACGGGCACGCTCAAGGAACCGTTGCCGGTTCCCCAAACTCTTGCCCTTGGGATTGGCGCGCCTGTCGATAAAATGATGCATCTGGCACCCACCCTTTTTCTGTTAGCCCGCCTTGTTCACGCGCATGTACCATTCCACCAAGCGCCGGACCTGCCGGTCGGTATAGCCGTGGCTGCGCATCCGTTCGACGAATTCCTGATGCTTGCCTTCGGTCTTGCTGTCTTTCTTAGATCCGAAAGAAATCACCGGAAGCAGCTCCTCGACCTGACTGAACATGTGTTTCTCAATCACATCCCGCAGTTTCTCGTAGGAATTCCACGCCGGGTTTGACCCGGTATTGGCACGATGACGCAGGGCGAATTTCACAACCTCATTGCGGAAATCCTTGGGGTTGGCGATGCCGACGGGTTTCTCGATCTTGCTGAGCTCGGCATCCAGAACCTCGCGGTCATAGAGCTGGCCAGTATCGGGGTCCTTGTAATCCTGCTCCTCAATCCAGGCGTCAGCATAAGAGATATACCTGTCGAACACGTTCTGCCCGTATTCGGTATAGCTCTCCAGATAGGCCTTCTGGATTTCGTTGCCGATGAACTCCTCGTAACGAGGCGCCAGTTCCGTCTTGATGAAGGCGAGATATTTTGCCTCCGTCTCCGTTGGGAACTGTTCGCGTTTGATCATCTGCTCCAGCACATACATCAGATGGACCGGATCTGCTGCGACCTCATCGGTGTCGAAGTTGAACGTGGTCGACAGCACCTTGAAGGCAAAGCGCGTGGAGATCCCGTTCATCCCTTCATCGACCCCGGCCCGGTCCTGATATTCCTGCACAGTTTTCGCCTTTGGGTCGGTATCCTTCAGGCTCTCGCCATCATAAACGCGCAGTTTGGAATAGAGGTTAGAATTCTCATGCGGCTTCAGCCGGGTGAGAACTGAGAACCGGCTGAGGATTTTCAGCGTTTCAGGAGCACAAGGGGCTTCCGCAAGCTCACTATACTCAATTAGCTTGTCGTAGATCTTCGCCTCTTCGGTGACGCGCAGGCAATATGGGACCTTCACAATCGACACCCGGTCGATGAAGGCCTCATTGTTCTTGTTGTTCTTAAACTGCTGCCATTCAGATTCGTTTGAATGCGCCAAGATCAGCCCTGTGAAGGGAATCGCGCCGAAGCTTTCGGTCCCCATGTAGTTGCCTTCCTGCGTGGCAGTCAGCAGCGGGTGCAACATCTTGATCGGCGCTTTGAACATCTCGACAAATTCAAGCACCCCCTGCGTTGCGCGGTTCAACCCGCCCGAGAAACTATAGGCATCCGGGTTGTCCTGGCTGAAATGCTCCAACTGGCGAATGTCAACCTTCCCGACAAGAGTGGAGATATCCTGATTGTTCTCGTCTCCCGGCTCAACCTTCGCTACGCAAATCCGCCTCAGCCGCGACGGGTACAGCCGCACCACTGAGAATTTGTTGATATCGCCACCAAACTCATCCAACCGCTGCACCGCCCAGGGAGACATGAGCCCCGGCAGACGATGCTGGGCGATCCCGTATTCATCGCTCAGCAGCTTGCCCATGCGAACCGGATCAAAAAGGCCCAGCGGGCTCTCAAAAATGGGGGACAACTGGTGCCCTGCCTTCAGCACGTAGATTGGCTGATCCTCGACCAGACGTTTTAGGCGTTCCGCGAGAGAAGATTTACCGCCGCCAACGGGGCCCAGCAGGTAGAGTATCTGTTTGCGCTCTTCCAACCCCTGCGCAGCGTGGCGGAAGTAGCCCACGATCCGCTCGATCGTGTCCTCCATGCCGTAGAAATCCTTGAAGGCAGAGTATCGCTTGATAGTACGGTTCTGAAAGATCGGCCCCAATCGCGCATCTTTTGATGTATCGACCAGTTCCTCTTCGCCAATTGCCTTGAGCATACGTTCGGCGACATTGGCGTACATGCTGGGATCATCACGGCAGGCATTCAGGTAGTCCTGCAACGACATCTCCTGCTCACGCGTTTCGCCATATTGTTCGGCAAAGATTTCGGCAATGTCTTTCATCTGGCTCTAGCCTCCTAGTTACTGCGCGCCGGTCCTCCTGGGGTCCAAGATCGCACACGGACAGAGGGCGCCCAGCGCGAGGGCCAAGGATTGTCCGCGTGAAAATATTCGTCTGAATTCTGCTCGGCGCCGGATCCGGCGATACAAGACCAGCGGGTCACTCTGAACGGTGACGTTACAGCTGCGGCCTGGGTTTCGGCGTCGTGTACTTAGGATCAACTCTACACCAATTATGCCCTTCATCCTATCTGAAACTGGTGTCTTTTTGGTTAATTTCCAGTGCGTTTTAATAGAACACTTGTTCACACATCAGCGATATAGACGTGACCTGATCGGCCAAAATCGCGCCCTCATCATGCCGATCAAGAAAGGGCAGGTTCCAGCAACCGCCTTAGAGATAAGGCCCACGAACGCTCACGCGCAGCGCAAACCTATCGCAAGCCCACCGCATCAAATTCCCTAACGTCAACCAGAAGGGAATATTAACAAAAATCACCCAATAAACTTCGATGCAAATTGAATACAAATTAGCCACACCCGGATCTTTTCGGTAAAAATCCGCTCATCAAAACCTAGACAAGGCCGCCGAGAAGGCAGCAATATGGCGCCAATATGGCCGCGGAGACGGCTGATGGGCAAAACAATGCAGGCTACCTTGGCGCTATGATTCTGGCGCTTTGGTCTTTGACGAGCGGTATATAAAAATGAGTACGGTTGGATACATCGTCCGCGACATGGCGGGCACCAAGCAGCATGGTACATCTGCTGACACCCCACAGGCGACTATTGCAACGGCAACGGCGAAAGACATTTCGCTGAATCTCGGCCCGTCCGATGTCGAGAGCTACGCACGGCGGGGTCAGGACCTTCACATAACGCTGATCGACGGCCAGGTGGTGGTGCTGGATGATTTTTTCAACACCGGAGCAACCGGAAGTAAGAACCTGTTCCTGAGCGAGGAAGGCAACTTCGTCGAGGTGGTCCTGGAGGACCGCACCGATGGAATGCTCTATGCCAGCTACGAACCGCTGGACCTAAGCGGCAAGTGGAGCGCCTATGATGATATGGTGTTCCTTGACGTGGAACGCATTGAACCCGTTGTGGCACCTCTCGTAGCACCACTTCTCGGCGGTCTCGGCACTGCTGGTGCGGCGGCCGGTGTTGTCGGTGCAGCTGCCATCGTTGGTGGTGGCGGTGGCGGCGGCGGTGGCGGCGGGGCAGTCACGCCCACCGTCGACAATCCCGATGCAACCTATCCCGTCGCCGGATCCACCACCGAAGATGTGGTCGTCAGCGGCACCGGTGCCCCCGGCTCCACCGTCGAGGTGACACTGGGCAGCGTCACCGAAACTGTCACGGTTAAGGACGATGGCACCTGGACTGCCAATTTCCCGGTGACCAACCTGCCGCCAGACGGTTCTTACGAGACCACAGTCTACGTAAAGGACCCGGACGGGACCGAATTCAATCTGGATGGCCCTTCGGTCATCATCGACACCACACCGCCGCCGATCGACGTCAACACGGTCGAAGGCGATGACCACATCAATTATATCGAAGTGGCCGATGGTGTTGTGATCAACGGTACCGGTGAAGCCGGTGCCAGCGTCAGCGTGGAATTCCAGGGCGTGACCCGCACCACCACAGTCGCTGATGACGGCACATGGTCGGTGAACTATAGTGTGAACGAGGTGGCGACGGGCATCTACAGCTCCACCATCGAAGTCACCAGCGCCGATTCCTTTGGCAACACCAGCACCACCACACACACTGTTGATGTCGACACAGAAACCCGTGTGACCATCAACACCCAAGTGGGCAATGATCACATGATCAGCGGTGCCGAGCAGGCGGCAGGCATCACCCTCACAGGTACCGCCGAAGCCGGGTCAAGTGTTGTGGTCACCTTCCAGGGGGTGAGTCGCACAGTGACAGCTGACGCACAGGGCAACTGGTCGGCCAGCTATCTCAGCTCGGAAATCGCGACCGGCACCTATGACGCAAGCGTCTCCGCCGTGGCGACCGACACCAGCGGCAATACCAGCTCCACCTCAACCACTATCCCTGTGGACACCGAAACCACGGCATCTCTCGATGCGGTTCAGGCGGGCGACAATGTGATCTCCGCACCGGAAGTGACCAGCGGTGTAACCCTGACGGGCAAGGCCGAGGCCGGGGCCAGCGTCGCTGTGACACTTGAGGGCACCACGCACACAGTAACAGCGGATGCGCAGGGCAACTGGAGCGCGGATTTCGCCACTAGCGAGATCCCGACAGGCGAATATGACGCCAATGTCTCGGTCACAGCAACCGATGCGCTCGGCAACACGGCCTCCACCACTGGTACCGTCCGTGTGGACACCGAAACCGAGGTGGCACTCAGCAACCCGCTGGCAGGTGATAACCTGATCAATGCGGTCGAGGCCAACAACGGTCTGGATCTGACAGGCACCGCCGAGGCAGGCGCCAGCGTTGTGGTTCAGCTGGGCAATGCCACCCGCACCGTGACTGCCAATTCTCAAGGGCAATGGACAGCGAGCTTTGCCGGGTCCGACATTGCCGATGGGACTTATGACACAACCGTGACGGCAACAGCGACGGATGCCTACGGCAACACCGCCTCGACCAGCAGCCAGATCCATGTCGACACGACAACCAGCGTCGGTCTCGACAACGGGCAGGCCGGTGGCGATGACGTGCTGAATGGTGCAGAAGCCGCGGGCGGCCTCACCTTGACCGGCACTGCAGAGGCCGGTGCATCCGTTGCGGTCACCTTCCAGGGCATCACCCGCACCGTGACAGCCGATGCACAGGGCCGCTGGAGCGCGCCTTATACCACTGGTGAAATCACCCCTGGTGAATATGACGCTCCGATCAGCGTCACCGCGACTGATGCAGCCGGGAACAGTGAGAGCACGACAGGCACCCTGCGCGTCGACACCTCAACCGCGGTCAGCATTGATGCCAATCAGGCAGGCGGCGATAATATCGTCAACGCCGCCGAGGCACAGGCCGGTGTGACGCTTACCGGCGCTGCTGAGCCAGGATCTGCTGTTGAGGTGACGGTCGCGGGTGTAACCCGGACTGCAACCGTGGCCGCAAATGGCACTTGGAGCGCCCTCTTCGAGCCGGGCGCGCTGACGGCTGGCGAATATAATACCTCGGTCACAGTGTCGGCAACGGACGCGGCGGGTAATACCGCTTCGGCCTCCTCTGCCCTGCGGGTAGACACCGTCGCAGGCACTGTGGCGCTATCTCCCGACCCGATCGAACTCGACGATGTGATCAACGCCGTCGAACGCGCCGACGGTGTCGAAATCAGTGGCACCGCGACACCGGGTCTGACCGTGACGGTTGGCCTCGGTGCGGCAAGCCGCCAGGTGGTCGCGGATGTCAACGGCGACTGGGCTACGACCTTCCCGGCGACCGCAATCCCGACGGGCACGCAGTCCTTGCCGATTACCGCCTCTATCATCGACGATGCGGGTAACACGGCAAGTGTCTCTGACACCGTCGCGCTCGATACCGAAGTCGTGCCTTTGACGGTTCAGCCGAACCAGACGTCGGACGACATCGTGAACAAAGCGGAGCAGATCGCAGGCACCACCCTGTCGGGCACGGTTGAGGCTGGCTCTACGGTTGCTGTCACCATCGGCGCGGTCACCAACAACGCGACGGTTGATGCCTCCGGGAACTGGAGCGTGACCTTCGCTGATGCGGATCTGCCCGATGGCACCTATACCGCTACGGCCACCATTCGTGCGACAGACGCCGCCGGAAATGAACGCAGCACTGTTGAGCAGTTCTCGGTGGATACCGAAGTTGGTGCCGCGACGATCAACACGGTCACAGAATCCAGCAATGGGATTGTGCGGCTGGAAACGCTGGATGCGACCGACAACTATACTGTCAATACATTGAACCCAAACGGCACCATGGGGTCCCCTGCTGCGTCGAAAACCGTCGATCCCATCGACGGGACAGAGTTCCGCTTTGGCTCTGCCATTCCGGATGGCACGCATCTTGTGCTATCGCGCAACGATGCGGTCGGCAATACATCCAGCACGCTCGTGGTTTTTGACGACAACGCGACCAATTCAGGCTCTCTGGACCACGCGGCCCTTGGACAGTTCAACGTGGACGATCTGAACCTGCACTACGCATCTGATGTCAGCCTGACCCTGAACGAGGCGGATATCAAAGCGCTGTCCGGCAATTCAGACACGCTTACGATCCGTGGTGACAACAACGACACCATCACCTTGGCTGGTGGCAATGCAGGTGGCACCCGTCAGATCGACGGCGAAACCTTCAATGTCTATACCATCGGCAACGATGGCACGACGCTGATTGTCGATCAGGACGTGCAGGTGGTTCTCTGATCCACAGAGATCGACCGGGGGCCGATTTGGCGCTGGCCATTGGCCCCCGACACGAATACCCGGACACAAGGGTAAGGATACAGGCGATGCGAGGGGGCAGAATGCAATTGGGACGACCCATTGGCGCTGTGGCACTGTTGTGCTGCCTGTCGGCCTGCATGCAGTCCCTCCCCTTTGCCAAGCCCGGCGAAGGCGCCGATACGGATGTCAGCCGTCGCGCCAGCAGCTTTGCCCAGCCAGATGCCAAAAACCCCTCTGCCGTGATTTCCACGCTGATGCAGCGTCAGTCGCTGCTGGAAGACGGTAGCGTCTATGACGTCGTGGCCCAATCAACGATCTCCGCCTCTGCCCGTGCCGCCGAAGCGGAGCTGACCAGCGCCAAATTGCGCGCCGAAGCCAAGTCGAAAAACTGGCTACCCACGCTGGGGCCTTCTGTCAGTCTCACGGATCTCGGCGACCTGGTGGCGGGTATCCTGATTGAGCAGGTGCTGTTCGACAACGGCCGCCGCAAAGCAGAGCGGGCCTTTGCCGCCGCCGACGTCGAGGTCGCCGCAGTCAACCTGTCGATTGATATGAATGAGCGCGTCGAAACCGCGCTCAGCCTCTATGTGTCCGGGCTGCGCGGCTCCGAAAAAGCCGCCGTCGGCACCCGTGCTCTGTCACGGATGTATGAATTCGAGCGTATCGTTTTGGGCCGCGTTGAAGGCGGCGTCTCGGATCGCGCCGATCTCAATGTCGTGCAGAGCAAAATCAACGGGATGCGCTCTGCTGTGGCGACGGCCAAGGACGCAACCTCGACGGCCACCGCCGAGTTGAAAGCGATCACCGGTCAGAGCTTTGCCGAGACCCCGAGCCACCTGCAACTGGCCTCCCCACCGGAAGCCGGAACCTATTTGACTGTGCTCAAGGCGGAAGCCGAGGCCACCCGCAGTGTGGAACAGGCCAAGATGGAACGCGCCGGTCTGCTGCCGCAAGTCTCTGCGGCGGGCAATGTCACCAGTGATGGATCCGGCGCGGGTCTGACGCTGGATCTGGCGCAGCCCTTTGGCCTTGGTACCCCTGCCGCGCTGAAAGCGATCGAGGCCTCCAAGGAAATTGCCAAACGTCAGGTCTCCGAGGTCGAAGAAGACGCGCGCCGCGACTACAGCCGACAGATGCAGCGCCTTGCCTCCTATCGCAGGCAAGAGGCCGAAGCCGCAACACTGGCGCAGACCAGCCGCGAGACCTATCGCCTGTTTCAGGCACAGTTTAAGGCCGGGCAACGCTCGGTCATGGATGTGGTGTCCATCTACGAAGAAGTGGTACGCCGCGAACACGCCCATATCGATGCAAAATACGAAGTCGTTCTGATCCAGCTGGCACTGGCAAGCGATATGGGACTTTTGGCCGATGGGGACCGGATTTGAGCAATTCTAATCGCCCGACAGATGACACCGTGCTGCGGACCGTCCCCCCAGCCCCCCGCGCGCCGGATGATGCTGCACGCGGCAGCGGCGGTAAACCTGTACTCCGTGCTGTAGAGACCCAAGCCGCACCACATCTGGCGCCAGCTTCAGCTGCACCAACGCCCACACCCGGCCCCGCAGCCCCCCCGATGGCTGAGGTAGATCTAACCGGGTTGCTGGAAGACGGCGACATCGGCGAGGTGAGCGCGCTGATTGAGGATGCGACTGCCCGCATTCAGCACCGCGCCGCACTGATCGCGACCTTTGCCGCCCTCAAAGGGACCAATGTCGCCCTCAGTGACGTTGCCGAACACATGTGGCGCAACGATCCCGGCGATGTCTCAGTGGACTCGCTTGCCCGTGCGCTACAAACCACCGGCATGCAGGCACAGATCAATCATCAGGTGCCTCTCACCGCCGAGAGCTGGCCCGCGCTGGCAATGATGAACAACGGCCAATGTGTGCTGGTGCTGTCGCAAAGCCGCGACATGCTCAGCGTCTATGACACCACCTGCACTGACAATCGTGCCGATGTTCCGGTGGGTGAGTTCGGCCCCTATTTCACCGGCACCACGCTGGGTGCGCGGAATTCGCTGAAACAGATCGCCGCGCGTCATACGCCGCAGCTGGAAAGCGACCATTGGTTCTGGGGGGAATTCCCCAAATACCGCCGTCAGGTCGGCGAGATCATGCTCGGCTCGCTGGTTGCCAATATTCTGGCAGTCTCGGTCGCGCTCTTCTCCCTGCAGGTCTATGACCGCGTCGTGCCGCACCAGTCCCACGCAACGCTTTGGGTGCTGGCGGTTGGTGCTTTCCTCGCCATCATGCTGGAGGCGCTGCTGAAACTGGCCCGTGCTCGTCTCACCGATGCCGCCGGACGCCAGATTGAGCTCTCTGTCCAGAACAACCTGATGCGCCGTCTGATCGGGATGCGGTCGGACAAGAAACCGCTGCCCCCGTCAGGCTTGTTCGCCGCAATGCGTGACTTCGGATCAGTGCGCGAGTTCTTCACCTCGACAACGATTTCGACACTGGCTGACATCCCCTTCATCGCTGTTTTCCTGCTATTGGTCGCATCAATTGCCGGCCCGATTGTCTGGATCATCATCGCCGGCGGTATACTGATGCTGCTGCCCGCGTATTTCATGCAGAAGCGCATGATTGCCCTCACGCGTCAGACCCAAGGGGCCAATGCCAAAGCTGGTCGCTTGCTGCACGAGGTGGTGAATGAACTGGACACCCTCAAGAGCCAACGCGGCGAAGATCGTGTGCTGCGCCTCTGGGACGAGTTGAACACCCTGTCCACCCATGCCGCAACCGAACAGCGCCGCCTGTCCAGCGCCCTGACCCATTGGTCGCAGGGCGTGCAGCAGGCCACCTATATCGGGTCGGTTGTGGTTGGTACTCTGATGGTGTTTGCCGGTGAGTTCACCGTCGGGACCATTATTGCGACCGGCATTCTGACCAGCCGGACGCTGGCGCCTCTTACCCAGTTCGCCGCGACACTTGCCCGCTGGAGCAACGTCAAAGGCGCGCTGGAAGGGCTGGATGCCATCGCCAATTCTGCTCAAGAAAAAGAAGACGAACGATCCTATCTGCGCCGTGACAGCCTGCAAGGGCGGTTTGAACTGCGCGAAGTGATGTTCCGCTATGACGAAGACGGCGCGCCGACGCTGGATGTGCCGGGTGTCGCGGTGACACCGGGCCAGCGGGTTGCCGTGCTGGGCGTCAATGGCTCGGGCAAATCCACGCTGCTCAAACTGATGTCGGGGCTCTATGCGCCGGACCGCGGCCGGGTGATGATCGACGGCACCGATATGACCCAGATCGACCCGCGCGACCTGCGCCGACACATCGGCTATCTCAGCCAGGATGTGCGCCTGTTTGCCGGCACGCTGCGCGAGAACCTGAACCTCAACCAGCTGGAGCGCGACGACGACCGGTTGATGACGGCACTGGATTTTGCAGGTCTTGGCGCGCATGTGCGCAACCACCACAAGGGCCTCGACCTGGAAATTTTCGACGGGGGCGGCGGTCTGTCCATCGGGCAGCGCCAGTCCATCGGCTGGGCACGCCTGTGGTTGCAAAACCCATCAATCGTGCTGCTGGATGAGCCAACCGCAGCGCTTGATCAAACGCTGGAACGCACTTTGGTCAGTCGCCTGGAAACCTGGCTGGAAGGACGCACGACGGTGATCGCAACGCACCGGATGCCAATCCTGTCGCTGACCAACCGAACACTAATCCTGCAATCGGGCCGGATGGTGGTCGACGGTCCGCGTGATCAGGTTCTGGCCCATCTCGCGGCAGGGGAAGCCAAATGACCTCAACCGGCTACGATCTTCGCGAGACCTCGCGCGGGGCCAGCCGTATCATTTATCTGGTCGCAGGCGCGTTGGTGGTGTTTCTACTCTGGGCCAGCTTTGCATGGGTTGATGAAATCGTACGCGCAGATGGTGAGGTTGTCTCCTCCTCGCGCTCCCAGATCGTGCAGAACCTTGAGGGCGGTATTCTGGCCGAACTGCACGTCCATCAGGGTGATGCGGTGAAGGCCGGTCAGATCCTTGCGCGTCTGCAAGACACCAAATTCCGCGCCGCAGCAGATGATCTGCAAGACCGGATCGACGCACTGGAAATCAAACAGTACCGTCTGGAGGCCGAACTGGAAGGTGCGTTTGATTTCAACGTGCCGGACGAACTGGCCAAGCGCTCCCCCGGGATCTACACCTCTGAACGTGCGCTGTTGAACGCCCGTCAGACCGATTTCACCAGCCGCCGCGACAGCGCCCGCGAAATCCTTGACCAGTTGAAGGATGAATTGGCCAATATGCAGCGCCTCTATAAAAAAGAGATCGTCGCTCTGATCGAGGTCAACCGCGCGCAAAAATCTGTCAGCGATGCGCAGGCGAAATACAATGAAATCGGCACGCAATCCGAACTTGAGCTGGCGGAGGACTACTCCAAAACGCTCCGCGAACTGACATCCTACCGGCAGGAACTGCGGCTGGCACAGGATCAGCTGAACCGAACGGTGATCACCTCCCCCATGGCCGGGATCGTCAACAGCCTGGCCGTCACCACCATCGGCGGCGTGATCCGCCCCGGCGAGGAGATTGTCGAAATCATCCCGCTGGGTGAAGAGATGTTTGTCGAAGCGCGGGTCAAGCCTGAGAATATCGCCAGCGTACAGCCCGGGCAGGATGCCACGATCAAACTGTCGGCCTATGACTACACCATCTATGGCTCGCTGAGGGGCAAGGTAGATTTTGTTTCAGCTGATACATTCGAGGACGAGCGCAATCCGCGTGCCGAACCTTACTATCGCGTTACGGTGAAAGTGGACCGGTCGGAATTTACCGAACGTCAGCAGGCGATTGAAATCCGTCCGGGTATGCGCGCGACGGCGGAATTGCAGACCGGCAGCAAGACGATCCTAAACTACATGCTGAAGCCGCTGTATAAATCCCGCGAGGCGCTGCGCGAACCTTAGGGGCACGTCTTAACTCTCTCGCTGCGATCCAACCGGGATCAGGCGATATCGCAACGTATCATTGCCAGGCTGAGATCTGTCTGAGGCTGCGCTGGTCCGGGAGGGCAATTCAAAAATGCCTACTATCAGCCGGAATAACCTCTGAAAAGCGACTGTGTGGGTGGGTCAACGGGGGCTGCTCGACCCGGTCTCTATGCCGGTTTACCCCGTCAGATCCTCACATCAGCTGGCGGAGCGCATCATCGCAATCACTGTGCGGTCAAATGAGGTTCCGATGGAAACCCGGCGATTGCCCACCGCTGCCTTGGCCGAAATGACAGAAACCAATCGCGGCATCCGGCCCGGCGCCACATCAAACACTGGTGCCCCGGAGGCTCCGAAATCAACCCGACAAGTCATCACCACGACCTGCGCCTGACGGGCGAGTACATGACAATTCTGCTCCAGATTGGGGCGGTTCTGCTGCGCCATTGAATAAGAGAGGACCTCAACCGACGCCCCCCGCGCCGGACGGTTCGCCAACTCAAAAGGCTGGATCATCTTGCGACTTATGGGACGGTCCAGACGCAAGATTGCGATATCATTACCAAGCTGTGAATCGCCCGGCTGTTCGTATTGGTAGCTGGGATGCACGACCGTTTTTGTGATTGAGCGCGCCGCCTTTGCCCGTCGCCCGTTTAGCCCCGCCTCGAAGCGGATGCTGGTCGGGTCGACCTGCCGACCAGTGATCGGATCATAGACACAATGCGCAGCTGTCACGACCAGATCAGGCGCAACCAATGCCCCGGTACACATGTTCCGCCCCGAAATGTTCAGCCGACCCACGGCCTCCCATCCGATGACAGAGGTAATGCTGGACTGCGGATCATCCGCAGCAGCATTATCAGGCATGCCAAACAAGAGGCATGCCGCAAAAGCAGCAAAAATGCGTTTCATCACCCTCTCCAAATTCCCACGCTCACACCTTGGTGTAAGGCTGCGGCCGGATTGAGGCGCGAAGCTGCCGAACATGGTCGAAACCATGCACGAAATAAGTCTCTACTAACAAATCAGTACCCCCCCCAGGGTGTTGATGCCCCATCATCGCAAAAAAACCGCAGAGCGCACACAATTTCTCAGTGATTTTATTAACTTTTTAACAAGGCCTTGTAATCACTTGCTAAAAAATTCCGTCGATCCACCGTATCCCAGTCCTTTACACCCCGAAGCTGCAGCATTGCGGCCTTAGCGCGGCAGGATCGCCATATTGCCGCGAGCGCGGTACTCACAGGCGGCAGGTGCCAACGGGAAACGGCTATGCTAACTTTCAAAAAATCAAAACTAGGCCTTAACGCTCTGTTAGGTTTTATCTGTAATATCTTAACGCGCGGCGGTATGATGCTGCCAATATGACCTATCTGGAGCGGCGTAGCCCCCTGAACGGCTGAATAAGAATCATATTAAGCCGGGGAATCAGGGCCCACATAGCAGCGCCGATTGCCAGAGAGGCCAGCAGCACAGCCGCCGCACGAAACGTCCCCAAAAACCCTAACTCAGCGATTCCCGGAATGCTCACTGCCGGGGACAATACCTGTCCTAGAAACACCGAGGCCATCAAAGCCCCTGAAACGATCCCGCGCCGGTTGGCCGGTGATAAGGCCAGGGCCAGGGCGATGAAATTTGGCATCACGGTTGCCAACCCAGCACCAATCGCCCCCATCGCAAGGCTCTGCCACAGATCACCGTCAATCGTCAGCAGCAGGAACCCGCCCGCCATCAGGGCGTACCCCAGAGCATAAGAACCAGCTTCGCGCAGAACGCGATTGATGCGCAGGTAGAAGAATCCCATCATCCCGCCAGACAGCGTCAGAATGCCCAGCATCACCCCGGTTTTTGCCGAATGATCGCCGCCTTGTGAAGCAAGGAAAAACGGCAATTGGGTTGGCATCATAAAGAAAATCAGACTGGTGATCATCTGCAGCAGCGCCAGCCCTGAAAGCAGTATCCGCCATCTTGCGTGACCTGCACCACCTTCAGACCCAGCGGCATATTTGTTCTGGCTCAGAGGAGCCGGCTCTGTCACGTGACGCCAGACCAGCGGCACCAGGATGATCGCAGCACCGTAGATGGCAAACGGCAGCCGCGGCGATATCAGGGCCAGCCAGCCCGCAGAGGTGATAAACAGCAACCCACCAAAGTTGCGCGCAGAGGTCTGCAACCCCATCATATTGCGCCGTGCGTCGCCGATGAAGTAATCACCGATCAGCGCGGTCTGGGCTGTCATGATCATTGCCACAGCAACTCCCAGCAGCAATCTGCTGATCATGATGGATGGCAGGTCAGGCAACACCAGCCCCGCCGCACCGCTAGCCGCAAAGAGCACAACACCCAGCAGCAGCATCCAGCGCCGCCCGTATCGATCTGCAAGCCACCCAGCAACGGGCGCGCAAATCAGGACTGAAAGCGACGGTGCTGGCACCAGGAACCGCGTCAGTAAAGCAGCATTCGGGCTTCCGGCGAATTCTGCCTCGATGCCAGGAAGCGCCGGGCTGATGGTGGCATTTGCCATGATCGTCAAGGTTGCCGCCAGCAACAATGCTATGGCGCGCGGATCCTTCCAGATGGCGTCGGACCCTGAAACTATCTGCCCGGACATGCAAAACTCCTGTTGTGATAATCAGCACTCTCAAGCACCCTGCAACTTCAAGTCCACTTTAGGTCAAGGGGGAAATTGATGCGCCTATATGATATCGGAGAGGTTGCTGCCCGCTGTGGTGTTACACCCGCCACGCTCAGGTATTATGAGAAACTCGGCCTGATCACCTCGCTGAGCCGCAAGGGATTGCGGCGGCAGTTCGGACCAGAGACGCTCTTGCAGCTCTCGCTCATCTCACTTGGCAAAGCCGCCGATTTCACGCTGACGGAAATTTCCGGCATGTTCGGTTCCGATGGTCAACCGGATCTGCCCCGCGCCGAGCTGCATCAGCGCGCGGATCAACTGGATCAGCAGATCCGCAGCCTATCGACCCTGCGTGACGCCATCCGCCATGTCGCCGACTGCCCTGCCCCATCGCATATGGAATGCCCAACATTTCAGCGCCTGCTGAAGGTTGCAAACCGCGTCCGTGCCACCGGATGACACCTCAGATGTCGCACCGTCCATAGACTTATGCAGGCTCTGATCCATATCGCAGGGGGCAAGGGATTCAGCTGCGAGGCAAAGACATCATGGGTGTGGCACATTCGATTTACAAGCTGATCACGGATGCGAAGGCTCCAGATCAGCAGGCAGCCGACCGGGTCGCCACCCATGTTATCGCACTGACTGCAACCAAGCTGGCAGACGGGTTGATTGACCCTAAACTGGTGCTGGCTTGGCTGCTGAACGCAATCGGAGCACCGGGCTACCTGATCGGCGTGCTGGTTCCGGTGCGTGAATCCGGCTCACTGCTGCCGCAGCTGGCGCTTGCGCAGCGCATCGAACAAAGTCGCCGACGTAAATACTATTGGGCTGCAGGCTC
This sequence comes from Phaeobacter gallaeciensis DSM 26640, assembly GCF_000511385.1. NCBI lineage: Bacteria > Pseudomonadati > Pseudomonadota > Alphaproteobacteria > Rhodobacterales > Roseobacteraceae > Phaeobacter > Phaeobacter gallaeciensis. Next base: position 3,317,633 of record NC_023137.1, read on the forward strand.
AGCGCTACAAGGGCTTGCAGCACTCGGCATGGCAGCAGCGGCTCTATTGCTGCCGGGGTTTTGGGCAGGCTGGGTCATCTTGATCTGTCTGGCGTTGCTCGCGGTGGCGCGGTCGGCCTGCTCTGCCAGCTACAAGGATATTCTGGCCCGCACCGTGGACAAGGGTAAACGCGGCTCGGTCTCGGGCACGGCGGGGACGCTCGCGGCCAGTGGCGTGTTCCTCTTTGCCGTTCTTCTCAGCACCGGCGCTCTGCCCCGCACGACTGTCGCAATCTCGCTGGTGGTTGCCTTGGCAGGGGTGTTCTGGCTTGGCTCAGCAGCCATTTTTGCGCGACTGGATGAGCCCGAGGCCACACCCCAGGAGGCTGAAGATTTTGCCCCGAACCAGCTGCTGCGTCCACTCAAGAAAGACCAGGAGCTGCGCCGCTATATCGGCACAAGAGCGCTGCTGATCTCAACCGCCCTCGCGCCACCATTTCTGGTGATGCTTGGTGGCCGAGATGCAGAGGGCGGATTTGGCAACCTTGGCCTCTTGGTTCTGGCATCATCGATTGCCGCGATTGTGTCGTCATATATCTGGGGAAAACTGTCGGATCGCTCCAGCCGCCAGACCTTGATGATCTCCGGAGCATTGAGCGCCGTAACGCTGGCTATGGCCGCCGCTGTTGGCTGGGCCGCCGGAGCGCCTGCAAGTATCGCGGTCGCTGGTTTTGTCTTTGTGGCGCAGGTTGCCTATCAAGGCGCGCGCGCCGGGCGCAAGACCCATCTAACGGATATGGACACCCATGGGCACACATCAGTTTACACGGCGCTGTCCAACACGATGATTGGGGTACTCCTGCTGCTGGGTGGTGGATTTGGACTGCTGGCCGACGCGGTTGGGACCGCCCCTGTTCTGGCTATCCTCGCGATGCTCAGCGGGCTTGGCGCGGCTCTTGGCACACGGTTGAGCGAGGTTCAGGCAGACGCCGATGACTGACCGCCGCACCTCGCCCGCGCAGCTCAGGCCGCAAAGGACGACGACTGGCCATCACGCCGCGCTGTACCCCCTTGGTCCTCTGCGGAGAGTGGGGCACAATCAGATTCAGTATTTGCCCGCCTTTCAGCGTCCAACCCTGCGCCAAACAAGATGACAAAGGCAGAGAGCCACATCCATGTGAGGAGCAGGATCACCCCAGACAGCGCGCCGAACGTTTCGTTGTAGCTGCCAAACGCCTGCACATAGAGGCTAAAACCAATGCTTCCGGCCACCCAAAGCGTGCAACTGAGAATTGCACCAGGAGTAAACAGCCGCCAGCCCTCACCTGACCGATCCGGGCCAAACCGATAAAGCAGCGAAATTCCGGCGATCCCGACCACAAACATCAAAGGCCAGCGCAGTAGTTGCGTTGTCCCCGCCAGCAGAGCGGAGTCACCAAAGAGCGCAACCGCTGCTGGAATTGCTGCAACGATCAATAAGAGCAGAAGCGCACCACAGATTGCGGCAAATGTGATGGTGACAATCACCGCCTTTAGCACGATAAAACTGCGCTGTTCCTTCGTGCCAAAAATGACGTTCAACCCTTGGATCACACTATCGGTACTGCGTGACGCCGACCATAGTGCCAGCGCCGCAGAGGCGGCAGCAGCCCAACCGAGCGTATCAGGCCGCGCCCCGGCAACCTGCACCAACTGCTGGTTCACCAGTTCCGCCGCCGAAGACGGCAATAGGCTGGTCAGCCAGCTAGATTGCTCGGTGATCAATGTCGGATCCGCAAACAACCCAAACAGTGCAACCGATGCCGTGATCCCAGGAAATACGGATAGAAGCCCGTAAAAGGCCACGCCCGCCGCCAACAGCCCGCCATGAGCGTTGCCCATGCGGGTCCACGCACACCAGAGCAACTTGACGGAAGAAGGAAGCCTTCCTAGCCATCCTCTGTCACTGGTGGGTCGTGCTTGGTCGGTAGCACCCAAGCTATCGCCCACCGCGCTGTCCGGCCGTAGTGCATCCCGACCCTGGGGTGTAGTCTTCGCAAAATCGTCCGTAACCGGAGGATCGCCTTCGGTGTGGCCTACCGTAGAGGCAGGCTCCTTGACTGCATCCGCTCGTTTGTCTGGCTGGCTTGGCATGTTGTCTCTCCTGAGTTGTCAAACCAACGCGACAAACGTGCTTTTTGTTTCTTGGAACTTACCGGTTGGCTGCGGGTTGAGGTCCTGACTTAGTCTGATCGGAGATAACCATGAGCCATTTGACCCACCCACCCGCAGCTTCCCATGATCTTGTGGTGATCGGCGGTGGTTCCGGCGGGCTGGCCGCAGCAAAGGCCGCCGCACGGCTGGGCGCATCGGTCGTCATGATCGAGCGCGCGGAACTGGGTGGGACCTGCGTCAACCGGGGCTGCACACCCAAAAAGTTGATGTGGAGCGCAGCTGCGCAACAGCAGAGCCTAAGAGAAATGGCCAAGGTCGGTCTGATCGACAGGCCGCCCCTTGACTTTGCGGCCCTACGCCGCCGGTCGGACGCAAAAATCGACCGGCTCAATCGCCACTTCGAAGATGAGCTGCAACAAGCCGGTGTTCGCCTGCTGCGAGCAACTGCCGAGATCGGCGAGGCTGGGCAAGTGCACGCCGGCGGCGATGTCTTTCAACCGGGCAAGCTGTTGCTTGCCACCGGTGCTCGTCCGCGCACTTTGGACATTCCGGGAGGGGATCTGGCCGCAACAAGCGATGATGTCTTCCATTGGACCGATCTGCCCGGTCGGCTGCTTATTGTCGGCGGCGGTTATATCGGCTGCGAGTTCGCCAGCATATTTGCGGCCCTTGGCAGCGAAGTTCAACTTATGACCGATGGCGAACGGCTGTTGAAACAGTTTCACGCCCCCGCTGTAGACTGCGTGCAGGCTGGGCTCGAAAAACAGGGCGTGACCATCGGATTTGGCTGCAAGCCTGTTCAGATCGATTTCAACGGGACTATGTTTAAGGTCAGCTTTGATGACGGCAGCATCCAATATGCTGACCGCGTCATTGCAGCGGTCGGACGGGTGCCCAATACGGACGACCTCGGGCCGGGTCTTCAGGGCATCGCTTATGCAAAGACTGGCGCTTTGGCCATTGATGAGCGTTTCCAGACCTCGATCCCAGGTATTTATGCGATCGGCGACGTCGCAGACCGTCTGCCGCTGACACCGGTGGCGACGCGCGATGGCGCCTGTTTCGCCGCGCAACATTTTGGGGCGGGCGCCGAGCAGATCAATCTGGATCTCGTTCCCCAGTCGGCCTACACGATCCCGCCCGTGGCCCAGGTTGGCTCTATGTCAGAGGGGCAGGATGATGGGGAGGTCATTGCTGATTTAGCCAATGATGTATTGGACGACGGTACCGCAGCGAACTCTTTCTTCGCACGAGCGATCCCTGACGGTCGTCTGAGCGGCGTTGCCCTGGTCAACCATGCAGCACCTGAAATGATCGCCCCCTTTGCCGCTCTCCTAGCAAGTGGGGCAAGCGCTGATGATTTGAGTGCTGTCACCGGCGTTCATCCGAGTTTCGGGGAAGAGACTGTCGGCTCTTAAGGGTGCCTAAAGGACAAAAGACGCGATCCCAAGGGAGCGCGTCTTTTTTGCGGTAAACCGAGCCAGTCGGCCCCGTCTCTTTGCGCTGTGTTCTGACTGTCGCAGCATCAGTTGCAGAGTGTCCGGTCGATCAGTGCCAGTCCAAGCAAAAACATCGAAGCTAGGAACACCACATTTGCGGCCATAGCCAGCACGGTCGCAACGCCACTAAATGCCAACTCCGCTGAAACCGCGGCAACCAGTGAGAAAATCAATGGCCAGTTTATCATCGCTCTTCCTCATTCTGTCGTTGTCGATCTGTTGAGAAAACGCGTTTCATAAGGGAAAGTTCCCCCGGACCGAACCTCAGGGACGCCCGGTCCGGATATATACTGGAGGCCTGACCTATTTTTCAGGGATCTCAGGTTTGATCTGCGCATAGGTTAGCACGGTGAAGACCGCGGTGCCGCCAATGACATTGCCAACAAGCACCGGGATAAAGAATCCAAAGATCGCTTGCCCCAAAGGCAACAATCCCTGCACCATCAAAAATGCCATTTCAACTGATCCAGCAACGATATGGGTGAAGTCGCCTGCCGCAATCAACCATGTGAAAATGACAATCAGAGGAATTTCACTGTGCTGTGCAGAAGGCAGCATCCAGACAATTGCAGCGATCAAAATCCCCGAGGGAATACCACTGATCATGCCGATAAGGGGCGGCATGCCGGTTGCATGTTCACTGATTTTCACCATGGCTGCGCGCAAATCGACATCCAAAACCGGTGTGAGTGCAAAAAAAGACGCGATGAGAAAGGCACCGACGACATTCGCCGCCAGTACCACCGCCCAAAGCCGCGCCGTACGCAGAAAACTCGCCTTGTCCCCGCGCAGCATGACAGGCACCACGGTGGTGATGGTATTCTCGGTGAAAAGCTGCATGCGCCCCAGGATCACCATCAGGAACCCCAGCGAATAGCCGAGATTTTCCACTAGGGGGGACCAGCTCGCATCCGGCAAGTGTGTCTTGAACACTGCCTTGCCCAGTACCGAAAAACTGATCAACAACCCGGCGGCAATGCCTGACCACCAAAGTGCACGGACCGGGCGTTCCAGCTCTTCTTCGCCGTTGCGACGTATGGTTTCAAAGACCAATCTGGGAGACAGACCTGTCGCCTCCTCGACCGCCTCATTCTCGCATTCTTCCTGAATGAGATCCTCGCCGGAGGTTCTGGCTTCGGTCATATGCAGCTCCTGTTTTCCAATATTGTACAACGTTCCGGCACCTCGAAGTGTTCCGCCCGACGGAACCTTTTTCACCCATCCGCGTTGAGAGACGAGCCGTGCAAAAAAGGGGATGCCCGTGACCGAAGACCTCAGCCTGACACTGATGGAGCAGATAAGCGGCTGGGTGGCGAGTGCTGTCACAGCGGCCCCGCGGGTCGGCGTTGCACTGGCTATCCTGCTTCTGACAGCTCTTCTGGTCTGGCTGGCCAAGACCGTTATCAGACGCATCAGTCGGCAGCTGAAGCTGCGGCGCAATCTCTGCGATGTGCTACAGCTCTTGGCCAGTGTGGTGCTATGGCTGATCGGCAGCCTGATTGCCGTGACGGTGGTCTTCCCAACCGTGACACCCGGCAAGGCGCTCACCACGCTTGGTCTCGGGTCTGTCGCCATCGGCTTTGCGTTCAAGGATACCTTCGAGAACTTTCTGGCCGGTATCCTGTTGTTGCTGCGCGAGCCGTTTCAGATTGGGGATTTCATCGAATGTGAGGGGGCCGAGGGGAAGATCGAGGCGATCACGGTGCGCGACACGCACATCCGTCAGACTGACGGTCAGCTGGTGGTTGTTCCCAACGCACAGCTCTTTCACAACGCGGTGACGGTCCGCACCAACAAAGAACTGCGCAGAGCCACATTGATTTGCGGCATCGCCTACGGCGAGAGTGTTGATACGGCGCGTAGCGTAATCTCCGAAGCCGTACGCAATGTGGATATGGTTCGCGACGATGTTCGCGATGTTCAGGTCTTTGCAAAAACCTTCAGCGCCTCTTCCGTTGACTTCGAGATCACGTGGTGGACCGGCTCCGAACCTTTGGATATCCGGGCCAGCCGGGATCAAGTTGTGGCGGCCGTGAAAAGCGCCTTGGACGATGCCGGGATTGAAATCCCGTTTCCTTATCGGACTTTGACTGTAAACGAGCCAATCCCGGTCCAAATCGACAGCCAGAACAATACCCCAATGGCCTCTGCCAACCACGGCAGCCGCAGGGACTGACTGTTTTTGCCACCTACGCTCTGGAGCGCTTTGTCATTCCGGTCGGATAAAGAGGATTCAAATCACCATAATGGGAATGGCGCCGGCCTTGCGAAGGGTCTTCAAGAATTAACGGAAAACTCTACATTCGAGTTAGCGTCCAAAACCAGCTGATCTCCTGATTCACGTGCAACTGCCGGCTATTCTCTCGCTTCTGAGACAATCACCGGCCACATAGATTTTCACAGCGCTGGTGCCCATGGTCTCAGCCCTCTGTGCTGACCGGCAGATCCATGCCGTGGTCTTTCAGCAGGGCGTGGCGGCGGGCGGTTTTGAGGTCTTCGCGCACCATTTCGGCGCACATCTCTTGGGTGGTGATTTCCGGCTCCCAGCCCAGTTGCTCCTTCGCCTTAGAAGGATCACCCAGCAGTGTCTCCACCTCGGCGGGGCGGAAATAGCGCGGATCAATGCGCAGCACCACATCGCCCACTTTCAGCGCCGGGGCCATATCACCCTCAATCGCGGTCACCGTGGCAATTTCCTCGACACCTTCGCCTGAAAACGCCAGCGTCAGCCCCAGCTCCTGCGCCGACCAGGTGATGAACTGGCGCACCGAATATTGCTTGCCGGTGGCGATGACAAAATCCTCCGGCGCCTGCTGTTGCAGCATCATCCACTGCATGCGCACGTAGTCCTTCGCATGGCCCCAGTCGCGCAACGCGTCGATATTGCCCATATAGAGACAGTCTTCGAGGCCTTGCGCGATATTGGCCAGGCCGCGGGTGATCTTGCGCGTCACAAAGGTCTCCCCCCGGCGCGGGCTCTCGTGGTTGAACAGGATGCCGTTGCAGGCATACATGCCATAGGCCTCGCGGTAGTTGACCGTGATCCAGTAGGAATAGAGCTTGGCCACCGCATAGGGGCTGCGCGGATAAAACGGCGTGGTCTCGCGCTGCGGGGTTTCCTGCACCAGACCATAGAGCTCAGAAGTGGAGGCCTGATAGAAGCGGGTTTTCTTCTCCAGCCCCAGAAAGCGGATCGCCTCCAGCAGGCGCAGGGTGCCGATGCCATCGACATCGGCGGTATATTCCGGCGCCTCAAAACTGACCGCCACATGGGACTGCGCGCCGAGGTTATAGACCTCATCCGGCTCAATCTCGCTCAGCAGCCGGGTCAGGTTGGAGGTGTCGGTCAGATCGCCGTAATGCAGTTTGAACCGGGCATGATCCACATGCGGATCCTGATAGATGTGATCCACCCGCTGGGTGTTGAACGACGACGCCCGCCGCTTCAGCCCATGCACCTCATAGCCCTTCTCAAGAAGAAACTCCGCAAGGTAGGACCCATCCTGACCCGTTACTCCGGTGATGAGGGCTTTTTTCACAGTTGGCATTTTGTATCCATAGTTCTTGCAATCAGACGTCCGATGCAGCTCAGGCTGCACAGTCACGCATGGATTTGGGCTGCGCCACCGCTTTGAACGCACTGGCAACGCTGAAAACATCCGCAGTCGACAGGTTGTGGTGGTTTGGCAAATAGATCCCGTAATCATGGATCAGATCCGCATTTGGCAAAACCTGACGCCCATAGTGCCGGATCCAGAAAGGATGGCGAGCGATGTTGCCGCAGATGAGCGGCCGACATTCGATCTGCTGTTCTCTCAGATGCTCAAACACGTCCATTCTATTCTCAACCAATGTGCCATAGGCAAAAGAGGACAGCAGATCAGTCTCGCTCTCCTGAGAATAAAATTCGTGCAGTTCTTCGGCATAGGTGTCGAAATTGCGCGCCCGCACGCGGCAGATATCGTCAAGCTTTAGTATCTGCTGTCGCCCGATAAACGCTTGTAGATCGGTCGAACGCAAGTTGAAGCCCGCGTAGTAGAAGGTGTAAAGATTGCGGAAATCATCGATGTTGTGGTCCTGCTGTAGTTGATCGCGCAAGGTCGGGTTCAGATCCCGGCTCCAGCCATGGGAACGAAGCGATAGCATGACCTGATGCAACTCACTGTCGTCGGTTACCACCATCCCACCCTCGATCGTTGAGATGTGGTGGCCATAGTAGAATGAAAAACTGCCCGCAGCGCCATGACAGCCGAGTTTGCGTCCATCACTGACCGATCCAAGGGCTTCGCAGCTGTCTTCCAGCAACAGGACATCGTAACGGTCACAAATATCTTGGATCGCCTTCATGTGATTGGCATGACCCAATACATGGACAAGGATCAGCATCGCCGGAGCCTCATCCTTGCAGAGCTGTTCCAAGTGTTCCAGGTCCAGACCAAGGTTCACCGGGTCACAGTCGCAGAGCCTGACATCAAACCCGAACTGAATAAGCGGCGATACAGTTGTCACCCAACTGACTGCAGGGGCAATCACCTTACTGTTCCGCAGTCGGCCTGCCTCGCGTGCGGCATATATCATCAACAGGTTTGCTGAGGAGCCGGAGTTGACGAATACTGCATGTTTGGAGCCCATCCAGGCCGCGAATTCTTCCTCGAATGCAACGGTTTCCTCCGCCTTTGTCAGACGATTACCTGCCATCATCCAATCCGCAGTCTGCTGCAGTTCACGCCGCGAGATCGTGTCCTGCGCAAGAGTGATCGGGCGGGGAGGTTGAAAATTCTTCATGCCTGCGCCCCCCTCACAGCTTGCATCGCCTTCAGCTCGACATAGTAGTGGCGCACCTCATTATAGGCGGCAGCTATATTGGCTGCTTTCTCCTTGTCCTTCAGCGCATCAATCGTGATCGATCCATCGTGAGCACGGAAACTTGCGAGAGGTTCCTTTACAAAACCAATCTTTGGATAGCGCAACATGGACAACAGAGAGGCAAAGATGTCCGGACCTACACCATGGTATTCGCTGCTTTGTAGTGGCAGGCGCCCCTGATAGAGCGCATCGATCAGCACTTGACGCCGGAACAGCGCCGCACCCGGTGAGATGAGCGAGCCGACAATGTTTTCTTCCGCTAGGCGGTTGTCGAATACTCCGGTCTCCGGCAGCCATTCCAAAAACTGCATCATCATTTGCTTGCCAGTTTTGTCATCGATGACTTCCGCACCGGTGAAGGCAAACCCAACATCATCCTTGAAAACAGATGCGCATTTTTCGATAAAGGTCGGCGCGATCCAATCATCATCATACTGCAGGTGGACCAATTCACCGGAGGCATGCAGCACGCCTTCAAGCCAGCAAAAATGCGGGCCAAAGTCTTTCTCCCGGCGAATATAAGTGATTTTGTCGCCATAACCCGCAGCGATTTGTGCAGTATGATCGGTCGACCCGTGGTCAGACACGATGACCTCGCATGGCACCGTTTGACTAAGCGCACAGTCAATCGCTTTGGGCAACATATCAGCACGGTTAAACGTCGGGATGACGATGGAAATTGTCTTAGTCATGGCGTTCTCCAAGGATCGCACGGAGGCGCGTCACATCAGCCTCGAGCGTGTCGTTTTGGCCCACGGGCCGTATATTCAGCGGAAAGGGAGCGATTGCTTGTGCAAAATCGGCCACAGTCATCGCATCACCAGACGCGACATTGACGGGCCCCTTTGCTTCAGAAAGCGCGAGTTCGGTGATCAGGTGCGCAGCCTCAGACGCCGGGAGAAAATCGCGCCGACTGCCAGCCCCATACAGTTCAAACGGTGCCTCTGGTGAATGGGTTGCAAATCGCGTTTCAAGCGTTGGGCGCAGATAGCTTCCGATTTGGTCGGGATCATGAATTGAAAACAGTCGTGCGACGCACAGCGATCGACCGGTTGCCGCACAAATCTGCTCCGCAGCTTGCTCTGACATGAGCTTTGTTTGACCATAAAGCGATACCGGCTCAGTTGTGTCGGTCTCTTGAAGCGGAGTGTCTTTGCTTGCGTAGACATGACTGGACGAACACAAAAGCATCCGTGCCGCGCTGCCACCAAGCGCCGTGAGGAGGTTGATTGTCCCACCCGCGTTGACCGCAAAAGCTGCGCCCGGATTTGCGCGAACTGACTGAACCGGCACCATTGCTGCAAGATGGATAACCAGATCAAGCGGCCCGGCTCTCTCTATAGCCTGCACAACTTCATGCAGATTGGTCAGATCAGCGGTGTTTCGCAAAACCTCGGCATCAGGTGCTAGCGTCTCCAGCGCCCTCAGCACATGGCGTCCAACGACACCCCCGCTTCCGGTTATAAAAATACGTCTCGACATGCTCACTGCACCGCAACCGACTGTGACGGGCACTGGGCCCCAAGCCCCATAGCGCGGAATTGAGCAGCCAACTTGTCACTGGCCTGTTCGATCTTGTTACGCGGTCCGCGGTCCGGAACACTGGGCTCAGGGTTCAAGCCTGGCCATTTTGAAAAATCATCCGAAAGGACAAAGTTCGCAAAGGAAACCAGGCTAACACCATGGGCGCGCAGATGGTCATTGTCCTGATGAGGTCGAAATTCGGCTTGCGAGTCCTCGTCTGAATAATACCGCCCGACAACCATAGGAATACGCGTGAATTTGCAGTTTTTGTTAGCCAGCATTTGCCAGAAAATCGAATCGCCGATTGATTTAATCGGCATTTGGTTGCCAAAATAGCTGGGATACCACTGCCCCACCTGTTTCAGGTTCCAAAGCGTCGCCGGCCCGTAGGTCCCCCGCTCTCCTGTGCCACTGCCGAGCCTCTGCTCAGCCTGCGCCTTCGGTGGCCAATCGGCGATGAAATTCGTCTTCCAGAGGTCCTCGACCACAAACTGCTGTTCCAAATGGCTCTCATCAAAACTAACCAGCCATTCGCCACCCACCAACGTCGACTTGGTGGCAGCCGCTGTCGCCACCATCGCCTGGACTGCATTTGTGGCCAAGCGGTCATCCATATTGAGGTTCATGATGTAGTCGGTCTGTGCCAACGCCGTTGCTGCTGACCAAGCTTCGTAGATCGTCAGAGGCGCATCGAAGCTATGCCAAGGAGCCTCCAGCCAGTCCGGAGCAACATCGCCGTTGTCGAAAATGTAACAAGGCTCCACCGGAATCGACTGCGCCTTCAGATTCTCCCAATGAGAGCGCAATAACTCCAACTTATTGGGCTGCTTATGCCAAACAGCACAGAAAACCGTCACCAACGGGCGATCAGGCGCATCTGGATCAGGAGCGTTAAACGAACGGAATTGCATGTGACCGGTTCTCCAGCAAAATACGCACGGCTTTGTGCGCGTACATTCGCGAAGATACGCTCAGAAGAGATAAATTTGAGTTAAGTCACCATGGTTATGTAGATGTCTCTGATCACTTAGAGACAGGGCCCACGGCAAATAGATTGAGATGGCAGACAGGAAGACCTTCGCGCACTGGTCTCAGCGGGTCGCCACTCGCACCAATCCCTGAATCTGCCGAACACGATCTCAATCACTGCCCAATGGTCGAAACGAGGTTTCGGAATGGGTGCCATCACCGTCGTTTCCTCACCGTGATCCGCGGTCAACCGATCATCGTCAGCGTAGAGGCGCCCTTCTCGCCCCACCGATTCCAACGGTTGCAGAGCGCCTTGTACCCACCGCATCCATTATGCGCGTCATACCAGCACAAGCCATCGCGGTTGATGAAGACAATCCCACTATGTACCCGTTTCTCAGCCACCCACGGTATGCCATGGGGCCCACGAAAATCTTCTTTTAGATGCTTCATGTGCGCCTCACCCAAACCTAAGTAATCAGGCGCGCTGATAAAGCGCGTTTCAAACCGTGACCCACGTAGAACGCAGAAAACCGATGGAACCTAAGCTTAGGCCGCAAACCACCAGCTGTGATTTATCTGCAGCGAAGTGAAATGACCAATCCCGATCAGCAGGAGCCAAAGGTGGCATAAAACGCCAGTTTCCGTCCAAACGTTGAGAAGTAGCGCAGCCTGCGAGTATACCTCAAACGGTGGGCGCTAAAGTAGCTGGTCAGCCATTTCTCTTATGAGTTCTGAATGGAAGGCTTCGACGCGTGCATCTGGCTGTTGCCCATTGATCCTCTGCAAAAGAGGGTCTTCTGCACGAATCTTGGAGCCGGACATCTGTTCCAGCATCGCATGGCCGCAAAACGGGACATAAAGCTCAGAATAGCCCCCTTCATGAGCCGCCACCATTTTACCGTCCGTAATATCCATAATGCGCTTTGTCATTTCTCTAAACGTCTCTGCTGAGCACATCATGCGGGCAAGCGGATCGAACCCGCCAGCATCAAAACCGCACGCAATGATGACGAGATCAGGGTTGAAGGCTTGGATCGCAGGGGCAATTAACCTCTCGGTTGCGTCGATATAGGTGTTGTGGCCGCAACCAGGTGGCAGTGGGATGTTCATGTTAGCACCTAGACCGGCCCCCGTGCCGCGGTCTTCAACCGCTCCAGTATCCTGCGGATAGCAACGGTCCTGATGAATTGAAATTGTCATAACATCCGGGCGGTCATAGAAAATTGCCTCCGTGCCATTTCCATGATGCACATCCCAATCAAGGACCACGACCTTTTTGGCCCATCCTTCAGAAATTGCCTTTTCCACTGCAACTGCGACATTCGCGAGAAGACAGAAACCATTAGGCCAATCTGGCAAACAATGGTGCCCGGGCGGCCGCGACAATGCGTAAGCATTGTCATACTCTCCTTTTGCCACGCCCTCGACCGCCTGAATAACCATACCTGCTGACAACATGGCGATCTCAAAGGCACCCGGCCCAAACGGGGTGCGCAGCCCCAATTCACCGCCGCCATTGTCGGAAAGAGTTTTGAACTGCTCAAGATATGTTTTTGGGTGCACCCGCTCGAGGTCTTCCCAAGTCGCTGATGTCCCCACGACCATTTCAAGGTCTTGATCCAGGCCGGTAACCTCAATCAAATTCTTGAGCCGACGCTTGGTTTCGGGGGCTTCTGGCAAGCCACCAGAAACCATAGGCTGTACCAGCCCGCCAACCGGCGCAAGCAGAGCATAGTTGCCGCCAAAGTGCCAAAAACACTTCTCGTGTGAAATGAATGCTGTTTTTCTCATGTTCGTCTACTCTAAACAGACAGGTATTTTTGTTTCGCGGCTCTGGCTTCTTCGGAGAAGAAGCTGTCTCGCGAAAACTCATGCAACACTTGGCCTTGTTCGAAAATATAGTGGCGGTCAGCCAGTTTTTCGCAGACTCGAAGGTTCTGTTCCACGAGCAGGATTGGCATGCCAGTTGATTTGATCTTTTCGAGGGTTGCAACAATTTCTTGAATGATAACAGGGGCAAGGCCCTCTGATGGTTCATCGCAAAGCAAGATCTTTGGCGCATTGAGCAAAGCGCGGGCGATTGCCAGCATCTGTTGCTCTCCCCCCGAAAGCTGCCCGCCGCCGTTGGTTTTCCGTTCTTCAAGCCGAGGGAACAGATCGTAGATATCTTTGATACTCCAACTGCTGTTGGGTTTCTGAGACAGCAACAGATTTTCTTCAACAGTCAGGATCTGAAAAATGTCGCGCTGCTCAGGGATCAGGCAGATACCCAGTTCCGCAATTTTGTGGGTCGGCATACCGATGAGGCTTTGCCCGCCAAATTCGATCGCACCAGTAACATTTGGAACAAGCCCCATGATCGAATTCAGGGTTGTCGATTTCCCTGCGCCATTGCGGCCCAGAAGTGTGACAATTTCGCCCTCACCAACTTCGATGGATACATCAAAGAGAATGTGGCTCTTTCCGTAGAGAGAGTTAACATCGCTAAGGCGCAACATTTAAAGGTCCTCCCCAAGATACGCGGTTTTGACTTTCTCGTCGTTTGACACCTCGTAAGGGGTTCCTTCGGAAATGACTTTCCCCCCTTGCAGGACGGTCACCGCGTCGCAAACTTCGGTGACCAGTCCGACATTGTGCTCGATAAGTACAATCGTGCACTCCTTTTTGAGATCATTCAGGAGTGCGATCATTTGTGGGATGTCATCAATACCCATGCCGGATGTCGGCTCGTCCAGAAGGAGTACACGCGGTTTCGACATTAGAGCGACGCCGACTTCAAGCACGCGCTGCTGACCGTGGGACAATGCAGAAACCGGTGTGTCACGTTCGGCGCTGAGCGACGTGCGCGCGAGCACTTTGTCGACAGCCTCAGCAGTGGACCCAGTCTCCTGCGCGGAGCGCCAGAAAATGAAACCATTTCCCGGAGTCAAAGCCTGATGCGCGAGTCTCAAGTTCTCAAAGACCGACAGGTCGCCAAACAAGGAAGTCACCTGGAAAGAACGCGAAAGACCGGCAAGCGGGCGCTTGTGCTGGGCAAGTTTCGTTATGTCGTTGCCTTCCAGAAGGACTTGGCCGGATGTCGTCTGAACGGTGCCGGCAAGGCAATTGAAGAATGTCGTTTTGCCAGCTCCGTTTGGGCCGATGACGCCATGAACGGTGCCCTTTGCGACACGAAGATTGATATCTGTGTTCGCTACAAAGTCGCCGTAGCGCTTGGTGAGTGATCTTGTTTCGAGAATGGCAGTCATGGCTTCTTCCCCCGCTTGCCGTTTGCTGCGGAAAGCTTGTGAAACAGGCTTTCAAGGGATTTAGAGACGCCGCCTGGCATATAGAGCATGACAAAAATCAACAGCAACCCGAGCAGGATCATCCAGCGCGGCCAGAGTTCGGCAAAGAAATCCGACGCAATCAGGAACACCGCAGATCCAAGCACCGAGCCGTAGATCGACCCAAGCCCCCCGAGGATCGTCATGAACAAAATCTGTGAGCTGGTCTCGAGATCAATATTTGAAAGTGGCGCAAATTTCAGCATGAAGGCGTAGAGGGCGCCCGCAAGTGCGGTTATGGCTCCGGAAAAGGCAAAAACAATGATTTTGTAGAGAGTGACATTGTAGCCGATTGCCTCAGCCCTTGCCTCGTTTTGTTTGATGGCCCTCAGCACGGTCCCCAGAGGCGAGCTCACCAATCTTTGCATAAGTACAAACACCAGTACAAAAATGGTGCCGGTCAGAAGGTAGAAGCTGAGGTCGCTGGAGAACTCAATTTTAGCCACAAACGGTACCGAAAATGCGGGCCGCTGAATATCCAGCAATCCATCTTCGCCGCCGGTGATTGGTTCGGCAAGGAACGCAATGTAGTATCCAAGCTGCGCAAAGGCCAGCGTCAGCATGATGAAATAGATCCCGGCCCGTCTGATTGCAAAGAAACCGACAAAGACCGCAATCAAAGATCCCAAAACCATCGTGATCACCAAAGTGGACACGATGTCGAAGTTGAGATGTATGGACATCAGCCCTGCAAAGTAAGCACCCGACCCAAAGAAGAGCGCCTGCCCAAATGACAGAAGGCCTGTGTAACCCAATAGAAGATTGCAGCCTATAACAGCGAGGCCGAACAGCAGGATTTCCGTAGCGAGCACGTAAGACGGCAGAACCATAGGCAACACGGCAGCTATCGCAAGGGCGGCCAGGAAGTGAACGAACAGTGGAATATTGTTGAGCATTGTCTAGGCCTTTCCGAACAGGCCGTTCGGGCGCAGAAGAATAATCAGAGCCATAACCGAATAGATCATGACCTTGGTGCCTTCTGGCCAAAGGATTGCGGTGAAACTTTGCACGAGGCCAACGATCAGCCCTCCAAGAAGCGCACCAGTGAAACTTCCCATCCCGCCAATCACCACGACGACAAAGGCAATACCCAGTGCTTCATCACCTGAAAACGCATCGGCACCACGAATGGGCGAGAGCAGAGCACCGGCAATCCCTGCGAGGGCGACCCCAAATACGAATGTGAATGCAAAGAGCCTGTCAGTATCTACGCCAAGCAAGGACACCATCTTTGGGTTTTCGCTGCCTGCACGGATTGTGATGCCGAACTTGGTACGCTCCAGCAGATACCAGACACCAAAGCCAATGCCCGCAGAAATAGCGATGATGAAGAGGCGGTACCTAGGGTACACAAAATCTCCAAGGAATATGACTCCTTGCAGGATCGAAGGTGTTGCAACCGGCTTTGGTACCGTGCCCCATATGATCAGGATGCCTTCACGAATGATGAGCATTAAGCCGATTGTTATGAGAATCTGTACCGCGTGGTCCACTCGGTAGAGCTTCGTGATCAGGATCTTTTCAAGAGCGAACGCAACCGCGCCAATCAAGATGGGCGTCAGGATCAAACCAATCCAATAGGAGCCAGTGATCTGAACGACCTGATAGCAAATGAAGGCTCCAAGTGCGTAAAACACACCGTGGGCGAAGTTTACAAAGTTCATCATCCCAAAGATAATGGTTAACCCAACGCCCATCAGGAAATAGATCATTCCCAGCCCGACGCCATTGAGCAACTGGAATAAGTACAGGCTCACAACTGTCTCCCCAAGTTTTTATTTGCAGATTTCCAAGACTAAGCCTGTCTGCACGAGACAGATACGCGGTGTTTGGCTTGAGACTCGTTGATTTCGAGAGAGCGCCCGCTGTTCAAGCAGAACGGTCGCGCTGGGGCGCTCTCTTCAGGGAGAAACCTTATTTTTCGCAGCCGGCTTCAGCCGCTGTCAGGAAGAATTTTCCTTTGGAAACAACATCAGCAAAGTCGTTTTCATCAGTCTGACTGGCTGCGTCCTTACCCAGAAGAAGGTAGAAATTCTTCTCAACCTGATTGTTGTCAGCAGAAACCATTTCGACCCCGGTGATGCCATCGTAGGTGAGTCCTGCCAATTGAGCCTTGATGGCCTCAGGATCTGCGCCGCCCGTTGCATTCACAGCATCGATCATCACCTTTGTCATCTGGTAATAGGAGGCCAGAGGATAGTTCGGGGCTTCTCCGAGTTTTTCCTGAGTGAGAGCAACAAGGGCCTGGTTTCCGGCGGCCTCCTCTTCGTGCCAGTACTGTGCACCAAAATAGACCCCATTCGACACCTCAGCGCCAAGTGATTGCATCGTGTCGAGACCGCTGCTCCACACCATTAGGATCTTCATCCGCTCCTTGAGGCCGAAGTTCACTGCCTGCTGCATTGAAGCCGCTGCCTGAGATCCGAAATTCAGCAGGATCAGAAGATCAGGGTTTGCGGCTTGCGCTTGCGCGATGAACCCCGAAAACTCTTTGTCCTTGAGCGAATGGTAGCTGTTGCCGACATGCTCAATACCCTGTTCCTCAAGAACAGCTTTTGCGTTCGTAAGCATCGCCTCGCCAAAGACATACTGTGGCGTGATAGTGTAGACCCGCTTGATGTCAGGGTGCGCTTCCAAAACCGGACGCAGGCTGGCATTGACTGCCCCATAAGTCGGCGCGCTCCAGCGGTACATGGATGCGTTGCATTTCTCACCAGTCAGCTCATCCGCACCGCCGCCGTTAATGTAGACGCCTCCGGCTTCGTGCACTGCCTGCCCAACAGCCAAGGCTGTGGATGACAAGGTCGTTCCGACATAAATGCCGGGGCCATTTTCACTCAGATCGGCCTGAACTTTCCGGGCGCCCTTGCCTGCATTACTTTCGGTGTCGATCACAACCATTTTGAGGGGCATTCCAGCCGCTTCCCCGGCTTCCTCAATGGCAAGTCTCGCACCTTTTTCGGCCTGCAGGCCAAAGTTGGCAAATGCACCGGACATGCTGGCGACGATGTTGATCGTAAGCTCGTTGTCTTCGGCATATGCTGCTGGAGCACCAAGTGACATGGCGCTCGCACAGCCGATTATGAATTTACTGAACTTTTTCATCTCTTCCTCCCATTGGCTATTTTCTGTGGGCGCCAAAAAGACGTGCCTTTTTGCGCGGCGGCCCTCCACCAGGTTTTGCTGGCTCCTCCGTAGGACGCCGCTTCGCCAACTTACTAAGCACCTACTTGTACAGCACAGATTGACATGTTCACAAAATACAAAGATTAACTACATACTGACATTAGATGTATAAGGAGTGCGATTTGCGGCTTACTTACAAGCAGGTAACCTACATACGGGAAATCGCACGGCAGGGCAGTATTACAACGGCCTGCAAGGTCCTTAACATTTCACAGTCATCTTTGCTTGCTGCGGTCGAGGCAGCTGAACAGGGAACCAAAACACGTTTGTTCCATAAAAGGCGCGGGCGGGGTGTCGCCATCACTCCTGCCGGTCAGGCTTTCTTGACCTCAGCTCAAAAATTCCTGGCAGCAGGGGCTGAGTTTGAAAAGACTATTGATGAATTCTCCCAAGTGGCGCCTCAGACCCTTCGGTTAGGTTGTTTTTCACCATTTGGCGCGCTTCTTCTTCCACCTCTGATCAAGCGGTACTCAGAGCAGTACGGATCCAGCCAAATTCTATTGCGTGAGGGGGATCAGCGGCAGCTTCGCGGATGGCTAGCTTCTGGTGATTTGGATCTCATCGTGACCTACGATATTGGAGATGACTTTACCGGAGAGGTGACACCAATTTGCAAATTCCCGGCCCATGCACTTCTAAATGTTGAAGATGAGCATGCGGGGAACGAGACAATCTCGATGGCAGAACTCGCGGAAAAGCCGCTCATACTTTTGGATTTGCCCGAGACACGCGAATATCTTCTGGCGCTGTTCGATCTGACCGCCCGCAGACCTAGCATCGCGCTTAGAACGCATTCTTACGAAACAGTAAGGTCGTGTGTCGCAAGCGGATTAGGGGCATCGCTTTTGAATATTTGTCCCTCAGAAACAAGCCCGGATACTGAGAATGTCGTCCGGGTGCCAATTTCAGACCCGTTGATTCAGCCAACCTTGGTCGTAGCGAACCCATACGGTCCGTTGAAGCCTGACTACGTTCGCGACTTCATAGGGATTGTATATGAGTTTTTTCTGGAACTGGGACCTGAGAACTTCGCCGTTGTTGTGCCTGAGTTCGGAAAGAACATGGTATATCCTGATCCGAGGAAATAGGCGTGCCCAAACTCATCAATTGGGACAAAGCACCGGCGCGCCACCGCTAGAAAACTCACATGCTATTTATTGCACGAAAGGAGCTGAGCAGCCTGATCTGACTGGTCGGTTTGATTGTTAGTGCATCATCACCCTGCAATCTATCAGGATGATGGTTTCGGGCGCTGACCGGCCATAGCCCGGAGCACTGTCGAGCCGCTTTGCGTTGTGGTGGTTCCTCCATTGTTCGATCAGAGTTTGAGCTTCGCGTAGGCTGTACAAGATTTCACCGCTGAGCAGCTCATTGAAGCTTTCACACCATCCATTCTCCCATGGGCTGACAGGTTCAGTGTAAGCTGTCTGGGCGATAAATTCTGGCCTATTCTTGAATGTATGAAGCGGGGTGCTCCCCGTAGTATTAATAGATCGTCACGCAAATAGTGATCAATATTTAGTTCTTTACGGGAAATCAAAAGGACCCGCTTGCGCCTTTTTTGTTTGCCAATAACACATGGTGATTTTGCTAAGAAGAAGATTTGCTTTCGCCCCTCAGATCTTAGCTTCGCGTCAGGCATCAAAATCAAAGAAAGGCCCATCATGCACCTAAAAACCGTAGCTGCCGCGATCTTGACCACTCTGGCTTTTGGCACCGCGCATGCGGGCGAACCCTTTATCTTGTCGAGCCCCGAACTCGCATCAGGTCAGTCGATCCCGGCCAAATATTACTGGAATAACTTCGGTTGCTCTGGTGAAAATGCTCGCCCAGAACTAAGCTGGTCAGGAGCACCCGAGGGGACAAAGAGTTTTGCTCTCACCTTTTATGACAAAGACGCGCCGACCGGCAGCGGATTTTGGCATTGGAGCGTGTACAATATCCCCCTCAACGCAACTGGCATAGGAACTGACATTCCCAAAGGTGCTATTGAAAACAACACTGACCTGAATCAACCTGGATTCTTTGGGCCCTGTCCACCTGTCGGACGGACGCATTCCTATGTTTATACGGTATACGCTCTGTCCGTTCCCAGTCTGGACCTTCCAGAAAACGCCTCAGCCGCACTTGCAGGCTTCTTCTACAACAGCAACACCCTTGCAACCGCGACGCTTGAGGTGATTGCCGGACCACGCGAGGAGTAGCAGACACAGTAGATCAGATTAGGGTCGGCCGAGGCCCCTCGGTCGGCCTTTGTTTGCCATTCCCAAAAATAGATTTCGCAACTGATCTGATTATCTGGCCGAAACGCGCGCATAGGCTGTCACGACAAATGAGGAAAACCTGATGTCGGACCATCGCGCGAACTCCACCGTTCTTGAAGACCTCGAGAAGAAGGCACTCTGGCTATCGACATGGACGATACACCACGCCAACGCCATCCGCCCGAAATCGGATTCTCTCAAGGTTGGTGGTCATCAGGCCTCATCGGCTTCGCTCTCGACCCTGATGGCGGTACTCTATGGGGCGGTGCTGCAGCCCGAGGACCGGGTCGCCGTCAAACCGCACGCTTCTCCGATCTTTCATGCCTGGCAGTACCTTCTCGGGCGGCAGACCCGCGAGAACCTCGAAAACTTCCGTGGGTTCGGCGGCGCACAATCTTATCCGTCCCGCACGAAGGATGCCGATGATGTGGACTTTTCTACAGGTTCGGTCGGCCTAGGCGGCGCTATGGCGGTATTTTCCGCGATGGTGCAGGATTATGTTGCCGCCAAGAGTTGGGGCAAGCAGGCTCCCGGGCGTATGATCTCTATCCTCGGAGATGCCGAACTTGACGAAGGCAACCTCTACGAGGCGCTGCTTGAGGGTAGAAAACACGATCTTCGCAATTGCTGGTGGTTCATCGACTACAATCGGCAAAGCCTTGATGCAGTCACGAAAGATGCGCAGAACGCGTTCTTTCGCGATGTTTTTGCTTCGATGGGCTGGGAGGTGGTCGAGCTCAAGTACGGATCGCTTCTAGAGGCAGCGTTCGCCGAACCGGGGGGTAAACAGCTGCGCGACTGGATAGATGGATGTTCCAATCAGATCTATGCGGCGCTGACTTTTTCCGGCGGGGCCGCCTGGCGCGAACAACTGCTGAACGATCTTGGTGATCAAGGCGATGTTAGCCACCTGATCGAGAGCCGCACGGATGACGAACTGGCTAGGCTGATGACCAACCTTGGTGGTCACGACCAGCGCAGCTTGATGCAGACTATTGCTTCAATCGACCATGATCGCCCCGTTTGCTTCATCCTTTACACAGTCAAGGGCCATGGTCTGCCTCTTGCGGGTCATAAGGATAACCACTCGGGCCAGATCAACAGCGCCCAGTTGGGGATCTTGCGTGATGCCCATCAAATTCGCACCGGGCATGAATGGGACCTTTTCGAGGGTCTGTCCCGCCCCGCCGCCGAATACGATGCATTCCTGACTAAGGTACCCTTCATCGCGCAAGGTTGTCGGCGCTACACTGCCGCGCGTATCGACGTGCCGGATCTGACGCCTCTATCGACAAAAGCCGCTCTGTCGACACAGGAAGGGTTCGGTAAACTACTGGACGATCTTGCGCGCAGTTCATCACCTCTATCGGATCGCATCCTGACAATGGCACCGGATGTGGCAACCTCGACAGGACTGGCTGGATGGGTAAACCGTAAGGGGGTTTTTGCCAAAAGCCCGATTGCGGACGAGTTTCGAGATAGGGGCATTGCCTCGATGCAGAAATGGGCTGCATCGCCTGAAGGCGCACATATCGAGTTGGGCATTGCCGAGATGAATCTCTTTACCCTGCTCGGTGCAGCAGGGCTGTCGCACGCGTTGTTCGGCGAGCGGCTTATACCGATCGGGACGCTATACGATCCTTTCATCGAGCGCGGTAAGGACGCGCTGAACTATGCCTGTTATCAGGATGCCCGCTTCATTGTGGCCGCGACTCCATCCGGCATTACCCTAGCGCCCGAGGGCGGCGCGCATCAATCCATCGGAACACCACTGATCGGCATATCGCAAGATGGTCTGGCCAGTTTCGAACCTGCCTTCGTGGACGAGCTTGGCTGCATTCTGGAATGGTCATTCGACTACTTACAGCGTGACGGAGAAGAAACTCCTGAACAAGGCGACTGGCTGCGCGATGAAACCGGCGGATCGGTCTATCTGCGCCTATCCACCCACAAGCTGGAACAGCCGACACGTACGTTGGGTGGCAGACTAAGGCGCGACATCGTGAATGGCGGCTACTGGCTGCGCAAGCCGGGTCCGGGTTGCGGCCTCGTGATCGCCTATACCGGTGTGGTAGCAGCCGAAGCGATTGCCGCAGCCGGGCGAATTGGACAGGATCAACGCGACATCGGGGTGCTGGCTATCACATCCGCGGATCGGCTTAACGCCGGGTGGCACGCCGCAGATCGAGCTCGCGCCCTAGGGCATCCCAATGCGCAATCCCATATCGAAACACTGTTGTCCAAGGTCAGTAGGGATGCGGCCATCGTCACGGTTACGGATGGGCATCCTCTCGCCTTGTCCTGGCTTGGGTCGGTCTTGGGTCAGCGGGTTCGCCCGCTCGGAGTCGAGCATTTTGGGCAGACCGGATCAATTGCAGATCTGTACCGCGCTCACCGCATCGACGCCGATGCGATCATGCGAGCGGCGGAACTAGCGCTCAACGGGCGCCCGCTCCGTCTGGCCCGAATTAGCTGAAACCAAGAAGGGAAGATTCCATGAAACACCTTGTCAACTCGCTCTGCATGAGTGCGGCCATCGCCTTTCCTGCCTGGAGCGAAACCCCGCAAACTGCTGAGGTCGTTGCAGAACTCCCGCAATCTGTCGGCAATATCACATTCACGCCCGATAATCGGATCATCTATAGCCACCACCCGTTCTTTTCGCCTGAAATCCGGGTGGCCGAACTGGGCGAAGACGGCAAATCCTTTGCCCCATTTCCCAACATCGAATGGAATACACCACGGGATGGAAGCGACCGCTACTTCGACAGCGTCCTGGGTCTTCGCGGCGATGAAAACGGGATCGTCTGGATCCTCGATATGGGTCAGCGCACCGGGCTGACACCCAAACTGGTCGGCTGGAACACCTGGGAGGATCGGCTGGAAAAGGTCTACTATATTCCAGCCCCAGCCTCGCGACCCGAAAGCCAGCACAACGATTTTGTCGTCAATCACAAGGATGGCGTTTTTGTTATCGCCGACGAAGGCATCGGGCCGGGCGGCGACGGAACGACGGCGGCATTGGTCATAGTCGACATGACGACTGGCGCCACGCGGCGCGTTTTGCAAGGGCACGTGTCGACCTTGCCCGAGGACGTAGCGATCGTAGTGGATGGCAAGCCGCTGACCGTCCCGGATGGCGATGGCGGGCAGACCGTGATCAAGGTAGGTGCGGACGGTATCGCTGCGGATACGGAATTCGAATGGTTGTATTTCGGTCCGCTTAACGGCTCCGCCATCTATCGCATCCGTTTTGCCGATCTTCTGAATGAAACCCTGACCGAGACTGAGCTCGGTGCGCGGGTCGAACGCTATGCCGACAAACCCAACAATGGGGGCCTGTCGATCGACCAGGCTGGAAACCTCTATCTGACCGAAGTGGAAACCAACGCTGTCGGGATCATCCCGGCAGATAGCCGGGAATATCGCCGCTACGCCGTGGCAGAGGATCTGTCCTGGCCTGATGGCGTAAGCTATGCGTTGGACGGCTACATGTATGTTTCCGCAGCCCAGATATCCAAAGCCGCTCTGTTCAACGATGGTGAGGCAAAGAACGAAGCGCCTTATCTGATCTACCGATTCCGCCCCGAGGCACCAGGGCGTATCGGACACTGACACCTCTCCCCAAACTTGTCCGCGCGGATAACCGTGCGGACCCCTTTTTTGGTAGTAGACACACATGAAAACCGTATCCGCAATTGGCCAAGGAGCCGCAAAAGACAGTTTCCGCATCACAAACGGCGCCGTGCCTGAGCCTGGTTCGGGCGAAGTGCGTGTGCGTATTCACGCTAGCGGAATCAATCCGTCAGACTACAAGGTCCGCTCGGGCGCTCAGGGCCCGTTGCCTGATGGCAATGTGACCCCTCATTCAGATGGTGCCGGCATCATTGAGGCTGTGGGCAAGGGGATTTCCTCCGACCAGATCGGCCAGCGTGTCTGGCTGTTCAATGTGAACCGTACCGAAGACGGCCAAGCCCAAGGCAACAGGGGCACCGCCGCGGAGCAGATCGTGGTCAAAGCCGAACTTGCGGCCCCGCTGCCCGATGGCATCTCCTTCGAACAGGGTGCTTGTCTAGGCGTTCCCGCCATGACCGCTCATCGCGCGTTGATGGCGGACGGGCCAGTTAAAGACCAGTGGGTTCTGGTCACTGGAGGCGCCGGTGCTGTTGGCCAATGCGCCATCGCCCTGGCGAAATGGGCCGGCGCGCGGGTGATCGCTACTGTCAGCGGACCCGAAAAAGCAGAGATCGCACGCCAAGCCGGGGCAGACTACATCATCAATTACCGGGAAGAAAACCTGCCCGCTGCGGTCCTAACCGTTACTGGCGGAAAGAGAATTGACCGGATTATAGATGTGGCCCTATCCGATACGATGAAAGAGGCCCATCTCTACCTCAAACAGGGCGGTGTCATTGCGCACTATGCTACCAGTGACCCTGCTGCTCCCCTGCCCTACCGTTCCCTACTGGTAGCAAACGCAGTCGTCAGGTTCGTGTTTGTCTACGCAATCTCCGCCCAAGCGCGGCAGAATGCGATTGAGGACATAAACGCATGTCTTCAGACTGGAGCGTTAAAACTCAAGATCAAGCGATCATTCCCTCTGGACCAGATTGTGGCCGCGCATGAGTTCGCTGAACAGGGCGGCTTTGCAGGAAAAGTCATTCTAACCGTTTGAGTGAGCCTCCCCCAATGAAATGGTCCGTCCCTATGATTAGGGGCGGGCCCCATGGAATTCTGGCTATCTGCGTGGTTCACGGTTCGAAAAATTAGCGGTGAACATGTCTGATCTTTTCTGGCTGGCCGACGCCCAGATGGCGCGTCTCCGGCCCTTCATCCCCAAGTCAAACGACAGACCTCGCACCGATGATAGGCGTGTGCCAAATGGGATCATCTTCATAAATCACAATGACTTAAGATGGTGCGATGCACCCAAGGAATACGGTCTGCACAAGACGCTCTCTAACCGGTGGAAACATTGGAGCGCTAAGCGCATCTGCGCAAAGGTGATGATGGGACTGGCAGCCGATCATGGTGGGGAGAAAATCGTGGTAATTGATGCAACTTATCTCAAAGCGCACCGTTCGCCAGCAGCAGATTGGTCATCGGTGGGGCCAACACAAACCGAACCGGTGCAGCCATAGCAATGGCCAACATCGCCCCAGCGGAGAGAAACCACAGACTGGAATACGTCTCAAAGAAGTTGAACCATCAGCGGATTTGTAGGCAGTCAGCCAAAGTGGGATCGATCCAACACAGATCATTGCATCCTGGCTGGTAAATTCAAACGTCTTTCTCGTATCCGTAAAATGATCCAAGCTGCTGATATATATCAACAAAAAATTTTCACACTGAAAGGCCTGTTAATCGCAGAGGATCACTTGATGTCGGACGATGCAATGGCCTACATGTTCAGCCAGCTTGGTCCTGACATCCGCGTTGTTGCTGTCGGTTCGGTAGATCAAACGCTGGAACAACTGGGAACAGATGGTCCGTTCGACTTGGTGCCACTGGATTATGACATACCCAGGACCAGCAGACTGCGGGGTCTTGAACTTATCCAGCAGCAGTTTCCAGCCCAAACCGTTGGGATGCTATCCGGCCACACTGACGTTCATCCGTTGAAATCCGCCATTGATGGCTGGCCTCTCAAAGCGAGGTCAGAGGACCCACTGCTGCACGCCTTGCGGATGATGGCCGCTGGCCGTCAGTTCATTCCCAAGAGAAGTGCTGGCCGAGCTTAAACAGCTTGAGGATTGGTGGGGATCATTGACCCAAGCTGAGACGCAAGCAACATTGTTGCCCAAGGGCTCACAGACAAAGAAATTGTCGCGCAGATGAGGCTGTCACCAAAAACCGTGGAGAACCATGTGCGGCCCTGCTGAAGAAGGTCGGCGCGATGAACCGGACCAAGTTTGCTGCGATGTTTACGAGCGACGGGAAGTGACGGCCCAAAGCCGCCGTCCAGCCTACTGGAGTGTTGCCGCCGCTGCAGCCTGCAAAGCAGACATTCACGTCAATCGAATTGATCCGCGCTGACTAAATTCAGTTAGCGGAACTAATGGCGTTCCAAACTATCTAAATACGCGTCAGCAACTGGCGCCCAAAGGCTGTGAGCCGCGCTAAGGGCATGCCCATTTCCACCGGGAACATCGAACACAACGTATGTTCCTTGACCACCTTTGGCCTCAAATGCCTCAAACCGCTCTTTGGTATGCGCGATGGAGTAAAACGGATCGTTCTCGCCGTAAAGTGACAGTGTCTTGTGTGGGAATTCGGCCGCTTGAACGAACAACGCGTCATTTATGGCTGCGCCATTAGGGCAGCCTTCCGCCATCCAGCCACCAACAAAATTGATGACCCCAGACACTTGTCTCGGATAGTGGCCCGCATATGCCATCGACAGGATGCCGCCACGCGATACACCGCTCAGAAGAATAGAGGCCGAGGAAACATCGGGCCTTTTGCTTAGAGCTGTAACGATATGGTCAAGATCGGTGATGGCGCGTTCCGCTCCGGCCAGCGATGTGCGTGTGTCGCAACTGTATCCTTGTGCGCGATCTTCATTGAAGCCTTCGTCATAAAGCCCGTCCGATGTCCCTCTTCCACGCCGCTGGGGAAAAACAACGATGTATCCGCGATCTACAAGAAATTGCGCAATCGCAGTATCCACGAACGTCAACTTAGCAACGGCTGGATTTTTTCCATCTCCTGTCGAGCCATGATTGACGATTGCCAGAGGATACGGTCCTGGACCATCAGGCTTGAAAGTCACGATCTCAAATGCGATGGGTTCACCAGCTTCGAAAAGCTCTGTCCTCATCTTCTCAAACTTCGCTGACGTCCATTTTGGTTTGCTCATACTCCCGTCTAACGTGTGAAGCACAGCCTGTGAGAATGCGCGCCCTGCTTGAAATTCAGCCATTAGGACGCCGGATGGCAATTTTCGATAGTTGGCGACAAAGCCGTTACCCAGGACAGTCAGAGTATTTTCTTCAATTTGCGCAGGATACCTTTGCCAGTCGCGGTTTATGCCCCAACTCACCATGTCGCCATGTGCATAAACTACCTCCGCACGACCATCAGGCTGAACATTGTCCACTAGCAATATGTGCTTCAGCCTATGGCTCCATAAGCCGGACCATGCTCCGGAAAAACCTTCCCGATCAGGCGACGTAGCCGATTTTATCGCATCGGGCAAAGGGACCCCGTCATAGTCGTATATCTGTGCGTTTGAAATCGGAGCCGAGAATATTGCACAAAGGCAAAGGATTAGTCGCACAAGCATCGGTTCGTGCCCTTTGATTTTTTTGGTCGTCCAAGTGAGATCATGAATCTTGGGAGACTAAAATTGGTACATGGGAAAAACAATGACTGCAACTCTTAGTGGTCGATGAGAAGGTTCATTCTCGTCATCCAGGTCTTCCTCAGGAGCGGCCCCCATCGCGAGTTGGCCTCGTTCCGGTGCGTTTTGCTACGAGCACGAACGACCCCGCGGATGCGAGTCTCAAGTATTTGTTATTGCTTGCTTAAGTTGGTTGCGGGAGTAGGATTTGAACCTACGACCTTCAGGTTATGAGCCTGACGAGCTACCGGGCTGCTCCATCCCGCGGTATATTTCCAGATCACGTTTTTTGTGATTAGGAAGGTGTCCCTTCAGCTGGGATATCTGAAGGTATTTTTGATCGTTTAGATTTATGGATTTTACTAGGTTTGGCGGTGACCTACTCTCCCACGCCTTAAGACGCAGTACCATCGGCGCAACAGTGCTTAACTTCCGGGTTCGGGATGGGACCGGGTGTTTCACTTGCGCTATGACCACCAAACCGAGGAAAATCCATATTCGCGACGTTTTTATTTTGAGACGTCGCGGAGATACAATCGACATGAAGTCCATGTTTTAGTTTTGCTTTTGGTTCATTGTGTCACTGCCTGTTACTGGAACAGATCAAGCCTATCGGGCGATTAGTACCGGTCAACTGAATGCATTGCTGCACTTACATCTCCGGCCTATTGACGAGGTGGTCTACCTCGGCCCTCAGGGATACCTTGTTTTGAGGGGGGCTTCCCGCTTAGATGCCTTCAGCGGTTATCCTGTCCGATCATAGCTACCCTGCACTGCTGCTGGCGCAACAACAGGTCCACCAGTGGATCGTTCACCCCGGTCCTCTCGTACTAGGGGCAACTCCTCTCAAGTATCCTACACCCACGGCAGATAGGGACCGAACTGTCTCACGACGTTCTAAACCCAGCTCACGTACCTCTTTAAACGGCGAACAGCCGTACCCTTGGGACCTGCTCCAGCCCCAGGATGAGATGAGCCGACATCGAGGTGCCAAACACTGCCGTCGATATGGACTCTTGGGCAGTATCAGCCTGTTATCCCCGGCGTACCTTTTATCCGTTGAGCGATGGCCCTCCCACTTGGGACCACCGGATCACTATGGCCGACTTTCGTCTCTGCTCGACTTGTCAGTCTCGCAGTCAGGCTGGCTTCTGCCATTGCACTCAACGAGCGATTTCCGACCGCTCTGAGCCAACCTTCGCGCGCCTCCGTTACGCTTTAGGAGGCGACCGCCCCAGTCAAACTACCCGCCACGCAGGGTCCCGGATCCGGATAACGGACCGCGGTTAGACATCAAGAGTGCGAAGGGTGGTATCTCAAGGGAGGCTCCACCGGAACTAGCGTTCCGGTTTCGATGCCTACCACCTATCCTGCACATCACAATCCTGATGCCAGTGCGAAGCTGTAGTAAAGGTGCACGGGGTCTTTCCGTCTAACCGCGGGAAGCCTGCATCTTGACAGGCAATTCAATTTCGCTGAGTCGATGTTGGAGACAGCGGGGAAGTCGTTACGCCATTCGTGCAGGTCGGAACTTACCCGACAAGGAATTTCGCTACCTTAGGACCGTTATAGTTACGGCCGCCGTTTACCTGGGCTTCAATTCGGAGCTCTCACCCCTCCTTTTAACCTTCAGGCACCGGGCAGGCGTCAGACCCTATACGTCGTCTTGCGACTTCGCAGAGCCCTGTGTTTTTAATAAACAGTCGCCACCCCCTGGTTTGTGCCCCCAGCTCCAAGTTGCCTTGGAACCGGGCCTCCTTCTCGCGAACTTACGGAGGTATTTTGCCGAGTTCCTTCAACATCGTTCTCTCAAGCGCCTTGGTATTCTCTACCAGTCCACCTGTGTCGGTTTAGGGTACGGTCTCATGGAGGGCTATTTCCAGGGACTGATCAGCAGCCCATTCAATCCGATAAGGATGAACTACCTTCACAATCCGTCACATCCTCCTGGCCTAGGAATATTAACCTAGTTCCCATCGGCTACGCCTTTCGGCCTCGCCTTAGGGGCCGGCTTACCCTGCTCAGATTAGCTTTAAGCAGGAACCCTTGGACTTTCGGCGAGAGTGTCTCTCACACTCTTTGTCGCTACTCATGTCATCATTCTCGCTAGTGATCTCTCCACGGGATCGCTCACGCGCCCGCTTCATCGAAAGCCTCTTGTCTCCAATGTGTCCGAAGACACTAAGGAGACATGAGACTATGTCACACTACGCTCTGCTACCATGCACTATGTGCATCCTAAGCTTCGGCTCATGGCTTGAGCCCCGTTACATCTTCGCCGCAGGACGTCTTAATTAGACCAGTGAGCTGTTACGCTATCTTTAAAGGATGGCTGCTTCTAAGCCAACCTCCTGGTTGTTTTGGACATCCCACCTGCTTTCCCACTTAGCCATGAATTAGGGGCCTTAGCTGTAGGTCAGGGTTGTTTCCCTCTCCACTACGGACGTTAGCATCCGCAGTGTGTCTGCCATCTAGTACTCCCGGGTATTCGGAGTTTGGTTAGGATCAGTAAGCCTGTGGGGCCCCATTACCCATCCAGTGCTCTACCCCCCGGGGTATTCGGATGACGCTCTACCTAAATAGATTTCGCAGAGAACCAGCTATCTCCGAGTTTGATTGGCCTTTCACCCCTAGGCACAGCTCATCCCGATCTTTTTCAACAGATGTGGGTTCGGTCCTCCAGTGCATGTTACTGCACCTTCAACCTGGCCATGCCTAGATCACTCGGTTTCGGGTCTGATCCCACGAACTCATGCGCCCTATTAAGACTCGCTTTCGCTGCGCCTACACCTAACGGCTTAAGCTTGCTCGTGAGACCAAGTCGATGACCCATTATACAAAAGGTACGCTGTCAGCCCTCAAGGGGCCTCCAACTGATTGTAGGCGTTCGGTTTCAGGTACTGTTTCACTCCCCTCGTCGGGGTGCTTTTCACCTTTCCCTCACGGTACTGGTTCGCTATCGGTCAGTAAGGAGTACTTAGCCTTCGAAGGTGGTCCTCCGATCTTCAGACAGGATTTCACGTGTCCCGCCCTACTTAATACGTCCTATCATGCTTCATATACGGGGCTATCACCCACTATGGCTGTGCTTCCCAACACATTCTATTCACACTCAAGGCTCGGCTGGTCCCCGTTCGCTCGCCGCTACTAGGGGAGTATCATATTGATGTCCTTTCCTCCGGGTACTTAGATGTTTCAGTTCCCCGGGTTTGCTCTTAAAACCCTATGTATTCAGGTCTTAAGTACCTGATTAAGCTCATTATTGATAGCAGAGCTAACAATAACGAACTGTCAGGTGGGTTCCCCCATTCGGAAATTCATGGATCAAAGCCTATTCTCAGCTCCCCATGACTTATCGCAGAGTATCACGTCCTTCATCGCCTCTTACTGCCAAGGCATCCACCAAACGCCCTTCTCGCGCTTGATCTGGTCCAGAAAAAGACAGTGAACTGTCACGCCACAGAAGCTGGTAAGAAACTGCGGCCTTATTCTGAACCAAAAGCATACTTTCCCGCTCACTTCATAAGAAGTGAACATTGGTTCATAAACCTTGCGGAATATGAACCGGGTTAGTGTACTTGACTTGGACAACACTGTGGTTTCAATCCGGCAGACCCTCGCGCGCCCGAGGAAAAGGGCGGATGCAAAGGCTCGCATCAGACCACCGAAGTGGCCCTCAGCACCAAACTGAGGTCGATCCCTTACACGGGTGACCAACAGTGTTGTTGATTGTATCTCTCTAAACGATGTCAATTCCATTGCTCTTCTGATGAAGACCAATGAATGTCCGATTGGACGATCAAACACTCAAAGCAAGTGCTTGATGATCAAATCATATTCTGAAGAATGGTGGGTCGAGGAGGACTTGAACCTCCGACCTCACGCTTATCAGGCGTGCGCTCTAACCACCTGAGCTACCGACCCATTCTATGTGGGCCGTTCGCATGAGTGGTGGAGCCTAGGAGGATCGAACTCCTGACCTCCTGAATGCAAATCAGGCGCTCTCCCAGCTGAGCTAAGGCCCCTTGCTAGATCCTGCCTCCAGGGCAAGATCATGACAGTTCTGAAGAGATATGAGGACGGCCTGGTCCGGATGTGATCAGTTTTGATTACTGATCTTATGCTAAGTGTATCACGAGACAGAGCAAGCTCTGATCTAGCTAGATACATCCTTAGAAAGGAGGTGATCCAGCCGCAGGTTCCCCTACGGCTACCTTGTTACGACTTCACCCCAGTCGCTGAGCTCACCGTGGTCCGCTGCCCCCTCGAAAGGTTGGCGCACGGCCTTCGGGTAAACCCAACTCCCATGGTGTGACGGGCGGTGTGTACAAGGCCCGGGAACGTATTCACCGCGTCATGCTGTTACGCGATTACTAGCGATTCCGACTTCATGGGGTCGAGTTGCAGACCCCAATCCGAACTGAGACAGTTTTTTGGGATTAACCCATTGTCACTGCCATTGTAGCACGTGTGTAGCCCAACCCGTAAGGGCCATGAGGACTTGACGTCATCCACACCTTCCTCCCGCTTATCACGGGCAGTTTCCCTAGAGTGCCCAGCCGAACTGCTGGCAACTAAGGATGTGGGTTGCGCTCGTTGCCGGACTTAACCGAACATCTCACGACACGAGCTGACGACAGCCATGCAGCACCTGTCACTAGGTCACCGAAGTGAAAGCCAAATCTCTCTGGCGGTCCTAGGATGTCAAGGGTTGGTAAGGTTCTGCGCGTTGCTTCGAATTAAACCACATGCTCCACCGCTTGTGCGGGCCCCCGTCAATTCCTTTGAGTTTTAATCTTGCGACCGTACTCCCCAGGCGGAATGCTTAATCCGTTAGGTGTGTCACCGACAAGCATGCTTGCCGACGACTGGCATTCATCGTTTACGGTGTGGACTACCAGGGTATCTAATCCTGTTTGCTCCCCACACTTTCGCACCTCAGCGTCAGTATCGAGCCAGTGAGCCGCCTTCGCCACTGGTGTTCCTCCGAATATCTACGAATTTCACCTCTACACTCGGAATTCCACTCACCTCTCTCGAACTCAAGACCAGGAGTTTTGGAGGCAGTTCCGGGGTTGAGCCCCGGGATTTCACCCCCAACTTTCTGATCCGCCTACGTGCGCTTTACGCCCAGTAATTCCGAACAACGCTAACCCCCTCCGTATTACCGCGGCTGCTGGCACGGAGTTAGCCGGGGTTTCTTTACCAGATACTGTCATTATCATCTCTGGCGAAAGAGCTTTACGACCCTAAGGCCTTCATCACTCACGCGGCATGGCTGGATCAGGCTTGCGCCCATTGTCCAAGATTCCCCACTGCTGCCTCCCGTAGGAGTCTGGGCCGTGTCTCAGTCCCAGTGTTGCTGATCATCCTCTAAAACCAGCTATAGATCGTAGACTTGGTAGGCCGTTACCCCACCAACTATCTAATCTAACGCGGGCCGATCCTTCTCCGATAAATCTTTCCCCCGAAGGGCGTATAAGGTATTACTCACCGTTTCCAGTGGCTATTCCTTAGAGAAGGGCACGTTCCCACGCGTTACTAACCCGTCCGCCGCTCACTCCGAAGAGTGCGCTCGACTTGCATGTGTTAGGCCTGCCGCCAGCGTTCGTTCTGAGCCAGGATCAAACTCTCAAGTTGAAAAGCACTTACATGCTTATCCTTGACGTTCGAACCTCTGCACATCTTGATTGCGCTACCGCCTACCGGCTACTTGAGCGCGATAAGACGTGATCCAGACCCGGCTAGGAACCTGGAATTGCAATCATGTTTCTCTGTCTGTTGTGCTTGGTTTCAAAAGAAACCGAAGCCGAACAAGACAGTGAAGCTGACACTCTATCATCGAACCGAAGTCCTAAGAGCGCGATATACAGACGTTGATCCATCGAATGAACCAAACCGCCCACATATCTCTTCAGATATCATCAATGTCAAAGAGCATACATCCAGAGACAACAACCAACAGATGCGCCAAATTCCTGACGCGCCCGCCGATCAAAACCCCATAAATGCCACCGTCTTTCCGATGCGTCCGACCGTCTCTCCAGCCCGTCCCAGCGTCTCTCCGCCGCGTTTCCCGCCCAATCCAGCGTCGCCGCCGTCCCGTCCAGTGTGTCCCCGTAGCGCCTCAGCGCCGCCGGTGAAGGGGGTTCTAAGCCCAGTTACCGATGGCCGCAACACCAAAATCATAGAAAATGGAGATTTTTGCTGTATTTCTAAAAAGTCATTTATTTTCAAATATTTAAATATCACCCTCCGTCGGGAGAGCTGTCTTGATCAGAGGAAAAGCCGCCCAATTCCCCACAAGAACAAAGCTGCAACCGGTTTCAGACCCGAGTCAGCGTTGTTTGCGCTCACCCTAATCCGAGTCGGGATCCATCAAAGCCCCTCTTGCGAGTCGATGGAGGGTCTTTGACGCCGACATGAGCCGCTGCATAAGCTGCTGGCGCGGTCTCACGCCAGTTTCAGCCGCGCGGCCGATGGCAGGCGGAGTGCCAACAGAAGCAGAATCACCGCCATGTAGACCAGCGGTTCCAGCTGAAACCCCTTTGCCAGCATCACATAGTGCAGCGCCCCGAGAACAGCGGCCGGATAAGTCAGCCGATGCAGGAGACGCCATCGCGCGCCCAACCGGCGCACCGAGATCCCATTAGAGGTCAGCGCCAAGGGGAGCATCAACACGAAACCGGCCATGCCGATGGTAATATATGGTCGCTTCAGAATGTCCGCCAAGATCTGCCCCAGCAGCTGCACATCAAGCAGCAGCCACACCAACAGGTGGCAGCTGACATAGAAAAAGCACAATAGACCAATGGCTCGGCGGAACCGCATCAGGTTCAATCCGAGCAACCGGCGTAGCGGCGTGATCGCCAGAGTCGCCACCAGCAACTGCAGAGCCAATTCGCCATATTCATGTTCCAGGGCCTTGATCGGTTCCGCACCAAGCGCACCAGAGAGCCCCTGATAGAACAAGACACCAGCCGGCAGCATCCCGGCCACATACACCAACCATACAGGAACCGCGCGCAATAGGGTGTTGATCCGCTGCATTCAGAAGTTCTCAGCCAGATCCATACCCTGATAGAGCGCGGCCACATCTGCCTCATAGCCGTTGAACATCAATGTCGGCTCACGACGGGCAAAGAGACCGCCGCCAATGCGGCGCTCTGTGGCCTGGCTCCACCGGGGATGATCTACCTTGGGGTTCACATTACTGTAGAACCCATATTCGCGCGCGTTTGCCATGTTCCAGCTGGTTTGCGGCTGCTGATCCGTGAGCGTGATGCGGACAATCGATTTGATCGATTTAAAGCCGTATTTCCACGGGACCACCAGCCGCAGGGGCGCGCCGTTCTGATTAGGGAGCGGTTTGCCAAATATGCCAGTGGCCATAATTGTCAGCGGGTGCTGCGCCTCATCCAGACGCAGACCTTCCCGGTAGGGCCAATCCAATACGTTATAAGCGGTGCCCGGCATTTCTGATGGGCGATAGAGGGTTTCAAACGCCACGTATTTGGCGCCGTCCTGCACGCCGGCCAGATCAAGAAGATCCGCCAGCTCAAACCCCTGCCAGGGTACAACCATTGACCAGGCTTCAACACAGCGGAAGCGATAGATCCGCTCCTCCAGCGTCATCGTCTCCAGAATTTGCGCCATGGAGTAGCTGCCAGGCCGCTCTACCAGACCGTCGATCTCAACACTCCAAGGCTTCGTCGTCATCTGGCCTGCATAGGCGGCGGGATCCCCCTTACCCGTGCCGAATTCGTAGAAGTTGCAATAGGTGGTGACATCCTCCCAGCTGTTGGGCTCCAGCGCCGCCTCCGTAGCGGCTTGCGCCGCAGTGCCACCCAGCCCCGCCAGACCCAGCCCCACAGCACCGCCCAGACCAGCCATGATCTGACGGCGGTTCAGAAATGCCGAATAGGGCGTGACATCAGCGTCGTTCAGATCGTTCGTCCAGCGGTGGGCCATGCGGGGTCTCCTTTATATCCGTTGATAAGGACCTAAGGCAGCTGGCGGCGCAGTCCAAAACATATCCTCTCACGTCTCCGCGATGGCACTGTAACCTGGCATCAGCTCATGCATCGGCCGACTGCGCCCATCCTCCTGCATGATCCGGACATGACGACGACGAAGCTGGCGTGGCTCGCTCACCCCGACGGAATGAGCAATGGTTTCCACCTCATGGATAATCTCCTTGGCGTAACGGGCAACGCGGGTGGACTTCTCCTCGACCACCAACCCCTTTTGCAGGCGCTTGTCATGGGTGGTGATTCCGGTGGGGCAGCTGTTGCGATTGCATTTCAGGGCCTGAATACAGCCAAGTGAGAACATGAACCCCCGCGCCGAGGTGACAAAATCAGCCCCCGCCGCCAGCGCCCAGGCGATATCACCCGGATTGACCAGCTTGCCCGAGGCAATCAGGCGGATACGGTCCTTGAGCCCGTATTCATCACGCAGATTACAGACCAGGGGCAGCGCCTCGCGCACGGACATCCCAACCAGATCAATCAGCGGCATCGGGGCGGCACCTGTTCCGCCCTCACCTCCGTCAATGGTGATGAAATCCGGTGCACTGTCGTCTTGGCGCGCCGCAATGTTCAGAAACATTTCGCGCAGGGCAGCCTCGGCGCCGACCACCAATTTGATACCCACCGGCTTGCCGGTCACCTCCCGGATGTGGGCGATCATATCCAACAGCTGGTCATAGTTGGCAATTTCAGGGTGACGGTTGGGAGAAATACTATCCTGCCCCTCAGGAATGCCGCGGATCTCAGCAATCTGTTGGGTGACCTTGGCGCCGGGCAGAATGCCCCCTTTGCCCGGCTTTGCGCCCTGCGCCAGCTTCAGCTCAAACATCCGCACGGTATCATGAGCCGCGATCCGGCGCAGGTGCGCGTCGCTCAGCGCCCCCGTCTCATCTCGCACGCCGTATTTCGCGGTCCCAATCTGAAACACCACATCGCAGCCGCCTTCCAGATGAAAGGGGCTCAACCCACCTTCACCGGTGTTCATCCAGATACCCGCCTCTTTGGCCCCATGGCTGAGGGCACGCACCGCAGGTGCCGACAGCGCCCCATAGCTCATCCCGGAGATATTGAAGAAGGACGGCGCCATATAGGGCTGGCGGGCAGTCGGACCAATCAGACGTGGCTCGCAGCAGGCTTTGTCATCATCCAGCGCCGGAAAGGCCGCATTCACGAAGATCGGCGTGCCGGGCACATTCAGATTGCGGGTAGAGCCAAAGGCGACCGTGTTGCCCTTCCCCTCCGCTGCACGTCCAACCCATTCCCGTTGCGCACGGTTAAAGGGCATCTCCTCACGGTCCATGGCAAAGAAATACTGGCGAAAAAACTCACCTAGAGTGCTAAACAACCCACGAAACCTACCGATCACCGGATAGTTGCGCCGCACCGCGTCCTCTGTCTGGATCCGATCCACCACAAACAGCCCCACCGCGATCAGGGCCAGCGCGCCCAGCGCGAAGACAAAGACATAAGCGAGGAATTCTATGGCATTTGCCGCGAAACCCATGCAAAAACTCCTATATGATAATGGAACGCGCTGCCCACCGGCCCGCCCACTCCAACTTGGCGTATTCCACGGGGCAGGCAAGTCACCTTTGATCACATTGGGAGAGGACCATGACGAAATCCACAACAGCCGGGACCACATTGCGCTGTATCGGGCAGCTTGCTGCCTGCCTGACAGCCGCCTCCACCCTTGCCCTGGCAACCAGCCTGCCCGCAACAGCACAGCAATCAGACACGTCACATATGGTCAGCTACCAGACGGCACTGGCCTTTGATGATGTGACCTTCGGCCTGGAAAACGCAATCACCGATCGCGGGCTGGTGGTCGATCACATCAGCCATGTCGGAGAGATGCTGGAACGCACTCGTGCGGATGTCGGCTCTGATGTGGTTCTGTTTGAACAAGCCGAGGTTTATTCCTTTTGCTCTGCCAGCCTGTCCCGCAAGGTGATGGAAGCCAACCCGATGAACATCACCTTCTGCCCCTATGACATCTTCGTCGCGCAACAGCCGGGAGAGGAAACCACAACAATCGGCTTTCGCGCCTTCCCCGAGGGTGAGATGCAACTGATCCAGACGTTGCTGAATGACATCGTTCTTGAGGCGATTGAAGAATAGAGCCGCTCGCACCGGATTTCCCCGCTGTCTGCCGCCATCAGCCTTGATATGCTAAGAGTACCGATACGTTGAGCGAGCAGTCCCTATATGAAGTCCATCGTTGTTTCCCTGCTGCTGCTTGCCACCGCACTGGTTACAGGCTGCGCGCCCCAGACCAGTGGCGGGCAGGATGATGTCAGCCGACTTCGTCACGCAATCGAAGCCCTGAGCCCCGACGTCCATCCAGCCGAGGCTGCGCGCGCGGCCCAGATCGCCTATGACCATGCGACGGCCCTCGCAGAAGAGTATCAGGTCACGACCTCGCCCATCCTGCACAACACCCTCGTCAACAGCGGCGTCCGGCAACGGGGCCTGTGTTACCATTACGCCGAAGACATGCAGGCCAGGCTGCAAAACGAGGGCTTTCAGAGCCTGACAATTCTGCGGGCCATCGCAGCACCACGAAACAGCTTTCGCATTGAACACAGCAGCGCTGTCATCGCCCCCAAAGGCGCAGATATCTACGGTGGTATCGTGTTGGACCCCTGGCGCCATGGCGGCAATCTCTACTGGTCCGCCACCTCCGATGATCCCCGCTATGACTGGGAGCCGCGTTTGACCGTTTTGCGCCGCAGGGGCGCCACACGCGTGGTCGCCAGCAACTGAGAGCAACATCTCCGCGCAAAAAGGCCCGCCGGATCTGGCGGGCCTTTCCTATTCAGTTCAATCGCATCTGCGCATATTTAATGAACAACCGCATCATCAGGAAGCGGCCGTTCGCTGGTACCAATCCGATCCCCGATGATCAGGCCCTCGGCCCCTGCGCTGACCGGCACAGTGTCGCCATCGCGGATCTCTCCGGCAAGCAGCATCTCCGCCAATGGATTCTGCAATGCCCTCTGGATCACCCGCTTCAGCGGACGCGCACCGAACACCGGGTCATAACCCTCATCGGCAAGCCAGGTTTTCGCGCCGTCGTCCAGTTCCAGCCTGATCTTGCGCCCGATGAGGCGCTTTTCAAGCCGGGCCAGCTGTAGCGTAACGATACCATCCATATCCTTGCGCGCCAGACGATCAAAAATGATCGTCTCATCCAACCGGTTCAGGAACTCGGGGCGGAAATGTGCACGCACCGCGTTCATCACGTCCCGTTTGGCGTCAGCAGCATCTGCCCCATCCGGCAGCTGGCTCAGCGCTTGCGCGCCAAGGTTCGACGTCAGGATGATCAGCGTCTGCTTGAAATCGACGGTCCGACCCTGCCCATCCGTCAACACCCCGTCGTCCAGAACCTGCAACAAAACGTTGAAGACATCCGGGTGCGCCTTTTCCACCTCGTCAAAGAGAACCACCTGATAGGGCTTGCGCCGGACCGCTTCGGTCAGCACGCCCCCCTCATCATAGCCGACATAACCCGGAGGCGCGCCGATCAGACGAGCAACCGCGTGTTTCTCCATGAATTCCGACATATCAACGCGGACCATGGCGCTATCATCGTCAAACAGGAAATCAGCGACCGCTTTGGTCAGCTCAGTCTTACCGACGCCGGTCGGGCCTAGGAACAGGAACGACCCTAGCGGGCGATTCTCATCGTTTAGCCCCGCACGGGCACGGCGCACAGCATTGGACACGGCAGTCACAGCCGCATCCTGACCAATCACCCGGCCATGCAGATCCGCTTCCATCCGCAACAGCTTCTCACGCTCCCCCTCCAACATCTTGGAGGTGGGGATACCGGTCCAGCGTTCGACCACACCAGCAATCTGTTCCGGGCGCACGGCTTCTTCGACCATTAGGCCATTGCGTTCAGAGGCTTCCGCCTCGCTCAGCTGTTTTTCCAACCCCGGGATGACACCATAGGACAGCTCTCCCGCGCGGGCGAGATTACCATCGCGTTTGGCCGTATCCAGATCGGCGCGGGCACGGTCCAGCTGCTCCTTCA
Source organism: Phaeobacter gallaeciensis DSM 26640 (assembly GCF_000511385.1). Classification (NCBI taxonomy): domain Bacteria; kingdom Pseudomonadati; phylum Pseudomonadota; class Alphaproteobacteria; order Rhodobacterales; family Roseobacteraceae; genus Phaeobacter; species Phaeobacter gallaeciensis. The sequence continues at coordinate 3,356,814 of NC_023137.1, forward strand.
ACTCGCGGGCAGAGGCCAGCTTGTCCCGTTCGGACTGCCACTGCGCAGTCATCTCCGCAGATTTCTCCTGCAGCTCCGACAACTCTTTCTGCAATGTCTCCAAACGGTCCTTGGAGGCCGCGTCATCTTCGAGTTTCAGCGCCTCTTCCTCAATCTGCATCTGGAGGATCTGCCGATCGAGCGCATCCAGCTCTTCGGGCTTGCTGTCGACCTGCATTCGCAGACGGGCCGCAGCCTCATCCACAAGGTCGATTGCCTTGTCCGGCAGAAACCGGTCGGTGATATAGCGATGCGAAAGCGTCGCCGCCGACACCAGCGCCGCGTCCGCAATACGGACACCATGGTGCAGCTCATATTTTTCCTTAATACCGCGCAGGATCGAAATGGTGTCCTCAACCGTCGGTTCGGTCACCATTACCGGCTGGAACCGCCGCGCCAACGCGGCATCCTTCTCAACATATTTGCGATATTCATCCAGCGTCGTGGCCCCGATACAATGCAGCTCTCCCCGTGCAAGCGCAGGCTTGATCAGGTTGGCGGCATCCATCGCGCCATCCGACTTCCCTGCACCAACCAACGTGTGCATCTCATCGATGAACAGAATAATCTCGCCGGCAGCCTCCGTCACCTCTGTCAGAACCGCCTTCAGGCGTTCCTCGAACTCACCACGATATTTGGCACCGGCAATTAGCGCGCCCATATCAAGAGAGAGCAGCTGTTTGTCACGCAAGGATTCGGGCACATCGCCGTTGACGATACGCAGGGCCATGCCTTCGGCAATTGCAGTCTTACCAACCCCCGGCTCACCAATCAGCACCGGGTTGTTCTTGGTCCGGCGGCTCAACACCTGCATCGCGCGGCGAATTTCCTCGTCACGGCCAATGATCGGATCGATCTTACCCTCTCGTACCGCCTCCGTCAGATCGCGGGCGTATTTCTTCAGCGCATCATAGCCATCTTCGGCGCTGGCGCTGTCGGCCTTGCGTCCCTTGCGGATATCATTCACCGCCTCGTTCAGCGCCTGCGCGGTGACCTTTCCAGCCGCCAGCGCATCCTTGGCCTTGGACTTCACCATGCAAAGCGCCATCAGAACCCGCTCAACGGGCACAAAGCTGTCGCCTGCCTTCTCGGCAATCTTGGCGGCCTCGTCCAGCACTTTGGCGGTCTGGCCATCCAGATAGATATCTGCGGAATTGCCCTGAACCTTAGGCAGTTTCGACACTGCCAACTCCAGCGCCTGCACCACTTGCGCGGGGGTGCCTCCAGCGCGAGTGATCAGATTGCTGGCCAGCCCTTTATCGTCATCCATCAGGGCCTTCAACAGATGCTCAGGCATCAGCCGTTGGTGATCTTCCCGGCGCGCAATGGTCTGGGCCGCCTGCACAAAACCGCGCGCCCGCTCTGTGAACTTGTTCAAGTCCATCTTGCTCTCCTTATATAAGCGCCCCGTTTGGTGGCGACGCCCGCTTTGCGGCACGTCCCGGTCAGGGCCTTCACGTTCAATGTGGGAGATCTTGCTGTCTCTTCAAGGTCAGTATGCGGCAAATATGTCACCAAATCCCTGACCCAGATCAAGAGTTTGGCCCGTCAGCACTCCTCCCCCAACACTGAAGGACCATGGCCACCCCGCCGCCCCCGCTGTTTTCCCCTTTCCCAACGGCAGTACCGACACTAAAAGCAGCGCAATTCCTAGACTGCCTGCACGTCCACACCGCCCGCAAAGGCGCCCCCAAAGACGAGGAACCTCCATGTCCGCATCTTCAACTGCCCAGCCCCGCCCGGAAACCACAACCGACGACCGCTTGATCGTCGCGATGGACGTTCCCAACGCAATCGCCGGACTGCAGCTGGCCGATACGCTTGGCGATGCGGTGTCGTTCTACAAGATCGGCCTGGGCATGTTGACCGGCGGCGGGCTAGCGCTTGCAAATGAGCTGAAGCAGGAACGCGGCAAACGCATCTTCCTCGACATGAAACTCTTCGACATCAGCGCAACGGTTGAGGCGGCTGTTCGCGGTCTGGCCCAGTTTGACCTCGATTTCCTGACTGTCCACGGCGATCCCCACGTCGTGCGCGCCGCAAAGGAAGGCGCCGCTGGCACCAACCTCAAAATCCTTGGCGTGACCATCCTCACCTCTCTGGACCGCGCCGATCTGGACGAGGCGCTGATCAAATCTGGCGATATCCCGGATCTGGTGCAGGAACGCGCGGGCCGTGCCCTCACCGCCGGAGCCGATGGCGTAATCGCCAGCCCGCAGGAGGCCGCCCTGATCCGCGCTCTGCCGGAGGCGTCGGGCAAACTGATCGTCACCCCCGGTGTACGCCCCGCTGGATCCGAGCTTGGTGATCAAAAACGCGTGGCGACACCGGCAAGCGCGTTGGAGGCAGGTGCCGACCATATCGTAGTGGGCCGTCCGATCTGGGCCGCCGAAGCACCACGCAGCGCAGCCGAGGATATTCTGTCCAGCCTGCCACGTTGACGCAGCCTCAGGCGATCAATTGGGCGGCCAGCCAACCGCGACCCAGTTACACTTCTTCAACACATCAAACCCGTCAGCGCAGATCGCCCTGGCGGGTTTTCCTCTCGCAGCGGTCAGATTGGCCACTTCAGCACTGCCACGGCTGCGAACTGCCCAAACATTAGGCAGAAATAAAACATTTGACTGCGCCCTACCCAGGTGGTTCGCAAGCCGCTTCTGCACGATGTTTACCTTAGGTCAAGTATGGGAATTACAACAGATTTCTACATCAATGTGCCACCAAATGCGCCTTTTTGTCCTGTGCCCACAAAAGCACACAGCCAGAGATGGAATTACATAATCCTGCGCAACAGACTATGCCGGGAAGCGAAAATAACCGACCCTATGGGAGAGACACTCCCCTGACGGCCTTGCTCTTCCTGAGGTTCGTCACCTCCCCCGCTACAGCAGCGGGGGTTCTTTCTTTCAGGCCATCGACTCTGAGCCGAGCAGCAAACGTGCCTAGGCTCAGGCGCTGATAGTGTCCCGATGCGATAGATAGGCCTGCAGATAATCTGCGAAATGTGGTACCGCCAGATCATGCGCGATGTACCATTCTGGCGGGACCAACGCCCAGCTCTGCCCTTCATCCCCCAGTCTGATGTCCCGCTCTCTCATGGCAGGCAAATGTGCTGCAAAAAACCAGACGACACCGTTGGGCCGCGCATAGCTTTGCCGCCAGACGAGATCTGCCTCATGTACGAGCAGTCCGACCTCCTCCTCGGTTTCGCGCAGGGCGCAGGTTTCCGGTGTTTCCGCGCCTTCACGACCGCCCCCCGGAAAGTCCCAGTGGCCGGGATAGGGGATGTGCGGATAGGCGTCGCGCTCAATGACCAACAGCCTGTCACCGATGAAAAGTGCCAGCTTGGCTCCGTTGAATGTCATTCCTGCTCTCACCATGTCAGATCGTCTAAAGACAATTTCCGTGGCAGAGGCAACTCTAAGCCCCCCTGCAGCACCATGAGATTCCCTCATCCAACCTCTCCCGGTCTTTACCTCCATGTCCGACCAGCACCCCATAACGTCTGATCTGACCATATCCGAGGGTCCGGCCGGCGGCGGCCAAAACCTGCAGGTGCTTTGCCGGGAATGCCTGTCTCATGGCGTGCTGAAACCAAAGAATGGCAGAACCCCAAACCCAAAGCGCTGCCCCGGTTGCCAAAGCTCGCGTATCAAAGCGCACCCTGAGCTATTCTCGCTCTCGATTGCACATATGGATTGTGATGCGTTCTATGCCAGCGTTGAAAAACGCGACAACCCAGATCTCGCCGACAAACCGGTTGTGATCGGTGGCGGGCAGCGCGGCGTCGTCTCCACCGCCTGTTATATCGCGCGCATTCGCGGTGTTCGCTCTGCCATGCCGATGTTTCAAGCGCTGAAACTCTGTCCTGACGCGGTGGTGATCAAACCTCGCATGAATGTCTATGTCGACGTCAGCCGCCAGATCCGTGCCATGATGGATGAGCTGACCCCGGATGTTGAACCGCTATCGCTGGATGAGGCGTTCATGGATTTATCTGGCACCCAGCGGCTTCATGGCGCGCCACCTGCGGTCATGCTGGCGCGGCTGGTCAAACGCATGAAGGATGAGCTGGGTGTGACCGGATCCATTGGGCTGTCGCACAACAAGTTTTTGGCCAAGGTGGCCTCCGATCTGGACAAGCCACGCGGATTTTCGGTGATTGGCGCGGCAGAAACCTCGGCCTTCCTAAAAGACAAACCAGTACGCCTGATCTGGGGTATCGGTCCCGCCGCGCAGGCCTCACTTGAGAAAGCTGGCATCCGTAGTTTCTCTGACCTGCTGCGCTGGGAACGCAACGATCTGAATGCGCGCTTCGGTTCGATGGGAGAGCGGCTCTGGCATCTCGCACGTGGTCAGGACCGGCGCCGCGTCTCCTCCAATGCGCCCATCAAATCCATCTCGAATGAAACCACCTTCTTTGAAGATACGGCCAGTCTTGAGGTGCTTGACGGACATCTGTGGCGCCTTGCAGAGAAGGTGTCCGACCGGGCCAAGGCGCGGCAACTGGCCGGACGCGTGGTGACGCTGAAGCTAAAGCGCGCAAATCACAGCAGCCTCACCCGCCGACAATCGCTGCGCGATGCCACCCAGATTGCCGATATGATCTACCGCACAGCCCGTGCCCTGCTGGATCAGGTCGGCGACGAAGGTCCCTATCGGCTGCTTGGCTGTGGTATTTCCGATTTGGTCCCGGAAACCCAAGCCGATATCACCGGTGATCTGCTCGATCCTCAGGCGGGTCAGCGCGCCAAAGCAGAACGCGCGACAGATGCCATTCGCGAACGTTTTGGGAAAGCTGCCATCCAGAAAGGTCGCGCCCTTCGCTGACAGGGGCCGGACTTACTCCGCCGCCAGAGGCACCGGATCACAATACAGCCGCGATAGTTCCGCAATCACATCGGTCAGCACCATCTGAAGCGCGGCAAAATCGGCGGTTTTCTCCACGCGCGCCTCATTCATATAAAGGCTGCGATCAATTTCAACCTGCACTGCATGTTGCCCACGCGACGGACGACCATAGGTCTGCGTAATATAAGCCCCTGCAAAGGGGGTGTTGCGCGCCACACGCAGCCCGGCGCTGACAAACGCAGCCTCGACCCGGTCCATAACCTCAGATGAGGCGGCAGCGCCAAACCGGTCACCCAGCACGACATCAGGCAGCCCCACCCCTCGCCGTCCGGCAGCGGATATCGCCTCATGCGGCATTGAATGGCAGTCAATTAGCACCGCCTGCCCAAACCCGATCCGTGCGCGATCCAGAAGCTGCTGCAACGCAGCATGATAGGGCCGCCAATAGGAGGTGATCCGTCGGCTCGCCTCGCTCTGGCTCATCTTACCTTGGTAGATCGCCCGGCCATGGGCCACCACACGCGGTACAACTCCCAGCCCAGAAGCCACCCGCGGGTTCTGCCCCCGTTTGATGACCCCCTCAATCAACGCGGGGTCCAGTTCTTCGGTGGAACGGTTGAGATCGACATAGGCGCGGGGGACCTGCGCCATCAGCAAAGGCATTCCGAATCGCGGCGCGGCTGCGAACAGCTGATCAACAAAGGCATCTTCCGAACTGCGCAGCTGCAACGGGTCCAGAACCGTCTGCGCCAGAAACCCCGCGCTATAGTCCGATCCGCTGTGTGGTGAGGCAAAAACCACCCCAGACCGCAATTCCTGTGGCATTTCCACCAAATATACTGTGTCAGACATGCAGGCTCCGGCCGCTCAAATACAAGAAACAGCATAGACCGGAAATTTCTGCGGTCAAAAGCTCTTGCACCCCTCTCCGACTCATTTTATAGACCCCCTCACCGGCGCGGTCATCCGCGCCCCATTCAATTTGGGGCCGGCCGAAAGCGTAGGTATTTATGGGCGATTAGCTCAGTGGTAGAGCACTTCGTTGACATCGAAGGGGTCACAAGTTCGAACCTTGTATCGCCCACCATGAATTCATTGCTCTGGTCTGACGATCGGAGCCCCGCAACCCAGGCGCTGGTTCGCGCCGCAGAACAGGAGATAGGCCATGAAGGTCAAGAACTCGCTCCGCTCGCTCAAGAACCGGCACCGTGATTGCCGCGTTGTGCGTCGCAAGGGCCGTGTCTATGTGATCAACAAGACCCAGCGCCGCTTTAAAGCACGCCAGGGCTGATCGCCAGACGCAGCTTAGCTGATTTGAAAGCCGCATCTTCGGATGCGGTTTTTTTCATTTTGCACGTCCCCTCTTCTTATCGCGACCCGCAGCCAAATTGCGGAGGCTCGTGTCTTTTTCCGATTCTTTTTGTCGGTTTTTCTTTGCATTTTTGCTGAAACTCTTTATCTGAGCAAATCAGTCGGGTTCGACGCCACTGGCCAAGATCCCCGAGTGTTTTGAATAGATGGGATGTACCATGCTGAAATCGACCACCATTCTTGCAGGCGCCTTGATCGCCGCCGTCGCCACTTCTGCCGCTGCCGAGGGTGAGCTGAACCTCTACTCCTCGCGCCACTATGATACTGACGAACGTCTCTACTCTGATTTTGAAGAGGCCACCGGCATCACCATCAACCGCATCGAAGGCAAAGCCGACGAGCTGATCGCCCGCATGAGCGCAGAGGGAGCGAACTCCCCCGCTGACATCCTGCTGACAGTCGACACCTCTCGCCTTGCCCGCGCCAAGAACGAAGGCCTGCTGCAGGCCATCGACAGCGACACACTGGAAGCCCGCGTTCCCGGTTATCTGCAGGATGCAGACAACCAGTGGTTCGGTTTCTCGCAGCGCGCGCGTATCATCTACTTTGACAAAGCAGATGTCGCCAACCCGCCAAAAACCTATCTCGATCTCGCCGATCCCGCCTACAAAGGTCAGGTCTGCATCCGGTCATCGACCAACACCTACAACCAGACCCTGCTGGCCTCGATCGTCACTCACCACGGTGAAGAAGCCGCAACCGACTGGGCAAAAGGTGTCGTCGCCAACATGGCCCGCGCACCACAGGGTGGTGACACCGACCAGCTGCGCGGCATCGTCTCCGGCGAATGCGAAATCGCAGTCGGCAACAGCTACTACTTCGCGCGCTCCATCCGTAAGGATGTGAAAGGTCTCTCTGCAGATCGCGACATGATCGGTTGGGTCTTCCCCGCGCAGGACGCAGAAGGCGCGCATATGAACCTGTCCGGCGGTGGTGTAGCGGTGAACGCGCCCAACAAAGACAACGCGGTGAAGTTCCTGGAATACCTCGCCTCCGATCAGGCACAGCAGTATTTCTCGGCTGGTAATGACGAATACCCTGCGGTTCCCGGCGTTGCTCTGGCACCCAGCATCGCAGCACTCGGTCACTTCAAGCCGGATGATGTTCAGCTGTCCGACGTGGCAAAGAACATCCCCACCGCCCAGAAAATCTTCAATCAGGTGGGCTGGGAATAATCACCCCAGTGGGACGACCGGCGCATATGCGTCATTGATGTAAAGATAAAGGCGCAGGAAATCCTCCTGCGCCTTTGTTGTACTGAAGGGCACACCGTAACCGAACTACTCTGCCGGTGAAACCTGATCCCCAGATCCAGACTGACCCTTGGGCGCCAGACGGGATAGGCCAAACGCCACTACATAAAGCCCCAATCCGAACGAGAAATGCGACATCAGGCTCTTCAGCCGCGCGGCATCCGGGTTGGGTTTGTTTGCCGCCATGATCCCGGCCCCCAGTGCCGGCTGCAGGATGAAGAACGGCGCCACCACCGTCACCAGACCAAAGAGGATCGGCGCAACCGGCCCCGGCTGCACCAATTGACGCTGCCCGCCAACCGCCACAAAAACCGCCGCGAAGATCACGCCGACAATGTAATGCGCAGTCCAGCCCAGTGCGGCCTCATTCGCCACCGGCGCCGCCTTGCGGATACTGTCGTGGGTGAACACCCCCTCAGGCATATGGCCAAGCCAGCGCCCGACCACCACAAAATTGCTCTGCGGGACGCCGAACAATGCATCGGCGGCAATCGCCCATAGATCCATGAAGGCCGTCGCCCCCAGCCCCAATAGGACAATGCGAATAATCAATTCATTGCGGTTCAACACGGCTTCCATCCCTTTTTCATGGTTTTGCTACCCGGCGGACAAAGCCCCTCTCGGGTCCCTGTGATTTTAGGGCGACCCCGCCGCCTACTGCCAATCGCATTGTCTGAGGTGCCCCCCCAACAAAGCGAATACGCCATAACTCAAACGCGCAAATTGCTGCCGATACCGGCTTGACCTGACGTCGCGCGGAGGGTGGACGGAACAATAAAGACCACCTATAGCTGCAGCCCGAATTCAGTGATGCAGAGCGGGGGGACGAGCCATGCGTGACCATATCATTCCATTGGGGCGCACCCGATGAACCGAATCCCCGTCACCATTATCAGCGGCTATCTCGGCGCCGGAAAAACCACCCTGATCAATCGGCTTCTGAGCGAGGATCATGGATTGCGCCTGACGGTTCTGGTCAATGACTTTGGTCGCATCAACATCGACGAAAGTCTTCTTCAGGAGGCCAACAACTCTCAGACCATCGCGCTTAGCAATGGCTGCGTTTGCTGCACCTTGGGCGAGGATCTGACCGCCGCGTTGCACCGCGTTCTGGCAGATGAGAGCCACCCGGATCACATCGTGATCGAGGCCAGCGGCCTCTCTGATCCGGTGGCCATCGCCAATACCGTGGTGAACGAAGCTCCGCTGTCCTACGGTGGGATCATCACCGTTACTGACGGTGAAAACCTCACGGATCTCCTTGGCGATGATCTCTTGCGCGATCAGGTCAGCCAGCAGATCCGGGCTGCAGATCTGGTGTTGATCAGCAAATGTGACACCCCCTCGGACGCTGTTATGGAGCAGCTAAACGCCCTTGGCGCCCGCACGCCAACACTTTTGGCAGACGCTCCTATAGCCGATCTCCTGTTTGACGTGCTGCCTTTGCCTGTGGGCAGGACCAGTGCGAAATCCGCCCATCATGCCTATGCCACCTGGCACCATCGCAGCACCGACCCCATGGACCGCTGTCGCCTGGGTGACAAACTGGCGAACCGGCCCGATGGCCTCTACCGGATGAAGGGCTTTGTGCTGACCAACGGCGGCGGGTATGAGCTGCATGTGGTTGGACGACAGGTCTCTGCCAAACGCTGCGAAGCGGAAGAAACCGTGCTTGTCGCCCTTGGCCCTGCGGCCCGGATCTCCCGCGAAGATATTGAGGATTGGTGGCACAGCTGAGCCACCAAAGGAGGCCGCGCTTAACTGCGCCGCCCCACCTGCCGACAAATCAGGATCACCGGCAACAGACCAACCAACATGATCACCAGCGAGGGTACCGCCGCGCCTTCCAGCCGCTCGTCCGATGCCAGACGATAGGCCTGAACCGCCAGGGTATCATAGTTGAAGGGACGCATGATCAGCGTCGCAGGCAGCTCCTTCATCACATCGACAAAGACGATCAGCAGCGCCGTCATCAGGCTGGGCGTCAGGATCGGCAGATGCACCCGGCGCAGCATGCCCAGCGGACTTTGCCCCAAGGACCGCGCGGCGGCATCCATATTCGCGTGCACCGTAGATTGCCCCCCCTCATAGGCGCCCAAGGCCGCCGCCAGAAAGCGCACCATATAGGCCGCTACCAGCAGCCAGATCGACCCGGTGATCAGCAGGCCAGTCCGGATCTCGAAATTCGCCCGCATCCAGGCATCCAATGCGTTGTCAAAGGCTGCGAAGGGCACCATCAGCCCGACCGCAATCACCCCGCCCGGCACCGCATAACCCAACCGCGAGACATGCCCCGCCAGCGCTGAGGGCCGACCCGGCCGCAGGCGCTGGTAGAACCCAAGGCAAACTGCTGCGACCACCGTCAGGAGGGCCGCCGTCATCGCCAGCGTAAGCGAGTTCTGCAGAAACCTCAGGTAGCGTTTGCTCAACAGGTTCTGCTCCGACTCCATCCCCATCTGCGCCAGAATCACAACCGGCAACAGGAACCCCAACAGAACCGGCAGGACACAGAGGCCAAACGCCAGAACCGCCTTGAAACCATGCAGATCCACCGGCGGCATCTTGGCCTGCTGCTTGCCTGCGTGGTGATAGCGCGCCCGTCCGCGTGTGGCCCGTTCTGCGACCGCCAGCGTCAAGGCAAAGCCCAGCAGGCACAGCGCCAACTGCGCCGCACCAGCCCGATCAGCCAGAGAAAACCAGCTGGTATAAATCCCGGTGGCAAAGGTCTGCACACCGAAATAACTCACGGTACCGAAATCAGCGATGGTCTCCATCACCGCCAGCAGAACACCGGACGCGATCGCCGGGCGCGCCATGGGCAGGCTGACCCGCCAGAATGCCTGCAAAGAGGTATTGCCAAGTGCACGCGCCGCCAGAAAAGCCCCCGCGCTTTGCTGCAAAAACGCAGCCCGCGCCAGCAGGTAAACATAGGGGTAGAGCACCAGCACCAGCATCACCGCCGCCCCTCCGACAGAGCGGATCTCAGGGAACCAATAGTCGCGCGGCCCCCAGCCGGTAACCTGTCGCAATGTGGTCTGCACAACGCCGGGGTGATCCAGAACGAAGGTATAGGCATAGGCCAACACATAGGCCGGGAAGGCCAGCGGCAAGATCAGCACGACCTCCATTATTCGCACACCTGGGAAGCGGGTCATCGTCACCAGCCAGGCCGCACCCACACCGACCATTCCGGTTCCCAACGCCACCAGCAAGACCAGAACCAATGTCGTTCCGGCATACCCTGGCAACACCGTGTCCATCAGGTGCCGGATCGTCTCTGTCCCGCCTGTCAGAGCCGCAAGCATCACCGCCAGCATTGGCAACAAACACGCCAGGGCCACCACCCAACCGACAGCGGCAAACAGCGCACCACCGGGTTTCTTTCGCCGTGCCCGACGGCTTGGACCTGCAACGGATGTCGCAGCGCCTGCGGCGGCGGCACGCTCAGCCTCTGCTGCTACGGGTGAAATAGGTGTGATCTTTGGCATGAATGCAGGACTACCTCAGTGCAGCCCCCTATTTCGATCATTTTCGTCGGAAATGCCAGCAACAATGGCAAAGCGCAGCCATTCGCCGCGCCCGCATACGTCAATGTGCTAGGGAATTCCAAACTGGCGCAACCGGAGGGAGGAACCGGTTGCGCCAGATATACCCCGGATCGGGCGGCTCCCACAGGACAGGGGATCAGTCGTAGCTGCGCTGGTCCTCAATCACCAAACCGTCCTTAGGCAGAACACCAGGAGCGACCACTTCAACGCGCCCTTTCAACTTCAGCACCTCCACGACAGAACGGGAAAACGCGATTTCATCGCCGTCCTGTGCTTCGATCTGGACAGTCATCGCATCCATTTCACCATCACGGCTGGCAATGACCCGCGCCTTTACGATTTCATCGTGCTTGTCGACCAGTGCCGCAACCTGTTCGGGGCGCACAAACATGCCCTTGATCTTGGTGGTCTGATCGGCGCGGCCCATCCAGCCTTTGATCCGCATATTGGTGCGGCCACAGGGAGATTCACCCGGCAATACGGCGCTCAGATCGCCGGTGGCAAACCGGATGAGCGGATAGTCCGGGTTCAGCGTGGTCACTACAACCTCACCCACCTCACCCACCGCAACTGGCGTACCAGTGCCGGGGGTAACGATCTCGACGATGACCTGTTCATCGACGATCATCCCCTCCATCGCTGCACTCTCATAGGCGATATTGCCCAGATCCGCCGTCGCATAGGATTGCAGACAGGTGATTCCGCGATCTGCATATTCCTGACGCAGGGACGGGAACAAGGCACCGCCTCCGACCGCCGCCTTGGTAAAGCCCAGCTGCACACCCATGGCGTCGGCCTTGTCCAGGATCACCTTCAAATAGTCTGGTGTCCCGGCATAGGCCGTGGCCCCGACGTCACGCGCCGCAGTCACCTGAAGCTCGGTCTGGCCCGTACCCGCGGGCAGCACAGCAGCGCCAACGGCCCGCGCCCCATTCTCAAAAATCATGCCTGCGGGCGTCAGGTGGTAGCCAAAGCAGTTCTGCACCACATCACCGGGACCAATACCCGCCGCATGAAGGAATCGCCCCATACGCCACCAGTCATGATCCACCCCGCCCGGTTCGTAGATTGGGCCTGGCGACTGGAAGATGTGGGCAAAGCCACTGGCAGGCTTCACCGTAAACCCACCAAACGGCGGATGCGCGGCCTGTGCCTTGCCTAAGTCAGATTTGCGCAGAACCGGCAGAGCGGCCAGATCCGCAACAGAGGTAATGGACGCGGCATCAACATTCCGCAGGCTGTCTCCATAACCCGGCGCGGCCATAGCGCGGGCGATCTGCTGCGGCAGTTGTTTCGCCAAATCGGAGACACGGGCGTCTGCGCTGCGTGTCTCAAGGCTATCAAAATTTGTCATGTCAGCACCCCGCCTCAGCTCAACCACCGCTTCCGGCGGCGATATGATCGCACGTCGCGAAAACTCTTACGCCCTTCGTCAGACATCCCGAGGTAGAACTCCTTCACATCCGGGTTCTCGCGCAGTTCAGCGGCAGGGCCATCCATCACCACACGACCGGATTCCAGAATGTAGCCATAGTGCGAATAGCGCAGCGCCACATTGGTGTTCTGTTCGGCCAGAAGGAAGGTCACCCCTTCGTTTTCGTTGATCGACTTCACAATCTCAAAGATCTGTTCCACCAGCTGGGGCGCCAGCCCCATTGATGGCTCATCCAGCAGGATCGTCTCCGGGCGGCTCATCAGGGCGCGGCCCATGGCAACCATCTGCTGTTCACCACCAGAGGTATAGCCCGCCTGGCTGCGGCGGCGCTCCTTCAGGCGTGGGAAATAGCTATAGACCATCTCCAGATCGCGCTGGATGTTCGCATTGCCATCGCTGCGGGTATAGGCGCCGGTCAGCAGGTTTTCCTCAACGGTCAGATGTTCAAAACAGTGACGGCCTTCCATCACCTGAATAACACCCTTTTTGACCAGTTCGGCAGGATCTCGGTCCTGAATGCGCTCACCACGATAGCTGATCGACCCTTTGGTGACCTCGCCCCGCTCGGAGTGCAGCAGGTTTGACACCGCCTTGAGTGTTGTCGTCTTACCCGCGCCATTGCCGCCCAGCAGCGCGGTGATCCCGCCCTTCGGGACCTTCAGGCTGACGCCCTTCAAAACGAGGATCACGTGGTTGTAGATCACTTCGATGTTGTTGACCTCAAGCAGGGTCTCTGCCTGAACATCGGTGGTTTTGGCTGTATCCAGCATCTTTTGTTGTCCTCACGCGGTCCTGACCCGATCGCCCTGTTCCGGGTCTGTCAGTGGGTGCGGCCCTCGCGCGCCGCACCGGGTGATATGCGCGCCAGCAGCGACGCGGTTCAGCAGATCCGCCCCCGGCCGAAAGCCGGGGACAGACCAGACTGCATTACTTGCAGCCCGCCTCGATGTTGTTTTCCTTGGCATAGGCCATGGAATCTTCCTCGATCAGTGGCTGGATCACATCCCGATCGCTCGGTGCAAAATCGCTGATCAGGTTCCAGGTTTTGGCCGAAGCATCCCACTGGGTCATACCAACCAGACCGGGGCCGCCATGGTTCTCGCAGGAGACGTTGAAGGACGGACCGAAATACGGCATCCCCAGCGCAGACATGCGCGCTTCAGGCATTTCCAGAGCTTCCATACCATCGCGCATCATCGCAGGGGTGATGTCGTTGGTGCCATGGATTTCCTGGGCCGTTTTTGCCGCCTCAACAGCCAGCATCGCCGCATACATACCACGGTTATAAAGCACGTTGCCGATCTGATCGCCCGCACCAGCCGCAAGCCCTTTGTCTACAACATGCGTCTGGATATCCGCGAACACAGGGAAGTCGCGGCCCACACCGTGGAAGGTCACAGCCTTGTAGCCATTGGCCTTTTCACCCGCTGCCATCACATCATGCTCAGCACCGGACCACCAGACGCCAATGAAATTCTCCATCGGATAGCGAATGTTGGCGGCTTCCTGAATGGCGACCTGGTTCATCACGCCCCAGCCCCACATGATCACGAAATCCGGACGGTCGCGACGGATCTGCAGCCACTGGGATTTCTGCTCCTGACCGGGGTGGTCAACGGGCAATGTCGACAGGGTGAAGCCGTGTTTCTTCGACAGCTCCTCCAGCGTCCGGATCGGCTCCTTGCCATAGGCGGAGTTGTGGAACAGCAGCGAGATTTTCTTGCCGTTCAGATCACCGCCGTTTTCTTCCAGCAGATAGTTGATGATCCCCGAAGCACCATCCCAGTAGTTGGCAGGATAGTTGAAGACATTGCTGAACACTTCACCATTTGCCGCCGATGTCCGGCCATAGCCCATGGTGTGCAGCGGAATGCCATCTGCGGTCACTTTTGGGATCAGCTGATAGGTGATGCCGGTGGACAAGGGCTGATAGACCAGCGCGCCTTCGCCCTTGGTCGCCTCATAGCATTCCACACCTTTCTCGGTGTTGTAGCCGGTCTCGCATTCGATGACCTTTGCCTTCACGCCATTGATGCCACCATCACGCTCATTGACCAGCGTGAAATAGTCCGCATAGCCATCCGCAAAGGGGATACCGCCAGCCGCGTAGGGGCCGGTGCGATAGCTCAGCGACGGAAACACCAGGTCCGCCATGGCAGGGCCAGCGGCCATCACGGCGCCCAGCGCCAGAGTCGTCAGTTTCATTTTCATCGGGTCTCATCCTCCCTTGAATTGTCCGATGTGGGTCAAACGGGGTTTGATCTTGTTATTGCCCCGCAGTCTTGCTTGGCCGGTCCCGCTTAGTGCGGGAAAGGCCAGAGTCTCAGTTTTTCCTTGGCCACGCGCCACAGCTGGGCGATTCCATGTGGCTCCGCGATCAGGAAGATCACGATCAGCGCACCAACAATTACCAACTGGATATGGGCCACGATATCCGTGGGCCAGCCGAGCACATCCACGCCCACGACCTTGAGAACGACCGGCAGCAGCACTAGGAACGCCGCCCCTGCAAAGGAGCCAAAGATCGAGCCCAGACCGCCGATGATCACCATGAACAGCACTAGGAATGATTTATTGATGCCAAAGGCTTCGCCGACCTCGACTGCGCCAAGATAGACGGAAAAGAACAGCGCGCCGGAAACACCGATGAAGAAGCCCGACACCCCAAAGGCCGAGAGCTTGGCCTTTAGCGGGTTCACCCCGATGATCTCCGCCGCAATATCCATATCGCGGATCGCCATCCAGCTGCGGCCCACGGTCCCGCGGGTCAAATTTCGGGCAACCAACGCGCAGAAAGCGAGGAAAATCAGGCTGAACATATAAGTGGCCCAGGCCGGTGCATTGGGACCGGTGATGATGATACCGAACACATCTCGTTCGGGTGCACTGATCTGGCCCGAGGCAGAGTAGTTATAAAACCACGGCACCCGGTTGAAGAGCCAGACCAGAAAAAACTGCGCCGCCAGCGTCGCCACGGCAAGGTAGAACCCCTTGATCCTCAGCGATGGAAGACCGAAGGCAATGCAGACCAGCGCCGTGATACCGCCGGCGAGCAACACGTGAATGAACATGCTCATTTCCGGGAATGCGGTCATCAGCTTGTAGCAGGCATAGGCCCCCACAGCCATGAAACCGCCAGTCCCGAGGGACACCTGACCACAGTATCCGACCAGAATATTCAGGCCAATTGCGGCAATCGAGTAGATCAAGAACGGCAGCAGGATCGCATTGGCCCAGTAGTCATTTACCACAAAGGGAACCACCAGGAATGCCAGCGCCAGCACCACGTAGTAGCGGATCCGGTCAAACTTGATCGGGAAGGTCTGACTGTCATCTTGGTAGGAGGTTTTGAAATCTCCGGCTTCACGATAGAACATGACTCAGATGCTCCCTTCTTGCTGCGCGCGGTTTCTCTGACCCGCGTCGAGTTGATTTGTCTTGCTTGCGTAGCCACTTAGCTCGGCCACACGGGCCAGTCGCAAGTAGGCAAGGATCCCGGTGATCAGCCCCGCCGCCGCCAGCAGCGATGCCGTGACCATCTGCGCCTCCGAAAACCCCTCGGCAGTCAGCGCCAGGTAGCCAAAGGCCCAGAACCCGGCCCATGCAATCACATTGACGATGGCAATCAGCTTGGTCATCTGACCCCTCCGACGTTAACCATTTCTTCGGATTTCCGGCTTTCGCCACATTTCGCCCAATTCTCTGTGCCATCTTCTGCGTGGGAAAAGTGAGTGGGAACGATGAGTGCAATTTTGCAGGAAATCCGGCAGCTAGAGGCTGCCCGGGACAGGGGGGACATATCCCCCGAAGACTTTACAAAGGCGAAGAACCGGCTGCTAAGCACAGTCGAAGACGCGACAGTGTTACCGCAGGCCAACCGCCAGCCACCCCCGCGCGCCACAGTGCGGCAATCGGGAACCCCGGCCTCTACCGCCTGGGGCATGCTGCTACTGGCGCTGTGCGCCGCGACTGTCATGACGGTGCTTGTTGGCCAGTTGGTCGGCGACATGACCATCGCCTTCACACTGGTGGTCACCGTCTTTGCCGCCATCGTCATCGCTGCCTTCCGGCGTCTGGAGGGCTGAGCAGACCGGCATGGCGCGGCCATATTCCGGTGGCGCCATGCAGACATGATAACGGCCTCAGACCCGTTCAATGATCTTCTCCCCGAACAGACCCTGAGGGCGGAACACCAGGAACAGCAGGGCCAGCACATAGGCAAACCAGTTCTCCGTCGCGCCGCCAACCATCGGGCCGACCAAGAATTCAAACAGTTTTTCGCCAACACCGATGATCAGCCCGCCGACAATTGCACCGGGGATTGAGGTAAAGCCGCCAAGCATAAGCACCGGAAGGGCTTTCAGCGCGATCAGCGACAGGGAGAACTGTACGCCGGATTTCGTGCCCCACATGATGCCGGCAACCAGCGCGACAAACCCCGCAACAGACCAGACCAGCACCCAGATGAAGTTCAGCGAGATGCCAACAGACAAGGCCGCCTGGTGATCATCAGCAACAGCCCGCATCGCGCGGCCCTGTTTGGTGTACTGTGCAAAAGCCACCAGCCCGGCCACGAGCAGCGCGGCAATAACCGTCGCCACGATATCGAGGTTGTCGATGAAGAACCCATAGTCGAAGATCTGATAGGTGGTCTCGTCGATCCACAGGTTGATCCCCTGCGGCAGGCCGACATCCAACGCTTTGATCTCAGACCCCCACATCAGATCCGCCACCCCTTCAAGGAAATAGGCAAGTCCAATGGTGGCCATGAACAGAATGATCGGCTCCTGACCAACCAGATGGCGCATCACGAAATGCTGCACCATCCAGGCCAGCAACACCATCACGCCCACTGTCATGAGAATTGCGATAAAGGACGGGACCGTCCAACCGAAATGGGTGATATGCCCACCAAAGATCGCGTTGATCACATGGGAGAACGGCACCTGACCGTTCATGATCCCCACCAGTGTCATAGCCGCAAATAGCGCCATCACACCCTGTGCATAGTTGAAGATTCCCGAGGCCTTGTAGATCAGGACAAAGCCCAGCGCGACCAGCGCATAAAGCACGCCCGCCATCAGGCCATTCAGCGTGACTTCCATCGCAAAGACGAGTTGTTCAGGCATCCCGCTCTCCTCCTACAAGTGTCTTCAGAGACGCTTGCCAAAAAATTTCATAATTTTTCCCGCTGAGCTGCTGATCAGTCATGGCTAACCCCCAGATAGGCATCAATCACATCCTGATTGCTGCGCACCTCATCGGGTGTGCCGTCTCCGATTTTCTTGCCGTAATCCATCACCACAACCCGGTCGGACAGGTCCATGACCACGCCCATATCGTGTTCGATCAAAGCAATGGTGGTGCCGAATTCGTCATTCACATCGAGGATAAAGCGGGACATGTCCTCTTTTTCCTCGACGTTCATGCCCGCCATCGGCTCGTCCAGCAGCAAAAGCTTGGGTTCCGCGGCCAGCGCGCGCGCCAGCTCAACCCGTTTTTTCAGGCCATAGGGCAGTCGTGCCACCGGCGTCTTGCGGATGTGCTGGATTTCGAGAAAATCGATGATCCGCTCCACCGCCTCGCGGTTTTCGGTCTCTTCCGCCTCTGCCTTGCCGCGCCAGATCGCCTGCTGAAAAATATTGGTTTTCATGAAGTTGAGGCGCCCGGTCATCACATTGTCCAGCACACTCATGCCATCGAACAGCGCGATATTCTGGAATGTCCTCGCGATGCCCTGACGGGCCACCTCATAGGGGCGCATCTGCGGACGGGGTTTGCCGCGAAACAGCACCTGGCCTTCCTGCGGCACATAAAACCCCGAGATCACGTTCAACATCGAGGATTTGCCCGCGCCGTTGGGACCGATGATGGCCCGGATCTCACCCTCGCGTATGTCGAAGGAGATATCCTTGATCGCAACCACGCCGCCAAAGCGCAGGGTGATGTTTTTCATCTCCATCACCACGCCGCCGATCTTGCGCCCGTCCTCGGTGATATAGCCGTCTTCCATATCCTTCACGACACCGCGCCTTTCGCATTGTTGTTTTGTTGTCTATGGCTTCGCGCCGCTGCCGGCCGCATCGCTGCAGGTCTTGTCATCAACTGTCTCATTCTGCAGCCACCGCCTGTGGGGCAACCGGCACGACCTTGGCATCAATGATGTCCAGCGTGGCGCTGATCTCACCCTTTCGGCCATCCTCATAGGTCACTTCCGTACGTGTCGAAATCTGCGAGGAGCCATCGTAAAGCGCTGTGATAATGTCCGAATACTTGTCCTCGACCACAACACGGCGCACCTTGCGGGTCCGGGTCATCTCGCCATCGTCAGCGTCCAGTTCCTTGTGCAGGACAACAAAGCGATGCACCTGGCAGCCGGACAGCATCCGGTCCTGCGCCACCGACTCGTTGACGGTTTCGACATGTTCCTTGATCGATTGCAGCACCTTCGGGTGACCTGCCAGTTCCTGATAGGACGCATAGGCGATATTGTTCCGCTCCGCCCAGTTCCCCACCGCTGTCAGGTCGATATTGATAAAGGCGACGCAGCGGTCCCGGCCATTACCGAACAGCACAACTTCCAGAATGTCTGGGTAAAACTTCAGCTTGTTCTCGACGTATTTGGGCGCAAACATTGCCCCGTCCGCCATTTTGCCAACGTCCTTGGCTCGGTCAATAATCCGCAGATGCCCGCTGTCTTCTTCAAAGAAACCGGCATCCCCGGTGGCGACCCACCCCTCGGCATCCTTGGTCGAGGCTGTGGATTCCGGGTTGTTGTAATACTCAACAAAGGTTCCGGGAGAGCGATAGAAAATCTCGCCATTGTCCGCGATCTTGATTTCCACATCAGGGGCTGGAACACCGACGGTATCTGCACGCACCTCACCGTCAGGCTGCACGGTGATGAACACCGTCGCCTCGGTCTGGCCGTAGAGCTGTTTCAGGTTGATCCCAAGGCTGCGGTAGAAATCGAAGATTTCCGGCCCGATCGCCTCACCGGCGGTGTAGCCAACGCGAATACGGCCATAGCCCAGCGTATCCTTCAGCGGACCATAAACCAGAAGATCACCAAGCTTGTACTTCAGCCGGTCCATCAGTCCGACCGGGCGACCATCCAGAATGTCGCCGCCAACCTTCTTGGCATGCGCAAGGAAGTGGTGGAACATCTTGCGCTTCAGCGTGCTGGCATCTTCCATACGGATCATGACGCTGGTCAGCTGACCTTCGAAAACACGCGGCGGCGCGAAGAAATAGGTCGGCCCGATTTCGCGCAGATCGGTCATCATGGTGTCGGCACTCTCTGGGCAATTCACACAGAAACCGCACCAATAGGCCTGCCCGACCGAGAAGATAAAATCACCAACCCAGGCCATCGGCAGATATGACAGGATATTTTCGCCTGCCGTCAGCTTGTCGAACTCCGCAGAGTTCTTGGCGCTTTCGATCACATTACGATTGGACAGAACAACGCCCTTGGGCTTGCCCGTGGTGCCAGAAGTATAAAGCATCACGCAGGTGCTGTCGTAGGTCAGCTTGGCCTTGCGGGCTTCCAGATCGGGCGTCCATTCATCGCGCGCGGCCCGACCCTGCTCCTGCACATGGGCATATTCATGCAGCGTATGGTGGTCATATTTGCGCATGCCGCGCGGATCCAGATAGATGATCTGCTCCAGATTGCTCAGCTGCTCCTGAACCTCGAGCACCTTGTCCACCTGCTCCTGATCACCGGCGATGACGAACCGTGCGCCACAGTGATCCAGAACATAGGACATCTCTTCGGCGACCGCGTCCTGATAGAGAGGCACCGGAACCGCGCCCACCGATTGCGCCGCAACCATCGCCCAGTACAGCGATGGACGGTTGCGCCCGATGATGGCGATGAAATCTCCCTCGTTCACCCCGAGGTTGATCAGCCCAAGCGCAAGCGCCTCGATTTCCTTCTGGGTCTCGGACCAGGTCCAGCATTGCCAAATGCCGAATTCCTTTTCCCGATAGGCTTGGCGGTCGCCAATCTGCGCCGCATTGCGTTCAAGCAGCGCCGGCAGGGACATCATCCCTGCGGCACCCGACTGCGTCTGAGCCACGTTCTTTCTCCTCCCCTTTCCGACCCATGCGGCCGGACTGATCGCTACCCGCGATTCTGATCCCGATTAGGGACGGCCTCATGCTATGGCGTCAACTTTTTCCTGATGTTTTCCCAAATCTTACGAATTGTAACAGCTGTTCACCTGGCGTACGCAGGCCCTCTTGAGCGGTCTCCCTGTGACAGGCTTGCCCCTTTGCGCAGGCCGATCAGGATGCTAGCCATACGCCGTGGGAGACAGCATGAACCGATCCGAAAAACACCGCGCCACGATGACCACCGCCGGGCTCAACCTGATTGCCCAGGCGATGTCGATCTATGACAGCGATTTGCGTCTGGTGGTTTGCAACCAGCGCTTTCAGGAGATGTTCGACCTGCCTGATGCGCTGATCACTCCGGGCGCGCGGTTTGACGAAACCATCCGCCATATCGCCACCAGTGGCGAATACGGGCCCGTTGATGATATTGAGGGGTTCGTGCAGCAACGGGTCGATCAGGCGCTGGATTTCGTGCCCCATTATCTGGAGCGCGAGCGTGCCAACGGGCAAGTGATTTCGATCGAGGGGGCACCGCTGCCGCAGGGGGGCTGGGTCACGGTCTACACCGACATCACCCGCACCAAACGGATCGAACAGCTGCTACGAGCCCGTTCCGAGGAAATGTCGGATCAGCTGATCGTCCATACCGAAGAACTCTCGGCCACCAACCGGAAATTGGCCGCCACGATCACCGCGCTTGAGGAGGCCAAACGCCAGCTCACCGAGATGGAGGCCCGCACCCGCCTGACAACCGAGATGATGCCGGCCCATATCGCCCATGTGGATGCAGAGGGGTACTATACCTATACCAACCGACGCCTCAGCTCGGTCTTCCCCAGCCGTCCTTCTGAAATTCTCGGCATGCATATTGCGGAGGCACTTGGAGCTGCCGCCTATGACAAGATCGCCCCACATCTGATGGCCGCCTATCAGGGCGACAGCCCGGTGTTCGAATTCACCGAAAATCACGACAGCCGCCGGATCCGTGTCGCTTTCACCCCCGATGCTACTGGCGGCGTGTTCATCCTGTCGATGGATGTGACCGAGGAAACCCAAACCCGCGTCGCTCTGCAACAGGCCCGCCGCCGCGAGATGGCTGCTCAGATGACCAGCGGGCTGGCGCATGACTTCTCCAACCTGTTGACCATCATCCTCGGAATGCAGGGCAAGCTGGCGAAATCGGAGCTGAACCCGGAGGCCGCGGATCTGGTTCAGGCAACACTATCGGCAGCGCGGCGCGGCGGCCGGTTGCTGAACCGCATCGCAGAAATGACAGGCCATCGCAGTCTGCGCCCGCGCGCCACCGATCTTCATTCCCTACTGCAGGAACTAAAAGTCCTGGCAACGCCCTCGCTGCCGCAGGGTATGGGCCTCAGCATCGTGGACCATACCCCAGATATAAGGCTGCTGCTGGACCCCGGAAAACTGCAGGATGCACTGCTGAACCTTATCCTGAATGCACGTGATGCCTGCGGCACCCAAGGCCAGATCACCGTCAGCGCCCATGTCGTTGGTCAGACATGGTTGGAGGTCAGCGTGACCGACACCGGACCCGGCTTTTCCAAAACCGCATTAGACAAGGCGCTTAATCCGTTTTTCACCACCAAGGGCGGCGAAGGCTCCGGCCTGGGCCTGCCCATGGTCTACGACATGGCAAAATCCACCGGCGGCGACATGCGTATCGGTAATACGGTCTCCGGCGCCAGTGTGACCCTGCGCATCCCCTATCGGCTCGCGCCGGATGCTGCAGGCGGGCTGGCGCTTCTGGTGGAGGACAGCGAGGAGCTGCGCGCCACCTTCCGTGACATGCTGATCGATCTTGGCTATGCCGTGGTGGAAGCAACCAGCGTGGATGAAGCCTGCGCGCTGACCGCCGATATTGAGGGCATTTCGCTGGTGCTGTCTGATATCAAACTTCAGGGCAGCGCCACCGGCATTGATCTGGCCGAACGGTTGCAAGGCGCCCGGCTGCCCTGCATTCTGATGACATCCCTGCCAACCAGCGACCCTCTGTTTCGCACCGCCCTGAAACGCTGCCCGGTGTTGCAGAAACCCTTTACCACCCATCAGCTCTCAGCGCTGATCAAATCGGACTCCGCCGCATGAGCAGACCCCTTATTACAATTCTGGACGACGAACCTGAGATCCGACGCATCCTGACCGACACGCTTGAGGAGGCCGGGTTTCGTACTCAGAGCTTTGCCCGTGCCCGCGAGTTCGAGGCCTCGCTCAATCGGGTAACCCCCGATGTCTGTCTCGTGGATCTGTCACTGCCAGATACCGACGGGCTGGCGCTGGTCCACCGGCTGGCACTGGAACAGGGCGCCGCCGTGATCATCATTTCTGGACGCGCACAGGTGCAGGATCGTGTTACGGGGCTGGAGCTCGGGGCGGATGACTACATCACCAAACCCTTTGACCCGGCAGAGGTCGTGGCCCGCATTCGCGCCCGCCTACGTGGCGGCCCGCGCAGCGCTGCAACCACGGGAAACAGCGCAGAGTTTTCCGGCTGGACCGCGCATTTTGACCGCTACATCCTAGAAGATGACAGCGGCGCAGAGACACCATTCTCCCATGCAGAGGGCGAGGTGCTGCGACTGTTCCTAGAAAGCCCGAAACGCCTGATCTCCCGCGCGCAAATGCAGGAAAGCCTCGGTGGTGGCGCAGGCGAAAGTTTCGACAGGGCAATGGATGTGCGCATTTCACGCCTGCGCACCAAACTGCGGGAGGACCCGAAGAACCCCCGGCTGATCAAAACAATCTACGGTGCCGGCTACATCTTTCTCGGCGATGTGACTTGGCTCTGACCGGCAGACCGGCCCGCGGAATATCATGACGACTGCAGCGCAGACTGGACGCAGAGAATCGGGGACGATATGATTCGTATATGGCTACCTGTCTGCTCTATCGCCAAGCCCCCGCGCGGGTTCCGCGCTTTTATCGGATCGAACTTGCAATGAACCTGTTCGCCGAAGTCTCCGTTCTGCGGGAATGGGGGGTTGCTGGCGGCAGCGGACAGAGTGCGATCAACATTTACGGCAACCTGCGTGAAGCATCGATTGCCGCGGACCAACATCGTAAACGGATGCTGAAACGCGGCTACGATCGCGCCTGATCTTCGCTGCTGCCGCCGCTCCAACCGGGTTAAGATCTGTTCGCCGACTGTTCAAAACGCGGCACAGTCTCAGGTTCTCATCACCGAAACCTACCGTTCGCACGCTGCGCAACAGCTGCAAAACCAGTGCATTTTCGCGATCTGCCGTTAAGCTTTTGTTCGGTTGTTTCGCACGCGAAACATTTAGTCCGATCCGGACCTAAAAGCCAGGTCATGCGCCTGCTCTGCCCGATTGGATCCAAAATCACGAACTGACCCTTTCCACCGTTGCAAAGCTTGCATAAGACTTGCGCGGACGCAAAGGAACACGCCATGACCCACATCACGCTGATCCGCCACGGACAGGCCAACACCGGCGCCCGCGATGAGGCGAGCTATGACCGGCTAAGCGATTTGGGCCATCAGCAGGCACGCTGGTTGGGCGCGCATCTGCGCGACACCCGTGCGCATTACACCCGCGTCTATTGCGGCACTCTGACCCGTCACATCGAAACGGCTGCCGGGATGGGGCTGGAGGATGTGGTGCAGGATCCCCGCCTGAACGAGATGGAGTATTTCAACCTCGCTGAGGCGATGCAGGACCAGCACGGTCTGGATATTCCCACCGAGCGTGAGGGGTTTGTCGATCACATGCCCAAAGTCTTTGCCGCCTGGGCTGCAGATGACATCGCAAACCCGCCCGAAAGCTGGCGCGACTTTGAAACCCGCACCAGATCGGCCCTGACAGAAATCGCGGCGGGAGACGGCCCGGCCTTGGTGGTCACATCGGGCGGGTTGATCGCGATGGCGATGAGGCAAGCGATGGGGCTTGATACAACCGGAACTGCGCGGATCGCACTGGCGATCATGAACAGTTCCCTGCACCGACTGCACCCAATCGGCGGTCAACTGAGCCCGGTTTTATTCAATGCGGTACCGCATCTTGAACATCCGGAACGGCACTACGCGCAAACGCATCTCTAGGCTCAGCAGGGAGTACTGAGAACGCATGATCTGAGGGAGGACAGACTGATGCAGCTATATTACGCACCCAAGACGATTTCGGTGGCCGTGGCCATTGCGCTGGAAGAGGCCGGACTGGACTATGAACCCATTCGCATCGACTTTGCTGCCAAGGAGCAACTTGGCGACGCCTACGCCCAGATCAACCCCAAGGGCCGCGTGCCAGCATTGGTCGTCGATGGCGGTATTCTGACCGAGACCGGCGCGCTGCTGGAATATGTAGCCGACGTGGCCCCGGACGCTGGCCTGCGCCCCAAGGATCCCGTGCTGCTGGCACGCATGCGCGAGGTGATGTTCTATCTCGCATCAACCATGCATGTGAACCACGCCCACAAGCTGCGCGGCAGCCGCTGGGCCACGGAGCGCAGCAGCTGGAAAGATATGCAGAAGATGGTGCCCCAGACCATGGCGGCTTCCTGCGACTATATCTGCCAGTCTGGCCTGCGCGGCCCCTTGGTGCTGGGTGACACGCTCAGTCTCGCCGATTGCTATCTCTATGTGGTGTGCAGCTGGCTGGAAGGCGACGGGGTCAATGTCGCGAACTACCCCAAAATTCAGAAATTCATGGCGACCATGGATCAGCGCGAGTCCATTCGCGCCGTGACCGCCAAGGGCATGCTGTAAAGGACAAGACATGACACATCTATGGGTACGGGCCGAGCAGCGCCCCAACGAAGAGCGGGTCGGCCTGACCCCCGAAGGCGCCAAGGCGCTCTTGGGCGCAGGCATCAAGGTCACGGTTGAGGAAAGCTCAGTCCGGGCGATCCCCTTGCAGGGGTATATCGATGCAGGGTGCGATATCGCAGCAGAGAACGCTTGGCCGGACGCCCCAAAGGATGCCATCATCTTTGGCCTCAAGGAACTGCCAGAGGACGGTACCCCGCTGCCGCATCGCCACATCATGTTCGGCCATGCCTTCAAGGGCCAGCATTCCGGCAAGGCACTGCTGGAGCGGTTCAAGGCCGGTGGCGGCACGCTCTATGATCTGGAATATCTGGTGGATGACACCGGCCGCCGGGTTGCCGCCTTCGGCTATTGGGCCGGCTATGCAGGAGCCGCCGTCACCCTAAAAACCTGGGCCGCACAACAGCGGGGCGAGATCTGCGGGCCAGTGGGTGTCTACTCCGGCAAGGACGCGCTTTTGGCCGAACTCGGCGCCGAGCTGGACGCGCTCGCAACAGCCCGTCCCAGCGCTATGGTCATTGGCGCTCTGGGGCGCGTCGGGACTGGAGCGGCGGATCTCTGCGAGGCGATGGGAGTCACCGTCACCAAATGGGATATGGCCGAAACCGCCAGCGGCGGTCCCTTCCCCCAGATCCTGGCCCACGGCCTGTTTTTCAACTGCATCTTTGCCCGTCCCGGCACCCCGGTGTTCGTCCCGCGTGAGGCATTGGAGCAGGATCGCCAGCTGACCGCCATCGGGGATGTCGCCTGCGACCCCGACAGCGACTACAATCCGGTGCCGGTCTATACCGAAGCCACCACCTGGGAGGCCCCCGCCCTGCGCGTGGCCGAGACCCCGGTGCTCGACGTGATGGCCATAGACAATCTGCCATCCATGCTGCCGATCGAAAGCTCACAAGACTACGCAGCACAGCTCCTGTCCTCCCTGCTGACCCTCACCGATCTGCACACCGGCGTCTGGGGGCGGGCGGAAACCACCTTCAAGGATCATCTTCCGGGCTGACAGCCGACGGAACCAACAACGGAGACTGAGAAAATGACAATCCATTGGTGCGGCACCGGCCTGTCCGCAATTCCCGGCCTGCGCCGCCTGCTTGAGGCCGGTCATGATGTCGCGGTCTGGAACCGCACACCGGACAAGGCGCGCGAGGCGATTGGCGATCTGACCAGCAACATCCGCAGCTTCAGTCTGGCCAACCTTGGCCAGATGCTGAGCCCTAAGGACGTCATCGTGTCGATGCTGCCCGGCGACTGGCATGTGCCTCTGGCGGAGCTGGCGATTGAGCATGGCGCGCATTTCGTGTCCTCCTCCTACATTGCGCCGGACATGCGTGCCCTGGACCAAAAGGCCAAGGATGCAGGCGTCTGCCTGATCAATGAGGTCGGTCTCGATCCCGGTATCGATCACCTGATGGCCCACGCGCTGGTGGCGGACTATAAGGCCTCGGACGCCTTCGATGCGGCAAATGAAATCAGCTTCATCTCCTACTGCGGTGGCATCCCCAAGACACCGAACCCGTTCCGCTACAAGTTCAGCTGGTCGCCGCTCGGCGTGCTGAAGGCGCTGCGCTCTCCATCCAAATCGATCCGCGATTTCAAAGCACTGGATGTCGCGCGCCCTTGGGATGCGATCTCATCTTATGCAGCACCGCTGCCCACACCGGAGAGTTTTGAGGTCTACCCAAACCGCGACTCCCTCCCCTTCATGGCGCAGTATGAATTCGGTGACGACTGGAATGTGAAGGACTTCGTCCGCGGCACCCTGCGCCTCAATGGCTGGGCTGAAGCCTGGGCAGATGTGTTCAAGGAGGTCGAAACCCTGGAAGGCGCCGAAGGGGATGCCCGGCTCAAAGACATGTCGGATCAATTCTGGACCGAAAACGCCTATGCCGAAGGTGAGGCAGACCGCGTCGTGCTTTGCGTCGGCCTCAAGGCTGAAAGAGACGGCTCTGAAGTCTGGCACAAAACCTACGTCATGGATGCATGGGGGGATGAACGCGGCACCGCGATGGCGCGTCTGGTGTCTTATCCCGTGTCTTTCGCCATTGAGGCAGCCATGAACAGCAAAATCACGCCCGGCGTCAGCGCCGCCCCCAGCGATCCTGCATTGGTGGATCAATGGATGGCCAAGATCGGTGAACTGGCGCAGCATCTTGAGGTTGTCGACAACAAGGCCTGAGGCATCCCGCTGTTAGAGGCAGCACCCCGGCAGACAGACAAATCATACGGGCGCCGGTTTCCGGCGCCCGTCTGCATCAGGCCTCACAGATCGGAGGCAAGCTGAACGGGTCAGCCGACTGTGTTAGACATCTTTGCTAGCGATCCAGCTAGCGCCCGATGACATCCTCTTCAACGCCCTGCACATCAATCCCCAACGCATCCAACCCGGCCTCCAGATTGTCCGCCAGATGCGGCGTGCCGATCAGATAATCGGCGGTTGGGGTGGTCGCCTCCTGCCGGGCCGTGGCGATGGCCTCTTCCAGATCACCGGCCTCGAAACTGTCGCGACCGATCCACATGATCGCCACCAACTCGGCCTGTTCATCTTCGCTCATCCGGTCAATAAACGCCCTGAGTTCACCTTCGGCACGGATCAATTCGCGGGCCATCAGGGCCACCTGTGCCACCTTGCGGGTACTGATCTCAAGCATGGCGATTGTCCTCCGTTGTTCGCGCTTGCAACGGGGATCTAAACCACATGCGCAGCCACCGTCCTTGATCTGAGGCAAAGACCGCAGCAGAGGCCCCGATCAGCCATCTCTGCCGTAGATCTCAATCACCTTGCTGCGTCCGCGCAGGGTGACCGGCGGCAGGGCCACCCAGCGTTGGCGGGCGGGTTCGACTCCTGCCACCGTCAATGTAGCGGCGGAGGCAATGATGATTTGCGGCACTGTCTTGCTGTGTTGCTCCAGCCTTGACGCCGTGTTCACCGCATCTCCAAAGACCGAATACTCCAACCGCGCCGCATTACCCACAACGCCGGAAAACACCTCGCCGGCATGGACGCCGATGCCGATCTCAACCACCGGCTCCCCGGCTGCAACCCGTCGGTCCGACCAGCGGTGAACCGCCTCGCAGAGCGTCGCAGCGCAGGCCAATGCCCGGGCGGCACCATTGGGGCCACCCATTGCGACCGGTGCATCATCAAACAGCAGCATCGCGGCATCGCCCATGTATTTGTCAATCATGCCGTCATGACGCGCCGCGCTGTCTTCAACCTCGTTACGAAAAGCTGTGATGAAATCTCCGACTTCCTGCGGGTCACGGGTTTCCGACCATTGGGTGAAGCCACGAATATCGACAAACATCACCGCCATCGGCTGCCGCTGACCTTGCTGTAGCGCCGACAGCCCACCATCTGCCAGTTGATCGGCCACCTGCGCCGGCAGATAGCGGGTCAGATTGGCGCGTGCATCAGCCGCCTCCAACTCGCGGTAGAACAGCCGCCGCATGCGCGCCGCCGCCAGCACCATGACCAGACCGGCGAGGAGGATCATCGTCAGCTTCATCACATTGGCCGGAGTGTCCAAAACGCTATGCAAAATGCCAAGCTGCCCGGCATCAAGCCGATCGTCTGGCCAGAATATCAATGCGCCCAACCCTCCGCTAAGCAGCACAGTTGTATAAAGCTGCAGGCGCGGGTCCATCCGCATCACGCCATAGGCCAGCACCAGCGGCACCAGCCAGGCCGGCGGCAACAGCAACGCCACCCCGCCAGGATAACTGCTGTTTTCAAGGCTGAACCACACATTGAAGAGGAGAAACCCGCAATCAGCCGTCACGCTGAACCACGACATCCAGGGCCGGAACCATCCGATCGTGGTTGCGGCAAAAGTCACCACGCCCAGGATCAGATAGGCAAACATCGTCAGAACGGCGAACAACAGCTGGCGATGCAGAAATGGGGCCAATGTGCTGAAATCCAACCCGGCCACGGTGACCGCGAACACGGCAAACAAGCCCAATGTCACCCCGATCCTGAGGACCGAAACCAACCGCTCTGCCGCGATTGAGGCATTGGTCAGCAGGGGCGCGATTGTGGTCTGCTGCATCAGCTCTCCGGCCGCCCCAGCGGAACGACGTTGGCTGGATCACCGGGCTCGCCGATCCCTGCCGACGGTCCCGCGATTTCCTCAAAATCGAAATTGTCCAGCCGCTGCGCGCGACGGCCCGCCTTGTCGGCGCTGATCTTGATCTCTGCAACATCCTTGGCCGCCATGCCGAAATGCCGGTCCAGATTGCCGACCCGGTCGCCCAGGCGCTCCACATCCTTGTGCAAATGTCCCAACTCGCTGCGGATTGCCCCGGCCTGTTCCCGCATCCGCGCATCTTTCAGAATGGCACGCATCGTATTCAGCGTCGCCATGCAGGTTGTCGGAGAGACGATCCAGACCTTTGCGGAGAAGCCCTCCCGTACAATATCAGAGAAATTGGCATGCAGCTCAGCATAGACCGCCTCGGACGGGAGGAACATCAGCGCGCCATCTGCGGTCTCGCCGTCCAGAATATATTTCTCCGAAATGGCGCGAATGTGGGCACGCAACGCGGCCTTCAGCTGGCGCGCCGCACTGGCGCGCTCCTCCTGTGTTTCCGCATTGCGCAGTGCCTCATAAGGTTCCAGCGGGAACTTGCTGTCGATCACAATCGGGCCGGGTGGATTGGGCAGGTGGATCAGACAATCGGCGCGCTTGCCATTGCTCAGCGTATGTTGAAACGCATAGCTGTCAGCGGGCAGCGCCTTGGAGACGATATCATTGAGCTGGATCTCACCAAACGCGCCACGCGTCTGCTTGTTTGCCAGAATATCCTGAAGCCCCAGAACATCCCCGGACAGTTTGGTGATATTGTCCTGCGCCTTGTCGATCACCGCCAGCCGCTCCTGTAGCTGAGTGAGCGAGGTCACCGTGCGCTTGGTGGATCCATGTAGGCTCTCCTGCAGGCGTTCCTGCATATCCGCGAGCGCCCGCGCCTGTCGCAAAGCGTTATCTGACAGACGATCATTGACCTGTTGCTGCACTGCGCTGAGCCGGGTCTCCACCGTCTGGATCATCTGAACCTGCGCATTGGCCTGCGCGTCCGAGACATGTTGCACGCCGCCGCGCAGCTGCTGAACGCTTTGCCCCAGATGGGCCATCTGTTGCGCAATCGGCGCAATACTCTGCGCTGCACGGGCATTGGCGCGCAGCAGCATCACCAGAACTAGCAGCACCAGCCCCCCAAGCCCCAGCAGTGCGAGAGTCTGCGGGTCTGCGGTCTCAAGAAAACGCAGGATCTGCTCCATCAACTGCGTCCAAACAGGCGTTCAATGTCGGCCAGTTTCAGCTCAACATAGGTGGGGCGGCCATGGTTGCACTGGCCCGAATGCGGTGTGGCTTCCATTTCGCGCAGTAGGGCGTTCATTTCCTCGCCCCTCATCCAGCGACCCGAGCGGATGGAGCCATGACAAGCAACGCGGCTGAGGATGGCTTCGATCTTGGCCTGAACCAGCTGGCTTTCGCCCTGATCATCCAGCTCATCCAGAATATCGCGCACCATGGCCTCGGCATTCACAGTCCCCAGGATGGCCGGTGTTTCCCGCACGGCAATGGCGCCACCGCCAAAGGCCTCGATACCCAAACCAAAGCGGCTGAGGTCCTCTGCAACCGCAAGAATACGGGCGCAATCACCTTCGCTCAGTTCCACAATCTCAGGGATCAGCAGAGCCTGTGCAGCGACGCCCGCCTCTGCCATCTGGCGTTTCAGTTTTTCGTAGACCAGCCGTTCATGGGCGGCGTGCTGATCGACGATGACCATACCGTCCGCCGTCTGAGCGATAATGTAGTTTTCATGCACCTGCCCGCGTGCGGCACCAAGCGGCAGATGTTCGGCCCCGGGGGCGGCAGTGTCGGGCTGATCCGACGGCAGACCCGGGGCTATGCCATGTTCAGCGACCCTCGGCGTCTCGGTCACCCGACCGCTATAGGCACTGGCCAGCTCGGCAAATCCTGGTGCTGGTGGCGCGCCCTGATCATCCGCAAACGACCGCGCGGGCGCCTGCGCCGCGTAAGACAGGTTGCGCGCACCCAAAGAGGGGCGGTCCATCTGGTAGATCCGTGGCGCACCGTCGCCCCCGGGCTGATTGGCCATCGGTTCCGGGCGCATCGCCCCGAGCGTCGCCCCTGCAACAGTGGTGGAGGCCCGGTGGCCAGCCTCAGCCAGCCCGTGGCGCAGTGACGATACGATCAACCCCCGCGCAACACCCGGATCCCGGAACCGGACTTCGGATTTCGCGGGGTGGACGTTGACGTCCACCAGCGTCGGATCACAGTCCAGAAACAACGCCGCCGCCGGGTGGCGATCCCGGCTGAGGAAATCGAAATAGGCCGCCCTGAGGGCACCGGTCAGCATCTTATCCTTGACCGGTCGCGTGTTCACGAACAGGAATTGGGCCACAGCGGCCCCGCGCGAATAAGTGGGCAAGGCCGCATAACCGTATAGTCGGATGCCCTCACGGGTGGCATCTATCTTCAGCGCGTTTTCGGCAAATTCCCGGCCGAGAACCGTCGCCAACCGGCCGTGCAGTGCATCGAAAAGATCCCCGGTCAGGGGATCGGCGCGGAAGGTTACGCGCCCCTCGCCACCGCCGGACACATCGCGCAGCGTGAACCCCACTGAGGGTTCCGCCATAGCCAGACGCTTGACCACATCGCCGATAGCTTGGGTTTCGGCCCGGTCGCTGCGCATGAACTTCAACCGGGCTGGGGTGGCGTAGAACAGATCCCGCAGCTCCACCACCGTACCGGCCCGCAAGGCCGCCGGTTTCACCGGGTCCATCTGTCCCCCGGCCACACGGATCTGGGCGGCGTCCTGATCCTTGGCACGACTGGTGATGCTCAGCCGTCCGACCGCACCAAGGGAAGGCAACGCCTCACCGCGAAAGCCAAAGGTATGGATGTTCAGCAGATCCGAGCCGTCGATCTTGGAGGTGGCGTGACGGGACAGCGCCAGCGGCAGATCCGCAGGCGACATACCGCAACCATCATCGCTCACCCGGATCAGCGTCTTGCCGCCATCCGCGATGTCGATGGTGATCCGCGCGGCCCCCGCATCAATGGCGTTCTCCACCAATTCCTTCACCGCCGAGGCGGGGCGTTCCACCACCTCGCCTGCCGCGATGCGATTGATGGCGCTGTCGTCGAGCTGCCGGATAACCGGTTGAGAGATGCCGCTGATTTGGGGGTCTGCTTGTGCCATGCCGCAATATTTAGCATGGCACTGCGCGATTCTTCCAGCCGCAATCCTCGCGGCTGGAAGCTGTCAGTGGTACGAAAATCAGATGCCTGCGGGTGCTCCGGCCCGGTGTCGGCACGGCCCAAACCGCGCTGCGATGGCCAGTAACAGACCCGAAACTGTCGCGATCATCCCCGCTGCGCTGACCGCATCGGTCGCGCCAAGCCACAGCGGCCCATACCCCGCCAGTACGTAGCCGAAGATAGCGGACACAACAGCAAAGACGACACTCCAACCCAGCTGCCCTTCCAGACGGTTCGACATCATCCGCGCAGCCGCAGGCGGGCAGATGAACATCGCAATCACGATGATCGATCCCACCGCGTCAAAGGCCGCAACGGCGGCAATTGCGGCGGTGATAACCAGCCCCAGCCCCAAAAGATTGGTGCGAATGCCAAGGGTCCGGGCAAAGCCCTCGTCAAAGGTCGAGATCTTGAGCGACCGCCAAAACAGAGCAATGAAAAGAATGACACCAATCAGGGTCAGTGCCATGCGTGGCAGCTCGGCCGGCAGATAGCTGAGAGCCACCGGATCCAGCAGCGAGGCCCAGCCGGTGGCATCCAGCCAGATCAGGCTTTCGAGATTGCCATAAAGCGCATGTTCCACATCTAAATGCACCGTCGATGTGTCAGTCTGCTCCAGCAACAAGACACCAGCGGCGAACATGGTGGTGAAGACAACACCCATCGCCGCGCCCGGCTCGATCCGGCCAAGGCGCCGGATCAGTTCAATCAGGATCACCGCGACAATCGCAGCCCCAGCCGCACCCAGCATCATTGGCCCGGCGGCAATCACCCCGGTCAGAAGGAAGGCCACCACAATGCCGGGCAGGACCACATGGCTGATGGCATCACCGATCAGCGCCTGACGACGCAGCAGCAGGAAATTGCCGGGAAGCGCGCAGGCCACGGCAGCAAAGATACCGATCAGCAGCGGCGTCAGCGACAGGGGGACAAATTCAGCGCCATTCATGCCGGAACCTCGCGGGGGCCGCCGATGCGGCGGTCAATTTCAGAAATCTGATCCTCGGTTAGGACCGTCTCAATCTCGCGCAGCCCATCATAGAGCGCGGCTGCCGCTTCATGGGTCTGATCGCTGCGGACCAGTGCCCAGCGATGCTCATCCCGCAAGGCCTTGGCGGCGCGCGCACGGCCTTTTTCCGTGGCCACACCATCCGCGCGCAACAACCCCCGCTGACGCAGCAGCCGTAGGGTCAGTGGCTCGTAGATCACCTGATCCTGCGCCAGTGCCAGCAATCCCTGCCGCAGATGGACCCGGCGCTGAAACCGCAGATGGCGCAACACAGCGGCAAGCACGCCACGATTGGGGGCCAACAGAAGCGACAGCACAAAGAGGGCAAAGCTCATCAACACAATGATCGGACCGGTGGGAAGATTGGGCGCCGAGGCTGAGACCGCAGCCCCCAGATAGGCCGACAGCCCTCCGGCCACACCCGCCAACAGCACCACCATATCGGATCGCTCGGTCCAGAAACGGGCGGTGACAGCCGGGATGATCAGCAAGGCCACGATCAAGATCAGACCGACGATCTTCAACCCGACAACGGTGACAGCCATCACCAATCCCATCATCATCATATCGATCCGCGACACGGAAATGCCCCGCGCCGCCGCATATTCAGGGTCGAACGCAACCAGCGTCATTGGACGCCTGAGCAGTAGGATCAGCAGCAATGTGGCCGCGCCACCGCCAGCGATCACCAGCGCATCATTCCACAGCATGCCCGCAGTGGAACCGAGCAGGAACCCCTCCAACCCGGCCTGACGACCCACGCCAAGCGTCTGAATCACGGTCAGGATCACGATGCCGAACCCGAAGAACACCGACAGCACCGCGCCAATCGCGGCATCCTCAGCAAGGCGGGTGCGCCGTGTGAGCCAGTTGAGGCACCAGAGCCCCGCCATCGCCGAGAGACCAGATCCGACCAGCAGACCAGCCAGATTGCGCCCATCACCGCCAAGCGCGACCATGACAAGAAAGGCCAGACCAACACCGGGCAGAGTGGCATGGCTGATGGCGTCGCTGACCAGCGCCCGTTTGCGCAGGAACAGGAAGGTGCCGGTGATCCCGGATGAAATGCCAAGCAGCGTCGCGCCAATGGCCACCAGCGTGGCGTTATAGCCCATCTGCAGCAGCAGAGCGTCCCAAAGCATCAGAGCGCCCCACCGGTCTGCGGACGCCGCGACCGCGACGCCGGTACTGTGGCCAGTTGATCGACCTGCGCCGTGGCAAGCCGTCCGCCGTAAGCGCTTTGCAGCGTTTCTGCGGTAAAGGCCTGCGCCACCGGACCTTCGGCCACTTTGCGGGTGTTGATCAGGAACACATTGTCAAAATACTCAGCCACCGTGGCGAGGTCGTGATGGACCACAACCACGGTCTTGCCATCTGCACGCAACTGTTTCAGCACCGCGATAATGGCCTTCTCGGTCGCTGCATCCACGCCGGCAAACGGTTCATCCAGCAGGTAGAGATCCGCACCCTGCGCCAAGGCCCTCGCCAGAAAGACCCGCTGCTGCTGGCCGCCAGAGAGCTGGCCGATCTGGCGGGTGGCAAAATCGCCCATCCCAACCCGGTCCAAACAGGCCTGTGCGGCCGTCCGGTGGCGGCCAGTGATCCGTCCCAGAAGACCAAGCTCGCGGTAGAGGCCCATCATGACCACATCAATCACTCGCGTCGGGAAATCCCAGTCCACACTGGCACGTTGTGGCACATAGGCGATGCGACCACGCTGACTGTTAATCGGTTTGCCGAAGACCTGCACCCGCCCCGAAACGGGCGGCACAATGCCAAGCGCCGCCTTCAGAAGCGTTGATTTACCGGCCCCATTGGGGCCGATAATCGCGGTCATACGACCTGGTTCCACCGTCATGTCTACCGAAAAAACTGCGGGTTTCTCACCATAGGTGACAGTCAGGCCGCGAATGGCCAACGGCGATTGTTCCAGGTGTTGGCGGCTCTCGGCCGCACCAGCAGGTGCGCCATTTTCACGGGCTAATTCCACAGTCATCTCACTCGGTCCTATCAAAGTCCGGCACCGGAAAGGCGGCCCGACATGCCCTTGGGCGGCACCTCGGCTCCAAGCGCGGCGGCGATGGTGGTCATATTGTGATCCAGCATCCCGACATAGGTCCCCTCATAGCTGCCATCCGCGCCCATGGCATCGGAGAACAATTCCCCGCCGATACGGACCTCGTGACCCTGCGCGGCTGAACCTTCGATCAGGGCACGGACGGAACGATCCGAAACCGAGCTTTCGACGAAGACTGCGGAAACGCCACGTTCCACCAACAAATCGACCAGTTCGCCGATGCGGTTGAGGCCCGCCTCCGACTGGGTGGAGATGCCCTGAATGCCAAGAACCTCAAACCCGAAGTCCCGCCCAAAGTAGCCAAAGGCATCATGTGCCGTGACCAACACGCGGTTTTCCTCAGGGACCTGGGCAAGAATTTCAGTTCCGTAGGTGATCAGCTGATCCAGTTCCGCCAGATGCGCCTTAGCATTGGCCGCAAACAGGTCAGCCTGCTCCGGGCGCGCCTCGGTCAGCGCCGCCTGTACCTCTGCCACCATGTCCTTCCACAGGGCGGGCGTCATCCAGACGTGCGGGTCGAATTTATCGGCATAGGTATCGTGCCCACGCAGTTTGCCCTTGTCCAGCCCATCGGCAACTGCCACCACAGGCCGTTTTCGCGCCAGATCGTGGAAAAACTCCTCCATCTGCGCCTCTAGATACAGACCATGCCAGAGCACCAGATCTGCGCGCGTCATCGCAACGATGTCGGACCGCGTCTGACGATAGGCATGGGGGTCAACCCCCGGCCCCATTAAAGCGCGGACTTCAACGGCATCACCGCCAACCTGTCGGGCGGCATCCGCGATCATGCCGGTTGTTGCCACCACTTTCAGCGGGGCCTCTGCCCGTGCAGGGCTAACACCGAGCCCCCCCGCTGGCAGGGCGATAAGTCCGGCAAGAGCCATGACAGCTGCAAGCATCGTTCTGCGGGCCATCGTCGGTGAGTTCAGTCGCAAACGCATTGGGCAAGTCCTTTGGATACTATCTGGCACCAATAAGAACACGGTGCGGCCTCCTGTCAATGCTAATGCGAATTATTCGCAATAATAAATGCGAATCGTTCTCAAAATCAGTAAATTTTTGTCCAAACAGTCAAAATTTCACTCTCAAGGCGTTGTCGCTTGCTTGCCAAGACTGGGTGGTCGTGCGATTTTCGCACCGAACTCGAACGAGGATTCCCGGCATGGAAAGCCAAATTGCAGAGCACACCGCGCAGCTGCCGCAGGTGGGCGAACCGCGTAACCCCGGCATAGAGCTGGATCTAGACTGGGCATTAGGGGTTGAGGCAAATACCTCCGCCATCGAACGCCGCTGTGCCACCCTGCCCGGTCGGCGCAGTGTGAAAAAGAACCATCAGGCAGCTTGGCTGCTGAAGGCGATCACTCTGATCGATCTGACCACATTGTCCGGCGATGACACTGTTGGCCGGGTGCAGCGCCTTTGCGCTAAAGCCCGTCAGCCAGTACGTTCCGATCTGATGCAGGCGCTTGATATGGAGCCGATCACCACCGGCGCTGTCTGCGTTTATCATGATATGATCGAGACAGCCGTAGCCGCGTTGGATGGCACCGGCATTCCGGTTGCTGCGGTATCCACCGGCTTTCCCGGCGGTCTGTCGCCATTTCACCTGCGACTGGCAGAGATCGAAGAAAGCGTGAAAGCTGGTGCAAAGGAGATCGATATCGTGATCTCCCGCCGCCATGTTCTGTCTGGCAATTGGCAGGCTCTCTATGATGAGATGAAAGCCTTTCGCGAGGCTTGCGGAGACGCCCACGTCAAGGCGATCCTCGCCACTGGTGAATTGGGCACGTTGCGCAATGTCGCGCGTGCATCGCTGATCTGCATGATGGCCGGGGCCGATTTCATCAAGACCTCGACCGGCAAGGAAAGCGTCAACGCCACGCTACCGGTCAGCCTGGTGATGATCCGCACGATCCGCGACTATCACGAACGCACCGGATACCGGGTTGGCTACAAGCCCGCAGGTGGGATTTCCAAGGCCAAAGACTCGTTGGTCTACCTATCGCTGATCAAGGAAGAGCTGGGGGATCGCTGGTTACAGCCAGATCTGTTCCGTTTTGGTGCCTCGTCGCTGTTGGGCGATATCGAACGCCAGCTCGAACATCACGTGACTGGCGCCTATTCCGCCGGCTACCGCCACGCGCTGGCGTAAGACCCAGACGCCACCCTCGGGCGCCCAAAATGCGTCCGTCCGGGCCGTTTCCCAGATTCGGGGCAGACGGCGACAGACCACAAGGCTCAACATATGACCGTAACTGTAAAAGAGATCTTTGAAACGATGGACTATGGCCCCGCCCCCGAAAGTGCCGCTGACGCCCTGGCGTGGCTGGTGGATCAGGGCGCTCGGTTCGGCCATTTCATCAATGGTGAGTTCACCGCCCCCGGTGATGGGTTTGACAGCAAGAACCCGGCCACTGGCGAAGTTCTGGCAACCCTGAGCCAAGCCACCCATTCCGATGTGGACAGCGCCGTGGATGCCGCGCGCAAGGCGCAAGCCAAATGGTCGGCTGCTGGCGGTGCCGCACGGGCGCGGTATCTTTATGCCATAGCGCGTCTGATGCAGAAACACGCGCGTCTGTTTGCGGTGCTGGAGACCCTGGACAACGGCAAGCCGATCCGCGAGAGCCGTGACATTGACGTCCCCTTGGCACAGCGTCATTTCTACTATCACGCGGGCATGGCCCAGCTGATGGAAAGCGAACTGCCCGACCGTGAGGCATTGGGTGTTTGCGGTCAGATCATCCCCTGGAATTTCCCGCTGCTGATGCTGGCATGGAAAGTGGCGCCAGCCATTGCCATGGGCAATACGGTGGTGCTGAAGCCTGCCGAATACACATCTCTCACAGCGTTGCTATTTGCAGATATCTGTCGTCAGGCGGGTCTGCCCAAAGGTGTTGTGAATATCGTCACCGGCGATGGTACTGTGGGGGAAATGATCGTTGGCGCAGACGTCGATAAAATCGCCTTTACCGGCTCTACCGCTGTGGGTCGCCGTATCCGCGAAGCCACCGCAGGCAGTGGCAAGGCGCTGACATTGGAGCTGGGCGGCAAATCGCCCTACATCGTGTTTGATGACGCCGATATCGACAGCGCCATCGAAGGGCTGGTCGATGCAATCTGGTTTAATCAGGGTCAGGTCTGCTGCGCCGGTTCGCGTCTGTTGGTACAGGAAGGTATTGCAGAACGTTTTCACACCAAGCTGCGCGCGCGGATGGACAAGCTGCGCATCGGCAATCCGTTGGACAAGAGCATCGATGTCGGGGCCATCGTGGATCCGGTTCAGCTGACCACCATCAGCGAGATGGTCGCGGCCAATACAGCGGGCCGCA
The DNA here is from genome assembly GCF_000511385.1 of Phaeobacter gallaeciensis DSM 26640. Classification (NCBI taxonomy): domain Bacteria; kingdom Pseudomonadati; phylum Pseudomonadota; class Alphaproteobacteria; order Rhodobacterales; family Roseobacteraceae; genus Phaeobacter; species Phaeobacter gallaeciensis. Next base: position 3,395,943 of record NC_023137.1, read on the forward strand.
TGCATCAGGCGCAGATAACTGTGCCGGAACACGGCTGTTTCTATCCGCCGACGCTGATTGAAGGGCTGGCCCCCTCTGATGCGCTGATGCAGGAAGAAATCTTCGGCCCGGTTCTGGTCTCCACGACGTTCCGCACCCCTTCCGAAGCCGTCGAACTGGCCAATAACACCCGCTACGGACTGGCTGCGACCCTCTGGACCGAGAACGTCAATCTGGCGCTGGATATCGCGCCGAAACTGGTCGCGGGTGTGGTTTGGGTCAATGCAACCAACCTCTTTGATGCGGCGGCTGGTTTTGGGGGCACCCGCGAAAGCGGCTTTGGCCGGGAAGGTGGCTGGGAAGGACACAGCGCTTATACCAAACCCAGGGGCAAGGCAAAAACGCTTGACCAGATCAAAGGTTTCAGCGGCGAGGGTGCGCCGGTTGACGCGGTGGATCGCACCGCAAAGCTGTATGTTGGCGGCAAGCAGGCCCGCCCGGATGGCGGGTATTCCAAAGCCGTCCACGCAAAATCAGGCGCTCTGCTCGGCCACGTCGGGCTTGGCAATCGCAAGGATGTGCGCAACGCCGTGGAGGCCGCCGCAGGCGCAAAAGCATGGTCCAAAACCACCGGCCACCTGCGGGCGCAGATCCTTTACTATATCGGGGAGAACCTGTCGGCGCGGGCCAGCGAATTTGCGGATCGTATCGACCGGATGACGGGCAAATCGCTGGGCGCGCAGGAGGTCGAGGCCTCAATCCAACGCCTGTTCACAGCTGCTGCCTGGGCTGACAAATATGACGGTCAGGCGCATGGCGTTCCGATCCGCGGTGTCGCACTGGCAATGAAGGAGCCGGTCGGCTTGATCGGCGCGCTCTGCGCAGATGAGGCGCCTTTGCTGGGTCTGGTGTCGGTGATGGCACCGGCAATTGCCATGGGCAACCGCATGGTTCTGGCCGCCTCCGAGGCCTATCCGCTGGCCGCCACCGATTTCTATCAGGTGCTGGACACATCCGATTTGCCCGGCGGTGTCGTCAACATTCTGACCGGTCGTCACGCCGAGCTGGCCGAGCCACTGGCCGCGCATCTCAACGTCGATGCGGTCTGGAGCTTCTCCTCTTCGGATCTCTCCTCCACGATCGAAGCGGCTTCGGCTGGCAACCTGAAGCGCACCTGGGTGAACAACGGTTTGGCGATGGACTGGTCTGCCGATCACAGCCGCCGCTTCCTTGAGGCGGCAACAGAGGTGAAGAACATCTGGATTCCCTACGGCGAGTAAACCGATTGGGGCAGCTATGGCTGCTCCGATCACATCCTGCAAAAAGGGCGCGACCAGAAATGGCCGCGCCTTTTTCGTTTAATCGGCTTTGCGCTGATCTCAATTGGTGGATTGCAAACCTTCCGGTCGACCAACCACGATGAAGTGCAACTGCTCTGGCAATAGGATTTCGCTGGCCACTTTGTTGATGTCTTCCAGCGTGACAGCATTTACCTTGTCATTGCGTGTGGCAATGTAGTCAATCGGCAGATCGTCCATCTGCATCCCCGCCAGGATCGAGGCGATGCGGCTATTGCCGTCGAAACGCAACGGATACGCGCCAGTCAGATAGGTTTTGGCGTCTTCCAGCTCTTTCTCCGTCACACCTTCAGCTGCCAGTTTTGCCCATTCTGTCTGAATGACCTCGACCGTTTCGGCAATCTTGCCATTGGCCGATGCAACCGACCCCATGTAGACGGCCCCCAGATCACGCGGCACCAGATAGCTGTAGACGCCATAGGTCAGCCCGCGTTTTTCGCGCACTTCCGACATCAAACGACTGTCAAAAGACCCGCCACCAAGGATCTGGTTCAACAGGTAGGCTGCGAAATATCGCGGGTCGTCACGTTCGATCCCGGCATGTCCAAACAGAGCCACGGATTGCGGGGTATCGTAGTCAACCACGGTCACGCCGCCGTCGATGGTAACCTCCGCCGGTCCCGGGATTGGCGCCCCTGCGTCTGGCAAATCGCCCAGCAAAGTATCCAGCAGCGCCCCCAGTTCGGCCTCAGTGATATCCCCAACCGCCCCGACATAGAGCCGGTCGCGGGCAAACACCGCGTCATGGGCATCGAACATGTCCTGACGGGTCAGCGCGGTAACGCTTTTGATGGTGCCGTTGCCCTCGGTGCCGTAGGGGTGGTCGCCAAAGGCCATCTGAGAGAACACCCGCCCTGCGATATCGTTGGGGTCCTTGGCATCTGCACGCAGCCCCGCCAGAACCTGGGCGCGCACCCGGTCGAGCGCATCCTGATCAAAGCGCGGCTCATGGATGGTCTGGCGCAACAGATCAATGGCTTGGTCGCGGTTCTCGCTCAGAAACTGCGCTGAGATCGACACCGTGTCCTTATCCGCATCATAGGAAAACCCGGCTGCCAGGCTTTCAACTGTGCGGGCGTAGTCCTGCGCAGCCAGTGGCCCGGCCCCCTCCTCCAGCAGCCCCGCCATCAGATAGGTCGCGCCACGTTTGCCCGGCTTGTCGAGCGACGTGCCGCCGCGAAAGCGCAGCTCCAGCGCAGTGAAGGGGATGCTGTGATCTTCAACCAGCCAGGCGGTTATGCCGCCGGGAGAGGTCACCTCTTTGATCTTCACCTCTGCCCAGACCGGCAAGGCGAGGAAACAGGCGGCCAATGCCGCCGCGACAAGCTTTAGCGCCTTCATTGGCTTACCTCTTCGTCTCGCATCATCCAGCCGGTGACCGAAACCTCCGGTCGCAGCACCTCGCGGGCGACGGCGATAATCTCATCTGCGGTGATCGATTGCAGGATACGCGGCCAGGCCTGCACATCCTCAACCGTCAGACCCGACGCCAGCGCCCGCCCGTAGCGGTTGGCGATCCCATCGACATTGTCGCGGGCGTAGATTTCTGCGGCCCGCAGTTGCAGTTTGATCCGCTCCAGCTGCGCCTCGTCCACGCCCTCTTCCAAAAATCGGGCGAAGGTTGCATCCAGCGCGGCCTCGGCCTCTTCAAGACTGACATCCGCCCCGGGCACGACCAGAAAATCGAAGGTGGTATCGTCAAGCGACACATCCGAGTAGAATACCCCGGTGTAGACCGCCACCTGCTGATCGAACTGCAACGCGTTGGTCAGGTAAGAGGTGCTGCCACCGCCCAGAAGCTCCGCCAGAAGATAAAGCGCTGCCGCACGTTCCTGCGCGCCACTGTCGCGTTCCGGTGCCAGGTAAGAGCGCTGGACAAACGGCTGCGCTACGCGGGCGTCCTTGAAGACAATGCGCCGGGCAGCGGTCTGCGGCGGCTCCTTGCTGCGGAGCCGTTCGGGAAGGTCAGGGTTGGCCGGGATTTTACCATAGGTTTCCTCGGCAAGGCGACGCACCTCCCCCGGATCAACGTCACCTGAGACAACCAGAATAGCATTATTCGGCGCGTAATAGGTGCCGTAGAAGGAAAGCGCGTCCGCCATATCCAGCTCTTCCATCTCGTGACGCCAGCCAATAATGGGCTGGCCATACCGATGGTTGAGGTATTGCGCCGCGTTCAACTGCTCACGAAACAACGCCCGCGGCTCACTGTCGGTGCGCTGGTTGCGCTCCTCGAGGATGACCTCACGCTCGGTCTCGATATCCTGCTCCGTCAGGCGGATATTGACCATTCGGTCGCTTTCCATCTGCATCATCAGCCCTAGGCGGTCCGCCGCAACACGCTGGAAATACGCCGTGTAGTCATAGCTGGTAAAGGCGTTGTCCCGGCCGCCGTTTGCAGCAACCGTGGCCGAAAGTTCCCCTGCCTCCAGCGTATCGGTCGCCTTGAAGAGCAAATGTTCAAGGAAATGCGCAACGCCGGACTGGCCGACAGGTTCGTCAGCGGAACCAGCCCGGTACCAGACCATATGCTGCACGACAGGCGCGCGGTGATCTTCGATCACCACCACCTGCATGCCGTTATCCAGAACGAAGCTGGACACCAGATCATTGGCGTCGCTCTGCGTTGTCGCATCCTGCGCCTGTGCGCTGCGAACAAACGTGCCAGCGGAGAATCCCGATGCTTCCATGGCCATCATGGCTGCGACAAACGCAGCTGCCCCGGTGACCCGTCGGATCATAGGTTTCAGAGGGGGGATCATTTCACGATCTCCTTTTTGCGGTGCGCCAACGGCACGTATCGACCGGCAGCGCCAAAATAGACTGATGTCGCGGATCGCACCCGGAGGCGGGCTCTTTTGAACCTCGCATCGCGCGCCCGGTCCGTAAGGGCAGCGATGCACCAGCACCGAGGTCAATCCAACAACATATCAATGGCGACCGATCCGGAAAACGGATCGATTTTGCTACTGTCAAACTACGCTCTGGAGGGGCATGTGCAAGAGAAATGGCGTTTTTGTGATCACCCGACGCCGCCGGATCAGCCCGTTCGGCGTTACTCTGCCGGTGGGGCTGACGGTGTCTCGAAGCCCGCCCGACGGTACCGTTCGCTCACCACATCCGGCGCGATGGCTTCACGTTTGTAAGCCTCCTGATAGCGATCGACCGGGAACAATTTGAACCGTGCGGTGCGGTTTTCCCGCTTGCGCTTTTTCGCATCCTGCGCCGCGAGATCTGCGCGCACCTCGGGGTCGACACCATAGCGGCTGGCAGCGGTTACCAAGGCACCATCGCTGGCAGGGATACCTTCGCCGGGGACCAGTGCGGCGGGGTTGCCCCCCAGCACGGCCACGGCTTCACCCTTGGGGTTGCGGTCGGTCAGATTGGCGGCGCCGGGTGTCGGCTGCGGCAATGTCTGATAGCTGGTCGGTTCGGCCAGTGGCTTGGCAGGCAAGACCATGAACTCATCCGGGCCGGTTCCAGCAGGGCGCAGATCGCGCAGCCCTTTTTGCCCGCAGGCAGATACGGCCAGCGCGCCCATCAGAACAATCACACCAAAAGGGATCCGCATGACCCGTTACTCCTGCCTGTTTGAGCCGCTTTTATCGCATTTCCCCGGCGAGGTCACGCAGGGTTTTTCTGCCGCCCGTCAAATAGGATCAAGCCGGCCGCACCGGCAAAGATGAAGATGTCCGCAACGTTGAAGACAAAGGGATTGTTGATACCGCAGCAGGACATATTGAGGAAGTCCAGCACATAGCCGTAAAGCAGTCTGTCCACCACATTGCCAAGCGCGCCTCCGATCACCAGACCGGCTGAAAGCTGCATCATGCGCGCATTGGCGGGCAGGCGCGCGATCCAGATCACCAGCACCACGCAGATCACAAGTGATAGACCGATGAGAACCCATCGCGTGGTATCAGTGCCACCGCCGAACAGGCCGAAGTTGATGCCCGTATTCTCGCCATAGCGAAACCGCAGCAGCGGTGCCAGCACATCAATGCCACCACGATTGGCCACATCCATGACCCGCACCACCAGATATTTGCTGACCTGATCGGTAAGCAGCGCCAGTATCGCGGCCCAGATCATCACTTTGGCTCGCATCTTGCGGCCCCCTTTGCCCGAAATCTAAGACGTGATCGGGCCAAAACCGGCCCGATCTGTCTCAGCTGCATTTAGTGGCGGAAATGGCGCATGCCGGTGAAGACCATTGCCAGACCTGCCTCATTGGCGGCCTTGATGACCTCATCATCGCGCATGGATCCACCGGGCTGAATCACACAGGTTGCACCGTTCGCCGCAGCTTCCAGGAGACCGTCCGCAAAGGGGAAGAACGCATCGGAAGCAACCGCAGACCCTTTTGCCAAGCTTTCGGGCAATTCCAGCGCATCAGCCATCCGCTGCGCTTTGATGCCTGCGATGGTAGCACTGTCCAGGCGGCTCATCTGGCCGGCGCCGACACCAACGGTCTGGCCGGATTTGACATAGACGATCGCATTGGATTTCACGTGTTTTGCAACCTTCCAGGCAAACAACAAATCCTGCATCTGCTCATCCGTCGGGGCCTTTTCAGTGACCACCTTCAGGTCATCCATGGCGCGGTGACCGACGTCCTTGTCCTGCACCAACATACCGCCCGACACCTGACGGGTGGTCAGACCTGTGTCCTGCGGATTGGGCACACCATCGGTCAGCAACAGACGCAGATTCTTCTTGGCGGCAAAAATCGCCTTTGCCTCATCCGAGGCACCGGGGGCGATGACGACTTCGGTGAAGATCTGCACGATCTCTTGCGCGGTTTCGCCGTCCAGCGGTTGGTTCAGGGCCACAATCCCGCCAAAGGCAGAGGTGCGATCGCAGTCGAAGGCCTTTTGGTACGCATCTTTCAGCATTGTGCCACGGGCAACACCACAGGGGTTGGCGTGTTTGATGATCGCCACGGCTGGGCCATCAGCGGGTGCAAACTCGCTGACCAGTTCAAACGCCGCATCGGTGTCGTTGATATTGTTGTAGGACAATTCCTTGCCCTGCACCTGCTGGGCCGTGGCCACACCTGCACGCGCGGAGCCATCCAGATAAAAGGCCGCCTGCTGATGCGGATTTTCACCATAGCGCAGCGTCTGCGCCAACTGTCCCGCCACTGCGCGGCGGCGCGGCGCCTCAAGGTTCAATGCGCCCGCCATCCAGTTTGAAACTGCAGCGTCATATGCGGCAGTGCGGGCGTAGGCGTTCTGCGCCAACCACTGACGGAAGCCGTAGGAGGTCTGGCCATCATTGCGATCCAGCTCTGCCAGCAGCGGTTCGTAGTCTTCGACATCCACCACAACGTTCACGAACAGGTGGTTCTTGGACGCCGCACGGATCATCGCGGGACCGCCAATATCAATGTTCTCAATGCAGGTGTCGTAGTCGGCACCCATGGCCATGGTTTCCTCAAATGGGTAGAGGTTCACGACCAGCAGATCGATGGCGCCGATGCCATGCTCATCCATTGCTGCGACATGGGTATCGTTGTCGCGCAGCGCCAGAAGCCCGCCATGCACCATCGGATGCAGGGTCTTAACCCGGCCATCCATCATTTCCGGAAAGCCGGTGATCTCGGAAACATCCTTGACGGTCAGCCCTGCGTCGCGCAGCGCCTTGGCGGTCCCGCCGGTCGAGAGCAGCTCAACGCCGCGTGCGGCCAAGGCCTTACCAAGGTCGATCAACCCGGTCTTGTCGGATACGGAAAGCAACGCACGGCGTACGGGGTGAAGGTCGGTCATGGCAGGCAGGTCCTTTTCAGGCTCAGTCAGTTAGCGCGGGGTCATCCCGGTTCAGGTCTCGCACGGCAACGGCAGTTTCCTGCGCCTTACTGAGCGTCCACCGGATGCGCGTGGCATAGTCCATTGCCCGCCCGGAGAGAACGATCTGTTTTGCCGCACGCGGCTTCAAGCGGGTTTTTTCCAGGTACACGCTGGGTTCCAGCTTCAATTCGCAGGTTCCGTCGTGGCGGAACACCCAGATCTCCCCGCTCTTGAGCGCCATGGATACTGCTGCGCCCCCCAAGTCAAGGGCTGCATCCACATCCGGGTGGAGATGCAGGCGGATCTCAAAGCCGATACCGCTTAAGGAATGGGCATCCATCGCCTTGTCAAAGCGCCGCTTGTTGCGGGTATCCAGCGCCAGAAGCATGTCCTCAACGGCCAAGCCACGCCCATCCACCGCCAGCTCCAGCGTACGGGCATGGGTCAGGCCGAAATGGCGTTCATACCCGTTGTGGCCACCCTGAAAGCGATAGCCATCCTCCAGATCAGAAATATCCAGCGGCACAGTATCCGGGGCCTCTGTCATGATCTCATGGCCACTGCCGCGTTCCGGGGGCGACAGACGGGCGCTGGAATGGCCCTCAATACAAAGGGTAGAATGCGACGGTGTGGCTCGACCTGCGCGACGCCATTCAACGCCAAAGGTTTCGCCCGAACCGCAGTTGACGATCAGGGGACGACGACCGGAGGTCAACTCAAACGCGAGGGTCGAAGCATGACCGTTCCATGAGGCGCGCCCTTTGGGCGGCACGGAGGCATCAATAATCACAGAGGTGCGCCGCCCAGAGAGACGAGCATAGCCCATCGCAAGACCATCAGCATGGCGCGTAGTGACGTGGCTTGCGGCAAGTGCATGATCCAGCCGCCCCTCAAGCCCGCGACCACCGCCGTGGAACCGCGCCAGGCCGCCATCCGCGTGACGCAATGTACGCAGGGTCGGTGCGATGCGTTCAATGGCGGCGAGTTGGGCGGGCGGGACACCCCGTCCGGCATCCTGCAATGCCGCTGCCGCCCAGGTTAGCAGGGTGAAGACTTCCAGCAATTCCTCAGGATTGCGAGTGGGCAGCCCGCCCTGATCGTCGATCTGACTGGCGCATTCCTCGGACAAGGCCTTTAGCGCGGGATCAACCTGATCTTCATGCCCTTTGAGAGCAAGGCCCGCATAGATCAAACCGGTGAGCGCCTCAAAGCGTGGCAATCCGGGAGAGGCCCCTTGCCAACGCCGAGAGAGAAACCATGTCTGGCGTGACAAGGCTCCGAAAAACGCATCCGATTGTTCGGCGGTACGGGCTGCCAGCAGGAACAGCGCGTGATTGATCCAGCGGATGACCCGACGCCCGGTCAGATCTGGTGACCAGCCCGGCCCGCTGCCCTGGCCATGGGTATCGATCCAGCCCCAAACCCAGAGTTGCGCCTTTTCTCGGGCGCGGAAATCACCGACAGCGGCTAGATCATCCAGCCAGGCAAACCCATGCCGTTCTGCATCAAAGGCAAGATCAGGCGCCACCACATCCCAAAGTATCGTGGTGGGTGATTCGACGAGGTACCCCGCAAACAGGAGATTACCGGCCACCAGCTGACGACCACGGGCAAAGCTCCCGATGGTGCGCGGCTCAGGCTGCGACACAAAGGTGGTAGCGCCGGGCTGCCGTCGTGCGCGCCGTGCGTAAAAGCGGTTCAACAGGCGGGTGCCGCGCCGCGCCATTCTATCGTATCGGGACATGCTCTCTTGCCTCACGCCAGAGATTTTTTCCGGGGCGTTTTGAGCTGAGCATAGCGATGGTTAGCGGCCAAGTCACCGATAATGCGGCCAATCACGCAGAGCACTATCGGCAAAGGGTCGCTTGCCGTCAGACCGACTTGCGCAGCTCAGCCATGTAGAACCCGTCCATACCGCCCAATTCGGACCAATAATCAGGCCGCAGCCGCAGCCCGCCTTCTTCTGTGATCCAATCAGGATCGATGCCCTCGACCTCGTGGATCCGATCGCCGACCGACATATCGGGAAACATCTCAAGCGCATCTTCAACCTGACATTCGCCCTCATCGGGCAACAGCGAACAGGTACAGTAAATCAACCGTCCACCCGGTTTCACCAGGCTCCAGGCATGGGCAAGCATCTGTGCCTGCAATTCAATCAGCGCGCCAAAGCCACTGCCATCCTTGGCATGAGGCAGGTCCGGGTGACGGCGAATCGTGCCCGTGGCAGAACACGGCGCATCCAGCAGGACCCCATCATATTGGCCGGTCTGTTCCAGCGCATCACCGACAATCACCGTGGCGCTGAGGTTGGTCCGGTCAAGGTTCTCCGACAGCCGCGCCATCCGACCAGCGGATTGATCCACGGCCGTCACATTCGCGCCGGTGGCAGCGATCTGCATCGTCTTACCCCCTGGCGCCGCACAGAGATCCAGGACCGATTCGCCTGGTTGCGCATTCAAAAGCTGTGCCGGTAGCGCGGCGGCGGCATCCTGTACCCACCAGTCACCGGTCTCAAAGCCCGGCAGGCCAGAGACCTGAACCGACCCGTGGATACGATACGAGCCGGTCGGCAGACGCAGCGCCTCCAGCGCCGACAGATCCGCGCCGGGTTTTGCTGTCAGATTCAGCGGCGCGCCTGCGAGATGGGCAGCCTCGATCTGCAGCATCGCAGCTGCGCCCCAGGCCTGCGACAGCGGGCTGCGCAGCCATTTCGGCAGGCGCGGGACCCGCAGCTTGGCCCATTCAGCAGGCCCCTGATCCGCCACCTTGCGCAGAACCGCGTTGACCAACCCCTTCAGTTTACCGTGGCGGCGGTGACGCGCGATGATGTCCACCATCTCATTCACCACACCATGTGCGGCCCCGCCCTGACACAGCTCAACCGTGCCGATGCGCAGAGCGTTATGTACGGTCAGCGGCGTCGATTTCTTCAGGTGTTTTTGCAAGATCCGATCCGCGCGCTCCAAATTGCGCAGCGTGTCTGTTGCGAGTCGCTGGCTGCGGGCGCGGTCCTCCGCAGGCAATTTATCCAAGGCCCCCGCCGCATAGCACTCAGACAGCAGCTTACCCTCCCCCAGCACCTGATCCAGCAGGTGAATGGCGCGGCGGCGGGCTTGGCTTGCATTGGACATGCGGATCTCCTGAACGAGGGGCAGCGGTCGATGGGTTGTCGCCGCCGGACGCGGGCGTATATCATAGAACGACAACAAGGGAACCCGGCATGAGTGACGCTGACAAAACCGAGATCACACCCGCGCTACCACCCGCCGCGCAGCGCGCGCTTGCGGAAGCCGCTGAGCGCCGCAAGGCCGCTGAGGCCGAAGCCGCCAATCGCCCAGTAGAGCTGGGTGGCCGCGATGGCCCCGATCCCGCGCGCTATGGCGATTGGGAGAAAAAAGGCATCGCCATCGATTTCTGACAGTGTCACCGCAGGAGGCCTGCATGATCATCGAGATCCGCCGATACAGGCTGCACCCCGGCAAACGCGAAGCCTTTATTGAGGTCTTTGAACGGGTGAACAGACCAGCATTGCGCGACGCGGGCATGCTGGTTTTTGGCCCGATGCGCGATCTGGAGGATCCGGACACCGTCCATTGGATGCGCGCCTTTGCAACGCTATCGGACCGCGAACGCATCAAGGATGACTTCTACGATGGTCCTGTCTGGCTGAAAGAAGTGGAACCGGTGGTGATGCCATTGATCGCTCATTTCGAAGCTTCAGTGGTGGAAACCACCGAAGAGTTCGAGACGTTCAGCGGCGCAGCATCCCTGCTCTGAAAATCAGAGCCCCAGCACGTCCAGCATATCGTATTGGCCTGGCTCCCTATCCTGCCCCCACAGTGCCGCCTTGATCGCGCCACGGGCAAAGATCGCGCGATCGGTTGCCAGATGGCGCAGGACGATACGCTCTCCCTGACCGGCAAACAGGACGTCATGTTCCCCGACGATATCGCCACCCCGAATGGCACTGAAACCGATATCACCGCGTTTGCGCGCCCCGGTTATGCCGTCGCGCCCGCTGTCACTGACATCTGAAAGCGCTACGCCACGCCCCTCAGCGGCGGCTTCACCCAACATCAGCGCGGTGCCGGAGGGGGCGTCGACTTTGTGATGGTGATGCGCCTCAATCACTTCGATATCAAAATCCTCATCAAGGGCGGCGGCGACCTTCTTGGTCAACTGGACCAGCAGGTTCACGCCAAGGCTCATGTTGCCAGCGCGCATCTGCACCGACTGACGCGAGGCTGGTTCCAGCTGAGCGATCTGTGCGTCGCTCATCCCGGTGGTGCCAATAACATGAACAATACCGGCCTCGGCCGCCAACCCGGCAAAGGCAATAGTCGCCTCTGGGCTGGTGAAGTCGATCACGGCCTGCGCCTTGGCAAAGGCAGCAGCGGCATCGTCGGTCACTGTCACGCCGATGTCAGAGCCGCCCATAGCCAGCCCTACATCCTGACCGACCCAATCGTGGCCCGCCCGCTCCACCGCGCCGACCAGTTGCGCGCGGGGATGATCCGCAATCGTCTTGATCAGCATCTGCCCCATGCGCCCGGAAGCGCCGGTGATCACGATGCCGGGTGTATCCGTGCTGGAAGCTGCCATGTCGGGGTCCTTCATTGTTGCGCTGGATCGCGCGTGGTCTGTTTCGGGCTGGTTTTGTCCTAACCGCTTGTGCTGCGCTTGGCAAAGCCCCGCTTTCGGCATAAATCGGATATATGGCTAAGAACAAACTCCACGAGGGCTCAGGGCCCTCACAACGTCAGCTCCGCGTCGGCGAATTGATTCGCCGCGCCCTGTCCGAAATTTTTGCACGCGGTGATCTGCATGATCCCGAATTGAACCGACTGTCGATCACTGTCGGCGAGGTTCGCACTTCGCCCGATCTGCGCATTGCCACCGCTTACGTTCTGCCACTTGGTGGCAAGGGGCAGGAAGACACGCTCAAACTGATGGCCCGCAACAAGGGCGAACTGCGTCGGATGATCGGCAAGAAGCTGGCGCTGAAGTTCACGCCGGAACTGCGGTTCCAGCTGGATGACACCTTTGACCGGATGGATGACACCCGCCGGATGCTGTCGCAGGACGCGGTGCGCCGCGATATCGGCGAGTGATTCGCTGGGCGGTGGCTATGGCGCTGGCCCTCTGGGCCGCGCCTGCTGCAGCGGTGGACTGCCGCGACATCGCCTATGACGACAACCGCTACACGATCTGCGAGGTCAACGTCGCCGAGGATGAGTTGCGCCTGTTTCTGAAAAACGACGCGGGCGAAGTCTACGGGCATTTCTCCACCATCGAAAGCGATCTGGAAGCCAAGGGGCAGAGTCTGCCCTTTGCGACAAATGCCGGTATGTACCATCGCGACCGTTCTCCTGTCGGATTGTATCGGGACGGCGACGACGAGGAGATGCGGCTGATCACATCCCCCGGTCCGGGCAATTTCGGACTGCTGCCCAATGGAGTGCTATGTATCGGCGCTGCCCGCACGGATGTGATCGAAACACTGACCTTTGCTGAGACCAAACCACAGTGCCGCTATGCCACGCAATCCGGTCCAATGCTGGTGATCGATGGCGCGTTGCATCCGCGGTTTCTGCCGGACTCGACCTCGTATTTCATTCGCAACGGCGTCGGCACCAGCGCCGACGGCCAGCGCGTGGTCTTTGCCATCTCGCGGAACGCTGTGACGTTTCACCAGTTTGGCAGCCTGTTCCGGGACCATCTGAAGCTGCCAAGTGCGCTCTATTTTGATGGCAATATTTCGCGGCTCCACGCGCCGCAGATCAACCGCAGCGATGCCGGCTTCATGATGGGACCGGTGGTAGGCGTGGTGGCTGACGGCACCAAGAGCGACGCGGCGACCAACTGAGTCAACCACACGCGTCGGGCCAGCCCATGCCGCAGTTGGCTGACGGTTTCGCCACCTCCCGCGATTGACAGCCCGGGATGGCTGGGCTACCTCGCGCGCCTCTCTCACCGACGATGACATTGGGGTACAACATGGGACGCAAACGCAAAGGGCGCGATATTTCCGGCTGGCTGGTGGTCGACAAGCCTGCGGGGCTGACGTCCACTGCGGTTGTCAATAAGGTCCGCTGGGCCTTTGATGCCAAGAAGGCAGGCCATGCCGGCACGCTGGACCCCGAAGCAACCGGCGTTCTGGCAGTCGCTTTGGGCGAAGCCACCAAGACTGTGCCTTATATCACCGATGCGCTGAAGGCCTACACTTTCACTGTGCGGCTCGGTCAGGCGACCAATACCGATGACGCCGAAGGCGAAGTGATCGCCAGCAGCGATACACGGCCAAGTGATGAGGACATCGTGGCGGCGCTGCCGCAATTCCTTGGTGATATCATGCAGGTACCACCAAAATTCTCAGCGGTGAAAATCGACGGCCAGCGTGCCTATAAGCTGGCGCGCGATGGTGAAGACATCGAACTGGCCGCCCGCCCGTTGTGGGTTGAGGAACTGATCCTAGTGGATCGTCCTGACGCTGACCATGTCGTGTTGGAAATGACCTGCGGCAAAGGCGGCTATGTGCGGTCCATCGCCCGGGATCTGGGCGCGGCCCTTGGGTGTTACGGCCATGTCAAATGCTTGCGCCGGATCTGGTCGGGGCCGTTTGACGCCGAGGATGGTATCAGCCTGGAAACACTGGACGAGATGGCCAAATCGCCGGATCTGGACGGTTTTTTGCGCCCGCTTGAGGAAGGGCTTGCCGATCTGCCCCAGCTGATCTGCACCCCCGAAGGTGCGGCGAAACTGCGCAACGGCAACCCGGGCATGGTGCTCGCCTCCGATGTTGAATACGGCGAAGAGGCCTGGGCCTCGCTGGAGGGTCAGGCCGTCGCAGTCGGCCACTACAAAGCCGGTGAGTTGCATCCCAGCCGCGTCTTTGTGCGCTAGCCTGTGGTTGACAGCGGCGCGAGGTCTGGGCACGACGGGCGCCATGATCCATCGCAGCCACACCAAGGGCGACGCGCCCTCAACCGCAGTCTATTCCAACTGCGAGCAGTATCGATATAGCCTCAGCCGGATCTGGGATCCGGCGGGGACACGGGTGATGTTTGTGATGCTCAACCCGTCTACCGCGACTGAGGTGCAGAACGATCCAACGATTGAGCGCTGCGAAAGACGCGCGCGCGCCTTGGGACATGGCGGATTTCGCGCGACCAATATCTTTGCCTTTCGGGCCACTGACCCCCGCGACATGAAACAAGCTGCCGATCCAGTTGGGCCGGATAATCTGGGAATAATTCTGGAGGGTGCGGACTGGGCGGATCAGGTGATCTGCGCCTGGGGCACCCACGGCGCGTTTCGTCAGCAAGGTGATCAAGTTGCGGCGGCACTTGTTGAAACCGGTCGGCCGTTGTTTCATCTCGGACTGAGCAAGGCCGGTCATCCCAAACACCCGCTCTACATTCGCTACGACCAGAAACCCGAACCCTGGCGGCCCACGCTGTCATAAGATCTTGCTAACCATCGCTTCTGATTTGATTTGATACACAACTATTACGTGTATCATATTGGTCATGCGGGTGTTCCGCGTGTTTCATGAGGGGTCGCCGGAATGTTGATGCTGGCTGCAATGTTGGGGGTCGCCGCCGTTGGCGGCATCTTGTTGATTGACGAGGGGGACAGCGGCTCTGACACCTCTGACGTCAATGAAGACAACGATGATACTGCCGAAAAGGGCAGCAGCAGCGAAACCATCTCACTCGACACACTCGTCTCTACTGGCACCGCTGCACCCGATCAGCTTGGCGGCGATGGTGCAGACGATCTACTGCACGGCCTGGCTGGGGATGATCAACTGAACGGCTACGCCGGTGATGACAGCGTACAAGGTGACGAAGGCAATGACACACTGCACGGCGGTGAGGGGGACGACACCCTAGAGGGCGGCTCCGGAGATGATCTCCTACACGGCGACCATGGCGATGACCTGCTGGCCGGTGATGATGATGATGACAGGCTGTTTGGCCACTTCGGTGAGGACACGCTTGACGGCGGTGCAGGCGATGATCAGGCTCACGGCGGTCAGGGCAATGATACGCTGGTCGGGGCCAACGGGCGCGACGCGCTGCACGGGAACGACGATGATGACCATCTGACAGGTGGCCAGGGGCAGGACACGCTGTTCGGCGGCACTGGTGATGATCTTCTGGTCGGCGACGATGATGGCGACACTGCAGATTACCTGAACGGAGGTGACGGCGATGACACGATACTTGCCGGGGCCGGTGATATCGTGACCACCGGCACAGGCGCCGACAGTATCCTTGTTGGCGCAGGTAATTTTTATGTCAGCGAGGACGCAAACGGGGACAATACGGACCCCACCGCCCCCATCGATTTGTCCGATTTCAATAAAAGCGAGGATCAGCTGGTTGTCATCTGGGACAAATTCGGCTCTGACACGCCTGTCGTTGACGTGAGCAGCGATCCAGATACCCCCGGTGAGCATATCGTAACGATAGACGGCAAGGAGGCGCTGCGCGTGACCGGCCCTGCAGAACTGGCAGCATCCGACATACTGGTCGTAGACCAAGAGGCCGCGATCCGCTTCGGCGTGATGGCGAATGAAGCTGGCAGCGGCGGGCTAACGCTCGACTAATCCAGGTCTCGTCAGCCCGACATCCGCTGCGCTGACAGAGACTATGCCGCAAAACCTTTTGCTATTTCCGAAGAATCTGCGTATACGCGCGACCTGTTCAACGGCGCTGCGGCCTTCTGCGGAAAACTGCATCGCCCGAGACGCCTCCATGGGCCTGTGCTGGACGACATCCCGGCCTGCGCCATTCACACAAACCTTCAAAGGAGACCCCGATGTCGATCACTGCTGAAGAAAAAGCCCGCCTGATGAAAGAATTCGCAACCAAAGACGGCGACACCGGTTCCCCGGAAGTCCAGGTTGCAATCCTAACCTCGCGCATCAACACCCTGACCGAGCACTTCAAAACCCACAAGAAGGACAACCACGGTCGTCGTGGCCTTCTGAAAATGGTTGCTCAGCGTCGTAAGCTGCTGGACTACACCAAAGGCAAAGACGTGGCCCGCTATCAGGACCTCATCAAACGTCTCGGCATCCGTCGCTAATCGCGACGACCAGACGGTTGAAGATCAACGCCCGCGCCATTTGGCTGCGGGCGTTTTTCGTTGCACTGGCTGATCTGCGGGCTGCTAGGCTACAGCCCCGCACTGTGACATAGCGGCCGTCGGATGGGCCGTCTCCGCTTGCGATGGTGCGTCCTTGACCAAGCTCACGCCAAGACCTGCAAGAATGTCCAGGCGCCGCGCTGCAAAAGCATGGGCGCGGGCGCGCAGGACAGCAAGGTTTTCCTCAGCCAGTTCCAGCACCCGACCATCCTGTTCCAGCCGCTGCCCCTGCGGCTCAAGAATTCGCCAGACAAAACTCGCCCAATCATCCGGGGTCTGATGTCCCTCGCTTTGTGCAAGCAGGAACAGCTGCTCCATTCGGTCAACCGCAACGCCGCCCCCCGTCACCGGAGATGCCAAGAAGCCTAGACGCTCACTATCCTCAGCATTCTTGCAAACCGCCGAATTGAAGTCGTGGCATCGCGCAACCCGATCCGCATATCCCGTCTGCGGCAGACAGGGCACGATATAGCCCGCACCAGTCAGGATTGTCAGCATCCGCGTGATATCGCCCCAGGTCATATCTGAGAACACCCCTTGCTCCAGCAAGGCGCGAACGGTGTGCTGCCCAGCGGCCAAAGCGTGCAAAACAGGCTCATACTGGCTCGCTTCCAACGCGATATCTCCCTTGCGCCAGCTGATTTTCAACGGGCCGGTTCCATAATGGCGCGCCAGCGCGAAGGTGGTCTGAAACCACCCTCCGACGCCGCCACGTTGCGTTTGTGGCAGCCACCCCCGTACAAAAACATCCGCGCGGAACTGCTCGTTTAACAGAATGTCACGCAATCCCTCGCGCCTGATCGCATTGCTTTCTTCTGCCAGAAGCGCCCGCTGTGGCGCGCTGAGGCAGATATCGTCGATGTGATCCAGAGGATTCGCCGCCCCCATGAACTCCAGTTTTGCCTGCGCCAGATCTTCTGCCACATCGGCAAAATGAAACGGGGTCCAATCCTTGTTGAAGAACTCATGCGCCAGGTAGTTCCGCGACATCGACTTCATCTCGCTCAACCGGGTCAGCTGGCCCGGATTGGAAGCAAAGAACCCCGCACCGGCCTGTTTCAATTGCTCGGCAAACCCCAAGGCTTCGTCAATGCGCTGCTCCAGCGGCCCGGTGCTCTGCGCCGCGCGATCCGTCAGCAACCGGCGCAATGGCATCGATGGAGCCCAGCCAGGTTGCGTGTTGTAACTGATATAGACCAGCCCACCCGGTTTCAGGCGGCGGGCGATGAAGCCGGTAATCCGTTCCTGATTCTCCCGCGAGACCCAGCTGTAGACGCCATGGAGCGCAATCACATCGAAGCTATTTGGCAAGGTTGCCTCCTCCTCGAAATCCTCAAAGGATCTTTCGTAGAAGGTGACATTGGGCACCGTGGCCTCCTGTGCCAGTCGATGTGCACCAGCGATATGCGCCGGGTTGAAATCCATCGCATGCACATCAACATGCGGGTTTGCAGCGGCCAGCAGATTGGCGGTGAACCCCTGCCCGCAGCCCAACTCACAATAGGTTAGACGGTTGTCATCCAACCCATGCCGATGCCCCCGCGACAACGCAGCAAACGCCAAGCGCGATGGCGTCATCTCATGAAAGAAATCATGCGTGTAGTCGAGCTCGGCAACATAGCCGGAGGTCCAATCGTTCATTCAGCACCTGTTCATTCGTGGTGGGGTCGACGGCGTCTTGCCCTTCTGGGGTGCGCAAAGTTTTCATAAAAACGCTGAGGATCTGGTTAACGCACAGGTATTTAGAACTCGCCATCGGCGTTGCTGCGCCCTGTGGTATGGGGCCTGGCGCGAAATCTCTGAGAACCGGCATCACCAGCGCTTGCCCTTTCAATCTGTACAAAAATCCTGTAAGGGCGGCCTATCTGAGACGTGCTGCCAAGACCCCGGCAGTCGAAAGAAAGATAGAGAGGGGTCGGCGGCAATGGGGCCGCCACATCAAACGGGAGACCCGGGATACGCCCGGGAGTGCTCCCAGCTAGGATAAGCTGAATGTTTAACGTTACAAAGAAATCGATGCAGTGGGGCGAAGAGACGCTCACACTGGAGACCGGCAAGGTTGCCCGTCAGGCTGATGGCACCGTGATTGCCACCCTGGGCGAGACCTCGGTCATGGCAAATGTCACCTTTGCCCGCCAGCAGAAACCGGGTCAGGACTTCTTCCCTCTGACCGTCCACTACCAGGAAAAATACTACGCGGCGGGCAAGGTCCCCGGTGGTTTTTTCAAGCGTGAAGCACGCCCCACCGAAAAAGAAACGCTGACTGCGCGTCTGATTGACCGTCCGATCCGCCCGCTGTTCGTCCCCGGCTTCAAGAACGAAGTTCTGGTGATGTGCACCGTGCTGAGCCACGATCTGGTCAACGATCCCGACATGGTCGCCATGATCGCAGCCTCTGCGGCGCTGACCCTGTCCGGCGCGCCCTTCATGGGCCCGATCGCCGCTGCGCGCGTTGGTTTTGAGGGCGGCGAATACGTCCTGAACCCGACTGTCGACGACATGCAGGACCTGCGCCTGAACCCTGATCAGCGTCTGGATCTGGTTGTTGCCGGCACCAAAGATGCCGTGATGATGGTTGAATCCGAAGCTTACGAGTTGACCGAAGCCGAAATGCTGGGTGCGGTGAAATTTGCTCATGAGCAGATCCAGCCGGTAATCGACCTGATCATCTCGCTGGCGGAAGAGGCGGCGAAAGAGCCGTTTGACTTCCAGCCTGCTGATTATTCCGAGCTGTTCGCCGCTGTTAAGGCTGCCGGTGAAGAGCAGATGCGCGCTGCATTTGCGATCACCGACAAGCAGGAGCGCACCGCCGCTGTTGCCGCCGCCCGCGACGCGATCAAAGCCTCGCTGAACGAAGAACAGCTGGAAGATGCCAACCTCGGTTCCGCCCTGAAGAAGCTGGAAGCTGGCATTCTGCGTGGCGATGTGGTCAAGACCGGCAAGCGGATCGACGGACGTTCGACCACCGATGTCCGCGCCATCGAGTCGGAAACTGGCATGCTGCCGCGGACCCATGGTTCGGCGCTGTTCACCCGTGGTGAAACTCAGGCACTGGCTGTGACCACGCTGGGCACCGGTGACGACGAGCAGTTCATCGACGCGCTGCACGGCAATTTCAAATCCAACTTCCTGCTGCACTACAACTTCCCTCCCTATTCGGTTGGTGAAGTGGGTCGTGTCGGCTCCCCGGGCCGTCGTGAAATCGGTCACGGTAAGCTGGCATGGCGCGCATTGCAGGCGGTTCTGCCTGCGCCGACCGACTTCCCCTACACCGTCCGTGTGGTGTCGGAGATCACCGAATCGAACGGTTCCTCCTCGATGGCATCCGTCTGCGGTGGTTCGCTGTCCATGATGGACGCCGGCGTTCCGCTGAAAGCACCGGTTGCCGGTGTGGCCATGGGTCTGATCCTGGAAGACGACGGCTCCTACGCGATCCTGTCGGACATTCTGGGCGACGAAGACCACCTCGGCGACATGGACTTCAAAGTGGCGGGTACCGACAAGGGCATCACCTCGCTGCAGATGGACATCAAGGTTGCAGGCATCACGCCTGAAATCATGGAAAAAGCACTGGATCAGGCCAAGGACGGCCGTCTGCACATCCTCGGTGAAATGGCCAAGGCTCTGTCGGAAACCAATGCGTTCTCCGTCCATGCGCCGCGCATCGAGACCATGCAGATCCCGACCGACAAGATCCGTGAAGTCATCGGCTCCGGCGGTAAGGTCATCCGCGAGATCGTGGAAACCTCCGGCGCGAAAGTCGACATCAACGACGACGGCGTGATCAAGATCGCATCGGCCGACGGCACCGCCATTCAGAAGGCCTATGACATGATCCACTCGATCGTGGCAGAGCCGGAAGAAGGCGCCATCTACACCGGTAAGGTCGTGAAGATCGTCGACTTCGGCGCCTTCGTGAACTTCTTCGGCAAGCGCGATGGCCTGGTACACGTGTCCCAGATCGAAAACCGCCGCCTGAACCATCCTTCGGACGTTCTGAAGGAAGGCCAGGAAGTGAAAGTGAAGCTGCTGGGCTTTGATGATCGCGGCAAGGTCCGCCTGTCCATGAAGATCGTGGATCAGGAAACCGGCGAAGAAATCAAAGCTGAGAAGAAAGAAGACGCGGAATAATCTGCCTCTTTTTCAAAGCATCCCGAACCCCGCCAGAAATGGCGGGGTTTCTTCGTTTTCGGGTCCACAGGCTGCGGCCTCCCTCTTTTCACCGCTGGGCAAGATCGCTACCTCTGGCTTATGCGATCCTACATCATTCATATGGCAGGTGATCAGAAACGCGCCCCAAACGTGGCACGGCTGATGACAGAGCTGCCGCAGCCGGAGATCATTGAGGCGGTCAATGGCCGCGCGGTTCTGAAGGCAGGCGGGATCACCGTACACAATGGCGACTTGCACCAGCCGCGTTACCCCTTTGCGCTGAGGGCTGGGGAGATCGGCTGTTTCCTCTCCCATCGCAAATGCTGGCAGAAGATCGTCGACAGCACCGATGAGTTCGGCTTGATCGTCGAAGATGATCTTGCCTTGGACCTGACGATCTGGCGCGATGCCATCAAATTGGCCGAAAATCGCGCCACCACCGAGAGTTTTATCCGGCTGCCTGCCAAACACCGCGAAACCGCGACGCAGCTTATCGCGACCGAGGGCGAAGCGCGCCTGTTTCTGCCAAGACGCATCGGATTGCAAACCGTCGCGCAGGTGGTGGGAAAAGCCGCGGCGGCGCGCCTACTGGCAGCCACGGAGACGCTGGACCGACCGGTTGATACCTTCCTTCAGATGCACTGGGTCCATGGGCAAATGGTCCACACAATCTGGCCCAATGGTGCATCAGAACTGACGGAGGAATTGGGGGGCTCAACCATCCAGTCGCGCCCCACAGGAGGAAAGATCGCGCGTGAAGTGAAACGCGCGCTCTACCGGAGCCAAGTCGCCCTGCGCCCACAAAAGCACTCGTAGTGGAGCCATAGAAAAAGGGGCCAGTTGGCCCCTTTCCCACAACGGTCATTTCACAAGGGTACAACGCCCCCGTTTGAATGTTTCAGTCGGCTATTCCGGCGCCTTGGTTTTGCGCAGATAGGGGAAGATCGTCTCGAACTCACCGAATTTGGCCTTGGCATCCTCATTCGATACACTCGGCGGAATAATCACATCTTCGCCGGGCACCCAGTTCGCAGGCGTCGCAACGCCTTTGCCAGACATCTGCAGACCGTCCAGAGCGCGCAGAATTTCGGCAAAGTTACGGCCCACCGTCATTGGGTAGGTCATCGACAGCTTCAGCTGCTTATCCGGACCAATGATAAAGACCGAGCGCACGGTGGCGCTGTCTGCGGGCGTGCGACCATCTGGCAGATAGGCCTCGGCTGGCAGCATGTCGAAGGCCTTGGAGACGGCCAGACCTTCATCGGCGATGATCGGGAAACCAGCGCTGGCCTTACCATAGCTTTCAATATCGCCCTTCCATTTCTTGTGATCCTCAACGCCGTCAACCGACACACCGATCACCTTGGTATTGCGGGCTGCCCATTCGTCAGCCAGCTGCGCCACTGCCGAAAATTCCGTGGTGCAGACAGGTGTAAAATCTTTGGGGTGGGAAAACAGGATCGCCCAGCTATCACCGATCCAGTCATGAAATGAGACGGTGCCCTGATCGGTTTCTGCGGTGAAATCCGGAACCACATCATTGATACGCAAACCCATGGGTCTCTCCTCTGCTGTCAAATAAATACTCTCTGGTCGATAACCTAACCACTCGACGCGCAGGTTAAACCCTTGATAGCTGGCCAGCAGTCGAAAAGATCAACTCACGCGTCAATCTGACCCGCTCGGGACATGCGTGCAGGTCTATCGATGAGATCGCACACCCCTCCCAGAATAGCGGCAAAATAGCGGATTTTTATCCATTTCGACAATTTGATCAAATTATTCATTCCCCCCTTGCCCATCCGAAACACCGGTGACAGAGTGTCGGCCAATTGCGGGGTTTTGCTCCGTCACACCCTGATACCTGGGAGATCGACAGATGATCGAGAAACGTGATTTTTACATCAACGGCCAATGGGTCGCCCCTGCTGCACCCAATGATTTTGAAGTGATCGACCCCTCGACCGAGGCGCCCTGTGCAGTCATTTCCCTGGGCGATGCTGCGGATACCAATGCCGCTGTCGCTGCGGCCAAGGCCGCCCTGCCGGGTTGGATGGCGACACCGGTTGAAGAGCGTATCGCGCTGGTCGAAAAACTGATCGAAGTCTACGAGAGCCGCACAGAAGATCTGGCGCAGGCAATGAGTGCCGAGATGGGGGCGCCCATCGACATGGCCCGCACCCAGCAGGCAGGCGCAGGCAGCTGGCATCTGCGCAACTTTATCAAGGCGGCGAAGGCGTTTTCCTTCGATGCTCCTCTGGGCGACCATGCCCCCAATGATCGCATCATCCATGAGGCTGTAGGCGTCGCTGCGTTGATCACGCCATGGAACTGGCCGATGAACCAGGTCACCCTAAAAGTTGGCGCCGCAGCCATCGCGGGCTGCACCATGGTTCTGAAACCTTCGGAGCAAAGCCCGCTCAACGCGATGATCTTTGCCGAAATGATGGACGAGGCTGGCTTCCCTGCTGGTGTCTTCAATCTGGTGAACGGTGACGGCACCGGCGTGGGCACCCAGCTGTCCAGCCATCCCGATGTGGACATGGTATCCTTCACCGGCTCGACCCGCGCCGGCACTGCAATTTCCAAGGCGGCGGCAGATACCCTGAAAAAGGTTCATCTAGAGCTTGGTGGCAAAGGCGCCAATGTGATCTTTGACGATGCCGACGAGAAAGCCGTGAAGCGCGGCGTACTGCATATGATGAACAACACCGGCCAAAGCTGTAACGCGCCGAGCCGCATGTTGGTTCAGAAAGGCATCTACGACAAAGCCGTCGAGGAAGCCGCGGCTGTTGCCAACAAGGTCGAGGTCGGCCCCGCCTCCAGCGAAGGTCGCCATATCGGTCCCGTAGTCAACGAACTGCAATGGGGCAAAATCCAGGACCTGATCCAGAAAGGCATCGACGAAGGCGCCCGATTGGTTGCAGGCGGTACCGGTCGCCCCGATGGCTTGAACCAAGGCTTCTATGTCAAGCCAACCGTCTTTGCCGATGTGAACAACCAAATGACCATCGCCCGCGAAGAGATCTTTGGCCCGGTGCTGTCGATTATCCCCTTTGAGAGCGAAGAGGACGCAATCGAGATCGCCAATGACACGCCCTATGGTCTAACCAACTATGTGCAGACGCAGGATCCCGCCCGTGCCAACCGCATGGCCCGCAAACTGCGCGCCGGCATGATCGAGATGAACGGCAAGTCGCGTTCCGCGGGCTCGCCGTTTGGGGGCATGAAACAATCCGGCAATGGCCGCGAGGGTGGCAGCTGGGGGATCGAGGATTTCCTGGAGGTGAAAGCCGTCGGTGGCTGGGCCGACGAATAACGCGCCATACAATTCTACTAACTCAGACGAGAAGAGCCGCCCATCAGGGCGGCTCTTTGGTATTCTTGCGCTGATTTCAGGTAAAACGGCTCCAATCAGGCAATTCCAGAACCAGCTGGGGCACACCATCTGAGGTCCGCTCAACCGAGCGGCCATCCCATCCGATGGTGCCACTGATCCGCTGACGCATTGCGGAGAAACTGTCGAATTTCACCACATCCACTGGCTCTTCCAGATGCAGGGTCACACGTCGGCGCGCGCCCTCACCAAACACCTGCAATCCGCGCAGCTCAGCCGTGAAGGCCTGACCAAGGTAGCTGCCCCGCAGGGTCTGCCCGACACGCAAGGTCTGCTGCGGAATATTCGGACGTGGTCTGTCCGCCTTGGCGCTGATCGTATTCCAGTCTTTGTAGCCGTATTGCCGGGCCACCATCTCAAGCGCGGCGCTGTGTGACAGGGTGAGATTGCGGGCCTGCAGCTGCTGTCGCAGATTGCGCGCCTGTTGTTTCAGGCTCCCGACGGTCGGAAGATCTTCTGGGTTGGTCGTCATTCTTGCCTCTTGTCCAATCAACAAGATGCGCCGAAAACATGGAGCCCGCATTGCCATTGGCGCATCAAATCGATGGGCGAAAGACAGGAAATCTATAGACGGGGGTTCACCATGGTCATGTTGACCGCGAGCGGCAGGGCCCCGACCCTGCTTCAGCCTTAGGCCGTTCCACCCGCCATGGTCAAGGCCTTAGCCACCTAATAGCTGCGATTGAATAGCTGTCTATCAGCTCGGCTGGGTAGAGAGAGACCGCCTCCAAACCACATCAAAAGAAACAACCAGGGAGGTCATTTACCCCTTGATCTAAACCTGACTTGAGCTTGCAGGGTAGGAAAAACGATTGTTCAAAGGAGACACCGAATGATCCATGAAAAGCCTGTCCCCGCCGTCAAAATCGGTATCAACACCACTTTGACCGGTATCTACGAAACCCACCTGCCCGTGAAAAACCTTAACGTTTCAATGGCCTTTTATGGGGAGACCATCGGGCTAGAACTTGCGCGTTACCTTCCCGAGCGGCAGGTCGCTTTCTACTGGGTCGGTGGGCAGCCACAGGGAATGCTGGGGCTATGGTCGGGCGGTTCGGCCCCGATGGGGATGCGGTTGCACATGGCGTTTCGCACCACGGTCTCAGCACTTGATGGTATTTGCGACCGGCTGTCAGATGCCGGGATCACGCCGCTTGATTTTCACGGGTCCCCGACGACAGAACCGGTGGTGCTGGGCTGGATGCCCGCGCTGTCGATCTACTTCAAGGATCCGGACGGGCACTCGATTGAGTTTCTGGCGCCGATGACCGACGACCCGGATATGGATTTTGGCGTTGCAAGCTACAGCAGCTGGCAGGCGCGATCCGGCGGATGAACCTGACCGGGACTGGTCATGGCAGTCGATGACGCCTATCAACGCGATATATCGCTCCGAGGGACCAACCATGATCATCACCCGCCTGCATGGCCGACTGGGCAACCAGATGTTCCAATACGCTGCCGGGCGTGCGCTGGCGGATCGGCTCGGCGTGTCGCTTGCGCTGGACAGTCGCGGCGCCGAGCTGCGCGGTGAGGGCGTGCTAACGCGCGTCTTCGATCTTGATCTGGCCACACCGGATATCCTGCCGCCGTTGCGCCAACGTGCTCCGCTTGGTTATGCGCTATGGCGCGGTTTAGGACAGCATCTCGGCACCGGGCCAAAGCTACGCCGGGAAGCAGGCCTGGGCTACAATCCGGGTTTCGCAGACTGGAACGACAACAGTTACCTGCACGGTTACTGGCAGAGCGAGCGCTATTTCGCACAAAGTGCCGAACGCATTCGGCGCGACTTCACCTTCCCTGAGTATTCAAATCAGCAGAACGCGGAGATGGCGGCGCGCATCCACGAAACCAATGCAATTTCGCTGCACGTACGCCGGGGCGACTATCTGACCCTCGCCGCGCATGTGCTTTGTGATCAGGCCTATTACGAGGCCGCACTGGCGAAGTTTCTGGACGGGTTGGAGAGACATCCAACGGTCTATGTCTTCTCGGATGATCCACAATGGGCAAAGGAAAACCTTTCTCTGCCCTGCGACAAAGTGGTGGTGGATTTCAACGGCCCCGATACCGACTATGAGGATATGCGCCTGATGAGCCTGTGCAAACACAACATCATCGGCAACAGTTCGTTCTCCTGGTGGGCGGCCTGGCTGAACCAGACACCGGACCGCCGCGTGGCCGGTCCCGCCAAATGGTTCGGCGATCCGAAACTGAACAATCCCGATATTCTGCCGCCAGACTGGCTGCGCATCAGTGTTTAGGCAGGGCCGACCTCAAAACGGCGCCTTGACGCGAAACTTCATCGATTCACCACTGTCAGGATGTTTGATCCGCAGTTCTTCTGCGTGCAGCATCATACGCGGATGATCCAGCGCGCGCCCCTCTGCATAAAGTGGATCACCAAGGATGGCATGACCAAGCGACAACATATGCACGCGCAACTGATGTGACCGCCCGGTTTTGGGCGTCAGGCGCACGCGGGTTGCGGTGTCCTCATATTTCATCACCCGCCAGTCGGTCACGGCCTCTTTGCCGGTGTCGTGGCAAACCATCTGGCGCGGACGATTTGGCCAATCGACAATGAGCGGCAGATCTACGGTGCCGCTGCGCGGTTCAAGCCGACCGTCAAGCCGCGCCACATAGGCTTTCTTCGCGGTGCGTTTTTCAAACTGCATGGACAGATGCCGCTGGGCATGTGGAGTGACGCCGAACACCATCACACCGGAGGTATCCCTATCCAGTCGATGCACCAAAAGCGCCTCCGGGAAGGCCGCCTGTAGCCTGCTCAGCAGACAATCCGCAAGATGCTCCCCCCGCCCCGGCACGCTGAGCAGGCCATGGGGCTTGTTCACCACCAAGAGCTGGGCATCGTGGTGCAGGATATCCAACGGATCGGTTGGCGGGGTGTAGTCGCTGGAAACTGTCATGCCCGCGTCCCTAGCGACCCTGCCGCGCCAGAGCAAGGTATCGCGACGTCGCGCTTGCCGGTTCTGCGGTCCGGCGGCAGGGTAAACCGGCAGGTCCGCAACCCGGCGGACCGCTCTGTTCTGAGAGGCGCGCATGACACATCCAACCATAACCAGACTGCAAGAGGTCGTCGCCAAGGGTGATGACAGTCAGATTGCCGATCTCTTGGCCGAAGATGTGCAGTTTTTGCCACCAACCTATTGGAAAACCTGGACCGGACGTGCGCCGGTGGCGGCCATTCTTGGACATGTCGGACAGATCTTCAGTGATTTCCGCTACCGCCGGATCATGGGCAATGGCAACGATTGGGCGCTAGAATTTCAATGTCGAATTGGTGATTTCGATGCAGTCGGCGTTGATCTGATCACCCTGAACTCCGACGGGCTGATTGATCAGTTCGAGGTGGTGATGCGCCCTTACAAGAGCGTTGGGATCCTGCGGGAAGCAATCATGGCGCGCGTTACATCCGATCCGCGATTTCTCCAGTATCAATCGGCGCTCAGCTGATCGGCCTGGACCATATCGCCCGGATCGTACTGCTGCCACTGCTGGTCGTGCAGGCGATCAACGTGCGGCGCAGGGCGTTACGCTTACCTGAACCATGGGGCCCACGGTTTGGGCAGTTGGGGCGTGGCACACCGTTGCGTCTACTGATTGTCGGCGATAGCTCTGCCGCAGGGGTTGGTGTCGGCCGACAGGATGATGCGCTTTGCGGTCAACTGACCACGAAACTGGCGACTGGGCGGCATCTAACCTGGCGATTGGAGGCGACAACCGGGCATCGCAGCGCCGATGCGCTGGCGCGGGTGCGCGCACTGCCACCGCAGACATTCGACGTCGCTGTCTTGGCGCTTGGCGTAAATGATGTGACGCGGCTTGCACGACGGCGACGGTTTCACATGGAACAGTCAGCCCTGATCCGACTTCTGCGTGATCGATTTGGGGTCACACTGGTGATCCTGTCCGGTGTGCCGCCGATGGCGGATTTTCCCGCCCTTCCCAATCCGCTGGCCTGGGTGCTGGGGCGGCATGCGACGCGGCTGGACCAAGTTCTTGCCAAACTGGCCGCGCAAGATTCAAATGTCGTACACCTGCCCTTCACACTATCACCCGATCCAACGCTGGCCGCACGAGACGGATACCACCCTTCGGCCACAGCTTATACGCTGTGGGCTGACACTCTGGCCCAGACAATCAACGCCGAACTGTCGGGGCCTTCCGATCCGTCAGGCGCGACGCATCTGGCGCAGCAGAGAAACGGAATAGATCACCAGCGCGAGCCATATCATCGGGAAGGCGATCATCCGGGCGCGGCCGAACTCCTCGCCGAAGACAAAGACCGCCGCCAGAAAGATCATGGTGGGCGCGATATATTGCAGAATACCGATCGTGGATAGGCGCAGCAGTTTGGCGCCATTGGCATAGGTGATCAGCGGCACCGCCGTCACCACACCACACCCCAGCAACAGCGCGGTATCGCTGAAGTCGCCGCCAAAATGGGCCCCGCCCGTGACCGTCAGATATCCCAAATACAGCAGTGCAGGGGGTGTCAGGATCAGCACCTCCAACATGAACCCCTGATTGGGACCAACCGGTAGGGATTTCTTGAAAAAGGCGTAAAACCCCCAGCTGAGCGTCAGCCCAATCGCCGCCCAGGGCAGCCGACCCGCATCCAGAGCGAGCACCAATACCGCCAGTGCTGCCAAACCGATGGCGATCAATTGGGCAGGCGACAGCCGTTCACCCAGCAGCACAGCGCCAAGCATGACGCTGAACAGCGGGTTAATGTAATAGCCAAGAGCCGCATCCAACGCATGGCCGGTCGCGATGGACCAGACATAGATGCCCCAATTCACCGAAATCAGTGCTGCTGTTACCGCGCCCATCATCAACACTCTCGGGGAGGTCAGTGCTGCACGTAGGTCACGGGTCCGACGCAGGATGATAAGCAGAGCTCCCGCAACGGGCACCGACCAGATCACCCGATGGGCGACCACTTCTGCAGCGGGCATATGCGCCAGCGCCTTCATATAGAGTGGCAGAAAACCCCACATCAGATAGGCGGAAACAGCAAAGGCGAGGCCCTGTGGCGTGTCTTTGTTCTCGGACTGCGGCGTCATCGTAAAATCTCCCTGAGCCGCGTTTATGACAGGTCAGCCGACAATGAACAGGGGGGATACTGCCAAAGGTGTTGATGTCATCGTTGGGCGGCAACTTACTCTACGCTGCCGGGAAGATGCGCGGTTCTCGCACGCATCTTCCCCTATGACGTGTTATATCATGTCACAAGATCGGACGTTTCTATTGCTTCACCCGTTCCGATTTTGGGTCATACATCGGCTTCAGCGAAACCTCGGACTTCACCTTCACGCCGCAAACGTCAATCTCATAGGTGGACCCCAGCACATCTGCCGCACTTTCGCCCTCACACGGCACATAGCCCATGCCAATGGCAGCACCTAGGGTGTGGCCGTAGTTGCCAGAGCTCAGATAGCCCACATATTTGCCGTCACGGATGATCGGCTCGTTGTGGAACAGCAGCGGCTCGGCGTCGGTCAGTTTGAACTGAACCATGCGGTTCTTTGGGCCGGTCTCCTTACGCTCCAGCACCGCAGCCTTGCCGATGAAATCCGCCTTATCGGTCTTCACCGCGAAGCCCAGACCAGCGTCGATCACATTGTCCTCGCAGGTGATGTCGTGGCCGAAGTGACGGAAGCCCTTTTCGATCCGGCAGCTGTCCATCATGTGCATGCCACAGAGCTTCAACCCCATGTCCTGGCCTGCTTCCCACAGTGTTTCGAAAGCGTGACCGGCCATATCGGCGCCGACATAGATCTCCCAGCCCAGCTCGCCCACATAGGTCACGCGGTGAACACGGGCGAGGCCCATGCCCAGCTCGATATCCTGCGCGGTGCCAAAGGGGTTGGCATCATTGGAGAAATCGTTGGGCGACACCTTCTGTAGCAATTTGCGCGCATTCGGACCCATGACCGCCAGCACGCCCTCGCCTGCGGTCACATCGGTGATCACCACGCGGTGGTCGCCCACGTGGCGCATCATCCAGGTCTGGTCGGCCAGACGGGTCACCGCCGGGGTCACCACCAGATAGGCGGTCTCGCTTAGGCGGGTGACGGTCACGTCTGCCTCGATGCCGCCGCGGGAGTTCAGGAACTGGGTGTAGACGATCTTGCCCGCAGGCACCGACAGATTGGCGCCGCAGATGTAGTTTAGGAAGGTTTCCGCATTGGGGCCCTCCACGCGGATCTTGCCGAAGGAGGACATGTCGTACATGCCCACATTTTCGCGGACTGCCTTGTGTTCAGCTGCGGAGTTTTCAAACCAATTCTGCCGCTTCCAGCTGTACTGGTATTCGCGCTCCTGGCCTTCATTGGCGAACCAGTTGGCGCGTTCCCAGCCGCCGATCTCGCCCATCACCCCGCCCCGCTCCAGCAGATGGTGGTGGAACGGAGTGCGGCGCACACCACGGGCGGTGGCCTTTTGGCGGTAAGGGAAGTGGTCGGCATAAAGCAGTCCCAAGGTCTCTTTGGATCGCTCGAACAGGTAATGCTTGTTGCCCTGGAACGGCTGCATCCGGGAGATGTCCACATCGCCGAGATCAAAGGGTTTCTGGCCGTCTTCCATCCACTGCGCCAGCGCCATGCCGGCACCGCCGGCCGATTGGATACCGATCGAGTTGAAGCCTGCCGCGACCCAGAAATTATCCATCTCCGGCGCCAGACCCAGGTGGTAGGCGTCATCCGGGGTGAAGCTCTCC
The DNA here is from genome assembly GCF_000511385.1 of Phaeobacter gallaeciensis DSM 26640. Taxonomy (NCBI): domain Bacteria; kingdom Pseudomonadati; phylum Pseudomonadota; class Alphaproteobacteria; order Rhodobacterales; family Roseobacteraceae; genus Phaeobacter; species Phaeobacter gallaeciensis. Next base: position 3,426,522 of record NC_023137.1, read on the forward strand.
GGCCCGTTGAAGAACGTGTGGATGCCTGCCTCCGCCAGCATCGGCATCCGGTTGCAGGCGGCCTCCAGTATCGGCTCGAAGTGGTCGAAATCCTCGGGCAGTTGGTCAAATTCAAATGTGTCGGGGATACCGTTCATCGCCCAGGGTTTGGCGTTTGGTTCAAACGCACCCAGCAGGATTTTGCCTGCGTCTTCCTTGTAGTAGGCGCATTCGTCCGGCACCCGCAGCACCGGCATCTGGGTCAAGCCGGTGATGCCTTCGGTGACAATGTAGAAATGCTCGCAGGCATGCAGCGGCACGTTGACGCCCGCCATGCGGCCAACCTCATGGCCCCACATGCCGGCGCAGTTCACCACCATATCCGCCTCGATGTGGCCCTGCGACTGGCCATCATCGCTGGCCCAGTCGACGCCAGTGACGCGGCGGCTGTCTTTGGAGAAGCCGGTGACCTTGATCCGCTCCTTGACCAGCGCGCCACGCTGGCGGGCGCCTTTGGCCAGAGCCAGTGCGATGTTTGCCGGGTCGCCCTGCCCGTCTTTCGGCAGCCACACCCCGGCAGTCACATCGCCAACATTCAGATGCTCGTAGCGGGTTTTCACTTCCTCAGGGGAAATTTCTTCGACCTCAACACCAAATGCGCGCGCCATGGCGGCCTGACGGAAGATCTCTTCCTTGCGCTCTTCGGTCAAAGCAACGGTGATCGAGCCGCAGCGTTTGAAGCCGGTGGCAACGCCAGTTTCCTCTTCCAGCGCGCCATAAAGCTCCTGGCTGTATTTTGCCAGCTTTGTCATGTTGGCGGTCGCGCGCAGTTGAGCAATCAGACCGGCGGCATGCCAGGTCGTGCCGGAGGTCAGCTGTTTGCGCTCCAGCAGCACCACATCTTTCCAGCCCAGTTTTGTCAGGTGATAGGCGACCGAGCAACCAATCACGCCGCCGCCGATGATGACCACGCGGGCCTTATTGGGAAGATCGCTCATCATGTGCCTCCTGAACTTGACTGGACGAATTGCTTGGGCGGATCTTGCCAGATCAAGGCGACAACAAATGCATCAAAAACGCCAGTCTGTGCGCTCTATTCTCCACAGCTACCGTTCGGGTTACCGGCGTTTCTGCCGTGACTGCGACACACGCCGAGATTTACGCAGAGCAAACGGTGTAATGCCAAAAAATGCCTTATACAGGGTCGAAAACCCATTGGAGAACCCGCAGGCCAAACCGATTTCGCGCACGCTCATCGTGGTGTTCAGCAAGAGGTTATTGGCTTTGTTCAACCGCATCTCCCGATAGAAGCCATTGGGTGTCGTGCCAAGAAAGGTCTTGAACTTGCGCTCCAGCGACCGGGTCGAAATCCCGAGATGGTCAACAATCTCATTGATTGGCAGCGGTTCCTCTATGTGCTCCTGCATAACGTGAATGGCCTGATCAAGGTCCGCATCACCTGTGATCGTTGGTTTCACTCCCGAAAACGGCTGTAACGATGCGAAGTCCCGCACCTTGTCGTGCAGGAGAATATTGGCAACCGTCACCTGCGCCGCCGCCGTGGTCAGCTGTCCGATCAGGGCCAGAACGATGTCCACCGTCGCCCCCATCCCGGCACAGGTCACAACCTGCCCATCTTCACTCGCCAACGCAAAATTGGCGTCGAACAATCCGATGCGTTCACGCATCAAGTTGGCGTTTTCCCAATGGGTTGTGTGCTGGGCCCCGTCCTTGCCACTATCGCGGATGTAGCGACTGGCGGCCTCTGCCAGCAGATAGACCTTTGCCCCGCGCGTGCGGTAGCTGCTGATCAGCGACCCCATCGACAACTCTAGGCAATCCGGATCCGTATTGCCCAGAACAAAGACGCAATCAGCCTCAGCTCTGCTCACGAAGGGCTCCGTTTCGACAAAAGCCCCGGCGCGGCATCCGACCTGACCGCCCCCAGCTGAGCGCATTGTCCAGGAGAACGGTGGTTGCGCCAGCACCCGATTGGCCAACCGCAAGGGCTCCACCACAGCAGAAAACTCAGTGAGCACAAAACCTTCCGTCAGGATGATATCAACCTGCCACTGACGTCCCTCCGGGGGTGTTCCCCCGGAGGCCACAACTGTCTCAGGCGCGGAGCCGGTCATTGCCTGGATCCCACAGCGGTTTGTCTTCCTGAACTACAGCGCGGAATTTCTCACCGTAGATTTCGACCTCCAGCTCGGTGCCCGGCACCGCTGCATCGCTGCGAACCATGCCCAGCGCGATTGAGGCATTTACGCGATACCCCCAATCGCCGGAAGTGGTCTCTCCGACGATCTCGCCGTCCTTCCAAATGCAGGACATATAAGGCGCATCCGCATCACCAGCCTCAACAATCAGAGTGACAAAGGACTTCTTGACGCCCTGCTGTTTTTCACTCTGGATCGCGGCCTTGCCAGGGAAGTCTTGCGGCTTATCCAGTTTTACAAACCGCTCAAGACCGCCTTCCAGCAGCGAATAATCGGTGCTGAGGTCACCTTTCCACGTGCGATAGCCTTTCTCGATCCTCAGCGAGTTCAGCGCATACATGCCAAACGGCTTGGCGCCGCCTTCGATCAGCGCTGCGTAAATGTCAGTCTGATGTGCGTTGGCGCAGTGGACTTCCCAGCCCAGCTCACCAGCATAGGACACCCGCGCTAAGAAAGCTGGCTTGCCCGCGAAGGTGGCTTCCTGATGGGTCAGCCAACCCAGCGACAGATCAGCGTCCGAAAGGCCTGCAATCAGCTCACGTGACTTTGGACCGGTGACAATCATGGTCGCAAATTCAGTGGTGTGGTCTGTCAGACTCAGACCTGCGGGCAACGCCTTTTTCAGGATCTCGAAGTCATGCCACTGGGCCGAACCCGCGGTGATCATGGTGAAGTGATCCTCACCGTGACGAATACAGGACATCTCCGTCAGGATACGGCCGCGCTCATCCGAGAAATAGACCAGGTTCATCCGCCCCACCTTGGGCAGACCGCCGGTCACCAGGCTACGCAGGAATTCGGCGGCACCTGCGCCGCTCAGATTAAAGCGAGAGAAGCCCGGCAGATCCAGAACGCCAACGCCGTCGCGCACGGCTTCGCATTCTTCCTTGATGCGCTGCTGCCACGGACCGGAGCGGCCCCAGGTGTGGGTGGCATCCTCGGACGTGTCGTCACCCGGCTGCGCAAACCAGTTGGCGCGTTCCCAACCGTTGTAGGCGCCCATCACGCCGCCCAGTTCTTTGATCCTGGCATGCACCTGGCTGACTTTCTTGTCGCGCGCAGCGGGCCATTCGTGGTGCGGGAAGTGCATGGCATATTCGTTGCCGTAGACCTCCATACCTTTCTGGTCGCAGTAATCCTGATCGGTGTAGTCGGTGTAGCGGCGCGGATCGACCGCCCACATGTCCCATTCAGTCTGACCATCGACGATCCATTCCGCCAGCACCTTGCCAGCACCGCCGCCCTGGGCGATGCCGAAGGTAAAGACGCAGGCCTCAAACGCATTGTTCACCCCTGGCATCGGGCCGAGCAATGGCAGGCCGTCGGGCGCATAGGGGATCGGCCCGTTGATCACGCTGGACACACCGGAGGTGGCCATCAGCGGCACACGGTCCATGGCGTCGGTCACGATATCCTCGATCCGGTCCAGATCGTCTGACCACAGCTGGAATGAGAAGTCGTCCGGCATCTGGTCATCTTCGGTCATCCAGTGACCTCGGCAGTTCGGCTCATAGGGGCCGAGGTTATAGCCATTCTTCTCCTGGCGCAGGTAATAAGACACATCCACATCACGGATCAGCGGTAGCTTTTTGCCATGCTCCTTGCTCCAGGCTTCGACCTCCGGAATCTGCTCTGTCAGCAGATACTGATGCGACATCACCATCATCGGCACAGTACGGCCGCCATAGGGTTTGAACCACTCCCCCACCCGCTGGGCATAGTAACCGGCGGCATTCACCACATAGTCACATTCGATCGCACCCTTTTCAGTATGCACGATCCAGGTTTTGTCTTCCTTCTGCGTCACTCCCGTTGCCGGGCAGAAGCGGATAATCCTGGCTCCCATGTCGCGTGCACCCTTGGCCAGCGCCTGCGTCACCTGTGCCGGGTCGATGTCTCCATCGGTGGGATCATAGAGCACCCCTTCCAGATCATGGGTCTCAAGAAACGGGTAGTGCTCCTTGGCTTGCTCAGGTGTCCACATCTCCATCTCAATGCCCTGATACCGGCCCATGGAACAGGCGCGTTCGAACTCCTGCATCCGCTCCTTCGTGTGGGCCAGACGGATAGACCCGGACTGATGGTAGTTCATCGGATAATCGACTTCCTCCCCCAGACCCGCATATAGTTCGGTCGAGTAGCGCTGCATGTTCATGATCGCCCAGGACGTCGAAAAGGTCGGGACGTTGCCCGCCGCGTGCCATGTGGAGCCAGCAGTCAGCTCATTCTTCTCAAGCAGCACGCAATCCGCCCAGCCTTTCTTGGCCAGATGATAAAGCGCCGAACAGCCGACGACACCGCCGCCGATGATGACCACACGGGCCTTTGTTGGAAAATCAGACATGATGCCTCCCTCGTCGTCAGTCCTCTTGCGGCACACCGTCCGCAATGTCGTAGTAATCGCCCCTGGAGGCGGTGAAGATGTGCTTTTCGACGCTGAGACCGGTGTTCCCGTCGACAGCGCCAAGTGCAAAGCTGATGGTGTCTTCGTCCGTGCCTTTCCAGAACAAGAAAGAGCCGCATCGCGGGCAGATACCGCGTTTGGCCAGCGATGTTGCCTCAAACCAGCGGACCGGGCCCGTGATCATGAGGTCCACGTCACGCACCTGTGCAGAGGCCCAGATGCCGCCCGATTGCTTGCGACATTGGGTACAATGGCACATCGATGCTCCACTTGGTTCTGCGGCGGTTTCAAAACAAACGTCACCACAGAGGCAAGACCCTTTGATCATCGCATACCCTCCAGATCGGGAACACTGGTCGACCCCAAGAGCACCCCGTAGACAATGAAACAAATGGCCAGAAGACGCCGGATCCACAGGTTGAAGACCGCTTTCATCGCCGCCTGACCCATCGCAACACCAAGCAGCGTGAACCCCGTATAGCTCAGCGTTGTGAGGACCAGCGCGGTGGGCATAATCACCAGCATCTGGTCCCAGATCGGCACGCTCGGCTCAACAAATTGCGAAAACGCTGCGAGATATCCCGCGACGCTCTTGGGGTTGATCACCGCCACCGCCAGAGCATGCAGATAGACATGGCGCGCAGGTCGCTCCACCGCTGGAGCTGGCCGTGTGGCGTTGCGCCACCCGCGCACACCTAGGTAGATCAGGAATGTGGCCCCGATCAGCTTGGCAATCAGAAACACACTCGGCGAGGCAGCAATCAGGGCCGTCACGCCGATCGCCGACAGCAACAGAAACAAGGTCGCCTGGGTCAGAATAGCCAGAACGCCGACCATTGCCCGCCAGAACCCCAAGCTCATTCCATTAGAAATGCAATTCACTGCATTTGGGCCGGGTGTGGTGACGAAGACCAGCCAGAACAGGGCGAAGAGGGTCCAGGCGTCAAAGCTCATCAGTACACCGGCGGCGCGATGACCCAGACAGCCACGGCAGGCTCGTCGTAGGGGTTGGCCCATTGGTAGGCTTCTTCCTTGATCCGGAAACTGTCACCCGGCCCAACGGTGAAGCTGCGGCCTCCGATCACCAGATCCAACTGCCCGGCAATCATATATCCGACCTCCTGGGTCGGACGATCCGCCGGGACCTGCATTCGGGAATGCGGGCGAAAGGTGGAATGCACCATCTCAAAATCATCCGTCAGATCCGGCGACAGCAACTCCTCAATCAGGCCTTCCTCCCCAGACCCCATCGGGCGACGTGCGCCGGCACGAACGATATAGCCCTGCTCTTCAACTGGAGCCGCCGAATGGGCAAACAACATCGACATCGGCACATCAAGGGATTTGGCAATCGCGCGAAGATCCGAAATCGACGGCTCTGACATATCCCGTTCGACCTGACTCAACCAGCCGACAGACCGGCCCAGACGTGCCGAAAGATCAGCCAGCGTTGCACCTCGCGCCTTGCGCAAGGCGCGCAAATCGGCCCCTAGGCTTGTGGGTTGTGGAGATTGATCCGTCACACGGCACCTTTGAAAATTATCACCCTTTTTTCACGATGCATCGTATTCGTGAAATTTCCAAGGATTTTTTCACGAACAGCAACCGGAAAAAAAACCAGCACACTAAGGGCGCCGGGCTCTGTCATCTTTCCGTCAATACTCTGGGGTGAGGCCCTGAGGGCCGAGGGGCAAAGCCCCTGCCACTGCGAATCAGCTTGGAGCGAAGACCCGCTTCAGGATCGCAGAAATCTGTTCTGCATCATCCGCAGTGAAAGCCTCGGGCTGGTCGCTGTCGATGTCAAAAACCCCGATTAACGCCCCATCACCGTTCCAGACTGGCAAAACCAGCTCTGATCGCGTCGAGGAGGCGCAAGCGATGTGACCGGGGAACGCCTCGACATCGGCCACCAGCTGAACCTCGCCGGTCCGGGCCGCTGCGCCGCAGACCCCCCGGGAGAACGGGATCTGCAGGCAGCCATGACCACCCTGATACGGGCCGATCTTAAGCAGTTCCGGCGCCACCACCCGATAAAACCCGGTCCAGTCAAACCGCTCATCACTGTGATGCACTTCGCAGGCCACGGTGGCCATCAGCGCGACCTCGTCGGTTTCACCCTCAGTCAAAGCGCTGATGGTTTTGGCCAGTGTTTCGTAGTCAACCTGCATGGATAGCCCTCCTTCAACGTCGCAGAGGGGGCTGTCTGCCCCCTCTTGACCTGTCGGTCAATTCACCCCCGAGAGTATTTTTTGAAAGGTGATGATCACATGCGCTCAATAGCGATGGCCGTGCCTTCACCGCCACCAATGCAAATGGCTGCGATGCCACGTTTCAGGCCACGGTTTTCCAATGCGTTCAGCAAGGTCACCATGATCCGCGCCCCAGAAGCTCCAATCGGATGACCCAAAGCGCAGGCGCCGCCATTGACGTTCACTTTGTCACGCTGCAGCCCCATTTCATGCATGAAAGCCATTGGCACGACGGCGAAGGCTTCGTTCACCTCCCAAAGATCCACATCGCCAACGGCCCAGCCAAGCTGCTCCATCAGTTTTTGTGCTGCCGGAACAGGGGCGGTTGTAAAGAGCCCCGGCGCCTGGGCGTGACTGGCATGCCCCATGATACGGGCGCGTATGGTCAAGCCTTGCGCTTCCGCAGCATCCTGGGAGGCCAGCAGCAGTGCGGCAGCGCCATCCGAAATCGACGAAGCATTGGCTGCGGTCACAGTACCGTCCTTGCGGAAGGCCGGTTTCAGCGTCGGAATCTTATCAGGGCGCGCTGATTTGGGCTGCTCATCCGCGTCCGTGACAGTCTCGCCCTTGCGGGTTTTGACGGTAACCGGCGCGATCTCGTTATCAAAGGCACCGCTCTCCTGTGCTGCCAGCGCATTGGACAGCGACGTCAACGCATAGTTATCCTGTGCCTCCCGCGTAAACTGATAGGTCTCCGCACAATCTTCGGCAAAGGTGCCCATCAGGCGGCCCTTGTCATAGGCATCTTCAAGCCCATCCAGGAACATATGATCGACCACCTGCCCGTGCCCAAGCCGAGCACCATTGCGCATCTTTGGCAGCAGATATGGTGCATTTGTCATGCTCTCCATGCCGCCCGCAACCATGGTGTCCGCCTGCCCCAACGCGATCTGATCATAGGCCATCATCGCCGCTTTCATGCCTGAGCCGCACATTTTGTTCAGCGTGGTTGCGGGCACCTCTTCTCCCAAACCAGCTGCGAATCCTGCCTGCCGTGCTGGCGCCTGACCTTGGCCCGCGGGCAAAACACAACCCATCAGAACTTCATCGACAGTGGTGGCCCCTGCCCCCGCAAGCGCGGCGCGAATTGCAGCACCGCCCAGCTCGGCGGCTGCGACGCCGTCGTACATGCCCTGAAATCCGCCAATCGGGGTGCGGGCTGCGCCTGCAATCACAACAGTTTTCATCTAATATTCCTCCTAATGTCGAAATAGTGCATACAAAATCGTAAGGATTGGCGTCTAGGCTGATCGTCAACACATATTGACGCGGGGACACTCATGAGCCTGACCAGTACAACAGCCGATGGCACTCAGATCGTGACCGTCAATGCCGAGCGCATTGATGCAGCCATGGCCATCCAATTCAAAGAAGATATGCGCGCGACCACCGAAAACGGCCCTGATCGTGTCATCCTTGACCTGTCAGAGGTGAAATTTATCGATTCCAGCGGGCTTGGCGCTATTGTCGCGGCCATGAAACAACTCGGTCAGGGACGCAAATTGGATCTCGCCGGATTAACGCCGATGGTCGATAAAGTGTTTCGACTGACGCGAATGGATACTGTTTTTGATTTATATGCGTCGCTGGGCGATGCAACGACCGCAACCCGTATCGATTCTTGAACCCACGCGTGTTTGCAACGCGGAGCGAAAACTCCATGGTAGAAACCTTTTCCTGCACGTTCACGGCGACGGAACTGGATGCCAGATCTGGCGTACAGGATGTCGTTGCGCGACTGCGCACTATGGGGATCCCGGACCCCCGCGTCGACGAGGTTCAGATCGCTCTTACCGAAGCCGTGAACAACGTCGTCGAGCATGCCTACGCCGGTATGGATATCGGTGACGTGCGTATTCGCTGCAACCTGCACCCTGATCAGTTGTGGATTTCCATTGGCGATGGCGGTGCCCCGTTTAAGAATGGCGAGTTGCCGGTGGGCACGCCACATGATCTGACTGTTGATGCCGATCAGCTGCCCGAGGGAGGCTTTGGCTGGCTGCTGATCCGGGAGCTTACCTCCGATGTTCAGTACAAGCGCGATGACAGTGGCAACAATCTCTCGCTCTGCTTTGAAATCCAGATGCGCAACGCCAACAGCGCCTGAACAGACCACGTGGACAAAACGCATCGCCAGGATGGGCAACCTGACGCGTAACTGCACAGTCACGCACGCCCACGGCACGAAAACAAAGAATCTTGCGACGGCCGCCAGCTTGCCGTGTGCACTTTCCCCCGCCTGCACCATCAACATCGGCAGACGCTTTGTCGTTGCCTTTGCCTCTGTGCGATCTAAGCTGCCCTCCAATCACAGGAGGCATCATGCGCGATTTTCATTTCCCGGGGCGATCAGCCGTATTCGCTGAAAATGGTCTCTGCGCCACATCTCACCCGCTGGCAGCGGGCGTGGCGATTGACATCCTGAAGCGGGGAGGCAATGCCATGGATGCCGCAATTGCGGGGGCCGTATTGCTTGGCATATGCGAACCGCAAATGACCGGGATCGGCGGCGATTGCTTTGTTCTTTACTCACGCCCCGGCGCCGCGGTTCAGGCGATGAATGGGTCTGGGCGTGCGGCGGCAGCCGCAGATGCGGCAGGACTGCGGGCGACCGGGCTGACGACCGTTCCATTGACCAGCGCAGATGCGGTGACCATCCCCGGCGCGGTTGATGCCTTCTGCACGCTTTCCGATACGGAAGGACGGCTTGGACTGGATACGCTCCTTGCACCAGCCATCCACTATGCCGAAGCCGGGGTACCGGTTGCCCCACGCGTCGCCTTTGACTGGCAAAGTGATGCGGAGACCCTGCAAGGCCGTGCGCGTGATCACTACCTTTTCAATGGTACGCCACCCAAAATTGGCCAGATGTTTCGCGCACCAGGGCAGGCTGAAGTGCTGCGCCGGATTGCCAAGGATGGCCGCGATGCCTTTTACACCGGCGAAATCGCTGAGGACATGGTCACCACATTGCAGGCGCTCGGTGGCGTTCATAGCGCGGATGATTTTGCCAACACCAAGGCCGAACTGACCCTTCCTGTTGCCGGAACTTACCACGATATCGATCTGGTTGAGCATCCGCCCAATGGCCAGGGGGCCACTGCCATTCTGATGCTGAATATCCTCAAACATTTCGACATCGCTGGAATGAACCCCTTAGGTGCTGAGCGGGTCCACATCGAGGCTGAGGCGGCGAAGCTGGCCTATGATGCCCGCAATCGGTTTATTGCCGATGCCGATCACACCGACCGGTTGGATCATATGCTGGCCCCTGAGACGGCAGCCCGACTGGCTGAGTTAATCAATCCGAAACGAGCAATGGCGGCCGCCGCCGCACTGAGCGAAGCTGTGCATAAGGACACAATCTATATCACCGTGGTCGATAAGGACCGCATGGCCGTCTCGCTGATCTATTCGATCTTCCATGGCTTCGGGTCAGGAATTGCCTCTGATAAATTCGGCATCCTGCTACAGAACCGGGGTGCCGGTTTCACCTTGGAGGAAGGCCATCCCAATATGTTGGCGGGAGGCAAACGCCCGATGCACACCATCATTCCCGGAATGCTGCGTAAAGAGGGCGTTGTGACCATGCCCTTCGGCGTGATGGGCGGGGCGTATCAGCCCAATGGGCACGCGCGGTTTGTGTCCAACCTGACGGATTTCCGGATGGACCCACAAGCAGCAATCGATATGCCCCGTGCCTTTGCCGATGCTGGCCAGCTGAAAGTCGAACGAGGCTATAGCGATGCGGTGCGTCAAGAGCTCGCCGATATGGGACATAGCGTCACGATTCCCGAGACGGCCATTGGCGGTGCTCAGGCGATCCAGATCCATAGTTCCGGCATTCTGGAAGGCGCAAGTGACGCACGCAAGGATGGCTGCGCCTTGGGCTATTGATCCACCCTCACCGGTCGGCCAGCAAAAAAAGAGAGAGGTCTTCGCATCATACATATGCGGAGATCTAATCCGCTAACGGTGCCTAGTTCAGCTGATAGTGCAACGCATAGCTGCCATCGTCAAAACTGCCAAACATCTCGGGGATATCAGGGTGACCTACTGGCTCGCCGGAATAATCCGCAATCAGGTTCTGTTCAGACACATACGCCACGTAATATGTCTGATCGTTCTCTGCCAGCAGGTGGTAATAAGGCTGATCCTTCACCGGACGGCTATCCTCGGGGATCGCCTCATACCATTCTTCGGTATTGGCAAATTCAGGGTCGACATCGAACACGACACCGCGAAAAGGGTGTTTGCGATGGCGGACAACCTGTCCCAGATTATATTTCGCGCGCGTTCTAAGCATGAATGCTGTTCCTATCGCCTCATGATACTCTGCCACAAGGGAAAATGTCGAATCCGCGACAGGGTTTCGGCGGAAACACTCTGTCCTTCACGATAGGACAATACTGCCACCCTCGTTGCACCGCTTTCAGACCCCGTAAAACAGCCATGAATTTGAAAAGGCCCGAGGCTTTGCACAGATCGACCCTTGGTTTCTGAGCGGCCAGCTTTCATATAGGTGGCAAGTTCGAAATGGAGAGCAAGCGCATGATCGATATTCTTGGCGGCGCGGGAGATATGGCCCCCGCAGGTGATCTGGTCAAAGACGTGACCGAAGCAACATTCATGCAGGACGTTGTCGATGCCTCAATGCAGGCGCCGGTGATCGTGGATTTCTGGGCGCCCTGGTGCGGCCCCTGCAAGACCCTTGGCCCCGCATTGGAAGCGGCCGTGACCAAAGCCAAAGGCGCGGTCACAATGGCAAAGATCGACGTTGATCAGAACCAGCGTCTGGTGCAGGCGCTGTCGCAGCAGGGCTTGCCGCTGCAGTCGATCCCCACGGTTGTCGCCTTTGTCCAAGGTCGGCCAATTGACATGTTTCAGGGCGCTGTGGCCCCATCCGAAATCGATGCGTTCATCAAGCGTGCCATCGAAGCAGGTGGCGGTAGCGCGGATGGTGGTCTGGGCGATGCGATCGAAGCCGCAGAGCAGATGTTGGCCGATGGCGATGTGGCAGATGCCGCGCAGACCTTCGCCGCTGTTCTCGGCGAAGACGATAAGAACGCAGCCGCTTACGGTGGTCTGGCTCGTGCTCATGTTGCCATGGGCGACCTGGATCAGGCGGAGGCTGTGCTGAATGGCGCCCCGGCTGAGATTTCCGACGCCGCAGAGATCGAGGCAGCCCATGCCCAGATCGCCCTCGCCCGCCAGGCCGAGAATGCCGGTCCGGTGGCCGAACTGCGCGCAACCGTGGAGGCCTATCCCGAAGACCATCAGGCGCGGTTTGATCTGGCGCAGGCCTTGCATGCCGCAGGTGAGACAGAGGCCGCCGTGGATGAACTTCTGACGCTGTTCCGCAAGGATCAAGAATGGGATGACGGCGCTGCAAAAGCCCAGTTGTTCACGATCTTTGATGCACTGAAGCCAAATGATCCGATTGTTCTGAATGGTCGGCGCAAACTCAGCTCAATCATATTTGCCTAAGGCAATGTCAGCGCTACAGTCCATAGCATGATACAGGCTGCTGATCTGCCCGATACCTTACCGGTGTTTCCTCTGCCCGGGGCGCTGTTGCTGCCCCGTGCCCGTTTGCCGTTGCACATATTTGAGCCGCGTTATCTGCAAATGCTGGAAGACACCTTCAAGACATCGCACCGGTTGATCGGCATGGTACAGCCGTTCCCTTCGAAAACGGAAGAGAGCCCCCTTCACAGTATTGGCTGCGCGGGGCGTGTAACCCAGTTTTCAGAGACCGAAGATGGGCGCTACTTGATAACCTTGTCTGGGGTGTCGCGCTTCCGCATCAAGACTGAGGTCAACGGCTTCACCCCTTACCGGCGATGTGAAGTCGATTGGGGCGATTTCACTCGCGATTTGGGTAAGGTGGAGGCTGACAAAAGCTTCAACCGACCAGAATTCTTGGACTTGCTCGAGCGCTTTTTCGAATCGCGCAGCCTGTCGACAGATTGGGACGCATTGAAGGACGCCGAGGACGAGCTGTTGATCAACTCGCTGTCCATGATGCTCGACTTCGATCCCGAGGACAAACAGGCCTTGCTCGAGGCGCCTTGCCTTGCCACAAGACGCGAAACCCTGGTCACATTGATCGAGTTTGCCCTGCGCGGCGGCTCACATGAGGAAATTCTGCAATGAGCACTGAACCGTCTTCCGCCGATGCCGTGGCGGCCTCCTTTGATCGCCGGATGCTGGAGGCATTGGTCTGCCCGCGCACCCAGACGGTTCTGGAGTACGACGCATCTGCACAAGAGCTGATTTCGCGTGCAGCCAATCTGGCCTTTCCAATCCGCAACGGCATTCCGGTGATGCTGGAAGATGAAGCCCGCGTACTGGACTAACTCCGGCGTTCTTTATTGAGGCATCCTGCAATGTGACAAAGGCCGGGCATGGTTTGCTCGGCCTTCATCCGTTAGATCGCCCGCCCCTGCAGCAGACGCGGCAGATCACCGGTCAACCCAGCGGCCTCTCGGATAAAGTTTTGCCGCAGACCTGGGATCGCGCCAACCACGCCCATACCGATGTCTCGCCCAAGACGAAGCAGTGGATTGTCGCTGGAAAACAACCTGTTGAACATATCCGTGGCCGCGGCAAGACTGGCAGTATCAAAACGACGCCACTGCTGGTATCGCGCCAACACCAAGGGTGAGGCGATATCTTCGCCACGGCGCTTCGCCTCAGTCAGCACCTCCGCCAGGGCGCCAACATCGCGAAGACCCGCATTGAGCCCCTGCCCAGCAATCGGATGGACCCCATGTGCGGCATCGCCGACCAGCGCCAGCCGCTCTGACACGAACGCATTCGCCAGCGTCAGGTTCAGCGGATAGGTGAACCGGTCCCCGGCCAGACTGATCTCGCCCAAAAAATCACCAAAGCGCGGACGCAGGGCCGCCAGATAATCCGCCTCTCCAAGCGCCTGAATGGACTGGGCCATGCTGCTGCGTTCGCTCCACACAATTGAAGACCGGTTACCCGGCAGCGGCAGGATGGCCAGAGGGCCAGGTGGCATGAAGAATTGATGTGCGACCCCGTGGTGGGGCTTTTCATGTTCAATCGCACAGACCAAGGCCGTCTGCCCGTAGTCCCATCCCGTCCGTTTGATACCCGCCCGTGCTGCGGTCCCGCTGCGCCGACCATCCGCGCCAACAATCATACCAGCACGCAACGTATCGCCAGACGCGAGTGTTACAGTCACACCGCTGGTATCGACCTGCTGCGCGACCACTGTCTGCTCATCCACCAATGTGATCGCGGCGCTATCTTCCATGGCGCTGCGCAGGGCCCGGCGCAGATAGCGATCCTCAATCATGTAGCCCATGGGGCCATCTTCGATCTCGGCGTGGTCGAAATGCATGAAAAACGGCGACGGCCCCTGTCCGGCCCTGCCGTCGGTAACTTTGATATCCAGCATCGGCTGCGCCTTGTCAGCGACCTGCGACCAGACGCCGATCTGATCCACCAGCCGCTGCGAGGCCAGCGCCAGGGCATAGCTGCGCCCGTCGAAGCCATCATCGTCGCGCAGATCTCGGGGAAGCGCATCAATCAGGGTCACGCTGTGCCCGGTCTGTGCCAGCGCCAAAGCAAGAGCCGGACCATTCAGGCCACCGCCCACAATCAGGATGTCAGATGTGTTTTTCATGCCCCGCAATATGCGCCTGCGATTGGGATTGTCCATGGGGCGCGGTGCCGCTACCGTCGCCCCATCCCGTGCAATTTGGAGAGGCGCATATGCAAGAGTGGCTGACGCAGACCGCGGCGAATTTGGGCCGAGGCATCGAGGCTGGCGATATCTGCCCGGTCGCCCTGACCAAAACCTATCTCGACGCGATTGACGCCCATCCGCATCGTGATCGGATCTACACAATCGTGACCCATGAACGTGCCCTTGCCGAAGCAGAAGCCGCCAAAGAGCGCGCTACAAATGGACAGCGATTGTCGCTATTGGACGGTGTTCCGATCAGTTGGAAAGACCTGTTTGACAGCGCCAGCATAGCGACCGAATCCGGGTCTGATCTGCTGGCCAATCGCATACCTGATCGCGATGCGCTGGTGTTGCAGTCAGCAACCGCGATGGGCGCTGTATGCCTTGGCAAGACGCATATGAGCGAGCTGGCCTTTTCCGGACTTGGCCTCAACCCGGTGAAGGCGACGCCGCCTTGCATTCATGACGACGCGGCCGCCCCTGGCGGGTCATCTTCCGGTGCGGCAACCTCTGTCGCCTTTGGGCTTGCGGCCTGCGGAATCGGCTCTGACACTGGGGGTTCAGTGCGTATTCCAGCGGCGTGGAACGATCTTGTAGGGCTGAAAACCACCTCTAGCCGGATCAGCCTGGAAGGGGTCGTGCCGCTCTGCCTCAAGTTTGATACGGTTGGGCCGCTGGCCCGATCGGTTGAGGATACGGCGCTCTATCTCGGTATGTTGGAAGGTGGCCATGGCCCTGACCTGAGAGGGGCAACACTAGCAGGGAAGCAATTTGCCGATCTGTGGACGGTCGCACAGCAGGACCTCGCGCCTGAGATCGCAAGCGCCTACAGCAAGGCACTGGATCAGTTGCGCGCCGCCGGGGCGGAGATCATTCCGCTAGAGGTGCCCGTTCTAGAAGACGCCATGGCCCTGAGCGCAGTCCTCTTCACATCCGAGGCCTACGGTCTATGGAAGGATGTGATTGAAGCGGCCCCGGATCTGATGTTCCCGGAGATCCTCGAACGCTTCCGCTCCGGTGCGGATTTCAGCGGCCCAGATTATGTCGCAGCCTGGGCCAAGCTGGAACAGTTTAGAATGGACTGGGATCTGGCCACCGCAGGCTTTGACGGGATCCTCTGCCCAACGTCGCCCATTCTGCCGCCGAATGTCGCACGGCTCCAAAGCGATCACGACTACTACATCCATTCCAACCTGATGGCGCTGCGCAATACCCGGATCGGGAACCTGATGGGCCTCTGCGCCCTGACGCTGCCGACAGGGGTGCCATCCTGTGGGTTGCAGATCCTCGGCCAGCCCGACTGCGAAGCGGCACTTTTGCGGATTGGCGTTGCGGTTGAGCGAGCGTTGGCGTGAAAGCCACATTTCGCCAAGCCCGGTTTTGCGTGGCTGGACGCAGCGGGATCGGCTCTGTAGTTTGTTCGTAAACGGGGCACTAACGATCCCGGACCTGAGGCCAGATATATGAATTTTCCGGAGCGGTTTTCAAACCTGCCGCCATATGCGTTTCCGCGCCTGCGGGCGTTGCTCGACCACCACACGCCGGGCGGCGACGTGGTGCATATGACCATTGGCGAACCCAAACATGATTTCCCTGCCTGGGTTACCGATGTCATCGTCGAAAATGCCGCCGGATTCCAAAGCTATCCGCCAAACGAAGGCAGCGCCGAGTTGCGCGGCGCCATCAGCGACTGGATCAAGCGCCGCTATGATGTGAGCGTTGACCCAATGACACAGGTGATGGCGCTGAATGGCACTCGTGAGGGTCTTTACAACGCCGCAATGGCATTATGCCCGGAGCAGAAAAACGGTGACAAACCCGTAGTTCTGATCCCTAATCCGTTTTATCAAGTCTACATGGTGGCGGCGATCTCCGTCGCGGCTGAGCCTGTTTTTGTGCCTGCCACGGCAGATACCGGCCATCTGCCCGACTATGCGAGCCTATCGCCGGAGGTGTTGAACCGTACTGCGGTGGCCTACATCTGCTCCCCCGCGAACCCGCAGGGCGCTGTTGCCAGCCGGGCATATTGGACCCAGTTGATCCAGTTGGCGGAACAGTATGATTTCCGCATCTTTGCTGACGAATGCTATTCTGAGATCTACCGCGATACCGCACCTGTCGGCGCATTGAGCGTGGCGCAGGAGCTGGGGGCAGATCCCGAACGCGTTGTTCTGTTCAACTCGCTCTCGAAACGGTCCAATCTTGCTGGTCTGCGTTCAGGTCTGATTGCAGGCGGCCCGGATACAATGAAACGCGTGCATCAGCTGCGTGCCTATTCCGGCGCCCCTCTGCCCGCGCCATTACAGGCGGCCGCGGCCCGGGTCTGGGCCGATGAAGCGCATGTTGCCGAGAATCGCGCACTCTATCAGGAGAAATACCGGATCGCGGATCGGGTCTTTGACGGGCTCGACGGCTATATGGCACCCGAGGCGGGATTTTTCCTCTGGCTTCCGGTCGAAGACGGAGAGACCGCCACACTAAAACTGTGGCAGGAAACTGGTGTGCGGGTCCTGCCCGGTGCCTACCTAGCCCAGGGCGAGGGGGCGGAAAACCCCGGCAAAGGCTATATTCGCGTGGCGCTGGTTGCGCCCGCAGAACAGACAGAGGCCGCCCTGCGCACGTTGCGCAGCTGCCTGTACTGACGACCAATTGCATGCGCCCCGTTCAGGGTGACGCCAAGATAAGAAAAGTCATGGGGATCAAACCCGCACCAAAAGCGGGACACCCCGATGGACAAGATGAAACGAGGTAGGCATGGCATTTCAAACGCGCAGCCGTGATCCATTGCTGGACAGCACGATGCAGGCGGCCATTGAGAAACGCGGCAAGGAGCTGATTGGTGTCTTGCTGATCGGGCTGGGCCTGATGGTTGCCCTGATGATCGGCAGCTATTCCGCAGATGATCCCAACTGGATGGTATCCACTGATGCCCCGGTTCAGAATCTGCTGGGCCGCACCGGTGCCTCCGTCGCCTTCATTCTCATCACCCTCTTTGGCAAGGCCAGCTGGGCGATTGCGCTGTTCCTTTCAGTCTGGGGCGGGCGTTGTATCCTGCACCGGGGCGAGGATCGTTTTCTCTGGCCGCTGCTGCTGTCATTGCCTTGGCTCCTACTGGTCTCTCTGCACCTGGAAACACTGGTCCCCTCGGAAGCATGGAAATCGGCCCATACTTTTGGCCTTGGCGGTATGATCGGGTACACCTTCCTTGGCATGTTGCTGGCACTGCTGCCGGTCGGACTGATCTTTCTCGTCAAATTTCTGTCGCTGCTGACGGCGCTTGGCATGGTCAGCCTCGGCGCGACCGTGCTCGGCTTCACCCGACCCGAGGTGACACGTGGCCTGCGGTTTGTTCTGGTTGGCCTCATCCTGATCTATGGTGCGATTGCGGGTCTGCTTGGCCGGGGTGCCGCCAGTGGCATGCAGGCGGCGCTCAGCTATCGCAGCCGTCGCGCCGAACGAACAGCCGCCGCTGTCGCCATGGCCGATGTTGTCGACAGTGCCGAAACCGATCCGCAGATGTTTGAGCCGATGGACTTCGACGATGCCCCCATGGCCGCACCGCCACTGGGCGCCCCGTCACTTGGGCCAGCTGCGGCTCCCCATGCTCGGGTTGAGCCTGCCTTTGAGGCAGCGCAGGAAGACGCCGCCGAGCCGGTTAAGGAAAAGACCGGGCTATTTGCCCGCGTGCCAAACCTCATTCGTCGCGCAGAACCGGTCATGCCAGAACCAGAGCTGGTTGAACCGACCCTAAGCGATCTGGATGCCGCCGCAGATCTGGGCGATCTGCCCGGCGATGAACGAATCGCGGAGAAAATCGCCAGCGCGGTGCGCGTACGCCGAGCTGCTGATGTCGCCCCCGAAGTGGATTTCCCGCTAACCAAGGGCCGCGGACGCCGCCCTGAACCGCTGATTTTCAATCCCAGTCAAGCGGTGGACGGCCTGCCGCCAGAGCCACCGCTGACCGGTGCATCACTGGACGCCATGGACGCGGCAATGGGGGGGATCCCATCTTTGCCCCCTGCACCCGAAACGGGTTTCTCTGCCGAGATCGATCCCCATAGGGACTACGATGCGGCGACCTATGATCATCCTGCGGCCACATCGTCTGAGTTACAGCATGACAGCTCTCCTGAGTTCGTTGATCATGTCGCATCGGAAGATCTGCCACATGCGCCCGCCGTCACCTCAGGTGCTGGACAGGTTCTGCGCCGCACGCCTCAGACAGCGCAAGCGGTCCCTGGCACCCCAGCAAACGCTGCACCTGTGACACCGCCTGTAACGCTCCCCGTGGCAGAGCCCCGTCGGGCCGTTGTGGAACAACCGGTACGCAAACAGCCGCAACCATCGACCCGAGCCAAGGCGGAAGCGCAACCTCCCCTGGCATTTGAGGATACCAGCAGTGACTTTGAACTGCCGCCGCTCTCTCTGCTGACCAGCCCGGCGCAAATCGAACGTCATCATCTGAGCGATGAGGCGCTGGAAGAAAACGCCCGGATGCTGGAATCCGTGTTGGATGACTACGGCGTCAAAGGAGATATCGTTTCAGTGCGTCCCGGCCCCGTTGTCACCATGTATGAACTGGAACCGGCACCCGGCCTGAAAGCAAGCCGTGTTATCGGCCTCGCGGATGATATCGCCCGCTCGATGTCGGCGCTCTCTGCGCGGGTGTCTACCGTGCCCGGCCGCACAGTGATCGGTATCGAACTGCCAAATGACAAACGCGAGAAAGTTGTCCTGCGCGAAATCCTCGCCTCGCGCGATTTTGGTGATGGCACCCATGCCCTGCCGCTTGCGCTTGGCAAGGATATTGGCGGCGACAGTATGGTCGCCAACCTCGCCAAAATGCCCCACCTGCTGATCGCAGGGACCACCGGTTCGGGTAAATCCGTGGCGATCAACACCATGATCCTGTCGCTGCTATACAAGCTGACGCCAGAGGAATGCCGCCTGATCATGATCGATCCGAAGATGCTCGAACTCTCGGTCTATGACGGTATTCCGCACCTTCTGTCGCCGGTGGTGACCGATCCGAAAAAAGCTGTCGTTGCCCTGAAATGGGTCGTCGGCGAAATGGAAGATCGCTATCGCAAGATGTCGAAAATGGGCGTCCGCAACATCGCAGGCTACAATGGCCGAGTGAAAGAAGCGCTCGACAAGGGTGAGATGTTCAGCCGGACGGTGCAGACCGGTTTTGACGATGACACCGGCGAGCCAGTGTTTGAGACAGAAGAATTCGCCCCCGAAGCCCTGCCCTACATCGTCGTCATTGTCGACGAGATGGCCGACCTGATGATGGTTGCTGGCAAGGAGATTGAGGCCTGCATCCAGCGTCTGGCCCAGATGGCGCGGGCCTCGGGCATTCACCTGATCATGGCCACACAGCGGCCGTCGGTCGATGTGATCACCGGCACGATCAAGGCCAACTTCCCGACCCGGATTTCCTTCCAGGTGACCTCAAAAGTGGACAGCCGGACCATCCTTGGTGAGATGGGCGCTGAGCAGCTCCTTGGGATGGGGGACATGCTCTATATGGCCGGGGGTGCCAAGATCACCCGCTGCCATGGTCCATTTGTGTCCGATGAAGAGGTGGAGGAGGTCGTCAACCACCTCAAGCAGTTTGGCCCGCCTGAGTATATCGGCAACGTATTGGATGGCCCCGACGACGAAAAGGCAGACAATATCGATGCGGTTCTGGGCCTGTCTACCGGTGGCAATACCGATACCGAGGATGCCCTCTATGACACCGCAGTGCAGATTGTGATCAAGGATCGTAAGTGCTCCACCTCCTATATCCAGCGCAAACTCGCCATCGGCTATAACAAGGCCGCACGTCTTGTTGAACAGATGGAGGAAGAGGGCCTTGTTTCCCCAGCAAACCACGTTGGTAAAAGGGAAATTCTGGTTCCTGAGCAATGAATTCGGGGCGGGGCCAATGGTCCCGCCTCTTCACATTTGCCGCAGCGTCCTTATTTAGAAGCCATGAAACAAATCGCCTACGCCATAGCGCTGACGCTCTGTTCCCCGGCTGCATGGGCAGCCGAGAAGCTGAGCCTGAACGACGTTTCGCAATACTTAAACGGGATTTCCACCGCCACGGCGCCCTTCAGCCAGATCAACGATGACGGCAGCCTGTCGACCGGGAAACTGTATATGCACCGGCCCGGTCGGATGCGGTTCGAATATGACCCGCCGAACAAGGGTGTTGTGGTGGCAGGAGCAGGTGCTGTGCTGATTCAGGATCCGAAATCCAACCAGCCACCGGAAACCTATCCGCTGAAGCGCACCCCGCTCTCCCTGATCCTTGCTCGGAACGTGAACCTTGGGCGTGCCAATATGGTCGTTGGTCACAGTTTTGACGGCACCTCGACCATTATCCGGGCGCAGGATCCCAAGAACCCGGAGTATGGCAGCATCGAAATGATGTTCACCGACAATCCGGTCGAGCTGCGCAAATGGGTCATTCACGATGGCTCTGGTGGGCAGACCACAGTGATCCTCGGCGGGTTGGAAACAGGTGGAAAACTGCCTTCGAAACTGTTCAACACCAGCTCTGCCCCGTCGCGCTAACTGTTAGCGTAACCTGGAACAAAAAGACCCCCGCGCCGATCATCGGGCGGGGGTTTGTCATTGTCGAGATCGCAGCTATCGACGTGCGCGGCGACAGGTTGCGAGCTGTGTCTGATACATCTCAGCCCGTGCCTGCACCTTACCAGCGACGCGCAACAGCCAAGGTTTCGAACGATACGTGCCCCGCGCATAGCCAGTGTGGCCATCGTGATAAGCGAGATACTGGTTACGCGCGTCATAGAGCGACACGCCGTTGCGTTCCCGCGTCTGGTTCATGTACCAGCCCATAAAGTCGGTGGCGTCCTTGATGCGATTTCGTTTCGCACCACGCCGTCCAGCTGATCTGCGGTAGTCGTCCCAAGTGCCGTCCAACGCCTGACTATAGCCATACGCGCTGGATTGCCGCCCCATCGGGATCACCCCAAGCGCAAACCGGTGTGGTGTGCGTGCGTCGGAACGGAACCGGCTCTCTTGGTGGATAACGGCCATCTGTACATGCATGGGCACGCCCCAGCGCTTTTCCGTGGCGCGGAACGCCTTCAGATATTCAGGGCGCTGCTTGATGATACTGCACGCGTTGTCGAGATTGCGCGGTGGTGAGCCACCGCCACCGCCGCAGGATGCCACGATCAACAATAGGATCATGGCGCCTATGATTCTGCTCATTGCCTCTGCCTCTTGTAAATCACTGGGCGTATTTTGGCCGCAGTGTAACCAATCGCAGACGGCGTGAAAATCACTATTCCGTGGCGCCTATGGCTGGAGTGGCATTGACGACATTGCCCAACACCGATCAGAGATCAAATGTTGCGAAAACCGGCGCGTGGTCACTGGGCTTCTCCCACCCACGGGCATCACGCATCACCCGGCTGGAATGGGCTGCGTTCTTGATATCCGGGGTCGCCCAGACATGATCCAGTCGGCGTCCCTTGTCCGCCGCATCCCAGTCCTTGGCGCGGTAGCTCCACCAACTGTAGAGCTGCCCATCAGGAATATCGTTGCGCGTGACATCGGACCAGCCACCTGCGTCCATGACATCTGCGAAATATTCGACCTCAATCGGGGTGTGACTCACCACCTTCAGCAGCTTTTTGTGGTCCCAGACATCATCCTCGCGCGGCGCAATATTGAGGTCACCAACCAGAATGGATTTCTCGGGCCGTTCGGCGTTGAACCAGTCGCGCATGTCCGTGAGGTAATCGAGTTTCTGACCGAATTTTTCATTCACCGCGCGGTCCGGGACATCGCCGCCGGCAGGCACGTAGAAATTGTGGATCGTAACCCCGTTTTCCAACCGCCCCGCGATGTGGCGTGCATGACCTAAGCCTGCAAAATCTTTGTCGCCAACATCCTCGATCGGCAGTCGGGACAGGATCGCCACACCGTTGTACCCCTTCTGCCCACGCGCAACCATATGGCCGTAGCCAAGCTCGGCAAACTGCTCCATCGGGATCTTGTCCACCGGGCTTTTGCATTCCTGCAAGCACAGAACATCCGGGCCCTCCTCCGCCAACAGCTTGCAGACAATCGGCTCCCGCAGGCGAACCGAATTGATGTTCCAGGTGGCTAGGGTAAACGACATTGCGCGCCTCTTTCTGTCAGGTCTGTGCGGTTGGCGCGATACTGCCCTCTCTGACGCGGTGATACCAGTGGCCAAATGACTGCAAGGGAGCTCTCGCATATCAATGCAGCATTCCCAAACCAGCATGACCTGGGCAAAAAAAGGCCGGGCACAAAGGCCCGGCAGTCCAACAGGGAGGAACATGTCATTACCCGGACATGCACGGGAACTCTCATCAGCGCCGTGGCGCCTGTCTCAGTGGTCAGCGTAGCCCCAAGACCTGGCGATTCTATGGCGCTGACATGTCAAATCGCCAGTTTGTAGCCACCCGACTCAGTCACCAGTATACGTGCATTCGACGGGTCTGGCTCAATTTTTTGGCGAAGTCTATAAATATGCGTCTCCAGCGTGTGGGTTGTGACACCTGCATTGTAGCCCCAGACCTCGTGCAGCAGCACATCACGCTGTACCACTCCCTCGTTAGAGCGGTAGAGGAATTTCAGGATGTTGGTTTCCTTTTCCGTCAGACGAATCTTGCGCTCATCCTCGGTCAGCAGCAGCTTCATCGCAGGTTTGAACGTATAGGGGCCAAGCGCAAAAACAGCATCTTCGGACTGCTCGTGCTGGCGCAACTGGGCGCGGATTCGCGCAAGCAGCACCGGGAACTTGAACGGTTTGGTGACATAGTCGTTCGCGCCCGCATCCAGACCCAGAATAGTGTCCGCATCGCTGTCGTGTCCCGTCAGCATCAGGATCGGTGCCTTCACGCCCTGTTTGCGCATCAGGCGGCAGAGCTCCCGCCCATCCGTATCCGGTAGGCCAACATCCAGAATAACCAGATCGTAAAGCGCCTCTTTCGCACGCTCCATCGCATTCTGACCATTCTCGGCCTCAAAGACATCGAAGTCCTCAGTCATGACCAACTGTTCGCTCAAGGCTTCGCGCAGATCCTCGTCATCATCAACGAGCAGAATTTTCTTCAGTTGGGCCATCACCTTGTCCTCCTGTGCTACTCCCAACACATGCGCAGTCCATCGCCCGATCACAAGTTATGCTGCAAAGCTTTCACGCCGACGTGTCCATCAGACGGGAATTGTTTCACTTTCACCCAAATTATGACTACGTAATGACTACTCGCCGCTACGCTACTGCGCCCGACGATTTCAATGACCGACAGGATTTCCGCATGAGTCTGATGCCTACGATGATCGACCTTCTGGCCCGCGCGCGGGTGGATTTGCGGATGGGGTTGCCGGTGGTTCTGACCACACCGGATCAGGCTATTCTTGCCCTCGCAGTGGAGCCTTTGGATACGAAACGTCTTACCAGCTTGCGCGCGCTTGGTCCCATTGTGCTAACGGTGACAGCGCGGCGCGCCGAAACACTGAAGGCACGTGTCTATGATGGGGATATCGCCCGCATTACCGTTCCATCATCTGCTGATCTTAGCTGGATTCAAGCAGTTTCAGATCCGGCCGATGACCTTCGCACCCCTATGAAGGGGCCTCTACGGAGCGATAGGGACGGTGACGTGGAACTCCACCGACTGGCCATTGCTTTGACGAAATCAGCCCGTCTCTTACCCGCGGCAGTTATCTGCCCGCTGGAGCATCCAGCGCAATTCGCCCAAAGCCACGGGTTGACGACATTGCCGCTGGCCGCAGTTGCTCCGCTGATGGTCGAAAGCTCTCCGCTCCACCCTGTCGCCGCCGCCCGCCTGCCGATTGCCGCTGCCGAGGCTGGCCGACTGCATATCTTCCGCCCGGAGGATGGCGCAGAAGAACACTACGCCATCGAGATCGGCAAACCTGACCGCAGCCAGCCAGTTCTGGCCCGGCTGCATTCGGCTTGTTTTACCGGCGATGTTCTGGGGTCGCTGAAATGCGACTGCGGTCCACAGCTTCATGGGGCACTGGCGCAAATGGGCGCCGAGGGCCAGGGTGTTTTGCTCTACCTGAACCAGGAAGGGCGTGGGATTGGTCTGGCCAACAAGATGCGCGCCTATTCCCTGCAGGATCAGGGGTTTGACACTGTTGAAGCCAACCACAGGCTGGGGTTCGAGGACGATGAACGGGATTTTCGTCTGGGCTCTGCCATCCTCAAGGAGTTGGGGTTTTCATCGGTGCGACTTCTGACAAATAACCCGAACAAAATTTCTATGATGGAGAAAACCGGCATTACCGTTGCGGAACGGGTTCCGCTTAAGGTTGGAGAGACCGCATTCAACCGAGGTTACCTCGCAACCAAAGCCGCCAAGTCAGGTCACATGCTGTGAGACCCTCGATAGCGCGTGCTTTGGGGCCGATGGACATGGTGCTCACACGGCAGGGGCTGCGCTTTGCCGGGCGCCTCCTGCCCTGCACGATTGGGCGCGGCGGGCTGACCCGCAACAAAGCGGAGGGCGACGGGGCGACGCCTATCGGCTGCCATGAGATCGTCGGAATGCTCTACCGACCTGACCGCATGACCCCGCCGGTAGACTGGGCGGAACCGATTGGGCCCGGTGATCTGTGGTCCGACGCTTCCGGTGCGATTGACTACAACCACCACGTCCGCGCGCCATACGCTGGCAGCCATGAAGCTCTGAGGCGGGCTGATCCGCTGTATGACCTGATCTTGGTGACGGATTGGAACTGGCCAGACGCTGAACCGGGACGCGGATCGGCGATTTTTCTGCATCAATGGCGCCGCCCCGGATACCCAACGGAGGGATGTATCGCCTTCTCACGAAAAAACCTGCACTGGCTGGCCGGACAGATTGCCCTCCGAACGCGCCTTATTGTGCCGCCGCTGGCGCTGGCACAGTGACACAACTTCAGATTGGCATGCCAGCCCCTAGATTTCGTAGGCACGGGCCCCGAAAATAGCGGATCCAACCCGAACATGAGTCGCGCCCAGAGCCACGGCAGTTTCGAAATCACCGCTCATGCCCATCGACAAACCAGTCAGACCGTTTCGGGCCGCAATTTTACCCAATAGGGAAAAATGCAGGCTCGGCTCTTCATCCGCGGGTGGAATACACATCAGACCTTCAATGATGAGATCCATGTCCTGACACTCGCGGATAAAGGCGTCCGCCTCGCGCGGGGGAATACCCGCCTTTTGCGGCTCTTCGCCAGTGTTCACCTGAACAAACAAATTGGGGCAGTGACCCAACTCCTGCGCCAGTCGGGCAAGGGTCTTTGCCAGCTTCGGGCGATCCACGGTGTGAATGTTCTGAAACAGTTCCATCGCCTGCCGCGCCTTGTTGGTTTGCAGTGGACCAATCAGGTGCAGATCAAGACCTGAATAGCGGGTCGAAAAATCCGGCCACTTTCCCGCGGCCTCCTGCACGCGATTCTCGCCGAAACAGCGATGCCCCTGCTCCAGAACCGCTTCAACCCGTTCGTTTGGCTGAACTTTGGAGACTGCGATCAGCTGTGCAGAGCCTTGCGGGCGACCCGCTTTTTCTTCGGCGGAACGAATGCGGGATTGAATGTCTTGAAGCGACATGGGGTAGTCTCACTGTAGTCATCTGATGCCGCAGACAAACACGGTTTTTACACAAAAGAAAAGGGCGAGCTCGTAAGAGCCCGCCCCAAGAACCGTAGTGGTTCAGATCAGCTTAGAAGCTGAACTGAGCACCGAAGTCGGCACGCATCTGGCCGTCGGCGTTGCCGGTTTTGCTTTCGCCGATACCGCCACGCAGGGAGACGCCGCCGCCCAGGTCGTGGATCACGCCCAGACCGATGTTGCGGGTGTCGCCGTCGCCGGAGCCGTCGCCGTAAGCGAAGGTCAGGGTGGTTGCGGAGCTTACGTCGTAAGCAGCGGAGATACCGTAGAAGGTGTCGGATTCGTTGACTGCTGCAACAGATTCGTCACCAACAATCAGGGTACCGGAGAATGCACCCCAGGAACCGCCGAGAGTCAGGACGGTCATGTCGTAGTCGGAACCTGCACCGTTGTCGGTCTCACCATATGCCAGAGCGGCAGTGATGTTGCCAAAGGTGTAAGCAGCGTGGATGTCGAAACGGTCGCCGTCTGCGCCGTTTGCTGCCTGGTCGTAAGCAGCTGCAACAGCGAAGTCACCAACAGCGTAACGTGCGTATACGCCGTTTACGCCTGCGCCACCGGAGGAGTAACCGATGAAGTCATAGTCAGCACCGGAGTACTGGCCCATAAAGTTTTCCAGGCCCGGCTCGTTGCCGTAGTAGTTGGGCAGGTTGTCGATTGCGCCAGCAACGTTGCCTACGTCAACACGCAGACCGCCGTACTCAACCGAGAAACGCGCGCCGTTCAGGCCAGCTGCGTTTGCTTCGCCGGAAGCGGCATCTTCGTCAGCCTGCATACGAACGCGAGCGGAGAATTTCACGCCTGCGTCGGTTTCAGCGGATGCGTCGATGTTCATACGGAAGCGGCTGACGATCACAGTGTCGGAAGTGCCACCAACTGTGCGGTCTTCAACGTAACCAACACCAAAGCGGCCGTAGCCACCGAACGAAACGTCTGCTGCTGCAACACCAGCGGTGGCGACCAGCGCAGTCGAAGCGAAGAGAATCTTTTTCATGTTTTTCCCTCGGGTTTAAATGTCCAAGCTCAAACAGGCGCTGAGTGGCACAAGTCTGAGTACGCCCTCCGTTTCGCTCTTTTTGGGGTCGTTACGCAAGCTTGGGCTCAGACCGCAAAACCTTTCGGCCCGAAGTTGATGCAACCATGTCACAGTATCTTAACCCCAGCGGCATCAACGGCTTCGCACAGAGAGAGTCTATTAAAGAATAGGCTTGTTGCCGCCCTATCGCTTGGCTAGGACTAGTCCGCAACCGGAATAGCAACGGATCTTGCCCATCATGCGCTGGCTCACGAATCTAGGACTCATCTCGCTTCTGGCTGTCACGGCCAGCTGTGGCGCATTCGGCGGTAAGAACCGCGGCGGCCCGTCGACCTATAATGACAACGTCATTGGCGGTAATCCACGCAATCCTGAAAACATCGAAGGCACGACCATCTGGGACGCGTTCAAACCGACCAAGGCGGAGCAGATCGTTCAGGTCAACCGCTACCTTTGGACGGCAACGCTGGATGTGCTGGATTTCTTGCCGTTGCAAACCGTTGAACCCTACACCGGGGTCATCGTAACCGGCTATGGCACACCTCCCGGTGGCGGGCGCGCCTATCGCGCCACGGTTCATATCAAGGACCCCGCTCTGGATGCCCGCTCGCTGAATGTATCGCTGCAGACCCGCAACGGTCCCGTCAGCGCCAGCACAGCACGCGCGATTGAGGATGCGATTCTCTCCCGGGCGCGGCAGCTTCGGATTGCTGATCGCAAACTCTGACGCGGCGGCACATACCCCTCTTCTGCCCTCTGGAACAGCAGGGCAAACATCACTATCACAAGCGCCAGGCCCCAAACCTGGCGTTTTTATCTACGAAGGACTGCTCTGATGCCCCGTTATGTTGCCCCGGAAATCGAAGCGCGCTGGCAAGATGCCTGGGAGAAGGCCGGGATTTTTCAGGCAAAACGCTCCGTCGACAAGCCGAAGTACTATGTGCTGGAGATGTTCCCCTACCCGTCGGGCAAGCTGCATATGGGGCATGTGCGCAACTACACGATGGGCGATGTAATCGCGCGCTACAAGCTCTCAACCGGGCATAGTGTTCTGCACCCGATGGGGTTTGATGCCTTTGGTATGCCCGCTGAAAACGCCGCGATGGCGAGCGGCGGCCACCCCAAGGACTGGACCTACGCGAATATCGACACGATGGTCGAGCAGATGAAACCGCTTGGGCTGTCGCTGGACTGGTCACGGATGTTCGCCACTTGTGACGAATCGTATTACGGCCAGCAACAGGCACTGTTCCTCGACTTCCTTGAAAAGGGTCTGGTCTACCGCAAGAACGCTGTGGTGAACTGGGATCCGGTCGACATGACCGTGCTGGCAAACGAACAGGTCGAAGGCGGTCGCGGCTGGCGCTCCGGCGCGCTTGTCGAACGGCGCGAGCTGACGCAATGGTTTTTCAAAATCTCCGACTATTCGGATGAACTGCTGACAGCACTGGACACGCTGGAGAACTGGCCCGCCAAGGTGCGCCTGATGCAGGAAAACTGGATTGGCAAATCCCGCGGCCTCCAGTTCAGCTTCACGCGCACCGACGGTGGTGACCCGATTGAGGTTTATACGACCCGTCCCGACACGCTGAACGGTGCGTCCTTTGTCGGCATCTCGCCCGACCATCCGATTGCCAAGACGCTGGAAGCCGAATCCGCTGTGGTAGCAGCCTTTGTTGCCGAGTGCCGCAAAGGTGGCACCACGGAAGAAGCCATCGAAACCGCTGAAAAGCTCGGCTATGACACTGGCATCCGTGTCAAACACCCGCTGAACCCGGACTGGGAGCTACCGGTCTGGATCGCGAACTTTATTCTGATGGATTACGGCACCGGCGCAATCTTTGCCTGCCCGGCCCATGATCAGCGCGACTATGAGTTCGCGACCAAATACGATCTGCCCATCATCCCGGTGTTTGAGAACCCTGAGGACGACAGCCCTCTGACGGAGGCCTATGTCCCGACCAAAGCGGAGAAAGTACGTTATATCAAGGGGTTCGCGGGCAATAACGAACAAACCGGCGAAGACGCGGTAAATGCCGCCGTCGACAAGGCCGAAGCGGAAGACTGGGGCGAAGGTGTGACCAAATTCCGCCTACGCGACTGGGGTCTGTCACGCCAGCGCTATTGGGGTTGCCCGATTCCGGTGGTGCATTGCCCGGATTGCGGCGTGGTGCCCGAGAAGAAAGAAAACCTGCCCATCGCGCTGCCCTATGACGAAGACGGAAAACCGATTGACTTCTCCGTTCCCGGCAACCCTTTGGATCGTCATCCCAGCTGGCGCAACTGCGCTTGCCCCGCCTGTGGCAAGCCTGCACAGCGCGAAACCGACACGATGGACACATTCGTCGATTCGTCATGGTATTTCGCCCGTTTCACTGCGCCGGACGCGGACACTCCGACCCGGATGGAAGACGCTGAATACTGGATGAACGTCGATCAGTATATCGGCGGTGTCGAGCATGCGATTCTACACCTGCTCTATTCGCGCTTCTTTGCCCGTGCGATGCAGATCTGTGGCCACCTGCCGGAGAAGGCCATAGAGCCGTTTGATGCACTGTTCACCCAAGGCATGGTAACCCACGCGATCTATGAGAATGCAGAGCGCCGCACCGAAAACGACCGTCCGATCTATCACTACCCTGAGGAGGTCGAAGACCGGGACGGCGCGACCGTGGTCAAGGAAACCGGTGAAGCGGTCAAAGTCATTCCCTCGGCCAAAATGTCGAAGTCGAAAAACAACGTCGTCGATCCGCTGCATATCATTTCATCCTATGGCGCGGACACCGCGCGCTGGTTTGTGCTCTCCGATTCGCCGCCGGAACGCGATGTTGAATGGACAGCCTCCGGGGCTGAGGCTGCGCATAAGCACCTGAACCGCGTCTGGAACCTCTGTGATCGCATTGGTGAGATGGACCCCGGCGCCAGCGGCAACGGTGATGAGGATCTGCTGCGTGAAATGCACAAGGCGATCCGCGATGTCACCCTCAGCATCGAAACCTTTGGTTTCAATGCCGCAATTGCCAAGCTCTACGGCTTTACCAATACGCTGGCGAAATCGAAGGCAGGCGCCGCTGCTCAGAAACAGGCAATCATGACGCTGGCGCAGCTGATGTCGCCCATGACACCGCATCTTGCGGAGGACATCTGGAATCATCAAGGCGGCGAAGGCCTCTGCGCGACAGCCCCCTGGCCGGTGGCGGATGACTCGATGCTGGTCGAGGACAGCGTTACCCTGCCGATCCAAATCAACGGCAAACGCCGGGGCGAAATCACCGTGGCCAAGGATCTGGCCAAGGATGAGGTTGAAAAACTCGCCCTCGCACACGAAGCTGTGCAAAAGGCGCTGAATGGCAGCGCCCCCAAAAAGGTGATCGTTGTGCCGGGTCGGATTGTGAATGTCGTGGCTTAACCTGAAATATCCAGCCGCATTGGCTGCTGCCTTTCTGGTGGCGGCTTGCGGCTTCACTCCTGTCTATGCCCCGGGGGGCACCGGATCGGCGCTCTATGGTGTGGTGACGGTTCAGGCCCCGGAAACGATCGGGGCGACCGATGATACCGATGCCTATTTTCTGGTTCAGAACCTTGAAACACGGCTGGGTCGCGGGGGTGGTTCTGACTATGCCCTGGATCTGAAGCTGCGCACCCAAAGCGAAGGGCAGGCCATTACCGCCGACAATGAAATCACGCGCTATTCGATCGTCGGGCAGGCCGCCTATGTGCTGACCCGGCAATCCGACGGTGTCATTGTCGCCAGTGGCGATGTGGAGAATTTCACCGGGTATTCCGCCACAGGGACCACCGTTGAAACGCTCGCCGGGGAACGTGATGCCCATCGACGCCTTATGGTTATCCTCGCAGATCAAATCACCACTGAACTGCTGAGCACTGCGGACCTTGCTCTCTCCAGCGGCGAACAGCCTCCGGCTGCCACCAAATGAAACTGAGCCCGCGCGAGGCGGATGGATACTTCGCCAAACCGGATCCGGGCAAAACGGGCCTGCTAATCTACGGTACCGACGCCATGCGCGTCTCGCTGAAACGTCAGCAAATGCTGGCGGCGCTGCTTGGCCCCACAGCCGAAGAAGAGATGCGCCTGACCCGGATGCCCGCAGCGGATCTGCGCAAGGACCCGGCATTACTGATGGATGCGATGAAGGCGGTTGGTTTTTTCCCCGGCATCCGTGCGGTGTTTGTCGAAGATGCCAATGATACCGCAGCCCCTGCCGTGATCGCCGCGCTTGAGGCCTGGCAGCAAGGCGATGCGCAAGTCATCGTGACAGCCGGGCAATTGAAAGCCACCTCGAAACTGCGAAAGACGTTTGAGGGGCACCGCAACGCCTATGCAACCGGTATCTATGACGATCCTCCGTCACGCGGTGAAATCGAGCGTATTCTGGGCGACGCCCGTATTCGCGATGTACCGGGGGACAGCATGTCGGCACTGGTCGATATCGCCAACGACATCGGCCCCGGTGATTTCTCTCGCATGGTGGAGAAACTGGCACTGTACAAATACGAGGACAGCACCCCGCTGACCCTTGACGATATTCAGGCCATCGCCCCGCAATCGACCGAAGCGGCAGTCGACGACATGCTCAATATCGTGGCCGAGGGACGCGGCGCCGAAATCGGCCCGCTGATGGGGCGTTTGCAGGCGCAGGGCACCAATGCGGTGACCCTCTGCATCGGAGCGACCCGTCATTTTCGGACGCTTTACACCATTGCCTCTGATCCCGGCGGCCCGGCGCAGGGTATTGGGCGGCTACGCCCGCCGGCCTACGGCAAACGCCGTGACAGGCTGCTGCGGCAGGCCCAAAGCTGGGGTGCGTTCAAGCTTGAAACCGCGCTCACCTTGCTGACGGATACCGATCTGCAATTGCGTTCAGCAGGGCAGACAGCCCCCGCACTGGCGTTGATGGAACGGGCGTTGATCCAGCTGGCCCGCCTCAGCCGGGTCGGCTGAGACAATCATCACCTCAGACTACGAACGCCGCGTTTCTATCACGGCTGCTTGAGCATGGCTTGACCTCACAGTGGGAACCCGGTTCCGTTCCGGGCATAAACCGCAGGGAGATTTCACAATGTACACCGTTATCGGCAAGCAGCTGACGCGCAGCTACCGCGTTCTTTGGGCGCTTGAGGAGCTGGGCCAACCCTATGAATTGAACCCCGCCTCGCCACAGAGCGAAGATGTCTTCGCCCTCAACGCTTCAGGGAAGGTGCCTGTGTTCAAGGATGGTGAGGAGGTGATCACCGATTCGACCGCCATCATCACCTATCTTGCGGATAAACACGGCCAACTGACCGCCCCTGCTGGCACCATCGCCCGCGCAAAACAGGACGCGATGACGAATCGACTGCTCGATGAGCTGGACGCAGTGTTGTGGACTGGCGCACGCCACAGTTTTATCCTGCCCGAAGATAAGCGCGTGCCCGAGGTGAAAGACAGCCTGAAATGGGAGTTTTCCCGCAATCTGGCACAGCTGGAGAAAAGCATGGTCGGCCCATTTCTGATGGGGGAAGAGTTCACCATTCCCGACATCATCTGCACCCATTGCCTGAACTGGGCCTATAGCGCCAAATTCCCGATCAAAAGCGAGGCAATGCTGGCCTATAGCAAACGGATGCGCGCGCGCCCCGCGTTTCAGGCGGTTGCGGCGTCGGTCACATAGTCACCCGTCAGATATCGGACTGCTGATCGCCCCGCCCAACGCCCTGTCGCAAGGCATGCGGTCAGCAAATATCCACCGGTCGGCGCTTCCCAGTCCAGCATTTCTCCCGCGCAGAATACGCCGGGGCGCCTGTGCAGCATCAATCCGCTATCAACCGCCTCTGCCAAGACACCTCCGGCGGTGGAAATCGCTTCGTCCAGCGGCCGCAGCCCCTGATGCCGGATCGGCACTGTCTTCAGCAGCTTGGCCAGTGCCGCAGGTTCAGCCGGAAGCGGACGGGCAAATTCCTGTAGGATCGCCAGTCGTGGAGGTGTCAATTTTGTCACCTTTCGCAGATGGGTCGAGAAGCTGGATTTCCCCCGTGGGCGTGCCAGACGCGCGGCAACCTGCTCCTGCGACAGATCCGGTAACAGATCCATATATAGCTCCGCCCCCTCACGCACTGCAGCACAGACAGAATAGATGCCGCCGCCTTCAAGTCCGCGCTCAGAGATCACCGCCTCGCCCCGCGACCGGATTGATCCCGCGTGCAGCGCGATCCCCTTCAACGGTGCTCCAAATTGTGGTGCCATATGATCCGACCAGCCGACCAGTAGCCCTGCATTCGCGGGTTGAAAGGGCGCCAGCGGCACATCCTCCCCTGCCAGAGTTGCAGCCCATGCCCCGTCAGAGCCGAGCCGCGCCCAGCTGGCGCCGCCCATTGCCAACACTGTTGCTCCCGCTCTGATCGTACGGGGACCATCCGGGGTTTCAAACTGCAAGGCATCGCCGCTCCAGCTCTGCCAGCGCCAGCGGGTGCGCCGTTCAACATCGTAGCCATCCAGACGGGCCAACCATGCCCGCAACAGCGGCGAAGCCTTCATTCCGCGGGGGAAAACACGTCCCGTGGTGCCCGTGAACAGGGTGCTGCCCAGTCCTGTCGCCCAAGCCATCACCTCTGCCGCGTCGCAATCTGCAATCATCGGCGCCAGCCAGTCCGCAGCCTCGCCATAGTGGCTAAGCAGAATCTCGCGCGCCTCATCCTTCGTCAGGTTCAGACCGGATTTCCCAGCCATCAGGAATTTTCGTGCAACGGACGGCTTCGCATCAACAACCAGCACGCGACGACCCGCCGCCCCCAGTTCTTCAGCTGCCCGCAAACCAGCAGGTCCGGCGCCCACGACCACTGCGTCCCAGCTGTCCGGTTGATGTGTCAAATTAACAGTTCCTTACGTACTTATCCTTGCCGATCGCAACCGCCAGCGCATGTCTTACGGTTGAAACAGCCATACTGAGAGACTGCGCCAATGTCACCGTCTGCCAATGTCGATCCGATATGCCCGCTGTGTCAGCGGCCAATCCCTAAGGAGGTCGCCCAAAGCCTGCATCACCTGATCCCCAAACTGAAGGGCGGCAAAGGCGGACCGACGGTGCTACTGCACCATATCTGTCACAAAGAAATTCACGCGGCCCTCAGCGAGGCGGAACTGGCGCGGTCTTTCGATACGATTGAAGCTCTGCGCCAGCACCCGAGGCTGGCAAAATTCATTGCCTGGGTGCAGAAACGCCCGCCCTCCTTCCAGTCGCGCGTACCAGGTGGTCGGCGCAAACGCTGAAGCGACAGGCCCTATGCTGGGCCGCAGTCTTCCAGAATTGCCCGCGCCATCTCCACCTCCGCCGCAAGGCTATCCGCCATCAACTCGTGCGCCATCGTCATCAACGCGTCAGAAGCAACGATACGATCAATCAGCCCAAAGATATGCGCCTCATCAGCGGTGATTTTCTGTCCAGCCGCCAGAATCATCTTCGTACGCGCAGGACCGATCAGAGCTGCCATCCGTCGCGCGTCGGAAGGTTGCGGGCGATAACCAAGCTTCATCACCGGATAAAAAAACTTCGCCGTCGGCACCGCGATACGTAAATCGCAGGCAAGTGCCATGCCGTTTGCTCCCCCCGCCAAAGTACCATTGAGCGCCGCCACTGTCAGACAGGGCAGATCAGCAATAGCACCCGATAGCTGCTCCCACAGGGGTGACGTGGCCAATCCAGCTCGCGCCGCATCCAGATCTGCCCCGGCGCTGAAGACACGGCCAGCCCCGGTGATGATCAATCCGCGAGCCTGTCGCGCCCGTTCTGCGATATCGCAGAGTTGCTCCAGCATCGCCGCAGTCAGCGCATTGGCCTTGTCGGGCCGGTTCAATGTCACCGTCCAAAGCCCGTTTTCGCCGATATCAAGGTCGATCATATCAGGCCGACCTGCTTGCGGATACGCTCATCCCGTAGCGAGATTTCGGTGCCGACCAGATCGTCTGCCGCCTCAGTGCACATCCACAGAAGGGCGCGCGCCGGCCACTCCGCCGGGATATGATCAGACCATTCCAACTGGCTGACCGGATTGACGCCGCTCGCCTTGATCACGCGCTGCATTTCCGTCGCGACGGTGCCCGGCGACAGCCCCATGGCACGGATGCCATTGGCTCCTTCTTCATGGTGCAGGCTCCGGGTCAGCATCGCAGCGGCGGCCTTGGAGGAGCAATAGGCGCTCCAGCCTTCGACGGGATTATGCGCAGCCCCTGAACTGACGGTCAGTACAGTGCCGCCGCCGACAGCCTTCATCCCAGGCAAAACCGCCCGCATTCCGTTGAAAACCCCATTCACATTGATGCCGATCAGCTGTGCCCAGTCCGCGGGATCAGCCGCTTCAAGCCGGGCAATGGGATCAACCACACCCGCGTTATTGATCAGCACATCGATCCGCCCAAACTGCGCCTCGGTTTCGGCAACGGCGGCAGCGACGGCCGGATAGTCCGCCACATCACAGGCAAAGGTCAGCACATTTCCGCCGATCTCCTTGGCAAGCGCGGTCAAGCTGTCCTCGCTCCTTGCCAGCAAGGCCAGATTGGCCCCGGCAGCAGCAAACACGCGGGCCGCGTCGGCCCCGATCCCCCGGCTTGCGCCGGTTATCACAACTGTCTTGCCCTTGATCTCCATAGTATTAATCTCCAAGTCCCTGTTTTGAAATGTGGTAGACTGGTTAGGGGGAACGGTCCAGAGCGATGCCCCCTTGACCCAGCACCTCCTCAGGCCAACCATGGCGCAAAATAGACCACGAAAGGTATACTTATGTCCGTTTTTCTCGCCCGCAGCAGCGGTGTTGCGATTGTTATGGCGTTTTCCGCCCAGGCTGCCCTGGCTGATGTAACGGCAAAAGACGTCTGGTCAGACTGGAAGTCTTACATGACTGCCACGGGCTACACCGTGAGCGGCACTGAGACCATGTCCGGCGATACCCTCACCATCTCGGATATCTCTATGGCCATGCCGGTCATGGAGGAGAACACTAACGGCACATTTACCCTGCCTGACATCAAGTTCGTCGAAAACGGCGATGGCACTGTCAACATCATGCTGCCTGCTGAAATGCCGATGATGTTTAAAATTGATGGTCCCGACGGCCTCGTCAGTGGCACCGTTCTGTATTCCCACGATGGCAGCCCGATGCTTGTCTCTGGTGACGCGAATGAAATGACCTACGATTACGCCAGCGGCCTGATGAAAATCGCGCTGAAGGATCTGACGGTGCCAGACGCCGACGTTCCGAAAGACGCGATCAAAGTCAGCATGACACTGACGGATGTGGTCACCAAGACTATCATGTCAAATGCAGATAGCCGCACCTACAACCAGACAATGACCAGTGAAACACTGAATTTTGACGCCTCTGTCGATATCCCTGAAGACGACGGCAGCGGTGCCTTCAAGGGAGCGATGCAGGGGGTGAACTTCACCGGCATCACAACTGTCCCTAACGGGTTGGAAAGCACCGACATGGCGGCACTGCTACGTGGTGGTTTCAGCGCGGAAGGCACATTTGACTTTGCCAGTGGCAACAGCGCAATCAATGGCCAGGATGGCGCGGATACATTTGCGTTGGACAGCACCTCTGAAGGCGGGACAATCGCCTTTGACATGGGCCTTGATGGCCTGACCTATGACGTGAAACAGAACCAGACCCAAACCAACATCACCAGTTCTGACCTGCCATTCCCGCTGGCGCTGTCGATGGCTGAGGCTGGTTTCAAACTGACAATGCCAGTCGCCAAATCCGACGAGGAACAGGACTTTGCCCTCGGCCTCGTCCTGCGCGACTTTGCCGTGCCGGAAATGCTATGGGGGATGGTGGATCCAACTGGTGCCCTGCCCCACGATCCAGCCACAATCGCACTGGATCTTGCAGGCAAGGCAAAGCTGGCCTTCGACTTCTTTGACCCCGAAGCCATGGCAGAGGTGGAGAACGGCGAACAGGCGCCGGGTGAGCTGCACGCGCTGACCGTAAATTCGCTTGAAGTCTCGGTCGCAGGTGCAAAGCTGACCGGTACCGGTGATTTTGCCTTCAACAATGAAGATCTGAGCACCTTCGACGGCATGCCGGCGCCCTCAGGTGAGGCAAATCTGACGCTCGCAGGTGCCAATACCCTGCTGGACAAGCTGATCGGCATGGGTCTGGTATCGGACAGCGACGCCATGGGCGCGCGCATGATGATGGGCATGCTGGCAGTTCCGGGCGATGGCGAGGATACGCTGACCTCCAAGATCGAGGTGACCGAAGACGGTCAGATCAAGGCCAACGGCCAGCGCATCAAGTAATCGCGACACAAGGCTGATCCCAGATTGGGGCCGCAATTTGCGGCCCCTTTTTTCGTCTGCGCTCTTGCAGCATCTGGCCACGCTGGCTAGCTCTAGGTGACGTTCAACCCATGTAGGTGCCTATGACCCAGACCCCCGAAAGCCTAAGCCATGCACTCCTTGATGCCGCCCGCAAGGCCGGAGCTGATGCCGCCGATGCAATGGTGGCCGAAGGCAGCTCTCTCTCCATCGAGGTGCGTCAAGGCACACTGGAGCATGCAGAACGGTCAGAAGGTGTTGATCTTGGGCTGCGGGTCTTTGTCGGGCAACGTCAGGCCTGTGTCTCAGCATCAGACATACGGGCCGAAACATTGACCGCTATGGCCGAACGCGCCGTCGCCATGGCCCGCGAAGCACCCGAAGATCCCTATGCGGGCCTCGCCGAACCGGACCAACTCGTCCGGGACTGGGATCTGGCGGCACTGGAATTGTTTGATGCAAGCGCCGAACCGGCACCCGCTGCCCTGCAAGAGGATGCGCTTGCTGCTGAGGCTGCGGGCCTGGCTGTCAACGGCGTCACGCAGGTGCAATCTGCGGCAGCGGGCTACGGCACCCATAAGGTCCATATGGCCGCAACCAACGGATTCTCCGGCGGCTATCAGCGCAGCAGCCGGTCGACCTCCTGCACGGCGATTGCGGGCAGCGGTACAGGAATGGAACGCGATTACGATGGCGACTCCCGTACGTTTCAGGCCGACCTGCGCAGCGCTGATGAAATCGGTCGGCAGGCAGGTGAACGGGCCATCGAACGGCTCGGCGCGCGCAAGCCAGAAACTGGCAGCTACCCGGTCCTGTTTGATGAACGGGTCTCCTCCTCACTGATCGGCCATCTGCTGGCGACTGTGAATGGTGCCAGTATCGCCCGTGGCTCTTCCTGGCTGAAAGATGCGCTGGGTGAGCAGATCCTGCCTACACAGCTGAGCGTGACGGAAGACCCCTTTCGTCCGCGCATCGCGGGGTCCCGCCCGTTTGATGGCGAAGGGCTGGCGACGCAACGCCGCGCCATTATCGACAATGGGATCCTGACAGGATGGACGCTGGACCTTGCCTCAGCGCGCAAACTGAACATGCAAAGCACTGCTAACGCAGCGCGTGGTGTTGGGTCCGTGCCCTCGCCGTCCCAGTGGAATATCGCCCTGACGCAAGGCAATGACAGCCGCGCTGATCTGATATCCGGCATGGGGACCGGCCTGCTGGTGACCTCCATGATCGGATCAACCATCAACCCCAATACCGGCGACTATTCCCGTGGGGCCGCAGGTTTTTGGGTGGAAAATGGCGAAATTGCCTATCCGGTCAACGAATGCACCATCGCTGGCAATCTGCGCGACATGCTGCGCAGCATCGTGCCCGCCAACGACGCCCGCAGCCACCTGTCTCGCGTTGTGCCTTCACTGCTGGTTGAGGGGATGACCCTTGCCGGAAACTGACCTCTCCCTGCTAATTCGCGCGGCCGAGCAGGCAGGCGACATCGCCTGCCGCTACACAGGCCCAGAAGCGCAGAAATGGGAGAAACCCGGTGGTGCTGGACCGGTGACCGAGGCTGACCTTGCCGTCAACGAGATGCTATCCGAGATGCTGCAAGAGGCGCGGCCCGACTATGGCTGGTTATCAGAGGAAAGTGAGGATACAGCAACGCGCCTGGACCGTGACAGGCTGTTCATTATTGACCCGATCGACGGCACCCGCAGCTTTGCCGAAGGGTCGCGCACCTGGGCCCATTCGCTGGCAATTGCCGAAAATCGAGAAATCACCGCAGCGGTCATCTATCTGCCCCAGCGTGATCTGATGTATTGTGCGGCGCGCGGACAGGGCGCGACCTGCAATGGCGCAGAAATCCGGGTTTCCGCAAAAGCTGACCTCAACATGGCGAACGTGCTGGCTGCACGGCCTGTGCAGGACCCCAAACACTGGCAGAATGGCCAAGTGCCGGGCTTCAATCGCAGCCACCGCCCCTCTCTGGCTTACCGCATGGCTCGGGTTGCAGATGCGAGTTTCGACGCGATGCTTACCCTCCGCCCCAGCTGGGAATGGGATATCGCCGCCGGCGATCTGATCCTGCGTGAGGCAGGCGGGTGTTGCAGTGACCGTCTGGGGGCAGACTTGCGGTTCAACAACCCGCATCCTACGCTCAACGGTGTTGTCGCCGCGCCGCCATGCCTGCATGACCAGCTGATCACCGCTCTCGACCCGCAGAGCCCCGGCCTTCGCCCGCTTTGACATGTGCTCCGCAGCAGGACCCCTTTAGCCATGTCGAGACTTTCCGCCGCATCCGAACGCAGCCTCCGCTGGCCCGCCCGGCCAGTGGGCGAAGTGCTATGGGTCCATGCCTCCTCGGCTGAGCGATATCTTGCACTTGGCGATCTGGGCAACCGGATGAAATCCCTGCGCCCCGATCTGTCGGTGCTGGTGACATGGAGCCGCAGCATCACCAACCGCCCACCGGTTGACGGCTACGATCTGGCTGCGGGCCCACCGCCAGATGACATCCCGGCAGAGGTGCGGATGTTTCTGGATCACTGGCGGCCCGACCTGCTGATCTGGTCGGGCGGGGATCTCCGCCGTGGCCTTATGCGCCAGATGAGTGAACGCAACCTGGACAGTCTGCTAGTCGATATTGATGCCAGCGAACTGCCCGACCGGACCAGCCGCTGGTTACCGGATCAACGACGCAGGCTGTTTGAGCGCTTCACCGAAATCATGACTCCCTCGGATGACGCACGGGCGCAGCTGCTGCGCCTCGGCCTCACCGCAGACAGGATCCAACGCACAGATCCTTTGCGATTGTCCACCACGCCCCCCGGCTGCAACAGTGATGAACTCACCCATATGCAGACTACGTTGGGCAGCCGCCCGGTCTGGTTTTCATCGCAGACTGAGCTGGACGATCTGCCCACAATCCTGAACGCACACCGCAGTGTGTTACGCCTGTTGCACCGCCTGTTGCTGGTCGTTGCCATGCGTGACGAGCAAGATTTGGCTGCAGCGCGCGATGCGATCATCAATAGCGGCCTGCAATTGGCTGATTGGGACAGCGGCGAAGAACCCGATGAATACACACAGGTTTTGCTCAGCTCTGCCGAGGACAGCGGCCTTTGGTACCGGCTATCCCCACTTTGCCTACTCGCAGGCAGCCTGTCCTCGCGCGCGAACGGGCAGAACCCATTGGATGCGGCGGCACTTGGTTCCGCTGTCCTGCACGGGCCGGGTTTGGGAACCTATGGCCCCCTCTATAAGCGCCTGACTGAGGTTGGCGCTGCGCAGAAGGTCGACAACGCCGAGGATCTGGCGCAGGGCGTGCTGAGCCTGTCAGCACCAGATCGCGCTGCCGAGATGGCACTGGCCGGCTGGCAGATTGTCACCGAAGGCGCCAGCATGACAGACCACCTGATGGATCGCGTCCAGGAGCTTCTGGACAAGCGAGAGGACAGATATGAAAGCCCCTGATTTCTGGCACAAACCAGCCGGACAATTCGATATTCGCAAAACCCTGCTGTCCCCGCTGGGCCATATCTATGCCCGTGCTACCGCAAAACGGCTGGCTAGCGGCACCCCGCTAACTGTGGGTGTGCCGGTGATTTGCGTCGGCAATATCAATGCTGGCGGCACCGGCAAAACACCGACAGTTATCTGGTTTCTGGAACGCTTGCGTGACATGAGGCACGAACCGCATGTGGTGACGCGCGGCTATGGTGGCACGCTTGAGGGACCAGTGCAGGTAGATCCCGGACGTCATCGCGCCAGCCAGGTTGGCGACGAACCGCTGTTGCTGGCCGCCTTTGGCGAGGTGTGGAAGGCAGAGGATCGCGCCGCCGGTGCCGAAGCCGCCGCAGCTGCGGGGGCAACGGTCATTCTCTTGGACGATGGTTTTCAGAACCCGGCGGTGCACAAGGATCTCTCGGTTGTTGTGGTCGATGCTGATCGTGGGTTCGGCAATGGGCATTGCCTGCCCGCTGGGCCGCTGCGCGAACCGGTCACAACGGGGCTGGCCCGTGCTGATCTGGTCTTGTCACTGGGGCAATCCGAGGCGCAGGCCCGGTTCCGGGCAGCATGGCAGAACGCGCTGACGGCTTGCCCACATTACTCAGGTATGCTTGAGCCGCTGAAAACCGGCATGCCTTGGGGTGGAACGCCTGTTTTGGCTTTTGCCGGCATCGGCCATCCACAGAAATTTTTCGACACACTGCGAGACCTCGGCGCCGATCTGCGCCGCAGTGAGGCCCTGGACGACCACCAACCGCTCTCCACTGCACTGATGACCCGACTGGAAACAGAGGCCAAGCTGATCGGCGCGCAAATGGTCACCACCGAGAAGGACGCCGTCCGCCTGCCGGAGAGTTTCCGCAATAAGGTGATCACCCTGCCGGTACGTCTGCAGATCAGCAATGATGAGGCGCTCTTGGCGCGAATTCGCGAGATTGCGCCACCGCCGCCGTAGCCACATCTGCAGACAATACAACGAAAAAACCCGCCACGGAGATCGGGCGGGTTTTCTGGGTCTATCCGCTCAGTGCGACGGCGGTTAGCCGTCCAGTTCGGCGTCGATCAGTGTCTTGAACGCATCATACGACTGATTTTCGATCTT
Organism: Phaeobacter gallaeciensis DSM 26640; assembly: GCF_000511385.1. Lineage (NCBI taxonomy): Bacteria > Pseudomonadati > Pseudomonadota > Alphaproteobacteria > Rhodobacterales > Roseobacteraceae > Phaeobacter > Phaeobacter gallaeciensis. The sequence continues at coordinate 3,468,731 of NC_023137.1, forward strand.
CTTGCCGTTCAGAATGAAAGAGGGTGTGGATTCGATCCCATGCTCAGTCGCATTTTCCTGATACCAGCTCACTAGGGTCTGTGCCTTGGTACCATCCTGGAGGCAGGCTTCAAGCTGGTCTTCTTCAAGGCCCGCCAGACGTCCGATCTTACGCAATGCATCGACAATCTCAGTCGCGCCGCCAGCGCGCGCCCAATCGGATTGCCCCTTATAGATCAAATCGCTGATCCCAAAGAATTTTTCAGGCCCACCGCAGCGCGCAATCATTGAGGCCCACAGACCGTAACGGTCGAAATAGACCTCACGGTAGATGAATTTCACCTTGCCGGTGTCGATATAGTCCTTCTTCAGCTGCTTGTAGGTGCCCTGATGAAAATTCGCACAATGCGGGCAGGTGTAAGACGCGTACTCGATCAACGTCACCGGAGCATCTTCGGCACCCTGCACCATTTCAACGATCGTGGAGGTATCCACCTCGGCCTCTTGGGCATAGGCAGCCCCGATCTGCGGACTGCTGGGCATAGCCGTACCGCCCTGCAATGTGGCATAGCCATAGACGCCCGCCGCAACTGCGACGGAGGCAAAGATGCCGGACATCAAACGGGTCATTCGTACCCCTTTCTAAGAGTTTTCTGTTTTGTCAGCACATTGCGCCCAAGCCGTTCCAGGGCTGCGCGCAAATCATCGCTTTCCACCCCAGTCGCGGCCTTGGCAGCTGCCGCCACATCCTGCGGATCAGGCGCCTGAGGTTTACGAACCTTTGGTGCATATTTGAAGGAGACCTGCCCATCGGCAAAACCGGTGGGCGCGGTCTGGGTGATGCGAACCTTGGAAATGGCGTTATAGCCATAGACCGCGTTGACCTTACTGCGCAGCGGTTCCTTTTGCATCTCCAGCATCGGGGCATGGGCACCGGTGGTCAGCAACGTCAATGTCGCGCCAAACCCGCCACGCCCATAGTGGACGTTGACTGGCCGCGCGATGGAGGAGATGTCAGGCCCTGCAATTTCTTCCCAATGGGTCAGCAAACGCGACACAGCAAAACCCCGGCTTTCACCGGCCTTGCGAATCTGATCATTCAGAAGCTGCGATGTTCGTTTGAACCCGCGAGATTTTGTCCGTTGCACTGCCATGCCCGTGGTTTTGCTAGACTGCTCGCCCTATTGTAAAGGGCTGCCATGCGAGAACCAGCGAAACTGGGCCACAAAGGATAAAGAATGCGTGACCTCGACAGCCAGAGCCAACCACAAAGCAGCACATTGCTGGAGTGGTACGACCAGCACGCCCGCAGCTTGCCCTGGCGGATCAGCCCGGCGGACCGCGCAGCTGGGGTCTGGCCGGATCCCTATCGCATCTGGCTAAGCGAGGTGATGCTGCAACAAACAACTGTGGCCGCAGTGAAAGACTACTTTCACCGCTTCACCAGCCGCTGGCCCACCGTAGCAGATCTGGCAGCCGCGCCGGATGCGGATGTGATGGGCGAATGGGCCGGGCTTGGATATTACGCGCGGGCGCGCAATCTGCTGAAATGTGCCCGAGTGGTTGCGCAGGACTATGGCGGCACCTTTCCCAATACCTACGACGGGCTGATCGCCCTGCCCGGCATCGGTCCTTATACGGCGGCGGCTATCTCTGCCATTGCCTTTGACCGACAGGAAACCGTCTTGGACGGCAATGTGGAGCGGGTGATGGCCCGGCTCTATGATGTCCATGTCCCCCTGCCGACCTCCAAACCACAGCTTAAGGAGAAAGCAGCCGCTCTCACCCCGGTAGAGCGGCCCGGCGATCATGCTCAGGCCGTTATGGATCTCGGCGCCACGATCTGCACGCCGCGCAATCCCGCCTGTGGCATTTGCCCATGGCGTACGCCCTGCGCGGCCCGCGCGGCGGGGACTGCGACAGAACTGCCCAAGAAAACCCCAAAGAAGCCCAAGCCAACCCGGCTCGGCATTGTCTATCTGGCCCGCAGCGCTGCGGGTGACTGGCTGCTGGAACAGCGCCCGGACAAGGGGCTCCTGGGCGGCATGTTGGGCTGGCCCGGCAGCGACTGGACCGACAGCCCCGACCATCCCAACCCCGCACCGCCGTTTGAGTCTGACTGGCAGCTGCTCGATGCCGAGGTGCGTCATACCTTCACGCATTTTCATCTTATCCTGCGCGTCATGCTGGCAGAGCTGCCTGCGGATTTCGCAGCTGAGGACCATCACCGCGTGATCGCACGACATGACTTCAAATCGACGGATCTACCAACGGTCATGCGCAAGGCCTTTGACCTATGGAAGGGTCGCTGATCCCTTCTCTTTCTCCGGGAGCACAGGCATAGTCGGCACAAATGTCTTCGACATCCCTGGATTTGCGCCATGATGACAACTCCCGAAACACTGCGCAGCTGGCAGGCGGCTCTACCGTTCTGGCTGTCTTTTCTGTTGATTCCCTTGGTGGTGTTGGCCGCCGTCTATGGCGGTTGGGCCATTTTGTTGCCCCCCTTGGCCACCTGGTATCTCTTTGCCGCGCTTGACGGGGTGTTCGGTCTCAACCTGGAGAACGCCGATCCTCTCACGCCCGAGGACGACCTTCGCTGGTACTCCGCCCTGACCATGGCTTGGGTCCCTGCGCAGGCCCTGTTGCTGATTGTCATGCTTATCTATGTGCCTCAGGCCGAACATCTGTCAGGTCTTGAGAAATTCGGCGTGTTCTTTGGCGTCGGTGTCCTGAGTGGCACTGTTGGGATCAACTACAGCCACGAATTGATGCATCAGAAGAGCAAGCTAGAACGCTGGCTGGCGGATATCCTGCTGGCGATGGTGCTCTACTCACATTTCAGATCCGAACATCTGCTCGTCCACCACCGCCATGTCGGCACGCCCCGCGACCCGGTGACGGCGCGCTACAACGAAGGGTTCCACCGGTTCTACCCGCGGGTGCTGCGGCAGTGCTGGCAGTCCGCGTTTCGCGCCGAGAGCGCCCAACTGGCACGCCGCGATCTGCCCTGGACCGATCGGCGCAATCCGTTCTTTCGCTACTGGACGCTACAAGGGCTTATGCTGTTGGTCGCGTTTTTTCTGGGCGGGCTCACGGGGCTGTTGCTGTTTCTGGCACAAGCTGGTGTCGCGATCTGGCAGCTGGAGCTGGTGAACTACGTCGAACACTATGGACTGACCCGCAAATATCTGGGCAATGGCAAGTTCGAACACGTAATGCCGCGGCATTCCTGGAATGCTGCACATAAGGCCTCGAACTGGTTGCTGATCAATCTGCAACGTCACTCCGACCATCACTACAAACCGGACCGACGCTTTCCCCTGCTCCAGAACCACACCAAGGCCGACGCGCCGCAGCTGCCCTATGGCTATCCGGTGATGACCGTCGCCGCGATGTTTCCACCGCTGTGGCGCCGGATAATGAACCCGCGGGTGCGACGCTGGCGGCAGATGTATTATCCCGAAATCACCGACTGGAGCGCCTACAACAAAGCTCTGAAACCGGATCAGCGCCCGGATCCGGTCACCACCGGTCCTGCAACTACTTAACGCGGCAGCGCCCAGAGTGTCATCGACCGTGTCAATCCACGCAGCTCAGATGCAGGGTACTGGACAAAACCCGCCTTCTCCAGATTGGCCGGACCACCCTCGGCCCGCACCTGTTGACGCAGCGCTTCACTGATCACAAGCTGGGCTTCCAGTTCACGGGTCCGCTCCTCCAGCCGGGCAGCAATATTCACAGTATTGCCAATCACCGCATACTCCAGCCGGTTCGCACCGATGTTACCTATCACGGTCTCACCGTAATGAACCCCGATACCGACGCGGATTTCAGTCTCACCATAGCGGCGGCGCTCTGCGTTCCAATCGGCCAGTGACGCCAGCATGGCGCGTGCGCAGGTTAAGGCGTTGGTTGCATCCTTCGGTCCCGCCAAAGGCGTGCCAAAGGTCGCCATCAGCCCATCGCCGAGGTATTTGTCCAGCGTTCCTTCGTGATGGAAAACCTCCCGCTCCATCCGTCCGTGAAAATCCCGCAAGAGATCAATCACCTTATAGGCGTCGCTGTCTGCGGCAAGCCGGGTAAATCCAATGATATCGATGAACAGGATGGCCACATCCTGACGCCGGGTTTGTTTCAGCGGCTCGTCGTTTTGCGAGAGCTGCTGCACGACATTTGGCGAAAAATACCGCGAAAGATTGGCCCGCTCGCGCTCCAGCACCGCATTGTTCTGGATCAGATGATAGAACCGCCTTGAGGACACCGCCAGCGTGAGCGCCACCAGAAAGAATACGATCCCCTCCTGAAGGCGCTGCTGCAACATAAAGCTATTTGGGTCGATGAACTCGGCCATTGCGTGATTATGGTTCACCGCTGCCAGCACAGCCTCGCTCAGCCCCGGCACCGGGTCGTAGATCCACCAGGCCATAAAGGCTGCCGACAACCAGATCACAACGGTCCAGGTCCCGATCGCAGCGACCGTGCGCCAAGAATAGGCGAGGGTTCCAGCTGCCAATATGATGAAAAAATAGAGGAAATTCCCATAGCGATATTGAATAGCCAACGGCAGATCTTCGCTACTGAACGGGTTAGGAAACAGCATACCTGCTGTCATGATCGTAAGGTCGGCCAGGATCAGCAGCATCTCAAGCCGTGACTGCCCGACCCGGCCAACGCGGCGGATCAGCCAGCCATTAAGACACAGCAGCGCAAGAATGGCGTGATAATAAAGCACATGCCATTCGGGGATCACATAAATCAGAAACAGCGCCGTAACCGCCATTGCGATCCAGCGGGCCCGCACTGCCAGTTCCAGACCATTGCGCTTGTGCTCGGTCAGCGCGTCAAGCGCATAAGGGCTCTCTTGCGTGAAAATCGCTTCATCGCTGTCCAATGCAGGAGCGGGGGCGGAGGCAGTTATGGCCATGACGTTTGTCCATCTATTGGCGCTGGTCTTGCACCAAATTAGCGACAGCTGTCATCAGATGCACCCCATGAAGCGCTATCCCAAAACGAAAAGACCCCGCCGGGTTGGCGGGGCAAGGTAGGCGCCGCCGACAATGCGACAGCGCCTGTGGTTTCACACAGGTTGTGAAAAAGGTGGGATTAGTTCTGCAACTCAGCCCGAATCTGTTGGCGCAGCACATCAATGGGCACGGTTTTTCCATCCCGCTTGAAGCACCAGTAAGTCCAGCCATTACAGGATGGTGCATTTTCCAGATGCGCCCCGACCTGATGAATCGACCCCTTGATATTGTCGCCGATCAGCGTCCCATCCGCGCGGACCTTCGCCTTGTGGCGCTGGTTCATCGAATAAAGCTCATCACCCGGACGCAGCATGCCACGCTCGACCAGCTGGCCAAAGGGCACGCGCGGCTCGGCGCGTTTGCTGGCGGACACCTGCAAAGCCTCGCGGTCGAATTTACGCACCGATTTGATACGTTTCTCCGCGACCTCACGATAGGCGGCCTCGCGCTCGATCCCGATGAACTCACGACCCAGCATCTTGGCCACGGCACCTGTCGTACCCGTGCCAAAGAAGGGATCCAGCACCACATCACCGGGATTGGTCGACCCGACGAGGATACGATGCAACAACGCCTCTGGCTTTTGCGTCGGATGCGCCTTGTTGCCGGCGTCATCTTTCAGGCGCTCATGGCCTGTGCAGATCGGCATCACCCAGTCCGAACGCATCTGCAAACCTTCGTTCAGCGCCTTCAGCGCCTCGTAGTTGAAGGTATATTTTGCGCCTTCGGACTTTGACGCCCAGATCATCGTCTCATGGGCATTGGTATAACGCTTGCCCCGGAAATTCGGCATCGGGTTCGACTTGCGCCAGATCACATCATTGAGGATCCAGAACCCTTCGTCCTGCACGGCTGTGCCGACCCGGAAGATATTATGGTAGGAGCCGATCACCCAAATGGAGCCGTTGGGCTTCAGGATACGGCGGGCCTGTTTCAGCCAGTCGCGGGTGAATTTGTCGTAGACGCCAAAGCTGGAAAATTGGTCCCAGTGATCGTCAACCGCGTCCACCTTGCTGTTGTCGGGACGATGCAACTGCCCTTTCAGCTGAAGGTTATAGGGCGGATCTGCAAAAATCAGATCAACCGAATTTGACGGCAGACCGGACATCACTTCGATGCAGTCACCGTCAAGGATCGCGTTTAGCGGGAGCGCCTCGGCGCCCCGTGTAAGTGTTTTGTTCATTTGCTCTGCCTCGATAACCACGGCGCATTTTTGCGCTCATTTTGGTTGTCCACAGGATGAGTCATCGTGGATTCGAGGTCAATTTCTTTTTTAGAACAACGCGATGTGGTTCACTCTTGATACAATATCTTGTGTACCGGCTTGAAGGAGCACCGATGATGTGGGGTTACCCCTAGGCTGACCAGCGCCTCGCGATGCTGTTTGGAAGGGTAGCCTGCGTTTTTCTCCCAGCCATAGCCGGGAAACTGTTGCGCCAAATCCACCATGATCCGGTCACGTGCCTGTTTCGCCACTATCGAAGCCGCCGCGATGGAGACTGATTTGGCATCCCCCTTGATGACAAACTCCGATGCTTGCAGCAGCCCCTTGGGGATCAGATTGCCGTCGATCAGCAAATAGTCCGGTGCCGGGTCCAGTGCTGCAACCGCACGTTCCATCGCCAGATGCGACGCACGTAAAATGTTCAAAGAATCAATCTCTTCGACAGAGGCATGGGCAATCGACACCTCAGCCTGTGCAAGGATAGACGCCTCCACCGCCTCGCGCCGTTTGGCGCTCAGCTTCTTGGAGTCGTTCAGCCCCTCTGGGATGCTATCAGGGTCCAGGATCACCGCCGCAGCCGTCACCGGCCCTGCCAGCGGGCCACGCCCTACCTCATCCACGCCTGCTATGCGCATCTGGCCACGCGCACGCGCCGCCGCTTCCAAACTATAATCGGGATACTCCATCCCTTGGTCTGACCGGGTTTTGCGCTGAGTTTCAAGCCCAGCGATCAGATGAGCACAAAAAGAGGGGGCCGAAGCCCCCTAAGTCTGCTCGAACCTGGTTTCCGTCTTAGCGACGAGTGATGCGATATCCGCGGTTCTTCAGGCAATCCGGGCGATAACCGACCCGGTTCCGTTTGCCGTTCCAAAAGGTCACTTGGCAGGCGCGGGGCAGTTTGTGTTCAAACCCATACTGTTTGCGCAGGCATCCCCGGCCCATCAGGGTGCGGCTCTGGCTGTAGCGTGGGAAGTAGCGTACGCATTGCGCTGGCAGGTCATAGCGCGCCACCCGCGGCGGCAGTGGTTTGGGACGATGCGGGCGATGTGGCCGGGTTACTTGCTGACGATCATCATCCCGGTTGTTCTTCACGATGGCGCCGATAATGCCAAGAACCGCCAGACCCGCCAGGACCTTAGCAACATCTTCATCCGCCCGTGCAGGGGCCGTTGAAAACCCCGTCACGGCTATGGCAGCGGCAACGATCAGTGTAATGAACTTGCGATGCGGTTTGATATCAACGTTGGAGCGGGTGCTGCGAAACATGGGATGTCCTTCCTGAGGTCTGAAAACATGAGGTCAGATGACCGATGCAGTCAGCCTGGGGTCAGCCCTCTCGGACAGGCAATAACGCGGCCCTGTTATCGAATATCACTGCGCGCAATCACCTGTGGTTATTGAATATCCTGCAATAAATGCGCAGGGTGAGGGCATGAAACAAATCCTTATCTCCACTGCCCTGATTGCCGGTCTCGCGGTAGGCATACTCAGCGATACACCTGCGGCCACAGCCGCCGAATGCTACGCCGACTACAAGGCAAAACAGGACGCCCCCCTGCGGTTGCACTACGGTGTCATCCAGATCGGCGGTGCCTGTAGCAAACCGGCGGCCGAGGCTGAAATCTCCGGAAGGTTATCGGCGGCAGGCTGGACCTTGCTGAATGTTCTGTCCATTTTTGGTCCCGACGGGCTGGAACAAAGGAAAGCAGATGCCGGACCCTATTTTCTCCGTTTCTGAGGTACGCGCAGCAGGCAGCCGCGTCATCGCATTGGGGATTGCTGCCATTGTCGCCCTCCTGGTCATTGCCGGCACCGTTCTTCTGCTGACGCTGCCGGATGCCAATGCCTTCAACGCACGCGTCGAACAGGTCTTTGTCGAAAATGACCTCACCACTCAGGCCGAAATCAAACTGCTGGAAATCCTCGCCCAATCCGGCACCGCCTTTGCCGATACGCTGACCAGCTATCGCATGGTGATTTTTGTCCTGCTGGTTTTTGCCACCATGATGATGGTCGCCGCTCTGGTGGTGCTGGCCATGCTGGTCATGCTGAACCGGCGCATGGTGCAGATCGAACGCGCAGGCATTCAGGTGACCGAGCTGCTGATCAGCCGCGAGGAAAACACCGTCTATCTCAACACCATGGGCTTCAAACTGACAGCCGCCGCTATGGAAACCCTCGCGGTTCTGGCAGAAGCACGTCTGGATGACGATGTGCTTTCCGGTGCTGAGATTGAGGCGATGATCTCTGGCCGCCCGTCCATCGATTGCGAAGAGGCCGCAGGCGCCACTCGGATCAAACGCCTGCGCGATACATTGGGCAATCAGATGGTGAGTGAACTTCTGGTCAAAAATATCGCCAAACGTGGCTATGTTCTGTCGATCAGCAAGGATGTGATCCGCATGGTCTGATCGACTGCACATGGCACCCGTGCAGTCGGTGACCAATTGGCAACCAATGTGGAAACAGCCGTGAGGTCATGCCGATCAATTTCCCCGTGCCGCTCTGGCATTTCTATGACCAGTCACCACATAATAGACGGCAGGTCGCATGGCCCCCATGCTGGCCAATCAGCAGGGAACGACGCTTATGAATATGCGCGCAAATACCGCTCGACAGCCCTATGGCATCCTGATCGAAGAGCTGCGCGGGCCGGTTACTGCACGCCTCGGTGGAAAAATCATCGCACAAAGCACCCGCGCCAAGGTGATGTATGAAACCCGCCAGCCTGCCGCGATCTATTTTCCCCGCGATGATATCCACTCCTGCCTGTCTGCGGCCAACGGTCACCAGACCTTCTGCCCTTTCAAGGGAACAGCCGGGTATCAAGATCTTCAACTTGGACAGGATTGCATCAGTAACGCCGCTTGGTCCTACGACGATGCCCTGCCCGAGGCGTCCGGAATTGCAGGTCATGTCAGCTTCATGCCGGACGCCAACGTCGAGATTGACCTTGGCAAAAATCAACTGGACGTACCTGAATATGGGAGCATCTCCGGACCGCTGATCGACTGGCTGCTGCGTGAGGCGGCCTATCTGCCCACACCGGAGGAGTTTACACAGCGCCTTTCCGAAAAACTGGTGGAGCAAGGCGTTCATCTATCCCGCCTTTCCGTGATGGCCTGGTCTTTGCATCCAATGATCGCGGGCAAGAACTTCATCTGGAGCCGCGCATCAGGCAAGGTGACCACCTATGCGCCAAGCTATGAGATCCACGACCACCCGGCCTTCCAGAACAGCCCCCTGCGCCACGTTTCCAATGGGCTGGGCGGTATTCGTCAACGTCTGGATCTGGAACAGCCCAGCGACGCGTTTCCCATCCTGACCGATCTGCGGGAGGAGGGCGCGACGGATTATGTGGCTATGCCGCTGCCGTTTTCTGATGGGCGCATCAATGTGCTGACGGTCGCCAGCGATCATCCCAAAGGATTCACGACTGAGAACTTGGGACTGATATTTGAATGCTCCGCAGTGATCGCGCGTTATTACGAAGTGTTCATGCAACGGGAAAATGCCCAGTCCTTGCTGGAGACCTATGTCGGCAAGCGCACCGGCGCGCGGGTTCTGGGCGGGGAAATCCGGCGCGGCGATGGCGACGATATTGATGCGGCCATCATGTTCTGCGATCTGCGCGGTTCGACCCGTCTGGAAGAAGAGCTGGGCCGCACCGCCTATATCGAACTGCTCAACAATTTCTTTGAGACCGCATCCACCATCGTGCATGAACACGGCGGTGAAGTGCTGAAATTTATCGGTGACGCGGTTCTGGCGGTCTTCCCGGCGGGCGACACCCCGGCAGAGGCGCGGGCGCAGGCCTTGCAATCCGCACGCGCCATTGTCGCCGCGCTGGACGCCATGGGCGACGATCCCGGCCAGAGACGCAGTGAATGCTCCATCGGTCTGGCCTATGGCGGCGTCACCTATGGCAACGTCGGATCGCGTGAGCGGCTGGACTTCACCGTCATCGGACAGGCCGCAAATATCGCGGCTCGGCTCGGCGACTATGGCAAATCCTGTGGCCATACCATTGTGGTCAGCCGAGACTTGCTGGAGACACCGGAACAGGCCACGCCGCTGGGATCAGTGTCACTGCACAACGTCTCACGCCCGGTAGAGGCCTTCGCCGTGTCCATGGCCATCGATCCAGGCCAGCGTGCTAGCGGCTAACCAGCGCCCGCTGCGCGGGATCCCCCATGGCCACCACCACCGGGTCCTGCGCCTGTCGCGTCTTGAACGCCGCCTTCCCGTCCAGCCCCTGCCAGTTGATTTGTGCCAGTGACTGCGCCACGGCTCCGCCAAGTGTGGTACCCGGCCCGGCGATGATGAACAGATCCGGCGCAAACTCCTGCGCCGCCACCTGCACGGCGCGGGTGAAATCATAGGGTTCGACCACCTGCGTGTTCAGCGTATAACGCCAAAGGCTTTCTACAGTATCCGCGCCCGGCCACCAGATCTGCCCGCGTCCGTCAATCAGCGGCTTCTGGGCGGGACCAAATAGCGATTGTGACAGCCGTGCCCGACCGGCGGCAGCTACCGGAGCCTGCAGCTCCGTGTGAAATGCCGCATGATTGGCCAGTCGCATGGGAAAACGATCCTGGACCTGGGGCACGGCCCGTTCGAACGCGTCGAGCCCCTTGGCATTCCCGGCCAGAACCAGCATACCACCCAGATCGATTGACAGGGACAGCTGGTGACCGGGTCGCATGGCGATGTCACCGACCAGCTGCAACAGCTCCACCTTGCGACGACGATCCAACTGCCAATCTTCACTCTGACAGGGATAGACCAACTGCCCGCCAATCAGGTGCTGCTGCATCAGTTGGCCCATGGTATTCACCACGTCAAACCCTGCCTGAGGGCTGAGCACACCCGCCGCCGCCAGCGCGATATACCAACCCATGGAATTGCCGGTGACCGCGACGACATCGATGTCCTCAGCCAGCGACTGCGCATCTGCGATAGCACTGGCATAAATCAGCGGCGAGGCCACGTCACCGCGCGTGTATTTCGACACTGAATAGCGATCGGCAGCATCCAGAGCCGAGACGCTCTCCTGTCCGTTCGCTGCCCGCATAGCGTCAAATGCGCTAAGTAGAGCCTGTTTCTCACTGTGATAGCGGGACAGGTAGCCCAGCTCCGCCTTGTTATAGGTGCCTCGTCCGGGGCAGATCAAAACGGCGGTCCGGGTCATGTTGCGGCTCCCGTCAAGCGAAGGGCGGCAGCCACAATACTCTCCTTCGAGGGCAAGGTCGCCGCATAGGCCGGTCCCGTCGGGATGAAACAATCTTCTGCCACAACACGGGCCATTGGGGCGCCTTCAGCCTCGTAGAACAGCGCCATCAACGCCTCTGACTGGCTGCCAGTGGTGCGGCATTCATCCACAATCAGGATCTTATCGCAGTCGGCGGCTGCAGCCAGCAGCGCCTCCTTTGGCAGAGGCGCAAGCCAGCGCAGATCAACGACACGGGCAGCGATCCCCTTGGCTACGAGATCCGCCTGTGCCTGCGTCGCCAGATAGCGGCCGTTGCCGTAGGTGACGATTGCCAGATCGGTTCCATCCCCATGTACACCGACCTCTCCCAATGCGATCCGCTGATCCGGCGCCGGGTAGTGACGCATCCATCCGCCATCCTTGGCCTCATGCAGATCCCGCATCGGATAAAGCGCGATAGGCTCGATGAAGACCACGACCCGTTGCTCCTCCCGGGCAAGCCGCACAGCCTCGCGCAGCATCATCGCAGCTTCTGCCCCATCCGAGGGGCAGGCAATCACAATGCCCGGAATATCACGCAGCACAGCTAACGAGTTGTCATTGTGGAAATGGCCGCCGAACCCCTTCTGATACCCAAGCCCTGCAATACGCAGCACCATTGGATTGCTGAACTGGCCATTGGAGAAAAACGGCAATGTCGCCGCCTCGCCGCGGATTTGATCTTCTGCATTGTGCAGATACGCCAAGAACTGGATCTCTGGGATCGGCACGAATCCGTTGTGCCCCATGCCAATAGCGAGACCAAGGATCGACTGCTCATCCAGCAGCGTATCAATCACCCGGTCCTGGCCAAACCGTTGCTGCAATTTCTGGGTAACACCATAGACACCTCCCTTGCGGCCGACGTCCTCACCCATCGCGACCAGTTCGCCGTGCTCCAACATCAGGTCGGTGAGCGCCCAGTTGATCAACCGGCTCATCGGCTGTGGATCTGCCTGCGCACGCAGGTCGCTGCCCAGCAGATCTGCCCGAGCCTCAGCGCTTGCTCCGTTGGTCGGTCGGCACGTTCGGGCTGGCGGAACCAGGCTCGCGGTCACCTCATCAGCCGTTTTCAGATGGGGGCGGGTGACAGCCTCCGTTCGGATCCGCTCCACCCGTTCACAGGTCTCGGTATAAATCTCCAGCGCGGCCTCGCAGGACAACGCGCCGACCTCTGACAAGAGACGTACCGAATGCAGCAGCGGATCATTGGCCTCATCCGCTTCTACCTCCGCCTTGCTCAGGTAGGTTGTCGGCACATCGGCCCCCGCGTGACCATAGAGCCGGACAGTGCGCAGATGCAGGAACGCCGGCTTGCGCCGCAGTCGCACATAGTCTGCGGCCGCCTGTGCAGTTTCATAGGCATCATGCATATTCAGCCCATCAGCCTGGAAATAACGCATCCCCGGACGCTGAGACATCGACGCCTCGATCCAGCCCTTCGGCGTCTTGACCGAAATGCCGATCCCGTTGTCCTCGCAGACGAACAGCAGCGGCAAGGGTGTCGACTGCACAGACGTCCAGCACGCCGTATTAATCGCCCCCTGCGCCGTTGAATGATTGGCAGAGGCGTCACCAAAGGAACACATCACCAGCCCGTCTTCGGCCAGAACCCGATGTTCCGGATCATGACGCCGCGCTGCGCCGATGGAGTAGGCCGCGCCGACTGCCTTTGGCAGATGGCTGGCGATGGTGGAGGTCTGCGGCGGGATCATCAACGCTTTGGAGCCCAGCACCTTATGCCGCCCGCCGGATGTCGGATCTTCAGCGGAGCAAGCGAAGGACAGCAGCATATCCCAGGCAATACTCTGCCCCGGCACTTGGCCTGCACGGGCAATCTGAAACGCCGCATCGCGATAGTGCAGAAAAGCCATGTCATCAGGCCGCAGCGCCCGCGCCACCGCCGCCATACCCTCATGACCGGACGACCCGATGGTATAGAACCCCTGCCCGGCCTTCTGCATCGCCCGGCTGGTCCGGTCCAGTGCCCGGCTCAGTACCTGCGCGCGATAGATCGCTACCGCTTCACTGGGCGTCAGAGCGCCCTTCGCTGCGGCGCCCGGTGGCAGGGACCCTGTCCGCACGCGCTCAAGGAAATTTTGATGTACGATCTCGGCGCGATCCATGGCCTTACCCCTGACAGTTCAATGGCTTTATCACCCAAATTCACCAGCCTTACCAATGAGATTACCGCTACTACCTATGAGCATCACTCATAGGTTTCTGACCTTCATCACTTAGAAACGACAAAGGCCGCGCCAAGGCGCGACCTTTGCTCTCACGTCAGAAACTGAACCGTGATCAGTCTGCTTTGGCGCGCAGGCTGTCCCGGTAAAGCGCTTTTGCCAGCGAGATCATCATGAAGACCATGACAATGGTAAACGGCAACGCTCCGATAATCATCGCGTTCTGCAAGGCCCCAAAGGGGTTGGACGCCGTCCCGCTGTTTCCTGCGATGATCAACGCACCAATGACAGAAGTCAGGATCAACCCCCAGATAATACGGTGTTTGATCCCGGTTTCCTGCTCACCGCCGGACATAATGGTGTTCATCACCAAAATCCCCGAGTCCGCCGACGTGACCAGGAAGGTCATGATCAGTACAACACACATCACGGTGATGGCCGACAGGAAGCCACCGGAAATCATCTGCTCCAGCGTTGCAAAGAGCTTCGCCGTATTGGTTGCTCCGATGATTGCTCCTGCGGCGGAACCGTTCAGTTCCAGATCGATCGCGGTGCCGCCCAGAATGGTCATCCACAGGAAGCAAACGATCGCAGGCGCGATTACACAGCCCAGGATGAACTCACGCACCGTGCGGCCCTTGGAAATACGTGCCAAAAACAGGCCAACAAAGGGCGAGAACGCAATCCACCAGGCCCAGTAGAACGTGGTCCAGCCTGCCTGCCAGCCAAACTGACGACCGGGTTCACCGGCAGCGTAGACTGCATTTGCATCCAGCGCTGCTGCTGAGGCAGGCAGCCCTTCGGTGAAGCCGCCCAGCGACCCCCACGGCGATGTTGCCGAACCGTAGACCGCGCTTAGATCTTCCGCGGGCAGAGCCTGTGCAGCCTCCGGCAGAGCTGCGGCAAAGGCCTCAGTTGATTGCGGGCCATAGGCACCAAAGGACATTTGGGTGAAATGAAGGATGTAATCCACCAACCCGCTGCCGAATTTGGTCATCGCAAAGAAGAAGGAGCCGAAGAACACAAAGGTCAGCAGCAGAATGACCGACAGCACAAGGTTCAGGTTAGAGAGGTATTTGATCCCGCGACCCACGCCTGACACGGCTGACAGGATCGACAGTCCCATGATCACAAAGAGAGCCGACAGCAGGCCCACAGTGCTGGGCTTCGGGGCTTCGGTATCGCCGTTCATCAGCCATTCCATACCCGAGACCGCATAAACACCATCGACAAACTGGCTGACGCCAAACCCAATGGTGACCGAAACGCCCAGGATCGTGGCAACCACACCCAGCACATCAACCAGATGGCCAACGAAGCCGTTTGCAGCCTTACCCAGCAATGGCGTCAACGCCGAGCGAATAGTCAGCGGCATATCGCGCGTGTAGGCGTAGTAGGCCAGCGACAGACCGGTCAGCACATAGATCGCCCAGGCATGGAACCCGTAATGCAGGAAGGTATAGCGATAGGCAGATTGCACCGCTTCCTCGCTGTTGGCTGCCACGGCACCGGACAGAACAACCGGGTTCGATCCCCAAAGGCCCAACGGCTCAGCCGTTGCGAAAACCATCAAACCAACGCCCAGACCAGCGCCGAACATCATTGAGAACCAAGAGAAATTGGAAAACTCAGGCGCGGCATCCGCCGGACCCAGTTTTTTGCTCCCCGTGGCAGGCAAGATTGCCAGCACAAACAGGAAAAAGGCAAACGCCCCTACTGAAATGATATAGAACGCGTTGAAACCATTCAGCAATTCACTGTTGACCCAAGACAGAATGCCGCTGGCCTTGCTGGGCCAGACCAAGGCCCAGAGGACCAGCGCTGTCATGATGATCTTACTGATCAATGCGATAGGAAGGCTGTGGCCTTCGTAGAACCCGGATGGAGCCGTTTCGATCTCCAACTCGGTAAATGGTGGCTTGATTGACATGATCGTTCCCTGATGAGTGTGGCGCGTCGTTTTTTGTCGATCCCCGTCTCACCCTGACGCTCAGGTGGCGGGTTGGTCTTCGCCCACACGAAGGAACCGCGCAGGCTTCAATTGAATGATAATGGACTGCAGGCGACTTCGGAAAATGCGCGCGCCCCCTTGGCAACGGTGCATCCCTTCGGCGTTGCCAGAATGACAGTTCCGGTTGTTCTCCCTTTCCTCTGCCATCCCCGGCGCGGCGTCACCATACATTTGGCCAAGACTAACCAAATACAGCGCGTCAGGCACTTCGAATAAAATGTAGTGAACTTCAGATTATCTAAATCCACCACGACACGCGGTGAATGATCAGCCAGTCAAAGGCATGATGAATGCAATTTTCGACCGCGACAGCAGCCGAAAGCGACAGATTTGACGTTTCAAGCAGCAAATCCCGCTAACGAATACGTTGCAGCCGACCGTCTCTCCTGCACCACTGTAGGCCAGGAGGCTCGACCGCTACGCTAACGCGTCGCGAAAATCAGACGGATACACCCACCAAAAGATCCGCCCTGCTGACGTCATTGCGGCCACCAGCCAATGTGACACGGCCCTGGCGAAGAACCACAAACCGATCTGCCAACTCGTAGGCAAAGTCAAAATACTGCTCTACCAACACAATCGCCATCTCACCTTCAGTCCGCAAATGCCGGATGACCTCACCGATCTGCTGGATAATATTCGGCTGGATGCCCTCTGTCGGCTCATCAAGCAATAGCAGTTTTGGTCGCGTGATCAGCGCCCTGGCGATGGCAAGCTGCTGTTGTTGCCCCCCCGACAGATCCCCACCACGCCGGTGCCGCATATCACGGAGCACAGGGAACAACTCATAGATCTTATCCGGAACGTGGCGCTCAGCCTGTGGCAGGCACCCAAAGCCAGTTTCGAGATTTTCCAGAACCGTCAGGAGCGGAAAAATCTCCCGCCCTTGCGGCACATAGGCAATCCCACTTCTTGCCAACTGATGTGCCGAGGCGGCGCCCAAAGATTGGCCGTCCAACTCAATGATACCGCCGGACCGCGCATGGCGCCCAGCAATCGCTTTCATCAGGCTGGTTTTGCCAACGCCATTTGTTCCCATAACACAGGCCACCTCCCCACGAGGCACCTCCATCGAGATCCCATGCAGAACCTGAGAATGACCATAGTGCAGAGTTACATCGTCAAGTTTTAACATCGCTCAGCGCCCCAGATAAACATCGATAACTGCTTGGTCAGCAGTCACATGGTCCAACGATCCTTCAGCCAGAACCGCGCCCTCGTGCAGCACGGTGACCCGGCAATTCAGTCTTCGGACGAAATCCATATCGTGCTCCACGACCACCACCGCGCGCGTTTTAGCCGCCGCAACCAAAATTGCTGTGGTCTGTTCCCGTTCTTCCAGCGTCATGCCTGCGGCAGGCTCATCCACCAACAATAGGCGCGGCTCCTGTGCCAGCAACATGCCAATCTCCAGCCACTGTTTCTGGCCGTGGCTCAACTCCCCAGCCCGACGCTGCAGTGCATTGCTCAAGCCGACCTCGCCTGCCAGTTCTTCGATCCGGGTCAGGTGCGACCGGACTGGGCGGTACCGCAATACGGCAAGTGGGCGGCGATCCGCTTTGAGCGCAAGCAGTAGATTTTCCTGAACTGTCTGTTCTTCAAAGACCGTTGGTTTCTGGAATTTCCGCCCAATGCCTTCACGGGCAATACGCGCTTCTGAACGGGTAAACACTGACCGTCGGCTCCCATCCCAGATGATGCTACCACTGTCCGGCGCTGTTTTTCCGGTGACGATATCCATGAACGTTGTCTTGCCCGCACCGTTCGGACCGATGATCGCGCGCAGCTCAGCCCGACCGATCCGAAACGACAGATTATTGATTGCACGAAACCCATCAAAGCTGACGGAGACACCCGATACTTCCAGAAGAGGATTCATGATTTTGCCTTCTCTGTGCTGGGTGACATCTCGGTCGTGCGGCGCTGCTGAACCAGGTCGACCAAACCACCAATCCCTTTGGGGGCGAATAAGGTCACCAGAACAAACCCCAGCCCCAGAACAACCTGCCACCAATCGACCCAGCGCACAGTAAACAGTCCGAGATCAACATCCGGAGCCTGCCCGCCTGTGAACCAACTGGACAGCAGCGATACAAAGACCGCACCAATCACCGCACCGTAGAGCCGACCCCGCCCGCCAATCGCGACCCAGACCGCCAGATAGATGGAGGCGATCGGCGCCATTTCGGCTGGATTGATAATCCCCGCCTGCGGATAATAGAGCGCACCAGCGATACCCGCGACGCAGGCCGTCCCTGTGAACATCACCAGTTTGTATCCCTCAACGGAATATCCAAGGAACCTCACCCGGGTTTCATTGTCGCGAATGGCGCGCAAAACGGAGCCAAATTTTCCACCGACCACCCAGGCCGCGATCACATAGCCCAGTCCCAGCACGAGAGCCGACGCCCAGAAGAACCAGATCGAGATCAACGACTGCGGCACCTCAGCTAATCCTGGCAAATTCTGCAATCCGCTCAACCCGTTGTTGCCGCGCAAACCGCTGTCGTTCTGAAACAGATACAGCGCCAGCGCCAAGGTCATCGCTTGGGTCAGGATCGACAGGTATACACCGGTCACCCGACTGCGAAAGGCGAGCCAACCGAAGGTCAGCGCCAACACACCGGGAACAGCCACAACCAAGAAAAGTTGCAGAAGCAAGCTGTCGGCAAAGGCCCAGACCAGCGGGAAACTGTCACCGCCAACGACACCGAAAATCTGATGCGCAACCGCATCTCGTATTTCAGTTTCAGTTGGCGGCAGCACAGCGTCAGACAGCGACGCCAGCACCGTGTCCCGGGTCCGCTCATACATCAGCCACATGCCGATCATATATCCGCCCAACCCGAAGAAGGCGAAATGACCAAGACTCAGAATTCCTACATAACCCCAGATCAAATCCATCGCGATGGCAACCAGGCAGAGGCAAAGTGTTTTTCCCAATGTCTTGATCAGTGAGGTTGAGACGACCCCAATCCCCAAGCCTTCGGACAACAGGGTGACGCCCAGCGTAAACAGGGCAAGGATCGTGACGAAGATCAGGACAGACGGGTTTCGGGCAATGAAGCTACGTTGCATGGATCAATCTCCCGCCGCGCGCCCGCGCAGGGCAACAATCCCACGCGGCCTGAATTGAATGAAGATAATGATCAACACGATCATGTAGGTCTGCGCAGCAAGCGTATTGGAGGGGTTGAGCCATTCGATCCCCTTCTGGGAGAAGCCAATCATCACAGCGCCCGCCAGGGTCCCCCAGATACTGCCGACCCCGCCGACAACCACCGTCATGAAACTCTGCACGATGTAATCGTTGCCCAGCTCCGATGTGACCTTCGCAAACAATCCGATCGCCACGCCCGCAATCCCCGCAATGCCTGACCCCAGACCAAAGGTAAGCATATTCACACGGTCCGGATTGATTCCCATTGAGGCCGCCATAGTGCGGTTCTGTGTTACTGCCCGTGTTTCTAATCCCAGGCGTGTGCGACGGATGATGAACAAAAGCAGCGCGAGAAAGCCCAGCGCGAGACCAAAAATCGCAATGCGGATATAGCTGATCGACACCACATCATTCACGATCCACGCGCCATCGAGCCAGCCCGGTGCGGTCAGCGGACGCGCTTGTGTGCCAAAGGTGTTCTTGGCCAGCTGTTGCAGCGCAATCGAAATGCCGAAAGTAGCGAGCAGTGTTTCCAGAGGGCGGTCGTAGAGCCATCGGATCACCAACCGCTCCATCGCAATCCCCGCACCAAAGGTGACAGAAAACGCAGCGGGGATCGCCACCAGAATGGAAAGCGTGTGATCCGGGATCACCAGCTGGATCACGTAACCAGTGTAGGCGCCCATCATGATGAACTCACCATGCGCCATATTGATAACCCCCATCACGCCAAAGGTGATCGCCAACCCAATGGCTGCGAGGAAATAAATGGAAGCCAGCGATATTGCATCCAATGCCAGATCCGCCGCCTTATGGAAGGCAACCTTGCGGTTGCTCCGTGCCAGCGCCGTCTCCGCTGCATTGGTCACGGCAGAAGAGGCCTCATTATAGATATCGACAAACCGGTAACGGGCAACAGTGTCGGCCATTTCCGGCAATGTGGGACCAAGACGCACCACCCCTGCCGCAGCCAGCTTGCCATATGCACTCCGCCGCGTGGCCATATCCGAGAGTTGCGCCAGAGGAATTCCTGCCACACGCCCGTCAACAATATGTGCCTCTAGCGCCTGTCTGATCTCGTCGCTTTGCAACTGCGGTTCGGCGAACCCTCTGGCAACCAACACAGCATAGGCGTCGGCTTGGCTAAAGTCCTGACCGATACGACGTTCTGCCGCGACATTTCCTGTTGCTAGCTCTCCCTCAGGAAGAATCTGCAACGAGGTGTCCAGCAGCGGGTTCAGGGCCGCGCGCACATCAACACCCAGATCGCCCGACATGTCTTCGATTGCGGCGACACGGGCCTTGGGATCATTGTCAAATCGGATGGTCAGCAAGCGCTCCTGACGCTGCTTTAAAACGCGCAGGTCCTCGTCGGCTTCGCTGAGGATCGACGCCCGCAGAGGCTCCAGCGCTTTTGCCGACGGATCCCGCCCAATTGAGGTGACCGCAGCCCTGCGGATCGCAGCCACCGGATCGTTCAGTTGGAACCGTACAAGAGCGGTGCCAATCAGGGCGCGCACGCCAGAATTGGGTTTGATCTGTTTGAGATCTGCTGTGCCAACAACCCCGACCACAGCTCCACTGTCCAGATCCGTCAGTTCATAACGACTATCTCCCCTCGTATCGCCCCGAAAGAAAAGCCCATCCGACTTGCGCATGACCAGTTTTTTGCTCTGCCACAGCTGCAAAAGCGTCTGCACCTCGTCCAAACCACTCTGCGCGACCGCATCAATGGCGGGTTGAATTGTCCGCCGTGAACTGGCGGTGATAAGGTCAGACTGTGACTGAAGAAGTTGCTGAAGGGGCGCATTTGACGTCGTTGATACCTCGGTTTGAGGCAACTCCAACGTCGGCATCGTCTGGGCCATGGCAGCAAGGCAGCCCCACAGGACAAGCAGACCAGCGGCAAAAAACCGTGTCATAATAGAGGTCATTTCCATTGAAAGAGAGCAAGTTGGAAGGGGTGCCCCCCTTCCTTTGGTTCCTGCGAAATCAGTAGTTGGACAATGTCTGTACGCAGCTCTTGGTCTCGGTATTGTACATTCCGCAGCCAAGATCCTTCCAGTCCGAGGTCAAAACCGCAGATTCAGGAAGAAAATCCGTCCAAGCATCACCGGGCACCTCTTCGGTCTGGCTGATGATATCGAATTGGCCGTTGTCCAGAATTTCGCCAATCAGAACCGGCTTGGCGAGGTGATGGTTAGGCAGCATGACAGCTGTACCGCCTGTCAGGTTCGGAAACTCCTGCCCATACATCGCAGTTCGTACAGCATCGACATCAGTGCTGCCCGCTTCTGTGGCAGCATTCACCCACATATTGAAACCGATGTAGTGGGCTTCCATGGGGTCATTCGTGACGCGTGCATCACCCATGCGCGCCTTCCATTTCTCCACAAAAGCGCTGTTGGCCTCTCCATCAGCGGACTGGAAGTAATTCCAAGCGGCCAGATGTCCGACAAGGTTGGAGGTATCCAGGCCCGACAGCTCTTCCTCACCCACGGAGAAGGCCACCACAGGGATATCATCCGCACTGATACCAGCCGCCGCCAGTTCCTTATAAAAGCCGATGTTCGCATCGCCATTAATGGTGGAGATCACGCCAACTTTCTTACCGTCCGCGCCCAAGGCAACGACATCCGCGACAATCTTTGACCAATCGGAATGACCGAACGGTGTGTAGTTCACAAAGATATCGCTCTCCGCGACCCCCTTCTGGTCCAGGTAACTGGCTAGAATATTGTTGGTCGTCCGCGGATAGACGTAATCTGTGCCGAGCAACGCAAACTTCTCAACACCAAGCTCTTCCAGGAAATAATCCGTTGCCGGGATCGCCTGCTGGTTCGGTGCCGCGCCCGTATAGAACACATTACGCGAGCTTTCCTCACCCTCATATTGCACCGGGTAAAACAGCAGACCGTTCAACTCTTCGATCACTGGCAACACTGACTTCCGGCTTACCGAGGTCCAGTTGCCAAAAATCACATCCACCTCGTGCACGCTTAGCAGTTCACGGGCTTTCTCCGCAAACAGCGGCCAGTTCGACGCAGGATCAACGACAACCGGCTCCAGCTCACATCCCAGCACGCCACCCTTGGCGTTCTGCTCTTCGAGCAGCATCAGCATGGTATCCTTCAGAGTCGTTTCAGAGATTGCCATCGTACCGGACAACGAGTGCAGGACGCCCACCTTGATCGGGCAATCTGCAGCAAAGGCCCCGGTTCCAATCGTCGTCATCGCCAATGCCACAACGGTGGCCTTCGTTACCGAAACAGATTTTCGGGTGATCATATAGTCTCTCCTCGCCGGAACGACGGTGGATCCCTTGCGCCGGGGCGCCGGATTTCCTACCTGTACCGGGCAGCTTCGTGTTGCATCCGTGTGGCGGCTGGCGAGATCGCAAATTCCTCCGGTCGTCACACATCCACAGTCTCTCTGGGTCATGCCCTTGTGGATGGACCCAGCATTCTGCATCGCAGAAAATTTCGCAAACGCGTCGAGAAAATCACGTAGCGCCAACCATGTGCGCGCCTGTTTTTTCATCATCAATCCAGCAATTGGCCTCTATTTTGCGCAGGGCTTGGCGCAGAATGCCGAATAGCTCGCTTTGCGCTGGCGGTGGGTCTGCGCTGTGATGAAATCAGCGGCATGACGCCCAGACCTTCATCTCAACGCCAGCAATCGTCTTGGCCCGACCATGCCTGTGAACTGCCTGTAACCCGGTACCAGCAAGCCAAAACAGCGCCTGCCGCATCAATACAATCAGCTCCCCCACGCGCCGTTGGAGATATCTCAGTCTCAACCAAGCGGCGTGGCAGCGCATCAGTCCTGGCCGACCTCCGGCAGGTTGGATCGCTGAAGCTCTTGTTTCCGCGTACCAGTGACACTGCGCTGCAGGGAGTGATCGTCAATACCGCAGGCGGTGTGACAGGTGGTGATAAACTCAATCTGAATGCCACTGCCCGCGCCGGGACATCACTGACACTCACCACCCAGGCCGCCGAACGCGCCTATCGTGCGCAGCCCGGACAGATGGGCATGGTCCGCAACGCGCTCAGCGTTGAACCCCGGGCCAGCCTCGCTTGGCTTCCTCAGGAAACAATCCTGTTTCAGGACTGCAACCTGGACCGAAGCCTCACCGTTGATCTGAACGCACACTCCCGCCTTTTGTTGTGTGAAACGCTGGTATTTGGGCGGGCCGCCATGGGCGAGAAACTAACCAAAGCCCACCTTAATGATCGCATCGACATTCGTCGCGCCGGGCACCCCCTGTTCCTGGATACGATACGTCTGCAGGGCGATGTCGCCGCACATCTGGCCAAACCTGCAACGGCCGGTGGCGCAGGCGCCATTGCGACTCTGGTATATGTCGCGCCCGATGCCCAAGGCAGGCTTGCTCCTTTACGTGCACAACTCGGCCCTACTGCCGGTGCCAGCCTAATCGGCGATGATCTTTTGATCCTGCGTGCCCTCGCTCCCGACAGTTTTGCCTTGCGCCAGTTACTGCTGCCGATCCTCAGCAATCTGCACGGCGCCCCTCTTCCCCGACCCTGGATGATCTGACATGAATCTGACCCCACGTGAAAAAGACAAGCTTTTGATTTCCATGGCCGCAGAGGTGGCCCGGCGGCGCCTCTCGCGCGGTGTAAAACTGAACCATCCCGAAGCCATAGCGCTGATAACAGACGCGGTGGTCGAGGGGGCACGCGACGGTAGATCCGTCGCGGACATGATGGAAGCGGGCGCACAGGTCATCACTCGCGACGACTGTATGACGGGCGTTGCCGAGATGATCCACGACATCCAGGTCGAAGCGACCTTCCGCGATGGAACCAAGCTTGTCACCGTCCACAACCCCATTCGCTGATCCACATTCAGGAGATCTAAACCCATGACACTACGCCCTGCATTGTTCTCTCTCTTGCTACTGATCGGCAGCCCTGCCCTCGCCCATAGCGGCGCACATATTCACCCCCACGGCGCGGAGACATGGCTTCTGGCAGCCTTACTCGCGACCGTGGTCATTGGCTGTGCAAGCCTTCTGTGGCGACGCAAATGATCGCCGGCGAACTCTTCCCCGCTTCGGGCCATCTGGAGCAGAACCCGGATCGCCCCGTTACCCGTCTGATGGTTGCAAACACCGGCGATCGACCGGTTCAAGTAGGATCGCACTACCACTTTGCCGAGGCAAACCCGGCGCTCGACTTTGACAGGGATGCCGCACGCGGCCAGCGTCTTGATATTGCAGCGGGCACAGCCGTGCGGTTCGAACCAGGCCAGCGCCGCGAAGTGCAGCTGATCCCGATATCCGGCGCACGGCGCATCTTTGGCTTCAACGCCGCCATCATGGGAGACCTCTGATGCCTTCCCAAATCACACGCGCCGATTTTGCGGCAATGTTTGGCCCAACGGTGGGCGACCGCCTGCGTCTGGCAGACACTGATCTCATCATTGAGGTGGAGCGCGACCTGATCGCCGAAGCCAGCGGCGACGGCAAGGCGCTAAGCTATGGGGAAGAGGTGAAATTCGGCGGGGGCAAGGTGATCCGCGACGGCATGGGCCAATCACAGGCCAGCCGCGCCGAGGGGGCGGTCGACACGGTCATCACCAATGCGCTGATCGTGGACCATAGCGGCATCTACAAGGCCGATGTCGGCCTGAAAGACGGGCGCATCGCTGCAATTGGCAAGGCAGGCAACCCGGACACACAACCCGGTGTCACGATCATCATCGGACCGGGAACCGAAATCATCGCAGGAGAAGGACGGATCCTGACCGCAGGTGGTTTTGACAGCCACATCCACTTTATCTGCCCTCAACAGATCGAAGAGGCGCTGCATTCCGGGCTGACAACCATGCTGGGCGGCGGCACCGGACCAGCGCATGGGACCCTCGCCACGACCTGCACGCCGGGACCATGGCACATCGGACGTATGCTGCAGGCGGCTGACGCCTTTCCCATGAACATGGCCTTTGCAGGCAAGGGCAACGCCTCTCAGCCCCGCGCACTGGAAGAGCAGATCACCGCAGGTGCCTGCGCGATGAAATTGCACGAAGACTGGGGGACCACCCCCGCTGCCATTGATTGCTGTCTCTCTGTCGCAGACGCGATGGACGTGCAGGTGATGATCCACACCGACACACTGAATGAATCTGGCTTTGTGGAACATACCGTTGCAGCGCTGAAGGGGCGCACCATCCATGCCTTCCATACCGAGGGCGCAGGTGGCGGTCATGCGCCAGATATCATTAAAATCTGCGGAGAGGCACATGTTCTGCCCTCCTCCACCAATCCCACACGCCCGTTCACCGTCAACACCATCGAAGAGCATCTGGATATGCTGATGGTCTGTCATCACCTCGACAAATCGATCCCCGAAGACGTCGCTTTCGCTGAAAGCCGAATCCGCCGCGAAACCATCGCCGCAGAGGATATCCTGCATGATATGGGCGCCTTTTCGATCATCGCATCAGACAGTCAGGCCATGGGCCGTGTCGGCGAAGTCCTGATCCGCACCTGGCAAACTGCCGACAAGATGAAAAAGCAACGGGGGCGCCTGCCGGAAGAGACCGGCGAAAACGACAACTTCCGCGTCCGCCGCTATATTGCAAAATACACCATCAACCCCGCCATTGCCCACGGTATTGCCCATGAGATCGGCAGTATCGAAGTCGGAAAACGGGCTGATCTTGTTTTGTGGGACCCGGCGTTCTTTGGCGTGAAGCCAGAGATGGTTCTACTTGGTGGATCTATCGCCATGGCGCAGATGGGCGATCCCAATGCCTCCATCCCCACACCACAGCCAGTCTATTCACGCCAGATGTTCGCGGCCTTCGGACGCTCGGTGGAAAACTCTTCCGTCACCTTTGTATCAGAGGCAGCAGAAGCAGGCGGAATTGGCCAACACCTTGGCCTCGCCAAACAGACCTGCGCGGTCAGGAACACGCGCAACATTGGTAAATCTGATCTGAAACTCAACACCGCCCTGCCAGAGATCAAGGTCGACCCGGAAACCTATGAGGTCCGTGCAGATGGCGAACTTCTGACCTGTGCCCCGGCCGACGACCTACCGATGGCGCAGCGCTATTTTCTATTCTGACGGAGTTCTCGGATGTCCCTCCCCCTAAGCCAACACAAAATCCATGCGCATGATACAGAAGACCAGATCACCCTAAGCTATGAGGATCGGTTCCTACGGCGCAAAGTACTGACCAGCGATAGCGGTCTGCGGTTTCTGGCCGATTTTCGATCTACGCAATCGCTTGATGCAGGGGACGCCTTTGTGCTGGAAGACGGACGCAAAATCGGTGTTCGCCCGGCAGATGAGGCGCTTCTGGAAGTGACAGGCGACCACATCCTCCGTCTGGCCTGGCATATTGGTAACCGTCACATGCCCTGCCAGATAGAGGCCAATCGCCTGCTGATCCAGCGCGACCATGTAATCCGCGACATGCTACAGAAACTCGGTGCAGCATTGCGCGATGTAGTGGAGCCGTTCACCCCCGAGGGCGGAGCATACGGACATGGCCGCACCTATAGCCATTCTCACTCTCATTCACATGACGACGGGCACGGGCACTCCCATGCCCACTGATGCGCAATTGCTGACCCTGGCGCAGTGGTTTTCGCCCGGATATCCGGTGGGTGCGTTCAGCTACTCGCACGGGTTGGAATGGGCCGTAACCTCCGCTGCGGTCAGTACAGCAACCGACTTGCAGGACTGGATCGCAACGGTTCTACGGAACGGCGGAGGCTGGTCTGATGCACTGTTCCTCGCTGCGACCTATCACGCCCCGTCTCCTGACGCCGTGGCGCAGATCGACGCTCAGTGCCGCGCCTATGCACCATCCCTGGAACGCCTGCGCGAAACCGACCTCCAGGGCGCGGCGTTTGGCCAGATCACCCGTAGCGTATGGCCGGAAACGGACCAGAACGGCATACCCGCCAAACTCACTTACCCTGTCGCTGTCGGCTTTGCAGCAATCTGCTTTTCAATGCCCTTGCAAGCAACCATCGCGCTGTATCTGCAAGCCTTTGCCGCGAACCTTGTGGCGGCAGGTCAGCGCCTCGCCCCTATCGGGCAAAGCGCGGCGCAGGCAACCCTCCATGCCCTAGCACCGCTCTGCCAGGAAATCGCAGAACAAACCCGCGATGGTGACCTACAGCGCCTGTCCTCTACCAGCTTCCTTGCCGACATTGCCGCAATGAAACACGAAACTCAGCATTCAAGGATCTTTCGCACATGACCACTCTCAACGGGCCCCTGCGTATTGGAATTGGCGGACCGGTCGGCGCAGGCAAAACCACTCTGACTGCTGCGCTGAGCGAGGTTTTTCGCGACAGCCACTCCATCGCGGTGATCACCAATGACATCTACACACAGGAAGACGCCGAGGCGCTGATGCGCCAGCAGATCCTGCCACAAGACCGGATTCTGGGAGTCGAAACCGGCGGCTGTCCCCATACCGCTATTCGCGAAGACGCGTCCATCAACCTTGGTGCTGTGGCCGAGCTGCGCGAACGCCATCCTGATCTTGAACTCATCCTGATCGAAAGCGGTGGTGATAACCTATCGGCTACATTCAGCCCCGAGCTCGCCGATCTGACAATCTATGTGATTGATGTTGCCGCAGGAGAAGAAATCCCACGCAAAGGCGGTCCTGCAATCACTCGCTCGGACATTCTGATCATCAACAAAACAGATCTGGCGCCTCATGTCGGCGCGGATCTCTCAGTGATGGAGCGTGATGCGAAACGCATGCGAAACGAACGCCCCTTTATCTTTGCCAACCTAAAGGCCCGCGACGGTATCGACGCCATCCACACGCTGGTCTGCGACTTGGGTGGTCTCGACTAATGTAGCGAAGAGGTCCTTCACAAACCCAGTCACGCCGCCGGGCTTCAACCTGCGCATCTTTTTTGAAAGCTCGTCACCGCCCCAGGTCAAGACGCAACATTCGCAAGCATAGGAGATCCGCACCAAGCGGACTTCGATGCGGCGGCCGCAGTCAAACCGGGCCATACACCGAAGTGTCATGCCGCAAGTGCCGGTCCGTCCTGAACGGTCCGGCATAACAGTGCTATTTGATCGGGCGGTTGGCGTTCCTGTCCGGCCTTCTCGGTTTTGATCGTGGCGCTTGGAATTCACATGTGAGCAAAGGTTGACATCGGAAAAGACCACAACAGTCAACGAACAAGAACAGGCGCCACAAGGTCCGCAATGCGACCTGACCCGCGCCGGGACGGGTGAACGCGATCCCTGGAGAAAAGCGAGAGATCGTCAGGTCGGAACACCGAATCCAAGTCCAAAACGGTCACCCCCTGATCTGCTGCCGCCATGCGATCCAAGCGCCTCTCCAATATCCGGTATGGCGCAACACAGGTTGTCCCAGCGTATCGCGGAGCAGTGTAGTAATCCAACCAGACCACGCGGGGTCCACGGCGGCGCAGTTCTGCGACCAGCTCAGGAATTGCCCCCCTCGTTCCGCTCTCAGAGATCAGCCGATCAAGCACGTTGTCGCAGACCCTGCAGCTACATCCGCTTCCGCTCAGGTCATTGGCGCCGCCGTTCAACACCACCCAATCTGCTTCAACTTCGTTCAGCTGAGAGGGAATATTCAACGCCCCACCACCCCCGATAAGCCGTGCAAATGACAGCGAGACATCGCCCACCGGCTCTCTGAGGCGCCTCTCCAGCTCATCTGCTACCGCCCCACCACCGCTGCGGTTCCAGGCCATGATAGAGTCCCCAGCCACAACGATACGCGCTTCATCGGGCACGCTCCGCCCACAAGCACAAAGCAGCAGAATGCTCAAAATCATCAAGTGTTTCATGTTGCTGACGTAATACGGTTGGGCTCAGGATCAAACCGGCACAACATGGCGACGTCAGTTCTGCCTTCATCGACGCATGAGTAGGTGAACAACCTGCCGTTGCAACAGCTATTTACCTTTGATTTTGACCGTGTAAGATGGCCTGACACCCTTGGGTGGTGGTGGAAATGGAGCCGCGCGGCGAACCTGTGCAAGAGCAATGTTGTCTAGTTTTGACGAGCCCGAACTTTTGGCAATGCGGGCGGAGCCGAGAGCGCCGCTGCCGGTGATCGTGAACCGAACCAGCGCTGCCCCGCGGATGTTGACCCGCTGACGTTTGGCGCGCATCACCCGCCGCAGAACCTTTCCGCGGTAATTGTCTGCGGTCGCATTGCCCTGCTGTTTGGCCGTGCCCGGGGATGTCTGAGCCTGCCCAGAATGCTTTGGGGCGGTGCCTGACTGAGTTCCCGCCAGAGTGTTCTGCTCCGCATTGTTCCCACGCTTTTGCACTCTTGTGGGTTTGGGCCGAGGCTTCGGTTCCGGTTTGGCGTCCGGCAGTGGCTCAAGCACCTCCGGTTTTGGTGCCGCAGTTGCCGTTTCAGGTTGACGTGGTTCTGACAATTTCTCCGACTGGATCGGCTCGGCCTCAAGAGCCGGTAAGATCGGAACGGCGCCGGGCGGCGGGGTTTGCACGGCAGATTGTACGGCTTCTACCACAACCTTCTCAACCTGCGGTGATAACGTGGTTGCAGTAGGAACAGCGGCTATGTCTGCATCCGGCAACTCCTTGGCATCAATCGGCGCATCCACACCTTGCACCAAATCGGCAAAGGCAAAGCCCTGGGCGGCGAGACCAGTATTCCCACCGCTGAGTTCGGCCTTTTCAGGAACACTCAGCTGCGCCATGCCCGCATGGCCCGCTGCGGCCACGAACAGGGCGAACACGCCGATGAGCCGGGAGTGTGGGACTGTCATGGCAACGCTCTTTCGGAAACCAGCAGCACGTTTTGAGCGCCGGCAGCGCGCAACGCGTTGCCCAGTTTGACCAGATCCCGGGCCGGCAGATCGCGATCCGGTACGATCCGCACCTCGGCGCGCTCCTCTTCGGTCAGCATCGCAGCATATGTGGCGGCATCTGCCAGCACCTTGCCGCGCAGGGTGAGCCTGCAATCAGCATGCACCACTAAGGCATCCGGTGGTTCCCGCCCCTCCAGGTCCTTGGCCTCAATCAGCGTGACATCTTTGTCGAGTGGCACCGCCAAGGTGCCCGCGATCATGAAGAAGATCAGCATCAGAAAAACAATGTTAATCAGCGCAATCGTCGGTTCCTTCTGCCTCGCTTTATGTGGCCGGATACGCATCATCCCAGCACCACAGCTTGGAGGTCAGCCACCTGGCGCAACTGCGAGAGCAGATCGACCAGACGTTGTGAGGACGCCCCCTCGCCTGGGCTAATCAAAACCAGGTGGCCATCACCGGCTTGTGGCTGCAGGCGGATCAGATCGGCAATGCGACTAAGGTCGGCGGGCTGTGCGTTCAAGGTCAGGCTGTCTTCCCCAAGCTTGATAAACAGCATCTGCCGCTCTGCGGCGTCAGCTCCGCGTCCCGCCGCTATCAGTTCAATCTCGCCGAACTTTGAAAAAGTTGACGTCAGCATGAAGAACAGAAGCAGCAGAAAAATAACATCGATGAGCGAGGTCATCGAGAGCCTGCCACGACCCGCGCTGTGCAGTTTAAGTGCCATGCGCCACCTGAGGCCGGGTCTGGGCTGTCGGGGCAAAGATGGTGCGCAGAGCACGATTGGCAAAGACCCTCTCGCGCTGCATGCGGGCGGTGAGCCAGCTGAGCACAAGTGAGGTGGGCATTGCGACAGCCAACCCTGCCGCAGTGGTCAGCAGCGCCACCCAGATGCCGCCCGCAAGCAGTGAAGGGTCAACTGACGAGCCCGCCGACTGCAGTTCTTGAAACGCCTCAATCATGCCGATCACCGTACCGAAAAGCCCAAGCAGAGGTGCCAGCTGTGCCACCATGTCTAATGTTCCCAATCCGCGTTCCAACTGGGAGAAGCTTTCCTCTGCTTCGGCGTCGGCACGCTCGGCCAGCATTGTGTCTTGCGGACCTGAGAGGGCCAGCCGTATCACCGGGACCAAATAGGAGTGGCTATGGCCCAGCTTATTGAGGGCAGCCTCACCTTCACCGCGATCCCAGGCTGCGACTGCAGCGGCCAGCGCCGTATGCTGCCCAACGCGGGCAGAGCGATATTGCCAGATCTTGTAGAGGATCAGTGCAGTGGTCAGCACCGAAACTGCCAGCAAAAGCAACACAACCGGTCCGCCTAATTCCAGCACCTTGGAAAGGGCATCCTGAACGAATGTCATCCTGCCAGCTCCATCACCTTGCTGCTCAGCACCAGCCCGCGGCTGCAGGCCCCATCTGGGAGCCCGTCGCCGGTGCAGGTATCAGCACCGTTGATCAGGACCCGGCTGATACCTGCACAGGTGTGAGGAAACTGGAACTGCCGCACGCGCAGGCGCCCGGCAGGCAGATCCTGAAAATCGAGAAGCGTAAGCCGCGCCACTTGTCCCTGATCATCGAACAAGACGGTCTCATAGACCGCCTTGCCGATGTCCGCCTTGTGGCCATTTTGCACAACAAAGGACATTTTACAGGCCTGGCCGACCGGTTCGGCGTCACTCAGCTCGATGGTGACCCCTGTTTTGTCGGGCTCTTGCGCTGCGGCGCCACTTGCTGCTGCCAGCACAGCGGCCAGCAGCAGGGGTTTTCCGGTTTTCAATCCAAGTGTCATGGAACACCTCTCGATTTGCCTTTAGGATCAGAAGGTTTTGGAAACCGTCAGCTTGAAATTGCGCCCGGCCGCAGCACGGGTTGAGAGTTGGGTCTGATACTGTTTGTCAAAAACGTTCTCGACGCCTAACCGGATTTCGGTCCCTTCAAGCATGCCGTTTTGCGGCCGGAAGGTCGCGCGCAGGTTATTGACTCCGTAACCTGGCAATGGACCGCTGCCATTGATGGCATTTGTACTTTCTGCAGCCACCACTTCCCAGCTCAGATCCAGCGTGTCGTTGAACCGTTTGCCAACTGTCAGCGCAGCAGAACCAACCGGAGCCAAAGTATACTCTGACACAGTGCCATCCGGGCGACGTTGTTCACCATCTGCAACGGTTCCGTTCAGGTCGAAATAGAGACCGTTCGCCATGCCGTAAGACGCTTCGACTTCGAAGCCGTCGACATCCACCTGTGTCAGCACATCGCCGGCAACCCGGACATCGCTCAGGTTGGTGTCATAGTAGTTGACCTTAAAGGCCAACTGGTCGCCGGAGGTAAAGACATCTTGATTCTGATAGGAAAAACCAGCCTCATAGGTGGTCCCAATTTCCGGCACCCAGACCGAAGGATCCTTGTCCAACCGGTCAATGATCGGGAGAACTTCAGTGTATGCGGCGCTCGCAAAGACGGCAAAACCGCTGTCGAACTCATAGCGCGCCGATAGCCCGCCCATCAGAGCATCATTCTTGATCTCACCGTTATAGGGATCAGTCGCCCCGGGAGACACAGTGTCCGTGCCTTTCAGGTCCTGCGTTTCATAGCGCAGGGCAGGGGTCAGCGTGAAACGGTCACCAAACTGAATGTCGTCCACTGCAAACAGCGCGACCCTGCGGTCGGTGCCACCAGGGGCCGAATTCGCATCAAGGCGTTCACGATTTGTGATCTCCAGACCAAGCCGCAGATCGTGGGAGGCAATGCCGGTGTCAAAATAGCTGGTATTCTTCAGCTGCAGTTTGGTGGTTTTATAGTTGTGATCCGCGTTCAACAGGTCTGACACAGAGGCATCACAGCCCGGGAAACCAGCGCAGCTGCCAACAACATACGTGCTGTCGATGTCCTGTTCCGCATAGGTCAGTGTCGCCTCAAAATGGATGAGGTCGTTGTCAACCGCATCGAATTCGTAACGCAGTCCTGCGGTCCGGCTATCTGTGATCCGATCCACATCGCCAAAGTAGAACCCACCACCGGAGGACGCGCCCAGAATGTCATAGGGCACGCTGTTGTCGTCCGAATGGGTAACATTATACCAGGCACTCAGGGCGTGTTCGCGGGAATCTCCGAACGTGTAGCGACCCTTCGCCAGATAGGAATAGTTACGGAAGCCACTATTTGCGGTTTCAACACCATTACCATTGTCATAGGAGTCATTGTCGCGGACTGTGTAGTTCAGAAGAAATTCCAGATCCTCTGTTGGCTGCACAGCCAGAATGGAGGATGACGCCCATCCGGTGCCGTTAGACTGTGCTTCCAGAGTTTGCCGGAAGCGCGTGCCGATTTCGCCGCCGGTGAAGTCAGATGCATCCTTGGTTTCCAGCTGTACGACACCACCGACAACGCCGGATCCATACTCATAGCTGCCAACGGTTCCGCGGATGACCGAGATTTCCCTATAGAGTGCCGGATCTGTGAATAGCTGGTTGCCGATCCGATAGATCTCTTCGCCGCCAGTGGTCGCCCCATCAATGGTGATCAACACGCGTGGGTTGGATCCATAGGTCCCGTCAGCGCCAAAGCCACGGATCGAAATGCCGGAAGACTGCGGGGTGGTGCCATTCACCAGTGTCACGCCTGGTACGGACTCAACCAATTGGGCAATTGTTGCCGCTTGCCGGTCGTCGATTTCCTCTTGGTTGATAACGGTGAGCGGCACCCCGGTGTCGGTCTGCACCTCGCGCTTGCCTGCGCCCAGCTCAATCGTCCCAAGAAAATCGCCGTCTTCCGCAATATCCTGTGCCGCCAAGCTGTTTGCACTGGCTAGCAGGCCCAACACAGATACGGTGCTCAGCAACCGCCATCCCTTTTGGTATTTCCCCATCTCGCGTCCCTTCGCATTAGTCTAGTTCTGTGAACCAAATGCTTGCGGCGGGGCTGGCCTGGTCGTTTGTCTGATAGATCTGGTGGAATCATAAATTCCGCTTGTGTCTGTTATTAAAGCTGATAAAATCAGTCAACAAATTTAATGCACCGTAAAATGCGGTGGCCAGCTCTCGTGCGGCTCGTGCCGCCGCTGCCAGCCTCTTCTAGGACCTCTTAGTAGAAAGGGCTGCGATGACCGCCTCAACTATGACACCAGCAGCGATCCGTGCGGCGCGCGCAGAGCATGCAAACCTGAGAGATCGTGATTTTGCCGACAAATTCGGCATTGCCGAAGGCCAGCTGGTGGCGGCCTATGTCGGTGAAGGCGTCTCGCGCATTCAGGCCAGCCCGGATGAAATCATGCCCCGACTTGCGCCACTGGGTGAGGTTATGGCCCTGACCCGCAACCCATCCTGTGTGATCGAAAAGGTTGGCATCTACGAAAACTATCATTCAGGCCAGCACGCATCGATGATCCTCAATGATGCAATTGATCTGCGCTTCTTTCCCCGGCATTTCGTCTCAGCTTTTGCGGTGGAACGCGAAACGGACAAGGGCACCAAGCGGTCAATTCAGATCTTTGATGCAGCTGGAGACGCTGTTCACAAGGTACATCTGCGCGAGACCTCGGATGTGGATGCCTGGCAGCGGTTGGTTGAAGAATTGACTCTGGAGGAACAGAGTCAGGAACTGGCCGTAGAGCCGCGCAAACCGACAGAAGCTGCAAAAGCAAACCCGGAAAAAGCAGACATCCTGCGCGCTGAATGGGCAAAGATGACGGATACCCATCAGTTCATGCGGCTGACATCGAAGCTGAAGATGAATCGACTGGGCGCCTACCGCATTGCGGGGGAACCGCTGGCTCGCAAGCTGGACCCGGCTGAGGTCAATAAGATGTTGTTCGCGGTGCAGGATCAGGAACTCGAAGTTATGTTCTTTGTCGGGAATATGGGATGCATCGAAATCCATGGTGGCCCGATCCGCAATCTGCGTGAAATGGGTCCATGGCAAAATGTCCTCGACCCCGGGTTTGATCTACATCTGCGCATGGACCACATCGCTGAGGTTTGGGCGGTGACCAAGCCCACCCAGCGCGGAGACGCGGTGTCCGTCGAAGCCTTTGATGCCGAGGGCGGCATTATCTTTCAGGTCTTTGGCCGTCGGACCGAAGCCAAAGATCACCGACCGGAATGGAATGCCATCGTTGAAAACCTGACTTCCTTTGCTATGAAAGAACCTGCGTGATGTCTGTATTCAGCCGTCTGTTCTTGGGGCTTAATCTGCTGATGGCAGGGCTGCTAATCGGCAGTATTGCCTTGGCAGAGACGCCCAAACGCATCGTCTCTGTCGGGGGCTCGGTGACCGAAATCATCTACGCTCTTGGTCAGCAGGATCGGCTGATCGGTCGCGACCGAACCTCCTCCTACCCTGCGGCTGCATTGGCTTTGCCGGATATCGGGTACGCGCGGGCATTGTCCCCTGAAGGCGTGCTGTCGGTTGCCCCGGACATGATTATTGCGATTGAAGGCGCTGGCCCGCCTGAAACGCTGGACGTCCTCAAAAACGCGCAGGTTGACTACGTTTCGGTGCCAGAGATCTTTTCCGCAGATGGTATCACGGCCAAAATTCGCACCGTTGGTGCGGCGTTGGGCAAAGAGGCCGACGCCGAAGCATTGGCGCAGAAGGTTACACAAGACCTCAGATCCGCAGAAGCAGACGCGGCATCGGTTGCCGGAGAACATCCCAAAAAGGTGCTGTTCATTCTGTCAACACGCGGCGGCAGGATCATGGCGGGTGGTGCAAACTCGGCGGCTGACGGCATCATCCGAATGGCTGGCGCCGTTAATGCAGTGACGGAATTCGACGGGTATAAGCCGATGACCGACGAAGCTGTCTCGAAGGCTGCGCCGGATGTGATCCTGATGATGGATCGCGGCGGCGACCATGGCGCCGCGATCAGTGACTTGCTCGCTTTGCCCTCAATAGCGCCGACCCCCGCAGCTCAGAATGGCAAAGTGGTTCGCATGAACGGCTTGCATCTGCTTGGCTTTGGGCCTCGCACCGCCTCCGCAGTAACTGAACTCAATCAGGCACTCTACAGCGAGGCAGACTGACATGTCGCTCGCTGTAGATGCGCCTGAAACCGGTGTCACACCGGGGGGCGCTATTGACCGCCGGGTACAGGCCCGGAGACTGACTGTTGCCTTGGCTTTGCTGCTGGTAGTGATGTCGGTTTTGTCCTTGGCCTGGGGGGCATCAGGCACATCGCTTTGGGGGGCACTGCGGGATCTGGCGACCGGACGCGACCTGTCGCGACTGGATCAGATTGTTCTGTTCGATATCCGCTTACCACGTCTGTTCTTGGGTATTTTGGTTGGGTCGGCGCTCGCTGTTTCCGGCGCTGTGATGCAGGGGCTGTTTCGCAACCCTCTTGCGGATCCCGGGATTGTCGGTGTCAGCGCTGGCGCAGGTTTGGCCGCGATCTGTGCAATTGTGTTGGGCGCATTTCTGCCTGCCATGCTGCGCGATGCGATTGGCAGCTACCTTGTCCCCATCGCCGCATTTCTCGGCGGCTGGGCATCTACGCTCATTCTGTACCGTGTCTCGACACGCAGGGGGCAAACCTCAGTCGCCACGATGCTGCTGGCAGGCATCGCTCTGGGTGCACTTTCAGGGGCTCTGTCGGGAATTCTGGTCTACATCGCAGATGACAACCAATTGCGCGATCTGACATTCTGGGGCATGGGATCACTGGCTGGTGCAACCTGGTCAAAAGTTCTGGCGGCATCTCCAATCATCGGCGCCGCCCTGCTGGCCCTGCCAGCCTTGTCGCGCGGCCTGAACGGGCTGGCGCTGGGAGAAGCGGCGGCGGGGCATATCGGTATTCCTGTGCAACGGGTCAAAAATATCGCAATCCTCATAGTCGCGAGTGCCACCGGAGCCTCCGTTGCGGTCTCCGGCGGCATCGGATTTATCGGCATCGTCGTTCCACATCTCCTGCGCCTGGCCAGCGGACCGGACCACCACAGCCTGCTGCCGAATGCTGCCCTCTTGGGCGCCTCCCTGCTGCTGGCAGCGGATATGATCTCGCGGGTGATCATTGCCCCAGCCGAGCTTCCGATTGGCATTATCACAGCCGTGCTGGGCGCACCGGTGTTCCTGTGGATCTTGCTGCGCCGCTTCGGCAGCACGGGCCTGTGAGCGGAGAACCTGATGGAAGCTTTTGACATTACGGTCAAACTTGGCCACCGCACGATTTTGCATGGCATCGACTTTGCAGCGCGGCCAGGTGAGGTGACGGCAATCGCAGGCCCAAACGGCTCCGGCAAAACCACACTCCTGAGGGCAATGACCGGCGAGGTTCCCTTTGTCGGTCGGGTCTTGATAAACGGCCAGGACACTGCAGCGATGAAACCCTGGGAGTTGGCCGCGATCCGGGCCGTCCAACCGCAATCCGCCGCAATCGCATTTCCCTTCACAGTGATCGAAATCGTAAGGCTGGGGCTATCCGCAGGTCTGGCAGCCGCGGACACGGAGCTACCGCTCAGGGCGCTGGAACAGGTCGATCTGGGCGGGTTTGCAAACCGGTTCTATCAAGATCTCTCTGGCGGCGAACAGCAGCGCGTACAGCTGGCCCGGGTGATGACCCAAGTCTGGGAGCCGGTGGTAGAGGGCATCCCGCGTTGGCTTATTCTGGATGAACCTGTGGCCAGCCTTGATATCGGTCATCAGTTCACAGTGATGGATCTGGCGCGTAACTATGCAGCGCGCGGTGGCGGTGTTGTCGCGGTGATGCACGATCTGAACCTGACCGCGATGTATGCCGACCAGATCACCCTGATCCATGCCGGAAACGTCGCCGCCAAGGGCGCACCGCAGGAGGTTCTGACCAGCCGAACTTTGGAACAGGCCTATGGTTGCCCAGTCCCGGTCAACAGTTTGCCCCCCTCCGGTGTGCCCTTCCTTCTGCCACAGGCACGCCAGATCTGAGCAGCGAATCTGCCCCTCTCACAGGAGGGAAGATATCCACTCACACATTGTGATGTATTATATAAATTTCACTGCCAATAAAAATGGCGACCCCGGCAGGATTCGAACCTGCAACCTGCCCCTTAGGAGGGGGCTGCTCTATCCAGTTGAGCCACGGGGCCTGATCCGGGCCAGCCTGTTTACGCGATAGCAAACCCGTCATGGCAAGACAATCCTGAGGAATTGGATTTCGCGGCAGCCGTCCCCATTGTGCAGCCTGCGCTGTCTGCGCTAACCTAACGGGAACAACAATGTGAGGCCATCGACGTGACAACGGACAACAAGCGCCCGCTCACTCTTCGTGACGTATCCGAAGCCACCGGGGTGTCAGAAATGACCGTCAGTCGCGTATTGCGCAACCGGGGCGATGTGTCGGAAAAAACCCGCCAGAAGGTGCTGAGCGCGGCCAAGGAACTGGGCTATGTCCCCAACAAGATTGCAGGCGCGCTGGCCTCCAACCGGGTCAATCTGGTGGCGGTCATCATCCCGTCGCTCTCCAACATGGTTTTTCCCGAGGTGCTGACCGGTATCAATTCGGTTCTGGAAAATACCGATCTGCAGCCGGTTGTGGGTGTCACTGACTATCAGCCGGAGAAAGAGGAGAAAGTCCTCTACGAGATGCTTTCCTGGCGGCCCTCGGGCGTCATCATTGCGGGTCTCGAACATACTGAGGCCGCGCGCGCTATGCTCAATGCGTCAGGCATTCCGGTGGTTGAGGTGATGGACACCGATGGCAAGCCGGTGGATGCGATGGTTGGTATTTCGCATCGGCGCGCAGGCCGAGAGATGGCGAAGGCGATCCTGAAGGCCGGCTATCGCAATATCGGCTTCATGGGCACCAAAATGCCGCTGGACCACCGCGCGCGCAAACGCTTTGAAGGCTTCACCGAAGCCCTCGCCAAGGAAGGCGTGGAGATCATGGATCGCGCGTTCTACTCCGGAGGCTCTGCGCTGGCGAAGGGCCGGGAGATGACACAGGAGATGCTGGACCGCTCACCCGAGCTGGATTTCCTCTACTATTCCAACGACATGATCGGTGCCGGTGGAATGCTCTACCTGATGGATCAGAAGATCGACATCCCCGGTCAAATCGGACTTGCCGGCTTCAACGGGGTCGAACTATTGCAGGGGCTGCCACGTCAGCTGGCAACGATGGATGCCTGCCGCTTGGAAATCGGGCGCAAGGCGGCAGAGATCATTGCCGCCCAACTCGACAATCCGGATGCCGAGATCGAAAAGCACGTGACCCTGACGCCCACGATCACCTTTGGCGACACGCTCAAGCGGCGCTGATGGCTGTCGCGCGGCTGGACAACCGGGCCGCGCGGCGGCTGTTCATGGATCGCCATGCCCTGTTGGAGCAACCCAGCGGGCCAGCCAAGGGTGATGCACTGCTGGAGCTGATAACCCGGCTTGGTTTTGTGCAGCTGGACAGCATCAACACAGTGGCCCGCGCCCATGACATGATCCTGTTCTCACGCAGGCCCAGCTATCGGCCTGCGGCGCTGAAACGGCTTTATGAGCAGGATCACAACCTGTTCGAGCATTGGACCCATGACGCCGCTGTCCTTCCAATGGAATTCTACCCGCACTGGCATCTGCGGTTTCAGCGCGATGCCGAGGTGCTGCGCAAGAGATACCGCAACTGGCGCCGCGACGGGTACGAGGCGAAGTTCCAGCATGTGCTGGATCATATTCGCGACTATGGCGCGGTCAGTTCGTCGGATGTGGGCAAGGATGAGAAGAAAGGCACCGGCGGCTGGTGGGACTGGCACCCATCAAAAACCGCGTTGGAATACCTCTGGCGGTCCGGCGCACTGGCGGTTGTGGGGCGCAGCGGCTTTCAGAAACGCTATGATCTGAGCGAACGGGTCATCGACGCTCGTCACCTCCCCGCGCAAGGCTCCCCCGAACCAGAAGAAACACTGGACTGGCTCTGCAACGCGGCGCTGGACCGACTCGGCTTTGCCACCTCCGGGGAGCTGGCAGCCTTCTGGGCCACGGCCTCCCCAACGGAATGCGCCGCGTGGTGCAAACAGGCGCTGGCGGATGGGCAGATTGAACCGGTCGATGTCATGCTGGCGGACGGGCGCAGCCGCCGGGTCTTTGCCCGCCCCGGTGCTGTCGAACAGGCCGCCGCGCTGCCGCCACCACCCGGCCGCATGCGTTTCCTCAGCCCCTTTGATCCGGCCCTGCGGGATCGCAAGCGCGCCGAAGGGCTGTTTGGGTTTCACTACCGGATTGAGGTTTTCACCCCAGCCGCCAAACGCCGCTACGGCTATTATGTCTTCCCCCTGATGGAAGGCGACCGTCTGGTGGGGCGTATCGACATGAAGGCACACCGCCAGTCCGGGGATCTCGCAGGCGATCTGCATGTCACTGCGCTTTGGCCAGAGCGGGGCGTCAAATGGTCTCCGGCACGGCAAAACCGGCTGGAGGCCGAGCTGGAACGGACCCGCCGTTTCACCGACATGGAACGGGTGTCATTTGCGGATGGCTGGCAACGCGAACCGCTCTGACATCGGCTCTAATATGGGGGATATCCTGCCCTAGGCGAGGTCGGGCCGCAGCTGCGGCTCAATCACTGCGCGGTAATCTTCAGGCGCAGGCCTGGCGCTGAAATCCTCTGGCGCGATAAAGACACAGACGAATTTGCCCTCAAAACAAAGGGTGCCATCCTGCCGTGCTTCGACCCGAAAGGTCACGGATTTCTGACCCAGAGCCACAGGCCAGACCGAACAGGCCAGCCGATGGCGCGGTGTGACGGGAGAGCGGAAATCGATGCTCATATGCACGAACGGCGTGCCGGTGCCACGGTCCAGCTCCATCTGATACCAGCCATCCCCGTCCAGCTGATGTTCCCACCAGGCATCGATTGCCTGCAACGCAAACCCCGGCAAATGGCCGGTATAGGCAATGCGCGCCGGGTCACAGTCGCCCCAGCCTACACGGATTTCATGGATAAAATCGGGCGTATGGCTGTCGGTCATTCTGGGCCTCGGATCTGGAAAAACGGGATTGGAAATGGCAACGGCCACCCATCAGACCCCAGGGTCAAACGGGTGGCCGCGAGAGTGAACCGCGCCGTCAGCGCATCAACATCAACGGCAGCAACGTGATGATCGGAAACGCCACCAGGATCACAACCCGGATCAGGTCGGAGGCGACAAAGAACATCACCGCCTTATAGGTGTCGACCATACGGGTCGTCCGATCCATCGCGTTGATCACAAACAGGTTCATGCCAACCGGCGGTGTGATCAGGCCAACCTCGACCACGATCAGAACCAGAATGCCAAACCAGATTGCGACGTATTCGGTCTCCATCCGGTTCGCCATGCCCTTTGTCACGCGAATGCCCAGCTCTTTCATCTGCTCGCGGGTCAGCTCGGCGCCGGTGGCAATCGCCTCCTGGATTGAAGCAAGCATTTCCGCCCCCATCCCCTGCGGCACACCCGCCTTCAACACCTCCATCGCAGCTTCGGCCTGCATGGCGGGCAGGTTCACCAGACCAAAATCCATCGCCGAAATGACAGGGTAGAAAATCGGGATGGTCAGCAGGATCATCGACAGGCTGTCCATCAGGCAACCGAACACCAGATAGAAGGCCAGGATCAGCATCAGCACCATCCAAGGGCTCAGCCCTTGTGAGACCACGAAATCGGCCAGTTCCTGTGGCACCTTGGTGAGGGCGAGGAACCCGTTGTAGAACCCGGCCCCCAACACAATGAAAAAGATCATCGCGGTCGAGCGTGCTGTCACCATGAAGCTGTCAGTCAGGGTCTCGCGATTAAGCCCACCATTCAGCCAGGCAATCAGCCCGGTCCCCAACGCGCCAACGGCGGCGCCTTCGGTCGGGGTGAACCAACCAAGGTAGATACCACCAACCACCAGTCCAAAGACCAGAAGAACCGGCCAGACATGGAACAGCGCCGCAAACCGTTCGCCCCATGGTACAGGCGGGCGGGTGCCGGCACTTCCGGGAAAGACGCGGACGTAGATCGAGATTGCAATCACATAGCCGATGGCGGCCAGAATACCGGGGATGAAGGCGGCAAGAAACAGTTTGGCAATGTTCTGTTCGGTCAGGATCGCGTAGATCACCAGCACCACAGAGGGCGGGATCAGAATGCCCAGGGTGCCACCAGCCGCCAGCGTCGCGGTGGAAAACCCACCGGCATAACCGTAGTTGCGCAGCTCAGGCAGGGCAACACGGCCCATGGTGGCAGCCGTTGCCAGCGATGAGCCGCAGATCGCACCAAAACCCGCACAGGCGCCGATGGCGGCCATGGCAACACCGCCCTTCTTATGGCCAAGGAACCCCTCCGCCGCCTTGAACAGCGCGGTGGAC
Organism: Phaeobacter gallaeciensis DSM 26640; assembly: GCF_000511385.1. Lineage (NCBI taxonomy): Bacteria > Pseudomonadati > Pseudomonadota > Alphaproteobacteria > Rhodobacterales > Roseobacteraceae > Phaeobacter > Phaeobacter gallaeciensis. The sequence goes on from NC_023137.1 coordinate 3,510,684, forward strand.
ATGCCTCCCAGCGTCGCAAAATGACCCATCAGCAGGAACATTGGCACGATGGTCAGTGAATAGGAGGAGAAGGTCGAATAGGTCTCGCTCTTCATCCGGCCAAAGGCAACTTGGGTGCCGTCAGTCACGATGATCAGCCCGACCAGACCAACGAGGAACATCGACAGGCCAATCGGAACCCGCAGGAAAATCAGCATCATCAGGACGGGAAAAGAGGCAATCCCGATTTCAAGCGCAGTCACTGTTCGCCCTCCACGCCGTCCCAGACAAGGATGCGGCCAGTCATAAATTCAATCGTACGTATAGCGGCCATATAGATGCCCACCACTGCGGCCACGCTGGCCGCGACTAGGCTGGCGGCATAGGCCCACCAGACCGGAAACTCGAGCAGGAAGGAGGTCTCGCCGTTCTGGAACTTGCTCAGCGCACCAGCCCCAAGCCGGACCGCGATCAGCACCAGCACTGCCGCAAAGACGATCTCCGTCACCATCCGCAGGAATCGCTTGGCTCCCCTCGGAAAACTGTTGGTCACAATGTCCACTGACGCATGACCGGCCGTAATTTGACACAGCGGCAGAAAGGCAAAGATCGCAAAGGCAACGCCCGCCTCGACCACCTCGAAATCCCCGTTGATCGGCCCGACGCCGATCGCGATCAACCACTCGGCCAGATCCGGCGCGATGCTCTGCATCAGGGCGCCGTGCAGCCCCCCGTTCAAGAGCCGCCCGGCAATCGACAGACATGTCAGCAGGATCAGCAGCGACAGCACAACGCCGCCCGCCATGGCCATGGATCTGGCCAGTCCCATCATCAGCTTGTGCATGGAAAGCCTACCCTTTCAGGTGGGGGTGGACCTGCGGATTAACGCAGCCGCAGGTCCACCAGTCTTGGCTCAGTTGTCGTACTGAGCAGTGTATTTGTCGATCAGATAGGTGGCCTGCTCCAGCAGCGCGTCACCATCGACCCCTTTGGCCTTCATATCATCCAGCCACTGTTTGTAGATCGGCTGCGACGCCTCACGCCAGATCGCGGTCTGCTCTTCGTCCAGAGTGATGACATTGTTGCCTTCGTCCAGCGCAAATTCCCGCGCGGGAGTGTCGGCATCCGCCATAGTGCCACCGGCAAAGACGGAGAATTCCAGACCGGAATTCTCATCAACAGCCTTCTTCAGATCGTCAGGCAGGCTTTCGTACTTCTCCTTGTTCATCGCCAGAACAAAGGTCAGCGTATAAAGCGCACGGCCAGTGAACTCGGTGTGGTTCTCGACCAGCTCCGGCACTTTCAGCGCGGTGGTGACTTCCCACGGAATAGTGGTGCCGTCGATCACGCCCTTGGACAGCGCTTCGGGGATGGCCGGAACCGGCATACCCACCGGGGTTGCGCCCAGCTCGGTCAGCAGTCCATTCACAGACCGGCCACCGCCACGGATTTTCATGCCGCGCAGGTCATCGGGGGATTCCACCGGATCAGTGGTATGGATGATGCCCGGACCATGGACCCATGTGCCCAGGATTTTCACGTCCTTGAACTCAGTGTCCTTCATATGTTCGTCGAACATTTCCCAATAGGCGTGCGACGCCGCGCGCGCATTGGTCATCATGAACGGCAGTTCGAACACCTCGGTCGACGGGTAGCGGCCAGGCGTATAGCCCACCACGGTCCAGACGATATCTGCAACACCATCAATGGCCTGATCCATCAGCTCTGGCGGTTTGCCGCCCAGCTGCATCGACGGATAGCGGTCAATCTTGATGCGGCCATCGGAAGAGGCCTCAACCTTGTCGGCCCAGACATCCAGAATCAGCTTGGGCACATTCGCCTGCGCCGGCAGAAACTGGTGCAGCTTCAACGTCACCTCCTGTGCCATGGCAGACGTCGCGCCCATTGCCATGAGTGCAACGGCCCCCGCCGCGCCAAGTAGCTTTCTCCGAGTGGTCATGTGTTTCCTCCCTCTGACCTTTGTTCGTTCCATTTATCGCCATCGGACCCAGCCGATGCAACAAACGCCCTTGCCCTGCGACACTGTGCAAACGAGGTTACTTGACCCCAGATCGTCACGATAGCGCCCCCTTGGCTCACCAGCTATTAGGTGCATTTGTAACCATCAACCGATGATTATGCATTTCTGCCACATGATTTCGCGATCCTGCGTAAGCTGCACAGCGTGTCGAAAGAAAAATACGTTACAAGATAATCAAAACAAGCGGTAATTCGGTTACTAAACTCGCGCCATAGGTGTGTATTGATGTTAAACTCACCATAACGCCTGTATATCGCGCGCCGATCTCTCAGCGCAGCGTCAACCGCACCGGCATCAACCCGTCAATCCCACCTTCGATATAATCGCCTGCGACAACCGGTCCGACGCCCGCCGGGGTGCCTGTCATGACCAGATCGCCGGGCCGCAGGTGATAGTACCGTGACAAATGGCAAAGGATTTCCTCAACCGACCAGATCAGTTCCGCAAGCGAGGCGTCCTGGCGAATCTCATCATTGACCCGCAACCAGATCCGCTGTTGCCCCGGCGCGCCCCAGTCCGCCGCCGCGCGCAGCGGCGCAAAGACACTGCCGTTCTCCAGATCCTTTCCCAGACTCCACGGGCGTTGCTTCTGCCGCTCACCCAGTTGCAAATCCCGCCGGGTCATATCCAGTGCGCAGCCGTAGCCCCAGATCGCTGCGCGCGCCTGCGAGGCCGTCGCATCCTGCAACGGCGCAGAAATAGCCACCACAAGCTCCATCTCATGATGAAAATTCTCCGTCCCCTGCGGATAGGGCACCTCGGCACCGCTCAGCACCGCGTGGGCTGCTGATTTGGTGAAATAGAACGGCTTTTCACGATCCACCTCAACGCCCATTTCGGCCGCATGGGCAGCATAGTTGCGCCCGACACAAAAGATTCGGCCAACCGGAAACCCGGCCTCCTGACCCTCAACCGGAATCACGGGCTTCGCAGGCAACTCAAACATAGGCGACACCATCACAGGCTCCTTACCTCTGGGACAAAACCGGCAACCGCCCGCAGGCCGCACCGCTTTGCGTTAGCGCTCGCCGCACCCTATCAACCCAAGGCAGCCCCCGCGACCACAGAGCCACGAAAACAGAGGACTTTTGCAAGAAAAGACCAAGAAACACCCAGCAGCGACAGCTGCGGTGTTTGGTAGATTATCTGGAAATTTTCAGTGGAAAGAGAGGAAGTGGTGAGCCGTGCAGGATTCGAACCTGCGACCCACTGATTAAAAGTCAGTTGCTCTACCAACTGAGCTAACGGCCCACTTCTTCATCGGAACAATGCGTCGTTCCTTGGTCGCTCTTTAAGGACATAATCCAGAAGGATCAAGCACTTAATTTGCTTCGGAGCGGCGCGACCGTGTCAGTCATGCTGTCCCGATAGGCGGCGTATCTAGGGGTAAGGGCAGAGACGGTCAACCCCTTTTTTCAAGTTTCTCGCTGCAAGGCTGGATTCATCTCCGGCGGAGGTCTATATGCCCGAAATGACCATAGGATCAGACACCCGCTTGCCCTTTATGAAAATGCATGGCCTCGGCAACGATTTCGTTGTGGTGGACGCGCGCGATCAAACCTGGGACATCACCCCAGCCATGGCTGAGGGAATCGCCCATCGTCAGATGGGGATTGGATTTGATCAGCTGGCGGTCATCACCAAAGGTGACGAGGACGCACATCTGACGTTCTACAACGCCGATGGATCAACCTCTGCCGCCTGTGGCAATGCCACCCGCTGTATCGCACGCCAGCTGCTGGATGAAAGCGGCAAGACTCACCTGCGTCTGACCACCGACCGTGGTCTCCTCCTGGCGGAGGACGCAGGGAACGGGCTCACCTCCGTCAACATGGGTCAGCCGCAGCTTGACTGGCAGGACATCCCGCTGGCCGAGGATGTTGATACGCTTGAACTGCCCATCGAGGGCACCCCCACCGCCACTGGCATGGGCAACCCCCATTGCACCTTTTTTGTAGAAAACGCAGAGGTGATTCCGCTCGCGGAGTTTGGCGCGCGCTACGAACACCACCCGCTGTATCCCGAACGCACCAATGTGCAGGTGGCCCATGTGGTCGCCCCGGATCATCTGCGGATGCGGGTCTGGGAACGCGGTGTCGGCATTACACTGGCCTCCGGCTCCTCCTCCTGCGCAACAGCCGTGGCCGCTGCGCGCCGCGGGCTGACGGGGCGCAAGGTCCAGATCGATCTGGACGGCGGCACGCTCTGGATCGACTGGCGCGAGGATGGCGTCTGGATGACCGGTCCCACCATGCATGTGGCCGACGGCCATTTCACCCGCCAATTCCTCGAAAGCCTCTCCAAGTGACCAACGCCCCCAAGTTCACAACACTCGGCTGTCGGCTGAACGCCTATGAGACCGAGGCCATGAAGGAACTCAGCCAGCAGGCCGGGCTTCAGAATGCGGTGGTGGTGAACACCTGCGCTGTCACGGCAGAGGCGGTGCGCAAGGCCCGGCAGGAGATTCGCAAGCTGCGCCGCGAAAACCCCGACGCGCCGATCATCGTCACCGGCTGCGCCGCCCAGACCGAGCCTGAGACCTTTGCCGCCATGGATGAGGTCACGCAGGTCATCGGCAATACCGAAAAAATGCAGGCGGACACCTGGCAGCAGATCGCCAAGGGACCGGATTTCATCGGCACCACCGAAAAGGTGCAGGTCGACGACATCATGTCCGTGACGGAAACCGCAGGCCACCTGATTGATGGCTTCGGCACCCGCTCGCGCGCCTATGTGCAGGTCCAGAATGGCTGCGATCACCGCTGCACCTTCTGCATCATCCCCTATGGTCGCGGCAACTCACGCTCGGTTCCGGCAGGCGTGGTGGTGGACCAGATCAAGCGGCTGGTGGACCGGGGTTATAATGAGGTGGTGCTGACCGGCGTCGATCTCACCTCCTGGGGCGCGGATCTGCCCGCCACGCCAAAGCTGGGCGATCTGGTGATGCGCATCCTGAAGCTGGTGCCGGATCTGCCACGGCTGCGGATCTCCTCGATCGATTCGATCGAGGTGGATGACAACCTGATGCAGGCAATCGCAACAGAACCCCGTCTGATGCCGCATCTGCATCTGTCCCTGCAGCACGGCGATGACCTCATTCTGAAACGCATGGCCCGGCGCCACCTGCGCGATGATGCGATCCGCTTCTGCGAGGAAGCCCGCAAACTGCGCCCGGAGATGACCTTCGGTGCCGATATCATCGCGGGCTTTCCGACCGAAACCGATGCCCATTTTGAGAATTCGCTCAAGCTGGTCACCGACTGTGATCTCACCTGGCTGCATGTTTTCCCCTACTCAAAGCGCGAGGGAACACCCGCAGCCCGGATCCCCAGCCAGGTCAATGGCACTCTGATCAAGGACCGCGCCGCCCGCCTGCGCGCCGCTGGGGACACCCAGGTTCAGACGCATCTGGCCGCCGCAAGGGGCAAAGCCCATCAGATTCTGATGGAAAATCCCCACATGGGCCGAACCGAACAATTCACCGAAGTCACCTTTGCCACGCCCCAGGTCGAAGGGCAGATCGTGACCGCCACACCAACCGGGATCACAGGCACGCAGCTCACGGTCTGACCGCGCCTATACATTGGGAGACAGATGCATCAATGGCTCTCATTCTCTTTCTTCATGGCGCCTCCAGCAGCGGTAAATCCACACTTGCAACCGCATTGCGGGATCAGGCGTCGCGGCCCTTCCTGCATCTTTCCATTGACCATCTGCGCGACAGTGGCGCCTGGCGGCCTGCGGATTATCCCGATTGGCCCACAGCGCGTCCGGCGTTCTTTGTCGGCTTCCACCGCATGCTGGCCGGCTTTGCCGAGGCCGGGAACGACCTGATTGTCGAACATATCCTCGACACTCCCGGCTGGCACGCTGAGCTACAGGCCCTGCTGAGCCGCCATGATATTGTCTTTGTCGGGCTGCGCCCGCCGCTCGCAACGCTCACTCAGCGCGAGAAGATCCGCGGCTACAGGCCTGCAGGCAGCGCCGCACGAGACGCGGCGCATGTCCATGATGGGCTCCGCTATGATCTGGAATTTGACGGCAGCACCCCGGCCGCAGATATGGCCCAAACGCTCCTCACACATCTAGAGACCCCAAGACTCCGCTCCCGCTTCTTCGCCTGACAGCAGCCTCAGCGCGCCCAGCCCGGTCATCTGCCCCGGTCATCTACCCCCGTCACCTTTCCAAAAATACTCCGGGGTGAATGCCCGCAGGGCAGAGGGGCAGCGCCCCCAAAACGAAAAACCCCCGCAGGGCAGGACCGTGCGGGGGTTTCATGTTCTTAATGGCAGAGAGAACCGGCTTAGCTGGTTTTCCTGCCTTTGTGCGGTGCCCAGAGACGCTTGTTGGTCAGATACAGCAGCACCGACAGCAGCGTCAGGAACAGCACGCCGACAAAACCAGCCTGCTTGCGTGCCATCATCTTCGGCTCTGCGGTCCACATCAGGAAAGCCGCGACGTCCTGAGACAGGCTTTCCACATCTGTCGGCGCGCCATCGATGAACTCGACCTGCTCATCCGAAATCGGCGGCGCCATGGAGATCCAGCCACCCGGGAAGGCCGTGTTCTCATAGAAGGTGGTGCCAGCCTCTTCCTTGGTTTCACCCGTGTAGCCCGCCAGCAGAGAGGCGATATATTCGGCGCCGCCCATGCCTTTGAACATCTGGTTCAGACCCAGACCATAGGGCCCGTGAAAGCCTGCCCGCGCCTTCGCCATCAGCGACAGGTCAGGGGCACCAGCGTTGTTGTTCTCCGGGAAGTGATCCGTCGGCTTCGCCGGGCGGTCCTCATCCAGTTCCGGGTCATAAACGCTGAAGTTGTCAGCCGCATAGGCACGGACCTGATCCGCAGGCAGGTTCGGTCCGCCTTCGTCTGCCAGCGTGCGCAGCGGCACCTGTTTCAGACCGTGGCAGGCCGCGCAGACCTCGGTATAGATCTGCAAGCCGCGCTGCAGCTGGTTGGTGTCATAGGTGCCGAACGGGCCTTCAAAAGAGAAGTCGTAGTCTTCGACATGGCCTGCCCCGCCTGCCGCAAAAGATGCGGCAGGAACGAGCGCCAGAGCGAAGGCGGCACCGGTTGCAAGTTTTTTCAACATGGTTGCTGTCCTTCTCAATTACTCAGCCGGCGTGGCGTCAGCGCCAGATTTTTTGCCGTAGTGGGCATCAAAATCGGCTTCGATGGTCTCGGGAATGGCCGTCGGCTTCTCGATCACGCCCAGCAGGGGCAGGATGACCAGGAAGTAACCGAACCAATAAGCCGAAGCCACCAGGGAGAACGACGCATAGGGTTCTTCCGCAGGCATCGCACCCAGCCACATCAGGGCAAAGAAGTCGATGACCAGCAACAGGAACCACCATTTGAACTGCGGACGGAAGCGACCGGAGCGCACACGGCTGGTGTCCAGCCAGGGCGCCAGCGCCATCACGGCAATCGCACCAAACATCGCCAGAACACCAAAGAACTTGGCATCCACGATACCACCGGTGACGAAGGACGCGATCTGCACAACCCAGACTTCAGAGGTGAAGGCCCGCAGGATCGCGTAGAACGGCAGGAAGTACCATTCCGGAACGATATGCGCAGGGGTCTGCAGCGGGTTGGCTTCGATGTAGTTATCCGGGTGCCCCAGGTAGTTCGGCATGAAGCCAACGATTGCCCAGAAGATCACCAGCACAACCGCCAGACCAAGGAAATCCTTGATCACGAAATACGGCCAGAAGGGCAACGTATCCTTAGACGCGTCTTCCTTGGAGGTGCGGCGCACTTCAACACCGGTCGGGTTATTGTTGCCCGTGGTGTGGAACGCCCAGATGTGGACGATCACGAGACCGGCAATCACAAACGGCAGCAGGTAGTGCAGCGAGAAGAAGCGGTTCAGCGTCGCGTTATCCACGGCCGGACCACCCAGAAGCAGGGTCTGGATCGGCTCACCGATGAACGGGATCGCGCCAAACAGGCCGGTGATCACAGTCGCGCCCCAGAAGGACATCTGACCCCAGGGCAGAACGTAGCCCATGAATGCGGTGCCCATCATCATCAGATAGATCAGCATACCGATGATCCACGTGATCTCGCGCGGTGCCTTGTAGGAGCCGTAGTACAGACCACGGAAGATGTGGATATAGACCGCAATGAAGAACAGCGACGCGCCATTGGCGTGCAGGTAGCGGATCATAAAGCCGCCGTTCACGTTGCGCATGATGTGCTCAACGGAGGAGAACGCCAGATCCACATGCGGGGTGTAGTGCATCACCAGAATGATACCGGTGACGATTTGCAGGGCCAGACAGAAAGCCAGAACAATGCCCCAAATCCACAACCAGTTCAGGTTTTTGGGCGTGGGGATCATGATGGTGTCGTAGATCAGGCCGACGATGGGCAGACGGCTGTGAAGCCACTTCTCGCCACCGGTTTTCGGCTCGTAATGATCGTGCGGAATGCCGGACATATGTGCCTCCCTTATCCCAGTTGGATGGTCGTTGCGTCGATGAACTCCGCGGCCGGAACCGGCAGGTTCTCGGGTGCGGGGCCTTTGCGGATACGACCGGCAGTGTCGTAGTGCGAACCATGGCAGGGGCAGAACCAGCCGTTGAATTCGCCTGCACCGTCACCCAGCGGCACACAGCCGAGGTGGGTACACACACCCATCATCACCAGCCATTCGCCAGCGTCATCCAAGGTGCGGTTTTCGTCGGATGCGTCCAGACCGGGTTTGTTCGCATTGCGGTCCTGCTGATCGGGCAGTTCCGCCAGATCGACAGCACGGGCTTCTTCGATCTCTTCCGCGGTACGGCGGCGAATGAACACCGGCTTGCCAAGGAACATAACCGAGAGCTGAGTCCCGACTTCTACGCCGCTCACATCCACGATGATCGAGGACAGAGCCTGAACGTCAGCCGAGGGGTTCATCTGGTTGACCAAGGGCCAAATTGCGGCACCCGCGGTCACTGCCCCGGCGCCGGCAGTGGCGTAGTAGAGGAAATCTCTCCGGGTTCCTTCGTTGTCTTCTGCGTGGGACACGAGGTTTTCTCCAATTCCAGCGCCCGTTTAGGGCAAACATGCGCATGCACTGCGCAAAGAACGCAGTGACTCATCGCGGGTATCTAGCGGGGAGAAGGGCTTTCGTCCAGCGGTCATAGGCGCGCAGATGGACGCATCCGCAAGTAATTATGTGCAACTGTTGCAAACAGCCTCACATATTTGCGCAGGCGCACCCGAATTCAAGGGGTACGCCTGCGCCAGATCTCAGCTTTCCGGCGGGCGTGTCGCCTGCATCGACGGGCGCGAATCGAATGCGGCAAACCACTCTGCAAGCGCCTCATTGCCGTTGCGCCATCCCATATCCGGGTGGCGGAAATCCACATAGGCCAGCGCACAGGCCACCGCGATCTGGCCGATGCGTAGCGGGCCATGCAGATGCGCCATCCAGCGTGTGTTCAGCGCCGCACAACCACCCAGCACCTTGCCGCTCTGTCCTTCGATCCACTCAGGCCACTGTTTATCCGCCGGGCGTAGACGCTTTTCGTAGGACAGCAATACCGCCGCCTCCATGATCCCATCGGCCGTGGCCTCCAGCACCCGCGTGTCCCAGCCGCCCTCATAAAGCGCACCACCCGCTCGGTCGGCCAGATAGGCGCAGATCACCCGGCTGTCATACAGCGTCGCCCCATCCGCCCGTTCCAGAGCCGGGATCTTCGCCAGCGGATTGGCCGCCTTCAGATCGCTCGCCGGGGAAATCGGTGTCGTGGCCACCGGACGCAGCTCCACATCTGCCAACTGATCTGTCTCGTGCAGCAGCACCATGACCTTGCGCACATAGGGAGAGGTCGGCGCGTGATAGAGTTTCATGTCGAATGTCCTTTTAATGGTAATCTGACCAGTCGTGTTTCACTCTAGCTGCGCAGGCCGGTAGGAAAACCCCCCTTTGCCGCGCGCCGCGGGCGCGCTTTTTCTTGCCTTTGACCTGTGTTGCGGCCATGGTCGCGCTGTTCTCAGGGCGGGGCGGAATTCCCCACCGGCGGTAAGCGGGCCAGTCCCGCAAGCCCGCGAGCGGCTTCCAGGTTTTTGGAAGTGTCAGCAGATCTGGTGCAACTCCAGAGCCGACGGTCATAGTCCGGATGGAAGAGAACGTGTGACGGGGCCACGGGGAACGTGTGCCCTCATCACTCGTGATCGCCTTGGGTGACGTGTCAAACCTATAGGAGTTATCGATCATGACACACACCCGTTTCGCATTCATCAAGGCGCATTGGCATTCCGATATCGTCGACCGTGCGCTGGAGGGTTTTCAGGAGCTGATCCCCGCCGAGCAGATCGACGTATTTGATGTGCCCGGTGCCTTTGAAATGCCACTTCTGGCCAAAGAACTGGCTAAGACCGGCAAATATGACGCCATCGCCTGCGCGGCCTTTGTGGTGGACGGCGGCATCTATCGCCATGATTTTGTGGCGCAAGCCGTCGTGGACGGTCTGATGCAGGCTGGTATGGACACCGGCGTGCCGGTCCTGTCCGTGTCCCTGACGCCGCACCACTATCAGGAAACCGATCATCACAACGCGATCTACCGCGCGCATTTCGTCGACAAGGGGCGCGAGGCAGCCAATGCCGCACTGATGATCACCAAAACCCGCAAGGAGGCACTGAGCGCCTAAACCCTCAGGGCGCGAAGGCCTATCCCAGATAGGCCTTCAGCGCAGGCGGCGGATTGTCCAGCAATTCCGCCGTCGCCATCGGCGGGTGGGCCACGCCATCCGCCACCAACACCACCTGATCGGCAATCCGGCGCGCATCCGCAGGATCATGACTGACCATCAGCACGGTGGCCCCGGTCTCTGTCGCCAATTCCGCCACCAGATCCAGCATCTCCGCCTTCAGCGCTGGCCCAAGCGCCGCGAATGGCTCATCCAGCAGCAGAAGATCACGCCCCTGCACCAGCACACGGCCCAGCGCCACGCGGCTTTGCTGGCCACCGGACAGGGCGGCGGGCTTGCGGTCTTCCATACCCTGAAGGCCAACCCGTATGATCGCCGCGCGCACCTTTTCCTGTTCTTCAACACTCAGACGCAGGTTCGGGCGGATCCCCAACCCCACGTTCTGCGCCACGCTCAGATGCGGAAACAGATTTCCATCCTGAAACAGCATCGCAATCGGCCGCTGCCCCGGCAATACACCGGTCAGCGCACGATCCTGCCAGGATAGCGTGCCGGCCGTGATGGGAACAAACCCCGCGATGGCCTCGATCAACGTGGTCTTGCCCGCCCCGGAGGGACCAATCACCGCCACCCGGTGACCTGCCTCGATCACAAGATCCGCACGCACGATAAAGCCGCCGTTGTCCAATCTGCAGTTCTCAAGTCTCAGCATGACGCCGACCTCCCCGGTCGAGAATGTAAAACGCCCCCATGGACAGGCACAAAAGCAACAGCGCCCCACCCGAGGCCGCTTCCATCCGATACGCCCCCATCAGGCGATAGATCTGCAAGGGCAATGTCGCGGTTTCGCTATCGGCAAACAGCGCAATCACGCCCAGATCGCCCATCGACAGCGCTGCCGCCAACCCGGCGGCAAAACCGATCTGAGGGCGCAGACGGGGCAGCAGCACCCGGCTTAGAAACACCCCGCCGCGCATATCAAGCGAAAGGGACAGACGACTATAGCGCGCCAGCACCTCCCGCACCCGCGGAATCAGAATGCGCAGGGCGAAGGGCAGCGACATCAACGCATTCACCACCGCTGTGACCGGCAAGGCCAGGGCAAAAGGATCCGCCACTGGATAGATCAGAATAAACAGGCCGGTGCCAATCACCAGCGGCGATACCGCCAGCCCCAACAGGCCCGACAGTTCCACCAGCCCACCTCGGCCCAGCGCCACGGCCACCGCCATCGGCAGCGCAAGCGCCAGCAGCACAAGCGTGCTCACCCCTGCAATCAGCACCGAATTGCCCGCCGCCAGCCAGACCGAGGGCCCCATCGACACCAATCCCGGCAGCCCAGCAATCACAATCGCGCTCAGCGGAAGCAACAAGAACACTGCGGCACCGATGATACATATAGCGTCTGCGATGCGTGCGACGCTCTCCCGCCCGTCCCAACGCCGTACCGGACGGTCCAATCCAGCGCCAAACCCTTCGCCCGTGGCGACCCGAAGGGCCACCAGCGCTGCACCTCCGGTCAGCAAAAGCTGAATGCCCGACAGCATCGCTGCACGGCCGAGATCAAAGTCAAACCGAAACGCCTGATAGATTGCCAGTTCAATGGTGGTGGCGCGCGGCCCACCCCCCAGCGTCAGCGCCACGGCAAAGCTTGACAGGCAGATCGCAAACACCACCGCCAGCGCACCGGGCACCACCTGCCGTAGCATCGGCGCCTCCAGCAGCCGCCACATTGCTCGGCGATCTGCATTGATCTGCGCCGCCAGGCGAAACCGTTCTGCCGGGATCTCCTGCCAGCCCTGCAGGATCAGCCGAGTCGCCAGTGGCAGATTGAAAAACACATGCGCCAGCACAACCCCGTGCAACCCGTAGATCTGCAGCGGTTCAAACCCGAACAGGCCCAGCAGATCACTCAGCCAGCCCGACCGGCCAAATACCGCAAGAATGCCAAGGATTGCCACAATCACCGGCAGGATGAAGGGCGCCCCCATCAACGCAATCAGCACCCGCCGCCCGACGAACCGTCGCCGCGCCAGCGCCCGCGCCACCGGAACGGCGAGCACCACGCTGAACAGGGCGGACAAAACGGCCTGCACCAAGGTGAATCGGATCGCGGCCCAATCAGCAAAGCCAAGCCCACGCCCTACCTCCGCACGCCAGACCACTGCGGCCAGCGCCCCAAGGATCAGCGCCGCCACAGAGGCAGCGACGCCCAGACCCCAGCGGGATCTTAACGGCTGAGCGCGGTCAGCCATTCATCCAGCGCCACATCGCGCAGCGCCGCCGCCTCGTCTTCGCTCAGCAGCAGCGATTTTTCTGGCGACACCAGGGTCTCAAACCCTTTGGGCAAACCCTCTGCCGGAGTCACTGCCGGATACATCCAGTTGGTGGTCGGGATGACCGACTGGAACGCGTCACTGACCATGAAGGCGAGGAACTGATCCGCCAGCTCCGGCTGATCGCTGTTCGCCAGCTTGCCGGCAACCTCGACCTGCATGTAGTGACCTTCATCAAACACCGCTGCCGCCTTGCTGTCATCTTCCTCAGCAATCAGGTGATAGGCGGGAGAGGTGGTGTAGGACAGCACCATATCGGCTTCGCCCTCCAGGAACAGACCATAGGCCTCGGACCAGCCCTTGGTCACGGTCAGCACGTTGTCCGCCAACCCGTCCCAGACCTCAGGTGCCTTGTCGCCATAAGCGGCCTTCACCCACATCAACAATCCCAGACCCGGCGTAGATGAACGCGGATCCTGAATGACGATTTTCAGATCGCTCGCAGCCAGTTCGCCAAAGTTCTTCGGCGCGACAGCATCGGCCTTATGCACAAAGGCGAAATACCCCCAGTCATAAGGCGCGAAAGTGGCGTCTTCCCAGGCAAAGGGCAGTGCGTAATCAGCACTGACCGAGTGTTCCGCAAACAGGCCCGTCTCCTTGGCCGCCGCGGTCAGATTGGTATCCAGCCCCAGCACGACATCGGCGTCAGACCGCGCGCCTTCCAGCTTCACCCGCGCCAGCAGGGCCGCGCCGTCGCCTGCGCCGACCAGCTTCAGATCGCAACCACAGGTCGCCTCAAAGGCTTTCTCGACGGCCGGACCCGGCCCCCAGTCGGAGACGAAGCTGTCATAGGTATAGACAATCAATTCAGGCGTATCGGCATAGGCCGCCGTAGCGCCCAGCAATCCCGCTGCAAGTACAAGATGTTTCATGGCATCCTCCATCGCGACGAGGGGCAAGGGTGGAGCCAGTCCATACCTTCCCTCCGCCGGTTCTAGCCGGTTCAGGTTCTACGGGTGTGATCTCAGCGTCAGTGACGCACCCCGAGGTGGCGCGGACCCTAAGCGGCAGACTCGCGAAAGACAAGCGATAGCCGCCTCGCCTATGCTCAAAGAACGACAGTAGGGCTGACCAATTGTTTCGCACGCGAAACATTGGGGGAGTCTGCCTGTCCTTTCTGTCAGGTTAACACCCCCATCTTCTGACCGGAAATATCCCGGGGGAGTCGCCCAAGGGGCGGCGGGGGCAGCGCCCCCAACGGGCTGCGCAACACAGGAAACCCCTTGAGACAGCCGCCCACCCCCGCTAAGCACTCCCGCAAAGGAGACCGCGCCCATGTCGATCAACAGCTTTGGCCATTTGTTCCGTGTCACCACCTGGGGCGAAAGCCACGGACCCGCCTTGGGTGCGACGGTTGATGGCTGCCCGCCAAATGTGGCGATTGACCCTGAAATGCTGCAGCAGTGGCTGGACAAGCGCCGCCCCGGTCAGAACAAGAATATGACCCAGCGCAACGAACCTGACGCGGTCAAAATCCTGTCCGGTGTGTTCGAGGGCAAATCGACCGGCACGCCGATCCAGCTGATGATCGAAAACACCGACCAGCGTTCCAAGGACTATGGCGATATCGCCCAGACCTTCCGCCCCGGCCATGCCGACATCACCTATTTTCAGAAATATGGCAATCGCGATTATCGTGGCGGTGGCCGCTCCTCAGCCCGCGAAACCGCAGCCCGTGTGGCAGCGGGCGGTGTTGCCCGCGAAGCGATCAAGGCACTGGTCCCCGGGCTGGAGATCAAAGGTTACATGACCCGCATGGGGGAGATGGAAATCGACCGCAGCCGCTTTGACTGGGACGCCATCGACAAGAATGATTTCTGGATCCCTGATGCTGCTGCGGTGCAGGACTGGGAAGACTACCTACAGGGGCTGCGCAAGGATCACGATTCCGTCGGCGCGGTGATTGAGGTTGTCGCCCGCGGCGTGCCCGCAGGCATCGGCGCGCCGATCTATGGCAAATTGGACACTGATCTGGCCGCCGCGATGATGTCGATCAACGCTGTCAAAGCCGTCGAAATTGGCGAAGGCATGAATGCAGCCCTGCTCAAAGGGTCTGAAAACGCTGATGAGATCTTCCTCGGCGAGGATGGCCAGCCGGTTTATTCGTCAAACCATTCCGGCGGCATTCTGGGTGGCATCTCCACTGGGCAGGATGTTGTGGTGCGCTTTGCGGTCAAACCCACGTCATCAATCCTGACGCCGCGCCAGTCGATCCGCAAGGATGGCAGCGCTGCCGAGGTCATCACCAAAGGCCGCCATGATCCCTGTGTCGGCATCCGCGCGGTGCCGGTGGCAGAGGCGATGATGGCCTGCGTGATCCTGGATCACCTGCTGCTGCATCGCGGTCAGGTGGGTGAGAACCAGGGCCATATCGGCGGCTGATTCTCCCTCCGTCTCGCCCTATGTCAGACGCGCGACGGTGCAACCCTCTCCAATCAGGTAAACAGCTGGGCGAATGTCTCGCGCAGCGCTTTTTTCTGCACTTTGCCCATGGTGTTGCGCGGCAGTTCCTCCATCAGCGCGATATGTTTGGGCTGTTTGAACTTCGCCAGCTGCCCTGACAATGCGGACTTGATGGCCGCAGCATCGGTGCCCTCCCCAGTCGGGACCACAACAGCCACAACCGCCTCGCCGAAATCGGGATGCGGCACGCCGATCACCGCGCTTTCCAGCACCCCGGGAAGATCGTCGATTAACGCCTCGACCTCCTTCGGGTAGACATTGAAGCCGCCGGAGATCACCAGATCTTTCTCCCGGCCCACGATGGTGACGTAGCCCCTGTCGTCGATCTTCGCCAGATCACCGGTGATGAACCAGCCATCCGGTCGCAGTTCCTCAGCGGTTTTCTCGGGCATCTGCCAATAGCCCTGAAACACATTCGGGCCACGCACTTCCAGCACGCCGATTTCACCCAGCGGGATCTCCGCATTGTCCAGCGTCACCCGCGCCTCCACCCCCGGCAGCGCCAAGCCCACGGTGCCAGCGATCCGCTCGCCATCATAAGGATTGGACGTGCTCATATTGGTTTCCGTCATCCCGTAGCGTTCCAGAATACGGTGACCGGTGCGGGCCTGCCATTGCTCGTGGGTCTCCACCAGAAGCGGCGCGGACCCAGAAATGAACAGCCGCATATTGGCCGCCAGATCGGGGGTCAGCCGTGCGTCCGACAAGAGCCGCGTGTAGAAGGTCGGCACCCCCATCAGCGCCGTGGCATTTGGCATCGCGGCCAGAATCGCATCCGCATCGAAACCGGGCAGCAGCACCACCTGTGCACCCGACAAAAGCGCCACGTTGGTCGCCACAAACAGCCCATGCGTATGAAAGATTGGCAGCGCATGGATCAGCACATCCTTCGCCGTGAACTGCCAGTAGTCCCGCAAGGTCAGCGAGTTGGAATAGAGATTTTCATGACTGAGCATCGCTCCTTTGGAGCGTCCGGTGGTGCCGGATGTATAAAGGATCGCGGCCAGATCAGAGGGCACGCGCGCCACCGGATCAAATCCGCTCTGGGCTGCCGCCAAATCCCCTAGACTGCCCTGCTCCGCCGCATCCAGCGTCAGCAGTTGTGCCGCGCCTGCAACCACCTGAAGCCTGTCGAGCCGCGACGGATCACAGACAAAGACGGACGGTGTGGCATCCCCGATGAAGTAGGCAACCTCAGCATCGGTATAGGCGGGGTTCAGTGGCAAAAACACCGCCCCCGCCATCACAGTTCCCAGGTAGAGTTGAATTGCTGCCAGGGATTTATCCACTTGCGCAGCCACACGATCCCCCGGCGCAACTCCACGTGAAACAAGTGCGGCCGCCATACGCTCCGCGCCCGCAAACAGATCGCCATAGCTGACCAGATCCGCTCCGGGACGGGTGGCGAACAGCGCATCCTCGCGCCCCAGGGACGCCGCACGCAGGTGGCAGATCAGCGGATTCGCGTTATACATTCGGAGAGCTCCTTGCAGCTGGGCAATAGGTGATTGCGGCGTTGCGTGACCTTGGACAAAGCCGGGCGGGAAAATCAACCCGTTGCACTTTCCGACGCGGCGGCGCAGGGTCTGGGCATGGTCAAATCCTTAACATCGCATCAACCGGGCCGCGCCATCGCGCTGAAACTGGCCGCCATTGCCCTGTTCACCGGGCTGTCGGCGATTATCAAGGCGACCTCTGATGTGGTGCCAGCTGGCGAAGCGGTGTTCTTCCGGTCTTTCTTTGCCATTCCGGTGATTCTCGTCTGGCTGTCCATGCGAGAAGAACTGGGGCGCGGATTGCGCACCTCACATCCGGGCAAGCATTTCCTGCGCGGCATATTGGGAACCACCGCCATGGGCATGACCTTCATGGGGCTGGGAATGCTACCTCTGCCCGAGGTCACGGCAATTGGTTATGCCACACCGATTTTCACACTCATTCTTGCGGCGGTTTTGCTCGGCGAACGGATCCGCCTGATCCGCATCAGTGCCGTGACCATTGGGTTGATCGGTGTTCTGGTGATGCTCTGGCCGCGACTGGGAAGCGGCGACCTGGGTGATGCAGCGACGATCGGCGCCATCCTGATCCTGATTGCCACCGTGGCGCGGGGGGTGGTGCAGATCCACATCCGCCGCATGGTGATGACGGAGCATACTGCTGCCATCGTGTTCTATTTTTCGCTCACGGCCTCGCTCCTGTCGCTGTGCACGCTGCCCTTTGGCTGGGTCTGGCCTGATCCAACCACGCTGGCGCTTTTGATCAGCGCGGGGCTGGTCGGCGGCGTGGCCCAGATCCTTGTCACATCCTCCTACCGTTTTGCGCCCGCCTCCATGCTGGCCCCCTACGACTATTCCTCGATGCTGTTTGCCATCCTTCTGGGCTATATCTGGTTCAACGAACTGCCGACGCTGGTGATGCTGATTGGCGCCGGGCTGGTGATTGCCGGCAATGTGCTGGTGATCTGGCGCGAAAGCCGGTTGGGGCTGGAACGTGGCAAGGCGCGGTCTGTCACAGATCCCAAAGGGTGAGCCGCAGCCAACGCAGACTCTATTTGGACGCCATTCGTGCCCGCAGCGCGTTGACCCGGTCCCGCAGGTCCAGAATATCCTGAAGATCGCCGCCCATTTCTTCTACTGCGCAGGCGGTGATCTCGCCTGCCTGCACCGCAAGATCCCGGCCCTTTGCGCTGAGTTGGATCAGTCGGCTGCGGTCATCCTCCGGGTTGGGAACCCGGGAAAGAAAACCTGCCATCTCCATCCGTTTCAGCAAGGGCGTCAGCGTATTGGTTTCCAGATCCAGCCGCTGACCCAATGCGCCGACGGTCTGCCCATCAGCATGATAGAGCGAGACCAGCACCAGATATTGCGGATAGGTCAGACCCAGAGGCGCCAGCAAGGGACGGTAAAGCCGGGTCAACGCGTGATTTGCCGAATAGATGGCAAAACACAGCAGATCAGGCGTATCCGGGATGTCAGGGGGCGGCGCATTGGTCATGGGTATAATTTAAATCGCGCACGATCCATCTGCAAGGACTTGACGTCGCGCAAGGAAGTCCATTTATATCGCACGCGACATAAATAACTTCGACAGTGACCCAGGAAAGGATCCCGCCATGAGCGTCTCCCCAGTCTATACCGCATCCGCCACTGCAACCGGTGGCCGCGATGGCAAGGCCAGCATTCACGACAGCGACCTCAGCTTTGATCTCGATCCACCCAAAGAAATGGGTGGCGGCGGCAATGGCAGCAACCCGGAGCAGCTGTTCGCAGCAGGCTACGCGGCCTGTTATATTGGCGCGATGAAATTTGCCACCACACAGGACGACGCTCTGGCCAAGGTCCCGAATGATGTGTCGGTCCACGCCGAGGTCGGTATCGGCCCGCGTGACGAGGGCGGTTTTGGCCTGACCGTTGCGCTGAAGGTGGCGCTGCCCGGTCTCTCCCCCGAAGAGGCACAGGCCGTGACCGAGGCCGGTCACAAGATCTGTCCCTATTCCAACGCTGTGCGCGGCAATGTGACCGTCACAACCGAACTGGTCTGAGACCCGGTTGGGTGCACGCCCGGTCCCTGCACGCAGGGGCTGGGCTCATACGGAAAAAGCGCGGAGTCACCTCCGCGCTTTTGCATTTTAACTGGACCTGAAACGGCTGGATGATCAGCTGCGCACCAGTTCCTCATAAGCCTTGGCGATGTCTTGGGTCAGTTCCCCCACCTCAAAGCTGTGCGGGCCGATCTGGCCCACGGGGGTGACCTCTGCCGCGGTGCCGGTCAGCCAGCATTGCTCAAACCCGTCAAGCTCTTCCGGCATGATGTGACGCTCATGCACGGTGATGCCGCGATCCTTCAGCATGCCGATGACTGTCTGACGGGTGATTCCGTTCAGGAAACAGTCGGGTTTCGGCGTATGAACCTCGCCATCCTTCACGAAGAAGATATTGGCGCCGGTCGCCTCGGCCACGTAGCCACGGTAATCCATGAACAGCGCATCAGAGCAGCCCTTGGCCTCAGCCTTGTGCTTGGAGATGGTGCAGATCATGTAGAGACCCGCCGCCTTGGCGTGCACCGGGATGGTTTCCGGGCTTGGGCGTTTCCACTCTGCGATGTCCAGCTTGGCGCCCTGCATCTTGGCGTCGCCATAATAGGCGCCCCAGCCCCAGACCGCGATGGCCATGCGCACCGGGTTTTTCGCCGATGCGACACCCATATCCTCGCCCGAACCACGCCATACAACCGCACGCACATAGGCATCCTGCAAACCCGAAGCCTTCAGGGTTTCTTCCTTCGCAGCTTCGATCTGATCGACGGTGTAGGGCATTGGCATATCCAGCGCCTCTGCCGAAGCGATCAACCGCTCGGAATGTTCGCGGCTTTTGAAGATTTTGCCGTTGTAAGCCCGCTCGCCCTCAAAGACGGAGGAGGCGTAATGCATGGCATGGCTGAGGATGTGGACCTTGGCATCGCGCCAGTTGACCATCTCACCATCCATCCAGATCAAACCGTCCCGATCATCATACCCAGCCATGGCGCACCTCCTAATGTCTCGCCGAATTTTCATAAGTTGCGCCACATATGACCGGTTCGGACATAATATTGCGCTAAACCTGCGATTCGATACATCTTCGGACTTGGAATGTCAACAACGCTGACTTAAAATGACCCCAGCACAACAGGGAGAGACCCATGGCAGAAGGGCGACCGGGGCAGGGATTTGGCGGCGAAAGCCTGCTGTTTCTGACGGATGAGCAGTTGCGGCAGGGCATCGAGGCGATGTTCTTTGCCTATCGCGGATTTACCGCAGACCCGGATCGGATCCTGGCGGAGATGGCCTATGGCCGGGCACATCACCGGGCCATTCACTTCATCAATCGCGCACCAGGCACGACAGTAAACAACCTGCTGTCCATCCTCGGGGTGACCAAACAGTCGCTCAATCGCGTGCTCCGCGCGCTGATCGGCGATGGTCTGGTTGAGAGCCGGGTTGGCGTCACCGACAAACGGGAACGGCATCTGTTCCTGACCGATAAGGGACGGGCACTGGAGGCCACCCTGTCAGATGCCCAGCGCGCAAGGATGCGCACCGCGTATAAAGACGCCGGACCGGAAGCGGTTCAGGGTTTCAAACGGGTGTTGGAGGCGATGATGGATGCCGATATGCGCCGCGCTTATGCCAAGCTGCGGGAGAGTGGCACATGACCCAGTTCGATTCCCATCTGCTGATTGTCGATGATGATGAACGCATTCGCGGTCTGCTGAAGAAATTCCTGATGCGGGCCGGATTTCTGGTCACCGCTGCACGCGATGCGGCCCATGCCCGGCGGGTGCTGTCGGGGCTGGATTTCGATCTCATTGTGCTGGATGTGATGATGCCCGGCGAGGATGGGATCTCTCTCACCCGGTCGCTGCGCGAAACCATCGCCACACCGATCCTGCTTTTGACGGCGAAGGGAGAGACCGAAGACCGTATCGAGGGGCTGGAAGCGGGCGCGGATGATTATCTGGCAAAGCCGTTTGAACCCAAGGAGCTGCTGTTGCGGATCAACGCGATCCTGCGGCGGATGCCGGAGCCGGCTGCCAGCGACGCCGCCCCCAAGGTGCTGCATCTGGGACCAATCCGCTATGACATTGAACGCGGCGAGATGTGGCAGGGCGAGGAGCTGATCCGCCTGACCGGCACCGAAAACCAGCTGATGAAGATCTTTTCCGCCTGTCCGGGCGAGCCGGTGAGCCGCACCAAACTGGTCGAGGATCTGGGACGCGATCGAGGGCAGGCGCAGGAACGGGCGGTGGATGTGCAGATCACCCGCCTGCGGCGCAAGATCGAACCCAATCCGAAACAGCCGCAATATCTGCAGACGGTGCGCGGTGCGGGCTATATGCTGGCACCGGACTAAGCCTCAGGGCCGGGAACCGCTGCGCGGTATTTTAAGCCTCCGGCGGGGATATTTGTGGCCAGAAGAAACGGGGACGCCTCATGACGACTGCCTTGATCACCCATGCTGACTGTCTGACCCATGTGACGCCTGACGGGCACCCCGAGAGGGTCGCGCGGCTGGAACATGTGCTGCACGCCCTTGAAGGACTGGAGCTGCGCCGGGTGACCGCACCGATGGCGGCAGAGGATGATATCCTGCGCATCCACCCCGCGAGCTATCTGGCCGACCTGCGTCGGGCCCTTCCGCAGGAGGGGTTTGGCCAGATTGATGGGGATACCTTTCTGTCACCGGGGTCGCTCGATGCGGCGTTTCGCGCAGCGGGTGCGGCGGTGCGCGCGGTGGATCTGGTTGTCAGCGGCGAGGTCCAGAATGCCTTTGCCGCCGTGCGCCCGCCCGGACATCACGCCGAAACCGACACAGCCATGGGGTTTTGCCTGTTTGGCAATGCCGCGCTGGCGGCCAAACATGCCCTGGATCACCACGGTCTGGCCCGTGTGGCCGTGGTGGATTTCGATGTGCATCACGGCAATGGCACGCAGGATCTGTTGTGGGATGAGCCGCGCGCGCTGTTCATCTCCAGCCAGCAGATGCCGCTTTGGCCCGGATCAGGCCGACCGGAGGAAGATGGCGCCCGCGGCCAGATCCTGAACCTGCCATTGCCGCCAGGATCGGGCGGCGTGCAGATGAAAGCGGCGTATGTCGATCAGGCCTTCCCCCGGTTGCGGGCCTTCAAACCGGAGCTGATCATAGTCTCGGCTGGGTTTGACGCCCATCAGGACGACCCCTTGGCAGAACTGATGTGGAGCACCGGGGATTTCCGCTGGTTGACCCGTGAACTCTGCGCATTGGCAGCAGAGCTGTGCGGTGGTCGTATCGTCTCGACTTTGGAGGGGGGATATGATCTGAACGCGCTGGCCGCAGCGGCCAAAGCCCATGTGGAAGAATTAATAGAGGCAGGCACATGACCGATACCAGCACCCCCGAGACCCCCGTTGAAGAGCTGAGCTTTGAGCAGGCAATGCGCGCGCTTGAAACCGTGGTGGACCAGCTGGAACGTGGCGATGTGGCGCTGGATGCCTCCATCGCGCTGTATGACCGTGGGGCCAAGCTGAAGAAACGCTGCGAGGATGAGCTGAAGCGGGCTGAGGAAAAAGTGGCGGCGATCACGCTGGATGCCAAGGGTACGCCGACCGGCACCGCACCGCTGGATGCTGACTGACCCATGGTGGCCACAGCAGACGTAGAGGCCCGCCCCTTTGCGCAGGCGTTGAAGGATGCGCAGACCCGGATCACAGCGCATATGGATGCGCGGCTCGGCGGTGGTGATACGCTCCATGCCGCCATGCGCTATGCCGTCACCGGTGGCAAGATGCTGCGCGGATTTCTAGTTCTGGAGAGTGCCCGCCTGCATGACGTCGCTGAGGAGGCCGCGCTAGAGGCGGCACTGGCGATCGAATGTATTCACGCCTATTCGCTGGTGCATGATGATTTGCCCTGCATGGATGATGACGATCTGCGCCGGGGCCAGCCCACCGTTCATAAGAAATGGGACGAGGCGATGGCCGTGCTGGCGGGCGACAGCCTGCAGACATTTGCGTTTGAGCTGCTTGCCGATCCCAAAATCAGCCCCCATGCGCTGGCGCTGATCCGTGGTCTGGCGCAAGCCTCTGGCAAGGATGGGATGGTCTCCGGGCAGATGCTGGATATCGCTGCAGAAACCGCCACCACCCCGCTGGATCTGGAGCAGATCACCCGGTTGCAGAACCGCAAGACCGGTTGTCTGATTTCCTGGTCCGCCACCGCAGGCGCGGTCATGGCCGGCGCGGATGAGGCCCCGCTGCGACGCTATGCCGAGGCATTGGGCCTTGCTTTTCAGATCGCCGATGACATTTTGGACGTGGAAGGCGACGCCGCCAAAGTTGGCAAGGCGGTCCGCAAGGATGCGGATGCAGGCAAAGCCACCTTTGTGTCGCTCCTAGGACTGGAAGCGGCGAAGGATCGCGCCAACGCCCTGATGGAACAGGCCTGTGATGCGCTGAGCCCCTATGGCGATGCCGCCGAAACCTTGAAGGATGCCGCGCGCTTCGTTATCTCGCGCGATAGCTGAGCCGCACAATGCGTGCACCGCCAAAGCAACACGCCCAAGGAGCTGCCATGTCAGACCGGCCCCAGACCCCTCTTCTGGATCAGATCACCCGCCCGGCGGATCTGAAATCCTTGAGCGATGCGCAGCTGACGCAGGTTGCACAGGAGTTGCGGCAGGAAACGATTTCCGCCGTCTCTGTCACCGGTGGCCATCTGGGCGCCGGGCTGGGGGTCGTGGAGCTGACCACCGCGCTGCACGCGGTGTTTGAGACGCCTCGGGATAAGATCATCTGGGATGTTTCGCACCAGTGCTATCCGCACAAGATCCTGACTGGCCGGCGCGACCGTATCCGCACGCTGCGGATGAAGGACGGGCTGAGCGGGTTTACCAAACGCTCTGAATCGCCCTTTGATCCCTTTGGGGCGGCGCATAGCTCCACCTCGATCAGTGCTGCCCTTGGCTTTGCCGTGGCGCGGGATCTGGGCGGTGTGGTGCCCGAAGGGCTGGGCGATGCGATTGCTGTCATTGGCGATGGGTCGATGTCGGCCGGCATGGCGTTTGAGGCGATGAACAATGCAGGCCATCTGGGCAAGCGGCTGATTGTCATTCTGAACGACAATGAGATGTCGATTGCCCCGCCGGTTGGGGCACTGTCCTCCTATCTGTCGCGACTTTATGCCGAGGAACCGTTTCAGGAGCTGAAGGCCGTTGCCAAGGGCGCGGCATCCCTGCTGCCGGAACCGTTCCGCGAAGGGGCCAAACGCGCCAAGGATATGCTGAAGGGCATGGCGGTAGGTGGCACCTTGTTTGAAAGCTTGGGCTTTTCCTATCTCGGGCCGATTGATGGCCATGATATGGACCAGCTTCTGCCAGTGCTGCGCACCGTGAAGGCCCGCGCCACCGGTCCGATCCTGATCCATGTGCTGACCAAGAAGGGCAAAGGGTATGCCCCTGCCGAGGCCGCCCGTGACAAGGGTCATGCCACCGCCAAATTCGACATGGTGACAGGCGAGCAGAAGAAAGCGCCCTCCAACGCGCCCTCCTATACCTCCGTCTTTGGCAAGGAGCTGGTGCGGCTGGCGGCCGAGGACGACAAGATCTGCGCCGTCACCGCCGCGATGCCCGATGGCACCGGTCTGAGCCTGATGGCCGAACGCTACCCCTCGCGTACATTCGACGTCGGTATTGCCGAACAGCATGGTGTGACCTTTGCGGCCGCGCTTGCGGCGGGCGGGATGAAACCCTTCTGTGCGATGTATTCCACGTTCCTGCAGCGCGGCTATGATCAGGTGGTGCATGATGTGGCGATCCAGCGCCTGCCGGTACGCTTTGCCATCGACCGGGCCGGTCTGGTGGGGGCGGATGGGGCGACCCATGCGGGCAGCTTCGACATTGCCTATATGGCCAACCTGCCCGGTATGGTCGTGATGGCCGCCGCCGATGAGGCCGAGCTGGCCCATATGACCGCCACCGCCGCGGCCTATGATGACGGGCCCATCGCCTTCCGCTATCCGCGAGGTGAGGGCGAAGGCGTCGATATGCCAGAGGCGCCCGAGGTTCTGGAGATCGGCAAAGGCCGGATGATCCAAGAGGGCAAACGCGTGGCGATCCTGTCCTTTGGCACCCGTCTGGGTGAGGTCAGGAAAGCCGCCGAGGCGCTGAGCGCGAAAGGCATCACCCCGACGATTGCCGATGCCCGCTTTGCCAAGCCGCTGGACCGCGATATGATCCTGAAGCTCGCCGCAGACCATGAGGCACTGATCACCATCGAGGAAGGCGCAGTGGGCGGCTTTGGCTCCCACGTCGCCCAGCTACTGGCGGAGGACGGCGTTTTTGACAGCGGGCTGAAGTTCCGCTCCATGGTGCTGCCCGATACCTTCATCGATCAGGCCAGCCCGGCGGATATGTACAATGTCGCCGCCATGAACGCGCCGCAGATTGAAGCCAAGGTGCTGGAAGTTCTGGGCGTAGCGTCGATTGGGGAAAAGCGGGCTTAAACCCCCGTCGTCTCCGGCGGCGGGACGAAGGTCTCGAGATCCTCGGCGGCTCGGACAGCCCGCAGACCTTCGCGGTAGGTGGGATAGAGCAGCTCCACCCCCAGATCTTCCTTGATGCGCTGATTGGCGACGCGTTTGTTTTCGCCGTAGAAACTGCGCGCCATGGGGGTCATGCCGGCCTCATCGAAAGGAACCTCAGCAGGGATCGGCAAGCCCAGAAGCTCGGCGGCGAAGCCCAGCACATCCTGCGGCGGGGCCGGGTCATTGTCACAGAGGTTGTAGACTGCGCCGGGATTGGGCTGCGCGATTGAGGCCGCGAGAACCTGCGCGATGTCATCCACATGGATGCGCGAGAATACCTGCCCCGGTTTCACGATGCGCCGCGCCTTTCCGGCCATCAGCTTGGCGAAGGGGCCGCGACCGGGACCGTAGATCCCGGCGAGGCGAAAGATATGCAGCGGCAGCTCGGGTATGGCCTGCCAATCCGCCTCAGCGGCCGCGCGCCAGCGGCCACGCTGACTGGAGGGGGTGACGGCGGTGCCCTCATCCACCCAGGCGCCATCGTGATCACCATAGACCGCGGTGGTCGAGAGATAGCCGACCCACTCCAAAGTGTCGCCACGGGCGGCGGCTGCCAGCGCATCCGCCAGTTCCGCCAGCACCGGGTCTCCTACCTCCGCCGGGCCTACCGACGACAGGATATGCGTCACCCCATCAAACGGCAGAGGCGCACCGGGCCAGGTGATCAGGTCGACACCGGGCACCGGCACCGCATCCTCGACTGACCGGGTGGTGCCAATCACGCGCCAACCGGCCTGAAGCAGCCGGGGAGCCAATGCGCGGGCGGTATAACCAAATCCAAGACAGAGCAGCGTTTTTGTCATGGCTCATAGATGCGCGCGGCTCTTCTCGGGTGCAAGGGTTGATTCAAAGACCAAAACCGCATTTCCTGTACCCATGGCGCAAAAACCAATCACCCTGACCACAGCCTACGGGCTGGAGACGCCGGACCATTCCCGGCAGCTCTATGCCGACTGGGCGGAAAGCTACGATCAAAGCTTTGCACAGGAGACGGGTTATATCCTGCCGGATCAGGTGGCCGGGCTGTTTGCCGCGGCAGAGGGGTATGGCCCGGTTCTGGATGTCGGAGCGGGCACAGGACTATGTGGCGTGGCGCTGAACCGGCGCGGGATCGCGCCGATTGATGCCACGGATATCAGCCCGGAAATGCTGGCCCAGGCCCTGCGCAAGGATATCTACCGCGATGTGATTGAGGCGGATCTGACGGTGGGTGTGCCGGTGCCGCGTGCCGCCTATGCCGGGGTGGTGTCCTCTGGCACCTTCACCCATGGTCATGTTGGCCCTGAGGTGCTGCCGGGCCTGCTGCGCCTTGCGCGACCCGGCGCGGTGTTTGCGCTGGCTGTGAATGCGCGGTTCTCAGCCCGGTCCGGCTTTGCCTCAGCATTGGAGCGGTTGCAGGACGGGGGCTGGATCCGCAACCTGACCCTACCTGAGGTGGCCATCTACGGCGCCAAGGCGACCGGCGCTCATAGTGCGGACACGGCACTGATTGCATTATTTTCCAAGGTCTAGCACCAGCGCACATGGCGCCCGTGATCCACGATTCGGGCTGATATGTTGCGAGACCCGCTGTGCCCTATGACGCAGCGCCACGCCCAACGGCACAGGGGACCATCAGGTCACCCGAAGCGGGCGGGAGTGCCGGCCATCCAAGACTCCCCGCCATTCATCGCCGCATAGAACCCCGAAAACCCGATCACACCCCTCCTTAGCGGCCCTTCCAGACAGGATCCCGTTTCTCGGCGAAGGCCCGCGCGCCTTCCATCTGGTCCTCACTGTCATAGAGCACATCAACACTGCGCAGCTGGCGTTTGGTGATGCGGTTCATCGCGTCCTGAAATTTGCTATCCTCAGCGTCGCGGACGATTTCCTTGATTGCGGCGTAAACCAGCGGCGGGCCAGAGGCGAGCAGGCGGGCCAATTCCCAGGCGCGGTCCAACAGCTGATCCGCCGCTACGATCTCATTCACCAAGCCCCAGCGATGAGCTTCTTCAGCATCAAACCAGCGCCCCGTCAGCAACAGCTCCATGGCGATGTGATAGGGAATGCGTTTGGGCAGTTTGATCGAGGCAGCATCCGCCACCGTGCCGGAGCGGATTTCTGGCAGCGCAAAGGTGACGTGATCGGCCGCAATAATCATATCCGCCGACAGCGCCAGTTCCAGCCCGCCACCACAGGCGATGCCGTTCACGGCGGCGATCACCGGCTTGTTCATATCGCGCAACTCTTGCAACCCGCCGAACCCGCCAACACCGTAATTGCCGTCAACCGCATCTCCATCGGCTGCCGCTTTCAGATCCCAACCAGGGCAGAAAAATTTCTCACCGCCGCCGGTCAGAATCGCCACACGCAGCTCAGGATCATCGCGAAAACCCCGAAACACCTCGCCCATGGCAACGCTGGTTTTCAGATCAATGGCGTTGGCCTTCGGTCGGTCCAGCGTAATTTCCAGAATGGCGCCGTCGCGGCGCGTCCGGATGGGGGTATCAGTCATGGATCAGTTCCTTTTCTCGCAGCAGCGCGTCCACCGCTATGGCGTCACTGGGCGTACAAATCAGCGGGTTGATTTCAATTTCTTCAACTGTGTCCGAATGGGCAAGCACATAGCGTTCCACCGCCCGCACCGCCCGCAGGACAGCCGGACGATCTGCTGCCGGGGCACCGCGATAACCGTCAAGCAACCGGGTGATCCGCAGTTGATCCAGCGCCGCCTCCAACATGGTGTCGCTGACCGGCAGCAGTAGCGACACGCTGTCCTCCAGCAGCTCGGTCAACACACCCCCAGCACCCAATGTCAGCACAAACCCATGCGCCGGATCACGCGTGACCCCAATCAACAGCTCCGCAACCGTCCCGGTGATCATTTCCTCCAGCAACAGCTGGTCCCCCGGCATCTCCCGCGCAGCATCGGCGACAGCCTCTTGTGATCCAAGAGCAAGCCGCACCGCGCCAGCCTCGCTTTTGTGGGCAAGGCCTTCGGCCTTCAACACGAGGGGGAAGCCGACTTGGGATGTTACCTCAGCCAGCGTTTCATCCAGTGTTTTTCGGGACAAGCGACAGCTCCGTGGAATGCGCAAACCGGTTGCGGCAAGGCGCTGTTTGGCGATGCCTTCCGGCACAAGCGCTATGTCAGAGACCTCCCCATCAAGGTCGGTCCTAGGCAGGAGCGCAGGCACATCCGACGGGCTTGCGATCTGGCTGGCAGCCACCGTGGCGCTCATTGCCTCCCGCAGACCACAAAGCGGCACCACCCCTGCAGCGAGTAGACGGCCCGCGATCTCCTCAGGCATAAGTTCGGGCAGTGTCGCAACCATGGCCAAAGGCGCGCCAGTCTGCATCCGCGTGGCCATGGCGGCCTCAATTGCGCACTCCCAATCTGCGGCGCTACACCGGTCCTCGCGTGGGAAATCCACAATCAGCATCAATAGATCCAGATCAGAATGTACCATCGCACTGAACGCCTGTGTCATCGCAGGCACATCCCGCCAGATATAGGTGTGGTAGTCCAGCGGATTGGCCAGCGCTACCATGGGTCCTAGTGCGGCACGCAACGCCTGATGCTGCCCGTCGGACAGCGGCGGAAAGGTGACGCCCTGCGCCTGTCCCAGATCCGCGGCGAGACTGGCCTCCCCACCGGAACAACTGATTGTGGCAACCTGTGATCCCCGCCGGGGACCAAGCACATGCAGGATTTTCAGCGTTTCCAGAAACGCTGACAAATCATCGACCCGCGCGATGCCACAGCGCCGCAGGAAGGCAGCCGCCCCTGCCTCCTGCCCCGCCAGCGATGCAGTATGCGACAGGGTCGCAGCCTGGGCCTGATCCGAGCGCCCCACCTTCAGCGCCACAATCGGCTTGCCACGGGCGGCGGCCTCCTGCGCCAGCGCCTCAAAAGCGCGCAGATCACGGATCCCTTCAATATGCAGGCCAATGGCGGTGACGCGCGGATCCTCCAGCAGATCCCGCGCGATCTCCGCCATATCGCTCTGCGCCTGATTTCCGACGGTGATCATATAGGCTATCGGCAGACCACGGCTCTGCATGGTCAGATTGATGGCGATATTGGAGCTCTGGGTGAGAATGGCGACACCCTGCGCAACCTGTGCACCGCCATGCTGATCCGGCCAAAGCAGGGCGCCATCCAGATAATTGATGAACCCATAGCAATTCGGGCCAAGGATCGGCATATAGCCAGCCGCCTGTAGCAAATCCTGCTGCAGATCAGCGGCGTCCGATGCCTCTTTCTGTGCCTCAAGAAAGCCGGACGCAAAACAAACGGCGCCCCCGGCTCCGGACCGGGACAATGCGGCCACAACTTCAACAGTTGCGTATCTGTTGACCCCAATGAAACTTGCGTCAGGGGCTGCAGGCAGAGCGTCGACAGAGGCAAAAACCGGCAAACCGCAAAGCTCCGCAGCCTTGGGGTGAACCGGCCAGATATCTCCGGAAAATCCCATCTTCTGCAACTGCTGGATTACCTGCTGACACCAGGCCCCGCCGCCGATAACAGCGATCGTCCGAGGCCGGAACAGCCTGTTGAAATCACGCCTCATCGCGGATGCTCCTGATCAGTCTGAAGTAAGGATGCCTTCGGCGAGGATATTTGGAGCCAGAAGATTGCTCGTCTTTCCTTAACCAGAATCGGCGACCCTTGAGAGGCGGTACAGGCGGGGACGCCGATGACCGCGCCAGGAGATGGCCCCCGGTTGCGGCGCTGCCCATCCGGGGGCTTGATCCCCATTGCATCTTCTGGCCTGAAATATCCTCGCCGAAGGCGAAATTGACCGGCTCCTGGCTTCGCTGCCGCATGACGGGGACAGCACCACGCCTGCCCGTCATCACCCCCCCCTCGCGCGCAGCAACTCGCGGCTGATGATATGGCGCTGGATTTCACTGGTGCCTTCCCAGATCCGCTCCACCCGCGCGTCGCGCCAGATGCGTTCCAATGGCAACTCATCCATCAGCCCCATGCCGCCGTGGATCTGGATCGCCTCATCCGCCACCATGGCGAGCATCTCCGTTGCCTTGAGTTTGGCCATCGACATATCGGCTTCGGTCACGCTGCCCTGATCAAACTTCCAGGCGGCCTCCCAGGTCAGGAGGTTCGCGGCTTTCAGTTCCGTTGCCATATCGGCCAATTTGAAGGAAACGCCCTGAAATTTACCAATCTGCTGGCCGAACTGGCGGCGTTCAGCGGCGTAGGAGATCGCATGATCCAACGCGCGCTCCGCCCGTCCGATACAGGTCGCAGCCACCTGTAGCCGGGTGGCCCCCAGCCAGGTGTTGGCCACATCAAAGCCTTTGTCGACCTCGCCCAGAACCGCAGATTTGGGCAGGCGGCAGTCATCGAATTCCAGCACCGCATTGGTGTAGCCTCGGTGGCTCACATTGCGGTAGCCATCGCGAATGGTGAAGCCTGGCGTGCCCTTATCAACGAAGAAGGCTGTGATTTTCTTCTTTGGCCCGCGCGGGGTGTCCTCCTCGCCCGTGGCCATAAACACGATAGCGAAATCGGCGATGTCCGCGTGGCTGATGAAATGCTTGGTGCCGTTGAGAATGAAGTCATCGCCATCGCGATGGGCAGTGGCGGTCATGCCGCGCAGATCGGAACCAGCACCTGGTTCTGTCATGGCGAGACAGTCCCATTTTTCGCCTCGAATGCAGGGGTAGAGATATTTCTCTTTCTGCTCCTCGGTGCCCGCCAGAAGAATGTTCGACGGGCGCGCAACGCAGGTCCAATGCAGGGCATAATTGGCGCGGCCCAACTCCTTTTCATAGAGCAGCCATGTCAGCGTATCGAGGCCCGCACCGCCGACCTCCTCGGGCATATTGGCCGCATATAATCCGGCCTCAATCGCCTTGGCCTGGATCTCGCGCACCAACTCCATTGGCAGATGGCCACTGCGCTCCACCTCCAACTCGTGCGGATACAGCTCTTTGGTGACAAAGGCGCGCGTGGTGTCCACGATCATCGATTGTTCTTCGGACAGGCCAAACTGCATTTCCGCTCCCCCCTTTGGTGGTTTTCTGCGTTGCTCTTGACCTGAGCCTAGGGCTGAGAAAGGCTGCTATCGTGCAGAAATGGACATTTTCATGCCAAGTTGGAAGAAACCTCACGCTGCGGCGCAGCAGATCGACCTGTTGCTGTTCGATCAGTTCTCTGGCCACTGCCTCGCCAATACGGTTGAGCCGCTGCGCGCGGCAAATACCTTTGCCGGGCGGCAGGTGTATTCCTGGCGGTTTGTGACAGTAGACGGCGGCACCGCGATGTCGTCTGCCAGAATGGAGGTCACCGCGCAGATGCCACTGCGCAAGGCCGAGGGCGATATGCTGATTGCGATGCCCAGTTACGGATACCTGCGCCACGCAACGGAGGCCACCGCGCGGGGGTTGCGGGCGGCAGAGCAACGCTATGAGGTTCTGGCAGGTTTCGACACGGGCGCCTGGCTGCTGGCGGCGGCCGGGCTGCTGGATGGCTATCGGGCCACAATCCACAGCTCGGAACTGGAGGCCTTTACCGACATGTTCCCAGAGGTTCAGGCGGAGAAACACCGGTTTCTTTGGGATCGTGACCGGCTGACATGCTCCGGCGCCATGGCGGCCTTTGACGGGGTGCTCGACATGATTGCACAGCAGCACGGGCAAGCGTTGCGACTGGATGTGGCAGCCCTGTTCTTGAGCGAAAGCCAAATCGGGAGCGGCCGATCAGCCCCTGTGCGCAGTGCCTCCGTGGCCCGAGCTATCCATGTGATGGAGGACAATCTGGAAACGCCGCTACCGCTGGAGGAGGTGGCACGTCATGCAGGGCGCAGCCTGCGGGATCTGGCGCGCCGCACGCGAGGCGAGTTGGGCACGACACCGCAAGCGCTTTATCGGCATTTGCGGTTAAAACAGGCGAAACGCCTCGTACTAGAGACTGATTTCAGTGTCGCCGAGATTGCGTTGCGCTGCGGATATGAAGACCCCAGCGCGCTGACCCGCGCCTTTCGCAGCGCCTTTGCAACAACGCCGCGCGCGCTGCGCACCGCCCGAAGATAGCCGTCGCGGATCTCGGCAGTAGTCTTCTTGTTTTGCAAAAAACAGCTATTGTTTGCGCTAGCGCTCAAGGGGCCTTGCGCTTGCCCGGGTTATCGGAACAATTGGGCCATGACAGATATCGCATTCCCAAGCTGGCCCGACGTTGCCCCCCAATTGATCGAAGTCGCGGCAGGTCGCCGCCCTGCGGATACGGTGATCCGCAAAGGGATCTGGGTCAATGTTCACACCCGCGAACAACTGCCCGATCATGACATCGCCATCGTTGCAGGGCGCATCGCTTATGTCGGCCCTGACGCAAGCTATTGCACCGGTCCCAACACCGAGGTGATCGAGGCGGAGGGGCGCTATATGATTCCCGGCCTCTGCGATGGTCACATGCATATTGAATCGGGCATGCTGACGCCGGCTGAATTTGCCCGTGCGGTGATCCCGCATGGCACGACGTCAATGTTCACCGACCCGCATGAGATTGCCAATGTGCTGGGGTTGGAAGGTGTGCGTCTGATGCATGACGAGGCGCTGTTGCAGCCGGTCAATGTCTTCACCCAGATGCCATCCTGCGCGCCCTCCGCTCCGGGGTTGGAGACCACCGGCTATGAGATTTCGCCCGAGGATGTTGCCGAGGCGATGAGCTGGCCTGGGATTATCGGGCTGGGCGAGATGATGAATTTCCCAGGTGTGGCGGCGGGGGATCCGAAGATGCTGGCGGAGATCGCGGCGACACAGCGTGCGGGCAAAACCGTGGGCGGGCACTACGCCTCTCCTGATCTGGGGCCGGATTTCGCGGCCTATGTGGCGGGCGGTCCGGCAGATGACCACGAGGGCACCTGCGAGGCGGATGCCATCGCCCGGATGCGCCAGGGGATGCGCGCGATGGTGCGGCTGGGGTCGGCCTGGTATGACGTCGAGGCGCAGATCACCGCCATCACTGAAAAGGGGCTGGATCCACGCAATTTCATCCTTTGTACAGACGACTGCCACTCCGGTACGCTGGTCAATGATGGCCATATGAACCGGGTGGTGCGCCACGCTATCGACTGTGGCTGTGATCCGATCATCGCTTTGCAGATGGCGACGATCAACACCGCGACACATTTCGGGCTGGAGCGGGATATCGGCTCCCTCACACCGGGGCGGCGCGCGGATGTAATCCTGACCTCTGACCTCAACACCCTGCCGATTGAGGTGGTGATGGCCCGTGGCCAGATCGTTGCCAAAGACGGCGAGATCACGGTGGATTGCCCGCATCTGGATTGGCCCGACAGCGCACGGGGCACGGTGCATCTGGGACACGACTTGAGTGCGGCGGATTTTGAAATCAGCGCCCCGGATGGCGCCAATGCCGTGACGGCCAATGTGATCGGTGTGGTGGAGAACCAAGCCCCGACCAAAGCCCTGCAAGCGGAGCTGCCGGTGCAGGACGGGTTGGTCGAAGCGACGATGGCAGAGGCGGGTGACATCTGCCAGATCGCACTGGTGGAACGGCACCGGGCGACGGGTGGTGTGACTAACGCCTTTGTCTCAGGGTTTGGGTACAATGGACGGATGGCGATGGCCTCCACCGTGGCGCATGACAGCCATCATATGATTGTGGTTGGCACAGACCGCGACCAGATGGCGCTGGCGGCAAATCGTCTGGCAGAGGTGGGCGGCGGCATCACTATTTTCCGCGATGGACAGGAGCTGGCGCTGGTGGAACTGCCCATTGCCGGGCTGATGTCCGACAGTCCCGCCACCGAAGTTGCCGCAAAAGCGCAGCAGATGGTGGAGGCGATGGAGACCTGCGGCTGCACGCTCAACAACGCCTATATGCAGCATTCGCTGCTGGCACTGGTGGTGATCCCGGAGTTGCGGATTTCCGATCTGGGGCTGGTGGATGTGCGCAGTTTTGAGAAGATACCCGTCATTGTCAGCGCGCAGTCGTCCTGACCGCCTCCCTATTTTCAACCGACCTTCTGAACCGCACAGCGGACCCCGTTTTCCAGTGATCGAGCATACTCATGACAACAGTTAAGACCCCACAACTCCCAGCGGCGGAAGAGTTCACGGATGCTGCGGCCGCCGTCGCCCGGCTGGAGCTTCTGTACCGCGAGGCGACGCAGTTTCTCTGTGCCGAGTTCTCACGCATCCTGAGCGAAGGCCCAAGTGTCGGCAGCACCGGCACCGTTCCCCGTATCCGCGCGTTTTATCCTGAAATCCGCTTCACCACCTCGTCCTTTGCGCAGGTGGACAGTCGGCTCAGCTACGGCCATGTCTCGGCGCCGGGCACCTATGCCACCACAGTGACCCGCCCGGACCTGTTTCGCCATTATCTGACACAGCAGATCGGTCTGTTGATCCGCAACCATGGCCAGCCGGTCACCATTGCGGTGTCCGACACGCCGATCCCGGTGCATTTCGCAGTGGCAGCTGATCCGAGCCTGACCGTTCCGCAGGAGGGGGCCGCGGGGTTCACCTTGCGCGATGTCTTTGATGTGCCGGATCTGGCGACGACCAATGATGACATTGTGAACGGCACCTACAAGACAGCCGATGACACCGGACCACTGGCATTGTTCACCGCCCAGCGCGTGGATTATTCGCTGGCCCGCCTCGCCCATTACACCGCGACCGATGCGAGCCATTTCCAGAACCATGTCCTGTTCACAAACTACCAGTTTTATGTGGCCGAATTCGAAGCCTACGCCCGTGCGCAACTGGCAGATCCGGCATCAGGCTACAGCAGCTTTGTCAGCACCGGCGATCATAAAATCACCGAAGCCGAGGCGGAGATCCCTGCGATTGCGAAACTGCCACAAATGCCGACCTATCACCTGAAACGGGAAGACGGCAGCGGCATCACGCTGGTCAATATCGGTGTCGGCCCCTCCAATGCCAAGACGGCCACCGACCATATCGCGGTTCTGCGCCCGCATGCCTGGCTGATGGTTGGTCACTGTGCGGGCCTGCGCAACACCCAGACGCTGGGAGATTTCGTGCTGGGTCATGGCTATCTGCGCGAGGATCACGTGCTAGACGATGACCTGCCAATCTGGACGCCAATTCCGGCACTGGCAGAAATTCAGGTCGCATTAGAGGAGGCGGTGGCCGAGGTCACAGAGCTGGAAGGCTACGACCTGAAACGGATTATGCGGACCGGTACTGTCGCGACCATCGACAACCGCAATTGGGAACTGCGCGACCAGTCCGGCCCGGTGCAACGCCTGTCCCAGTCCCGCGCTATCGCACTGGATATGGAAAGCGCCACCATCGCAGCCAATGGCTATCGCTTCCGGGTGCCCTATGGCACGCTGCTGTGTGTCTCCGATAAACCACTGCATGGTGAGCTGAAGCTGCCGGGTATGGCATCAGAGTTCTATCACACTCAGGTTGCACGCCATTTGCAGATCGGCATAAAGGCAATGGAGCAGCTTCGCGGCATGCCTTTGGAACGTTTGCACAGTCGAAAACTGCGTTCCTTTGACGAAACGGCCTTTCTCTGAGTGCTATTTTCCCTCTAATTCTTCGAAAACCCCTATTTTAAGGGGTTTTTGACAACACTACTCGTTGTGTTAGCCCACAACATAACGCTAGAGTTACGCAATGAGGCCCCATAAGTCGGGCAGTGACAAGGAGACCTAAGAATGTCCAAACCGATGACCAAGACCCAGCTTGTTGCCGCACTGGCTGAAGAGATGGACAGCGACAAGAAAGCCGCAGGCGCAGCGCTGGACGCTGTTTGCGCGCTGATCACGCGCGAAGTGTCCGGCGGTGGCGCTGTGACTCTGCCCGGCGTTGGCAAGATCTACTGCCGCGAGCGCCCCGAGCGCGAAGTGCGCAACCCGGCCACCGGTGAGAAGTTCACCAAAGAGGCCGACAAAGTGGTCAAGATGACCATCGCCAAAGCGCTGAAAGACAGCGTGAACGGCTAAGGGGCACGGCACGGTTGACCGTGTTTCGGGTCGCCTTTCGGGCGGCCCTTTTTTGTGCCCATGTCGTAGGCTGCGCGGCTGATGCGGGCCGTCGGGCGTAGAGGAGGCGAATTCGGTTCCCTGCAAATGCTTGCCTTGCTAAAGATATCGCGACTGCGCCCGATCGGGCGACGGCCAGGACCGGTAGGTGACCGGCAGGGGGACATATCCATGGATCTGCGCGCTTTGGCGATGGGGTTGGCCTTTGCCCTTATGTGGTCGTCGGCCTTCACCTCGGCGCGGATCATCGTCGCGGATGCCTCACCGCTCTATTCGCTGGCGTTCCGGTTTCTGATTTCTGGCCTGATCGGTGTCGCGGTTGCCCGCTATATGGGACAGAGCTGGCGTCTGACCCGCGGACAGCTGAAGGCGACAATCATCTTCGGTATCTGCCAGAACGCGCTTTATCTCGGTCTGAATTTCGTCGCGATGGAAACCATCGAGGCGTCACTGGCGGCGATCATCGCCTCTACCATGCCGATGTTGGTCGCCATTGCACTGTGGCTGGTTAACGGCGAACGGCTGCCTGCACTGGGAGTCGTGGGACTGCTTGCGGGGGTGCTGGGCGTCGCCTTGATCATGGGCACCCGCATCAGCGCCGGGGTTGATCTGTTTGGTGTTCTGCTCTGCGGGATCGGTGTGCTGGCCCTGACATTGGCGACGCTGGCCCTGCGCGGCGCGACCTCCGGCGGCAACTATATGATGGTGGTGGGGTTGCAGATGCTGATTGGTTCGGCCGTTCTGTTTGTGGCCGCACCGATGGTAGAGACCTTCCGGCTGGAGCCAAGCTGGCCGCTGGTGCTGGCCTTTGTCTACACCACCCTTGTGCCGGGGCTGACTGCTACTTTCATCTGGGTGCTGCTGTTGAACCGAATTGGTGCAGTGCGCGCTGCCACATTCCACTTCCTCAACCCGGTGTTCGGTGTTGCGGTGGCCAGTGTGCTGCTGGGGGAGCAATTGGGCCTATTGGATATCATCGGTGTCGGCATCGTCACCTTTGGCATTCTGGCGGTGCAATTGGCGCGGCAATCCGTGCAGCGCACACCGAAGCCATGACATCGCCCTGCTCTCGGGCACCACACACGCAAACGCGAGCCATTGAAATACAGCTTTGCTTTTGCCCCGAACGACCCCATTTACAGCAACACAAGCAAGATCGGAGGACATGATGCGCAGCTATTCCAAAGACCCGGACGCCATTGCGGCCCTCTCGGAAGAAGAATTCTACGTCACCCAAAACGCAGGTACGGAACGCCCCGGCACCGGCAAGCTGCTCGGCAACAAGGAACCCGGTATCTATGTCGATATCGTTTCTGGCGAGCCGCTGTTTGCCTCTGCCGACAAATATGAATCCGGCTGCGGCTGGCCGAGCTTTACCAAGCCCATTGAGCCTGCCCATGTGCAGGAGCTGGAAGATCGAACCCTTGGCATGATCCGCACCGAGGTCCGCTCGACCCATGGGGACAGTCATCTGGGGCATGTGTTCCCGGACGGCCCCGCAGACCGTGGCGGCCTGCGCTACTGCATCAATTCAGCCTCCCTGCGGTTCGTGCATCTGGACGACATGCGGGCAGAAGGCTACGGCGATTACATAGATCAAGTGGAGGATAGAAGATGAGCAGCACGACAGAACGTGCCGTCCTGGCCGGTGGATGTTTCTGGGGCATGCAGGACCTGATCCGTAAGCGTCCGGGCGTCGTTAGCACCCGCGTCGGCTATTCCGGTGGCGATGTGCCCAATGCGACCTACCGGAACCACGGCACCCATGCTGAGGCGATTGAGATCATGTTCGATCCCAGCCAAACCAGTTACCGTGCGCTGCTGGAGTTCTTCTTTCAGATCCATGATCCAACCACCGTCAATCAGCAGGGCAATGATCTCGGCATGAGCTATCGCTCCGCGATCTACTATGTGGATGCCGACCAGAAGGCGATTGCCGAAGACACCATCGCTGATGTCGATGCCTCGGGTCTATGGCCCGGAAAGGTGGTCACGGAGGTCGAACCGGTGGGTG
This sequence comes from Phaeobacter gallaeciensis DSM 26640, assembly GCF_000511385.1. Taxonomy (NCBI): domain Bacteria; kingdom Pseudomonadati; phylum Pseudomonadota; class Alphaproteobacteria; order Rhodobacterales; family Roseobacteraceae; genus Phaeobacter; species Phaeobacter gallaeciensis. Next base: position 3,549,253 of record NC_023137.1, read on the forward strand.
ATTTCTGGGAAGCAGAGCCTGAGCATCAGGACTATCTGGAGCGGCAGCCGAACGGTTATACCTGCCATTTCGCCCGTCCCGATTGGGTGCTCCCCAAGCGCAGCGAGACCGCCGCCGAGTAGGTCGCCCGCGTGGGGCAGCCCTGATTGCTTTGCCAAAAAGGCCCCGTCATCTGGCGGGGCCTTCTGCGTGAAGGCGATGGTCAGCAGCGGCGGTTAACCCTGTGCAATACGCGGGCGGCCGCTGGCCTCCACCGTCAGGAACGCCTCGACAAACACCTGCCGTGCCTCCACCTCGGCAACACGAATATCGCGGTCCACCTGAATGGAGATATCCTGCGCACCAGCAGCCTCCGCCGCGGCACGAGCTTCAGCGCGCAATTCGGTTTCCAGACGAATAAGAGCCTCCTCCGAGCCCGCGAAATCCTCCGGGCCGTGCTCCAGATGAACCCGATATCGGCCCTCCTCCGGCGCGGTGACGGTGCCACTGCGCCGCATGGTGATGCGGCCCACCACCGCCCCGATGGCATTGGCGACACCGGCATGATCCGGCAAGATCATCCGGCAGTGAAGGCGGGACCCGACAGCAGGGTAATAGCTGGGCGCGGAGGCGCCAAGGCCCACGACATCCACATTCAGTCCTGCCTTGATGGCCACAAGCCCTTGATGTCCGGTCAGCCCGCGCTGCATCAGAACATGGCGCGCAAGCTGATCCGGTGGCGGCCCAAAGGGAGTGCTCTCTTCCGCAAATGCAGTCTCTAACAGGGTCATAGAGGTCTGTTCAGTCATCTGATCAACGATCATCTGCGCCAATGTCTCCGCATCCGGTGCCAGACGATCCCCGGATCCGACCCGGCGGCGGGCAAACAACGTCAGCGCCTTCTCAGCCGCCGCATTATCCCAACTGGACAGACGCCCAAGAACATGGCTGGCATCTGACGGCGTGACCCCGGCCACCTGCACCAACCCCCGATCCACCAACCGCATCAGCGCGCCCTGCTCGATACGGGTCTGTAGCACGGCACCCAAGGGATGTGTCTGGTCTCCGATCCGGTCCAACACCCGGGCCTCCCTGTCGCTGAGACCCAGAGAGTGCTGGCCGGGAATGGCGCGCACAAAGCGACCGTCGTATTCACCGACAGTGGCAGCGCGCAACTGCGTATCCAGCGCGGCATGCACCACATCCGGCGCCATCGTCGCGACCAGGGACACCGGCAGCACCCGGCGCGGCCCAAGGCTGACGCCGCCGCTCAGCCCCGCCGCAACCGGATGCACCTGACTGTCGCCACCCAGACCGCTGGTGCGCATCGCCACGGCCTCTACCATGGTGCGGAACCCGCCCACCTGAGCGCCTGCCGGATCAATCTTGGGTTTCCCATTTTCGATCAACGCGACATCGGTGGTAGTGCCGCCAATATCGCTGACCAGCGCGCTATCGACACCGGTCAACCAGCGGGCGCCGACAAGGGACGCCGCCGGGCCGCTGAGGATTGTCTCAATCGGGCGCGCCCGTGCCTGCGCAGAGGACATCAATGCGCCATCGCCGCGCACCACCATCATCTGCGCTGTGATCCCAAGATCAGCCAGACGTGTCTCCGCCCGTCCGATCAACCGGTCAATCATCCCGATCAGCCGCGCATTCAGAACCGCCGTCAATGCGCGTTTTGGCCCGTTCAGCCGTGCGGACAATTGATGCGAACAGGTGACGGGAACGCCGGTTTCTTCGGCAATAATGCGGGCGACCTCCAGCTCATGGGCGGGGTTGCGGGTGGCAAACTGACCGGCAATGGCAAACCCACTGACCGCGGCCGCCTCCCGTTGCAGGAACGCGCGAAGCGCCCTCGTGTCCAGTGGTGCTGCCTCACTGCCGGAATGAGTATGCCCCCCAGCCAGAACCAGTGCCGGGTCACCCTTCAGCGCCTCGCGCAAGCCGTGACGGTCCAGATCCGCCTCACCAAAGCCGATGTAGATCAGCGCGACGCGCCCTCCCTGCCCCTCCACCAGCGCATTGGTGGCCAGCGTTGTGGACAGCGCCGCCAGCGCAATTTCTCCCGGTGCCACCGCAGCCTCTGCAAGAACTGCGGCAACTGCCTCGCCCACGCCGATGGCCAGATCCTGCCGGGTGGTCAGCGCTTTGGCCTTGGCCAACACATCGCGATCATCGCGGATCAGAACCGCATCTGTATAGGTGCCGCCTGTATCGACCCCAAGCAAGAGCGCCATGGCCGTTCTCCCTTCACCATCTCTTTGGTCTTGGTCACCGGTTTAGCGCAGCCCTGCCGCCAATCCATCCTGTTTGCGTCACGTCAGTCGCTGAACGGCCCAACGAGCGGCATCTGCCACGGTGGGATCAGGATCTTCGGTCAAGGTTTCTGCTGTTGGGCGCAGTTTGGGCAGACCGGAATTCCCGATTGCATAAAGCACGTTGCGCACAAACCGGTCCCGGCCAATCCGCTTGATCGGAGAGCCGGAAAACAGCGCGCGGAAGCCCGGATCATCCAGAGCGGCCAGTTCCGCCAGCTTGGGCGCGTTGAATTCCGGGCGCGCCTCATAGCGGATATCACTGGCAGCCACGGCAAACTTGTTCCAGGGGCAGGCCGCAAGACAATCGTCACAGCCGTAGATCCGGTTGCCCAGTTTGCCGCGCAGCTCCTCATCGATGGGCCCCTTATGCTCAATCGTCAGATAGGAAATGCAACGCCGCGCATCCAGCTGATAGGGTGCCGGGAAGGCATCGGTCGGACAAGCGGTCAGGCAGGACCGGCACGAGCCGCAGTGATCAGGTTCAGCAGTATCGGTAGGGAGGTCGAGAGTCGTAAAAACAGAGCCTATGAAGGCCCAATTGCCCCAGTCCCGGCTCACCAGATTGGTATGTTTCCCTTGCCAGCCAAGACCCGCCGCCTGACCCAGCGGTTTCTCTGGCACCGGCGCGGTATCGACAAAGACCTTCACCTCGGCAGTATCACCGGCACGCGCTGCCTCTGCAATCAACCAACGCGCCAGCCGCTTGAGGCGCTTTTTCACCAGATCATGGTAATCCTTGTTGCGCGCATAGACCGAAATCGCCGCTCGATCTGCCTGCCCGACAATATCCATCGGGTCCACATCGGGCGTATAGCTTTCGGCAAGCATAATCACCGAACGTGCCTCCGGCCAGAGCAGGGCCGGGTCGCCACGCCAATGGCTGCGCTCCTCCATCCAGCCCATCTGGCCATGATACCCAGCATCCAGAAACGCCTGAAGCCGGTCCGGCACCTCGGGCACATCCGACGGTCGGCAGATCCGGCAGGCCACGAACCCCTCGTCCAGTGCCTGCGCGATCAAGCGGTTTTTTATGTCGGCTGTCTCTCTCATCTGGCTAGACATATATACCGTGTTGCGTCGGTCAACATCCGGAAACAGCAGAGCCAAGGGGGCGACCGGCTAGATCACCCCTTATAATGCCCGCTTGAAGGATCACAGAGCCGAAGCGCTCGCAGCGATGACGCGCAGATTTGAACCCGTTACCCCTGCCTGTCAGGGCCAGTGCAGCACGACTTTTCCGCTGCGGCCGGACTTCATTGCGGTGAAACCTTCCGCGAAATCCTCAACATCAAACCGATGGGTAATGACCCGGCTGACATCCAGCCCGTTCTGCAACATTGCGATCATCTTGTACCAGGTCTCGAACATCTCGCGCCCATAGACGCCTTTGATGGTGATCGCCTTGAACACGATGCGACTCCAATCAACGGGAGATTTGCCGGGCGGAATGCCTAAGAGGGCAATTTTGCCACCCATCACCAGCGCCTCCACCATCTGATCCAGCGCCGCCTGCGACCCGGACATCTCCAGTCCGACGTCAAAACCCTGCTTCATACCCAAATCTTCCACGACGTCGTTCAGATCGTCCTGTGCCACATTCACCGCGCGCACTGTCGGCACCACGTGCTGCGCTAGCGCCAGCCGGTCTGGGTTGATGTCGGTGATCACCACATGCCGCGCGCCGGCATGCCGCGCCACCGCAGCCGCCATGATGCCAATCGGACCAGCCCCGGTGATCAGCACGTCCTCGCCCAGAAGATCAAAGCTGAGCGCAGTGTGGACAGCATTTCCCAATGGATCCAGAATTGCGCCGATCTCATCCGGGATGTCATCCGGCAGCGGCACCACATTGAAAGCCGGAAGTTTCAGATACTGCGCAAACGCGCCCTGCTCATTCACCCCGATGCCGCGGGTGCCGGGATCCAGGTGGAACTTGCCTGCCCGGGACTGGCGCGAATCCGTCTGGATCAGATGCCCCTCGCCTGAACAACGCTGCCCGATGGCCAGGTCCGTGACATTGCGGCCGATCTCGACAATCTCGCCCGCGAACTCATGGCCGGTGATCATCGGCACCGGCACCGTATGGGCAGCCCAGTCGTCCCAGTTCCAGATATGAATGTCCGTGCCGCAAATGCCGGTGGTTTTGATCTTGATCAGCACCTCGTCCGGACCGATCTCCGGCACCGGCGCCTGCACCATCCACAGGCCTTCCTGCGGATGGCTCTTCTCCAGCGCCTTCATTGTGTTGGGCAGGCTCATGACACGATCCCCAACTCCTTGCCGACCTTGCCGAAAGCGGCCAATGCGCGGTCCAGATCGTCCCGCGTCAGTGCTGCATTCATCTGGGTGCGGATGCGGGCCTGGCCACGTGGCACCACCGGGAAGAAGAAACCGGAGACATAGACACCCTCGTCAAACAGCCGGGAGGCCATGTCCTGTGCCAGCTGTGCCTCGCCCAGCATCACCGGGATGATCGGATGCTCACCCGGCAAGAGGTCAAAGCCCAGTTTTTCCAACCCCGCACGCCAGTATCGCGCATTCTCGAACAGCTGCGCCCGCAGGTCGTTACCTACCTCCACCAGCCGTATCGCCTCCAGCCCGGCGGCTACAATTGATGGCGGCAGCGAATTGGAGAACAAATAGGGCCGCGCCCGCTGCCGCAGGAGATCGATCACTGGCTGCGGCCCGGCGATATAACCGCCGATGGCCCCCCCAAGTGCTTTGCCCAGTGTTCCGGTGACAATATCCACGTCCACCCCGAAATGCTCCGGCGTGCCCGCGCCAGTGGCCCCCATGAAGCCAGTGGCGTGGCAGTCATCCACCATCACGATGGCATTGTATTTATCCGCCAGAGCGCGGATCTCAGGCAGTTTTGCCAGATAGCCATCCATCGAGAACACCCCGTCGGTGGCGATCATGATATGCCGCGCCCCATCCTCGCGGGCCTGCTTCAGCCAGGCCTCAAGATCGTTCATATCGCTGTTCAAGTAACGATAGCGTTTGGCCTTGCACAGGCGGATGCCGTCGATGATCGAAGCATGGTTCAGGCTGTCGGAGATGATCGCATCCTCCGGCCCCAGCAGCGGCTCAAACAACCCGCCATTGGCGTCGAAACAGGCGGCAAACAGGATCGCGTCATCCTTGCCCAGGAATTTGGCCAGACGTTGCTCCAGCTCCCGGTGGATATCCTGCGTGCCACAGATAAAGCGGACGGAGGCCATGCCAAAACCCTTGTCATCCATCACGCCACGCGCGGCAGCGATCAGATCGGGATGATCTGCCAAGCCAAGGTAATTGTTGGCGCAAAGGTTGATGACTTCAGCATCCCCAACCCTGATCTCGCCCCCCTGAGGGGAGGTGATCATTCGTTCCCGCTTGTAGAGACCATCGGCTTTGATCTCTTCCAGTGTCTTGGAGATGTCGGTCAGAAAATCAGTAGACATGCGGGAACTCCTTCTCTTTCGAGTCGGAGTTCTATCATAACGGATTAATTTCCGAAATAGGAGATTTCAGGATAGCGGATGTATATCCGTCAAAATGGACATCCCCCGCGATAAACTTGCGTCATGCATTTTTCACGATCAGGAAAACGCGGGCCGCACCACCCAATGCTGCAATAGAATGGGTCACATCCGCGGCGTATCGTGCGGTGTCCCCTGCATGCAGCCGATCAGTCGCGCTGCCAGAGGTGAGCGCCACGGCCCCTTCCAGCACGGTTACATGTTCAACCGTCCCCCGCCCGTGCGGTTGGCTGTTCAGGGCGCCGCCATCCTTGAGCCGGATATCGTAGACCTCGTGCCCACCGGCGTCTTCCGGCGGGGACAGAATGCGGATCAGGCAGCCCTCGCCCATATTCTCAATCGACGGGACATCACCATCGCGCAGGATTTCGATACTGTCCTGCGCCTCATTGCTGTCGAGGAGCCCAGCAAAATCTACCTGAAGCGCGCGCGTCAAATTCCACAGAGTCGCAATAGTAGGCGAGCTTTCACCGCGTTCAATCTGGCTCACCATGGAGCGGCTCACCCCAGAGAGATTGGCCACCGCCTCAAGGCTGAGACCCTGGGCACGACGCGCCTCTTTCAGGCGGGCAGGCAACAAAGTCAGGATATCGTCTACATGTTCCGTCATGACGGAATCACTGCGCCTTTACGACCTGTTTGTCAAACAGACGCCATGAGAGGTCCGTCATGTTTTGACGGCACGTTCTACAGGACAGGCCATGCCGCATCTGCATACTCTGCGCCAAACCTATGAGGAGAGAGAAATGACCGATATCGTGATCCTGGATGGCGCCCGCACCGCCATCGGCACCTTTGGCGGGTCGCTTGCCGGCACCACGCCGATTGATCTAGCGACCGTGGCCTCCAAGGCCGCCATGGAGCGCTCAGGCGTTGCGCCGGAACAGATCGGCAATGTGGTTTTTGGCCATGTGATCAACACTGAACCCCGCGATATGTACCTGAGCCGCGTGGCGGCGATGCAGGCCGGTATCCCAAACGGCACGCCAGCGATGAACGTCAACCGGCTTTGTGGGTCTGGCGCGCAGGCGATTGTCTCCGGCATCCAATCACTGATGCTGGGCGATGCGGAATTTGCCCTCACCGGTGGGGCCGAAAACATGTCGCGCAGCCCCTTCATCGTGCCAAGCGCGCGCTGGGGACAGAAAATGGGCGATGCGCGAGCACTCGACATGATGCTTGGTGCACTGAACTGCCCGTTTGGAACCGGCCACATGGGGGTGACGGCGGAAAACGTTGCGGATGAACATGATATCACCCGTGAGCAGATGGATGAATTTGCCCTCGCCAGCCAGACCCGTGCAGCCGCGGCGATCGAGGCCGGATATTTCGCCAGCCAGATCACCCCGGTTGACGTGAAGGTCAAGCGGGACATGGTCCCGTTTGAGGTGGACGAACACCCCAAGACCAGCACGTTGGAGACATTGGGCGGGCTGAAAGCCGTGTTCAAGAAAGACGGCCGCGTCACGGCCGGCAATGCCAGCGGTATCAATGATGGCGCAGCTGCCATCGTCATGGCCACCGCCGACGCAGCGCAGAAGGCGGGGCTGAAGCCCAAAGCGCGTATTTTGGGCTACGCGCATGCCGGTGTCCGCCCCGAGGTCATGGGCATTGGCCCGGTTCCCGCAGTGCAGAACCTGCTGAAGAAAACCGGATTGTCCGCCTCTGATTTCGATGTGATCGAATCAAACGAAGCCTTTGCGGCGCAGGCGCTTGCCGTGAACAAGGAACTGGGGCTGGATCCTGCGAAGGTGAACCCGAACGGCGGTGCCATCGCGCTCGGCCATCCTGTCGGTGCGACCGGTGCGATCATCACGCTGAAAGCGCTCTATGAACTTGAACGCACTGGCGGCTCCAAAGGCTTGATCACCATGTGCATCGGTGGCGGTCAGGGCATTGCCCTGGCAATCGAACGTCTCTGATCTCAGCCCCCGAAACGCAAAAGGCCCCGGTTTTCACCGGGGCCTTTTTCATTGGGTGACATATGTCTTAGCTCGGACTCATTCCGCGCAAGCGTTCGGAACGACGGCGCAGCATCTCGACCACTGTGAGCAGACAGATCGAGACCACAACAAGAATGGTCGCCACCGCCAGAATGGTGGGAGAAATCTGTTCGCGCAGACCGATAAACATCTGCCAGGGCAGCGTCTTCTGTCCAGCCGAGCCGACAAAGAGCACGACAACAACCTCATCAAACGAGGTGATGAAGGCAAACAGGCCGCCGGAAATCACACCGGGCAGGATCAGGGGCATCTGCACGCGGAAAAAGGTGGTCACAGGACCAGCCCCCATATTTGCCGCAGCCCGTGTGAGCGAGCGATCAAAACCGACCAGCGTTGCAGTCACGGTGATGATCACAAAGGGAATCCCCAATGCCGCATGGGCCAGAACCACACCAAAATATGTCCCCTGCAGGCCAATCCGGCTGTAGAAGAAATACATACCCGCAGCCGAAATAATCAGCGGCACGATCATGGGCGAGATCAGGATCGCCATGATGGCACGGCGGAACGGCACATGCGGTTGGCTGAGGCCAATCGCGGCGAGCGTACCAAAGCCAACCGACAGGATGGTCGCCATCGGTGCGATCTTGATGGAGTTCCACATCGCCTGCTGCCAATCCGCATTGGTGAAGAAATCGCGGTAGTGTTTCAGCGAATACCCTTCAGGGTCAAAGCGGATCATTTCTGGCGTAAAGGTGAAGAAGTCCTGCGCGTTGAACGACAGCGGCATCACCACCAGAATCGGCGTGATCAAGAAGATGAAGATCGCCCCACAAATCACCCGGAACGTATAGTGCCACAGCACCTGCCCCGGAGTGAGATATGGCGCCAAGTGCACGCGGTAGCGCGATGTCGAGAGCCAGAAAATGAACCAGCCGACAAAAGCGCCGAACAGGAGCCCCATCACGGCGGCCGGCAGACCGCCCATCACGAAGCCCGCAACAGCGAAGGCTGCAATCAGGATCCAGCGGATCGGCCGCTCCTGATCGCGCATCCCGGCGAGGGCAAATCCAAGCCCACCGACAAGGGCTGCGCCAATCAGAACCCCGAGAAGCCCGGAGCCTTGGGCGGTCCCCACAAAGAGGCCGAAGAAGGCCCCGGCAGCAGCCGCAACAAGCGCGACAAAACCGGGAGTTTGGTTTTCAACAGGTGTCAAAGCCATGTGTCTTATCCCAGTTTCACGTTGTCGATGCCGACAATCTTGTCATAGGCCCAGTAGAGCGCGAGGACGACGACCAGCAGAATACTGCCAAGCGCCGCAGCAAGACCCCAGTTGAGCGATTGCGAGATGTGGAAGGCAATCCGGTTGGAGATGAAGACACCCTTGGTGCCGCCAACCAGCTCCGGCGTGATGTAGTAGCCAATCGCCAGAATGAAGACGAGGATCGACCCCGCACCGATACCCGGCACCGACTGCGGGAAATAGACCCGCCAGAAGGCTGTCCAATTGGTCGCGCCCAGAGATTTGGCCGCGCGCAGATAGGAGGGGTTGATCGTTTGCATAACAGAATACATCGGCAGGATCATGAACGGCAGCAGGATGTGGGTCATCGCTACAATCGTGCCGAACTGGTTGTTGATCATCACGAGACGCGCGTCATCTGCAACCAGCCCCAACCAGACCAGCGTATCGTTGATAACACCTTGTTGCTGCAACATGACTTTCCAGGCGGAGGTTCGCACCAGCAGCGAAGTCCAGAACGGCAGCAACACCAGGATCATTAAGAGATTCGCAGTACGCGACGGCAAATTCGCCAGGATCCAGGCCACCGGATAGCCCAGGATAATACAGCTCACAGTGATCGCCAGCGACATGATCAGGGTGCGCAGGAACAGCGTACCATAGATGCGTTCGTTTTCCGGTCGCAGCTCAGCACCGTCGGCACCTTTCTGGAAATCGGCAGCATTCAGGAAGTACCCGTTGGTATAGGCGCCGGAATAGGTCTGAATGGTGCGCCAGACCTCGGGGTCAGCCCAATCTTCGTCGATTTTGAGGAACTGCTCCTTGAACGGACCATCCTCAGCCAAATCCCAACGCTTGACCTTGCGCCCAGCCTTGCGGAACAGCGAGGAAATGCCCGGGTTTTCGTAGTTCAGACGTGAACCGACACGGGTATGAGTTTTTTCCTGCGCGGCCACCTGAAGGTCAGCGGCCAGCGCCGCGAATATGGCCTCATCCGGCGTCTCGCCCGAATTTGCATCCCAGTCTTGGAGCGCAACCACGGTCTTGGGCAGGGTATCAGAGACGATCTTATTCTCGACCGAGCGGAACAACATGTCGGCAATCGGGAGAATGAAGGTCAGAAGAACAAACAGCAGAAGCGGCGCAATCAACATAAGGGCGCGGATTTTCTGCATCCGGAGAGCTCGGGCCAGGCTACGCTTCAGCGGCGTGCCATCGGCGGCCAGGACCGGTCCGGTGTGGGTGGTATCGCTCATGGGTAGGAGCCCCCGTCGGAATTTTTTGTTGGTGGAGAAAGGGCCGTGCGCCAGGCACACAGCCCTTTCCCGATGATGTCAGTATCTGTTCAGGAACAGATTATTTGGCCAACCATGCCTGGAATTTTGCGTCCAGATCATCGCGGTTATCGGCCCACCATTCGTAGTCATAGACATGCACGTTGCCGGCATTTGCCGGATCGGTCGGCATGTGCGGCGCCATATCGATACCCAGAACGGCGTGCTTACCAACCAGCGGTGCCGACGATGCACGTGCCGGACCATAGGAGATGAATTTCGCCTGATCGGCCAGACGCTGGGTGTCGGTGGCGAACTTCAGGAAGTCCATCACGCGCGCCTTGCGATCCTCGGGCAGGTCAGCAGGAACAATCCAACCGTCCAGATCAAAAGACTGCATGTCCCACAGCATGTCGATTGGCTGGTTCTGCTCAGCGATTGCAGAGAAGAGACGACCGTTGAAGGTCGAGCCCATCACAACTTCACCGTCAGCCAGCAGCTGAGGCGTTTCTGCACCAGCGGTCCACCAGACAACCTGATCCTTGATGCTGTCCAGCTTGGCCAGCGCGCGCTCCACACCTTCATCGGTGCTCAGCGTGTCATAGATCTCATCCTTGGCAACGCCATCGCAGTAGAGAGCCCATTCAACGTTGTCGATCGGACGCTTCTGCAGGGCGCGCTTGCCCGGATATTTTGCAGTGTCAAAGATATCGCAGATGGAGGACGGCGGGGTGTCACCCACTTTGTCCATGCGGTAGCCGAAAGTTGTCGAATACACGATCTGCGGGACAAAGCAGTCGCTGACGATCAGCTCGCCGAAGTCTTCGCTTGCGGGGGTGCCATCGGGCGCCGCAGCCAGCACTTCGTCGTGGTCCAGCTCAGCGGCCAGACCTTCGTCGCACATACGCATGGCGTCGGAGGCAACAACGTCGACCAGATCCCAGGTCACATTGCCCGCTTCGGTCATGGCGCGCATTTTTGCGGTCGCTTCAGCCGAGCTTTCGTCCCAGATTACTTTCAGATCAGGGTGCATCTCTTGATAGGGTTCGACATATGCCTTCAGCTGGCTTTCCTGATAGGCGCCGCCCCAGGACACGATGGTCATTTCGTTGGCCATATCGGCAGCTATTGCCATCGGCGCACACAACGCCGTGGTAGCCGCCAAGGCAGTCAATTTGGTGAGTTTCATAGACACTCTACTCCTTGTTGAAATTATTATTTGTCTTGATCGTCGTCCCCCGGTCGTTCACTGCCGGGGGTTCGGGCACGCGTGGAGGCTTAGGCGTCCAACGCGCGGCAATCTTCAGGCAACCAGCCGATTTCGATCTGCTGACCGGGCTTCAGCCGTTCCTGATCGGGGGCGTTACGGGTTTTGATGATGAACTCATCATTGCCGGCAACCCGCAGGCGGGTGCGGAAAATATCGCCCATGTAGATGAATTCCAGCACTTCAGCTTTCAGCGTATGAGCGCCTTCCTGCATCCGGTCCTTGTTGTATTCGACACGTTCAGGACGGATCGAAACACGGGTCCGCTCACCTGGCTTGGACACATTGATTGGTTTGCAGTCGATCAGTTCGCCATCGTCCAGCTGCACCAGCGCGATACCGTTGTTAACCTCTTTGACAGTGCCTTCCAGCGTATTGTTCTCGCCGATGAACTGCGCAACGAAACTGTTGGACGGCTCTTCATACAACTGATCCGGCGGCGCCAGCTGCTGGATACGGCCGTCGTTGAACACAGCGACGCGATCCGACATGGTAAGCGCTTCGGTCTGGTCGTGCGTCACGTAAACCGTGGTAATGCCCAACTGATGTGCCAGATGGGTGATTTCGAACTGCATCTTTTCCCGCAGCTGCTTGTCCAGAGCCCCCAGTGGTTCGTCCATCAGAACCAGTTCCGGTTCAAACACCAGTGCCCGCGCCAAGGCGACCCGCTGTTGCTGACCACCGGACAATTGGGCAGGCCGACGGCCCCCGAAGGCACCCATCTCCACCATGTCAAGCGCGCGCTTTACCTTCTGCTCACGCTCGGATTTGCCCATGTTGCGGACCTCCAGCGGAAAGCTGAGGTTCTCGGCAATGGTCATATGGGGGAACAGCGCGTAATTCTGAAACACCATCCCGATGCCGCGCTTGTGGGGTGGGATATTGTTGATCGAGACGCCGCCCAGCCGGATATCACCATGGGTCGCAGTCTCAAACCCCGCCAGCATCATCAGGCAGGTCGTCTTACCCGAACCGGACGGGCCCAACATTGTCAAAAATTCGCCTTTCGGCATGGTGAGGTTCAGATCTTTGACAACGAGGTTCTCGCCGTCATAACTCTTCTGCACGCGTTCGAATTCAACGAACGCGCTCGTGTTTGACGCATCAGCCAAGTGAGGCTCCCTGGTTTGGTTCGGCAGATTGGCTCTGCACTTCTGTCGCGATGTAAGCACACCCGAGTGTTGGTGCGCAACCGGATCGTCCGGATCATCTCTTCAATTTACCTTAGGGCCGACAGCTCGGTTAACGGCACTTTTTGCGACGAATGGTTGTTAAAAAGCGACAATCCCGCATCCGAACCTAGGATAGAATTTCTATTCTTGCACGCCGTGATTGTACCGCGCAAACCGTTACCGGAAACACTTCAAGACTCGAATTTGAAAGGACCCGGACGGATTCGCAAACGTAAAAAGGCGCCAGTCCCGATCTGGAACTGGCGCCCTCTTCATTCAGCGGTAAGCCTGATGTCAGGCGCTGTGCAGCATGTCCTGTTCCTGCAAGGCCGCATAGCATTCATCGAGGGACTGACGCGCCCGCGCAATGAGGGTGTCGATCTCCTCCGGTGTGATGACCAGCGGCGGCGAGATAATCATCCGATCACCAACATGGCGCATCACCAGATTGTTGGCGAAACAACGTTCGCGACAGATATACCCAACAGTGCCACCCTCGGCGGCGAAGGCTGCTCGTGCCGCCTTGTTCGGGGTCAGGGCAATGGATCCCATCATGCCAACGATCTTGGCCTCCCCCACCAGCGGATGGTCTGCCAGCGCCTCCCATTTTTCCTTGAGATAGGGCGCGGCCACATCGCGCACATGGCCGACGATGTTTTCCTCTTCCAGGATACGGAGATTTTCAAGCGCGACGGCAGCCGCCACCGGGTGGCCGGAATAGGTATAGCCATGATTGAATTCGCCGGACCCGATCACCGACGCGATCTCGTCACTGACAATTGAGCCGCCAATCGGCGCATAGCCGGAGGATAGCCCCTTGGCGATTGTCATGATGTCAGGACGAATGCCTACAGTCTGGCTACCAAACCAATTTCCAGTCCGCCCGAACCCGCAAATCACCTCGTCTGCAATCAACAAGATCTCGTATTTGTCACAGATGCGCTGGATCTCAGGCCAATAGGTTGCGGGTGGTACAATCACGCCGCCAGCACCCTGCACCGGTTCGGCAATAAAGGCTGCAACGCGATCTTCGCCCAGCTCAAGAATCGCTTGTTCCAACTCTTGCGCCCGTGCGAGACCGAAGTCTTCAGCCGACATATCCCCGCCCTCGGCCCACCAGTTGGGCTGATTGATATGATGGATATCCGGAATCGGCAGACCGCCCTGCTCATGCATCGCCGTCATACCACCAAGGCTGCCACTGCCGACAGAGGAGCCATGATAGCCATTCTTGCGGCTGATGATCACCGATTTCGTCGGTTTGCCCTTCATCGCCCAATAGTGGCGCACCATACGGATATTGGTGTCATTTGCCTCAGATCCTGATCCGGCAAAGAACACATGGTTGAGGCCCTCCGGCGCCAGTTCGGCGATCTTCGCCGCCAGCGCGATGGCCGGCGCATGGGTGGTTTGAAAGAAGGTGTTGTAATATGGCAGCTCACGCATCTGGCGCGCCGCGACATCCGCCAGCTCGTCACGCCCATAGCCGATATTCACGCACCAGAGGCCCGCCATGGCATCCAGGATCTCATTCCCCTCGCTGTCCGTCAGCGTGACGCCGCGGGCACGGGTGATGATCCGCGCGCCTTTTTCAGCCAGCTCGCCATTGGCGGTGAAAGGATGCATGTGATGGGCCGCGTCCAGCGCCTGAAGCTCGGCTGTGGGCAGGTGATTTGTAATCGCAGTCATGGGAAAGACTCCTGAAAGAAGAGATTGCCCCCAGAATATGATCAAATTCTACCATGTCAATCGAATCAGCTGGCCTGTTTGAGTCCCTGTCGGACCTGATCCATCCCCTGGGCCACGTCTCTTTCCATCGCCAACGCCGCAAGATCTGCGTCCTTGCGGTTCAGGGCTTCCAGGATATCCTTGTGGCGATCAGGGAAGCTCTGGGTGCCAAGCCGCCCGCAGACCACCCGCAGCGACGGCCCAAAGCGCAGCCAAAGCCGATCTGCGAGATCTGTGAGGATTGGCGCGTCCGCATGTGCATAAAGCCGCGTGTGGAAAGCGTAGTTCTGCACCAGATAACCCGCTACATCTCCTGCGGAGATCGCCTGATCCAAAGCCGTGTCTATCGCCTCCAAGGCGGAAATATCGGCTGGTGTCACCCGTTCTGTTGCCAATCTCGCAAGTTGGCATTCAATTGTTTTTCTTGCATAAATTAACTCACTTAGGTCGCTTTCCCGCAGCATCGGGACAGACACGCGGCGATTGCCCTGAAACACCAGTGCCCCATCCGAAATCAACCGTCGGATGGCTTCGCGCACAGGCGTCATACCGGCCCCCAGCGACTCGACCAGGCCTTGGATCGTCACCGCTTGCCCGGGCGCCAAATCGCCGAACAAAATCTGCCCACGCAAGGTCTGGTAGACGGTTTCATGCGCCGGCAGTTTCGCGGTCGGCTGACTGACGGACGATGCGTCTGGTTGGCTTAGGTTCACCTTCGGAATCCCTCCTAAATTTTGAGCAGCTTGCACCAAGTTTTCCCAGGTGAAAACATAAACAGTATTGCCGAACGAGGCAAAACTTGATCAAATCCTTCTCAGCCGGGCACGGAAACCGGCACGCACAGGGAGATACTCATGACACTCAAGACGATGACATTGACCGCCATCGTGGCGCTGAGCAGTGCGGCCGCCGTCGCCGAAGAAGTTCGCGTTTACAACTGGTCCGACTATATCGACGAAGAGCTGCTGGAGAAATTCGAAGCCGAAACCGGCATTGATCTGATCTACGACGTCTTCGATAGCAACGAATTGCTGGAAACCAAAATGCTGGCCGGTGGATCGGGCTATGATGTTGTGGTTCCAACCGGATCCTTTTTGGCACGGCAGATCCAGGCCGGTGCGTTCCAGAAGCTGGACGCAGGCCAACTGTCGAATGCAGGCAATATGTGGGACGTGATCAAGGACCGCACGGCCCGTTATGATCCCGACAACCTCTATTCAGTGAATTACATGTGGGGCACCACCGGCATCGGTGCCAACACAGCCAAAGTGGAGGAAGCGCTGGGGGCCGATGCACCGATCGACTCGCTTGAACTGGTGTTCAACCCAGAGAACATGGAAAAACTGGCCAATTGTGGCGTCTACTTCCTGGATGCGCCTGATGAGATGATCCCAGCGGCGCTGAAGTATATTGGCGAAGATCCCAATAGCATGGACCCTGATGTAGTGGCCAAAGCCGAGCCGGTGCTGATGGCGATCCGTCCTTATGTAAAGAAATTCCACAGCTCCGAATACATCAACGCCTTGGCAAACGGCGATATCTGCGTCGCCTTTGGCTGGTCCGGCGATATCCTTCAGGCGCGTGACCGTGCGGATGAGGCCGACAACGGCGTCGAAATCGTCTTCAACGCCCCCAAGGAAGGCGCTCTGATGTGGTTCGACCAGATGGCAATCCCCGTGGATGCTCCGAACCCGGAAGGTGCGCATAGGTTCCTGAACTTCATCATGGAAGCCGAGAATATGGCGGCGGCGTCAAACTACGTCTATTACGCCAATGGCAACAAGGCGAGCCAGGAGTTCCTTGAGGAAGATGTGATCGGCGATCCCGCGATCTATCCAAGCGAGGCCACCCTGAAGAACCTCTACATCAAAGAAGCTTATCCGCCCAAGGTACAGCGTAAGGCCACCCGCATGTGGACCAAGGTCAAGTCCGGCACCTAATCCGGCAATGCTGATCACGCGGGGCATGGTATTTGTCCCGCGTTTTACCTTTTAAGGACGTCGGCAGCGGTTCCGCGCCCGTTCCACAATCTGCGTCTATTACTGGGGGCTCACGTGACCATTCCTGTTTTTGAACCCTGGAACGATCAAGAGGCCAAGCCCCTGATCCAATTCCAGAATGTCACCAAACGTTTTGGTGAGTTCACCGCCATCGACGATCTTACGCTCGGAATTTATGAGAAAGAGTTCTTTGCCCTGCTTGGTCCGTCAGGCTGCGGCAAAACAACAATGATGCGGATGCTTGCCGGGTTTGAGACCCCAACCGAAGGCAAGATTTTCCTGTCAGGTCAGGATATTGCCCCGGTCCCGCCGAACAAGCGGCTGGTGAATATGATGTTCCAGTCCTACGCCCTGTTCCCGCATTTGAGCGTCTGGGACAATATCGCCTTTGGACTGAAGCGCGAGAATAAGCCCAAGCATGACATTGCCGAACGGGTGCAGGAAATGCTGCGTCTGACCCGGCTTGAGAAATTCGCCCGCCGCAAACCGCACCAGATCTCCGGCGGCCAACGTCAGCGGGTTGCCTTGGCCCGGTCGCTGGCCAAGGCTCCGAAACTGCTTCTGCTGGATGAACCGCTCGGCGCGCTCGACAAGAAGCTGCGCCAGGATACCCAGTTCGAACTGATGGATATTCAGGAAAAAACCGGCACCACCTTTGTCATTGTCACCCATGATCAGGAAGAGGCAATGACTGTCGCCTCCCGCGTGGCGGTGATGGACAATGGCCGGATCGTGCAGGTGGCCACACCAGACCGGATCTATGAAACGCCGAACTCTCTTTATGTTGCGGATTTCATTGGCGATGTGAACATCATCGGCGGCACAGCCACCCCCACCGGCCCTGAACAATTCGCGGTCAACTGGAAAGATGGCGCCGCCCCGCTCACAGTCAAAAGTCAGGCATCCTTCTCCGATGGGCAGGCGTGTCATCTGGCGATCCGCCCGGAGAAAGTCACGATCAGCGCGGAGCGCCCGTCGGAGGCTGACAACACGGTGCAGGGGCGTATTCTCGATATCGCCTATCTCGGCAATATCTCCACCTATCACGTTGAGCTGCCCTCCGGCGCGGTGATCAAGGCGCAGGCCGCCAATACCCGCCGCATTGCACGCCGCGCCTTTACCTGGGAAGACTCGGTCTGGCTGTCCTGGACAGCCACCGCCGGTGTTCTGCTGGCGAACTAATGCGCCGCTTTATCCTGATTGCCATTCCCTATGTCTGGCTGCTGGCGCTGTTTCTCGTGCCCTTTGCCATCGTCTTCAAAATCTCGCTGTCGGATGCCGCCGTTGCCCGCCCGCCCTATATGCCGCAGTTCGACTGGGTCACCGGTATCGGCGCCTTCCTTGCGGATCTCGATTTTGAGAATTTCACTTGGCTGACCGAAGATGACCTCTACTGGAAGGCCTATCTCAGTTCCTTACGTATCGCGGTGATTTCGACCATTCTGACCCTGCTCGTGGGCTATCCGATGGCTTACGGCATGGCACGCGCGCCTTCGGAATGGCGCCCAACGCTGATGATGCTGGTGATCCTGCCGTTCTGGACCAGCTTTCTGATCCGGGTCTATGCTTGGATGGGTATCCTGTCGAACGAAGGCCTTTTGAACCAATTCCTGATATGGGCCGGGCTGATTGATACGCCCCTGACGATCCTGAACACCAATACAGCTGTCTATATCGGTATCGTCTACACCTATCTGCCGTTCATGATTCTGCCGATTTACTCCGCTTTGGAACGGCTGGATGGTTCGCTCATTGAGGCCGCCGAAGATCTGGGCTGCTCGCGTATGGAGGCCTTCTGGCTGGTCACCATTCCCCTGTCCCGCGCAGGTATCATCGCGGGCTGTTTCCTCGTCTTCATTCCGACACTCGGCGAATTTGTGATCCCATCGCTGCTGGGTGGATCTGACACGTTGATGATTGGCAAGGTATTGTGGGAAGAGTTCTTTTCCAACCGCGACTGGCCTGTGGCCTCGGCGGTGGCAGTTGTGCTCCTGCTGATCCTGATCGTACCCATCGTGCTGTTCCAGCGGAACCAGCAAAAACAACAGGAGGCGGACCAATGACCCGATTGAGCTGGTTCAACACCGTTTCGCTGACTTTGGGGTTTGCGTTTCTGTATATCCCGATGGTGATCCTGATCATCTTCAGCTTCAATGAAAGCAAACTGGTCACCGTATGGGCAGGATTCTCCGTCAAATGGTACGGCGAATTGCTGCAGAACGAGGCGTTTCTGAATGCAGCCTGGGTGACGCTGAAGGTCGCGGTGTTGTCCTCGACCATCGCAACTGTGCTGGGCACCATCGCCGCTTATGTCCTGGTGCGCGGCGGGCGTTTTTTGGGCCGCACACTGTTTTCGGGTATGATCTATGCACCACTGGTGATGCCGGAAGTGATCACCGGCCTGTCGCTGCTGCTTTTGTTCATCGGCATCGGTCTGGATCGTGGCGTGATGACCATCGTGCTGGCACATACGACCTTTTCGATGTGCTACGTCTCGGTCGTCGTCTCCTCACGGCTGGTGACCTTTGATCGCTCTCTGGAAGAGGCTGCGCTGGATCTGGGTTGCTCTGCGGCTGAGGCGTTCCGCCTCGTGACGTTGCCGATCATCGCACCTGCGGTGATCTCTGGCTGGCTTTTGGCCTTCACTCTGTCGCTGGACGATCTGGTCATTGCGTCCTTCACATCAGGACCTGCGGCAACCACGCTCCCGATCAAGATCTTCTCTGCGGTGCGGCTGGGGGTCAGCCCGGAAATCAACGCCCTTTCTACAATTATGATCGCCATTGTAACGGTCGGCGTGGTCACCGCCTCGCTGGTCACCAAACGCCAACTGGTACGCCAGCGCCGCGACGAGCAAAACGCCGAACGCAGCTAAGCATCAGCCCGCGTCCCACTCCGGGGCGCGGGCCAGCCCCAGCGCCTCAAGCTGACTTGACCCCTCATAGCGCAGCGCCTTGTCGTGCCAGAGGTCCGGCCCGGCCGCCAATTGATCATAGTAACCTTCGAACTGATGCGGCTGACCGAAGTGCTGACCGCGCTGTTTTTCGATCCGCGCTTTCTCCGTGATCTCAGGCAGGAATTTGCTGTGCAGAAGCACCCCGGATGGCAGAACACCATTCGGCCCATCATAGAGTGCATTGAGCCGTCGCGGCAGCGCCGCATGAGTGGAATTGGTGTAGACGTAGCGGCGATCCCATTTGATCAACGGCAATTTGTTTAATGTCGGCGCGCGCTGTGGGTCATCTGAAAAAAACACCCGGTCCCGCGTGCCGCCCTGCACCCACAGATTGCCCCGTGGTGTCTGCCGGACCCCGCGATAGGGACCGCAATCAAACCACGGCAAGACATCGCGGGGATCATCGCCGGGCGAGTAGTTCACCTTTCCCAGCGGCCCCTTGGGGAAAAGATCCAGCATCAGCGCGCCAAAGCCAATCCTGCCCTGACGGTCCAGCCAATGAGTCAATCCGCGCAAGCCATGTTGCGCATCACCGCCAAACACCAACAATTCGTCTGCATCAACACTTAAGCACCAGCGACGGTGACCATAGCGGATCTGCAGCCAGGTCGCCCAATCCAGACCAAATCGCGCATCCCGGTAGCTTGCTGTCGTGTGCCAGAGTGAAACATCCGGTTGAGCAGCAAGATATTCCGCCCCCCCATCATCACTGTCGTTGTCAACGATCAGAAAGTGATCAACACCCAGATCACGGTAGAACTTGAGGAAGAAAGGGAGCCGGGCCGCTTCGTTTCTCATTACGGTGATGGCAATCACCCCATCTGCCGTCAGATCGACAGTATGATCTGCCACCAGTCTCAGTTGATGACGTGCCCGGAACGCCCGCCAAAGCAACCGCCGACGCTGCCATCTGAGCCGATAAGCCGCCGCCAGCGAAATATCCGGCAGCGGCACAGAACCCGGAGCCATTGTTGGCCCCGTCATCTTAACGCTCGTAGGCACCGGCTTTGTGCCAGCCCCAGGCATCCGCAATCATCGTCTCAAGATCGGAACGGGTCGGCTCCCAGCCTAGCAGCGTTGCCGCCCGCACAGAACCCGAAACCAGCTTGGTGCAATCCCCGGCGCGCCGCGGCCCAATGGAATGCGGCACAGATTTGCCGGTTGTCGCTTCGGCCTTGTCCATCACTTCGCGCACCGAAAACCCGGTGCCTGTCCCCAGATTGAAGACCTGACTGCCCTTACCGTCTTTCAACCATTTCAGGCCCAAAACATGGGCATCGACCAGATCGCAGACATGCACATAATCGCGTACGCAAGTCCCATCCGGCGTGTCGTAATCGGTTCCGAAAATCGTCAGCGCATCACGCTTGCCATCAATCGCGTCCAGAACCAGCGGCACCAGATGAGTCTCGGGACGATGGAATTCGCCGACCTCAGCCTCCGGATCAGCACCCGCCACGTTGAAATAGCGGAAGATCACTGATCGCAGCCCGTGCGACGCACCGAAGTCGCGCAGGATATCCTCAACCGCACGTTTGGAGGCGCCATAGGCATTCAGCGGCACCTGCGGCGTGCTTTCGTCCAGCACCACATTGTCATGCTCCCCGTAGGTGGCACAGGTGGAGGAGAACACGAAATCAAGGCATCCGGCTGCTACCGCCGCTTCGATCAAAGTGAGGGAGCCACCAACATTATTGGCCCAGTAGCGACCCGGCTCACTCATGGCTTCGCCCACCTGACTCAATGCGGCGAAATGCATAACCGCCGCAGGCTGGTATTTGGCAAAAACTTCGTCCAGTCGCGCGCGATCTCTCAGATCCCCCTTCTCGAAGGGGCCGAACTTCACCGCGTCCTGCCAGCCGGTTACCAGATTGTCATAGGTCACAGGTGTGAACCCGGCCGCGCGTAGCGCCTTGCAAGCGTGGGAACCGATATAGCCGGCCCCACCGGTCACCAGAATATATGTCAAAGCAGCGTTTTCCTGATCAAAAGGCCGGACGTTGCTGCCCGGCCACCCAAAATTCACATGTACCAATCTTCGCCCCTCGCGGCGAAGTGGCAGGTCTTATTGCGCCGCCTTATCAACCTGCGCAATCTGATTGATATAGCACATCAGATCATCACGCAGTTCTTCCCGCGCCAGCGCAAAGGCAACCGTTGCCTGCAGGAAGCCCGCCTTGGACCCACAGTCAAACCGCTGACCACGGAACCGATAGCCATAGACCGGCACATCATCGGCAATGTCTTCAGCAATCGCATCGGTCAGTTGGATCTCACCACCGGCACCCTGCTTCTTCTTGTTAAGATTGCGCAGCACAGAAGGGGCCAGAATATAGCGGCCAATCACCGCCAGATTGGATGGTGCGTCATCAGCTTTGGGCTTCTCAACCATGCCATTCACAGACACCACCGATCCCATGTCATCACGCACATCCAGCACCCCGTAGGATGATGTTTGTTCCGGGGGGACTTCCATGGCTGCAACCATATTGCCGCCGGTTTCCTCATAGGCCTCAACCATCTGCTTGAGGCAGGGCGTTTCCGCTGCGATCACGTCATCGGGCAGGATCACCGCAAAGGGTTCATTGGCGATCAGGCGGCGCGCGCACCAAACCGCATGACCAAGGCCCAGCGCCTGATGCTGACGAATATAAGCAATCGCACCGGAATCCATATTGGTCGCCTTCAGGATGTCCAGCAGGTCATCCTTGCCCTTCTTGCGCAGCTCCTGCTCGAGCATGGGCGAATGGTCGAAATAATCCTCAAGCGCACCTTTACCGCGCGAGGTGACAAAGATGAATTCCTTGATCCCGGCTTCACGCGCCTCATCAATGGCATATTGGACCAGCGGACGATCAACCAGTGTCATGATTTCTTTGGGAACAGATTTGGTTGCCGGCAAGAACCGCGTCCCAAGTCCAGCCACCGGAAAAATTGCCTTCGTTACTTTTTTACGCATATCGCACTCTCATTGTCTATTTCTCAAACCGTTCTGATGCGGTTTGTCAGTGGTGGCCGATTTGGTGACAAAACCTGCCTCGAAAGACCGATCCAAGTATTCCGCAGGCAATTCAGAAAATATACCCCCAGTCACTTTTCGCTCACGACCTTCCCTAAGATGTTTCATTTTACCGACAATTCGGGCCTATTTGTGACCCATCTTTTTCATCATCGCCTCAATCAGTGGAACGTCTTCGGGGTTGTTCAGCTCCCAGAATTCACGTCCGCGCGCCTCAACCTCCACACAGAGGATCTTGCGCCCATTCTCCAGAAAACGCAGCTGCTCCAGCCCCTCCAGCGTCTCCAAGGGGCCGACTGGCCAGCCTGGATAAGCACTGAGCGCGTCTGGCCGGTAGGCATAGACCCCGACGTGATGGAACACCGGGGTGTCCTGATCCGCCTCATAGGTCGCCGAGGTGAACGGCACCACTTCCTTCGAGAAGTAGAGCGCGTTGTTATCCCGCCCGAACACAGCGGTGGTGCCTCCAACGCGACCGGCCTTACGGTCCGCCAGAAGACTGTTCAGTGTCGCCCCGTCGCAACGCAACACCGGTGTTGCCAGCCCCTTGTCAGGGGCACCGCGCAGGCCCGAGATCAGATCTTCGACAAACCAATGCGGCGTCAGCGGCGCGTCCCCTTGCAGGTTCACGACGATATCGTAGCCTCCGCCAAGATTGGCCAACGCCTCCGCACAGCGCTCGGTCCCATTGCCGCAGCTTTCCGAGGTCATCACAACTTCGGCGCCGAACCCTGTCGCAGCGTCGCGAATCCGCTCATCATCAGTGGCCACCACCACACGGTCGACACCATTGACAGCCATGGCAGCGCGCCAGGATCGCTCAATCAGCGTTTGGCTCTCTCCGCTGGCACCGGTCAAGGCAACAAGCGGCTTGCCAGGATACCGTGTGGAGGCGTAGCGGGCGGGGATGACAATCAGAACGGACATCAGGCTTTCTTCAGCTCCACACCCGGCGCATAGGCAATAAAGAAGGGGTTTGCGAATCCATCCTTGCCGTAGGTGAGTGGGCTGTGGTCATCGAAACGCACCACCTGACCACCAGCGCCACACAGAACAGCATGGCCAGCTGCGGTGTCCCATTCCATGGTGCGGCCAACCCGTGGATAGAGATCAGCTTCTCCGGTGGCGACCAGACAGAACTTCAACGACGAGCCTGCGCTTTTGCTGTCTTTCACCGCATATTTATTAATGTAGTCATCAGTCGCCTGATCACGGTGAGATTTGGAGGCAACCACCATCAGCGCATCATTGTCGCTATCTGCGACGCGAATGGGTTTGATTTCTCCCATCGTGGTGGGATCAAACGCACCGGTCTCCTCAACCGCAGCCCCATCGGCCAGCGTAAAGAACATCCGCGACCGCGCCGGAGCATAGACCACACCACGGGTCGGCACGCCGTTTTCAACCAGCGCGATATTGACGGTGAAGTCACCGCGGCGATGGATGAACTCCTTGGTTCCATCCAAGGGGTCAACGATCAGGAAGGTGTCGCCGCTCTTGCTATGCGAATCGGCCTGTTCTTCAGTCACCAGCATCACATCCGGAAATGCCGCCCGCAGCCCTGCGGAGATCAGGGCGTCGGCGGCCTCATCGGCGGCCGTGACCGGGCTTTCATCCGACTTCACCTTCACCTCGAATTCGTCCGAGTTGTAGATCTCCATGATCTTCTCTCCGGCTTCGATCGCCAATCGGCGGATTACCGGAATAAGGTCATCATATGTCACAAACGCTCTCCCTGACCGGGTTTGGTTGATTACAGCAGTTGTCCCCCTTATGGTCGCGGGGAAAGGGAACAGCAAGATTTCCGTGGTAACGATAAGCAGAGTTTCACCTAAAGCAGGTCAGGCTAAGCAACTTCATGTTCGAGCAGCGCCACAAACGGTCCCGTCTCAGCAGCCTCATCGCCATGGGTGAGGTTGTGTTTCATTCCGTGGCGCGCAGTGTGCGTTCCAAACATAACAATGCCTTCATGGCGCTTGCACTTAATTTGACGCAGGCCGTGATGTTCGTCGTTGTCTTTTACCTGATGTTCTCGCTGCTTGGTTTACGCGGCGCAGCCATTCGTGGTGATTTCCTGCTCTATGTCATGTCAGGCGTCTTTCTGTTTCTGACTCACACCAAGGCTGTCGCGGCTGTATCAGGCGCCGAGGGGCCGAGCAGCCCAATGATGCAACATGCGCCAATGAACACCATCGTTGCCATTCTTTCAGCCGCACTTGGGTCGCTGTACATTCAGGTGCTGTCGATGCTGATCATCCTGTTTGTCTATCACGTCGCCTTCACCCCGATTGAAATCGAAGAGCCAATCGCAGCCTTTGGCATGGTGCTGCTCTCCTGGATCACAGGCGCTGCGGTAGGTTTGATCCTGCTGGTCATGAAACCTTGGTCGCCGGGGACCGTGGGCATTATTTCGACGATCTATCAGCGGGCCAATATGATCGCCTCGGGCAAGATGTTTCTGGCCAACACCCTGCCCAGTTTCATGCTGTCGATGTTTGACTGGAATCCGCTGTTTCACTGTATTGATCAGGCGCGAGGATTTGTGTTCATCAACTACAATCCTCATTTCAGCAATTGGCAATATGCCTGCTGGGTCGCCCTGGTACTGATCATGATTGGCCTGATGGGGGAGTTTTACACGCGCCGCCGTGCCTCGATCAGCTGGGGAGCAAAACGCTAGACCACGGATAGCCCACCGTTCAGGTCACCACGCGCAGGGTCAGATTGATCCGCCCGCCCTTTGGCAGCAGGCGTGAGGATTTGAACCGAATGCGATCCACCCCGTGATAAGTCAGCCGGGCTTCCCCGCCCATCACGACCACATCACCTGAGTTCAACCAGATCGTGTCGGTCTTGCCGCCGCGCGATGAATTGCCAATCCGCAGCAAACCGTCATCCCCAAGAGAAATGGACACCACCGGATAGGAGAAATCCGCCTCATCCTTGTCCTGATGCAAGCCCATCCGGGCCCCTTCACCATAATAATTGATCAGACAGCAATCCGGCTGCCGTTCCAACCTAGTAGTGACTCGCCAGATGTCCAGAATCTCTGTTGGGATCTCAGGCCAGCGGCGCCCGGTCGGATGGCGCTCTTCATAGCGGTATCCATCCCGGTCACTGATCCAGCCATAGGCCCCGGCTGACGTCATCCGCACAGACATCTTACCGCCACCGGGCACCTCGGGTGAAAACAGTGGTGCTGCACGCAGAACCGGACGCAGGCACTCAATCAGCCGCTGCTGCCCATCCATATCCAGAAGGGGTTTTGTCAGCTCAAACCCCCGCAATCGCAACTTCATCATCACTGTTAGCCCGTTCTTAACCGCTCCCCTGTCAAAAACCGCTGTAATTCGCGAAACAGGACGCGATCTGGCGGTTGCAGGGGGCATTTGTGCTCCCTATATACGCCGGGAAGCGGTGAGGTGCAGACCAAACCGCAACTGAATCGGGGCCGGAATGCCAAAATGGGTTCAGACCTCGGGTAATCGCCTTAGAAAGTAAAAAGGGATCGAACATGAGCAAAGTTATCGGAATCGACCTCGGGACCACCAACTCCTGTGTGGCCATCATGGACGGCTCGCAGCCTCGCGTTATCGAAAACGCTGAGGGCGCCCGTACCACACCGTCGATCGTAGCCTTCACCGACGATGAACGTCTGGTGGGCCAGCCGGCCAAACGTCAGGCCGTCACCAATCCGGACAACACCGTTTTTGGCGTGAAGCGCCTTATCGGTCGCCGGTTTGACGACACGGATCTGGCAAAAGACAAGAAAAACCTGCCCTTCGCCGTGATCAACGGCGGCAATGGTGATGCATGGGTCGAAGCCAAGGGTGAGAAATACTCCCCGTCGCAGATCTCCGCTTTCATCCTGGGCAAAATGAAAGAGACCGCCGAATCCTACCTCGGCGAAGAAGTGACTCAGGCCGTCATCACCGTGCCTGCGTATTTCAACGACGCTCAGCGTCAGGCTACGAAAGACGCCGGCAAAATTGCTGGCCTTGAAGTGCTGCGCATCATCAACGAGCCGACAGCTGCGGCTCTGGCCTATGGTCTGGACAAAGAAGAAACCCAAACCATCGCGGTCTATGACCTTGGCGGCGGTACCTTCGACGTGACCATTCTGGAAATCGACGACGGCCTGTTCGAGGTAAAATCCACCAATGGTGATACCTTCCTCGGCGGTGAAGACTTTGACATGCGCATCGTCAACTATCTGGCAGAGCAGTTCAAGAAAGAGCACGGCGTCGACCTGACCAAGGACAAGATGGCCCTGCAGCGTCTGAAAGAAGCCGCTGAAAAAGCCAAGATCGAGCTGTCCTCCTCCAGCCAGACCGAAATCAACCAGCCGTTCATCTCGATGGATCCGTCCTCGGGTCAGCCGCTGCACATGGTCATGAAACTGACCCGTGCGAAGCTGGAAAGCCTGGTCGGCGATCTGATCAAAGCCTCCATGAAGCCTTGCGCCGCTGCGCTGAAGGATGCGGGCCTCTCCGCATCCGACGTTGACGAAGTTGTTCTGGTTGGCGGTATGACCCGCATGCCGAAGGTGATTGAAGAGGTCACCAAATTCTTCGGCAAAGAGCCGCACAAGGGTGTGAACCCCGATGAGGTCGTTGCCATGGGCGCCGCCATTCAGGCCGGCGTTCTGCAGGGTGACGTGAAAGACGTTGTTCTCCTCGACGTGACACCGCTGTCGCTGGGCATCGAAACCCTCGGCGGTGTGTTCACCCGACTGATCGACCGCAACACCACCATCCCGACGAAGAAGAGCCAAGTATTCTCCACTGCGGAAGACAACCAGAACGCGGTGACCATTCGTGTGTTCCAGGGTGAGCGCGAGATGGCGGCTGACAACAAGATGCTCGGCCAGTTCAACCTCGAAGACATCCCGCCCGCGCCGCGCGGCATGCCGCAGATCGAGGTCACTTTTGACATCGACGCCAACGGCATCGTTTCGGTCGGCGCAAAGGACAAGGCGACTGGCAAAGAGCAGAATATCACCATTCAGGCCTCCGGTGGTCTGTCCGATGATGATATCGAAAAGATGGTCAAGGATGCCGAGGACAACGCCGAGGCGGACAAGGAACGTCGTGAGCTGATCGAAGCCAAGAACCAGGCCGAAAGCCTGATCCACTCCACCGAGAAATCGATGGAAGAGCATGGCGACAAGGTCGACCCGACCACCATCGAAGCCATCGAACTGGCGATTGCTGCACTGAAGGACGATCTCGAGAATGAGAAGTCCACCGCTGAGAAGATCAAATCCGGCGTTCAGAACGTCACCGAAGCGGCAATGAAGCTGGGTGAGGCGATCTACAAGTCGAGCCAAGAAGAGGCTGCGGATGAACCTACCGCCGCAGACGATGCGGCAGGCCCCGGTGATGATGACATTGTCGATGCCGAATTCGAAGATCTGGACGACAACAAGCGTTAAGGTCTGATTTTGGCCAGAGCGGGCCGGTCCGAACTCCGGGCCGGCCCGCTCTCGTTGCGGCAAAAGGGGTATTCCGATGTCCAAACGAGATTACTATGACATTCTCGGGGTGTCCAAAGGGGCCACCGCCGATGAAATCAAGAAAGGCTTTCGCAAGAAGGCCAAAGAGCTGCACCCCGATCGGAACAAGGACAATCCCGAATCCGAGGGGCAATTCAAAGAGGCCAACGAGGCCTACGATGTTCTGAAAGATCCAGAGAAAAAGGCCGCGTACGACCGCTATGGCCATGCGGCTTTTGAAAACGGCATGGGTGGCGGTCAGCGCGGTGGTCAGGGCGGCCAGGGCTTTGGCGGCGGAGACTTCTCCTCTGCTTTCTCTGATGTATTCGACGATCTGTTCGGCGACTTCATGGGTGGTCGTGGTGGCCAGGGTGGCGGACGGCAACGGGCCGCGCGCGGCTCCGACCTGCGCTATAACCTGCGCATCTCGCTTGAGGATGCCTTCGCGGGTATGCACAAAACCATCAACGTGCCGACCGCTGTGGCCTGTGAGTCCTGCGAGGGCACCGGCGCTGAGGGCGGCGTGGAGCCAACCACCTGCCCGACCTGCTCAGGCATGGGCAAAGTGCGCGCGCAACAGGGCTTCTTCACGGTGGAGCGCACCTGCCCCACCTGCTCCGGCCTTGGCCAGATCATCAAGAACCCCTGTAAGTCCTGTCAGGGCCACGGTCGCGTCGAGAAAGATCGCTCCCTATCCGTGAATATCCCGGCTGGCGTAGAAACCGGTACCCGCATCCGCCTTGCTGGCGAAGGTGAGGCAGGTATGCGTGGTGGCCCTCCCGGTGATCTCTACATCTTCGTAGAAGTGGCCGCGCATGATCTGTTTGAACGCGACGGCAATAACCTTTATTGCCGCGTGCCGGTATCCTTGGCCAAGGCTGCTCTTGGTGGTGCAATCGAAGTGCCAACCATCGACGGTGGTCGCGGGCGGGTCCAGATCCCCGAAGGCAGTCAATCTGGCCGCCAGATGCGCCTGCGCGGTAAGGGTATGCCTGCGCTGCGCGGTGGGGCCACCGGCGACATGTTCATCGAACTCGCGGTGGAAACCCCGGTAAACCTCACCTCGCGGCAAAAAGAGCTGCTGCGGGAATTCGAGGATCTCTCCGAAGATAACACCAACCCGGAATCGCGGAGCTTCTTTTCTTCCGTCAAGAGTTTCTGGGACGGGATGAAGGGCTAAGCCCAGCTCTTTCACAGCATGAGACCAAGATAAAGCGCCCTAAAAAAGGGCGCTTTTTTTGATGGTTTTTCGGTACGGGACTGCTTTGGCCTGACGGATTAACCCTTTGGCAACCCTGGCAGCGCGAGCATTGCGTCATGCCCAAGGAGCCCGCATTCGAGGACGTCTCTCTGCCGCTGTTCCCAGACAGCGCAAAACTCACTGCATCTTCCGCAAAACCATCATCGCCCCCCTCTTACATCAGGGATCATCGCGCCCGATTGAGGGACCGATTCATGACAGGGGGCGCCGCTGCGATGCCGGATTACGAACTGCTGGAACTGGTGCTTTTCCGCTCCATCCCGCGCCGGGATGTGAAGCCGCTAGCGCGTCAGTTGCTCGACAGTTTTGGCGACTTCAACCGCGTGATCACTGCGCCCCCCGAACGGCTCTCCCAGATTGCGGGAATTGGTGATGCCGTGATCACCGATCTTAAGGTGCTGGAGGCCGCCGCCCATCGCATGGCCCGTGCAAAGGTCCTTCAACGCCACATCCTCTCTTCTTGGGACGCATTGCTGGATTATTGCCATACTGTGATGGCCCACCGCGAAACTGAGCAGTTCCGAGTGCTATACCTTGATCGTAAAAACAAGTTGATTGCGGATGAGGAACAGGCCAAAGGCACCGTCGACCATGTCCCTGTCTATCCGCGCGAAATCGCAAAGCGGGCCTTGGAGATCAGCGCCAGCGCCCTGATATTGGTGCATAATCATCCATCAGGCGATCCGACACCATCGTCCAGCGACATTGAAATGACCGACCGTGTTGCCCGCGCCCTGGCCGCGTTGGATATTGTGCTGCACGATCACCTGATCATCGGAAAATCCAGCGAACTCAGCTTCCGCTCCGAAGGATACCTTTGACAGTTTAACGCACCCAGACCTCGACCCGGCGATTCACTTGCCGCCCCCATCGTTGGTCTTCGCAGGCCATCGGCAGTGCTTCACCGAACGCTGCAATCTCGATTTCTGTACGCTCCAAGTTGGCAGTTTCAGCAGCTTCAATCACCGCATCACGCACCGCCTCGGCACGTTTCATGGCGATGGCTTTATTGCCACTCGCAGGTCCATCCCCGTCTGAGAAGCCGACAAAAACCAGTTCCCGCGCATCATAGGCGCCCGCCTCAAGCGAGCGCGCCAGTTGCATGATATTGCTTCGAGATTGCGCATCCGGGCGGGTCGAGCCCGGCTCAAACCGAAAAGACGTGGTCAGACGCTGTAAGCCATCCAAACGAGAGACAAGTCGCTGCAGCTCCCCCAGCGGCACCTCTGGCCCCGCCGCGGTGATGGCATTGGCCAAGCGGTCGCCCTGAACATTCATGGAGATACGCTCGGGTGCCTGATCGACGAAGCCAGCCCTGCGAATCACGATCTGCGCACTGGGTCCACGCACATAGCTTAGGAAATCCCGTGCCAGCTTAGGCAACCGCCGGGACGGCAGGTAGAGAAACATCGGCGCGGTCAGCGGATAATCTTCGGTTTTGATCGAACGGCGGTTGGCGCGCAGCGAAAACCCACAGGCACCTCGTAAAGTCAGGACCCGCGCAGTCGATGTTTCGGCAAAGCTGGCCAACCCAAGCGCAAAGGGATCCGTTGCAACAACGCGCACCAGAGTGCTGCCACGATCATGGCGCCGCAAACGGGTTCCCAGTGCCGCGATATCTGGTGTCTCCAGCCGGTCAGAGATCGCCTGCGCCAGACCAGAGCCTGCCACCGGCAGATGGAGTGAAATCGGCGCATTTGGTCCACCCAACTCCGACCAATTGCTGAGGTCACCAGACAGCACCCCTGCCAGATCTGCAACCGAGATTGAGCGGACGGGATTGCCCGGTGCCACAACAGGCACCATCGCGTCCAGCGCCAGAACGCGACTACGCTGCGCGCCGGTCATATCGCCCATCCCCGCCTCACGGGCCCGCTCACGCTCGGCACTGCGAATCTCACGCAAGGCCATGACAATGTCGGCCTCATTGGTGAGAAGATCGGCAAACCCTTCGTCCGTGTTGCTGACAAAGAAGCTGAACCTCGCTGCAACACGGCCAGTATCACGCAACAGGACATAGTCGAAATTGTTGTCGGGCATCGGATCGCGCCGTGTCTGAAACCCGTTTCGCAGCGCAAACCCCTCGATCAGGGCCGGCAAAAGGACCTCTGCCATGGTCGACGATCCGGACAGGCTGATCTCTGCAACGAAGTCAGACAGGCTCGGGCACCCCGGCCCTTCACAGCTGACGCCTGAGCCGTCGACAGTCAACTCGCCAAACTTGGTATCAACGCGATAGAATTCGCCGTCGAATCCCAGAATATTTCCGGTAATCTCAACGGCTCCATCTGGCGACGAAAGTGTCACGTCCTGCGCCTTCAGCGGCAGGATCCCAGTGACGAGAAAGAGTGCGGCGCATATTGCCGCACGAAACAAAGCCATGAGAAATCCTGAATAGACCGCGAGTTAATTTGCGGCGATTTTCAGTGTTTCCAGAAGATTATTCAACACAAGAAAGTCACCCGTAGCAGCACAATCTGGCATTGCCAGCGTCAAGTCACGGGTTCGCAATCTGCCATCGCGCAATTCCAGCGTCTGCGCCGAAACATCACGACCACAATTGATCGCGGTCACCTCGGCCTCAACGGTCAGATCAATCGCACCGCTTTGATCGCCGCCAAGACGTGGCACGCTATAGACCTCCGCCAACCGCGGGGCCAGCTGCGTAGCATCGCCAAGCTGTACGACGGAACCACGGCCTGCCGTCAGGTCGGCGCCACGCCAAACGTGACCCGCACTACCATAGCCCGCGCCAAATTCCCGCGCATGTAGTTCAAACCCGCTGTTGCCTGCCCATTGCAATACGACCCGGCTCACAAGATCCAAATCCGGCACCGATGTTGTCGCAACCGCGCCACGGCCACTTTTGGGTTCCACGATGAACACCGCCGAGGAGGACAAAGCCGGTATCTGCACCGTCAGCGCGCCAGTCGCATCCAGTCGGCTGGAGAACATCATGCCATTGTGATGAATGGTCAAACGTTCACCCGGTCGGCATAGGGACAATACGGTCAGCCGCACCTCCGCCATCGGGCCAGGAACAGCTTCAGCGGTCATCTCGCAAGAGGTCTCTGGATCCTGACGCAGAACTTTCTGAGCATTGCCGTCAACTTCTTCGGGAGTGGCCGCTGTCAGGCTGATGGCTTCAATCTGAAGCGGAGCGTCCGCAGGCAGATCAGGCAGCGCTACGGTCGGCTCGACTACGGACGCGGCTACACTAGCCTGCGGACTGCGCGAGGTGTGCTGCATAACAAGACCAATCGCCAGGGCGCTACAGAGGGTCGCCGCGCTCATCAGGGCTGTTCGTTTGCTGATCATTACCGACTCCTTACCCAAAAAGGTTAAGGAACCGTGACGCAGAAAGGCGGCCAATTGATGGCCGCCCCTTGCAGAGAATCTGGCGAAAGCGTGCAATTTTCACAGATTTCACCAGACTATGTGAGCGGATCGACCCCGCCTAACACCTCAGCTCAACCGACCGTGGCAGTGTTTGAACTTCTTGCCGGAGCCACAGGGGCATTTGTCATTTCGTGACGGGTTGCCCCATGTCGACGGATCATCCTCGACAAAGCCCTCTGCCGGGGCCTCCGGTGTCGCTGCCGCTTCCGCAGCGCCTGCCGCAGCCTTCTGCAATTCGGCCTGCTGGGCTGCCATTTGCATCATCATCTGGCGTTGTTCTTCTTCGCTGATGGGACGCACATGGGCCAGCTGCTGGGTGACAGTTTCCCGTAGTGTATCGAGCATGTTCTCGAACAGCTGGAAGCTCTCGTTCTTGTATTCATTGAGCGGATCGCGCTGCGCGTAGCCACGGAAACCGACAACAGACCGCAGATGCTCCAGCGTCAGCAGATGCTCCCTCCATTTCGCATCAATTGTCTGCAGCAAAACCTGTTTTTCGATATTGCGCATGGTTTCCGGGCCAAAGGCTTCGGTCTTCTCAGCCATCTTCGCGTCGCTGGCCTCAACCAGACGTTCGCGAATTTGCTCGTCGTCCACGCCTTCTTCGGCAGTCCACTCGACCACGGGCACGTCCAGACCCAGCTTCTCGCGGACTTGCTCTTGCAGACCTTCGCTGTCCCATTGATCAGCATAGGTCTTGGCCGGCATATGCACATCAAGGAGGTCGTCGATCACCTCATGACGCATATCGCCAACGATTTCCGACAGATCTTCGGCAGCCATGATTTCGCGACGCTGGTTGAAGATCACCTTACGCTGATCGTTCATCACATCGTCGAATTTCAGAACGTTCTTGCGCATGTCGAAGTTGCGGCCCTCGACCTTCGCCTGCGCACGTTCCAGCGATTTGTTCACCCATGGGTGAATGATCGCCTCGCCTTCTTTCATGCCCAAGGTCGAGAGCAGTTTATCCAACCGCTCGGAGCCGAAAATCCGCATCAGGTCATCTTCGAGGCTGAGATAGAACACGGTGCGGCCCGGATCCCCCTGACGACCCGAACGGCCGCGCAGCTGGTTGTCGATACGGCGGCTTTCGTGACGCTCAGAGGCCATAACGAACAGGCCACCTGCCTGTTTGACAGCTTCCTCATCGGCGACATGCGCCTCTTCGATGCGCGCGCGAATGGCCTCGTGATCCCCATCAGGGGTCTCTGCAATCGCCTCAAGCACCTTAAACTCAACGTTGCCGCCAAGTTTGATGTCGGTGCCCCGGCCCGCCATGTTGGTGGCGATTGTCACGGCCCCCAGACGACCGGCGTCAGCAACGATCTGCGCCTCCTGCTCATGGTGGCGAGCGTTCAGCACGTTGTGTTTGATGCCCTCCTTCTGGAGAAGCTGGCTCAGCAGTTCAGATTTCTCAATCGAGGTGGTGCCCAGCAAAACCGGCTGCCCGTTTTCATGGGCTTTCTTGGTCTCATTGATCATCGCCTGGTATTTTTCCATAGCGGTGCGATAGACCTGATCGTCCTCATCCTTGCGTGCAATCGGACGGTTGGTTGGCACTTCGACCACACCCAAACCGTAAATTTCGGCAAATTCTTCGGCTTCGGTCATTGCGGTACCGGTCATGCCCGACAGCTTGCCATAAAGACGGAAGTAGTTCTGGAAAGTCACAGAAGCCAGCGTCGTATTCTCCGGCTGAATCTTCACCTCTTCCTTGGCCTCAATGGCCTGATGCAGACCCTCGGAGAGACGGCGACCCGCCATCATCCGTCCAGTGAATTCATCAATCAGGACCACTTCTCCATCGCGAACAATGTAATCCTTATCGCGCTGGAACAGCTTGTGCGCGCGCAGGGCCTGGTTGACGTGATGGACTACCGTGGTGCTTTCAGGATCATAAAGCGATGCACCCTCCTCCAGCAGATCATGAGCGATCAGCTGCTGTTCGAGGTATTCGTTGCCCTCCTCGGTGAAGGTGACGCCACGGGTTTTCTCGTCCAGCTCGTAGTGATCATCACTCAGCAGCGGGATCAACTTGTCGATGGTGGAATAGAGTTCCGAACGGTCCTCGGCAGGGCCGGATATGATCAACGGCGTACGGGCCTCGTCGATCAGGATCGAGTCGACCTCATCCACGATGGCAAAGTTATGATGTTTCTGGAACACCTGATCCAGCGAAGGCTTCATGTTATCGCGCAGATAATCAAAACCCAGCTCGTTGTTGGTCGCATAGGTGACGTCGCTTTGGTAGGCGGCCATTTTCTCGGCATCCGGCTGACCTGACCAGATCACGCCAGTGGTCATGCCAAGCTGGGCAAACACCTTGCCCATCCATTCGCTGTCGCGCTTGGCGAGGTATTCGTTGACGGTGACCACATGCACACCCTTGCCCGTCAGCGCATTGAGATAGGCCGGGAAGGTCGCAACAAGGGTTTTACCCTCACCGGTCTTCATCTCGGAGATATTACCCTGATGCAGGAATATTCCGCCCATCAGCTGGGTGTCAAAGGCCCGCAGACCCAACGCACGACGTGCACCTTCGCGCACATTGGCAAAAGCCTCGGGCAGCAGATCATCCAGGCTTTCCCCGTCCAGCGCGCGTTTGCGCAGCTCGGCGGTCTTATCCTGCAAATCCTGATCGCTGAGTTTCTCGAACTCGGGCTCCAGCGCGTTGATCTTGGCAATCAGCGGCCGTGTCGCCTTGATTTTGCGGTCATTCGGCGTGCCGAATACCTTTTTGGCGAGTGTTCCGATACCCAGCATGTGTTCTCCAACCGTCCTGTCATTGACCCCTGGCGTTGGCAGGCTTGCCCGCCCCGCTCGCAACCCATAAACAATGATGGAACAGCGGTCCTGCCAAAGGCCTCATGGCGATGTAAGGTCCCGCAAATACAGTGTCAACGCTACGCCCCGCCGTGGCCAGATAATAGGAAGAATTCAATGCGCAAAGGTCTCACTTATTTGTCAGGACTGGCCCTGGCAGCCGCTTTGACACTGCCCATGTCCGCAACCGCTGAACCTCATGCCAACACGGTGGTGGCTACGGTAAACGGTGAAGAGATCACAATCGGTCACATGATCATTGCCCGCGCGACATTGCCCCAGCAGTATCAGCAGCTGCCCGACGATGTGCTCTATGACGCGATCCTGGATCAACTCATCCAACAGACCAGCCTGAAGCAAGAGCTGAATGGCGAGGTGCCGAAATACGTTGCCCTGTCGCTGGAAAACGAGGCGCGGTCCCTGCTGGCGGCAGATGTCATTGAAAAGGTCATGGAAAACGCAGCCTCGGACGAGGATCTGCGCGCGGCCTATGATGAGAAATATACCGACGGCACAGGCGGCGATGAATTCAACGCCTCGCATATTCTCGTTGAGACCGAAGAAGATGCCGCCGAAGTGCGCGCTGAACTGGATGCCGGCGCAGATTTCGCCACTCTGGCGCGCGAACGCTCCACTGGCCCGTCCGGTCCCAACGGTGGTGAATTGGGCTGGTTCGGCAAGGGCCGTATGGTCCCGGAATTCGAAGAAGCGGTTCTGGTGATGGGGGCTGGCGATGTCTCCGCTCCGGTTCAGACCCAATTTGGCTGGCACGTGATCAAGCTCAACGATCGCCGCACCTCCGCTGCGCCAACCTTTGATGAGGTCCGCGAAGAGCTGGCGACGCAGATGCGTCAGGACGCGGTAGAGGACCGCGTGCTCTCTCTGACCACAGCCGCCACCATTAAACGCCCGGAGATCGAAGATCTGGATCCCTC
Organism: Phaeobacter gallaeciensis DSM 26640; assembly: GCF_000511385.1. Classification (NCBI taxonomy): domain Bacteria; kingdom Pseudomonadati; phylum Pseudomonadota; class Alphaproteobacteria; order Rhodobacterales; family Roseobacteraceae; genus Phaeobacter; species Phaeobacter gallaeciensis. Next base: position 3,585,594 of record NC_023137.1, read on the forward strand.
AATCCTGAAAAACCTCGATCTGGTAAGGAACTAACAATGGCATTGCCCCGCTCTCCTCTCGCTCCTGAACATTTTCCGGATCTGCCTCAAATCGCCGGTGTGCGATTTGCCTCGGCTGCCGCCGGGGTGAAATACAAGGATCGTACGGACGTGATGCTCGCTGTGATGGATCCGGGCAGCGCTGTGGCAGGCGTGTTCACTCGATCCGCAACCCGCTCTGCACCGGTTCTGGACTGTCAGGCAAAACTGGCCTCAAGTCACAATGACACCGCACACGGCGCCGCCATTCTGGTCAACTCAGGCAATTCAAATGCCTTTACCGGACACTATGGCCAAACCTCAGTCGCCGAGATTACCCGCACGGTCGCGGATATCACGGGTATTCCGGCAGCTCGGGTGTTCACCGCCTCTACTGGCGTCATCGGCGAGCCACTGCCTCATGAGCGGATCGTGTCGCAGATTGCGACCCTGAACGACGGACTAAATGCGACATCGATTGAAGGCGCTGCCGAAGCCATCATGACAACGGACACCTTCGCCAAAGGGGCCGGTGCCACGGTTGAGGTCGACGGTAAAACAGTCTCTATTGCAGGAATTGCCAAAGGCTCCGGCATGATTGCGCCCGATATGGCCACCATGCTTGTCTATATTTTCACTGATGCAAAGATCGCACAGGAAGACCTGCAAGCCCTCCTGTCGCAGATCTGCGACCGCACCTTCAACTGCATCACCGTGGACAGCGACACTTCAACATCCGACAGCTTAATGCTCTGCGCCTCTGGCGCTGCGGACGTCGACGTGACCGGAAACACAGATTTCGCCCTCGCGCTGGAAGGCGTGATGCTAGACTTGTCGCATCAGGTGGTTCGTGACGGCGAAGGCGCGACCAAATTTGTCGAAGTCCAAGTCACAGGCGCGATGAATGACCATGACGCCAAGGTTCATGGCCTCTCGATTGCCAACTCGCCTTTGGTGAAGACCGCCATCGCGGGAGAGGATCCCAACTGGGGCCGTGTGGTGATGGCCATCGGAAAATCCGGCGCCGCTGCCGACCGGGACAAGCTGTCGATCTCCTTCGGAGAGGTGCTGGTTGCTGAAAAAGGCTGGGTTTCGCCCGACTACAAAGAGGCCAACGGCGCCGCCGAGATGGCGAAAACAGAGATTGTCATCAAGGTTGATCTGGGGCTGGCCGAGGGGAAGAGTACCGTCTGGACCTGCGATCTGACGCATCAGTATATTTCCATCAACGCGGATTACCGGTCATGAAGATGGTTCTTGTATCCGCTGTCGCCCTGATTGATGTGGAAGGCCGTGTGCTCCTCGCGCAACGCCCGGAAGGGAAGTCCATGGCGGGTCTTTGGGAATTTCCGGGAGGCAAGGTAGAGCAGGGCGAAACCCCAGAGGCTGCGCTGATCCGGGAGCTGGAAGAAGAGCTTGGGATCAACACCTGGGAATCCTGCCTCGCACCGCTGACATTTGCCAGCCACAGCTATGATGATTTTCATCTCCTGATGCCTCTGTTTGCCTGCCGAAAATGGGAAGGCATCCCGCAAGCCAAAGAGGGGCAAACCCTGAAATGGGTGCGTGCGCAGAACCTGCGCGACTATCCGATGCCAGCCGCTGACATTCCGCTGATCCCGATTCTGCGGGACTGGCTGTAGCCAGGAATTACCTATTTTACGGTGCAATCGCATGGCTCCGCCAGTTTCTGTGGCGGGGTCCCGATCAACCCGTCAATCAATCATTAACTTTTCTGGTTAACCATGAGGACGAAGCAGAAAAAATTTACTGAAGTCTTGGCGACCAAAGGTGGCAGCGATCATGATCCGAACGATTAAACAGGGCGCGTTCATTTTTATACAGGGCACGTTTGTGCGCAGCTTGCCCAATGGAAAGATCTCAGTCCGCGTCGGCAATAAAACCTACGAAGGTGAACCCGTCAGCCGCGCGGCCTGACAGACACCAACACAGCCCCTCCTTGGCGGGTTTGTCCTCCCCCAAACCCGCCACAAAAAACCCCGACCAGATTGGCCGGGGTTTTTTATTTTCATCTTCGAACTTCTGATCAATCGAGCGTGCGGGTCACTTCCTCGCGCTCGAAGATCTCGATCACATCGCCCTTGCGGACATCATCGTAGTTTTCAAACGCCATACCGCATTCCTGACCCGACTGAACCTCGGCCACTTCGTCCTTGAAGCGTTTGAGGGTCTTCAGGGTGCCTTCGTGGATCACGACGTTGTCCCGCAGCAGACGGACCCCGGCGGAGCGGCGTGCCACACCTTCGGTGACCAGACAGCCTGCAACCTTGCCCACGTTGGACACTTTGAAAACATCCTTGATCTCGGCGTAGCCAATGAAGTTCTCGCGGATTTCTGCGGATAGCAGACCCGAGGCAGCAGCTTTCACATCGTCCACAAGGTCATAGATGACCGAGTAGTAGCGGATTTCCACACCCTTCTGGTTGGCGGAGTTCCGCGCCGATGTGTTGGCCCGGACGTTGAAGCCCATGACCGGCGCACCGGAGGCCTCAGCCAGACCGATATCGGTCTCGGTGATCGCACCAACACCCGAGTGCAGGACGCGCACGCGCACCTCGTTGTTGCCAATTTTTTCCATCGCCTGAACGATAGCCTCGGCGGAGCCTTGCACGTCAGCCTTGACCAGAATGGGAAGCTCGGAGACGTTCTCGTCCTCCTTAGCCTTCTGCATCAGCTGTTCCAGCGTGGTCGCAGCACCCGCAGCAGCGCGTTTGTCTTTCGCTGCCTGCTCGCGATATTCGGCGATCTCACGAGCCTGCGCCTCAGTGTCGGTCACATTCAGAACATCGCCCGCTTCGGGTGTCCCGTTGAGACCAAGAACCTCAACCGGCACCGAGGGACCAGCTTCCTTCACGCGCTCACCCTTGTCGTTGATCAGCGCACGGACCTTACCGTATTGCTCACCCACAACGAAGATATCACCCTGACGCAGCGTCCCGTTCTGAACCAGAACGGTGGCAACGGGGCCGCGGCCCACATCCAGCTGAGCCTCGATCACGGCACCTTGCGCGGCACGATCGGGGTTGGCTTTCAGTTCCAGAATTTCCGCCTGCAACGCAATCGCTTCCAGCAGCTCATCGAGACCCTGGCCGGTAACGGCAGAGACTTCGACATCCTGGACTTCACCAGACATGGCTTCCACGATCACTTCGTGCTGAAGCAGATCGGTACGGACCTTGTTCGGGTCAGCTGCCGGTTTGTCGATCTTGTTGATCGCGACGATCATCGGTACCTGCGCCGCCTTGGCGTGGTTGATCGCTTCAATCGTCTGAGGCATCACAGCATCGTCCGCAGCAACAACCAAGACCACGATATCCGTGACCTGCGCCCCGCGCGACCGCATGGAGGTAAAGGCCGCGTGACCCGGTGTATCGAGGAAGCTCAGCACGGCGCCACCTTCGGTTTTCACCTGATAGGCACCGATGTGCTGGGTGATGCCACCGGCTTCGCCAGCAACAACCCGCGCATCGCGGATTGCGTCCAGCAGAGAGGTTTTACCGTGGTCAACGTGACCCATGATGGTGATCACAGGCGGACGCGACTGCAGATCTTCGTCCTTGTCATCGATCTCTTTGATGACGTCTTCGACATCCGAATCGGAAACGCGCACAACTTTGTGGCCGAATTCTTCGATGATCAGCTCAGCGGTATCCGCGTCAATGGTCTGGTTCTGCGTGACCATCATGCCCATGTTCATCAGCGATTTGACGACTTCGCCGACGCGTTCCGCCATCCGGTTGGCCAGCTCAGAGACAACAATCGCCTCAGGCAGCTGAACGTCACGGATAACCTTCTCACGTTCAACCGAACCCATCGCCTTCTGACGCGCACGCTCCTGCTTACGCTTCATCGACGCCATGGAACGCTGACGACCGCCTTCGCCACCGGTGGCCTGACCAAGTGTCAGCTTCCCGGAACGGCGACCGCCACCATCATTACGACCCTTGGCATTGCGGTTCTGCCGGTCGTCGCGATCGCGGTCACCCTTACGGGGTTGCGAGGACGGGCCGGGAGCCGGGCGTGCCGAGGCTGGTTCAGATTTTTTCTTTTCAGCGTCAGAGGCTGCACGTTTTGCAGCGGCTTCGGCTTCGACGCGCTTACGCTCTTCGTCTTCGGCCTTCTGACGGGCGCGCTCTTCAGCTTCGCGCTGTTCGCGTTCCTTGGCTTCCTGCTCAGCCCGGCGGCGCTCACGCTCTTCAGCGCGGGCCTTCTCCTCAGCTTCGCGCTGTGCCGCTTCTTCCACTTCGCGGGCCTTGGCGGCCTGCAACGCCTTCAGGCGGCGCGCCATCTCTGCATCGCTGATGCCAGCCGGACGCCGCGATGCGTCGCCGGAGGGCGTCGCACCGGAGCCCCCTTTTGCCGCGGTCGGCTTGGGGACCACAACGCGTTTGCGCTTGGTTTCCACCACGACATTCTTGGTCCGACCGTGGCTGAAGCTCTGTTTCACATTCCCGGGCCGGGACCCACCACGAAGACCCAACGTCTTTTTGCCGTCACTATCGCTCATAAAGCTCTTTATCCTTCCGTGCGGCCCTTGCCGCCCACCGTTTCGCGCAAACCTTGTAGTCGTTGCGCTTCCTCTACAACACGTTTGCCGAGTCCACCAGAGGCCAGCGCCGCATGTATCACAGTTTGGCGCCCAAAAGCCATGCCCAGCTCGTCCGCAGTGAGGCATCCGATGAATTTCCCACGGTGCGGCGTGCTCAATTTCGATTTGCCCCGTCCCGATCCATCCGAAGCCTGGATCAACACGCGGGCGTGTTCCTTGGCCAACCAGTCCTTGACCTTCTCGTAGCCAGAGACCGCATCGCCCGACTTACGCGCCAGGCTGATCAGCTCGATCAGGCGCCGCAGCACCTGACCTTTGATTTCATCTTCCAGCCCATCAGGCACCGTCACCGGAGCCTTGAAGCCGCGCGCAAAGAGTTTCTTCTTTATCGCGGTGCGAAGCGCAGCCTCGGTTGAAGTCACATAGACCCCGCGCCCGGGCAACTTACCCATCACGTCAGGCACGACCTGACCTTCAGGACCAACAACAAAGCGGATCAGCCCTTCCTTAGGCTGAATCTCGCCTGTCGCCAGACATTTTCGCTCCGGTCCATCGGACCGGTCTTTGTCACTGCCACCGCGTGCCATTGCTACCCTCGCTGCGAGGCCTGATATCAGGCTTCGCCCTCTTCTGCTTCGCCGTCTTCGATGTCGGCGTCTTCTTCAGCGTCGGCTTCCAGTTCGGTGGGATCCACCCAACCCAGCAGAACGCGGGCAGTCATAACAAGGGTCTGGGCATCCTCCAGCGACACATCGAAGGGCTCAAGAATACCATCATCCTTGATCCGTTCCCCTTTGTTGGTGGTCCAGCCGCCGGCCAGTTCCCAATCCGCGCAGGTGGCAAAGTCTTCCAGCGTCTTGATGCCATCCTTGGCCAATGCCTCAATCATTTGGGGCGTCAGACCGTCAAAGTCAATCAAGCTGTCCTCAACACCCAAGGCACGGGCGGCATCAATTGCGGCTTTTGCCTGGGCTTCCAGATAGTCAGCGGCACGGGCCTGCAGCTCTTGGGCGGTGCCTTCATCGACACCGTCAATGACCAGCAGTTCGTCCAGCTCGACATAGGCAACTTCTTCGAGGTTGGTAAAGCCTTCGGAGACCAGCAGCTGGGCGAAGAACTCGTCCAGATCCAGGGTTTCCATGAACAGCTTGGTCCGCGCCTCGAATTCCTTCTGGCGGCGAGCCGATTCCTCTTCCTCGGTCATGATGTCGATGTCCAGCGCAGTCAGCTGGGATGCCAGACGCACGTTCTGACCACGACGACCAATCGCGAGCGACAGCTGTTCTTCGGGCACGACAACTTCGATCTTGCCAGCTTCTTCGTCCAGAACAACCTTCGACACTTCAGCAGGCTGCAGCGCATTCACAAGGAAGGTCGGCTGGTCTTCGTTCCACGGGATGATGTCGATCTTCTCACCCTGCAACTCGTTGACCACGGCCTGCACACGCGAACCGCGCATACCGACGCAGGCGCCGACCGGGTCAATGGACCCATCATAGCTGATCACGGCGATCTTTGCGCGCGAACCGGGATCACGAGCCACGGCCTTGATCTCGATGACACCGTCATAGATTTCCGGCACTTCCATCTTGAACAGCTCAGCCATGAATTCCGGCGCGGTCCGCGACAGGAAGATCTGCGGGCCACGGGGTTCACGGCGTACGTCCTTGATGAAGCAACGGATACGGTCGTTCGGGCGGTAGCTCTCGCGGCCGATTTTCTCGTTGCGGCGCAGGATGGCTTCGCCAGCGCCCACATCGACGATAACATTGCCGTATTCTTCGCGCTTCACCAGACCATTGATGATGGTGCCGGCACGATCCTTGAATTCTTCGTACTGACGATCACGCTCAGCTTCGCGCACCTTCTGCAGGATCACCTGCTTGGCGGATTGGGCAGCAATACGGCCCATTTCGACCGGAGGCACTTCCTCGACAAAAACATCGCCAACCGACGGATCGGCCATATACTGTTTGGCCTGCTCAACGGTCATCTCTGCCTGGTAGTTCTCCAGAGCGTCATCTTCGACCACGGTGCGCACACGGGTGAAGGTCGCACGACCGGTCTTGCGGTCAATGGATACACGGATATCCATTTCGCTGCCGTAGCGGCTCTTGGCGGCCCGCGCCAGGCTTTCTTCCATCGCATCGACAACCAGAGCGGGGTCGATCATCTTTTCGCGCGCCACGGCTTCTGCGGTCTGCAGAAGCTCCAACTGGTTTGCTGACGTGATAGCCATTACTTTTTCTCCTCTTCGGACCCATCGGCCTCGATTTCGTCGAATGCGTCTTCGTTCAGGGTGCCCGCAGCTTTGCGCTGGCGCAGCATTTCTTTGATCAGATCGTCGGTCAGAACCAGCTTGGCGTCGCTCAACCAATCGAATTTCAGCCCGATTGTAACCGTCTCGCCGTGTTCTTCGATATTGATCAGAACCTCGTCATCCTCGACACCGGCCAGCTCGCCCTTGAAGCGGCGACGGCCGTCGATCAACTCGCTGGTTTCGATCTTGGCTTCATAGCCTTCGAACATCTCGAAGTCTTTGAGACGTGTCAGAGGGCGGTCGATACCGGGGCTGGAGACCTCCAGCGCATAGCTGTCTAGAATCGGGTCCTCAACGTCCAGCGTGGCGCTGACCGCATTGGAAATCTCGGCGCAGCCGTCCACCTCAATGCCGCCGTCCGGCTTGTCCGCCATGATTTGCAGCGTGGTGGTCTTGCCAGACATCAGCCGAATACGCACCAGCTCAAAACCGAGATCTTCGATCACCGGAGTGATGATCTCGGCAAGCCGACGGTCGATGGCTGCCTTGGCTATCAGGTCATTGGTCATACGAATTCCAGATCTGTGATTCGGGCACAAAAAAACGGGCGCGCGGCCCGTTGAATTTTCCGGTGGAGCTGAGGGGCAAACCCGACGCGCCGCTGTTATGACAGGCATATACGCCCTATCAGGTCAAACTGCAAGGGGCAGATCCCTGTCGCCTGTCCGGCGCCCGCTACCCCGCAAGCAAAATATCGCATTTTCACAGATCAGACACGCCACCAGCGTTCGGCGATACGGCCGTCATCCAGCGCTGAGCGGGCGCCGATCCTGCGTGGAAGGCCGACATCCCGGCGCGCCGCCAAGGCCATATCACTGGCCGACGGATGGTAGTGAAAACTGCCACGCGACAACACCCCATCGGGCGCAGGTAAGGCCGCAACATCAACGTAACCATCCCGCAGGGCCTCTGCCCGGACCTCTGCATCCGGAATCACAATCAGCTCGACCGTATCGACCCAGCCTGCCTGACCGGATTTGTAGTGATCCATCACCCGCGTCGCCCGAAAATCGCGCCCAGCGCGCGCGCGTTCCACCCGGTAGCATCCGGTGCCATCTGCGGCAGAGAGATCGCATGAAACCGCTCCCCCCGCAGCGATGAAAAAGCGGCCATCCGCCAACAGATAAGGCAGATGCGGGTTCGAGGCGCCCAGCACGATCTGAATACTCTCCTGAGAAAGCACCTCAATCTGCGCCGCATGATCGGTTTCAATAACGCTATAGCGCAGGCTGGCGGCCACATCCTGGGCCTGTAGCGGTACGCCGCTATGAAATGTCACATCAGACCGGATATCAAATCGCCAGATCCGCGCATCCGGGCTGCTGCTCCACCGGGTGGCCAGCTCAGGGCGCAATGACCCATCCGGGCCAATTTCCGTCAGCGTATCAAAGACAGCACCACGAGCCACATGATCCATCAGATCACCATCCCGCGGTACAGCCAATCGCAGAATTCCGCCCGGCCGCGGGGCATCCGCAAGCGCCGCACCAGTGGCAGCCAGCAAGGCTGCGGCGGCCCCCGATGTAAACAGCGCACGTCTGTCGATCCGTGTCATGGCTCCTGCTCCTCGGCAATCTCGTCCATCGCGCGCACCAGTTCCGCGCTGATTCCCGGTTCCGAGAGAGCATGGCCGGCATTGCGTACCATCTTCAACTCTGCATTTGGCCACAGCTCCTTCAATCGCCAGGCCGAGGTCGGCGGGCAGATCATATCATACCGCCCCTGCACGATGATGCCCGGAATATGCGATATGCGGCTCATATTGGCGAAGATCTGACCGTCGTAATCCAGAAAGCCGCCATTGATGAAGTAGTGGTTCTCCAACCGGGCAAAGGCGCGGGCGTAGTCGCCGGGACTTTCCCCTGAGACGCCATTGGAGTGGATAGAAGCCAGCGCATTCTCCCAAGCGGACCAAGCCCGACCGAACCGGATCTCCTCTGCCATATCGCCAGAAAACAACCGCCGGTTATAGGCCGCTATCAGGTCGCTGCGCTCATCGTCCGGGATCAGCGAAACAAATCGCGACCAGGTTTCCGGCCAGAACCGACCGGCGCCGCCTCCGTAGAACCAGTCCAGCTCCGACTTGGTCATCAGGAAAACGCCGCGCAGGATCAGCTGGCACACCCTCTCCGGATGGGTCTGAGCATAGATCAGCGACAGCGTCGCGCCCCAGCTGCCACCGAACACCATCCATTGCGACACTCCGATCAGGCGTCGGATGATTTCCATATCCGCAACCAGATTCCAGGTGGTGTTGTCCTCGCAGGAGGCATGTGGCCGCGACCGACCGCACCCCCGCTGATCGAACAGGATAATCCTGTAACGATCCGGGTCAAAATATCGCCGCATCGCCGGGCTGGATCCGCCACCGGGCCCCCCGTGACAGACCACCACAGGGATGCCATCCGGATTGCCGCTTTGCTCCATATAGATATGGTGCCCCTGCCCAACATCGATCATACGCTGGTCGAAGGGTTCGATGGGCGGGTACAAATACTGCACTGCGCGCTTTTGATACGGGTATTTGTCCATTACTGACCTAACTTAGTCCTGACTGATAAAAGAACACACGGAGACAGGAATGCAAGCGCCTCAATCCACGGTAGATCCGTCCGAGATCGCAAAATTCGAAGCCATGGCTGCTGAATGGTGGGATCCGACCGGAAAATTCAAGCCTCTGCATATGTTGAACCCCTGTCGCCTTGATTACATCACGCAGCAGATCGCAGCAGAATTCGATCGTGACCTGTCGTCAGATGCACCGTTCTCAGGTCTGCGTCTGCTTGATATCGGGTGTGGCGGCGGCCTGCTGAGCGAACCCATGGCGCGCTTGGGTGCGGACGTCGTCGGTGCAGATGCCGCAGCGGGCAATATCCCGGTGGCGCAGGTCCATGCGCAGCAATCTGGGCTGGATATCGACTATCGCCATACCACAGCTGAGGCACTGGCCGAGGCGGGCGAACAGTTCGATATCGTCCTGAATATGGAAGTGGTCGAACATGTGGCCGATCCGCTCAGCTATCTGACTGCCACGCGGCAATTGCTGAAACCCGGCGGATTGCAGATCTGTTCTACCATCAACCGCAATCCCAAAAGCTACGCCATGGCGATCTTTGGCGCAGAAGTGGTAATGCGCTGGCTGCCGCGCGGCACCCATGAATGGTCAAAGTTCATCACCCCGGATGAGCTATTCGAGCTGCTGGCAAAGGCTGGACTGACGCCGGTTGATCGCAAGGGATTCGTCTTCAACCCCGTGTTCTGGAGCTGGTCACTCTCGGAGCGAGACCTGAGCGTCAACTACGTCACAGCAAGCACGAAACCACGCTGAAACGCGTAGAATATCAGCCTATCCTATACTTAAGGATAGGCGATCATCCTTCTGCGCCGTTGGGTCGATACGCTGCCCGTGGTAAAACACTGGTAAGGGTCGAACAGTTCCGACCTGTCACCGAGTGAATGCACAGAGGCCCTTGTTCCGGGCCGCCCTGTCGTTAAGCCTACCACTCACGGACCAGCCTGACGGGGGGCACCAAGGACGTCTGTTCGCAGGCGTCCTTTTCCGTTGTCGGGGAGAGACGCCCAGTGCGGACACATCTATCTAGTCGCGACTGCCCAGCTTGATCCGAAATTCCCGCAGGATCGGCAGTGCGGATTTGACCCGGTCACCGCCCAGTTCCTCCACCACTTCAGAGATCATCGGCACAATGCTCGCCAGCGCCGCATCGCGTGCCCGCCGCCCAGCCGGGCTAATAGCAACCATTTTACGCCGCGCATCGTCCCAATCGGGGCGAATATGGATATATCCGGCAGCCTCAAGCTTGCCCAGCGTATTGGTCATCGCGCCGCGGGTCACATGAAACGCCTTCGCCAGCTGCGCGGGGGAGCGCTCCACGCCCGTACGTGCCAGATGGTTCAATACGGAAAAATGCGACAGTTCCATCCCCTTGGGCAGCACCTGTCCCAGCCGCGTTCGCGCCAGCTGATCTGCCATCAAGATTTCGCTAAATAGCGAAACCGCTAGGGAATTCGTGTCATCCATCAGGGGCCGTCAAACTCTCGGTCATGCGACAGGGAAGGCACCTGTCGGCGCGCTTGTGCCACTTTTTCAAGGTCAAGATCAATGTAGGTGATGCCAATATCCGTACCACCATCTGCGAGGATTTCACCCCAGGGCGACACAACAAGCGAATGGCCATAGGTGCGACGTGACGACCCACGGGCGGCCGGATGCGTGCCAGTCTGTGCCGCAGCCAGGACATAGCAGCCGGTTTCGATGGCCCGCGCCTGTAGCAAGGCGTGCCAATGGGCGGCGCCTGTGACATGGGAAAATGCCGCAGGCACCAAAAGAACCTGCGCCCCTGCCTTGGCCAGACGCCGATGCAGATAAGGAAAGCGCACATCATAGCAGATGGTCATCCCCAACGCGGCAAAGGGGGTTTCTGCAACCACCGCTTCGTGACCGGGCCGGTATCCATCGGATTCGCGGTAGGTTTCCTCAGGCGTGACGTCCACGTCAAACATGTGGATTTTATCATATCGGGCGACAATCTCACCCTTCGGATCAATCAGAAACTGACGATTGGCAAAACGCCCATCTGTATCCGTTGTCTTCAACGCGAGTGACCCCAGCGACAGCCAGACCCCATGCTGCACCGCCGTGTCTCGTAGCGCCGACAACGTCGGATCATCAGCCTCGAGATGCAGTACGGATTGCTGATGACTGCGACTGCCGGACAGGCAATTGGTCACCTCCGGCGTCAGCACAAACCCCGCGCCGCCTGCGACCGCGTTGCCGATCATCTGCTGCACCATCGCCAGATTATCGGCGGGTTGGTCGCTTGACGTCATTTGAAGTAGAGCCGCACGCATCTGTCACCTCCTCAGGCTTTCACTTTATGTACCGCAGTTTAGGCGGCCAGCAGCGGATCCAGCTTTCCGGAACGATCCAGCGCATAAAGATCGTCACACCCGCCCACATGAGTTTCACCAACGAAAATCTGCGGAACGGTACGCCCACCATTGGCGCGCTCAATCATTTCAGCTTTGCGGTCCGGGTTTGCCAAAACGTCGATTTCGTCAAAGCTTACACCTTTTTGCGTCAGAAGACGCTTGGCGGCGTGGCAGAATCCGCAAAGCGGGGATGTGTAGATTTCGACCGGTTTCATTCGGGTCTCCGTTTGAACATATCTGTTGGCTTGGCACGAACTTGGGCAGTCCATGATGAAATTGCCAGCCCCAGCGCGTTCAGATCACGAGTGCGTGACCCGTGCAAGCACCGCGACACGCACCGCCGTCGCCCCGGCGTCAAGGCAGGCCTCGCTACACGCGCTGAGCGTCGCGCCGCTGGTCATCACATCATCCACCAACAGGACAATTCTGCCACTGATCCGCTCGGCGTGTTTGGGATGCGCAGCAATCGACTGCATCAATGTCGTGTAGCGCTGATGGCGACTCTGCCCCTCCAGCGATGGGGTACGCCGTGTCCGGCGCAACAGATCCGGGCAATAGTCCAAGTCGGCATCTTGGGCCATGACCTTGGCCAATAGATCAGATTGATTGTAGCGACGGCGCAAAAACCGAGACCAATGCAACGGCACCGGCGCCACCAGCGGATTATCTGCCAATAAGGTAGTTGCAGCGCGCGCAAGCCAACGCGCCGCAGGCCGCGCGATCTCTGTGCGGTCTCCGTGCTTTAACGCCAGAATTAGACGCCGCGCGGTGCCTTCGTAAGACAACGCCGCGCGCCCCTGCTGCCAAGGGCGCGGATGCTCCATACAGTCATCACACTCAAGCCGGAAACCGTCCTCCTCCCCCATCAGCGCGACACCGCAACTGTCACAACAGGTTCCGCTGATGAAAGGGGTGTCGCGCCAACAGGGGCCACAAAGCCCGAAATCACTGTCGACCCAATCTCCACAAGCCAGACAACGTGGGGGGTAGATCAATGAAACAGCCGTTTGTATCCGCGCCTTCAACATCCTAAATAGCCCTCATGACCCAAGCCACGACGCCCCGCCCGCAGCTGTTCGACCGCCGCGCCATCACCGCCCATCGCAGCCGCCTGACGTCTCAGGCCTTGTTCCTGCATGACATCGCCCGCGATGAGATTGAGGATCGGCTATCCATGGTTAACAGAAGCTTTACCAGCCCAGCGCTGGTTGCGCCTTTTACCGAAGGCTGGGCGAGCTGTCTGCCCGATGCGAAACATGTGGCCGATGACGAGACCTTGGATCTGGAGGTGGGCGCGCACGATCTTGTGGTTCATGCGATGTCACTGCATTGGGCGAATGATCCCGTGGGTCAGTTGATCCAGTGTCACCGGGCCTTGACCGAAGATGGGCTGCTACTGGTTGTGATGTTGGGCGGCCAAACCCTACATGAACTGCGCAGCGCCCTGGCAACTGCCGAAACGCGACTATCTGGCGGGCTCTCCCCGCGCGTGGCCCCGATGGCCGAGGTGCGTGATCTGGGCGCCCTGTTGCAGCGGGCCGGATTTGCGCTGCCAGTTGCGGATGTGGTTCCGCTGACGGCAAAGTACCGCGACCTGCGACATTTAATGCATGAATTGCGTGGCATGGGCGAAACCAATGCGATGACCCAACGACAGAAGGTGACACCCTCGCGCCATCTCTTTGCAGAAGCTGAAGAAATCTATCGCGCCACTTACGCCACCGCAGACGGTCTGTTGCCCGCGACATTCGAACTGATCTGCCTGACCGGTTGGTCGCCATCGGAAACCCAGCAGAAACCGCTGCGCCCGGGATCGGCGAAGGCCCGTCTGGCAGATGCGCTTAAGGTGCCAGAAACACCGCTGCCCAAGTAGACAGCCACCGTCATAGATCTATCCTATGGCTCTGGTGGAATGATCCAATTGGCTATTTCCGCCGTATCTTCATATTGCTAGAGCGGACCACGATCCGCTGACCGAATTACCGCACAGGACCCTGACCAGATGCTGGACGCCACTGCCCCCGCCACCTGCCCCGCTCACGCTCCGGCAGACCACCCAAAAATCGCCCCGGCGAAAGTTGGCGTTCTGTTGGCCAATCTCGGCACGCCTGACGACTATAGCTACTGGCCCATGCGCCGGTATCTGAGCGAGTTTCTCTCTGATAAACGGGTGATCGATTATCCTGCCTGGAAATGGCAGCCGCTGCTTCAGCTGATCATTCTGGCGAAACGGCCCTTCACATCGGGGGCGGCCTATAAATCCATCTGGAACCACGACAAGGGCGAAAGCCCCCTGATGACCATTACCAAGGAACAGACCGCCGCCATGGCGGAGGCGTTGCAAGACCGCTACGGCAACGAGGTTATGGTGGATTTCTGTATGCGCTACGGCAATCCATCAACAAAATCCAAGGTCCGCGAAATGGTTGAGGCGGGCTGCCAGAAAATCCTCTTCGTGCCGCTCTATCCGCAATACGCCGGCGCCACCTCTGCGACCGCCAATGACCAGTTTTTCCGCGCCCTGATGGAGGAGACCTGGCAACCGGCTGCGCGCACAGTGGCTCCCTACTTTGACGATCCTGCCTATATCGACGCGCTGGCCCGCTCGGTCGAGAAAGCCTATGCAGCCGCAGAGAAAAAACCCGAAATCCTCGTGGTTTCCTATCACGGCATGCCAAAGCGCTATCTGATGCAGGGTGATCCTTACCACTGCCAGTGCCAGAAAACGACGCGCCTTCTGAAAGAGCGTCTCGGCTGGACCGACACCGAGATCACAACCACGTTCCAATCAGTCTTCGGGCCAGAGGAATGGTTGAAACCCTACACCGTGGATCACGTCGCCACTCTCGCCAAGGATGGGAAGAAGAATATCGCCGTGATCGCCCCGGCCTTCTCGGCTGATTGCATTGAAACACTTGAAGAAATCAACGAAGAAATCCGCGAGAGTTTTGAGCATGCAGGCGGCGAGGAGTTTCTCTACATCCCCTGTCTGAATGACGATGCGGAGCATATCGATGCGCTTTCCGGTGTGATCGAACGCAATTTGAAAGGGTGGCTGGACTAATCGGCACGCCCCGGTCCAAATAGCCCAAACGCCCCGGCCAACGGGGCTTGGGAGTTTTGAACAGGGGCATTTCATGACCGCAATCCGTTTGGCCGAAGATCACTGGGCCGCCGTCCTACACGACCACTGGGGCATCCGTGCCGAGTTGTCCCGGTTGGACGGAGAATATGACCTTAACTATCGCGCGATCGCAACGGATGGGCGAGGCTATATCCTGAAAGCCATGCGCCCCGGCTGCGCCTCCGACCTTGTCGATATGCAAATCGCGGCGTTGACGCATATCCACAAAACTGATCCCGGTCTGCCGATCCCCCGCACCGTTGCTGCAAGCAACGGAGAGCTATGCCTCAGTCTCCAAGATGACACCGGCGAAGACCGGCTGGTGTGGGTGCAAACTCTGCTGCCCGGCCGCTGCTATGCCAAAAGCGCTCCGAAATCCGCAGAGCTGATCCGCGAGGTCGGCGCGACCCTTGCCGGCACCACCCGCGCTCTCGAAGAGTTTGTGCATCCCGCTCTGGAGCGTAGGTTCAAATGGGATTTGATGACCGCAGACTGGATCAAGGATGACATAACCTGCATCACGGATAACCGCAGGCAGCAGGTGATTGCTGAGATCTGCGCCGATTTTGCATCCCTGAAACCGCAGCTCGACGCTCTACCAAGGCAGGCCATCCACAATGATGCAAATGACTACAATATCCTCGTCACTGGTGATCTGTCGGAACCTCGAGTTGTCAGCGGCCTGATTGATTTCGGCGATATGTGCGCAGGGCCACGAATCTGTGATCTCGCCATTGCGGCCGCCTATCTCGTCATCGACCACCCTCAACCACAGAGAGCGCTTGCGGCGCTGGTGTCGGGATATCACGCTGTAACCCCGCTAACGGCAGAAGAACTGGATCTTCTCTGGCCGCTGCTGCGGATGCGACTGGCCGTCAGTGTCATCAACTCCACCTTGGAGGCTCAAGACAATCCTGATGATCCCTATGTAACAATTTCGCAGGAACCGGCGTGGCGGTTTCTGGACCAGCCGAGTGAACATCCTGCGCTGATCACAGCGCGACTTCGGGCAACCTGCGGCCTGACGGTTGTCGATGGTGCAGACAGTGTATTAGCCTATTTAGAGACACATTCAGGTGACTTTGCCCCCCTGATGGGACGGGATCTGGCCGATCTGCCAATGGGATCCCTCTCTGTCGAAGAGTCCACTTGGCCACAGAACCCGTTTGACATGCCGCTGGCCGAGGCTGCTGATGTTGGACGTGAGTTTTCCGGCGAGGATGGCCGCGATTGGTGGCTTGGCTACTATCGCGAACCCCGTTTGATCTACACAGCGCCAGCCTTCCGCAAGGGAGAGTATAAGGCAAGCGATCGCCGGACCGTGCATCTGGCGGTGGACGTCTTCGCGCCTGCCGGAGAACCGCTTCATGCCCCATTGGCAGGGGAAGTGCTGGTTGTTGAGGATCGTGCCAATCACCTGGACTACGGTGGTGTTGTGATCCTGAAGCATCACACAGACAGCGGCGATGCGTTTTATACACTCTATGGCCACCTTGATCCGGAGTGCTGCACGCGTCTTTCTGTTGGGGACAAAATCGCCAAGGGCGCATCATTTTGCCAGCTTGGCACAGCCGACCAAAACGGTGGGTGGGCGCCCCATGTTCATTTCCAGCTTGCCCTGTCAACAGCGGGAATCGAAGCTGACTGGCCCGGGGTTGCCGACCCGGATGACCTCACACTCTGGACCGCGCTCTGCCCCAATCCGGCGCCACTCTTGAACCTGCCCGCTGCTCAGGTCAGCTATCGACCAACAGATAAAGCAACGGTTCTGGCGGGGCGGCACGCCCATTTTGGCGGGAACCTCAGCCTGACATACCGCGACCCGGTGATGTTGTTGCGCGGCTGGAAGCATCATTTGTTCGACGAATGGGGACGCCCCTATCTGGACGCTTATAACAACGTCCCACATGTCGGACATGCCCATCCACGCATTCAAGCCGTCGCTGCGGACCAGTTGAAACGGATGAACTCCAACACCCGCTATCTGCATCCGGCACAGACCGCTTTTGCCGAAAAAATACTGTCGAAAATGCCGGATCATCTCGAGGTCTGCTTCTTCGTCAACTCCGGCACCGAAGCCAATGAGCTGGCCCTGCGTCTTGCGCGGGCGCACACCAACGCCAAGGGGATGGTGACCCCCGACCACGGCTACCACGGTAATACAACCGGTGTGATCGACATCTCGGCCTATAAGTTCAATGCCAAGGGCGGGGTTGGCCCCTCCGATTGGGTCGAACTGGTGGAGGTCGCAGACGACTATCGCGGCACCTACCGTCGTGATGATCTGCAACGCGCACAGAAATACGCTGATCTGGTTGATCCCGCCATTGCGAAGCTACAGGCCAGCGGCCACGGCGTTGCTGGGTTTATCGCCGAAACCTTCCCCTCGGTTGGCGGCCAGATCATTCCGCCCAAGGGGTATCTGCCAGCAGTCTATGAGAAAATCAGGGCTGCGGGCGGGATTTGTATCGCCGATGAGGTGCAAACCGGGCTTGGGCGCTTAGGCGATTATTACTTCGGCTTTGAACACCAGGGGGCTGCACCGGATATCGTTGTTCTGGGCAAACCGATTGGCAATGGCCATCCGCTTGGCGTCCTCGTCACCACCCGCGCCATCGCCGATAGCTTTGCCCAGGGGCCGGAGTTTTTCTCGACCTTTGGTGGCTCCACCCTGTCCTGCCGCATCGGTACCGAAGTGTTGAATATTGTCGACGATGAAGGATTGCAGGAAAACGCCCGCGAGCGCGGAGCAGATCTGATCAAAGGTCTACGTGACCTTCAGTCGCGCTATCAGGCAATCGGTGATGTGCGCGGTATGGGGCTGTTCGTCGGAGTCGAGTTGATCCGTACCGATGGATCAGAGGCCTCAGAGATCTGCGCTTATGTCAAAAACCGGATGCGGGATCATCGCATCCTGATTGGCAGCGAAGGCCCAAGCGACAATATCCTGAAAATTCGCCCGCCATTGACGATAGATGCAGAGGGGATTGAGATGATCCTGAAAACGCTGGACAGCATCCTGTCAGAGCTGTCTGACCATTAAGCCACGCGCAGGCGGTATCGGCCTGTTCCGATGCCATCAGATGCCACGAAAAAAGGCGGTGGAAAAATCCACCGCCTTTCTTAACGTTCTGACACAAGCAATTAGTTGCTTGCAACAGCCGCGCCGACAACAACCAGCAGCAGCAGCGGCAGAAGGATGCCGCTGGAGGAGCTTTCGGTTTGCTCAACGATAACCGGCGCCTCAACGATCGGCTCAGCCAGGTTGCCCGCGGAAGCGGTCGAAGCAGCAGCAGTCAGAGCAGCAGCGATAACGAGTTTTTTCATGTTAACCTCCAAAAATATGCGCAGTTCAGTCCACCTGAACCACGCGCCCAAGACTTACCTCGTGATATTTTTCTAATCAGCAAAATCCCGGCATTGCAATTGCTTGTTGCATGATTCGGTCCCCGGAATGGGTCGATGTCGTCAAATTAGCAACACTTGAGTGCCCACTTTCGTCAGCCCAAATAGCTCTGAAATATGCTCATTATAAAGGCCAATACAGCCATTGGACGACTTACGTCCAATCTTGCGTGTATCGTGGGTTCCGTGGATTCGGTAATACTTCCAGCTGAGATACAAAGCGTGGGTTCCGAGCGGATTGTCCGGCCCCGGCGGAATATAGGCTGGCCACTCAGGATTACGTTTGCGCATGTTCGGAGTTGGCGCCCAGCCGGGTCCATCAACCTTGCGAATGATCTTCGTCCGACCGCGCCGCGTCAGATCATCAGAGAGCGGTACCGAAGATGGGAACAGCTTATAGACGCTTTGATCTTCAGACCAGAAATGCAGGGCACGGCTGTCGATATCAACCAGCACGGCCCCGTTGCGCAGGCTGTCGAAGTAGGGGCGCCAATCCTTGGATCGGAATGCGGAGATATTGCGCTGCACCGGCGGCTCGGGCTCAGGCGGCGGGCGAAGAGGGTCGAACCCCTCCGCGACGGTATCCGCTGCATCCTGGGCCCAGCCTGTGCTGGCAACACCACCACCAACCAGCGAAGCGCCGGCAAACGCGGATCCGGCAATAAACTGCCGTCTTGAAAGAATATCGAAGGGGCTGCGGGTCATGACTTTTCCAAACTGCGGAGATATGCATTCGTTATACCGTATCTTATGGCGCGAATGCCTCAGTCGCAAATCAAACCATCCAGCGATGATCAATTCACCGCTGACAGGTTTGCGCCTATGCCACAGCCGGGGTATTGGAGCAGCCAGCAAATGAAGCAAGGTGTAGTATGACACGTGTATTTCTGATCCTTATCGCCGGGCTGATGACCCTTGTCGCAGCCTGTGCACCTGTCCCCGATGGCAGCACGGGCGGCAGCGTGTATCGGATCCGTAACGCCGACAAGGTGCAGCTGCGGATGCTCGACTCGGTCAATGCCCTCCGCGAGGCGGCAGGTCGTCCCACCGTTCAGCTGAACCCGCAGCTGACCGCTGCGGCGGCCACCCATTCGCGCGATATGTCGGTGCAGAATCGGCCCTGGCATTTTGGCTCCGATGGCTCTTCGCCGCTGGACCGTGTGGCCCGCGCAGGCTTCACTGGCACCATGATCGGCGAAACGATCTCGGAAACCTATGAATCCGAACTGCAGACACTGACGGCCTGGATGGAATTGCCCGCAACCCGGTCTGTCATCATGGACCCCAAAGCACGCACGATGGGCTTTTCCTGGTTTCAGGAATCCAACGGCAAGATCTGGTGGACCCTGGTGATGGGCAGCTGATCCGGCGCTTTCGCCACAGCCAAAAAATGACAAAGGCCCGATCTGCCATTCAGGCAATCGGGCCTATTCTATTGAGCTGCGACCTGCGGTGATGATGGACATACTGTCCACGCGGTTACGGGCGCAGGGTGATCACCGTACCATCGCGAACCATCGCGTAGATTTCTTCAATCTCATCATTCGTGACGGCAATGCAGCCCGCGGTCCAGTCGTCCACGCGCGCCGCGCGCTTGCGCGCCTTTGCATTATTAGGCTCACCGTGGATGAAAATCTCACCTCCCGGTTTTTTGCCCATCGCGGCGGCTTTCGCCCGGTCCTGCGCGTTGGGATAGGAAATCCCGATTGACAGGTGATAGCGGCTATTGGGATTGCGCCGGTCAATCAGATAGGTGCCTTCGGGTGTTTTACCGTCACCTTCGATTTGCTTGTGACCAAGCGGAGCAAAGCCAAGCTCCATATCATATTCGCGCAGAATATCCTCATGATGAAGAAGATAGACCTTGCGCGCGCCCTTGTTCACGACGACCGAGGTCACCTCGGGCCCGTTATAGCTGCGAAATTTACTTGGACCGGAGCTGCACCCTGCCAGCCCAAGGGTCACCGCAGCGCCCAGTCCGAATGTACGTCTGTCCATTATATTAGGTCTCTGCCTGATTTGCCTCAATTTCCAACTACTATCTTCGCGGGAAAAATCAAAATCACTTCTTCTCCTGCGGCGGCTGCAAGGCCGCGATCTGCTGCTCAATTGCCTCTAACCGGGCCAAAACCAGATCGCGATAGGCATCGGTGCGTTCGCCTTCTTCCTCGTGATGGGCATCCTGCATGGAATTCACGATCAGACCCACCAACAGGTTCACAACCGCAAAGGTGGTCACCATGATAAATGGCACGAAGAAAGCCCAGGCGTAGGGGTAGATCTCCATCACCGGCCGCACGATCCCCATGGACCAGCTTTCCAAAGTCATGATCTGGAACAGGGAATAGGCGCTTAGTGCAAGATTGCCGAACCAATCAGGAAAACTCTCCGCAAAGAGCTTCGTCGCAATAACTGACCCGATGTAGAAAATGATGGCCATCAGAAGGAACACCGAGCCCATGCCCGGCAAAGCGGTGATAAACCCTTCGACCACGCGGCGCAGGCGCGGCGCGACGGAGATGACGCGCAGCACCCGCAGGATACGCAGCGCCCGCAGCACCGAGATTCCCTGTGCACCAGGCAGAAAGGCGATGCTGACAATTACAAAGTCGAAGATGTTCCAGCCCCGCAGGAAAAACCGCAGCCGCTGTACCCAAAGCTTCGCCAGCAGCTCAACGACAAAAATCGCCAGACAAAGCTGATCAACGAAAAGAACAACAGCCCCAAATCGGGACATGATCGTATCTGAGGTTTCCATCCCCAGCGTGACCGCATTGATCAGGATCACAGCTGTGATGAAGTTGCCAAAGCCATCGCTGGAAATAAGCGTCCCAAGCCGCTGGGTCAGGGATTGTTTTGCGCTGGTGCTCACCGGTTTCACCCCACGTAGGAAAAGCTGGCCGCCAGTTCGCAATGCGAAGACCAGCGGAATTGATCGACCACCTGTACCCAATCCAGACGGTAGCCGCCATCCGTCAGGATCTTGGCATCACGGGCAAAGGTAACGGGATTACAGGACACATAGGCAACCCGCTTGGTTCGTGCAGCAACCAACTGCGTTACCTGTGCTTCGGCACCTGCGCGGGGCGGGTCGATCACGGCGACATCAAACGCCGCCCCAAAGGGGTTGAGATCCTCTGCCAGAAGCGGATTGCGAAACAGATCACGGGTTTCGGTTGTGACCTTTTTCAGCCCTTTGGCTTGTCGCCAGCCGGCATCAAGCGCGCGCAGCATACTGCCTTCACCCTCGACCGCGTGCACCTCTGCATGTTTCGCAAGCGGCAGGGTGAAGGTGCCGCAGCCAGCGAATAGATCCACGATGCGTTTCGCACCAGCCACACAGTCCTCAACCGCCGCAAGAAGTGCGGCTTCGCCGTCGCGCGTTGCCTGCAAAAATGCACCCGGCGGCGGGCAGACATGGGCCGGTCCAAACGGTTGGGTTGGTGCCTGCTCCATACCGATCAACTCATCCTCCCAGGTCAGACGCGCTATATGATGGGCATCAACAACCTGTGCCAACGCAATACGCAAGGGACCATCCAGCGGTTTGCCATTGGTCACCAGCACGTCCACACCAACCTCAGACAGGGTCACGGTTACCGAGAGCGGTGCCTTACGACTGGCGCCCACCATGGCCAGTGCCTCTGCCATAGGGATGGCGGACAGCAGCTGCGGTGCCAGCAATTGGCAGTCAGGAATTTCCGTAATCACCCCGGAGGCGCGCCCATGGAACCCGGCCATCGCCCCCTTTTTTGTGCGGCGCACTGACAAGGTAGCACGACGACGCGATTGTGGCGGTGAGGTGTGGATCGGGCGGAATTCCGCCTCAAGCCCCTGCGCCGCCAGCGCATTACGAACGATGTCGACTTTCCAGTTCGCAACAAAATCATCTGTCGCGTGTTGCAGCTGGCAACCACCGCAGGATTTATAGTGCCGACAGGGCGCCTGGACACGCATCTCCGACGGGCTTTCGATGCGAATATCGCCGAGTTGGTGCCCGTCGCGAATACCGCTGACGGTCTCCCCCGGCAGCGTGCGCGGTGCAAAAAGCGGGCCTTCGGCGACCCCGTCGCCCTGATGGCCCAGACGAATGATTGTGGCTGTGGTTCTAGCTGCATGTGTCATGGCCGCTGCATACCCTGCGACCGCCGCATGCAAAAGAAAAATGCGCAGCCCTCGCGGGAGCGACGGCTGCGATGGGTCATACGGCGTCTATTCCGCAGCATCCCGCGGCAGTGAGCTCCCGGCCTGATCATCAGCCTCCGTCCGGATGAAACCACCAGACTGCCGCGCCCAGAACTGCGCATACAAACCGCCCTGTTCCAGCAATGCGTCATGCGTGCCCGCCTCCGCGATGCGTCCCTGATCCATGACGATGATCCGGTCCATTTCGCTCAACGTGGACAGACGATGCGCAATCGCCAGAACGGTTTTCCCCTGCATTACTCGCTCAAGTGCGGACTGAATGGCTGCTTCCACCTCTGAATCAAGGGCCGAGGTCGCCTCATCCAGTACAAGAATAGGCGCATCTTTCAGGATCGCGCGCGCCAGCGCGATACGCTGCCGCTGACCACCAGACAGCTTCACTCCGCGTTCGCCGAGATGAGCATCATAGCCGGTGCGACCCTGCCCATCCTCCAGATCAAGGATGAACTCATGCGCTTCGGCTTTTTGCGCGGCGGCGATCAGCTCCAACTCGCTGGCGTCAGGTCGGCCATACAAAATGTTGTCCCGCGCCGAACGATTGAACATCGCCGTTTCCTGCGTGACCATGCCGATCTGACTGCGCAACGAATTCTGTGTGACCTCTGCGATATCCTTCCCATCAATCAGGATCTGACCAGATTCCCCGTCATAGAGCCGTAGCAAAAGCGAAACGAGTGTCGACTTCCCCGCCCCGGAGGCCCCAACAATTCCAAGTTTTTCCCCCGGTGCAATGGTCAGCGAGACATCCTGAATGCCGCCGATATCGCGCCCATACGCAAAACCGACCTCGCGAAACTCAATCTGCCCTTCGGTGACATTCAGCACCTCAGCCGCTGCTTGATCCTCAACCCGGTCGGGCCGGGTCAGGGTCGTCATGCCATTCTCGATCTCACCAATGTTGGAATAGATTGCCATCAGGGTGAAACTGACCCACCCCGTCATCTGAGCAATACGCACGGACACCGCACCAGCTGCGACGATATCACCTTCGCTTGCCATCCCGTCGCGCCACAGCACCAGCGTCGCGCCAATCAACAAGACTGGCAGTACGCCCGCCAGTGTCATCAGACAAAACCGGAAACTCGCCGACAGATACCCGAAATGCAGCGCCTTGGTGCGGAAATCCGCCATGGAGTCCTGCGCCGTACGCTCCTCAAAATCACCGTGGGCAAACAGCTTCACCGTTTTGATGTTGGTGATCGTATCAACCACCTGCCCCGACACCATTGCCCGCGCCCCAGCTCGCGCAGCGGAGCGTTTGCGAATACGTGGCAAAAACCAGCGGATGGTGGCGAAATAGCCAACCAGCCAAACCACGAACAGGCCGGTAATCCGCCAGTCAATCGCACCCAGCAGCGCCAGCGCCCCCAGAAGCGAGGCCAGCGCAAAGGCAACCACGTTGATCATCTCAACCGCAACCGAGGTCACCGCATTGGCTGTCTGCATCTGTTTCTGCGCGATACGACCCGCAAAATCATCGTCGAAGAAGCGCACCGATTGGCCCATGGTCCAGCGATTAAGCCGCGACAGCACCAGCGGGTTGACGTTTGGCTGCACGATGATTGCATTGGATGCCGCAGACAGGCCAAATAGGATCGGTCGCAGCAGTAGGAAAAATCCCAGCGCCCCTGCAATGATCACAAGATTACCGACAGAGAAAAACTGCCCCGGCCCGCTGGAAATCGCGGTATCAATCACCAGACCCAGGATATAGGCCGTCCCTGCTTCCATCCCGCCAGCCAGCGCTGAACAGAACGCGGCCAGCGCAAGCATTGGCCAGGCCCCTGAAAGGCACCAGCGCAGAAAGCCCCCAAGCCGATTGGGCGGCGGGCCCTTGGCGGGTTGAAATGCGTCGATCAAATTGCCGAGTTTCATTCTGCTGCCTCGATATTCAGGAACCCGCCGGATTGACGTGCCCAGAACTGGGCATATAGGCCCTCTGAGCGCAAAAGCACGTCATGCGTTCCCTCTTCAACAATCCGTCCATCATCCAGCACCAGGATGCGATCCATCTGAGCAATGGTGGACAGGCGATGCGCAATCGCGATCACCGTCTTGCCCTGCATCATCCCATAAAGCGTTTGCTGAATTTCAGCCTCTACCTCAGAATCCAGAGCAGAAGTGGCCTCGTCTAGGATCAAAATTGGCGCGTCTTTCAGAATGACACGGGCCAAAGTAACCCGCTGACGCTGGCCACCCGACAATTTCACCCCGCGCTCCCCGACATGTGCGTCATAGCCGCGACGTCCCTCCGGGTCTTCCAGATCCAGAATGAACTCATGCGCCCGTGCTTGCTTTGCCGCCTCGATCATCTCTGCCTCGGTGGCATCAGGGCGACCATAAAGCAGATTGTCGCGGACTGACCGGTGCAGCAATGCGCTATCCTGCTGCACCATGCCGATCTGGCTGCGCAGACTATCCTGCGTCGCCATGCGGATGTCCTGACCGTCGATCAGGATCGCACCGCCCTCAGGATCGTAAAACCGCAGCAACAGCTTCACCAGCGTGGATTTCCCTGCACCGGAACGCCCGATCAGGCCGATCTTTTCGCCCGCGCGGATGTTCAGGCTGATCCGATCCAAACCACCAGAGCCGCGCCCGTAGTGATGTGAAAGCTCACGCAGCTCCACCGCACCTTCACGCAGATCAAGCGGTGTTGCATTGGCCGCATCCACCAGATCGATCGGCTGAGCGATGGTTTCCATCCCCTCTGCCACAACACCAAGCTGGCGGAAGAAGGTGGTTAGCGCCCACATGATCCAACCCGTCATCGCATTGAGGCGCAGTGTCAGCGCAGTCGCAGCCGCAACCACCCCGACCGAGGCAAGGCCCTGCATCCACAGCAGAATTGCCCAACCGACAACACCGACGATCAACAATCCATTCAACGTCACCAGCGCGGCATCCATGACGGTGTAGAGCCGCATCTCAGCCTGGAACGTCTTGCGTGTGCCCTCAATGGCTTCTTTGGCATAGGTCAGTTCGGTGTTGTGATGGGCGAACATCTTCACCGAATGAATATTGGAATAGCTGTCCACAACCCGGCCCGTTACGGTAGAGCGCGCATCAGATGCCGCCTGACTGGCCGGTCCCACCCGGCGCACGGTCCAGCGGATCAGCACCGCATAGAGCGCGAACCAAACCAAGAGCGGCAGCAACAGTCGGATGTCCGCGAGCCACAGCAACAGCGCCGCCCCCACCAAATAGGCAAGCGCAAAGGTGATCGCGTCGAAAACCTGAAACACCACCTCCCCGGCGGCGGGTGGGGTTTGCATAATCCGGTTGGCGATCCGACCGGCAAAATCATTCTCGAACCAGCCAACTGATTGACGAAGAACATGTTTATGAGACCGCCAACGGATCAGCGTGCCGAAATTTGGCAGGATCGCATTGTTCAGCAACAACACATCGAACAGCTGCAGCAACGGACGCACAGTCAGGATGAAAACCGCCAGCAGGATGAATTCCGTGCCGTGGTCCTGCCAGACCCTGGCCGGTTCACCGGACAACAGATCAACCACCCGACCCATGTAATGGATCAAGCCAATTTCCACGCCAGCCACAATCACCGACATCAGCGCGGTGACTGCGAACACTTTTTTGAAAGGCTGCGAATAGTCCTTCAGAAACGGCCACAGCTGCCGCGGCGGCGTGTCCGTTTCCGGATAGTCACAATAGGGGTCGATCAGATTTTCGAAAAAACGAAACATACGGGTGCTCCAATAATTGAGCGTAGGGAATAGTCATGCGAATAGAGGCCATCGCCGTGGCCTCCCCGACATACGTCGGACAGGTCAGGCGTCAGTCGTGCCAGATCCCGTGGTACATGCGTATTCCTCCCGTCATAAGATGGTCCCTTATGGGTAGGAAAAAAAATCCGCTCTGTCACCCCTTTTGATGGGGCGCGGCCAATTGGGCAGGTTAAAGCAGCCGTTTCAGCAACGCATCGCGGTCAAGCATGAACCCAGATTTAATCCAGTCCTTCTGCAAGGATTTGAGCGCTGCACCCAGCGCTGCTCCTTGCAGGTCTGGCATCAAATCCTTGGCAGAAAGCGGGAACACAGCTCCGGCTCCTTTGGTAATTTCAGCCTCTAAATCAGGTGTAATCGGCATTTCTAATAAGGCAGAGCGCAACAGCATCACATTGCGCGCGGTGTTCGCGCCGTGATGATAAGCCAGTTCCGCCGGTCCATCCGTGCCTTCCGCAGCTGCGCGCAGCAGGCGCACATCCGCAGCTTGGGCTTTACTCAGGCGCAACGCCTCCCATGGCGCATCCCCGCCCAGCGCGGCCAGGCGGCAAAGCGGTTCGGCAAGCCTCCCCCCCTCAAGATGAACGAGCGGCCCCAGGGCGCGATCATCGCTTCCCGGAAGAATCAGAGATAGCAGCCCAACCTGCCGCATCACGGCAATCGCCGGCGCCGGATCTGGCGCCGCAAGCAGCTTCAGCACTTCACTGCCAACCCGTTCACGCGAGAGGCTGCCAATCCCATCCAGGTTTTCGGCGATGGCCGACAGGGCGTCCGGGTCAAATCCTGCATCTGGGTTGCCATACCAGGAATGAAACCTGAAATAGCGCAGCGAGCGTAGGTAGTCCTCACGGATCCGCTGCGCCGAACTGCCGATGAACCGGACGAGTCTTGCGCGCAGATCCGGCAGACCATTCAGCGGATCCACCAGCCCGCCATCGGGACGGGCATAAAGCGCATTCATGGTGAAATCGCGCCGCGCAGCGTCCTCCTCAATCCGGTCGGAAAATGCCACGACGGCGCGTCGGCCATCGGTAACCACATCACGGCGAAACGTGGTGATCTCATAAGGTGTCCCGCGATAGACCAATGTCACCGTACCGTGGTCAATGCCTGTGGGTATAGCCTTGATCCCGGCCTCTTCAGCAAGGGCCATGACACGCTGTGGTGGCACATTGGTTGAGAGATCAAGATCCGAAACCGGCACCCCCAATAGCGCGTTGCGCACACAACCGCCAACAAAATAGACCTCTGCCCCGCCCTTTGTCAGGACGTCGCAGACGTGCTGCACAGCTGGATCCTCCAGCCATTTGGCCTGTATATGGGTCATCCCTGCATCCGTTCGGCAAGACCATGCAACATGCGGGCGGTGGCACCCCAAATGTAATAGGGACCGTAGGGCACCGCAAAGTAATGCCGCCGTATCCCACGCCAGCGCCGGGACTGAATCTGATAGTTCGACGGGTCGCAAAGATGGGAGAGCGGCACGCTGAAGACTTCGGCCACTTCGCCCGCTTCAGCCACGATATCAAATGGTTGGTCAATCAGCGCGACAACCGGCGTCACCGTAAACCCGGTGACGGTTTCATGTATCGGCAGCTCTCCGACGATCTGCGGCAAGTGGCGCGGCAAACCGATTTCCTCCCAGGCTTCCCTGAGGGCGGCATCGGTAACGCCCGCATCTGCTGCGTCCTGCTTTCCGCCGGCGAAGGCGATCTGACCCGGATGGTGCTTCAATGCGGACGAGCGTTTGGTCAGAATAACACGCGGCGCGCCCGCTGCGGTGCTGATCGCCACGAGAACACCCGCCGGCCGCAGTTTACGGTCAGCGGGTAGAACCACATCGGGGTTCAGGTCAAAATCTGAGGACCCTCCCCCCTTTGTGCCCAGCGCGGCGGTCAACTGTGTCCGAAGATCAGACACTCTTACCCTGTTCGCTGTCGCCTGCATCTGCCTCAAAACCCAGCGTCGCCGGATCAAGGTCGTAATGTGCACCACAGAACTGGCAATCGGCTGTCACGCGCCCCTCGTCAGTTGTCATCGTTGCAATGTCCTTGGCCGAATAGATCGACAGGCTTTCGCGGACGCGATCGGTAGAACATGTGCAGCCAAACTTGACCGCCTGCGCATCAAAGACCCGCGGTTGTTCCTCGTGAAACAATCGCAAAAGCAGATCTGTCGGCGTCACGGACGGGCCAATCAGCTCCATATCTTCTACGGTTGCCAGCAGGTGCATCACACGGTTCCAGTTCTCACCCTCTTCACCGCTGACCAGATCCTCTGCGGCAAGCGTCGCACCAGTGCCTTCGCCATCCGCAACGAACGGAGAGGCCTTTGGCATCTGCTGCAGCATGATACCCCCAGCGCGCCAGTGTTCCGGAACCCCAGGCTCAGCCGAGCGACCAAAGCTAAGCGAGAAGCGTGTCGGCAGCTGCTCGGACTGCGCAAAATAAGCCTCAGCACAGGACGCCAAAGACCCACCAGCAAGCGGTGTGATCCCTTGGTAGGGCTTCATACCCTCTCCCTGATCGACGAGAATGGCGAAATACCCCTCGCCAACCTGATCAAATGGCGCACCGCTGGTCAGCCGTGAATCATCATAGCTGGCATAGGCACGAATACGCGCTGGCTCGCCCTCGGCTGCGGGCGCGTAGTAATCGGTGGCAATCATGCGCACGGCCCCTTTGGACTGGACCTGCAAGGACAGTTTCCACTGCAATTTCATGGTCTGGCCAATCAACGCCGTCAGCAATGCCATTTCAGCAACCAAGGCTTCAACAACGGGCGGGTAATTGTGCTGCTTCAGAATGCCATCCAGCACACCATCCAACCGCGCGACGCGGCCGCGCATGTCCGATACATCAAGCTGGAAGGGCAGGACAGTATCGTCCCACGCGATTTTCGATACAAGTGTCATGGGGTTTCCTTACGCGCCGTGGATTGGCATATCGGGCCTATATAGGGTTTACATCATCAGAGTGAAGAGGTCAGCGCCGTGATCAGACGTTTTGGCGATACACCGGAAAAATCGCAAAGCTATCGGCGGCGGCCAGGGGTCTATGCGCTCTTGCCACGCAATGGCGAACTGCTGCTGACCTGTCAACGTGAGCCCGGCCAAGATATTCAGCTGCCCGGAGGGGGTATTGATCCGGGAGAGTCGCCCATTCCAGCGTTGCACCGTGAGGTGATGGAAGAAACAGGCTGGACCATCTCCCAGCCACGCAAGCTGGGCGCGTTTCGCCGATTTGCCTATATGCCAGAGTATGATCTCTGGGCAGAGAAACTCTGTCATATCTATATCGCGCGTCCGGCGCGTCGGATCTGCGCACCTACCGAGCCCTTGCATGATGCGATGTGGATGCGCGCGGACGTCGCATGCGAAATCCTCGGGAATGCTGGTGATCGGTATTTCGCCAGCATCATAGCGCGATGGATGGGGCAGACCTAACCTGTCAGGCAACGCGCAAAAACGAGCGCCTGTGGTGCGCGGTTTGACGTTTTAAGGACCTTCATACTCAAACAAGGTCGCGGAGACATCATCCTCCAGCCCGTATTGCGAGGACATCACCTGTGTCAGGTTCCAATAGAGATCATCCAGGAATTCCTGGCCTGTCTGCTCCGCGTTGCACTTTCCAATAAGCTCAACCAGACCTTCCGCCTCAAGCATCTCGCCATTTTCCAGACGGGCCTCGGTAAAGCCATCGGAATACAGCAGCAGGCGGTCGCCCTTCTCCATCACCACATCTTCCTGTGAATAGGTGATATCCGGTACCAGACCAACAGGAACGCCACCTTTGCCGATAAACTCGGTGCTGCCATCTTTGCGGATCAACAGCGGATGCGGATGACCTGCCTGCACCATCTTCAGCACGCCGCTGCGCAGATCGACGATGCAATAGGCCATGGTGAAATATTCTTCGATCCCGGTGTCCGCGATCAGTCGCGCATTCAACAGGCTGGCGACCTCTTCCGGCTGGCGCAGCGCATAAAAGCGGTTGAACCGCTTCTCCATCCCGACGTTCTGATCAAAATAGGTCGACGACAGATACCCACCGAGCCGCGCTGTCATCATCGCAGACGTAATGCCGTGCCCGGAGACATCGACCGAATAAAAGCCAATCCGATTCACACCGGGTGAGAACATACCAACCAGATCGCCGCCGATGTGGCCGCAAGGTTTCAGCAGCAGGCTCACAGTGGAAGATCCGAAATCTCGGGAAAGTTCTGGGACCAGAGATTCCTGAATTTTCCGGGCCTGAATCAGATCCTTTTCAATCGCGTCATAGACCCGCTGCAGTTCATCCAGCGTATCTGATACGATCCGGTTTTTCTCGGAAAGCTCACGCTGCATCCGCAGAATACGCTCCCCCGCAGAAATCCGGGCGCGCAACTCGTCCGAACTGACTGGCTTGGTCAGGAAATCATCCGCACCCGCATCCAACCCCTGTGCCACCTCGTTCTTTTCACTCTTGGAGGTGAGCAGGATAAAATAGCTGTAGTTGTCTTGAGACTGAGCGCGAAAGGCCCGGCAGAACTCCAGACCGTTCATCCCCGGCATCATCCAGTCGCTAAGAATCAAATCCGGCGGATCGCTCTCGCAAATCTCCATCGCCGCCTCGCCGCTTTCGGCTTCGACAACCTCGAATCCCCATTTTTTCAGCGATGCGACCAAGATTCGCCGTTGCAGACGGCTGTCATCGACCACCAGAACACGGCGGATCGAATTGGTCGTAACCTCTTGGTTTATTTCGATCGAACTGTCTGGCAACACCGAGTGAACCCCACAAAAAACGGCGCAAGATACCTTAAACGCAAGTCACTATCGCGCCCTTCGCTTAACAGGAGGTGAAGTTTGCGAATTATCAGCCTAGCCTCGCGTTAATCGGTGATTTACGAGTTTATAAGTAAAGCAATCGTAAAATGCGATATCAAAACAAGGTTTGCAAAGATGATTGATTGGTCACGCGCGAAAGAACTGCACGAGGAAGTCGGCGCTGAGGACTTCTCCGAAGTTGTTGAAATTTTCCTGGAGGAGGTCGAAGGCGTCATCGAAAAGCTGCGATCCCCCGATCTGGCAACTTTGGAACAGGACCTCCACTTCCTGAAAGGCAGCGCATTGAATCTGGGATTCCGTCAGTTTTCCCGCCTCTGCCAAGAGGGCGAGCGCCGCTCCGCCCAAGGCGAAGCCAAAGACGTAGACACCGGTGCCATCATTGCCAGCTATGAAAATTCCAAAGAAGAGTTTCTGCGCGATATGAGCAGCCAACTCTGAGCCGACACCGGCTCAGATCACAAACTGTGCCAGGGTTTCGTCGCTGGTGATATCGGTATAGGCGAAGCCGGCGGCATCCAGCCGGGCATAGAGATCAGCAAAGTTCTCAGGCTGCTTGGTTTCAATACCAATCAACACCGAGCCAAAGTTGCGCGCGGACTTCTTCATATATTCGAACCGGGCGATATCATCCTCAGGTCCCAGAATGCCCAGAAACTCCTTCAGCGCACCGGGCCGCTGTGGCAGGCGTAGTAGAAAATACTTCTTTAGCCCCATGTAGCGCTGCGCACGCTCCTTCACTTCCGGCAGGCGCTCGAAATCAAAATTTCCCCCAGACGTCAGGCAGACCACGGTTTTGCCGCGGATCCAGGAGCGTACATCACGCAGGGCTTCAATCGCGAGTGCCCCAGCCGGTTCCAGCACCACACCTTCGACGTTCAGCATCTCAAGGATTGTTGTGCAGATGCGATCTTCGGCAATCGACAGCACATCGGGCAATGGGACCTGTTTCAGCACCTCAAACGGCCGTGATCCAACACGACCAACAGCCGCGCCGTCAACAAATGTATCAACGTGATCCAATGCAACGGGATGCCCTGCAGCCAGCGCCGCGCGCAGGCATGCCCCGCCAGCAGGTTCCGCAAACAGGCAATGCACCCGATCTCCGAACCAACGCGCCACACCTGACGACATGCCACCGCCACCAACTGGCAGGATAACATGATCCGGAGCCCCACCCAGCTGGGCCTCAATTTCCACCGCGATGGAGCTTTGCCCCTCAATCACATCATCATCGTCAAACGGCGAGAGGAAATGGCCACCTTCATCCGCACACCACTTCTGCGCCGCAGCCAAAGTGTCATCGAAATAATCGCCAACCAGATGGATCTCGACACTGTCGCCACCAAACATCCGGGTTTTCTGGATTTTCTGCTGCGGCGTGGTCACCGGCATGAAGATCACGCCCCGCTTACCCAGCTCGCGGCACATATAGGCGACGCCCTGCGCGTGATTACCTGCTGACGCGCAAACAAACAGCGATTGCTCCAGCTGCTTGCGCATCGCATTGAAGGCGCCACGAATCTTGTAAGATCGTACCGGGCTCAGGTCTTCACGTTTCAGATAGATATCGGCGCCAAACCGGTCAGACAGCAGCGCGCTGCGTTGCAACGGTGTGGCAGGAAAAATCGCACGCATGGCCTGTTCGGCGGCCTGGGCCCGGGTCTGAAAATCACTCATGTCACTTGAGTGACCCAACCCCGCCCCCAAGACAAGGGGGCAAGGTCAAAGCATACGGAAGAATACCGCCAATCAGATCGGCCGTTTCTCGACGTAGTAGCCGTAAAGCGTGGTGAGAGCGCTGATATTCAAGATCGCAAGCACAACAGAGAAAGCTATCTCAAGAACCATCGCGATAAGCGCAGCATCAGCCACAAGGAACAGGATCAGTTCGGCCACGAGCTGCAGACCAAAAAGACAAACACCGAGGACAAACAACGTACCAAATGCGCCGGTCGTCAGTGCCAATGACTCGCTCACACCAATAGGCTTACCAAGCGCCGCCGCCGGCAGGACCAATGCAAACCTGAACATGAATATCGCAATCAGCGCGCCAGCGGCCAATAACAGGTATAGGCCAACCATCCCGAGACTCTGGATCAAGGCCGGCCCAATAAATGCCAGGACAGAGAAGAACAGCATTCCGATCAGAAACAGCTTGATCAGACCCAAGATATAGTTGCCAGTCTCCGCCTTATGCAAAGCTGGAAGCCAGCCGCGAGGATGCTCTTCCAGCAGAATGTAGCGATGCCAGACCACCGCAGTCCACGCGCCAATTAGTCCAATCACCAGCCATAGTCCAACGATGCGCCAGAGAACTGAAAAGAACATGCCGCTGTCAAACCCTCGCGCCTGAAGTCCGACATCGCCAAGCAGGCCACCAATGGTCAAATAGGCGATCGCCAACGCTATCAGTGTGGGCACAAGAAAGATCCGCATCAGTTGCGGAACATTTCGCTGCACCATTCTTACCGAGTGTAGAAATAGCTTCCAGCCAATCATTTATTCATGCTCCAATACTGCTCAATCGTCGCCCGTGACCATAATGTGCGCGCTCAGGTTCCGATCCGGGGAAAACCTTGCCCTTCTGGCAAAAACCGGGTAGGCCGCAGGCGTTCTGATCAAGAGGAAATCCAATGTCCGCGCCCAAGAAAGTTGTCCTCGCCTACTCCGGCGGTCTTGATACGTCAATCATTCTGAAATGGCTGCAGACCGAATACGGTTGCGAAGTGGTGACTTTCACTGCCGATCTCGGTCAGGGTGAGGAACTGGAGCCCGCACGCCAGAAAGCCGAGCTTTTGGGTATCAAGCCGGAAAACATCTTTATCGAAGACGTTCGTGAGGAATTCGTGCGGGATTTCGTCTTTCCGATGTTCCGCGCAAATGCTGTCTATGAAGGCCTCTATCTGCTGGGCACCTCCATCGCCCGTCCGCTGATCTCCAAACGCCTTGTTGAGATCGCGGAACAGACCGGCGCCGATGCTGTCGCCCATGGCGCCACCGGCAAAGGCAACGACCAGGTCCGTTTTGAACTGGCGGCCTATGCGCTGAACCCCGACATCAAGGTGATTGCCCCATGGCGTGAGTGGGATCTGACGTCGCGGACCCGCTTGCTGGAATTCGCAGAAGCCCACCAGATCCCGGTGGCCAAGGACAAGCGTGGCGAGGCGCCTTTCTCGGTGGATGCAAACCTCTTGCACACGTCCTCCGAAGGCAAAGTGCTGGAAGATCCCGCCGTGGCCGCGCCTGACTACGTCTACCAGCGTACTGTCCATCCTGAAGACGCGCCCAATGAAGCTGAATTCATCGAGATCGGTTTTGAAAAAGGTGACGCGATCAGTATCAACGGCAAAGCAATGTCGCCCGCGACCATCCTGACCAAGCTCAATGAATATGGTGGCAAACACGGCATCGGCCGTCTCGACCTTGTCGAGGGGCGTTTTGTCGGCATGAAATCCCGCGGCATCTACGAAACGCCCGGCGGCACCATCCTGCTTGAGGCCCATCGCGGCATTGAGTCCATCACCATGGACCGCGGCGCGATGCACCTCAAAGACCAGCTGATGCCGCAATATGCTGAACTGATCTACAACGGTTTCTGGTACTCGCCCGAGCGTGAAATGTTGCAGGCCGCCATTGATCGCAGCCAGGAGCATGTGACCGGCACCGTCCGCGTGAAACTCTACAAAGGCTCCGCAACCACCGTGGGTCGCTGGTCTGATCACTCGCTCTACTCGGAGGCCCATGTGACCTTTGAAGATGACGCAGGCGCCTACGATCAGAAAGACGCTGCCGGCTTCATCCAGCTGAACGCGCTGCGACTGAAGCTCATTGCCGCCCGCGAGCGCCGGTTGAAAAAATGAGCGACCGCGTCGATATCACAGACGATATAGACGACGATCTGACCGAAGAGATGGAGATGTTCGTCGAAGCGCAGGACACCGTCTGGAACGATGTCCTCGCCGAACTCTCTGCGGGAAATAAGACGAGCCACTGGATGTGGTTCGTCTTTCCGCAACTGGCCGACCTTGGTCAGTCCCATATGGCCCAGCTTTACGGGATCGAGGACCTGACAGAGGCAGCCGCCTACCTTGCCCATCCCGTTCTGCGCACACGGTTGATCGAAGCCAGCGAACTGCTGCTAAGCCACACGGACCGCAGCGCGCAGGATATCCTGGGCGAAACCGATGCCAAGAAACTGCGCTCCTCCATGACGCTTTTCACCGCTGTGCCCGACGCCCCACAAGTGTTCGACGCGGTGTTGAAGACGTTTTTCGATGGCACCCCCTGCCCACTCACCTGTGATGCGCTTCGCTGACAGTTGACGCGACCTCCCCTTTGGTCACCCTTGCCCGCTGACACTCCGGTGCCTAACCCTTGGCACAACGAGAGACACCGAGGGGGACATCATGGCACTACAACCACTGGCAGAAGGCATCCGCGCTGGTCTGACCGGGAAAAGCTTTGACGGATCACTGAAATTCGACTGTGGCGATGACGGTGTCATCGTCCTTGCGGATGGCGATGCTTCAATGGAAAATCGCGATACTGACTGCACCATTCGTATCAGCACCGAAAATCTAAAAAAGCTGCTGACCGGGAAATTGAACCCGATGACCGGCGTGATGATGGGTAAGCTGAAAATTTCAGGTGACATGGGCGTGGCAATGAAGCTGGGCAAACTGATCAGCTAAGCGAAACGCACTCGATAGCTGTCACCTTTCCGAAAATACTCCGGGGGTGAAGCGCCAGAGGCGCGAGGGGGCAGCGCCCCCTACGCGATCAGATTTTCTGCGCTTTCAACCGGTCATAATAGGGCATAGCGGCGTCCAAAACCGGCTGCAAATTTGCAGGCACGTCAGGCAACGGCCCCTCGGGTCCTGCAAATTTGGTCGACTGCCAGACAGACCCATACCAATGCGCAGCCCAGATCCCGTCGTCCTTATGTCCGCCCATTGGCCATGACAGCATCTTGGGGGAAAACGGGACACCCAGGCTCTCGCAGAGCCGCTCCAATACCGCTGCGGGATCGCTGCGGATATCATCGCTCTCCACCACCACGGGCGACTGACCCCAGCGTGTCACCAGATCAAACAACTCCGCCTGCTGGCGAAATCCGATATCATCCAGCGTCGGGTTCTCCCGTTTTTCAGCATATGAGGCAATGACTCGCGCCGGATGGCGTATCAGAAACACATTTGTGACCTCCCGCATCCAGTCGCGCGGCACCCCGTCTATCATATGCTGGGTCATATGTTTTTGATAGAAAAACGGTTTTGCAGCGGGCACCGGCCCCAGCAGAGATGCCGCAACAACCTCGGCATCCCTCGGCTGGCTCTCCAGGATTTCAGCCCGCATGGGATGTTCCAGGCCGGTCTGCGCCAGATAGGCAGCATAGAACGGCTCATCCACCACAGCGCAATCGCCACGGTTGCCAAAGGCATACATCATTGCGGTCGACAGGTTG
The DNA here is from genome assembly GCF_000511385.1 of Phaeobacter gallaeciensis DSM 26640. NCBI lineage: Bacteria > Pseudomonadati > Pseudomonadota > Alphaproteobacteria > Rhodobacterales > Roseobacteraceae > Phaeobacter > Phaeobacter gallaeciensis. Next base: position 3,622,231 of record NC_023137.1, read on the forward strand.
CGTGGCCCAGACCACATGGCAATCCGCATCAGGCACACTCCTGCGCGATCAGATCCTTGTACAGCGCGCGGATACGCTTGGTCACCGGCCCCATCTCGCCATCACCAATCCGCCGCCCATCGATATCACCCACCGGTGTTTGTGCCCCAAAGGTGCCGGTCAGAAACGCCTCATCCGCACCATAGGTATCCACAAGGGAGTAGTTACGCTCAAACACCGGAATGTCATTGGCGCGGCACAGATCGATGACCTTCTGCCGGGTGATCCCGTTCATGCAATAATCCCCGGTGGAGGTCCAAACTGCCCCCTTGCGCACGATAAAGAAATTGCAGGCATTGGTCGTATTCACAAACCCGTTCACGTCCAGCATCAGCCCCTCATCGGCGCCCGCTTTCTCTGCCGCGATACAGGCCAGAATGCAGTTCAGCTTGGAATGTGAATTCAGCTTCGGATCCTGTGTCATCGGCAGCCCGCGCAGATGCGGCACTGTCGCCAGCCGGATCGGGCGCGGCAGGTTCGGGCGCGAATGCTCCATGATAATGGTGAACGTTGGTCCCTGCTGCGACAGCGATGGGTGCTGGAACGGGCGGGACTTTACCCCCCGCGTCACCATCAGACGCGCATGGGCATCGCTGGTCATATCATTGGCGTTTTGCGTGTCTAACACGGCTTGTTTGACCTGATCCCGGTCCATCCCGATGTCCAGATCGATAGTCTTCGCAGCCTCGAACAGCCGGTCGAGGTGTTCATCAATAAACGCCCAGGTCCCGTTATAGAGCCGCAGCCCCTCCCAGACACCATCCCCCAGCATGAAACCACTGTCATAGACGCTGACCTTGGCCTCGGCTTTGGGAACAATCTCACCGTTCAGATAGATCAGGATTTCTTCGTTGCGCTGATCTTCCTGCGCTTGATGCGTGCTCATTTTTTCGGTCATCTGCTCCTCCTGCGAGGCGCACGCTAGAAGGATTGGATCCTATTTCCAAGCGGTAACTTCCCGTCACCAAGCCGTGACAAACCATGTCATGTGATTGAGCCTGAACAACCCTCGGGCCAATGTAGCGCAACGATGGAGGCGATGATGCGTTCGACAAACACCGCAAGACCAATTGTCCTGACCCTGTTCATGCTGCTGGCCGTAGCGCTGAAGGGGCATCAAGCTCATGCCCAGAATGTTGAGACACTAACCGTCGCCGGCGGCTGTTTCTGGTGTGTTGAGAGTGATTTTGAAAGCGTGACCGGCGTGCTCTCGGCAGTATCCGGCTATACCGGCGGCAGCACCAAATCACCGACCTACAAACAGGTCACCGCAGGCGGCACCGGTCACTATGAAGCGGTCCAGATCCGGTTTGACCCGACCAAGGTGACACGCAAGCAGCTGTTGTCGATGTTCCTGCGCTCCGTTGATCCCACTGACGCGGGTGGTCAGTTCTGTGATCGCGGCGACAGTTATAGAACGGCTATTTTTACTGCCGACGCAGACCAGAGATCTATTGCCAAGACTGCGAAGGCCGAGGCGCAGTCCGCACTTGGCCAGACTATCGTAACGCCAATCCTGCCAGCAACGGCCTTCTACCCGGCCGAAGCCTACCATCAGGACTACTACAAGGGTCGCAAACTGGTTCTCACGCGCTTTGGCCCCAAACGTCAGTCAGAAGCCTATAAGCGCTATCGCAAAGCCTGCGGGCGGGACGCCCGTGTGTTGCAGCTTTGGGGGGATGCAGCGCCTTTTGCGAAGGGGCATTAACAACGCACTTAAGGCGATTGAAATGAAGAAGGCGCGGATGATACCGCGCCTTTTCCTATGCGGACCCCGTTGGCAGGATCAAAAACTTGTGTCCTGAACCTCTTTCAGATCAGGGATCACATCGGCGGTGCCCTTACGCGTCACCATCAATGCAGCGGCGCGATTGGCCTGCGCCAATGCCTGCGCCATCGGCAGTCCACGATCCAGACCAGACAGCACATAGCCGGTGAAGGTATCACCAGCCCCTGTTGTATCAACCGGGACAACGGAATGCGCCGCGACATCATGGGTAGTCCCTGCCATGGTGTCGTAGTGGCGCGCGCCCTTGGCGCCCAGCGTCACAATCACATCCGCAACGCCCAGCGCCTCGGGTGTCTTGCCTGTCGCCTCACGCAGCTGTTCGGCCTCAACCTCATTCAGGAACAGATAGTCGAGATAGGGCAGAACCGCCTGAACGGCTCCTGCGTCAAACGGGGCCGCTGCATAAGCCACCTTCAACCCCAGATCACGCCCCATTTGGGCTGCCTCAGCCTGCATATTGGTTTCGTTTTGCATCACAAGGATATCGCCCGCACTGGCGGTAGACAGCGCTGCACCAATCTGATCGTCGCTGATCTCACGGTTTGCTCCGGGGAACAGGATGATCTGGTTCTCACCCGAAGGATCCACGGCGATGATCGCATGACCGGTCGGCACCTCCAGCTGTGCGATATGGCGCGTATCGACCCCATATTCCAAAAGACGTGTGACAGCCCAGGTCCCCTCTGGCCCAACGGCGCCCAAGTGACAGACATGGCTGCCAGCACGCGCAGCCGCAACCGACATATTGGCCCCCTTGCCGCCCAGAAACTGCTCCAGCCCCGTCGCCGCGAGGGTTTCCCCCGCGGTCGGCATATGAGGCAGCGCATAAATCATGTCGGCATTGATTGAGCCGAGATTCCAGATCGCCATGAGATCACCCGATATTACAGGCAGCCAGAACCGCCATGTTCAGAACGTCATTTGCCGTCGAGGTGGTCGAGCAGATCTGGATCGGCTTATCGACACCAGACAGGATCGGACCAACAACAGTTGCCCCACCCATTTCCTGCATCAGCTTGACCGAAATCGACGCGGAGTGGCGCGCGGGTACGATCAGGATATTGGCAGGACCGGTCAGGCGCTGGAAGGGATACGCCTCCTGCGCCTTGGCGTTCAGCGCAACATCCACGGTCATTTCGCCTTCATACTCGAAATCGACACCGCGCTGGTCCAGCACCGTGGGGGCGATATGCATCTTCTCCGCGCGCTCCGACACCGGATAGCCAAAGGTCGAGAAGCTGACAAACGCCACCCGCGGCTCAAGCCCCATGTGCCGGGCCACGCCTGCGGCATGTTCGGCGATATTGGCGAGGTCATTCTCATCCGGCCATTCGTGCACCAGCGTATCGCCTATCAGCACAATACGCCCCTTGTGCAGAAGCGCGGTCACCCCGGCCGAACCGTTCTTTGCATCGGCATCAAACACATGGTTGATCTGATCAAGCACATGCGCAGATTTCCGGGTGGCTCCGGTGACAAGACCGTCGCCATGACCATGCGCCAACATCAGCGCCGAGAACACATGACGGTCACGCCCAACCAGACGGTGAACATCCTTGCGATCAAAGCCTTTGCGGTTCAGCCGCTCATAGAGGAAATCCTTGTAGGTCTCGAAATGCTGGGTATTGGCCGCGTTGATAATCTCCAGCTCGCGCACCGCATCGCCCAGGCCCGCTGTTTCCAGCTTGCTGCGGACATCGTCCGGACGACCAACAACCAGCGCCTTGCCGAAGCCAGATCGCTGATACATCACCGCCGCCCGTAGAACGCGAGGGTCATCGCCCTCGGCAAAGATCATGCGCGACTGTGCGGCACGGGCACGGGCGTTCAGACCACGCAGGATCGACTGGGTCGGATCCATCCGGCCACGCAGCCCGTGTTCATAGGCATCCATGTCGATGATCGGACGGCGCGCAACACCTGTGTCCATCCCCACCTTTGCCACTGCCGGCGGGATCCGATGGATCAGACGCGGGTCAAACGGTGTCGGGATGATGTAATCCCGGCCAAAGGACAGCGATTTGCCGTAAGCCAGCGCCACCTCATCCGGCACATCTTCGCGTGCGAGCCGGGCAAGCGCATGGGCACAGGCGATTTTCATCTCGTCATTGATGGCCCGGGCGTGAATATCCAGCGCGCCACGGAACAGATACGGGAAGCCCAGAACATTATTGACCTGATTGGGGTAATCCGACCGACCGGTGGCCACAATCGCATCCACACGCACCTCGTGGGCCTCTTCCGGGGTGATCTCCGGATCCGGGTTTGCCATTGCAAAGATCACCGGATTGTCCGCCATGGATTTCACCATGTCCTGCGTCACTGCACCTTTGACCGATACGCCAAGGAACACATCCGCGTCCTTCATCGCCTCTTCCAGCGTGCGCAGATCCGTCTTGATCGCATGGGCAGATTTCCACTGGTTCATACCCTCGGTACGCCCCTGATAGATCACGCCCTTGGTGTCGCAGACGATGCAGTTATCATGCCGCGCGCCCATGGCTTTCAGCAGTTCAATACAGGCGATACCGGCAGCACCCGCACCATTCAGGACAATCTTTACATCCTCAATCTTCTTGCCGGAGATATGCAGCGCGTTGATCAACCCCGCGGCACAGATAACCGCCGTTCCGTGCTGATCATCGTGGAAGACAGGAATATCCATCTCTTCCTTCAGGCGCTGCTCAATGATGAAGCACTCCGGCGCCTTGATGTCCTCAAGATTGATCCCGCCAAACGTCGGCCCCATCAGGCGCACCGCCTTGATGAACTCATCCGGGTCTTCGGTATCCAGCTCAATATCGATCGAATTCACATCGGCAAACCGTTTGAACAGGACAGATTTGCCCTCCATCACCGGTTTGGAGCCCAGCGCCCCGAGATTTCCCAGACCCAGCACCGCAGTACCGTTGGAAATCACCGCAACCAGATTGCCCTTGTTCGTATAATCATAGGCGGTTTCGGGGTTCTCCGCGATCGCCTCGCAGGGCACCGCAACACCGGGGGAATAGGCCAGCGATAGATCCCGCTGCGTGGTCATCGGGACCGTTGCGTTGATCTCCCATTTACCGGGGGTCGGTTCCAGATGGAAGGCAAGCGCCTCTTCGTTGGTAATCTTCGCTTTGGGCATTGGCTTTGGGTGTCCTCTCACTGTCTCAAGCGTCATAGCCCAGCGCGCGCCTCTTCTCAACGAAGTTGCGTTTTCACCTTTCGTCGCAGTCGCCCGATTTGTAAGGTCGCGCCAAGGAAATCCCCCATTTCATGGAGCCGAACTTTGTCCACAGTCACGCCGATGATGGCCCAATACCTCGACATCAAGGCGCAGTACCCGGATGCCCTCTTGTTCTACCGCATGGGCGATTTCTACGAGATGTTCTTTGAGGACGCGGTGAATGCAGCCGAGGCCCTCGACATCGCGCTGACCAAACGCGGCAAACATGACGGCAATGACATCCCTATGTGTGGTGTCCCGGTCCATGCCGCCGAGGGCTATCTGTTGACCCTGATCCGCAAAGGGTTTCGCGTGGCCGTTGGTGAACAATTGGAAAGCCCAGCAGAGGCCAAGAAACGTGGCTCCAAATCCGTCGTGAAACGGGATGTCGTGCGACTGGTCACCCCCGGCACCATCACCGAAGATTCCCTGCTGGAGGCGCGCCGTCACAATTTCCTCACCGCTTACTGCGAGCTGCGCGACCAGTCCGCCCTCGCCTGGGCAGATATCTCCACCGGCGCGTTCCATGTGATGCCCGTCGCGTCCGTCCGGGTGTCCCCTGAACTGGCCCGGCTGGCGCCATCGGAGTTGATTGTCTCCGATGGCCCCGCACTGGACCAGCTGCGCACCATTGCGGAGGACCACCAGATCCCGGTGACCCCTCTGGCGAAATCCAGCTTCGACAGCACCGCCGCTGAAAAACGCATCTGTGATCTCTTTAAGGTCTCAACACTGGAATCTTACGGCTCTTTCAACCGGGCAGAGATTTCGGCCATGGGCGCAGTCATCGACTATCTCGACATTACACAGAAAGGTAAGCTGCCGCTGCTTCAACCCCCGCAGCAGGAGGCCGAGGACCGGGTTGTGCAGATAGACGCTGCGACCCGTCGCAGTCTGGAGCTCACCCGCTCGCTGACCGGTGGTCGCGGCGGCTCGCTGCTTGCGGTGGTGGATCGCACCGTTACCCCCGCCGGCGGCCGGCTTCTTGAACAACGGCTGTCCAGCCCATCGCGCAACCTTGATGTGATCCGATCCCGGTTGACAGCGCTGGACTTCGTGGTGGAGCAAACGCAACTCGCTCAATCGCTGCGCGCAGCCCTGCGCAAGACACCCGATCTGGACCGGGCCCTGTCCCGGCTTGCCCTGGAGCGCGGCGGCCCACGGGATCTCGCTGCCGTACGCAACACGCTGATCCAGTCTGAGGCCATTTCGGACCTCTGTGACAGGGCAGATATGCCGGCACTTCTACAACAGGCGCTCTCAGGGCTAACCGGATTTGACGATCTGCTGCCCCTGCTTGATGCCGCGCTGATTGCAGAGCCGCCGCTCTTGGCTCGCGACGGCGGGTTTATTGCAGAGGGCTACGACAGCGAGTTGGACGAGGCCCGCACACTCCGTGACGAAGGTCGCTCTGTCATTGCCGCGCTACAAAAGAAATACTCCGATCACACAGGTATCAGCTCACTAAAAATCAAGCACAACAATGTGCTTGGCTACTTCATAGAAACCACCGCGACCCATGCAGAGAAAATGCTCTCTGCCCCCTTGTCGGAGACCTACATTCACCGCCAGACAACAGCCAATCAGGTTCGTTTCACAACGGTGGAGTTGAGCGAGATCGAGACCCGTATTCTGAATGCGGGTAACCTGGCGTTGGAGATCGAAAAGCGGCTCTATACAAGGCTATCAGATGCTATCTTGGCAAATGCAGCCTTGCTAAATACCGCGGCGCGGGGACTGGCAGAACTGGACCTGGTCACGGCCTTGGCCGATCTCGCTCTAGGCGAAAACTGGTCTTGTCCAACGGTAGACAACTCGCGCGAATTCAATATTTCAGGCGGTCGGCACCCTGTTGTGGAACAGGCACTGCGGCAACAGGGTGGCAGCAGCTTTGTTGCCAATGACTGTGATCTAACCGCCGATACAGGGGCCGCCATCTGGCTGCTGACCGGTCCGAACATGGCCGGTAAATCAACCTTTCTGCGCCAGAATGCCCTGATTGCTATCCTTGCCCAAATGGGGAGCTACGTCCCAGCCGACAGCGCTCATATCGGATTGATCAGCCAGTTGTTCAGCCGGGTTGGTGCCTCGGACGATCTGGCACGCGGGCGCTCGACCTTTATGGTTGAGATGGTTGAAACCGCTGCCATCCTCAATCAGGCAGATGAGCGCGCACTGGTCATACTCGACGAAATCGGGCGCGGTACTGCGACCTATGACGGGCTGTCGATCGCCTGGGCCACACTGGAACATCTGCATGAGGTCAATCGCGCCCGCGCGCTTTTTGCGACCCATTACCACGAACTCACCCAGCTCGCCGGCAAGCTGCCCGGCGTCGATAATGCCACCGTTTCCGTCAAGGAATGGGAAGGTGAGGTTATCTTTCTGCACGAGGTCAAGAAAGGCGCCGCAGATCGGTCCTACGGGGTGCAGGTCGCGCAGCTTGCCGGCCTGCCCGGATCGGTTGTTGCACGGGCTCGGGACGTTCTGGACATGCTGGAAGAGGGCAGTCGCAGTGGCGCCGGCAAGATCCACATCGACGATCTCCCCCTCTTCGCCGCAGCCCCACCGCCGCAAGCAGCAGCACCGGTCGGCCCCTCACCAGTTGAAATGCTTCTGGGCGACATCCACCCTGATGATCTGTCACCACGGGAAGCACTGGAAGCGCTTTATCGCCTGAAAGAAGCCGCGAGCTGATACAGAAAAACGGCCCCTAGGATCACCAAGGGGCCGCTTGTCATCTTTCCAAAAATACTCGCGCCGCAGGCACGGACCGCAAGGTCCGTCACTGCTGCGGTTCAGCTGGCCGGCGTCGAGGAAACACCAACCTGCGCCGGGCGCAGCAGACGGTCGTGCAGCATGAAGCCCTCGGCAGAAACCTGAATGATATCGCCGGCTTTGGTGCCTGGCACCGGGGCCTCGAACATCGCCTCATGCACCTGCGGATCGAATCTCTCACCAACTTCCGGCGCGATCACCTGCATTCCGTGCTTTTCAAACACACCAAGCAACGCACGCATGGTCAGTTCCACGCCTTCAATCAAAGCAGCGGAGACTTCGCGCTGCTCATCGCTGGCGGCTTCGATTGCACGTTTCATATTGTCGTAAACCGGCAGCATATCCCGCGCCAGTTTGGAACCGCCATATTGCTCAGCTTCGCGGCGTGCCTTATCGCCGCGCTTGCGGGCATTCTCCGCATCAGCCAGGGCCCGCATGAACCGATCTTTCAGCTCATCCCGTTCGGCCCGCAGGCTGTCAAGCTCCAGCGCTGCATCATCAAATTCTTCAGTCTGCGCAGAGAGCTCCTCTGCTTCGGCTTCTGTGATGTCGTCCAAAAAATCGTCGTTCTTGGGCTCTGCCATATTTCACCTCTAACTCCGGTCGGAAAGCAGCTTCCCGACCAGTTGCGCCGTATAGTCCACAATCGGCACGATCCGGCCGTAATTCAGGCGGGTTGGGCCAATGACACCCACCGCACCAATGATCTTTCGATCCGCGTTCATATAGGGAGACACCACCAAAGAGGAACCCGAAAGTGAAAAAAGTTTGTTCTCCGAACCGATAAAAATGCGCACACCTTCGCCATCTTCAGTCAGCTGAAGAAACTCTTCGATATCACGTTTGCGTTCCAGGTCATCAAACAGGTTCCGGATCCTGTCCAACTCCTCCGCAGCTCCGCCGTCCGACAGGAGATTCGCCCGACCACGCACGATTAGCCGCGCAGAATCGCTGCCGTCGTCTTCCCAAGCGGCCAACCCGCTTTCGATCATTTCACGGGCCAGAACGTCGATCTGCTGCTGTCGGGCCTTGATCTCTTCCTGTATGGCGCCGCGCACGTCGCCCAACGTGCGCCCCTCGATCAGCGCATTGAGGAAATTCGCCGCCTCCCGCATTGAGCTGGGCGTCTGCCCGGGCGGTGGCGTGAACAGGCGGTTTTCCACGTGACCATCTGAAAACACCAGAACGACGAGCGCGCGATCATGGGCCAGAGTGACGAATTCAATATGGCGAATTTCGGCTTCATGTTTCGGGGTCAGCACCAGGGAAGCCCCTTGTGTCACCCCCGACAAGGCCGAACCGACACGATCCAGCATCCCAGCCAGACCCGCAGCCCCACCGCCAGCAGTTCCGCCCATGGTTTCATCAATTTTCTGGCGGTCCTGGGTGTTCAAATCCCCAACTTCAAGCAGACCATCGACAAACATCCGCAATCCGACCTGCGTTGGAACCCGACCAGCGCTGGTATGCGGACTGTTCAACAGCCCAAGATGCTCCAGATCCTGCATCACGTTGCGTACAGTCGCGGCGCTCACCTTCTCATTCAGGGATCGCGTCAGTGTTCGGCTGCCAACGGGATCTCCCGTCTCCAGATAGGATTCCACGACCGCACGAAACACATCCCGTGACCGGTCATTCATATCCTTCAATATGTCGGTGCTGCTGTTCATTGCATTCTATGTGTGGTCACTGCCGAAGTTCCGCAAGCCTTGGCTCCCTGTCCTACAGTTGTCATTAAAGAGCGCAGCACCAAAAGGTCAATCATGCTTGCATCGCCAACCCTGCGGACGCTATCCCGATGGGTAATCAAACAAAGGATGACCCATGCGACCCTCCGGACGAGACCTAAACCAAATGCGCGCCGTTTCCATCGAAACCGGTTTCACCAAACACGCTGAGGGATCTTGCCTGATCAAGATGGGCGATACCCATGTGCTCTGCACCGCCACTATTGAGGATCGTGTGCCGCCGTTCATCAAAGGCTCAGGTCTCGGTTGGGTGACCGCTGAATACGGTATGCTGCCCCGCGCGACCAATACCCGTATGCGCCGCGAAGCCGCGATGGGCAAACAGGGCGGTCGCACGGTAGAAATTCAGCGACTTATCGGGCGCGCACTGCGCGCCGGCGTCGACCGCGTCGCACTCGGCGAGCGCCAGATCAGCATCGACTGTGATGTGCTGCAGGCCGACGGCGGCACCCGCTGTGCCTCCATCACCGGCGGCTGGGTCGCCCTGCGCCTTGCAGTGAACAAGTTGATGAAAACCGGCGAGGTCAAGATTGATCCACTCGTTGATCCTGTGGCTGCAGTTTCCTGCGGTATCTACGCAGGTCAGCCTGTACTGGATCTGGACTACCCGGAGGATTCCGAAGCCGGCGTCGATGGCAACTTCATCATGACAGGTTCCGGCCAACTCATCGAAGTGCAGATGTCTGCTGAGGGTTCCATGTTCAGCCGCGATCAAATGAACACGCTGATGGATCTCGCAACCAAGGGCACCGCCGAACTGGCAGAACTGCAGAAGGCAGCCTGCGCATGACCCGCAAATTTGTCGGGGACCGGCTGCTGGTCGCCACCCATAACAAGGGCAAGCTGGAGGAGATGAAACATCTTCTCCACCCCTTTGGCGTGAGTGTCATCGGCGCCGGCGAGATGGAGCTTCCTGAACCTGCCGAAACCGAAGATACATTCGTCGGGAATGCCCGGATCAAAGCCCATGCCGCCGCTACGGCGACTGGTTTACCGGCCCTCTCCGATGATTCCGGGATCACCATTGATGCGCTAGATGGCGCCCCCGGCGTTTACACCGCTGACTGGGCAGAAACCGGTGATGGCCGCGATTTCATGATGGCCATGACCCGCGCCCATAATGAACTGGAAGCCAAGGGCGCAGCCCACCCCCGCCTTGCCCAATTTCGCTGCACGCTTGTTCTCGCCTGGCCCGATGGTCACGATGAGGTATTCGAAGGCGTGATGCCCGGCCAGCTGGTTTGGCCTATTCGTGGCAAGGATGGGTTTGGCTATGATCCAATGTTCCAGCCAGACGGACATGATCAAACCTGTGCTGAAATGGATCGTTGGGCCAAAAACAAGATCAGCCATCGCGGTCAGGCCGTCGCAAAATTCGTCGAGGCGTGTTTCGGTGGATGATTGGCGCAACGGGGGGTTTGGTCTCTATGTGCATTGGCCCTTCTGTCAGGCCAAATGCCCCTATTGCGATTTCAACAGTCATGTCACCGCTCAGATCGACCAAAGCAGGTGGGCTGCAGCCTATCGGGCAGAAATGCTGCGCGCGGCCCCGTCTCTATCTGGTCGCGTTCTGAATACGATTTTTTTCGGGGGTGGGACACCCTCCCTGATGCATCCCGATACTGTGGCCACAATTGTTGAAACCGCTCGGGAAATATGGCCTTTTTCCAATGACATAGAGATCTCTCTTGAAGCAAACCCGACCTCAGTCGAGGCAGGTCGCTTTACGGGATACCGGGATGCTGGCGTCAACCGAATTTCTATGGGTATTCAGGCGCTTAACGACAATGACCTGCGCCGTCTGGGGCGGATGCACAGCGTTTCTGAGGCACAAAAGGCCTTTGATGTGGCTCGGAACTGCTTTGATAGAGTCAGTTTCGACCTGATCTACGCGCGTCAGGGGCAAACCCTGGCCTGCTGGCAGCAGGAACTTAACCAAGCCTTGTCCATGGCGATTGACCACCTGTCCCTCTATCAATTGACCATTGAGGAAGGCACAGCGTTCGGCGATCGATACGCACGGGGCAAGTTGCGCGATCTTCCAACCGACGACAACGCCGCTGATATGTACCTCGCCACACAGGACATCTGCGACAAGCATGGCCTGCCCGCCTATGAGGTCTCCAACCACGCTCGCCCCGGCGCGGAGTCGCGGCACAATCTGATCTATTGGCGCTATGGCGATTACATTGGTATCGGACCAGGAGCGCATGGGCGCCTGACTCTGGACGGTACCCGGTACGCCACGGAAACCTATCTGCAACCTGGCGCCTGGCTGGCAGCTGCAGAAAGCCACACCGGTGAGTCTTCGCGAATACCACTTACCTCCGAAGATGCTAGTGCTGAATACCTCATGATGGGGATGAGATTGGTTGAGGGGCTCGATTTAGATCGCTACCGCGCCATTTCAGGTCGTCGCCTCTCTTCCGACCGCATATCCAATCTTTGCGAAATCGGCATGGTAAAGCTTTCTGGAAATCGGATTCAGGCAACTGACGCCGGTCGTGCGGTGCTAAATGCCGTACTTCGCGATCTACTGGTGGAGTAACTTATGCGACTTCTCTACGCCGCGCTTGGGCTTCTATGTGTTGGGTTAGCGCTCGTCGGGGTCGCCCTTCCTCTCTTACCGACGGTTCCATTCTTGCTGCTCGCAAGTTTTTTCTTTGCCAATTCTTCGGAACGGCTGCACGACTGGATCATAAACCATCGACTGTTTGGCCCGATGATCCAGGATTGGCATGAGCGAGGCGCCATCCGACCTGCCGCAAAAAAGGCGGCAACCTTCTCAATTGCCGCCGTGTTCGGTTTGTCGGTTATTTTCTCAGCACCAAGTCACGTCCTGATCATTCAGGCCATCACACTTAGCGCAGTGATGATATTCATCTGGTCACGCCCTAACGGCTAAGACGCCCGCAAAGATCATCCAACTCATCCAAAGATGCATAGCTGATCGAAAGAACGCCACTTTCACCACCAGCACGATGATCAATCGACACTTTCATACGCAGCGCGGCTGAGAGATCTGCTTCCAAGGCGCGCGTATCCGCATCTTTCTCGGCTGTTTTCTTTGCCGAACGCGCTGTTACGACTTGCAGGCCGGCAGCATCCTTTTTCACCAACGCCTCAGTGGCACGTACTGACAGACCACCTTTAACAATTTTCTTCGCCAAATCTGACGCATTATCTGACGTGATAAGAGCACGGGCATGACCAGCTGAGAGGCGACGCTCTTGAACCAAAGACTGTACATCATCTGGAAGATGCAGCAGTCGGACCAGATTGGCGATATGGCTCCGGCTCTTACCGAGCGCCTCTGCCATTTTCTCTTGTGTATGGCCAAATTTGTCCATCAGTTGTTTATAGCTCTGCGCCTCTTCCATCGCGTTGAGATCAGAGCGTTGAATGTTCTCGATAATGGCGACTTCCATCATCTCAACATCGGAATAGTCCCGAATAATGACCGGCACTTCGTGTAATTGCGCCCCTTGCGCAGCACGCCAACGGCGTTCGCCGGCGACGATCTCATACAGACCGCCTGGACGCGGCCGCACGATAAGGGGCTGAAGAACCCCCTTTTCCCGGATCGATGCAGTTAGATCATCCAGATCTTCTTGCAGAAACTGCCGACGCGGCTGATCTGGGTTCGCATTAATTTTCTCGATAGGCACCATGACTTCGGTGCTTCTGACTGCCTGTTTTTCTGTGCTAACAGGTTCCGGGTTCACATCCGCCATTAGAGCTGACAAGCCTCGTCCCAATCCTCTGGGTTTATTTTTCTTTTCTGACATTACTGCGCCTCCAGCTGTGGTTAGGCTGCGAGTTTCTGATGTCTCGCAATCAGTTCTTCTGCAAGGGCGCGATACGCATTCGCCCCAAGCGAGTTCGTGTCGTAGTTCAACACCGGCAACGCATAAGACGGCGCCTCGCTAACACGTACATTTCGAGGAATCTTCGTTTCAAAGACCAATTCCCCCAGATGCCCGCGAGCATCCTGCTCCACCTGCTGAGACAGGTTATTCCGCCGGTCGTACATCGTCAGAACAATCCCCTCAATCCGAAGATTCGGGTTTGCTGTCTGACGCACCTCACGGATCGTGAGCATCAGTTGTGAGACCCCCTCAAGTGCAAAAAATTCGCTCTGTAATGGGACCAACACAGAATGGGAAGCAACCATCGCGTTGACAGTCAATAGGTTCAGCGATGGTGGGCAATCGATCAGAACATAATCCCAGTCGTAATCATCCATCGCAGACTGACGTAACGCATCGTGCAGTAGGAAGCTACGCTTTTCATTTGTAAACAGTTCAATATCCGCAGAACTCAGATCAACCGTCGCCGGAATAATGCAAAGATCTTCGATCTCCGTCTCGCGAATGACGTCATTCAAAGCAACATCATCTACAAGAAGATCATAGGTTGTGCGGGTGCGATCTGTCGCTTCGATTCCAAGACCCGTTGAGGCATTGCCTTGCGGATCCAGGTCGACAACAAGGACCCGATACCCAGTTTCAACCAAAGCTGCCGCTAAGTTGATTGCGGTTGTTGTTTTACCAACCCCACCCTTTTGATTGGCCACTGCAATAATTCGAGGCCCAGCCGGCCGGGACAAATCAGACACGCGTCACTCCCCTGATTTCTAATATAACCGCCTCGGGTTCAGTCCAACTACTAGTGGATTTCAGGTCGAATTGCCATTGGCTCCGCGCGTTATCCACTTCTTTTTTCCACTGTATTCCTTTGGAAAACAGAGCAGTGCCCTCCGGTTTAAGATGCCTCTCAGCGAAGCCCAGTAACGTTGTGAGATCAGCCAACGCACGTGCTGAGATCATATCAGCAGCCATCGGTGGAACCTGTTCGATACGCTTCGACATCACTGTTGCCTTCGCCCCGCATTCTCGAATTGCTGTACGAAGAAATGCACACTTACGCTGATCACTTTCGATCAGAGTAATTGCGCAATCCGGCGCACGCTCGGCTGCGAGAATTGCAACAACAACACCTGGAAAGCCACCGCCACTCCCAATGTCGAGCCATGTCTGCGGAAAAACCACCTCTTCGCAGATCTGTATAGAATCAACAATATGGCGGTCCCAAATGTCGGACAATGTAGACTTTGCAATGAGGTTGATTTTAGGCGACCACTTTTTGACGAGAGTTTCGTAGTGTTTAAGACGCTCGTATGTTTCACGTGAAACATACGTCTCTCCAATTTTTATTTCAGCCATTTCGCGCTGTCTTCCCATCGCTGGTAGCAGTGCCACGGCGTAATCTTGCCAATATCAGCGCAAGCGCCGCCGGCGTCATACCATCAACTCTACCGGCTTGAGCGAGTGTTTCTGGCCGAGATTTCTCAAGTTTTCCACGCAATTCATTCGACAGACCCTCAAAACTGTAAGAAAAATCTTCAGGAATACGATAACCTTCATCCCGCTTCAGAGCCTCGATCTCACGTTTCTGGCGGATGATGTAGTTCGCGTACAGGGCATCTCGCTCGATTTGACGACGAATAGGGTCTTCGCAAGTCTCAAGATCGGGAAGTAGGCGCAAGATATCCTCGAACACCACGTCAGGAAACGCCAGTACATCAGTTGCGGTCCGCCTGTTTCCATCCTGGTTAACTGAAATACCAACTTCATTGATTTCCTTTGGGGTGAACTTGCGATCATTCATCACGGATCTGGCATCTTCCAGCTTCTCCATTTTTTTAGAGAAATACCCGCGGCGCAGCTCACCAACACATCCTAGATCGATACCAATGCTCGTTAACCGCTGATCAGCATTGTCGGCACGCAGCGATAGCCTGAATTCTGCTCGGGAGGTGAACATTCTATACGGCTCGGTCACGCCATTTGTTGTAAGATCATCCACCATCACGCCAATGTAGCTGTCGGAACGACTAAATGTGATTGGATCCATATCCTTTGAATAACGCGCAGCATTCAATCCAGCGACAAGCCCCTGTGCCGCGGCCTCTTCATATCCTGTGGTGCCATTAATCTGTCCCGCAAGATATAGGCCTCGATAAGATTTTAGTGCCAAATCTAATCCGAGCGCGCGTGGATCCACATAGTCATATTCAATGGCATACCCTGGCTGTAAGATAGTAGCATCTTTCAAACCAACGATGGAACGCACATAGCGCTCTTGAACATCCAGTGGCAGACTCGTAGAAATCCCATTTGGATAAACCGTATGATCCTCCGCGCCCTCCGGTTCTAGGAAAATCTGATGACTTGTCTTATCAGAGAACCGAACAACCTTATCTTCAATCGAAGGACAATAACGCGGACCGACACCGTCGATATGCCCGCCGTACATAGCGGATCTTTCTAGGTTCTCGCGGATAATATCATGTGTATGCGTATTGGTATGTGTAATGCCGCATACAACTTGAGGAGCCGACACAGATGCCGTCAGGAAACTGAAAAATGTAGGGTCATCATCTCCGGGCTGCCCCTCCAGCTTTTCCCAGGCAATGGTACGACCATCCAGCCGTGGTGGCGTGCCCGTTTTCAGTCGCCCAAGTTGTAGATCAAAACTGTCGAGCCGTTCTGCGAGACGGACTGATGGTTTATCTCCCATACGCCCACCAGGCTTAGATATGTCACCGATATGGATGACACCTCTCAGAAATGTCCCAGATGTCAGGATCACAGCGCGGCTGGCAATTTCACTGTCATCAGCCAGACGAACGCCATGGATCACATCTCCTGTCATTAGGAAATCAATAACTTCACCGGTGACAATATCGAGATTAGGCTGTGCTTCGGTCTCAGATAGCATCTCACGACGATATATCTTCCGATCTGACTGGGCCCTTGGGCCCTGCACAGCCGGCCCTTTGCGTCTATTGAGGAGTCGGAATTGAATGCCAGCTTTATCAGCCACACGCCCCATAACGCCGTCCAGCGCATCAATCTCACGAACCAAGTGACCTTTACCCAATCCACCGATTGCCGGATTGCAAGACATCACACCAATGCCGTCCTTAGTGAGAGTGATGAGAGCCGTCTTGACGCCCATCCGGGCAGCAGCATGCGCTGCCTCCGTCCCTGCGTGGCCGCCACCTACAACGATCACATCGTAATCTGGATGTTTCACGTGAAACACTCCCTACTTTCCTAAGCAAAAACTGGAGAAAATTTCATCCAGCAGATTTTCCACCCCTACGCGGCCAACCAGCATCTCTAGAGATCGAATAGCCGAGCGCATATCCTCAGCGGCGACATCATAGAACTCTGGACCATGCGCTAGCACATCTAATGCAGATTGAAGCCGGCTATACGCCGTCTTCATTGTCTCTCGATGTCGTGCTCGAGTTGCGATACCTACTTTACCAGCTCTGCTTTGCAGTACATTGACAATATCCGTAATCAACAGGTCTATACCCTGCCCTGTTCTTCCGGAAACCGCTTTTTCAGAAGCATCATTGTCGATCAGATCCGCCTTTGGGGTAACAACAATATCGTCCTCAAGGATATCGATATCAATTGCATCTCGATCATTGGTCAAAAACACGCGAAGGTCTGCTGCCTCTGCACGTTTCTTCGCTATTTTGATGCCGATCCCTTCGACATGATCGTCAGTCTCGCGTAGGCCAGCGGTATCAAGAAGAGTGACTGGCAGTCCAGCCAAATCCATCCTTACCTCGATCACGTCCCGGGTCGTACCGGCATATTCCGACGTGATAGCAGCCTCGCGGCCGGCCAGAGCGTTGAGTAGTGTTGACTTTCCAACGTTTGGCGCGCCGATGATTGCAACCTCAAAACCGCTGCGAATCCGTTCGGCCATTTGCACGCCGGAAATTTGAGGTTCCAGATCCGCTGTTACACCGGCCAAAAGCTCTTTGACTTCCTCAGTTACATCTACGGGGACATCTTCGTCAGCGAAGTCAATCGTCACCTCGATCAGGGATGCAGCGCGAATAAGGTCTTTTCGCCAGCGCTCGGCCAAGTCAGAAAGCCCGCCGGCGAGCACAGCCTGTGCCTGAACCCGCTGCGCCTCGGTCTCTGCATCGATCAAATCCGCCAATGCCTCAACCTGGGAGAGGTCCAGCTTACCATTTTCAAGAGCACGGCGCGTGAACTCACCTGGGTCCGCCAGCCGCACGTCCTCAAACTGACCCAGAAGATCAAGCATAGCGCTGACAACTGAAGTGCTGCCATGCACCTGAAATTCAACGGTATCTTCACCAGTGAAGCTATTCGGGCCGACGAATGTAAGCACCAAGGCTTCGTCGATAGGTGCTTCGCTGCGATCAGACAGAACGCGCAACGCCCGACCAGGACAAGGCAAAGCACCGCCACTGATAACAGAAGCGGTGCTGATAGCCTTTGGGCCCGAGAGGCGAATAACCGAAACGCCGGCCTTCCCTTGGGCGGAGGCCAGCGCAAAGATCGTGTCCATCAGGTGACCTTCCTTTCGTGCCGGCCGGTCTATTAGGTGTTCATTGAGTCGAAGAATTCAGAATTTGTCTTTGTTTGCTTTAACTTAGACAAAAGAAACTCGATCGCGTCTGTAGTACCCATCGGAT
Organism: Phaeobacter gallaeciensis DSM 26640; assembly: GCF_000511385.1. Classification (NCBI taxonomy): domain Bacteria; kingdom Pseudomonadati; phylum Pseudomonadota; class Alphaproteobacteria; order Rhodobacterales; family Roseobacteraceae; genus Phaeobacter; species Phaeobacter gallaeciensis. Next base: position 3,640,329 of record NC_023137.1, read on the forward strand.
TCAGAATCCGGCGAAGCACAAATGTCTTGGCAAGATCGCCTTTGTCGACGAGCAGATCCTCTTTCCGTGTACCCGATTTGAGGATATCGATAGCCGGGAAGACGCGTTTGTCTGCGATCTTCCGGTCCAGGACGATTTCAGAGTTACCGGTCCCTTTGAATTCTTCAAAGATCACTTCATCCATCCGACTACCCGTATCGATCAGAGCCGTCGCGATGATGGTCAGAGAACCGCCTTCTTCGATATTCCGGGCTGCACCAAAGAACCGTTTGGGGCGTTGAAGTGCATTTGCATCGACACCACCAGTCAAAACTTTACCGGAGGACGGCACCACAGTGTTGAATGCCCTACCAAGTCTTGTGATTGAGTCCAGAAGAATCACAACATCTCGTTTGTGTTCCACCAAGCGCTTGGCTTTTTCGATCACCATCTCGGACACCGCAACGTGCCGGGTCGCCGGTTCGTCGAATGTCGAAGAGACAACCTCACCATTGACCGACCGCTGCATGTCAGTGACTTCTTCCGGACGTTCATCAATCAGCAGGACGATCAGATAGCATTCCGGATGATTCTTCGCGATGGAATGCGCGATATTCTGAAGGATCACTGTCTTACCGGTCCGTGGCGGTGCCACGATCAGGGAACGCTGACCTTTACCAATCGGGGAGACCAAATCGATCACGCGAGCAGAGCGATCCTTGATGGTTGGATCTTCGATCTCCATCTTCAGGCGCTCATCCGGATAGAGCGGTGTCAGGTTGTCAAAAGCGATCTTGTGACGGGCCTTCTCCGGCTCTTCAAAGTTGATTTTGGTGACATTTGTCAGCGCAAAATACCGTTCGTTTTCCAGCGGCGATTTAATCTGCCCTTCGACCGTGTCGCCGGTCCGCAGCGCATATTGCCGGATCATATCGGGCGAAACATAGATATCGTCGGGACCTGGCAGATAGTTGGCTTCAGGCGAGCGCAGGAAACCGAATCCATCTTGAAGAACCTCAAGCACACCATCGCCGGCAATTTCCCAGCCCTCATCCGCACGTTCGCGCAGAATCTGGAACATCATCTCGCCCTTGCGCATGGTCGAGGCGTTTTCGATCTCCAGCTCTTCGGCCATGGACAGAAGGTCCTTAGGGCTTTTGGCCTTAAGATCGGAAAGGTTCAGGGATTGAACGGTCATATATATACGGCCTTTATTCTCCCCTGAGATCTGGGGAGCGGTGTCATAGGTATAAGGAAGACACGAGTGCCCGGACGGGCCCGTTAGCCGCATACATAAGGGCTCCACCCTGCTGAGTCAAATCCCCGCTCAGAACTTGAAGATGACGGATACCACGATGACCACCATCAGCAGTGTCGGGACTTCGTTCATCATTCTATAGCTGCGACCACTGCGGGTGTTCTTCCCATTTGCGAAGTCACGGTGACGGATCAATAGCCAGTGGTGAAACCAGGTCATCCCCAGGACGCTCAGGCCCTTCGTCCAGGGCCAAAGACTAGTCCAGTCGACCAACCCCGGCGTGAGTACCATTAACAGCCCTGCAGCCCAGCTAACGTACATAGCGGGCTTCATGATGATGCGGAGCAACTTCTCCTCCATCATGACAAAGATGGGAAGACTGTCTGGCACCTTCTCTGCCTGCTCCACGTGATAGACGAAAAGCCTCGGGAGGTAGAACAGACCTGCCATCCAGCTAATCACTGCCATGATGTGCAGAGATTTGGCGTAGGGGTAAATTTCAAAGAGCAGATCGCTCAGGTCCATGGTTGGCCTCTCGGTTCCCTCTCTCCCCTTAAAATATAAGTATTTTAAAAGGATGATGTTTTAGTAGTGCACCCTAAAAACGGTGGATAACTGACTCGTCCACCGGCTTATCCCCGCTTGGGATAACTTACCAGCTTTACCCCCAGCGACATGATGCCTCTTGCCGGCAGGCTATAAAAATATGAGAAATATCACGTTCATTTTGGGGTTTCGTCGTGGGGATAAACTTGGGGTGAAATCGGAGTAACTGAGATATCCACGATTTCAAAGTTATCCCTATCCTCTCAGGGCGAATCTGCCGGCAAGCAAATGGGGATTTTGAGGTTCTCCACGGCTTGCGAAATGGCCGAAATTTCATACAAACCATCCTAAGCTCACCACACTCTTGCCCACGGGGTTTTCCACATGTCTACCCACATCGTTCTGGCGTCCGGATCGCAGATACGCGCCCAGCTGCTGCGGCAGGCTGGCGTTCCGTTTGAGGTCGCCGCGGCCCGTATCGACGAAGCGGCGATCAAAGCGGCGCTTCTGGCTGAGGAAGCCACGCCGCGTGATATCTCCGATACGCTGGCAGAGGCGAAGGCGCGCAAGGTCAGCGCCAAGTTCCCCGGTGCCCTGGTGTTGGGCTGTGATCAGGTCCTCGAGTTTGATGGAAAATTGTTATCAAAACCAAAAGATTCGGATGACGCCTTTGCTCAGCTGAAGATGATGCGGGGTAAGCGACATATGTTATTGTCCGCTGCGGTCATCTATCGCGACAATGAGCCGCTATGGCGGCATATCGGCCAAGTGCGGCTTAGGATGCGGTCCAGTTCGGATGCATATCTGCGCAGTTATGTTGCGCGAAACTGGGACAGCATTCAGCATGCCGTTGGCGGATATAAGTTGGAGGAAGAAGGGGTTCGATTGTTCAGCGCCATCGAGGGAGACTATTTCAACGTGCTTGGATTACCGTTGTTGGAACTGCTGAACTATCTGGCCCTTCAGGGAGTGATTGAGCAATGAATGATACTCGGATTCCGCTGGCTGGTGTGATCGGCAGCCCGGTGGCCCATTCCCGATCGCCATTGGTGCACGGCCATTGGCTCCGGACTTATGGCATTGCTGGCCACTATGTGCCTCTGCATGTCGAACCTGATCAGTTGGAGGAGGTTGTCCGCAATTTGCCCAAGATGGGGTTTGTCGGGGCCAACATCACCATCCCGCACAAGGAACAGATCATGGAGATCGCCGATCAGGTGACAGATCGTGCGACATTGATTGGTGCGGCCAACACGCTGATCTTCCGTCCTGATGGCTCAATTCTTGCTGACAACACAGATGGCTACGGGTTTATTACCAATCTGCACCAGGCTGCGCCGGACTGGGATCCTGTCACCGGTCCAGCCGTTGTATTTGGGGCCGGCGGCGCCAGTCGCGCGGTGATCGCTTCGCTGCTTGAGGCAGGCGTACCAGAGATTCTGTTGAGCAACCGAACACGAGAGCGGGCGGACCAGTTCCGCAGTGAGTTTGGCTCTCGCATTCAGGTGGTTGACTGGGTACAGGTTGGCAATGTGATCGAACAGGCTGCACTCTTGGTGAATACGACCTCTCTTGGGATGGTCGGAAAGCCACGCCTGCGTGTGCCCTTGGATGGGCTGCGCTCCAGCACTGTTGTCACGGATCTGGTCTACACACCGCTGAAAACGGACATGTTACAATGGGCCGAAGATATTGGCTGTACCACCGTTGATGGTCTTGGAATGCTGTTGCATCAGGCGGTACCAGGATTTGAACGCTGGTTTGGCAAACGACCCGAGGTAGACGCCGCCACGCGAGAGGCCGCATTGGCATGAGCTATGCGTTAGGGCTAACCGGGTCCATCGGTATGGGCAAAAGCGCAACTGCGCAAATCTTTGCCGACGAAGGCTGCGCAGTCTGGGACGCGGATGCTGCGGTTCACCGTCTTTATGATGTGGGCGGGGCAGCGGTTGCCCCCATTGGGGATGTATGGCCAGCGGCCGTTATCGAAGGACGGGTTGACCGGGGTCGCTTGCGTGACATCATCGCCGGCGATGGCAGTGCCCTGCCCCGGATTGAGACGATCGTACACCCTCTTGTCGCGGCTGACCGCGAGGCTTTCAAAACGTCGTCGTCGCATGATGTTCTGGTGTTTGATATTCCGCTGCTGTTTGAAACCGGCGGTGACGCAGGAATGGATGCCGTCGCCTGTGTCTGGATCGATGCCGAGACCCAGCGCCAGCGGGTCCTGGCGCGCCAGACGATGACGGTTGAGCAGTTTGAACAAATCCTGCAAAAACAGATGCCGATAGAGGACAAGAAAGCGCGGGCCGATTATCTGATCGAGACCGACACCCCAGACCACGCCCAGGCGCAGGTGCGGTCCATCCTCGCACAAATTAGAAGGCAGATCGCAGATGCGTGAAATCGTTCTTGATACAGAAACCACCGGCTTTGATCCGTTCTCCGGTGACCGGATTGTTGAAATCGGTGCAGTCGAATTGCTCAATCACATGCCAACGGGTGAGACATTTCACGTCTATATTAATCCTCAGCGCTCCATGCCGCAGGACGCGTTTAAGGTTCACGGTATCGGGCCGGATCTTCTGGAGCCGCCACAGCAACCCGGTCCGGGTGCGGTCACATTGCGCGACAAGCCCGTGTTCGCGAAAGTGGGGCAGAAATTTCTGGATTTCGTCCGGGATTCCAAAATGGTGATCCACAATGCCGCCTTCGATATGAAGTTCCTCAATGCGGAGCTAGATTGGATGGGATTGCCAAAGCTGCCGATGGAACAGGCGGTTGATACGCTGGCGATTGCCCGCAAACGCTTTCCTGGCTCGCCGGCGACGCTGGATGCGCTCTGCCGCCGCTTCAATATCGACAACAGCAACCGAACACTGCATGGCGCTTTGCTCGATTCCGAAATCCTGGCTGATGTTTATCTGGAACTGATCGGGGGGCGGCAGCCTGATTTTGGCCTTTCAACCTCCAATGACAAGGCCAGCAGCGGGGCGACGGTGACTGATGACTGGCGCCCGACCGCCCGGCCCTCCCCGCTGCCGTCGCGGTTGACAGAGCAGGAACAGGAGGCACATGCCAATTTTGTTGCAAAAATGGGGGATGACGCCCTGTGGAACGGCGCCGGTAGCTGATCCCTGACCCTAGGTCCTGAATGCAAAAACGCCGCTGAAAACAGCGGCGTTTTTCATATTCGAATTTGGCGAGACGTTACTGCTGAGGCTGTTCTGCGGCCTCGGCCTGCTGACGGCGCGCCAGTTCGTTGCGGTAGATCGCAACGAAATCGATATTATCGAGGTTCAGCGGCGGGAAACCACCGTCGCGGGTGATGTCGGACACGATGCGACGCAGGAACGGGAAGAGCATACGCGGGCATTCGATCAGCAGGAACGGATGCAGCTGATCTTCGGGAATGCCGGAGATGTTGAAAATCCCGACATATTCCAGTTCCAGAACGAAGAGGACGACGTTGCCTTCTTTGTCCTTGGATTCGATGTTCAGTTTGGTCATCACCTCATACTGGTTTTCCGCCTGACGCTTCTTTGCATCAAGGGCAACCTGCACGCTGACATCGGGCTGAACGTCGGCGCCAACGCCTTTTTGTGCCATGACGTTTTCGAACGACATATCACGGATGAACTGGCCCAGGATATTCATCTGGACTTGCGGCTGCTGCACGCCTTCTGTTGCGCCGTTTTCGGCCATGAAGCTACTCCTAAACTATGTTTTTCCCGTGCTTATCAGCTTGGCGGCGGTACCTCAACGGGGGTGTCACGCCTCCCGGCTAGCCCTGCCCGTCAACCCAGCCGGAGGGGCCTTTTCGCGGTCGGTCCTTGCTGACGTCTTCATAGTCAGCATCAATGATATCGCCCTGCGGTTTAGGGGATTTGTCGCCAGGGTAGCTGCGGCCGTGCATGCTGCCAGGGCCCATCTGGAACCGGGCCACTGTCACTTTTGAGCGGAGGTAGCGATAAACGGCAATACGTATCTGCGGGACCAGAAGGGTGAAGCCAACCGCGTCTGTGAAAAAACCGGGCGTAAGCAGCAGGGCACCGGCCACCAGGATCATGGCACCATGCGCCAGCGGCTCGGTGGGGTCGTTCAGCTGTTCGAAAGAGGCACGAAGCTGGCCGAGGGCCAACCGCCCCTGCGTCCGAACCAGCCAGGTTCCCAGCACGGCCGTCAGCACCACGATGGCCAGCGTTGGCCAGAGGCCGATCGCGCCACCGACTTGAATAAAAAGTGCGATTTCAATGATCGGAACCATCAGAAAGGCGAGAAAGAGATACATGCTAGGTTTCCTCAGAACTTGCGCGGGACGGTGGACTTGCGCCGGCCCGTCACCTACATAAGGTTGGAACGCTTTAGTTTCAAACGAAGCATGAACATCTACCGTAGAGGTTGTTATGGAGTCGCCCGTGATTCAGCTGTTGGTTTTGGCCGGTATTGCCGTGTTTTTGATCCTGCGCCTGAAGAGCGTATTGGGCACCCGTGAAGGGTTTGAAAAACCTGCCGTGCCACAGGCTGATCGCCAGAATCGACGCCCCGAACTTGAGGTGATCGAAGGCGGGCCGGATCACGACATCGTTGACTACGTCCCCGAGGACAGCCCCCAGGCCAGCGATCTTGCTGCGATGAAAAAGGCCGAACCATCCTTTGAGGTGCGCGATTTCGTGCAGGGCGCCCGTGGCGCATATGAGATGATCCTCATGGCCTTTGAACGCGGCGAGCTGGATGATATTGAAGCTTTCCTCGCGCCCGACGTCTTTGACAGCTTTGTCACTGCAGTGGCTCATCGCGAGGATCAGGGGCTGACGATTGAGGCGGAATTTATCGGTGTCCGCGAGACCACATTGACCGACACCAGCTTTGATCCGGCGACTGGCGATGCACAGATCACGATGCGGTTTGTCGCTGAGTTGACTTCGGTTGTACGTGATCGTGGCGGGGATATTGTTGAGGGTGATCCCAAGGCCGTGAAACGCCAGAAAGATACTTGGGTCTTTGGCCGCACCATGGGCAGCGCGGACCCGAACTGGCATCTGGTCGCTACGGACGCATGATGCGTGGGCTCCGGCGGGCACTCTGTGCGCTGGCTCTTGGAGCTGGCGCATATTTGTTTCCGCAGGGCGGACAGGCGGAAACCAGCTACACCATGCTGTCGTTCTCTCAGCTGGAGGGATGGGCCGAGGATGATCACAAAGCGGCGTTGGGTGCATTTCTACAGACCTGCCGGGATCTGAATGATCCCGACTGGCGCGCGCTCTGCGCCTTGGCCAACGAGCAAAACCCCGAAGCTGCACGTGGCTTTTTTCAGCTGTTCTTTCGCCCAGTCTTGATTGAAGACGGCGCGCCGGCGCTGTTCACCGGCTATTTTGAACCCGAACTTTCGGGTGCGCGCCGGCCCAGCTCGCGCTATCGGTATCCAGTTTATCGCCAGCCGCCGGAGGCACGTAAGATCAGCCAGTGGCTGACGCGGCGTGAACTTCTGACAAGCGGCGTGATGGAGGGGCGCGGATTGGAAATCGCCTGGGTCGACGATCCGGTGGAGCTGTTTTTTCTGCAAATTCAGGGGTCTGGTCGAATTCGCCTGCCCGATGGGTCTTCGATTCGTGTCGGCTACGGTGGTGCAAACGGCCATGAATACCGGTCTATCGGCACCGAATTGGTCCGTCGCGGTATCTACAATATCCATCAGGTCAGCGCCGCAGTGATCAAACGCTGGGTGCGGCGCAATCCGCTCGCTGGCGAGGACCTCCTAATGCACAACCCCTCGTATGTGTTTTTCCGCGAGGTGAGCCGCATTCCCGCCTCCGCGGGGCCGCTGGGGGCAATGAACCGCTCAGTGACGACCCTACGCAGTTTGGCAGTCGATCCACGTTTCACGCCGCTGGGGGCACCGGTCTGGTTGGAAAAAGACGGCGCGAAGCCGATGCGCCGCCTGATGATTGCGCAGGATACCGGATCAGCGATCAAGGGCGCGCAGCGGGCTGATGTGTTCTTTGGCAGCGGCGATGAAGCAGGGATTGAGGCCGGCAAGCTGCGGGATCCCGGCCGTATGGTGGTGCTTCTGCCGATTCAGCGTGCCTATGCGTTGTTGCCGGGGGATTACTGATGACCCGCCGCAAACTGACATCTGAGGAAATCGATCTCTGGCACCGCGTCGCCAAACAGGCGGAACGGCTACATCCGAAAACACGAACTGCTCCTGCCACTGGCCATTTGCCAAAACCAAAGCCGACAAAATCGCCCCTTCCGCCGCAAGAGCGGTTCACGCCAGAGCTGTTCGAGTTGGGGTCCAAGGCTGGATCAAAGCCGGCCAGGCATGATCTGAAGCCCAGTGTCACCAGCGGTCTGATCGCTGCGCCAATGCAGATGGACGGCAAGGCCTACCGCAAGATGAAACGCGGCAAACTGAAGCCCGAGGGTAAGTTGGATCTGCATGGAATGCGGGTTGATTCCGCCCATCCGGCGCTGGTTGGCTTTGTCCTGTCAGCGCATTCTGCCGGCAAGCGGCTGGTGCTGGTGATCACCGGCAAGGGGAAGGATCGCGACGAACCCGGCCCAATGCCGATTCCCCGTGGCGTGTTGCGGCATCAGGTACCGCAGTGGCTGTCCCTGCCGCCACTGTCGCAGGTGGTGCTTCAGGTGACGCCGGCTCATGTCAGCCATGGCGGTGGCGGGGCGTATTACGTCTATCTGCGCCGCCACCGCTAAGATCGGTTCAAGGCGCTTGGGTCAGCGATCTTCGCCGCGATAGACATTTGCTTGATAGTTTTCCGACAGCGTGATCTCGACGGCGTTCTCCTCTTTGTCGACGACCAGTCGACCGGGGAACAGGCGCTGGATCGAGAGCGCCTCTCGGTCGAAGGCCGCCGCAGTCTGGCGGGCTGAATTGAGGATAGACAGTACCGCCGGCGAGGTTGCGGCCACAAAATGCCCGGATTCCGCAGTATCGGCATAGGCGGTTGTATCGACCACCTCAATGGGCAGCTCAGACACGTCATCCAATGATTTCAGATTGCCGAGCCGGCCTCGGTTGTGGGTTCCACGAAGGCGTTGCGACAGGTTCAGCACATTGTCCTTACGCGAGACCATCACGACAAATGGCTGCGGTACCGGATCGATCCTGCGCATTTGGCTGCGGAACACTTCGACATCCAGATCTGGCGACATCAGGATCACCGCTCCAAGGTTTTTGCTGCTCCAGCCGGGTGTCTTGATCTCCATCTGGCGCATGGTTTCCATCACCAGCTGCGATCCCATGGAATGTGCCACCAGCACCACGCGGTTGGACACACCGGGTTTCAGATTGCGCAGCAATTGCTCCAGGCCATCGCGTGCAAATAGCACGCTGTCGCCGTCGTAGGCATAACCCAGAGGATTGCCCTGACTGGGCCAAGAATAAATGATCGTGGCGCCGGGGATATCGATGTCATTTGTCAGCTGAGCGGCCCGGAAAGCAGTCTCTGCCTGGGTTGAGTTGAACCCATGTACAAAAACAGTGATGTCACGTTCCCCGACAGGATATGCTGACAGGTCCTGAGCGATCCGGCGGTTCAGCTCAGCCATCCCACCGAGCCTTTGCCGGCCCGCCATGGTGAACTGGGTTTCGGGGTTGGGTTCGGCATAGGCAAAATCCAACTGTCCTGGCGAATGACTGGGCGGGATCGACACCGTTAGCTCCAGCAGGCGCAGGGTATCAGATCGTTCTGGGCCAAAGGTGCCGTTGGGCAGCGGCTCACGAGTGGTTGCGCCGAATATGGTTTTTGCTTTGCCAACCTCCAACGCGCCGGGAACGGTTGGGGTAAAGGATCTGTCAGTGCAGCCAGCTGCAACAATCAACACGATGCAAAGACGGGAAAGGACTCGTGAAAAACGCATGTTTCGGACCACCAATTGACAATGGCGGCAGGCTACTGGGCGCCCACCGCCATGTCCACTGATTGCGCAGATGCCCTAGCGACGATTAGAGCACATATCGGCTGACATCTGCGGATTTGGTCAGCTCACCCAAGTTCTTGCGGACAAATGCGGCATCCACAGTGACTGTTTCACCTGAACGATCCGGCGCGCTGAACGACAGTTCCTCGAACACTCGTTCAATCACCGTATAAAGACGCCGTGCGCCGATGTTCTCAACGGTCTGATTGACCTCAGCTGCAATCTTTGCCAGCGATGCGATCCCGTCATCGGTGAAGCTGACAGTCACCTCCTCAGTACCCAGCAGAGCAGTATATTGCAGCGTCAGAGCATTGTCCGTCTCGGTGAGGATACGTACAAAATCCTCCTCGCTGAGCGCGCGCAGATTGACGCGGATCGGCAGGCGGCCCTGCAGTTCGGGCAGCAGATCTGACGGTTTGGCGATATGAAACGCACCCGAAGCGATAAACAGGATATGGTCGGTTTTGACCGGACCGTGTTTGGTCGACACGGTGGTGCCTTCAATCAGGGGCAGCAGATCGCGCTGGACCCCTTCGCGGCTGACGTCGCCGCCACGCGCGTCTTGACGGGTGCAGACCTTGTCGATTTCATCGAGAAACACGATGCCATTCTGTTCAACTGACTCAAGCGCCGCCTTGGTCACGGTTTCGTCGTCTAGGAGCTTGTCCGCCTCTTCGCCGATCAGCACATCATAGCTGTCAGCAACAGTCATCTTCTTGCGCGTGGTGCGTCCGCCCATCGCTTTCCCGAAGAGGTCACCGAGATTCATCATGCCCATGTTGCCACCCGGCTGACCGGGGATTTCGAACATGCCCCCCATCGGGTTGGAGCTGTCTGAGACATCCAGCTCGATGATGGTATCATCCAGCTCGCCGGCTTTCAGCTTCTTGCGGAACATATCGCGGGTGGCATCACGTGCGTCGGTGCCGGCGATGGCATCAATCACCCGTTCTTCAGCAGCCTGGCGGGCCTTTGTCTTCACATCGTCGCGCATGTGTTCGCGCGTTTGAACAATGGCAATATCCACCAGATCCCGGATGATCTGCTCCACATCGCGACCGACATAGCCGACCTCGGTGAATTTGGTGGCTTCCACCTTGATAAAGGGCGCGCGGGCCAGTTTTGCAAGCCGACGAGAGATCTCTGTCTTGCCGACACCGGTGGGCCCGATCATGAGAATATTCTTGGGGTAGACTTCGTCGCGCAGATCATCGCCCAGCTGCTTGCGGCGCCAGCGATTGCGCAGGGCGACGGCAACAGCGCGTTTTGCATCGGTCTGGCCAATGATGAAGCGATCCAGTTCAGAGACGATTTCGCGAGGGGTGAGGTCAGTCATGAGAGGTCCGTTTCAGTGAGCAGGCGGCAGCCGGTCCAGCGGCAACACCCGTGAGAGAGGGGAAATCAGCAAGGCCCGGATCCGTGCCCAGAAGGCACCTAGGATCACCAGGAACAGGCCCAGCACGAGAATGGTAGTGGCGGCGCCGTCTCCGTCGAAGACCGTGGCTGCCAAGGTAACGCTGTAACCGATCGCAGCAATCAGAAATGACCGCCGGTCGATGATGATCGCAACCAGCGCGAAGGTGAGGAGCACAGCCATCAGCGCCAGATTGGCGCTGGATGTGCCGTTGTCCAGAAGGCTGAGAGCGATGGTATTGACCAACGCCGGCGCGGCCACCACGTGCAGCCAGAACCCCTGAGCAGAGCGCCGGGTGACCCGGTGCGGATCGCTCAGGTCAAACAGCATCGCCACCGCAAAGACACCGACGCCAACCAGCAGGGTTACCCAGGCAAAGGGGCCAGAGGCTGACAGCAGAAACAGATCACTCATGCCGGTTAGGCTGCCCGATTGATTTGCGGCCAGCATCAGGGCCAGCGTGAACACGCCAAGCGCGATCAGCGCCATCGCAAAGGGGACGCGAAACCGCAGCCAGTAGACCGCAATTGAGAGGGTGGTCAGTGCAACAGCCAGCGGCAGACTGGAATAGTCACCCTGCGCGACCATGAACACCTGCGAATATTCCGCCGAAAGCCCGACGCCGGCATTCAGGGTCCAAAGGATCGAGAGCGCAATCGCCGGCGCGACCATGCGGCGGCGGCGGATGAAATACTCACTCAGCACCCATAAAACCACGGCCCCAACCAAGGAGGACATGGTCGCCTTTTGAACCAGCCCCCCCAACCCTTCGGTCATGGAAATGCCGGTTACAGCGGCCCATCCGGTGGCCAGGATGATCAAACCGATGACAATGAAAATCTCGTTGAACCCTTTGAACAGCTCAAAGGGTTCATCACCGGGAGCGAGATTTTCACGCGCCCCCCGTCGGCTATGTGCCAAGGCCATGAGAGAGGCAGCCTGTGACTCGCTCAACAGACCTGAGCCAACCGCTGCGCGAATATCGTTTTGATCGATATGGCTCATGTCAGTCCTTCTGGCTGATGCTTTCAACTGTCAAACGACCGTTGGTATAGACGCAGATATCAGCGGCAATCGCCATGGCATCCCGGGCAACGGCCTCGGCGTTGCGATCACTGTCCATCATGCCGCGTGCGGCCGCCAGCGCGAAGTTGCCGCCTGATCCGATGGCGGCGACGTCATGTTCGGGTTCCAGCACATCGCCGGCGCCGGTGATCACGAACATATCCGCCCCGTCGGTCACGATCAGCATCGCCTCCAGTTTTTGCAGGTATTTGTCAGTGCGCCAGTCCTTGGCCAGCTCGACACTGGCGCGGGCGAGCTGCCCGGGAGTGGCCTCCAGTTTCGCCTCCAGCCGTTCCAGCAGAGTGAAGGCATCGGCGGTAGAGCCGGCAAACCCCGCCACGACATCAAATCCACCGGGCGACAGGCGGCGCACTTTGCGGGCAGAGCCCTTGATCACGGTTTGGCCAAGGGACACCTGCCCGTCGCCAGCGATGACGACTTCGCCGTCTTTTTTTACGCCAATGATCGTGGTGCCGTGCCAGCCCGGAAATTGATCGTCTGCCATCATGTTCTCCTCGTTTCCAGGCCTATATGGGCACTGGTCATTTATACCTCAACCGGGTGCTATCCGTTGCGGGGGCCGGGGATCAAGTGAATAGCCACCTCCCTCGCCTTGCGCCGAACCATCTGACAAGGTCCTGTCGAGTAAGCGAAGACCGCTCGCCGAGGATGGCTGAGAAGAGCCTTGCGCCCGTTACGCGGGCAGGTTGCCTAAAAAACATGCTATGCAAAAACTGCAATTCGGGGCTGTCGAACCGGCAATTGTGAGACTCGGCAGCCCACCCTACATGAGGCTCACAACCGACACGGTGTCGGCTGGTTCTCATAAGGAATGCGCAAATGGCTACCACAGCAAACATCCATGCGCCGATCGGTGCAGTGACCGTACTCCGCCTGGTGGACGCAGTCTTCAACGCCAAGTCTTCGATCCTGGCGTGGAAAGAAGCACGCGACACTCGTAACGCCCTGTCCGAGCTGACCGATACGCAGCTGGAAGACATCGGCCTGACCCGCGCGGATATCGCAAAGATCTGAGGGCAGATTCCTCAGTACCAAGATGATTTGGCCGCTCCTTTCAGGGCGGCTTTTTATTTTGTCAGAGCCTGTTTTGCGATCAGGATCGCAACCTATAGCGCCCTGCCTGATCCGGTAGCCAAGCTTCTACCGCAGCTGTGGCAACCACATGTTTGCCGCCGTCCGCATGATCATCCACATTCAATCCGCCAAAAACCGCCCGCACGGTGGCGCGTCCACGTGGCAGATCGCCCGCGACCAGATCGCAATCCACCTTGTCAGGCTCCTGAACACCGATTGTGACCTCGACACGCATTTCAGTGTGATCAATACCCAATTTCGCAAAGAGTGTGATCGAGGAGTGGTGCAGCGCATCCTGCACCGCGCGGCGGGCCGCCTTGGTGTAATCCTGCCCATAAAGATCATTGCCGGTGCCCATTTCCAGAATAATGCGTTTCTCAGTCATCTGTCGGCTCCATATCAAATGAGACGATGATGGCTGCATTGGCGATCACCGTGTGGCCAGTACCGGGTTTATCGATATCGAGGCCCCCCTTGGTCACATGAATCTCCGCTGTGCCATAGGGAAAGACCGCGCTGAGCGCGTCGTGGTCGATGGCGTCTGGGTTTTGCACGCCGATTTCAGCACGGATGCGCATGGCGGATTTTGGAAAATCGAACAGTTCGGCAACATTGACTGAGTTGTGCCAAAGCGCATCCTTGATCGCTCGCTTTGCGGCTTCGGTATAGTCCTGGCGCCGCAGCGACGTCCCCATCCCGAACTCTACCAATACCCGTGTTTCAGCCATTGGATCTCCCCTGTTCTGTGGCCCAGAATGCGGCCTATAAAAAAGGCGCCCCAGTGGGACGCCTTCTGATATCTCGGTCTCTGCAACCGGATCAGATCGAGTCGTCGATCCAGCTTTGCAGTGCCGCTTTGGGGGCAGCACCAGAGCGGTTGGAAACAACCTCGCCGTCCTTGAAAATGAACAGTGCAGGAATGCCGCGTACACCCATGGCCGAAGCTGCGTTGGGGTTGCTGTCGACATCGACCTTGGCGATCTTGACCTTATCGCCGTATTCAGCCGCCAGCTCTTCCAGAGCGGGGCCAATCTGTTTGCAGGGACCGCACCATTCGGCCCAGAAATCCACCACGACGGGGACTTCGGAATTCTTCACTTCGGCATCGAAAGTGGCATCGGTTACGGCGACGGTGGACATTGGAATGTCTCCCTAAGAGTGTGGCAGTTCGGCTGTGAACCTATGAACGCCTTAACGGATCGTCAAGGTATCTGGCGGCGCTTAAGCGCGGATGACACAAGATCGTGTGGCAACTCCATCAGCGTCGCGGTACGGGTCCAAAGCAGCGCAGTGTCAATCCGCCGATCAGGGTAGAGGGCTGCAAGCGCATGGGCATAGGCCCCCATTTGCCGCAACAGCCCCTCCGGGCAGGCCTCCACGCTGGTGGGAACGGTGGCGTTCGATTTGAAATCAATCGCCTGGACCCGATCCGGTGTCACGATCAGCCGGTCAATCACGCCATGAATGCGACGGCCATCCAGATCTGCGGTTATCGCAACCTCAGCCAGGGTATCCGGGGCAAAGATCGGGGTCAGATCCGAGGTGGTCAGCACTCGCGTCGCTTCAGCCAGCAGATCTGCGGTGTCTTCATGCCCTGCGAGCAAAGCCTCCGCCAGTTGGGGCCAGCTATCCTGATCTGCGCTGGGTAGATGTTCCAGCAGGCTATGCAAACGGCTGCCGCGTGCCTTGGCGATATCTTCGTCCTGTCCCAGATCCCCCGCCAAAGCCTTGGCGCCGCCCAGTTCCGACGGGCTGAGTGTTGAGGTTGGTGGCTGATAGGGCGGTGGCAGCTGTTTGAATACCTCCGGCAGTTGCGGCGTGGTCGTGACCACCGGGGGATCTGCGTGAAACGGCAGCCCGTCCCAATCCCCATGCTGCAGCCGCAGGCCCTCACCATTGCCGGTATCATAGGGGGTGGCACCGGCCTCTTGCAGCGCGCGCTCGACCATCTGGTACCAACTGTCCCCATCCTTGGACAGCTCACCCGCAGCGGCGACGATTAACCACTTTTCCGCCCGTGTCAGCGCCACATAGAGCAGCCGGAGCCTTTCATTCCGTGCCTTCTCCTGCGCGGTCTCGCGGGCGGCTTGCATCACATCGGGCATCTGGGCGCTGGGCAGTTTCCACATCGGCCCAGCTTCGGCGCGCATGATCTCATCATCACGTGGAGGTTTGCGTTTCGCGGTGTCAGGCAGGATCACGATTGGTGCCTCGAGACCCTTTGATCCATGCACCGACATCACCCGGATCATATCGCCCGCCGCGCCCATCTGGCGTTTGATTTCCAGATCGTCGGCCTGCATCCAGACCAAAAACCCAGTGAGGCTGGGAATATCCGTGCGTTCATAGGCCAGTGCCTGGCTGAGCAGGGCGTTAATGCCATCCTCCGCCTCCGGTCCCAACCGGCCAAGCAGGCGCTGACGTCCGCCGTGACGTGTCAGGATCCGCTCAATCAGGTCATAGGGACGCAGGAAATCGGTCTGACTGCGCAGGTCATCAATGATGGCCATCGTGTCAGGGTATTCCGCAGCGCGATCCCGCAGCGCGGTCCAGAGATAACTGCCGCCCTCACGCCGGTGGGCCAGATCGAACAATGTCTGTTCGTCCCAGCCAAACAGTGGTGATTTCAGTGCAGCAGCCAGCGACAGGGAATCTTCCGGCGTGGCGAGAAAGGACAACAGCGCCGCCAGATCCTTCACCGCCAGTTCTGCGCCAATTTTCAACCGGTCGGCGCCGGCGATGGGCAGTCGTGCAGCCTTACAGGCGCGGATGATTTCAGAGAACAGCTCGGACCGGCGCTGTACGAGGATCAGAAAATCTCCAGCCTGCACTGGGCGACGGCGAAAGCTGCCCCGCTCTGGGCCATCCTCCGGCAGGGTTACCTTGCTGTCGATCATTTCCTTGATCGTGGTTGCGATCCGTTCCGCCAGAATGACGGTGTGATGGCGCGCGCCGGGGCGATCCACCGGATCGGTCCAGTCACGCTCTTCTTCGGTGTCAACTTTGTCTACGACCGGCCAGAGATCGACCCGACCCGGCAGTTCCGATTTAAAGGCGCGGTGCAGGGCGTCGCGGTGAAATCCTGCGCCGGGGCTATCCTTGAACACCAGATCAACCAGCCCAAGGATCGCCGCGGAGGAACGGAACGAGAATTCCAGCGCCGCGTTTTGCAAGGCGTTGCCAGTCTCTGCCAGTCGATCTGCAAATTCTGTCTGCATCCTGTCAAAGGCGTCAGGGTCGGCGCCCTGAAAGGAATAGATCGACTGTTTCTTGTCACCGACAACAAAAATCGTACGCTCAACCTCAGACCGCGCGCCCTCCCCTGCGGTAAACTCCTGCGCCAGCTTCTCAACCACATCCCATTGCACCGGGCTGGTGTCCTGTGCTTCATCCACCAATATGTGATCAATGCCGCCGTCCAGCCGGTAGAGAACCCAGGCAGCCACCGCCGGATCATTCAGCAGCTGACGTGCCTTCAGGATCAAATCGTCAAAGTCGAGCCAGCCGCGCAGCTGTTTACGGCGATCATATTCCGGCAGGAATGCGGCGGCAAAGTCATGCAGAATCAGCGATTTCTCAACTGCGGCCAGGGCGAGGCGCTGGGCGCGGGCCGCCTCAACCCGTCGCATCAGTGGTTCCAGCTGATCCATCAGCGCGACATTGCTTTCCCGCAGTTTCTTGGTGGGAAAGGCATTGATTTTGGCCGTAAAGGGCGCCTTTGCGGAGGCCCCGGTCAGAAACACCGATTCAAGAACTGGCAAATCCGCAAGCGTCGGCTCGGTGATTTTGCGCAGCTTCGCAGCGGCCTTGGCATCGGTGCTGCCACCCTGTTCCAACATGGTACAGGTGCGCGCCAGCAGGTCCCCCTCGCCCCCCAGATAGACGCTTTCCTCCAACATCTTGGCATCGAAGTCCGTCGGCAGATCGAACAACCTGCGCAATCCGGCGCGATCCAGTGGCACCTCAAAATCGGAGCGGCGCTGACAGATTGCGGCGGTCAGCGTCTCAAAATCGCTATCGGTCACCTGCCAGGCCAGTCTGGCGATCAGACCGGCCTCCTCCGGGATTTCGCTGTTTGCGATGGCTTCTACCACCTCGCCCCGCAGCAATACCGCGGCGCGGTCGTCCATTTCTGAAAACTGTGGGCTGACGCCGGCCTCTAGCGGGAACCGGCGCAGCAGCGAGGCGCAAAAGGAATGGATGGTCTGGATTTTCAAGCCACCGGGCGTCTCAATCGCACGTGCAAACAGGGTGCGGGCCTGCGCCATACCCTCGGCCGAGATCACATCATGGGCGCCCAGCTCTGTCAGTGCAGACGTAAGTGCCTCATCTCCGAGCATAGCCCATTCGCCGAGCCGTTTGAACAGGCGGTTCTGCATCTCGCTTGCGGCGGCTTTGGTGTAGGTCAGGCACAAGATGTGTTGCGGTTGGACCCCACGTAGCAGCAGGCGAGCCACGCGGTCGGTCAGCACTTTGGTTTTGCCTGATCCAGCGTTTGCCGCCAGCCAGGTTGAGGCATCGGGGCGCGCGGCGCGGAACTGCGCCTCTGAGGCGGCGTCGCGGGCGGTCATGTGAGTATCTCCGATACCGGTTGATCGCTTCGGTCCCATTCTCCGTAGCGTGCCAGATGATCGTAATCGCCCGTCTGGGTGTCCTGAAACACCATGCGACGGCTGCTATACCCTTGATCCGGCTCGAAATAGGCTGAAATCAGTTTGCTCAACTCTTCCCAGACCTTACCCGGTGGTTCGTCCATGAGCGGGGCTGCAACCTCTTTCAGCGGGCTTTTGAGGCCAAGGAACAACGCCCGTTCCACCCTGCCCTCGCCATAGCGCTCAAACGCACCGCGTTCAGCCATAGCGGCCTCAATCAATAGCTGCTTTTCAAAGGTTTTCTGCTGGCTTTCAGTCGGTGGATCGCCGGTTTTGTAATCAAACAAATGAAGACCGCCGCGCTCATCCACATCAATTCGATCGGCGGTGCCTGCAATCTCAAAATCAAGCGGCGCAACGCGCACGGCACCGGAGACTTCAAAACCAGTCGGGCGCGCAGTGGCCTGTCGCTGGCGCTCTCCATTGATGAAATCATCCGCAATGCGTTCAAGTCGGGCCAGCCAGAGGCTGCGCGCTATCGGCCATGGGACCTTTGCCTCCAGATGGGCTGCCGCTGTTGCAAGGAAATCCTGCGCTGTCAGTTTACTGGGGTCAGCAACGGTTGCCTTGATAAAATCCTCCAGGATCTTGTGGAGCACGATGCCGCGCAGCAAGGCGTTGGGTTCCTGCACCAGAGGATCAAGCGGACGCAATTTTAGCACGTGTTTGGCATAAATCGCATAAGGGTCGCGGATCAGGCGGGGGATTTCCGTGATGGTCAGACGGCGGGGGCGGGCCGAAACCGGCGGGCGCGGCGCTGGCCGGTTGGCGGGGTCTATTGGTGTCGGGGCCTCCAATACCTCCGCCCAGCCTAGCCATTCCTGACCACGGGCTCTCATCTCTGTCAGCGCGACAGGGCCACCCTGCCCCGGCAAGCCGGACAGTAGGTTGGTCATCCGGTTGAGCCAGCGTGATGGCACTGTATCCGCCTCGTCCGAGCGTTCGGAGCGGGTCAACCAGACTTCGGGTGCGGCGATGGCTTGTTGGAAATCATGCGCCGACAGCCCGATGCGACGTTCCGGCAGCAACAGGCCCGCCTGATGGCGCAGTTGTCGGTTGAGCCAGGGATCGGGTGCAGCAGCTTCCGGCCAGCTGCCTTCGTTCAGGCCGCCAAGGATCACCAGATCGGCCCCCTGCACGCGCGCCTCAAGCGTTCCCCAGATCAGGATGGAACCATAGGGCGCATCGCGGTCCCGCACCTCCCCCTGCGATAGCAGCGCGCGCAGAAGATCGGCAAAATCGCGGGCGGTCATCTCACCGCCATAGCCAGATTCCGCCTGAAGGTTATTCATGATTTCCAGCGCTTTGCGACCGGCTTTCTTGTCCCAGAGGCCACCGGCAGCGGCCTCCTGACTGCCACGGCTGATTGCTTCGGCGAGGTTCCGCAGGGCATCAACCCATTGTGACAGAGGCTGCGTTCCATTGATGGGTTTGTCGGCAAAACACTGTGCGAGCCAAGCGGTCCAGCCAGGCATCAGCTCCCGCCCGATTTCAAACGCAGCAAAACTGTCGGCATCCGGAAAAGGGGGGCCATAACGGCGCAGCCGCAGCTCCAATTCGCGGGTGTGGCGCAGGTGATCACCGCGCCCTGCCCCATCGTGACAAAGCGGATGTTTCAGCAGGGTCAGCAATGTGTCGCAGGCCAGCGGCTTGCAGAACAGTTCCGCGATGTGGCGCAGAAACCGGCCCGGAGGTGACAGTTGCAGTGGCTGGCCCGCGGAATCGTCCGGCAGAATATCCCAGCGATCCAGCGCGGCTGCCACCTGTCGGGTCAGCATTCGATCCGGTGTGATCAGCGCCGCTGTCTGCCCATCCTCGGCAGCCTTACGCAACCGCAGAGCGATAGCCAGTGCTTCGGCACGGGGATTGGGAGCCTCCACCAGGGTTACATCGGCGGTGGCCTGATCGATATCGCGCAGCTCGGGGCCTTCGCGCATCCAGGCGTCCGTAACAGGAGCCGGGCGCAGGGCCAGTGACACCAGTCGATTGCGCGCCGTGGATGCCGGTATCGCATCAACCCATGGACGCACCTGATCCGGGGTCATGTCCAGATCGCGCATGATCTTGAAAAACCGATATTGCGGGTGGTCTTCTGACATCAGCGGATCATCTAGATGTTCCCAGACGTGGTCCGGCTGCTGGTCATCGAAACCGGGCAAGATAACCGCGCCCTGCGGCAG
The DNA here is from genome assembly GCF_000511385.1 of Phaeobacter gallaeciensis DSM 26640. Classification (NCBI taxonomy): domain Bacteria; kingdom Pseudomonadati; phylum Pseudomonadota; class Alphaproteobacteria; order Rhodobacterales; family Roseobacteraceae; genus Phaeobacter; species Phaeobacter gallaeciensis. The sequence goes on from NC_023137.1 coordinate 3,660,462, forward strand.
GCGCGCAATCGCTTCCATCAGCATCAGCGTGGTGCCACGCGATCCAGTGGAGCCGGCCAGGATGACCGGGTGTTGCGGTGGGCGGTCCTGCCACTCTTCGATCAGATCAAGCACAACCTGTCGCTGACGGGCCTGTGCATCCATTGCGTGTTCATAGGTCTCGGCAAAGTCGTCGGCGATGGCGATGAACTGCTGCGCGCGCGCCCAATGGCCGGACATGTCGGAGACATCCAGCGAGCGGATCGTCTCCGGGCTGACCCCTTCGCCCTGCATTTCGTCAAACAATGCTGCGAGACTATCTGAGAGATCATAGAGGGAGGACCGGGCGGCCAGATCTGGCTGTGCTTCCAGTAATTTAGCAATCAGCTGTGATAGCTCCAGCCGTCGCCGCAACGGTGGCAAGGCTGGCGGCAGACCCCGTAAGGTGGCGCGCATGTCGAGATCACTCAGCAGCGAGATCCGCGGCAAAAGCAGGGCTGGCCCCTGGTCAAACAGGTCCCGCACCCGGCGCGCCATGCGGGAGGTGTTGACGATCAGTTCGACCTTGGCCAGGGCTTCTGGCGGCGTGTTCCGACTGCGGGCAACCAGCCCGTCAACCAACGCGCGTGGGAAATCGACGCCGCAGGGAACAGCAAAAAGGCGTGGCGTGTCTTGCGGCTCAAATCTCATCTTGGGCTATCAGGTCCTCAGCCAGGGGGATCCCTTCGGGGGTGCCGACATCGCACCAATGGCCGGGATATTCCAGCGCAAACAGGCGTCCTTCTGCGGCCATCAAATCCCACAGGGTGTTCAGCGAAAACACGGTCTCGTCAATCTCGTCCAGCCTGTTGGTCCGCAGCAACTGAACACCGCCATAGACCAGATTGCCGCCGCGATGCAGACGCCCGTCTTCGTCTGTGTGGAAATCACCACCGCCGCTGCGTCCGACAGTTCGGCTGATGGGAATACAGGTCAGCAGCGCATCCATGCGCGTAGGGTCCCACGCGTCGCGCAACAGGCAAAGCGGGTTCGGCCCGCGCCAGCCCACATCCGGGTTCATGGTGTAGACCGGTCCCGATTGCGTTCCGAGCAGCGGCAGCGCATGTCGCAGCCCACCACCGGTGTCGAGAATCTGAGGATCCTCACGGCTGATCACCACCTCGCTGTTTGCAAGATGGTCAGCCAGAACGTCACTCTTGTAGTGAGTGTTCGCCACGATCACCGGCGGTGTGACTTCCCGCGCCAGATCCAGCGCATGGTCGATCAGTGGGCGACCGGCGACCGGGATCATCGGTTTGGGCTGGTGGTTGGTCAGGTGCCGCATCCGGGTGCCAAATCCGGCAGCGAAGATCATAACGGGATAAGTGATATCTGCCATCAGCCGCGCAACCGATCCAGCACCTCAGGGGTGGGCGCAGGCATTTCCTGATGGAGGAATTCCGCCAGTGGCGCCATCGCCGGGTGATCCAACCCGCGGTGAAAATGGTCCCAGACGCGGGGGATAAGATCAACGTAGTGAGGTTTGCCATAGTCACGCCCAAGGCGGGCAAAAACGCCCAAGATACGCATGTTGCGCTGCACGCCCAGCACGGTGTAGGCGGCGCGAAAGCTGCCCTCATCAACACCGGTCGCAGCGATATACCGCTCCATCATCTGCATCTCGATCACCGCAGGGACATCGCGGCGGGCGTCCTGTAGCAGTGACACAAGGTCATAGGCGCGATGGCCGGCGCGCGCTGCTTGAAAATCCAGCAGACCGACTTGTGCAACGCCGCTGCGCTCCGGCAACCAGATCAGATTTTCGGCATGGTAATCGCGCTGAACCAGTACCACGTCACCTTTAATCGTGCGGCGTAGGATATCCTCGAACTGATCGGTGAAGCGGGCGACATGTTCCGGTGAGGCGTCCTCACGTATCACATCGCGGTATTTGGCAAAGGCGAGGCTAGACAGCTCCGCCATCAACCGTGGTCCGAGCGGTTCCAGTTCCGGCATCGGGGCGTCGTGCAGTGCGACCAACACATCGGTTGCCGCTTCATATAGCGGGCGTTCCTGTGCCGGGTCGTTGCGCATCACATGCGCGAATAGCGCGTCGCCCAAATCCTCGATCACCAAGAAGCCATTGTCATGATCCTCGGCCAGAATTTCCGGGGCACTCAGACCTTGCTCCCGCAGGTAGGTCGCAATCGCGACAAATGGGGCGACGTCCTCTCCCTGATCCGGCGGTGCGTCCATCAGCACCACGGTGGCCCCATCTGCATCGCGAAGCCGCTCATAGCGCCGGTTGGAGGCATCCCCGGCCAGCGGCACGCGGGTCCAGCTATGCCATGGGGTATCGGTGAGGAAGGAGGCAATGAGGCTTTGTCGGTCGGTCATGCGGTAATCTGTTTCATTAAGGGCTCCCAACGCGCATCAGTCCAGCGCAGCGTTGCGGTACGGGCATCATCGTCATTCGGATCCAGAGCCAGTGATATATGCAAAGCGGCAGCTGGCGTCAGTTCCTCGAGCCGATCTGGCCATTCGATCAGACAGATAGCGGACTCAAAAGCGGAGATCAGGCCAAGTTCCTCAATCTCGTCCAGCGACGACAGACGATAGAGATCGGCATGCCACAACTCGCCATTTGGCAAATCATAGGTCTGAACAAGGGTGAATGTCGGTGAGGGCACATCCTCAGGCATTACCATCTGCGATTGGATCAGACTGCGGGCAAAATGCGTTTTGCCGGCGCCGATGATGCCTGACAGAAGCAGGCAGTCACCATTGCTTAGTTCTGCGCCCAAACGGGCGGCCAGGTCGGCAGTCGCTTCGGGCGAGGGTAGGGGGATTACGAGGGTCTTCTGGGTTGTCATGGGGCGACAATGCCGCCCTGCGCGCGGCGCTGCAAGCTGGATCGAAAAAGCCCGGCATCGAACCGGGCAATCTCTTTGATTTCAGATAATGAGAGCTGTTCTATTTGCCCGGTTTTGTAATCGCAAACCGCTGCTGATCAACCGGGGCGGGGGTTGGCTCAGGGGAGCGGAAGCTAACCATGGTTGCCCCATTCTGAATGGCGCTGACCTTGCAGACCATAGGCTTGCCATTGCGCAGCTGTACATTGGCCCACCAAGCAGCGCGATTCTCACTGCCGGCGACAAAATCCCGGATTTCACCCCAAGCGGGTGTTGCCGCGCACATATCCTGCCAGACGCGGCTGGAATCCATTATGGTGATCTTGGCGAAGCTGCCGTCGGGATCCATCTGCCAAAGATCATGATAGGCCGCGTTGGAGAAGGTCATGGTGCCATCATTGGCAAAAACCGCGATGGCTTCGTCCATCTGATCCATGATCGACTGGCCCATTTCCAGCTCAGAGCGGAACTGTCGGGTCAGGGTGATTTCGGCAGTGATATCCTCAAACAGGAACGCGATAGCTCCATCGGGGTGCGGGCGACCGGAGACGGAATAGACCGATCCGGATGGCAGTGACCATGTTTCCTGGTAGCGCCCCTCAGCCGCTGCTTCCAGCAGATCAGCCATCTGGTGGCGCCAGCTGGAATAGTTCTTTGGTTCCGGCATCATGCGCTGATCGCGCAGCCGATCAAAGAAGGTCAACAGATTTGGGCGCGAACTCAGGAAGTTGGCGGGCAGGGCGGTCAGATCGATCAGCACGGGGTTGAACAGAACCAGCTGACGATTGCGGTCAAAGATCGCAAGGCCAATGGAGAGTTGGGCAAAGGTTTTTGCCAGTGTCTGCACAAAGTTGCGCTGGGCAATCTCGGCGTCAACAACCGCGTTTACATCTACGGCGTGACAAAGCCAGCCTGCCTCTGTCTCGGTGGTCGAGATATTGTACCAGAGTTTTTTCTTGCTCTCAGGCAGCGGGATAGAGATCCGCTCCGGCTTGCCGCTGGCCATCGGGTCATCAAGATCAGTGAACAGAGGTTCGGAAAAATCGACGTTGCGGCCGCGGATTTTCTGGCTGAGATCATCATAGGCGAGGTTGGACCAAGTGACGGCCCCGTCATCGGACTGTAGCCAGACCGGGTAGGGCGCCTGATGCACGGCTGAGCGCAGTGTCGTCAGCTCCTGATCGATGCTGTGATTATGTTCCTCGGATGAGGTGCTGCGCAGCTGAACGCGGGTCACACCGTCGATCCATTCACATAGCGCTTCGCGACTTTCGGCGTTGGCTGTGCCAGAGAGTACAAGCGGGCCGACATCCTTCAGGAAACCGGGGGATTGGGGCAAGCCTGGATAACTGCGGGCCAGTTGTTCGCGTAGGTTTGCCCAGCTGAAGGTTTCGGCCTGTTCACCGATGAAACGGCGCGCGCCGGAGGACCAGCCGATCAGCGTCGTATCGTCGAAGAGAAACACGGCGTCGGACCGTCCATCCCCCTGCAGCAGGTCCTGCTCAAACCCCTTTGGTTTGGGGCTAGGAGACAGCCACCAGACAGCTGCCGCTGCCGTTGCCGCACAAAGCGTCGCCAATACAAGCCAGTCGGTCGATAGGATCTGCTGCATGATGTCCGTTACCCACAAGTGTTTCGCTCTTACCCCCGATGTTTCCTGATAATGGTTAAATGAAGTTTAATTGGTTGCCTAAAAGTGAATAGTTAAATTTCTATACGTTTATTTTCCCCGATGGGAACGGCATTTTCGCCTGTCAGTGCGTCAATTTTGCTGCGAGGCCAGCTGACCTGTACCAAAGCTCCGCGCCGCGCGGGATCACGGGTCAGCGTTTGATTTGGATCTGAGCCGTTTGCAAACGTCAGCTGTGCACCACTGCGCTCAAGCAGAGTTTTGGCAATGAACAACCCCAGACCCATACCCTCATACTCCGGTCGCTGGCGCCGGTCGCTGTCGCTGCGTCTGCGGCGCACGAAGGGATCGCCAATCCGGCCTAGCAAGTGCGACGGATATCCCCGCCCGTCATCGCTGATGCGCAGCGTGATCATCTCATCGTTCCAGCTGGCATCAATCCAGACAGTTGACCGGGCGAAATCCACGGCGTTCTGAACCAGATTGCGCAGCCCATGAATGATCTCCGGCTGGCGCAGGATAGTCGGGTGCTGCAGATCGCCATCGCTTTCGGGGGCCTCCTCGAACTGGATAGTCTTGCCGCGGTCCATATGGGGTTCAGCCGCCTCGTTGATCACGGTGGAGAGGGGGGCCTGGCGTAGATGCAGGTCGTCCTTGCCGGCGCGACCCATACTTCGCAGGATATCGCGGCATCGATCAGCCTGCTCACGGATCAACGCGGCGTCTTCGCGCAGATCGGGTCGGTCCTCCAGCTCATCAATCAGCTCTGCACTGGCCAGTTTGATTGTGGCCAATGGTGTGCCCAGCTCATGCGCCGCTGCAGCTACCACACCGCCAAGATCTGTCAGCTTTTGTTCGCGGGACAGGGCCATTTGGGTTGCGGCCAGTGCATCAGACATCGAGCGGATCTCGGCGCTGATGCGATAGGAATAGGCACCGATGAACAGTACCGCAATCACAATGGCGGTCCAGTTGCCGAAGACAAAGATGTCCGGCACCCGCAGCACAAAACCTTGCGGGGTGCGCAATGGCAGATGAAATTCTGCCAGCAGCGTCACCAGAATGATCGCGGTTGCACCAATGATCAGCGTAGAACGGAGCCGCATCATTGAGGCGGATATGGTCACCGGGCCCAAGACCAGAAGTGCAAAGGGATTGTTCAACCCGCCGGTCAGATAAAGCAGAAAGTTCAGCTGCAAGAGATCAAAGAGAACCATCAGAAAGTTCTCGAACTCCGACAGGCGTTTGTTCTGTGGAAACAGGATGATTGCGATCAGGTTGCCGAGCACGGACACACCGATAGCGATATAGCACAGTACCAGTTCCAGCTGCAGATTATACAGCTGCTGGGCCACGGTAATCGCTGAAACCTGACCGACAATCGCCACCCAGCGCAGCAGGATCAAGGTGCGTAGGCGGATCCAGTGGCTGCGTTCCTGGCCGCTCAGCAGATCGATATTTGTTGCGCTCATCTCGCACTCCATGGCGAAAAGGGGGGCATTGGTGGTCTTATTGGAATCTGCTTACATAAGGACCGGTCTCGGACAAGGTGAAACCGGATAAGACGAAGCAGGGTCATTGCTGTAATCTCGCATTCTCAGCGCTCACAGACAATTGATCTACAGGTTAAAGGGTCTTTCTTTGGCGTGAAAATCTGCGGAACGATCCCGGCTGCGCTGTTTTGTCCGTCTGGTCATTGGGGGTCGGCGTGCGATAGGTCCGACCCCGCGCAGGATCGCCATGACCCGGTCTGGTTGATGCGCGGTGGTTGCGTCGCTCCGCCCGTTGCATCGCCTGAAATTCTTGGTAGGTCTGGCGCAGCCTGTCGATAAACCTATTCCTAGCGCAAAGTGTGATCTCATGACCCGTCTCTACGCTGTCCTTGCTGCCGTTGTTGTTGCTGCCCTGGTGGGTGGCGCTTGGTTTGCCACACGAGGTGGCGGTGCGGACGACGACTTTGCGCAGTGCCGCGCCAGTCAGATCGCCGGTGGCTCTGATACCATTGGCGGCCCGTTTGAGTTGCTGAATGCCAGCGGCGAGACCGTGACAGAAAAGGACGTGATTACCAAGCCGTCGCTGGTCTACTTCGGCTATACCTTCTGCCCAGATGTCTGCCCGCTGGATGTTGCACGCAATGCAGAGGCCATCGATCTGCTGGATGAGCGCGGGCAGGATGTGACGCCGGTGTTCATCTCCATTGACCCTGATCGTGACACGCCTGAAGTGGTCGGCGACTTCGCCGCCAATCTGCATGAGCGTATGATCGGGCTCACCGGATCGCATGAGCAGGTTAAAGCTGCCAGCCGTGCCTACAAGACCTACTACAAGAAACAGGATGGTGATGAAGATTACTATCTTGTTGATCATTCGACCTTTTCCTATCTGGTCTTGCCAGAACAGGGGTTTGTTGAATTCTTCCGCCGCGATGAGACGCCGGAGCAGATTGCCGATAAGGTCGGTTGCTTCCTGGAAAATCTGTAACCTGGATGAAGGTTTGACGTTTCCGGGGTGAGACGTAATATCAAGCCTCACGACCTGACGACATTGCGGGGGACCGACAGTATGGGCGAAGCTGCTATGCAGGAGATAGGACCGGACAAGACACTCTTGTTGGTCGATGACGACGAGCCCTTTCTGCGGCGCCTGGCCAAAGCCATGGAAAAAAGAGGTTTTGAGGTTGAAACCGCTGGCTCCGTCGCCGCTGGCAGTGCGATTGCAACCGCGCGTCCGCCCGCCTTTGCGGTGGTGGATCTGCGGCTTGAGGATGGCAATGGGCTGGATGTGGTGGAGATCCTGCGGGAACGCCGCCCGGATAGCCGTGTGGTTGTTCTGACCGGATACGGGGCGATTGCGACGGCTGTTGCTGCGGTGAAGATTGGTGCTACCGACTACCTGTCAAAACCTGCGGATGCGTCGGACATCATGAATGCGCTGCTCGCCAATGAGGAAGAGCTGCCACCCCCGCCGGAAAACCCGATGAGTGCGGATCGTGTCCGTTGGGAGCATATCCAGCGGGTTTACGAGCTTTGTGACCGCAATGTTTCCGAGACCGCACGGCGGCTCAATATGCATCGGCGCACGTTGCAGCGTATTCTCGCCAAGCGCAGCCCCAAATAACATCAAGGCCTCTCCTTATCTGGAGTGGCTTTTGCAGTTGTGATCAGAGCCGTGCCAGAAGGTCGGCGTGGCGGGTAACGTAATCCCTACGCACCTCAACCGGCGGCCGCAGGCGGATCGAAAGGCCCTCAAGCAGCGTTTGATCTGGCTTTCCGAACAGGCGGTCGGCCTCGCTTCTGGAGAAACCTGCGATCTCGATGGCTTCCATCCAAGCGCTGATCCGGTCAGCCTTTTTGATTTGTGCTTTCACCGTTTTAGGAAGCGCGGCAGGCAGGCCAAAGCGGATGTGAATCGCAGCGGTCAGCCGCTGATCGAGTTCGCCATAGCTGGGGCCGACCGCATTTTTCACGGGCGAGATCATGTCGCCGATGACATATTCCGGGGCATCATGCAGCAGCGCAGCCAATTGCCAGCGTACTGGAGCCTTGGAATTGAGGCGGCTGTAAATCGTCTCCACCAACAGTGAGTGCTCCGCTACGGAATAGGCAAAGTCACCCATCGTCTGCCCGTTCCAGCGCGCCACAAACGCCAACCCATGGGCGATATCTTCGATTTCAACATCAACCGGCGTCGGGTCGAGCAGATCCAGTCGGCGCCCGGAGAGCATCCGTTGCCAAGCGCGTGGAGGTTTGGGGGGCATGGTCTGTCCCTTCTTGTTGACGGTGCCTTCTGACTAGCTGCTGGGCGAAGGTCGCGCAATTGCTTGCGGTGCAGCGGACGGTGATCAGCAATGAGGTTTCTCAGACAATATGGTTGGTCGCCTCAGCCCGATCACGTGGATCACCACAAACAGTTGACCGCCTGGCATTTGATAACGCCATGCCAAGACCCCATATTTATAGGTACGACAGGGGCTCTTGCTCCCTTGGCAAGCCTCTTTCGTCGCTAAGGTTAGTCACTCAGGCGCACACGAAAGGAGACTGCCATGTTTAAACGTCTAGCCTGTACCTCGCTTGTCTTTGGAATGCTCGCAACCGCACCACCTGCGCTGGCGTCAGGGTGTAGTCCGCGCGATCATCTTGTGGACCGTCTGCAATCCTCCTACGCGGAACGGCTGACCGCTGGCGGGCTACAATCCAGCCAGCCTGTATCTACCGTGATTGAGTTCTGGGCTTCTGCGACAACCGGCACCTTCACAGTGCTGGTTTCCCATCCCAACGGGCTCAGCTGTGTCGTGGCCTCCGGCACCGGATTTTTCCAACTGATGGAAGATCCCAAACCACAAGGCACACCCAGCTGACCTGTCCCCCCGGACCGTTGGGAAGGCCGGGGCGCATGATCGCTGGTCACCGCGCCCCGGCGCTCTTGGGCATCTTCGTTGCTTATAAACCATTGCGGTGTTACCTGCTGCGGTAGACAAAATGTAACCGGAATGGAGCACGCAATGCCCGGGGATTATATCGTCAAGGACATCGCGCTGGCCGAGTTTGGCCGCAAGGAACTCGATATCGCTGAGACCGAAATGCCGGGGCTGATGGCTCTGCGTGACGAATATGGTGACAGCAAGCCGCTGAAAGGGTCCCGGATCGTCGGGTCGCTTCACATGACCATTCAGACTGCGGTGCTGATTGAGACACTGGTGGCGCTGGGCGCAGATGTGCGCTGGGCCTCCTGCAACATCTTCTCGACCCAGGACCACGCCGCCGCGGCCATTGCTGCTGGCGGCACGCCGGTCTTTGCAATCAAGGGCCAGACCCTTGAAGAGCATTGGGATTATCTCGACCGCTCGTTCCAATTCCCAGAAGGTGCCAACCTCATTCTGGATGATGGTGGTGATGCGACGCTTTATGTGCTGCTGGGTGCCCGTGTTGAGGCTGGCGAAACAAACCTGATTGAAGTTCCCACCTCGGAAGAGGAAGAAGCGATCTTCAACCAGATCAAAAAGCGTATGGTCGAAAGCCCCGGCTGGTTCACCAAGACCCGCGAGGCGATCAAGGGTGTGTCCGAGGAGACCACCACCGGTGTCCACCGTCTCTATGAGCTGGTGAAAGAGGGGCAGCTGCCCTTCCCTGCGATCAACGTGAACGATTCGGTCACCAAGTCGAAGTTCGACAATAAATATGGCTGCAAGGAGTCGCTGGTCGACGGGATCCGCCGGGCTACCGACACCATGATGGCTGGCAAGGTCGCAGTGGTCTGTGGCTATGGCGATGTGGGCAAAGGCTCCGCCGCTTCGCTGCGTGGTGCTGGCGCTCGGGTCAAGGTTACCGAGGTCGACCCGATCTGTGCCCTGCAAGCGGCCATGGACGGCTTTGAGGTGGTGCTGCTGGAGGATGTTGTCGATAGCGCCGATATCTTCATCACCACGACTGGCAACAAGGACGTCATCCGCATCGAGCATATGCGCGAGATGAAGGATATGGCGATTGTTGGAAACATCGGCCATTTCGACAACGAAATCCAGGTTGCCAATCTGAAGAACCACAAATGGACGAACATCAAAGAGCAGGTCGACATGATCGAGATGCCCTCGGGTAACCGTCTGATCCTGCTCTCCGAAGGTCGCCTGTTGAACCTTGGCAACGCAACCGGGCACCCGTCTTTTGTGATGTCGGCCTCTTTCACCAATCAGGTTCTGGCCCAGATTGAGCTGTGGACCCGTGGTGAGACCTACAAAAACGATGTCTACATTCTGCCCAAGCACCTGGACGAGAAAGTCGCCCGCCTGCATCTGGAGCGGATCGGTGTAAAATTGTCGAAACTGGCGCCTGAACAAGCTGCCTATATCGGTGTTACACCAGAAGGCCCGTTCAAGCCTGAGCACTACCGGTATTGATCATCATACTGCCTGTGTAACTGCGAAGGTGAGTGACCAAAGCAACACCTCGCCATTGGCGGGGTGTTTTCGGTTATGTGACTGTATTTTAATTGCCTTTTGGCTGGATTGATCTAAAGCGCGCCGCGGGCGCGCAACGCAACCCTGCGCGTAGAAGTTCCAAAAATTTAGGGGCGAAATTCCACGGAAATCTTGGAACGTCTGCAAGGTTGGTGACGTTTGGTTGGCGTACTTCAAGCGAAGGAGAAAACGACATGACCGAACTGAAAACCAAAACCCGTATTCTGGCTGGTGTTACTGCTGCTGCATTGATGGCAGGCGCAGGGATCGCACAGGCCGACACTTCTGTCCCGCGCGGTGAAAGCAAGTCGGATACCGAGATCGAGACTGTTGGCGGTCAAGACACCACCAGCGGCGCGTCGCTTGACACCACCGAAGGCACAACAATTCCGCGTGGTGAATACAAGGTAGACAGCGGCGTGGAGACCGTGAATGACGAAATGCCTGCGGATGGCGATGTAAACATCAATGCAAGCTCTGATGCTTCCACCACCATCCCGCGCGGCGAATACGACAGCTCGGATGCTGCGGGTGAACCACTGCCTCCCCTGGATGAGATGACCGTCGCCGACGTGGTCGGGAAGAACGTGTTTTCCGCAACCGGTAAGGACGTAGGTGAAATCGACTATGTTATTGAACAGGATGGTAAAATCGCAGGTGTCATCGGTGTTGGCGGTTTTCTTGGCATGAACGAATACACTGTTGCCGTGCCGCTGTCCGATATGGATTTCACCCGCAATGGTCAGCTGAAGCTGAACAGCCGCACCGAAGCAGCGCTGCGCTCTATGCCTGAGATCGACGAAGATATGATCAAGCCTCTGCAGGATGATCGCCTGATCGGCAATAGCGTATGACAACGCTCTGATTTTTGATCTGGCATCTGATGAGGGTGCCAGCTGAAGAAAACGGCGCCCCTTTCGTGGGGGCGCCTTTTTGCCTTTGGTACCTCGTCATCAAGGGCGTGTTCTCAGAAATGAGAGGCGGGCACAGAAATTCCCAGTTGCCCCGCTCCGTTCTGTGGCTAAGCTGTTGGAATAAGAAATGATCAGGCGCTGCGCCTGGCGCTAACAAATGGTTCCGCTGAGTAACATGGGAGAGAGAGTTTTGGGAAAACGCGACGATCTGATCGAGCAATATGCGAATGATCTGAAAACCAAATGCGGCATGGATCCGGACATGGATCTGCTCACAAAGGTCACCATCGGCTGTGGTCCGGCTATTTACGATGCTGATGCGTCGACCGTGGCCTCCAGTCAGCCGGCGGAATTGGAAACCGTCAAAAACAACTTCCTGATCAAAAAACTGGGCCTGTCCGACGGGCCTGAGCTGATGTCCGCGATTGACAGCGTGATTGAAACCTACGGTAAATCAGAGCGGAACAAGTATCGTGCCGTCGTCTATTATATGCTGACCAAGCACTTCGGAAAAGAATCCGTCTACGGCTGATCAATTAGCCGAAATATCGACCGAAAAAGCCCGTCGGACGGATCCGGCGGGCTTTTTTGTCGTTGCCATCTCGCCTCTGAGACATTGGAGGCATGTCTATAATCCAGTGGGCCTCGCAGGCCGCTGCAACGCTAAGAGGACAGTCTCAGGTTGTATATGTGTCGCATTTTACCTGTATTACCTTTGCGGAATCACCGCTGACCGGACTATCGTCTGAAGACCGGTCAGGATGGCCAGGATCACAGATTTACGAACACGTGTGGTGGAATTGGAGCACGTGGGGTGAAAGGGAAGATCCTGGCATATGTTCGGATCTTCCCTTTTTTATTTGCGCGGTCTGTATCGTGACATCCGCTGCTGGATGCGTCGCAGCTTAGAATAGCGTCAGGACCAGACCGATGGCGCCACATGCAAGCGTCGCATAGCCGCCGTCGATCACCGACAAACGAAATGGTCGAACGGCGTAGAGGTTGTTGATCATGATCCACGGCGTAATGAAAAACAGTCCCACGCCCAGACCGCTGACCAGACCGCCGCCAACCGTATCGATACCCGAGAGAGCGAAGACATGGCGCATCATACCAGCCACGACGATTTGTAGACCAAACGTCGCGGCGAACACCGCTGGTGTCTGCCCGCCTGCAGGTTTGCCGTTCTCATCACGCGGTACTTTCGCCGCTTGCATCCACGGTTCAGCAAGCAGGCCATACCAGACTGCGCCTAGAACAAAGCCAGCGATAGCCGCGGCGACAACATTCAGAATTTCCATTAATCTCTCCCTGAAACCAGCATCAGTGAGAGAATTTTGTCAGATCAATCCGGATCTGTCTTCCCCAACGCGCAGATATGGGCCCATTCCGCTGCAGTGACAGGCTGTACTGACAGCCGGGAGTTCTTCACGAGAACCATATCCTCAAGACGCGGGTCACCCTTGATCTGATCGAGAGTGACCGGCACAGAAAAGCTGCGCACCGCTTTGATATCAACGCATTCCCAGCGGGGATCGTCTGTGGTGCTGTCTGGATGAATCTCAGCGCAGATTTCAACGATCCCGACCACGGATTTTTCCTTCATCGAATGATAGAAGAATCCACGATCTCCGATCTTCATTTCGCGCATGAAATTGCGCGCCTGATAGTTGCGCACGCCGTCCCATTCCTCACCCGTCTCGCCCTTGGCTTGCTGGTCAGCCCAGCTCCAGGTGGAGGGTTCGGATTTGAACAGCCAATATGCCATCAGCCGACGACTTTCTTCCAAGTGATCAGCTCAACCGCTTCAAACAGGCCAGCCTTGGCGTAGGGGTCGTTGTCGGCCCAGTTCTGACCGGCGGCCATATCTTCGACATCAAGGATGATCAATGAGCCAACCATGCCGCCATCCTGGTCCAGCAGGGGACCGGCCTGCGCCACAACACCGGTTTCCTCAATATACGTGAGATGCGCCGCCCGGTTGTCCATCCGGGTCTGCAAATGATCGGGTTTATCGCGCGCGATCAGGGCAATCAGCATGTCATTCCTCTTTCAATGGTCTTGCAAGCAGTTGAGCGGTGGCGTCGGCAATCGTCAAGCGTTGATCGAGCAGGGCCACAACAATGGCGGTGATGGGCATGTCCAGATTTTGCGACTGAGCTTCGGCGTGAACGGCACGCGCGGTAGCAGCGCCTTCAACCGTGATATTGGGGTCAAACGTCTCGTTTCGTCCAATAGCCAGCCCAAGACGATAGTTTCGCGACAGCTCCGAGCTGCAGGTCAAAGTGAGGTCACCAAATCCGGAGAGACCTGCCAGCGTATCGGCCTGCGCACCAGCTGCCAGTGCCATGCGCTGCATTTCGGCATAGCCGCGGGTCATCAGCGCGGCACGGGCGCTGTCGCCAAGTCCAGCGCCAATGACAGCACCGCAGGCAATCGCCATCACGTTCTTCAGCGCGCCGCCAATTTCGGCGCCGCTTGTGTCCGTAGTACGGTAAAGCCGAAGGTTCTTCGTGGTCAGCTGCTGCTGCAATTGCGCCCCCGTTTCCGGGTCACGGCAAGCCAATGTCAGCGCCGTCGGCAGGCCTTTTGCGATATCGGCGGCGAAACTGGGGCCGGTCAACAAGGCGGTCCGGGCCGTCGGAAGGCAGGCGTGGAGAACCACCAACGGACCCTGACCGGTTTTGAGTTCAATCCCCTTGCAGCAGGCCACAAGAGCGCGGTTGCGCAGCAGATCAGCATGGGTGCTGACAAAACTCCGTAGGGTCTGCATCGGCACGGCGAGCAAGATGGTATCAGCCTGCGTAGCGCGCTCCAGATCACTGGTCACCGTCAGTGTTTCCGGCAGATCGGCGCCGGGCAGGCGCCGGGTGTTGCGCCGGGTCGCCTGCATATCGCGCGCCTGAGCGGCATCTCGTGCCCATAGGGTAACCGGACCATTGCCTGCGAGAGAAATTGCCAGCGCCGTGCCAAATGCGCCGGATCCAAGCACCGAAACACTCATGCTTTGGCGCCTTTCTTGCCGCTGCCCAACATGGCGGGGCTGCTCTGATCCAGTGGCCAGCGTGGCCGGGCGGTCAAGTCCATGCCGTCCTGCGCGCCATTGCGGAACCGTTCAAGCCCGGCGTAGGCGATCATCGCCGCATTGTCCGTGCAAAGCGCCAGAGGCGGGGCGAGGAACTGTGCGTCAACCTCAGAACAAACAGTCTCTAATATGGACCGAATAGCGGTATTCGCTGCAACGCCACCCGCGACGGCAACGGTGCGGGCCGCCGGGGCTTCTTCAAGATAGTGCCGGATTGCGCGACGTGTCTTTTCCGCCAGGACGTCAGCAACAGCTGCCTGGAAACCGGCACAGAGATCGGCGCGGTCCTGACGTGTCAAACCGCCCTTCTCAGCCATCACCTGATCCCGCATGCGCATCAGTGCGGTTTTCAGGCCGGAGAATGAGAGGTTGCAATCTGGACGGTCCAATAGCGGACGGGGAAAGCGGAAACGGCGGGGATCCCCGCTTTCGGCTTCCTTCTGCACCGACGGGCCGCCGGGTTGCGGCAGGCCGAGCAGGCGAGCGGTCTTGTCAAAGGCTTCGCCGGGCGCATCGTCGATTGTTCCGCCCAGCCGTTTGAAATCATCGGGCCCCCGCACGATCAGGTACTGACAATGCCCGCCTGATACCAGCAGCATCAGATAGGGATAGGGCACCGCATCCGTCAGTCGGGGTGTCAGCGCATGGCCGGCCAGATGGTTGACGCCAACCAGCGGTAGCCCGGTCGCGGCCGCCAGCCCCTTGGCGCACATCACACCAGAAATCACGCCGCCAATCAGTCCCGGACCTGCCGTGACGGCGATGGCATCCATATCCCGCAGGTGCAGATCGGCCGCGGCCAGCGCATCGCGGACGCAGTGGTCGAGCTTTTCGGCGTGGGCGCGGGCTGCGATTTCTGGCACCACACCGCCAAAGGCGCTGTGGAGTTCGGTCTGGCCAAACACGACGGAGGAGAGCACCTCTGCCGGGCCTTGCCCGGACTGGCGCACCACGGCAGCCGCCGTATCGTCGCAGCTGCTTTCCAATCCCAGAAGGGTGAGGCTTTGTTCCATGGCGTTACCGTTGCATCCTGTCCGTGCCGGGGCTACCACCTATGACAGTGGCGAACAATCCCGAGGGGCGTGTGATGGTCGGCCTATTGATGACGCGCCCCCGTGTGGTGGCAGAGCGATTTGTCGAAGATCTGCCCGCCTCGACCAGAGAGACTGTGCAGGTGATCTACGCGCCGTTGATCAGGACAACGGCGCTGAACCCGCCATCTGATCCCTCCGCACGGGGGCTTTCTTCAGGAGATGTGATCTTCTCATCCGCGAATGGGGTGCGCTATGCATCTGCGCCGTTTGCGGGGCAGGGCGCCTATTGCGTCGGGCAACGCACAACGCAGGCCGCAGCGGCGAAAGGGTGGCGCGCGATTTGCTGTGGTCAGGATGCTGACGCGTTGGTGCAGACCTTATCCGAGGTTCCACCTGCAGGTCCGCTGATCCATTTGCGCGGCGTCCATAGCCGCGGCGACATAGCCGAGCGGCTTCGCCTGGCGAGGGTCAATTGCCGGGAACAGGTGATTTATGATCAGGTTTTGCTTCCTTATGAAGACGAGGCGCGGATTGCGATGGATGCGCAAGCGTCGCTGATCGTGCCGCTTTTTTCACCGCGGACCGCTCAGCAATTTGTCAAATTGGCGCCATATTGCGCAGACCTGCATCTGATTGCATTCAGCAAGGCGGTTGCAGAGCCTCTGAAAGGCTTGAAATGCAAGGGCTTACAGATATGTAAGTCTCCAACCGCGGCAGCAATGTGTACACTGGTGCGTGATGCCGCAGCTGGTCTGGCGCGGGTTGAGGGTGGGCCATCGGCACAGTAAGTTTATTGCTGAGTTGCTGTTAAGAGATTTTGAGAATCGAGGGGGACGTCGGCGTGGCTGACAAGAAAACAACCGATGAGACGCAGGCAGAAGAGAGCCAGACGTCTGTCTCCAAACCGGACATCGACGACACAACCGCTGGTGATGCGGTCTCTGACAGCCTGAGTGTTGAAGATGATGAGACATCCGATATGGCTGCTGTGGCGGACTTGAACGACCCGGACAACACGGATCCCGCGGCTGCACAAGAGGACGCAGTCTTCAATGAGTCGGATGACGATCCGGCGCAAGGGGGCGCTGATCTCGATCCCATCGAGACAGCTGAGGGCATGAATGCTGAAAATGCGTCGGAGGACCAAACAGTTGATAATCCGCCTGTTGCTGCGGCATCGGTCCATGAGGTCGAACGTGTCGTCGAAAAACGAGGTGGGTTTGGAGCCGCTCTCCTAGGGGGGGTCGTTGCTGCGGGGCTGGGCTTTGTAGCGGGCCAGTCAAATGTGCTGAATGATTTTATGCCGCCCTCTTGGCGCAGTTCAGCGCCCGTCGATGCAGCCGCGCTTGAGCAGTTGAAGCAAAGCTTCAGCGCTCAGATTGCGGAGCTGGAGGAGCGGGTTGCCGCTGACGATGTCCCGGATATCGCGCCGCTCACGCAGCAGATAGATGCGTTGGCAGAGGAGGTTGCCTCCCTGCGGTCCAGTGAGATGGCGACTGGATCTGATGAATTGGCGGGGGTGATTGAGACATTGGCGGTCCGTGTGGATGCTCTGGAGAGCCGCCCCATCACGGATGCTGCCAGCCCGGCCGCTGTTGCGGCATTCGAAGCCGAGCTGAGCAAGCTTCAGGACAGCCTCGCTGAACAGCGCGCCGAAGTGGAAAAGATGGTTGAGGAGGCGCGGGCGATGGATGCAGCCAGCGCCGAAGCCGCCCGTATTGCAAGCGCCCAGACAATCGTCGCCCGGCTGCGGTCGTCGATTGATGCGGGCACCAGCTTTGGCGGATTGATCGAAGAGTTGCAGGCCGTTGGTGTAACCGCGCCGGAGGCGTTGACCGGGTCCGCAGAGGCGGGCGTCAGCACGCGTGCAAGTCTGCGTGATGGGTTTGCCCCGGCTGCGCGTGAGGCTCTGGCTTCGGCCCGTCAGGAAACCAAGGGAACAGGCGGCATCGCGGCCTATGTGCGGCGTCAGCTGGGCGCACGTTCGGTCGCCCCACGTGACGGAGATGATCCCGATGCGGTGCTGTCGCGCGCCGAAGCCGCTGTGCAGAGCGGCGATCTGCAAGGGGCCCTGACCGAGTTGCAGTCTCTGCCGGAAACCGCCCGTGCACCGTTGGCCGATTGGGAGGCCGCTGCGCGCGCCCGTCTGGCCGCTGTTGCTGCCGTGAATGATCTGGCCCAAAGCCTGAACGCCAAATAAGGAAGCTGCCATGCTCTGGTCGTTGTTGAAGATCCTCGTATTTGTCGCCATCGTGGCGGTGCTGGCCTTTGGTGCTGCTTTGCTGACGGAGACGGCGGGGGGCGTGCAGATCACTGTCGCCGGCACTGAATACACCCTGAGTGCGCTGCAGTCGGTAATCGCGCTAGCCATTCTGGTATTTGCAGTCTGGGTCCTGTTCAAACTGTTGTCATTGTTGCTGGCGACGCTGCGCTTTCTCAATGGAGATGAGACCGCGATTTCGCGCTATTTTGACAAGGGCCGCGAGCGGAAGGGCTATCAGGCGCTCTCTGACGGTCTGATGGCGTTGGCCTCCGGTGAGGGGCGTCTGGCCATGGCCAAGGCTGCGCGGGCGGAGAAATATCTGGAGAAGCCGGAACTGACGGATTTGTTGACTGCGCAGGCGGCGGAGCTGGCCGGGGACACAAAAAAGGCGGCCGAGGCTTACAAACGCTTGGTCAGCAACCAGTCGACCCGCTTTGTTGGTGTCCGAGGCATCATGAAGCAAAAGCTGTCTGAAGGGGATACCGACACCGCACGCCAACTGGCGGAGAAGGCGCTCAGTCTGCGGCCCAAGCACGAGGAGGTGCAGGATACCCTGCTGACGCTTCAGGCACGGGCACAGGATTGGGCCGGCGCCCGCAAGACGCTGACCACCAAGCTAAAGACTGGCACCCTGCCACGTGATGTCTACAAACGTCGCGATGCTGTGCTGGCGCTGTCGGCCTCCAAGGCGATCGTTGAAGAGGGCGCGACGGTCGATCAGCAGGAACAGGCGATTGAAGCCAACCGGCTTTCGCCGGATTTGGTTCCGGCGGCAGCCATGGCGGCGCGGGCTTATCTGGCTCGGGACAAGAAACGGTATGCAATCCGGGTGCTGAAGAAAGCCTGGGAGGCGCAGCCGCACCCGGATCTGGCCCATGCGTTTGCAGAGGTTGAGCCGACTGAAACCGCACAGGAGCGGGTGAAACGGTTTGCCCAGCTGTCACGTCTTGCGCCGCAACACGATGAGACCCGTTTGGTGATGGCCGAACTGCATATCGTGGCTGAGGATTTCCCAGAGGCGCGCCGCGCGCTGGGCGATCTGGTTGAACGCGAGCCGGACGCGCGTGCGTTGACCTTGATGGCGGCGATCGAAAAGGGCGAGGGCGCCAGCGATGCGGTGATCCAGGGTTGGCTGGCACGGGCGCTGAATGCGCCACGCGGGCCGCAGTGGGTCTGCGGAAACTGCAACCACATCCATGCAGAATGGGCGCCGGTCTGCGAAAACTGCGCCAGTTTTGATACCCTCAGCTGGCGCCGCCCGGAGGCACCGGAGGTTGTTGGTGCCACAGGGGCGCAGGTTCTGCCATTGATCACCGGCACGCCAGAGGGCGCAGCTGGCCCGGATGCCTCCGATATTCCAGAGGTGGAGCTGTTGGAGGGCGGCGATACAGCTGTACCCGACATGGATGAAACTGTGACCCAGACCCCTGATACGGGTGACGGGGATTCCAAAACCCAAAGCGCAAAATAGATCTTTTCCAAGCGGTGCGCCGATGCTAAAGCGCGCCGCACCGATTTTTGCAGGCCAAACCTGCACCGGTCGCCGCTGTAGCTCAGATGGTAGAGCACGTCATTCGTAATGATGGGGTCGGGGGTTCGAGTCCCTTCAGCGGCACCAGTTTTCTTCTCAAGACGGACCTTTGTTCACCTGCTCCGCGTCCGCGATGACGTACCGTCAGAGTGGACAGTTCTCGCAAAAGCGGTGCTGATCTGCTGGCAGCCTGGGAGAGCTGTTGACGCAGGATGTGCGGGGAGGTCGTGATGGAGGCGGACTATGTGATCGTTGGCGGTGGCTCAGCGGGGTCGACGCTGGCGTCCCGACTGAGTGAAGATCCCGATGTGACGGTTTGCCTGCTGGAGGCCGGCGGGCGCGGTGACGGTCTGTTGGTCCGGGCCCCGGCCGCAGTTGTCGCTATGCTGCCGGGTCGCCCAAAGATCAACAACTGGGCCTATGAGACGGTGCCGCAGCCGGGCCTGAACGGGCGGCGGGGCTATCAGCCACGTGGCAAGGGGTTGGGTGGATCCAGCGCGATCAACGCCATGCTCTATATTCGTGGCCATTCCAAAGACTATGATGAATGGGCGGCCTTGGGGTGTGAGGGGTGGGACTGGAAATCGGTGCTGCCCTATTTCCGCAAGTCTGAGAACAACGAACGTGGTGATGATGCGTTGCACGGCGCGGCTGGTCCGCTTCAGGTCAGCAATCAGAAATCACCTCGCCCGATCACAGACGCCTTTGTGAAGGCGGGGCAGTCCCTGCAAATCCGGCACCGTGAGGATTTCAACTCCGGCGATAACGAGGGCATCGGCCACTATCAGGTGACGCAGTTTCACCGGGATGATCGCAATGGCGAGCGGTGCTCGGCTGCGACGGCCTACCTACATCCGGTCATGGAACGCCCAAATTTGACGGTGATCACCCGTGCGCAAGCGTCCTCTGTTGCGTTCGAGGGCAAGCGGGCAGTTGGGGTGCACTATAGTCAGGGTGGTCGCGCGCATATGGTGCGCGCCCGCCGCGAAGTGATCCTGAGCGGTGGGGCGTTCAATTCACCCCAGCTGCTGCAACTGTCTGGTGTTGGCCGTCCCGAAGACATACGCCCGCATGGGATCGATATGGTGCACGAACTGCCGGGAGTTGGTCAGAATCTGCAGGACCACCTCGATTTCACGCTGGCTTATAAGTCCCGGGATCGGGACAATTTTGGTATCTCCTTGCCTGGCAGTGTTTCGCTGCTGCGCCATATCTGGAACTGGCGCAAGACCGGGCGCGGTATGATTGCCACGCCCTTTGCCGAAGGGGCAGCGTTTCTGAAAACCGACCCCAATGAGGAGCGGGCTGATATACAGCTGCATTTCGTCATCTCAATTGTCGATGATCACGCGCGCAAACTGCATATGGGGCATGGGTTCAGCTGTCATATCTGTGTGCTGAGGCCGAAGTCTCGCGGCTCTGTTAGCCTCAACAGTGCTGATCCCAAGGCCGCCCCTCGAATTGATCCGCAGTTCCTTGCCGATCCAGAGGATCTGGCCGTGCTGATCAAGGGCGTGCGCAAGACGCGGCAGATCATGGCGGCAGAGCCACTGGCGGGCTATGTACACAAGGAATTGTTCATAGACGACGAGCCGGATGACGCTGCCTTGGAGCAGCACATTCGTGCACGGGCGGATACAATTTATCACCCGGTTGGCACCTGTAAGATGGGAACCGATCCGCTGTCGGTGGTTGATCCTTCGCTTCGGGTCCACGGGCTACAGGGATTACGGGTGGTTGATGCGTCGATCATGCCGCGGCTGATTGGCGGGAATACCAACGCCCCCACCATTATGATCGCGGAAAAAGCCGCAGATATTATACGCGGCGCTTCGGCCCGCGGCTGACATTTCAATTTCGGAGAAGACGACGATGCTTGGCAAGATGATGCACAAACAGCTGACCATAGGCTCGCTGATAGAACACGCGGGGCGTTTCCACAGTTCAACGACGGTCACTTCGGTTGAGACGTCGGGTGAAACCGAGCATGTGACCTGGGGTGATATTGATGCCAATGCCCGCAAACTCGCGGCGGCTCTGGGGCGCCTCGGTATCGCCCAAGGCGCCCGTTGCGGTACCATCGCCTGGAACAACCGCCGCCACCTTGAGATTTACTTCGGAGTGTCAGGCGGTGGGTATGTCTGCCATACGATTAACCCGCGCCTGAAGCCGGAGCAGCTGATTTACATCATCAACCATGCCGAGGATCAGGTGCTGTTTATTGACACCACCTTTGTTCCGGCCGTGGCGCAGTTGCGCGCGCAGTTCACCACGGTGCAACATATCGTGGTGATGGGATCGAAAGATGCCGATATCGCAGCGCAGATCGAAGGCGTGCTGTTCTACGATGATCTGCTGGATGTGGAGACCGCGGATTATGACTGGCCCGATCTGGATGAAAATCTGCCCTCTAGCCTGTGCTACACCTCAGGCACCACCGGTAACCCCAAGGGCGTCGAATACACCCACCGGACCAGCGTGCTGCACACGATTGGCGGAAATCAGCCCGATGGTCTGGCCCTGCGCGCGCGGGATACGGTGCTTGCGGTGGTGCCAATGTTTCACGTGAATGCCTGGGGTACGCCGTATATGACCGCAGCTGTTGGGGCGAAGCTGGTGCTGCCGGGTCCACATCTTGATGGGGTGAGCCTGGCCAAGTTGATTGATGCGGAAAAGGTGACTGTGGCGTTGGGCGTCCCGACCATCTGGATGGGCTTGCTGCAGGGGCTGGAGGAAACCGGCTGCACCGCCGAGAGCCTTGAACGTACGATTGTGGGCGGCTCTGCCCTGCCGACGGTCATGATCCCGACCTTCCGCGACAAATATGGCGTCGAGCTGGTGCATGCTTGGGGGATGACGGAAACCAGCCCTATTGGAACGCTGAACCAGCTGTTGCAGAAGCACAATGAGCTGGATGCCGAAGCCCAAGCTAAACTGCGCGAAGGGCAGGGGCGACCAATGTATGGCATCGATCTTCGTATCGTTGACGATAGCGGTGCTGTCTTGCCGCATGATGGCGAGACGCAAGGCAACCTGCAGATCTGCGGACATTGGGTGATCGACAGCTATTTCCGCGCTGGAGAAACTGCACTGACGGATGATGGATGGTTTGATACCGGCGACGTCGCCACAATTGATGGTGATGGCTATATGATCATTCGCGACCGCTCCAAGGATATCATCAAGTCCGGGGGCGAATGGATTTCCACTGTGGAGCTGGAAGATATCGCCATGTCGCATCCCAATATCGCTCAGGCGGCGGCGATTGCGGCGAAACATCCCAAATGGGACGAACGCCCTGTTGTGATCGCCGTGAAACGGTCTGCCGATGTCACTGAGGCTGATCTGTTGGCATATTATCAGGGCAAGGTCGCCAGCTGGCAGATTCCCGACCGTGTGGTTTTTGTTGAATCCTTGCCATTGGGCGGCACCGGCAAGGTTCAGAAGAATACACTCCGGGAGAGATACGAAGGCATCCTGCTGGACTCCTGATATCCTGAACCGCCATCGAGTATTTCTCCCGGTGGCGGTGCCTGTCCCTAATTATCGGGCGCATGTATTGCAGGTTATGAACCCGCTGAGGCCCGCCGGACAGCATAACTGCCGGCAAATTTATCTGTTAAGGGCCGCTTAAGACCCCACCTGATATCCCAGTAGTGGGTGAAAATAGGTGGTGGATTATGAGCGCACAAGGAAATGTGGCGCCCATTATCATCAAGAAGAAAAAGTCAGGTGGTGGCGATGGCCATCACGGTGGAGCCTGGAAGGTCGCCTATGCGGACTTCGTGACGGCTATGATGGCGTTCTTCATGTTGATGTGGCTGCTCAACGCAACGACTGAAAAGCAGAGAAAAGGGCTGGCGGATTACTTCTCGCCATCCATTCCGCTGAGCCGGGTTTCGGGTGGCGGCAACGGGGCCTTCAACGGGGACAGTATGTTCACCGAAGAAATCAAACCCCAGAACGGAACCGGTGCGTCGGATATCAGCCCGGCAGATGCACAGCAGGCCAAGGGCGATTCCGGCGTCGAACAAGACAAGGACCGCGAGGCCGCAGACGAACAGTTCCGCGCTCTGGAGGAACAGCTGAAAGGGCGTGGTGGCGAAAGCATGGTCTCAATCGAGATGGCTCAGCACATCATCACGCGGGTCACGGATGAGGGTTTGGTTGTCGAACTCTTCGATACCGAGGAGTCACCGCTGTTCAAAGATGGAACCGCGGAGCCGACGCTGCTGTTCCGGGATATTGTGAAGATGGTGTCACGTGTCACAGGGGTTGTTGAAAACAACATCGCCATTGGCGGGCATATCAGATCTCATGCGGTTGTTGTGGCCAATAATCCGGTCTGGGAATTGTCCCACGCGCGGGCGGATGCCACTCGTGTGATGCTCGAATCAGGTGGAACCAAGTCCAAGCGGATGCACCGTGTGACCGGCCATGCAGATCGTAAACTGACGGATAACAACCCGATGTCAGCGCGAAACAACCGGGTAGAAATCATCCTTCTGCGGAAATAAGCGCGGGTACGTTGAAAAACGGGCGGCCAACAGATCAGACAATTTTATCTGTTAGCCGCCCGTTAATGGGCAATCGGCTAGCTGTTGCATCAAGAAAGATTCGATGCAGCAGAAAGGCGTATCCATGACGATTTCTTCCTCGCTTAATGCCGGCGTTGCCGGGCTTACCGCGAATGCCAGCCGACTGGCCTCCATTTCCGACAATATCGCAAACTCCTCGACCGCCGGCTATAAGCGGGTTCAGACGGATTTCCATTCGATGGTCATGAGCTCCTCTGGCGGCACCTATTCGGCCGGCGGTGTGCGGACGACCAATGTGCGTCTGATCGACGAGCGGGGACCGCTGGTGTCAACCAGCAACGCAACCGATCTTGCGGTGCGGGGCCGCGGCATGCTGCCCGTCACCTCCATGAACGAGGTTGAGACGGGCGCCGCCAACCCGCAGATGATGCTGACAACCACGGCGTCGTTCAGAACCAATGCCGATGGCCTGCTTGCAACCGAGTCCGGACTGGTCCTGATGGGCTGGCCTGCGCAATCTGATGGCACAATCCCACCCTATGCGCGTGATACATCTGACGCGCTGGAGCCGGTGCGGTTCAATGTGAACAAACTTTCCGGAGAGCCGACAACCGAGATGTCGCTGGGTGTGAACCTGCCCGCGACAGCGACGGAATCTACGTCGGCAGGCACCAGTGAGAACCTTTCGATCGAGTATTACGACAATCTGGGTAAATCCGAGAGCCTGCAGATCGAATTCGTGCCCACCGTTCCGGCAACGGGCGAGTCGAACGAATGGACCATGATCATCACAGACACCGCGACCGGTGCGACCCCAATTGGGGAATACACATTGACCTTCGATGACAACCGGACCTCCGGCGGCGCCTTGAATGCAGTTACCGATACGACCGGTGGTGCCTATGATCCAGCGACGGGCTCCATCATTGTGACCGTCGCAGGCGGCCCGATGGAGATCAATATCGGTATGTTAGGTGATGACAACGGGTTGACCCAATTGTCCGACACCTTTGCCCCCGCCTCGATCTCCAAGGATGGGGCTCCGGTCGGCAACTTCACCGGTGTTGAGATTGATGAGGCCGGCTATGTGCATGCCAACTATGACACGGGTGTCAGCCGCGTGGTTTATCAGGTTCCACTGGTTGATCTGCCGAACCCGAATGGCATGATCGCCATGGACCGACAGACCTACATGCCGTCCAGTGAAAGTGGCTCCTACTTCCTGTGGAATGCTGGTGAAGGTCCGACAGGCGACATCCTCGGGTATGCCCGCGAGGAATCCGCAACAGATGTGGCAGGTGAGCTGACCAATATGATTCAGACCCAGCGAGCCTATTCGTCTAACGCAAAAGTCATTCAGACCGTGGATGAGATGTTGCAGGAAACCACCAACATCAAGCGCTGATAGGCGTCCGCCCTTCTGATTTACATTCGCGCAAAGGTTGGATGACCCATGTCCATTACAAGTGCTCTCAATTCCGCAATGACCGGGCTGACGGCGGCTGGCCGCTCGACGTCGGTTGTCTCCGAAAACCTGTCGAATGTCCTGACACCGGGCTATTCGCGCCGGAGCCTCGCGCTTACCAGTGCCGGGGATGGGTTCAGCGGGGTCAAGGTTGGTCACGTGCAGCGGATCAACGATCCGGCCCTGCAATCCAGCGTGCGATCTGCCAATTCGGAGGTTGGCGTTGCCGAGGTGAAATCCGCTTTTTTTGGTCGCATGACCGAATTGGTTGGCAGCGCCGACGACCCCTATTCAATCACGCAGCGGCTAACGGATTTTGATTCCGGCCTGATCGAGGTGATTTCACGACCCGATTCCGGACCGCGGCTGAATGATCTCGCGATTCAGGCAGAAGAGTTGGTACGGTCGATTGCGGATGCGGCAGAGGGGCTGCGCAATCAACGTACAGCCGCCGACAGAGCAATTGACGTGCAGGTCGACACGGTCAATCAGTCATTGGAAAAACTTCAAAAACTGAATGCAAAAATTGCGGTCAGCCAATCAACAGGGTCCGATTCAGCGTCGTTGCTGGATCAACGAGACCTGCTGATTGACGAGGTGAATAAGATCATTCCGGTCAAGGTCGTCAACCGCGACAGGGGTCAGGTTGCACTGTTCTCCGAAGGGGGCGCTGTGCTGCTGGACGGCCAGGCAGCTGAGCTGAGTTTCGATGGTAAGGCCGATACACTGCCTTATATGACGCTGGGCAACGGTTTGCTTTCCGGGTTGCAGATCAATGGTATTGATGTTGCGACAGGGCCTGGTGGACCTATCCGTGGTGGAACACTTGCAGCCCAGTTCGAGGTGCGCGATGTCCTGACCGTTGAGGCGCAGGAAGATCTGGACGCCATGGCAAAGGATCTTATCGAACGTTTTCAAGATCCTGCACTGGATCCCACCTTGGCGGCAACGGATCCGGGTATCTTCACCGATCAGGGAGCATTTTTTGATCCGGTCAATACTGTCGGTATCGCCAACCGGATTGAGCTGAATGACAAAATCGCCATGCAGGGGCAGGCCGAAACCTGGCGGCTGCGCGATGGTCTGAATGCAGCTTCGCCCGGCAATGCAGGGGATGCGACACTGTTGCGTGGATATGCAGATGCATTGGACGCCAAGCGCACCGTTTCCTCTGTTGGCCTGGGGACGGCAAATCTGGATGCCAGCACGCTGAGTGCGAACCTGTTGTCCCGGTTTGCGCAGAGTGAAAACTCTGCAGAACAGAACGTCGCTTTTGCAGCGGCAACCTATACCGAAATGTACCAGCGCGAGTTGGCGCAGGGCGTCGATAGTGATGCCGAACTGCAGAACCTTATCGTGATTGAAAAAGTCTATCAGGCCAACGCCAGGATGATCTCCGTGGTCGATGAGCTGATGGAAACGCTTCTGAGGATTTAACGCATGATTATGAATTCCTATGGGGACATGGCTCAACACCTGTTCCTGCGCAATCGCTCGGTTGGTCTGAAGAACGATATCTCGACCCTGACTCAGGAGTTGAGCACTGGAAAAACCTCGCAGTTGACGCAGAAACTGGGGGGGGATTTAACATATCTTTCCGATGTCGAGCGTAATTTGGATCGTCTCAAATCCTTTCAGGTTGCAAACACCGAGGCGGCTCTGTTTGCGTCGTCAATGCAGAATAATATCGAGTTGATCTCTGATAATGTGGTTGAGCTCACCGGCGATATTTTTGCTGTAACCACGTCCCCGAATGACGAAACATCGCAGCAATTGTCGAACCAGGCAGAAGTGTATCTTACCGAAGCTATCCGTTCTTTGAATGGCGAAGCCGCAGGTCGCAGCCTGTTTTCTGGCAAAGATACCGAAGCCCAGCCTCTCGCCGATATCAACACATTGATGTCCTCACTGGTGACGGAGGTTACCCCTTTCACCACTGCGCCTGATATCGTGCAGGCCGTCAAAGATTGGTTCGCCGATCCGCTGGGATTTGATACGGTGATGTATCAGGGCTCATCGGACCTGATGGATCCGGTGAAAATCGGCCCGACTGAAGAGGTCACCGTCTCTCTGAAGGCCAATGACGATGCATTTAAGCAGACACTGCAGAGTCTTGCCATTGCAACTTTGGTCAATGATCCAGGACTTAGCCTCACCTCAGATGTGAAGTTCGAGATGTTGCGTAGCACTGGCGTTGAGCTGCGCGAAAGCCAAGTCCAGTTGATCCAGATGCAGTCGGATCTGGGTTTTGTGGAGGGCCGCATTGAAGAGACCGCGACACGCAACGGCGCCGCCCAGACCAGCCTCAGCTTGGTCTTCAACCAGCTTGTTCAGGCCGACCCCTACGAAACCTCCACTCGTCTGGATGAGGCGCAGTTCCAATTAGAAAGCCTGTTCACTGTCACGGCTCGAACATCGCAGCTGTCGCTGATGAGGTTCCTGTCATGATGCGGTTCATCCGGGTTCTTCTTGCTGTACTGCTGCTGCCGGCGATGGCCCAGGCCAATGCGATCAGACTGAAAGATCTGGTTGAGTTCGACGGCGTACGCGGCAACGATCTGGTTGGTTACGGTCTGGTCGTAGGGTTGAACGGGACAGGCGATGGTCTGCGGAACTCTCCCTTCACCGAAGAGATCATGTCGAATATTCTGGAACGGCTGGGCGTGAATGTGACCGGCGAACAGTTTCGGCCCAAAAACGTTGCTGCGGTATTTGTCACCGCAACCTTGCCGCCGTTTGCCCGTGTAGGCGGCACTGTTGATGTGACAGTCTCCGCGATCGGCGATTCAAAGAGTCTGCTGGGCGGGACACTGGTCATGACGCCCTTGAATGCCGCAGATGGTCAGATCTATGCGGTCGCCCAAGGTACCATTCTAGCAGGTGGAGCCGTCGCGGAGGGGGAAGGCGCGTCTGTCACACAGGGGGTTCCGACTGCTGGTGTCATCCCTTCGGGTGCGCGGGTTGAGCGTGAGATCGACTTCGATCTGTCCTCGCTCTCGTCCATGCGTCTTGCGTTGCGAGAGCCTGATTTCACCACTGCTGGCCGCATCGAACGTGCGATCAACGCGGAATTTGGGCGTAATGTGGCTCTGATGCGCGACTCTGGAACGGTTGAGATTGACGTGCAGCGCACGAACACCCGCTCCACCGCTCATGCTGTCGGGCGGATCGAAAATATTCTGGTTGAACCTCAGCGCAAGGCGCGTGTGGTTGTCGATCAACGCTCCGGTACCATTGTGATGGGCAGCGATGTGCGAATCTCGCGGGTTGCCGTCGCACAGGGAAATCTGACTCTGCGGATCGAAGAAACACCGCTGGTTGTTCAGCCGAATCCATTTGCCGATGGCGAAACAGTGATTGTTCCACGCACTGGCGCTGCGATCGAAGAGGAAGAGGGTATTCAGCTGGCAGAGGTCCCGGAAACCACCTCACTGTCTGAAGTGGTGGCGGGTCTCAATGCGCTAGGGGTGTCGCCGCGGGACATGATTGATATCCTCAAGAGTCTGAAAGCGGCCGGTGCGCTGCACGCCGAATTCGTGGTGAGATAGCGCGCCCATACAGAGCTGCACGCAGGCGGACGAGCCCCTAGAACCTCTACGTTCCGGGGGCTTTTGCGTTGGCAATAGGCCGCCATGTATATCCATTGCTTCGCTACATCTGACCCGGCCGGCTTCATGACACTGTGGATGAGCCGAATGTCGACCCAGCGCATATCGAGAGTGCCTTGACCCTCTTACCAGGCTAGGTTCGTCCGTGTGCTGGATGTGAAAGTCATACTACCCGAAAGGTGTTCTAAGGATCATATGGCTCCTTAGGATAGTGTGATCTGTCCTCCGACGCAGCGCTGTTACGTGTGAGGTTGAGTAGCTTTTGGTCGAGAACCTGTCGAGATCAGGTTTGTCGCGCCAATGCAAAACGCCCCGGCCACTGTTATGACCGGGGCGTTTTGCAGGGCAGTTCCTGTAAAGGTTTAGATTGTCAGGGAAAGTAACTGCGGACCAAGGCGCTTGCGATGAGGCTCCACCCGTCAGCGACAACAAAGAACGCAAGTTTGAAGGGCATAGATACAACAGCTGGCGGAACCATCATCATCCCCATCGACATCAGCACGGCCGCGACCACCAGATCGATGACCAGAAACGGCAGGAAGACCAAAAAGCCGACTTGAAAGGCTCGGGCAATTTCCGACAGCATAAAGCTCGACACCAGGGTCGATAAAGGGGCGTCAGCGGTAGGGTCTATTCCCGCAGTGGCGGGTCGCAGATCCGCAATCGCATAGAAGGTATCGGGATCAAGACGCGCAGCCATGAACACCCGAAACGGCTGCAATGCGCGCTCAAGCCCGGTTTCTACATCCAGTTGCTCCTCAATCAGCGGATTGATTCCGGTTGTCCAGGCTTCGGTGAAAACCGGCTCCATTACGAAATAGGTGAGGAACAGCGCGAGGCTGATCATCAACATGTTCGGTGGTGCCTGTTGCAAACCGATGGCCTGTCGAAGAATTGACAATACGGTGACAAGAAACGGGAAGCATGTGATCATAATCAACAGCCCCGGGGCGAGGCTGAGGACGGTGATCAGCAGGATCAACTGAATCGATCGGGCCGATATCGACTGGCCATCGCCCAAGGATAGGTTGAGATCCTGCGCGCTCACAGTATCTGGCAGACCGATGGCCAGCATGGCCGCCAGAACGGCGGCAAAAAAAGCGGTGCGTGTCATCCCAGGCCGCTTTGCAAATCCGCGATTTCGGTCAGTCGTACTGCCAATTGACCAGCCTGCTCGCCTTCCATTTCTTCCAGTTGGCCTCTGGCGACAAGGCGATCCCCGACATAAAGGTCGACGGGATCCTCCACGCGTTTGTCGAGTGTCAAAATCGCGTTTTCACCGAGGTTTACAAGATCGCGGATCAATGGCCGCGCCTTACCAACCGAGACGACCACCTCGACCGGTACTGACACAAACGGATTGCCTGAATCGCCAGATTTCCGGTTCATTTCAGCAGGATTATCCATATTTGCTGTCCTCTGTTATGTGAAAGGAGAAGGCCTCAATCGACTCCTGAATGGAGTCGATCAGGGCAGAACTGTTGATTTCCCGCTCGATGCCGCCGACCTTGAGATAGGCCTGACCGGGAGACAGCACGACGTCCTCGCGGACCTGCACCGGCACAGTGAAACTTTTGGTCAATAGCGCTCGCACGGTTGCACCTTCGCCGGGGGAGACAACAATATTGATCGCCTGATCGGCCTGACTCTTGGCCATGTCCGTAAGCTGATCGACGATATGATGGCCGAAACTGGCAGCCATGGCATCTGGCAGAACTGCGCTGGTCAGAACCTTGAACATTGGATCCAGCGATTCAAGCAGTTGTGTCTGCGCCTCATGGAAGGTGAAGCTGAGATCTTCGAGCGAGTTGGCCAGTTCCGAAGAGACATGGGTGCTCTCCTTGTCCTTGGCCGTCACCGCATCGTCCCAACCAGCGCTGTAGCCCTTTTCGTAGGATTCCAGCCGCGTTTCTTCCATCATTTCTTCACTGACTTCGGCAATCGGCACCGCCGGCGTGTCCATGGCAAAATCTTCAAGAAGATGGGCAATTGTCATCAGGCTCTCTCCTCATTTTCTTCCAGCCAGCCGCGCAGGATCTGCACCGTCTCTTCCTGGCGTTCACCAATCATTGAGCGGAGACGGTCAACGGGGTTGTCGCCGCCGCCAAGGGCTGGCAGGCCACCCATATCCCCCATTCCGCCCATGCCCATACCGGTACCCATGCCCATGCCGCCCATGGGTTCGAACTGTCCGGTTTCGTTGTTCTCGATCTCGCCATCAAGGGCGAGGTCTGCACCAAGGTTGGGGTTGGCCATGAAGCCACCTCCGCCGCCAAGTGCGGGCAGTTCATCCATGGCATCACCTGTTGGCGCGCCAAGTGCCGGGACGCTGGCCTGATTCGACAGAATGGGACGAATAACAAAGAGGCCGAGGATCAGAGTGACAAGTGCAAGGGCAGCCATCTGGATCAGCGACATCGCATCCAGATAGATATTGTCGAAGATCGAGGCACTGACGACGGTGCCTTGTGGCTCTACCGTAGGCATTTCCATAGATTTCAGTGTGATGACGTCTCCACGTTCCTCACTGAACCCGACCGCCGCAGAGATCAGCTCACGCAGGGCGCCGAGCTCCTCTTCGGCACGCGGCTCCATCACCGTCTCACCTGTTGCGGTGGTGGTCGGCACACCATTCACCAAGACCGCAACGGTCAGACGTTTGATCGCGCCGGGCCCACGCAAGATCTCTTTCTCAGTCTCGGAAATTTCATAGTTGACCCGTTCGCGCGTGGCATTGGTACTGGCTTTTGAGCCATCTCCAGAGGCGGCGTCGCCATCTGGGATGTTAGACGCAACCGTCACCTCACCTGATTGGTTCTGCGAAGAATCGGAGCGCTCTTCCACATCGGTGCTGATGGCCACACGGCTTTCGGGATCGATGCGTTTTTCGCGAATGGATTCGGTATCGGTCACGGTTTCGACGCTGACCTCGACCACAGCATTGCCGTGACCAACGCGCGCTTCGACCAACCGCATGACCCGTTCACGAATCGATTGCGAGCGATCATCGGTACCGGCACCAACTGCGGCGGCAGCCTCGGGCGAACCGATCAGCGCGCCATTGGCATCAATCACAGCGACATTTTCCACAGCGAGGCCAGTAACAGCAGAGGAAATCAGAAATCGGATCGCATTGGCCTGCGCGGGTGTGATGGGGGATCCCATCGGCACAACCGACACAGAGGCCGTCGGCTCAGCTGTACGCTGAAACGGATTTGAGCCAGTATTTGCGATATGGACCCGAGCCTGTGTGACATGGGGGCTAGCGACGATGGTACGGGCCAGTTCCCCTTCTTTTGCACGCCAGTAGGCGGCGTCAAACATTTGCGATGTTGTGCCAAACCCGCTGAGCGAATCGAGTAGCTCATAGCCGCGCCCGCCGTTGGCTGGCAGACCTTCGCTGGCCAATGTCATGCGAAGTTCATCGCGCGCCGAAGCTGGAACATAAATGGATCCACCGCGGACTTCATATTCGGTACCGCGCTGTTCGAGCGCGCGCACCACATCCCCAGCCGAGCCGCTTTCCAGCCCGGCATATAATAATTGCATCGTGGGCGTATTCGCCACACGGGACATCGCCAGGACGCTGAGAATCACGATCACCGTGGCCCCCACGGCAATCAGGCGCTTTCGCGTGTCCAAACCTGCCCAGACATTCTTGATCTGCTGCACATTAACCTCCGTAGCACCGGCATTCTGTCCGATGTGCAACCCTTTTGCCGGATTGCCCTTAACATTCGGTTAGTGTCCGCGAGTTAAGAAGATGAGGCACGACGTATTAGGGATAGTCATGACAGACGCTGTAGTAGACACAGAACAGGACGCCCCGGCCAAGAAGAGCAAGCTGCCCCTTATTATTGGGGTTGTCCTTGCGCTTGTTGGCGCCGGTGGGGGATTCTTCGCTGTCCAGTCAGGCCTTCTTCCCTTTGGTCAGAGCGCAGCCCCAGAAGGGGTGGATGCGACCGAAGTGGCGCCAGAAGGCGTGGACAATGGTGAGTCGGCG
Source organism: Phaeobacter gallaeciensis DSM 26640 (assembly GCF_000511385.1). Classification (NCBI taxonomy): domain Bacteria; kingdom Pseudomonadati; phylum Pseudomonadota; class Alphaproteobacteria; order Rhodobacterales; family Roseobacteraceae; genus Phaeobacter; species Phaeobacter gallaeciensis. The sequence goes on from NC_023137.1 coordinate 3,693,356, forward strand.
GAAGATATCGCCAATCTCGCTTTTATCGAAATGGAACCGATTGTGATCAGTTTGCGCAAGGCAAGTGGTCTAAAGCACCTTCGATTCCGCTCTCAGCTGGAGGTTGATCTCGCCCACCGGGCCGAGGTTGAGAAAATCCTCCCGCGGGTTGTCGATGTTCTCAACAGTTATCTCAGGGCACTGGAGCTGGAGGATCTGACCGATCCGATGGCCCTGCCCAAACTGCGCGCACAGATGCTGCGGCGGATCAATATTGCAGCTGGCCAGGGCCGGGTGCGGGATCTGCTGATTATGGACTTCGTATTGAACTAGGAGAACGGGATGGAACTGATTGCGGATATCCTGCTTGCGGCCGGGGCCATGGGGGCAGGCTTTTACTGCCTGGTGCTCTCGCGTCGGCTGAAGCGTTTTAATGATCTGGAAAAAGGTGTTGGCGGCGCTGTTGCAGTGCTTTCGGCGCAGGTCGATGATCTCAACAAGTCACTGCTGGCCGCGCGCCATGTATCGGATGGCTCCAGCAAGGCGCTGGACCAGCTGACCGGGCGCGCCGAATCGGTTGCGCAGCGGTTGGAGCTTATGATGGCCTCTATGCACGACATGCCGGAGGCACCAGCACCTGAGCCGAAACCTGAGACTGCTGCACCTGCGGCTGAAGAAAGCGATGCATTGGCTGCGGCATATGAGGCTGACGCGGAGCCTGAAGTGGCGGCGGAGCCAGAACCTGCGAAACCCGCAGGGCTGATGTTTGTCCGCCATAACCGGGCGCAGGGTCGGGTTGCATAATGGCCAATATAGCAAATACAAAAGCCACCCCTGCGAAGCCGAAAAAGGCGACGCGTATCAAGCGGACGCGCAGTGGTGCTCTCATGATGCTGGCCCTGCTGTTGATGGGATCGGCAATTGTGCGCCTCGGCCTGGAAGCTGGCCCAGCCATCGCGCGTGAAGTTGCAAATCTGCAGGACGAATCGACCCTGAAAGAAGAGCCGAAAGGCACGCTGAATGGTCAGTCGATGCCCTCTTCTGCCGAATTGCAGAATATGCTGGCAGCCTTTCAGGAACGTGAAGCGGCCCTATCCGCCCGTGAGGCCGAGATTGAAGACCGTATGAAAGCGCTTGAGATCGCAGATGATGCGATTGAGCAGAAACTGGTGGCTCTTGAGCAGGCCGAGGAAGAGCTGAAATCGACGCTTGCCCTTGCTGACGGCGCGACCGAAGCGGATCTGACGCGGCTGACATCGGTTTACGAACAGATGAAACCAAAAGAATCGTCTGCCCTTTTTGAGGAGATGGATCCTGCCTTTGCAGCGGGCTTCCTTGCGCGCATGCGCCCCGAGGCAGCAGCCGGCATCATGGCAGGGCTTAGCCCGCAGGCGGCCTATACAATCAGCGTGGTCCTGGCGGGTCGCAATGGGTCTGTTCCAAAGGAGTAAGCAGGCGCTGCTCCTCAGGCTTTTTTAACGTGAATCGCCTAAACTTGTAGAAACAAACGAAATTCGGAGTGGACCTAATGCTCGGTATTGTAGGCATCGTGGTTATCTTTGTCATGGTGTTCGGGGGATATCTCCTCGCAGGTGGCAAGTTTGCGATCATCATCAAAGCTCTGCCATTCGAATTCATGATGATTGGTGGAGCGGGTGTTGGCGCCTTTCTGATCAGCAATGATATGGGCGGCGTTAAACATACGCTGAAAGACGTCGGTAAGGTATTCAAAGGGCCCAAATGGAAGCCCGATGACTACCGAGATCTTCTATGCCTGCTCTTCTCTCTGATTAGGATCGCAAGGGCGAACCCGGTTGAGGTCGAACAGCACATCGAAGACCCGGAAAACTCATCTGTTTTCAATCGCTACCCGAAAATCCTTGCAGATAAGGAGGCGGTAAATCTGATCAGTGACACCATGCGGTCAGCTTCGATGAACTATGATGACCCGCATCAGGTTGAGGAAGTTCTGGAAAAGCGGATTGAGGCGAACCTGCACCATGCCCTGCACTCCAGCCATGCGCTGCAATCGCTTGCCGACGGTCTTCCGGCGCTGGGCATTGTTGCGGCTGTTCTCGGCATCATCAAAACGATGGGATCAATTGACCAGCCGCCAGAAGTTCTGGGTAAGCTGATCGGTGGTGCTCTTGTTGGGACATTCCTGGGTGTTTTCCTGGCCTATGGTCTGGTCGGCCCCTTCGCAGGCAAGGTGAAGTCAGTTGTCGAAGAGGACGCACATTTCTATTCGCTCATCCGCGAAGTTCTGGTGGCCAACCTGCACAATCACGCAGCAGCGATCTGTATCGAAGTGGGGCGTCAGAATACCCCATCCCACATCCGCCCTGGGTTTTCTGAACTGGAAGATGCCTTGAAATCGGTGAAACAGGACGCAGCATGATGTGGCGCGCGCTGACCTTTGCAGCATTGACCCTGGCTGCGGCATCTGTCGATGCCCAGACAGTGGTTGCACGTTCGGGAGAGCATGCCGGGTTTTCTCGATTGGTCATGCGACTCCCGGACGGGGCGCCCTGGTCCTTGCGTCAGTCCGGGCAAGTCGCCCAGGTCGTGATCGATACGCCCACAGTTGTGTTTGACACATCGCAAGTCTTTGACCTCATTCCGCGTACACGCTTGCAATCGGTCTCGCAGGCGGGACCTGGGCAACCGTTACAGCTGCAGCTTGGGTGTAACTGCGATGTCACCTCCTTTGTTCAGAAGGACGGGTATCTGGTGGTTGATATTGCCGATGGCACGCCCGGTTCTGATCAGCCTTTGGCGGCCGGATCGCCGCTGCCGCTCTTGCCCGGAAATATCAATAGTACCGGGTATCGGTTTAATCTTGCTGCGCGGGCAGCTGCGGACGCGCGTGCCGCCCTTGATCTTGCTGGTGTGACGTCCCGCAGCACTTCTGGTGCTGATCAGGTGCAGCGCCTTCCTGTTGCTGTGGCGGAAACACCGTCAGCGATCCAACTACCCCTTGATCTGACCCGAATCCCACGCACTGAGGCGCCCGCCCCAGCGGCTGAAGAAGCACGCGTTGCGGTGGAGCCTACCGTTGTGCCGACCCCGGTTCCGGTCCAAGTGGACGCGGATATGCTGCTTGATTTATCGGAAACAGAGAGAGCGGCAACCGTCAACGAATCCGAACAGCGGCTGTTGCAACAGATCAGCCGTGCCACCAATCAAGGGTTATTGGACTTGGTCGGTGTGGAGGTGCATGACGGCCCGAATGGGCACGTCCTTGATCCTCTGAGCAGCCGGGATCGCCCTCTTAATCCGCTGGACCAGATTTCCGTCACCTCGTCCGTGGACCGTGAAACTGGTCTTATTGCGCGCAGGTCTGACATTTCAGGCCAGCCAACGCATTGCCTTCCAAGTCGACAAGTGGCCGTACACGAATGGGGCACGGATGAGCCATTTGCAGACCAGATTTCGCCGCTGCGCGCGGATTTGGTACGTGAATTTGATGACGTCGATCCGGAAGCGGTTTTGACATTGGCGCGGGCCTATCTCTTTTTTGGATTTGGTGCTGAGGCACAGGCGATCCTGCGGATGATGCCGTCTGGTGCTGCAGAGCACGACGATGCCGTGGCGCTGACGGCCATGGGGGCTGTGCTCGACGGCCAGCAGATGGAGGTTAACCATGCTTTCGCGGGGCAGCAGGTCTGCGATAGCGAAGTGGCGCTCTGGGCCGCCTTGGCTGATGGGACCATCAAAAAAAGCGCCAAAACAGATGCAATCCAACAAGCTTTTGCCAAGCTGCCACCGCATCTGCGGGTACAAGTCGGCCCGCGCATTAGTACGTTGTTTGCCAAGGCGGGCGATCCCCATCTGGCGGGCGCGGCATTGCGATCTGTAGATCGCACTGGTGTTGAGCATGTTCCTGAAATCAACCTGGCCGAGGCAGAAATCGCCAGACTGGAAGGCGATGTTGAAACCGTCGCCCAAGAGTTGACGGATGAAGTGGCCGAGCGGACGGAAAACGCACCACGGGCCCTGATTGAACTGATCGACCTCAGCTTTGCTGAACGCAGCGCGCTGTCGCCGGATGTGCCGGATCTGGTCGCCTCCTATGAGGTAGAGAACCGCGACAGCCCATTGGGCGCGGAGCTCAGGCGTGCCGTGGTTGCCGCCCTGGCGTTGACTGGTGAGTTTCATGACAGTTTCAACGAACTGGAAGTGTTGACCCGACGCGATGGCCCGGCCGCTCGTACTGCGGCGCTGGAACCGTTGCTGACCTTGCTGACAGAGCGGGCGGACGATGTTACCTTCCTGCAATATGCGCTGGTCATCGCGGCCAATGGCACCACTGCAGAGGTCGCGCCGGTTGCGGACATCGTGGCCGAACGCCTGCTGGATCTGGGGTTTGCGCAGCAGGCTCAATCAATCCTGAAAAAGCTGGCGATGGAGCCTGGAAACACGAAACGCCGACTAATCCTGGCCAAAGCGGCGTTGGCGATGGACAAACCGCATTCCGCTTTGGTTGAGTTGATGGGGCTGTCCGGTTCCACGGCAAACAAGCTGCGTGCAGAGGCACTTTGGCGCAATGGAGAATATGCGAGAGCGGGTGAGTATCTGCTTGAAGAAGAAGAAAAAGATGCAGCTGCGCGCGGATTCTGGCATTCGGAGGATCGTGATACGCTTGCCACGATTGATGCGGATGACACGGAGCAGTTCGGTGGCGTTGCGCGCGTGACAACAGAAATCGAAGAGACCGCGAAAGAACCCACTGGCCTGCCGCCCTTGGCCCATGCGAGGGCGCTTGTTGAAAGCAGCGAGGGGACGCGTGGCGGTATCGCAGATCTGTTGCAGAAGGTCGCGCCGCAAGCCGATCCTTCCGACGATGGATCGTAGCATCCAATAACCACAACTATCTGAGCTGAGCATTTGCGAAGACCGCCTAATCGGGGCGGTCTTTGCGCGTCTGGTGCTAACGGTTTGTCAACGCTCTCACCTTACGCTCGAACCTAGGGTGAATCCTCATTTGGACAGGCAGAATGCCGAAATCGAGCTATTATTTCCGACAACAGCGGCGGTGTGTCCGCTGCGCAGGCAGTTTGCCGAAGTGGTCCGTGCTGCTTGTCGCAGTATTTGGCCTTTTGGGGCTGCTTATTCCTCAGAAAATATACGCGGCTTCGCCGCAGGTATCGGCGCTATGTGATCTTGCCGCGCGACGGGCCGCACGTGATCAGGGCGTTCCGCTGGACGTGTTGCGTGCCATCACCAGAACGGAGACCGGCCGCGGCGGCAAGCAAGGGCTCCAGCCGTGGCCCTGGACCGTCAATATGGAAGGTGCCGGCAAGTGGTTTCAGACAGAAGATGAGGCTCGGGCCTATGTCTTCTCCCACTTCAAACGCGGTGCGCGGAGCTTTGACGTCGGGTGTTTCCAGATCAATTTCAAATGGCATGGTCAAGCTTTTGACTCGATTGACCAGATGTTCGACCCGCTTGCGAATGCGCAATATGCGGCGCAGTTCTTGCGCGAACTGCACGATGAATTTGGTGACTGGTCGCAGGCTGCCGGCGCCTACCACTCGCGCACACCCACCTATGCAAACCGCTATACTGCGCGTTTTGACAGGGTGCGCGCGGACCTAAAGCCGGTAGAGACAGTCGCGGCGCTACCGGTCGAGCGAAACCGGGCTACGTTCACCGCCCCACAACCCCTCGCCATGCTTCACAATCCATCGCCGCTGATCACTCAGGGTGGGGCACCGTCCGGTGCTGCCCGCCTGGGATCTCTGGTTCCATTAACCGGCGGCGGCACTTCGGCGCAAGCGCTCATCATACTGAAATAAGGGCTGAATTTCGTGCCAAATATTGATATGCAAAAACTGTTCAGCCCAACTGTGCTGCTGGCGCTCGCGCTGATGGCGATCATCGTTATGATGATCCTGCCGATGCCGGCCTGGGTTCTGGACGTTGGCTTGGCGGCCTCGTTTGGTCTGGCGATCCTGATCTTCACGATTACCTTATTCATTGAGCGCCCGCTGGATTTCTCGTCCTTCCCGACCATTTTGCTGGCCTCGCTAATGCTACGCCTCTCGCTCAATGTGTCGTCGACGAAACTGATCATCGGTCAGGGACACACCGGTACCGATGCCGCTGGCGGCGTGATCGAAGGATTTGCCCAGTTTGTGATGGGCGGAAGCGTCTTCCTGGGTCTCGTAGTCTTTGGCGTGTTGTTGATCGTGAACTTCATGGTCATCACCAAAGGTGCGGCGCGGATGGCAGAGGTCGGTGCCCGCTTTGCTCTGGACGGGATGCCGGGCAAACAGCTGGCCATCGACAGTGATATGTCCGCAGGGGCGATTGACCATGCAACTGCGCGTGACCGCCGCGAGACGGAACAGCGTGAGACGACGTTCTTCGGGTCTCTGGATGGGGCGTCCAAATTTGTAAAAGGCGACGCGATTGCCGGCCTGTTGATCACCCTCTTGAACCTGATCATGGGCTTGATCATGGGTGTGCTTGTTCATGGCATGCCGGTAGTATCCGCTTTTGAAACCTATGCCATCCTGACCGTTGGTGACGGTCTGGTTTCGCAGATCCCATCGGTCATTATTTCGATCGCGGCTGCTCTGCTGCTGGCACGTGGCGGGGCAACAGGGTCGACGGATATCGCGCTGGCCGACCAGCTAGGTAAACACCCGGCTGCCCTAGCGACCGTGGCCATTCTCATGGGTTTGTTCGCGCTGGTTCCCGGTCTTCCGTTTATCCCCTTCATGGTTGGGGCTGGTGTGCTTGGCTATTCCGCCTACCGGATGAGCAAAAACCTGAAGGACCGCGAAGAGGCGGAGATGGAAGAGCAGATCGAAGAGGTCATGGAGCCCAAGGAAAACCGGGCTCTTGGTGACATCCTCGATCTGGATGACCTGCATCTGGAATTTGCGCCCGATCTGGTGAGCATGGTGCTGGACGCAGGGACCGGTCTGGATGCCCGTATCGCCAACATGCGAACACATGTGGCCACGACATTCGGGCTGATCCTGCCTGAAATCCGCCTGACGGATGAGCCGGAACTGATGACAGGTACTTATGTGATCAAGATTCAGGGTGTCGAACAGGTGCGTGGCATCCTGCATCCGGAAATGGTTCTAGCCCTGATGCCGGACAATCATGATGCCCTGCCGCCGGGCACGGATGTCACCGAACCGGTCTATGGCGCCCCGGCGCGCTGGATTTCCTCAAAAGCGCAGGAAGATGCTGCGCTTTCGGGGGCGACAATTGTGACGGCGCCAGAGATATTGGCGACGCATCTGCTGGAGGTGATCAAACAGAACTTCCCCCGCCTGCTGACACTGAAATCCCTCCGTCGCCTGTTGAATGAGATGACGGAGCTGACCGATGAGTTCCGTGCGGAAGCCAATCGAAAGCTGCTGGATGAGCTGGTTCCGGACAAGGTTCCGATTGATACACTGCATACGGTGCTGCGGCTGCTGCTGGAGGAGCGGGTATCAATCCGCAATATGCCTCTCATTCTTGAGTCGATTGCCGAGGCCCGCCTGCATACTCCGCAGCCGGAGACTATCTGCGAACATGTGCGTCAGCGGCTGGGCTTCCAGTTGGTTGGTGAGATGAAACGCGAAGATGGCACCATTCCGTTGATCCAGCTAGCGCCTGAGTGGGAGGAGACATTCTCCACCTACCAGATCGACGCCCAGGGCGGTGCCGTCGATATTGCGCTGCCGCCGGAACAGTTCAACCGGCTGGCCGAAGGGCTGAGTGAGCGGCTGAATACCACCACGGAACAGGGCGTATTTGCAGCGGTTGTGACCTCAACCCGGCGCCGTCGATATCTGCGGACAATCCTCAAATCGCGTGGCATCCTTAACCCGGTCCTATCATTCGAGGAGATCGGGCTTGAAGCGAGACCGGCGCTCGTTGGTATGGTTCCCGCATGAATCTGGACTTTCTGCCACCTGAGCTGGTCGCCCTTCTGGGCGCCGGCTTTTGGCATGGGGCCATCGTTTTCCTGCGGATTGGGGCGATGGTTTCGGTGTTGCCCGCCTTTGGCGAAAAATATGTGCCGACGCGGATCAAGCTGGCAATTTCTCTGGCGTTCACGTTTATCGTGGCGCCGGCCTTGCCGATCCTTCCGCCGCCGGACAGCCCACTACATTATGGAAGCCTCGCACTCAGCGAAGCGGTTGTTGGTCTGGCGCTGGGAATGGCGATCCGTATGTTCGTTCATGCCATTCAGATTGCCGGTACCATTGCCGCGCAATCGACCTCGCTGGCGCAGGTGTTGGGAGGTATCGGCGCCGAGCCCATGCCCGCTATCGGTGCGGTCCTGCTGATCTCTGGCCTGGCGCTGGCCGTGATGTTGGGTCTGCACATCCGGGTGGCTGAGTTCATGATCTACAGCTACATGATGTTTCCGGTGGGTGAGTTCCCGAGCGCTTCTGGGTTGTCGGACTGGGGCGTGCACCGGGTGTCGCGCAGTTTTGCAATGGGCTTTTCGCTGGCAGCACCATTCCTGATCGGTTCGATGGTCTATAACCTGACACTTGGCGTCATCAACCGCGCGATGCCTGCGCTGATGGTGGCCTTTGTGGGTGCTCCTGTTGTGACCTTCGGAGGTCTCGCAATTCTGATGGTGGCCAGCCCGATGATTTTGGATATCTGGAGCACGGCACTTATGGGGTTCTTCGCCAATCCGGGGGAGGGGATGCCATGAGCGACGATGATTCAGACAAGTCATATGAGCCAACACCGCAGAAACTGGAGAAAGCGCGTAAGAAGGGGGAGGTTCCAAAGTCGACGGACCTCAACGTGGCGGCATCCTATCTTGGCCTGATTATCGCCATCTATGTATCAGGCGCGGATGTGGTTGAAGAGCTGGGGACGGTATTAATGTCGTTCTTAGACCAGCCCGACCGTTTGGCTGATTTGTTCTTCGGTGGCGCGGGGACCGTGCCGGTTGGTGGGATATTTATGGCGGTCGGCACATCCAGCCTGCCAATATTTATTGTCCCAATGGCCGCTGTCCTGCTGTCGATCATCGCACAGCGCGCGCTGGTCTTTGCTCCGAGTAAGCTGGAACCAAAACTCTCAAAAATTTCGATCATTTCGAACGCCAAGAACAAATTCGGGCGTTCGGGGCTGTTTGAGTTTTTCAAAAGCACGGTCAAGCTGGTGCTTTATTCAGTCTGTATGGGCGTGTACCTCAATTATCGGTTGCCGGATATGATTGCCTCTTCGGCTACCGGGGCGTTTGTTGTTGTGATGATGATGGCGCAACTGGCGCTGGAATTTCTGATCCTGGCGTTAATCATTGCGCTTGGTATCGGGGTGATTGATGCGTCCTTTCAGCAGGCAGAGCACAATCGCAAAAACATGATGTCTCGTCAGGAGATCATGGACGAAAGCAAAGAATCAGAAGGTGATCCGCATCTGAAGGGCGCGCGCCGTCAAAAGGCACATGAAATCGCTATGGGCCAAGGGGTTGCCGACGTGGCTGAGGCTGATGTGGTGATCGTCAACCCGACACATTACGCTGTTGCGCTCAAGTGGGATCGCGCGCCGGGGCAGGCCCCTATTTGCGTCGCCAAGGGTGTCGACGAGGTTGCGGCAGTTATCCGCGAAGTCGCCAATGAGAATGGGGTTCCGATCCACAGTGACCCGCCCACCGCGCGTGCATTGCATGCGGCGGTCGATATCGGTGAGGAAATTCACGAAGAACATTTTGCACCTGTTGCTGCCGCCATCCGCTTTGCGGAAAAAATGCGTCAACGGGCCAAGGGGATGGTGTGATGAAGCAGAAGATGCTGGACCAGATGGCAGATGTGACAGAGGCCATGTACCTGCAAGAGCATGCCAAGGTGAAACCGGTTCTGGATGCTGAGGCGCGGGTGCGCGGTCAATTGGCGAAACTGGATCAGCAGATCAAAGACAGTCGCGAAATGGCTAATTCCGACCATGCGATGAAAGCGCTCGGTGCGGATCTTCTCTGGCAGGGCTGGCACAGCCGCACGCGCAGACAATTGAATATGGAGCTGGCGCAGATTACCGCGCAGAAGCTGCGGGCGATGGACAATCTGCGCAAGGCGTTCGGCCGCAAGCACGCGGTAGAAACGATGGCGATCCAGGAGCGCCAGCGGGTGAAAAAGGACAGGGCGCAAAAGCTGCACAACCGGCTGATGAATATGGAATGAGATTAACGCAACATGTTTGCATCAAAAAAGGCCGGTTCATTTGAACCGGCCTTTTTCGTTGATGTTGAATTGGGCTTCAGACGTCTTGTCGTGACATTTCCACGATCAGCACATCATAAATATCCTTGCCCAGTTGCTTCTGCGCAGCTTCGCGCAGGGCAGTTCGCAAGGGCGTCAACATGTCGGAGCGGGTGAAAGCGCCACGAAAACCGCCCATGTTGGCGTGATCGAACAGCACCTGCAGGAAGACATCCCGCAGCTTCGGCTCGTAGGCGTGGATTTTCTCGTTCATCCCGGCCTTGGTTTCCAGGCTGAGAGAGATCACCACCAGAGAGGAGAGCTGTTCACGCTCGACAACTGGAACGACGAATTGGTTCGCCATCTTGATGTATTCGCGCTGCTCTTCCTCTTCGCCCGGCAGTTCAGGGGTAATTTCTTCGGCGTGCTCGCCGCTGTCCTCGGCGTGCTCTTCCGGGGCGGGGGCCGGGGCCAGCATGACACCGGCGCCGATCCCACCGGCGGTCCCAACAAGGAGCAGAATGACGGGCAGTAGTTTTGACAACATATGCAGGCCTCAGAATGGCAGGATCACGTCCAGCACTTGCTGGCCGTAACGGGGTTGTTGAACATCTGTGATCTGGCCACGGCCACCGTATGAGACCCGCGCGGAGGCGATCTTGTCATAGGTGATCTCGTTCTGGCGGCTGATATCGTCAGGGCGCACGTAGCCTGTCACCAGCAATTCGCGCATCTCGAAGTTGACGCGCAGCTCTTGTGTGCCGCTGATCGACAGCACACCATTCGGCAGCACATCCACCACTGTTGCGGCGACCCGCAGTTCCAGTTTCTCGCTGCGCTTTACAGAGCCTTTGCCGCCGGAGCTGCTGCTGCTGCCGATATCAACGGCATCGGCCATTGACGCCCCTTCGGGCAGTTTCCGATCCAATCGCTGGGGCAGGCCGAGCAGTTGCGGAACCGCCAAACTTTCGGAGCCGGAGCGCGACCGCTTGGTGTCGTTGGAGATTTCGGCCTCTTCATCGATTTCGATGACGACGGTCAGGATGTCACCCTGTTTGGTTGCCCGGCGATCTCCCAGCAGTGACTGGCGCGACCCGCTCCACAGTGATGCTTGATCAACCGGGCGTTGGGTCTGCGTGTTTACAGGCAAGCCCTGAAACAGCATGGCAACATGTTCAGGAGATTCATTTGCGGGGCTGAACGTCGGTGGTTTGCCAACATGATCCAGCCGTCCGCAGGCGCTCAGCGTGATCATAGCCGCAAGGGCCGAATTCGCCAAAAGGGTTCTATTTTTCATCAGTTTACCTCAACTGTTCCATCTGCGGCGATACGCCCGCTGATGGTCGTGCGTGACGATAAGTTCATGACACGGATTGCTTCGCCATCAGCGCCGCGACCAAGCGAACGGCCCTCAGCCAGAATGGTCAGACCACCACGTTTGAACCGAATGGTGACCAGATCGTTACGCTCCACGATGGCTGGCGGGCCAACGTCGCCGGGGCGCATTGGCCGCCCTGCATAGAGCGCCACGCGGGCTTCCTGGCCAATCACCAAAGACGGATCGGAGATCGCGCCCAGCACCTCGGCCTGTTTCAGAACCAGATCCTCGGCCGTCACGATTTCCTTGGCCCGGATGGTTCGCACCGGGACCAGAATGTCGGCCCAGGCGGGCTGGGCACAGAACAGCATCACAATGGCGAGGATCCGTTTCATTAGCGTACCTGCGTGGTTGCGCCCATCATCTGATCGACGGCAGAGATGACCTTGGCATTCATTTCATAGCCGCGCTGGGCTTCGATCAGCTCCGTGACCTCGCGGACGGCATCCACCGAACTGGCCTCCAGATAGCCCTGACGCAGGGTGCCGAGACCATTCTCACCAGGAGAGGCAACAGTGGCCGCACCTGAGGCTTCGGTCTCTACAAAGAGGTTGCTGCCCAGGGCTTCCAGGCCTTTGGGGTTGGAGAACCCGGCCAGCGTCAACTGACCCATCAGCTGCCCTTCGGCGGTTTCATCGAAATAGGCGTAGACCTCACCATCGGCATTGATCGAGACGTTGCGCGCGTCGCTGGGGATGGTGATATCCGGGGAGACCGTAAAACCATCTGAGGTGACAACCAGACCCTCGGCCGATCGTTTCAGGGCACCGTCGCGGGTATAGGCGGACTGTCCGGAGGGGAGCGTCACCTCGAGATATCCTTTGCCGTCGATGGCAACGTCCAGATCATTCCCGGTCTGGGTCAGGGCCCCCTGCGCCAGATGAATGGAGATTGCAGAGGCGCGGACACCAAGGCCCACCTGCACACCGGTGGGCAGCACAGTCCCGTCGGAGGCGTTTACCGTGCCGGCCCGTGTAACTTGCTGATAATGCAGGTCTGCAAATTCCGCGCGCCGAGCGTTATAGCCCGTGGTGTTCATATTCGCGAGGTTGTTCGAAATTGTCTCAACACGCAGCTGCTGCGCGGTCATTCCGGTTGCGGCGATCTTCAGGGCGCGCATGGGCTTACTCCTACGACTTCGTCAGATTTTTGATGGCGTTGCGGACACGTTGATCTTCGGTCTCAAGAAAGCTCTGGCCCATTTCATAGGCCCGCTGAATTTCGACCATTCGCGCCAGCTGAGAGATGGCATTGACGTTTGATCCCTCCAGAAACCCCTGGAGCACGCGGGCGTCGCCAGCGTCTTCGATTTCGCCATCGACGCGGAACATCACCCCGTCTTCTCGGATCATCTGATAATTCTCTTCCGGTTTAAAAATGCCGATTTGGCCGAGCGCACGACCATCTGCGCTCAATGTGCCGTCGGCGCCGAATTTGATGGATTTGGCATCGCCCGGAATGAACACAGGCGCGCGACCGGCATCCAAGACCCGATGACCATCCATGGTGACCAGATCACCCTGGGCGTTGGTGGAAAATGCGCCCGACCGGGTCAGCCGCTCCCCCATCGGGGTTTCGACCATGAAGTACCCGTCGCCTTCGATGGCAAGATCCAGATCACCGCCCGATTGAGTCAGAGCTCCCTGCGCCATCGAGGTGTTGCGGATATTTGCCCGCCCCATCGACAGGGATTCCTGACCGGGTGCAGTCTGGATAAATTCGGAAAAGATGACCCCTTCGGCCCGGTATCCGGTGGTGGCTGAGTTGGCGATGTTATTTGCGACAACGCGCATTTCGCGCATCAGACCCGATTGGCGGGACAAGGTGGTGTAACCGGTGTCTCCCATTACAGACCTCCTGAAATCAGTGGCACAACGTGCCCATCAAAAAAGGCAACCAAGGTCTGCGTCATGAAACCCATGGTCATCCAGAAAACGACAAGAATGGCGGTAAGCTTTGGCACAAAGGTCAGGGTCATTTCCTGCACCGATGTCAGGGCCTGAAACAGGCCGATGGCGAGGCCAACAACCAGTGCAACCAGCAAAATCGGTGTCGACATCATCACGGCCGCCCAGAGGGCCTGGCGCAGAGTGTCGTAGAAAAGCCCTTCGCTCATCATGGGCTTACACCGGCATCCGCAGGATTTCCTGATAGGCTTCGACAACCTTGTTGCGGACGGTCACCGCGGTTTCCACCGCCAGTTCCGTCTGGGCCAGGGCTTGCACCAGCGCATGTGGGTCGCCGTTGCCTGTCATTGCGGTGACCGAAACCTGCTCGCTTTGCTGCAGGGTGCCTGCGAACTCTTCAAAGCTGGCCTTGATCTTGGCCTCGGCGCTGCTGGGCATGTGCTCCGGATCGACCTTGGTCGCAGGGCGTGCGGCGGCGTAGCCGGTGGTGGCGGAAAGACTGCGAATATCCATTCTGGATCTCCAGGTATGTCAGTATGTTTCAGAAAATCTCGGTGTTATCTGCGCAACAGGTCCATCAGTGATGACGACATTTGCCGCCCCTGCTCGAACATCTTGAGGTTGGCCTCGTAGCTGCGCTGTGCCTCGCGGGCATCGGCGATCTCGATCATCAGGTCTACATTCGACCCTTCGTAATGGCCGCTCTCGTCTGCCAGCGGGTGGGAAGGATCAAAAACCTGCTCCAGATCGGATCGGTCCAGACGCACAGGGCCGACCTCCACCTTTTCTACGTCGGAGCGCAGATCGCGCACCGCTTCAAAGGGAACAGTCTTGCGGCGATACCCGGGGGTATCTGCGTTGGAAATATTCTCTGACACATGACGTAGGCGGCTTGCCTGGGCTTTCAATGCGCTTGCAGAGACGGAGAGGGATTTGGAAAATTCGCTCATGGTCTAACCTCCTCAGTTCCGGCCAAGGCTGCTGCGCAGCACGTTCATCGAGGATTTATAGATCGCCAACGCGCGGTCATGCTGCCGCTTGACCTCAACCCCTTTCAGGATTTCGCCTTCGATCGAGACCGTGTTGTCATTGGGATCACCGCCCCCGCGCGTGGCGGTGACAGCCCAGTCCATACCGTTGCCGGAGGCGCCGTGCAGATGGTTGGAGCGGCTGGCAACCATGTCGCCTGCACGGGGTCCCTGCGCATAGACTTCTTTGAAAGGCTTGATGTCCTTGGCATGATAGCCAGGCGTATCGGCATTGGCGATGTTCTGCGACACCAATGCCTGGCGCTTCCCTGCATGGGTGGCCATTGAGTAGGCAATCTTAAAGACGTTCAGTTCTTTAAACACCGGGGCTTCTCCCTCGATCAATTTCAATCAAGGCTTAACCCCGATTCCTTTAGAAATTGTTTTCAGGAACAGTTGGAGACACCAGAACATGATCTCAGCCATCAACGCATTGACCCAGGATTTGGCGAACAAGAAACTGTCGTCAGCCGTGGGGCGCGTGTCGGAAATTTCAGGTGGCGCAATCACGGTATCGGGGTTGAATGGTCAGGCGCGTATTGGGGATCGGTTGATCCTTCGTCGGGCGGGGAGTGACCCGTTAGAAGGTGAGGTTATGCGGATTTCATGTAGTGAAGTCAGTATGTTACCAGATACAGCTCCGGATCGTGTTGCTGTCGGGGATGCTGTTCTGTTGCACCCAACGCCGGATTTTGCCCCCGGTGACAGTTGGATCGGACGCGTGATTGATCCCTTCGGCGCACCTCTGGACGGACGACCGATGATGCGTGGAGAGGCAACTCGGGACTTGATGGCAGCGCCACCAAAAGCTGCTTCACGTCGTCCGATGGGGGAACGACTCAACACTGGTCTTGCGGTCTTCAACACGATTCTGCCGATCGTAAAAGGGCAGCGAGTCGGTCTTTTTGCAGGGTCAGGTGTGGGAAAATCCACGCTGTTGGCCACATTGGCACAGAATATGGAGGCTGATGTCGTCGTCATCGCGCTGATCGGCGAGCGGGGACGTGAGGTCAACCACTTCGTAAAAGATGTTCTGGGCGACGAGGGGATGCAGCGTGCAGTTGTCGTTGCAGCCACGTCCGACCAATCGGCGCTGGTGCGTCGACGCTGCGCGTGGTCAGCGATGGCCGTGGCAGAACATTTTCGAGATCAGGGAAAAAATGTGCTGTTTCTTGCAGATTCGGTGACTCGATTTGCCGAAGCACACCGCGAGATTGCCGTTTCATCAGGTGAAGCGCCAGCCCTGCGCGGATACCCACCGTCAGTGACACCGCTGATTACCGGTCTTTGTGAGCGTGCCGGGCCTGGCAGTGGCGACCAGGGCGATATCACCGCGATTTTCAGCGTGCTGGTTGCAGGTTCTGATATGGATGAGCCGATCGCCGATATTCTGCGCGGCGTTCTGGATGGGCATATTGTGCTCAACCGTGAGATTGCAGAACGAGGACGATTCCCGGCTGTCGATGTCTCGCGGTCGGTGTCCAGAAGCCTGCCTGCGGCCGCAACAGCGGATGAGAATTCAGCGATTCTGGATGTCCGAAAGTATCTCGGCGCTTATGAACAATCAGAGGTTATGATCCGCGCAGGCCTTTATTCGGAGGGCAATGATGTGACGCTGGATCAGGCTGTGAAGCTCTGGCCAGAGTTGGATTCGTTCTTCGGCAGGTCAGATCCTGAAGGGGTACAAAGCAGCTTCAATCGCCTGATGCTGATGATGCGACGCGCCGTGGCGATACGCTAATCTGATGCAGGGCTTGCAGCTAGAGGAATGTAGTGCGCGTTCAGCGCGGCTCTGCGAAGCTGGTGTAGCTGCCTGATTGCAAGGAGGATCCAACAGGCGCGGGTGTCCTGAGTCACGTATTTGGGCAGATGTGTCTGTCTATCCTGGTGGGTAGATTGAACTCGCTGATGTCGCGTTGAGCTTCAGATGCCTCGAACCGACAGTCTTTTGGCATCTTCTACCTCGGAAATCTCAGATTGGGCCCGTCGTTTCTCGGGTTGCCTCATCATGAAGAGGAGTGAGCGACGGGATTTCCTACGGCACGAGTGCATTTTGCACGCGCGGTTCCATATCGATCTTTTTGATCGGGAGACCCTTCGCGCGCTGATGTCATGGGAGAAGCGCAAACTAAGTGATTTCAACTCGCACTGAATTGCTCTGCGCTCAAGAAGCTATAAAATGATGACTTTAGCGGTGTCGATTGGCCCTCTTGGACAATGACGCTGAAGGAGTGGTCGTTCCGCTGCGGCATTCATCACCTGGTTTGAACGACGGTTTTCAAACCTAGGAGACCTACTGCACACCACAGATGATAGAGACAACGGTCGTATTGAGGGTCAGTAGTTAATGCGCTCCAGCACGCGAATTAACTACTCACAACCAGTACATACGGAGCGGAAGTGTGAAAAGAACAAGGTCGTGAGTCAATCTGCGTGTTTTATGCAAGTTTGTCGTGCGGATTACCGAAACCCGCGGACACCTACAAAGCAAGATCAGATTGCCCAGTCACTCGCTGACCAGAATAGCTTTCACAAAATAATTCCAGCCGACAGTGCCTTTCCAAGACACGATCGGCTGAGAACTCACGATGGGCGTACGGCCATCAGTCGATCTTCGCGTGGCAACAAGGTGCGCAGCGCTTTCAAACATCTGTAGTGGTTGTCTGAGAGGACAGCATCGGTGGCCTCTGCCAGTGACGCACGGCTGTCAGGATCTGTGAACACCTGACTCAGTTCCTCTATCCGGCGCAGCATTTGAAGGCGATCCTCCTCGCCATCGACATCGCCAGACAGAACCAACTGGGCCGCGTAGCAGACGCGTCGCACCGGAGTGTTTGCTTCTTCCGGGTGGATGGCATCACGCAGCCGCAGGATGTTTGCATCTGGGGTTACAATGGACAATCGACTGCGCCGATCTCCGTTTTCAATTACTGCACCGTTCACCAATACCCGCTCTTTCGGGGCAAGTTTCAGGACCAATCCGCTCATATTCAGGACGCTCCGCTGCGAAGGCCACGCATGATGGCCGTGTTGATTTCCACCAGAAGCCGTACATCCGCTTTGCGGGCCAGGACTTTGCTGGTGTGTTGATGGGTGAATTCCCCAAGCGAGAGCAGCTGAGCTTTCAATTCGTCCGGGAGTGGGTTTCCAGGACTGGCAACTTCGACTGAAAAGATCGACCAGAGTTTGCGATTGTCGGTCAGTGCTGCGGCAAGTTCGGTAAAACCTGGCTTACCTTTTTGGGCTGCGGCGACCATGCGACGGGTTACGCGGGCGATGACTTCATATTCGAGGTTCTTTGCAGTTCGAGTCGGGGCCTTTGCCGCCGAATAGGCGCTCTTCGCCTTTAGAAGGGCATTCACGTGTTATCCTAACATGTAATCTACAGATTCTCTGCGATAGGGGATCTGGGGCGCGCGGTGGCGCCCCAGATCAAGCTGCTATTAACGGAACAGCTGCATCAGGGTCTGTGGCGCCTGGTTTGCAATCGACAGCGATTGCACCGCCAGCTGCTGCTGAGTCTGAAGCGCTTTCAGCCTCGCAGAAGATTCTTCCATATTTGTATCGGTCATCGTGCTGACACCCATTGTCAGGGAGTCGGAGAGTTTCGACACAAACATGCCTTGGTCGGTCAGGCGATTGGAATCAGCACCCAGCTGAGCGGCCGCATCGATCGCGTTACCAAGCATGGTTTCGATCTCGGTCAGCGCAGTAGAGGCGGTTGCCACATCAGTAATATCGGTGATCCCGGCAGTACTGATGTTTGCTTCAGAGTCGATCGCCGTTACGGTGATGGTATCCGCAGCTGGATCCAGTCCACCCAGAACAGTCAACGAGGTGGTGACGTTGTCATCAAGCAGATTTGCTCCGTTGAATTCAGCGGAGTCGATGATCGATTCGATCTGCGCTGCCTTCTTGGCGATGCTGTCCTGAATCTTTGCGTGGTCAACGTTTTCCGAGTTTGCGGAAATCGCCAGCTGCTTCATCTCGGTGAGAGTTTCAACGATTTGCTCGGCACCGGACAGGGCCACAGCAACAGTCGCTTCACCAACGCCAAGAGATTCCTGTACCGACTTATAGCCAGAGATATCAGAGTCCATGGTTTTGGAGATCGCCCAAACCGCGGCGTTATCCTTGGCCGAACCGATCCGCTTACCGGTCGAAATCTGGCTCTGGGTGTCGTCAAGGCTGTTGTTTACGGACTGCAGCGTCTGCAGTGCAACCATTGCGCCATTGTTAGTCAGAATGCTGGACATAGCATGTATTCCTTTAGTTAGAGGCGTTTTGACCTCTGGTTTCCCTGCCCCGAAGGGCGCTCTCTGACGTCTTTCTGACTATGC
This sequence comes from Phaeobacter gallaeciensis DSM 26640, assembly GCF_000511385.1. Classification (NCBI taxonomy): domain Bacteria; kingdom Pseudomonadati; phylum Pseudomonadota; class Alphaproteobacteria; order Rhodobacterales; family Roseobacteraceae; genus Phaeobacter; species Phaeobacter gallaeciensis. Next base: position 3,712,163 of record NC_023137.1, read on the forward strand.
GTTCCGCCGTCCGGCTTCCGCGCCACCCTCCTTTGAAGGTGCAAAGTGACATTGGCCTACTATGTGCTAAGGGAGTGCTAATGCCGGAAATTCCATTGCTAGAATTTTCTCTAAATTGGGCCGGTTACGCGCGTTTCTCGAGGTTGGGGGTGCCGCCAGTCGCAAAACGGGTCTTGCGCCCCGACTGGTCATAGACATCCAACCCTTTGCGCACACGGCGCAGTTCCGCCATTCGGGCAGCGACCGCACGGATACCTTCCATGGCGCTGTCCAGTAGAACCTGATTGCGAGACACCTTGCCCTGAACATGTTCCAGAGCTTCACGCTCCAGATCTGCGGTCATATTCAGTGTCGTTATGATTGCTTCCTTTTTGGCGAGCAGTGGTTCCAGCTCTTGCAGATTACCACTCACTAGCGCCGCGCGCTCAGCATCCAGTAGGGTATCAAGCTCTTCGATCAGCTGTTGCGGGGTTTGTTCAGTCATTGTCCTGTGCCTCTTTCAGTGCGTGATAAAGTGATTCTGCCAAGCCGACGCCGCCCGCTTTGGTGATTTGCTCCGCCTGTGCGCGCACCAGGAAACTGGAAAACTGGTCCTCGCCAGCACCCCCGCCCATTGTTTCGCGACTTTCGCCGAGACCGGCGGATTTCAACATTTCTGTAAGGAAAGTCGCCTCAAGCTCCTGTGCGGCCTTGCGCAGCGGATCTTGTGGCGGCGGGGTGATGGCCGCGGGACGCCGCATCGCCGGAAGTTGAGCAATTGGTTCCATGATGTACCTCGTTCTGAGATGTCGAAATTGCTTCGATTTTTTCTATTTTGGCGGATGATCGGTTAAAATTGCCGTAACCGATTGGCGTTATGGTGCTGGCATCGAGATAGAATGTCTGGAAGCCAATGTTTATCAACGCACTTACAAGCCCCACCTCTGGTGGCGCGCAGGGATCTGAGAAGGTTCAGCAAGGCGAATCGGCAAAATCGCGTAAAGGCGCAAGTTTTGACGCGGTTATGGCAGAGACTGCAAATTCGTCAGATGATGCAGGAACTGACGTAATGCAGATGGAAGAGGTTGCTGAGCAGCATGCTTCCACATCGGATGCGTCGGAAAAGGCGAATCAAACAACACATGATGATGATGCCGAGGCAGCCACCGGAGAGGGCCCGCAAGATCCGCAGGATCAGGCGGCGGCCAAGGAGGCGGCAGCAGATCAGGACGCTTTGGCGGTTCCGACGCAGCTGGATGTCAATGTTGCTGAGCAAAAGCGGATTGAGAACGGCCGTCGTGAGGGCGCGTCTGCGGAGAAAGCTGGAAGCCAGGCAACCGCATTACCTCATCCAAATGCTGATGGGGCGAAGGCAACAGCCGAAGCCAGCTCATCTGAGGACGGTTTGCCGGGTGGTCGTGCTGTTGCGCAGGGTGCCGCTTCCGATTCTGAGACAACTGCAAAGGATGGCTTGCTAGCTGAAGGAAAGAGTGGGGGCGGCAAGAGCGACCCTGCCATCGCGCAGAGGGCGCTGTCTGAGACGGGTAGCGTCCCGCAGCGGATGGTCACAGGCGTGGAGGACCAATCGACACAGGGACTACGCAGCGATTCGGTAGCTGCTGAAACCAAGGCGCCAGGTGATACCGCTGGGGATATGGGTCGAACTGTGGTCGAGGCAAACGGTATAACATCTGGGCCAAGAGGTCGAGTTGTGCAAACCGACGCCGTCTCCAATCCTGGCGCTCATCCTCAGCCAGAGGTTAAATCCACTGAGGCCGCGGCAACGGCGGCAGCGGCATCCGAGGCGGTGAAGGATGCCGTGAAACCGTCCGTGGCAGCGCAAACTCAAACGGTGCAACAGGCGAACCCAACGGCCGGTCCATCTCCGTTAGAGGGGGGCGCTTCGGAGACGACTTCGCCAGTGCGCGAAAAGCTTGAGGCACGGCGTACAGCCGCTGAACAGATGCGAGCCCCCACGCCGACGCAGACCACCACAATTCTGCCTCAGGGTACATATTCGGTTGCCAGCTTTGGTCTGGGTGCAGGAGCTCTTACAGCCGCTATGCCAACATCCACGTCGGCGCTTGCTATTGATCCATCGTTCTCAGCGGAGATCGGAGGTAGCGCGGTGACCGGCGGTAGCAGCGGGTTTGAGCTGCCTGGCCTGTCACAGCTGCTGACAGAAGCAACGGTAAGCCCAGGTACTGTGCATAAACCTGAAACGCCCCGCCTGATTGCGAATCAGATGGCCGAAGCGCTGGCAATGAAGGGAGAGCGTAACGTCGATGTAGCGCTCAATCCCAAGGAGCTGGGGCATGTGAATATGCGTGTCTCTGTCACCGAGACGGGCGTCAGTGTCATGATTCAGACTGAGCGCGCTGAAACTGGTGACCTGATGCGGCGTCATATCAGTGAGCTGGCGGATGAGTTTAAGCGGATGGGGTTTGAGGATATTTCGTTCCAGTTCTCTGGTGATGAAGCCTCGAATCAAAGTGGCGGCCGCGGCGAGGCGAATACCCACGCCGGCCGGTCCACCGGGGTTGGCGATGAGGAACTGGCTGACCTTCCTGCAGAACCGATGACGCAATCACTCAACCTCGGCGAGGTTGGGCTTGATATGAGGATTTGAGATTATGACAACGAGTGTATCGGGTGCTTCGGCATCGCAACAACAGCAAGCGGCGTCGACCGCCTCGGCTGAACCAAAGAAAACCACAGGGATCGCCTCTGACTTTGAGACTTTCCTTAAGATGCTCACCGCACAGGCGCGGTATCAGGATCCTTTGGAACCGATTGATTCAACAGAATACTCGGCGCAGTTGGCGCAATTCTCAATGGTTGAACAACAGGTTCAGGGCAATGAGGTGCTGGAGGGGATCCAAGCGCAGTTGGGTCTGGCAAACATGGCAGCCATGTCCGGCTGGGTGGGTATGGAAACCCGATCGGCAGCACCCGCCTACTTTGACGGGGCCAACCCTGTAACCGTCTCGCCGAACCCGGCCCAGATCGCCGACACTGTTCATCTGGTGGTCAAGGATGACACCGGTAAAGAGGTGCAGCGAATCAGCCTCCCTGTTTCAGCTGAACCTTATCAGTGGCAGGGTATTGATGACGACGGATATGCGTTTGATCCAGGCAGCTACAGCTTTACGTTGGAGAGCCAGAAAAACGGTGAAGTCGTCCTCTCCGATACTGCGGAGACCTACACCCGGGTGAAAGAAACTCAGATGCGTGGCAACGAAGTGGCCTTGATCCTGGAAGGCGGCTCGGCGATCTTGGCATCATCGGTGACAGCGCTGCGCGAACCTGTGGCACCCGCAGTCTGACGCACAAGGGCACCGGAAATCTGGCGCGTAGTTGACACGAGCCGAAACCACGGAGCCTGACCTGCCAAACCTGTCGCCATATTTTATCGCCCGCTTTCTGGCATATCTGTCGGACTGCGGCGTGAGCGATGCCACGCCGTCGCCTCTTCTGGGGGGGCGCTCCAACCGTGTCTGGCGTTTGGGTGGGATTGTGGTGAAACTCTATGGCGACAGTCATGCCAACCCGCTCTTTGCCAATGATGCTGCACGCGAATACGCAGCGCTTCAGGCACTGAATGGCACCGCTTTGGTGCCAGAACTGCTGACATCTGGTCAGTTTGAGGGGCATGATTGGCTGGCATACCGGCACTCGCCGGGCGTGACCTGGTCGTCGGGCAGCGCAGAGGTGGCGGCACTGCTTGGCCGGTTGCATGCACAGCCCGTGATACCGGGTTTGCCGACAGGTGTGTCCGGCAGTGCGGCGATCAACGACCAGACCCGGTCTATTCTGGCCTATTGCGGCGATGCTGGTGATCTGAACCGGCTTGAGCCCGGCAGGCAGATACCCGCAGCAGGGCGCAGGGTGTTGATCCACGGCGATCCCGTACCCGGTAATATCGTGACCTCAGGCGGGTGTCTGACGCTGATCGACTGGCAATGCCCGCAGATCGGAGACCCGGCCGAGGATCTGGCGCTGTTCCTGTCGCCCGCAATGCAGCAGGTCTATCGCGGTGCGCCCCTGACTGGCGCAGAGGAGGCAACCTTCCTTGCGGCCTATCCGGATCCGGAGATCACCGCGCGCTACCTATCACTGAAACCTTGGTACCACTGGCGCATGGCCGCCTACTGCCAATGGCGCGACGAACGGGATGGTGATCAAAACAGCCTTGCCTATCGCCTGGAACGGGCCGCCCTAGAGGCCTGCCTGGAGCATGCGTGACCCACTCAGGGCCGTGATCTCGCAACAACAGCGTCAATCCCAAATTCATTGTTTCCAAATAGCTTACATGGCATATTGTGCGGAATGTCGCTGGCGGTGATGCAGTCGGGTTGACGACAGTCCGAGATGGCACCTTTGCAACCGGGGATGGAAGCAGTCTTGAGCCTTTGGGAGTCTTATCGCATGCGGCTGCGGCGGAAACGTCGCATCCTGCGTGCCATGCGCAAGTCCCGCGAGCTGTCAGCGGTTCAGGACCAGACGGATCGTATCCGACCGGGCGATATCCTGCTGGTAACCACCTTGCGCAATGAGCAGATCCGGTTGCCCTATTTCCTCGACTACTACCGTAAGCTCGGCGTCAATCATTTCCTTGTTGTCGACAACGGATCGGTGGATGGCACACGTGAGTATCTGCGCGGCATGCCGGATGTCTCGGTCTGGCATACCATGGCGAGCTACAAGCGTGCGGGGTTTGGCATCGATTGGATGAACCATCTGAAACGACGCTATGCCCATGGCCATTGGGTTCTGGTGGTCGATCCGGATGAGCTGTTCATCTATCCTTTCTGCGACAGTCGACCGCTGCGCGCGCTAACGGACTGGCTGGACAGTTCGGCTATCCGCAGTTTCTCTGCGATGTTGATTGACGTCTACCCGAAGGGCAAACTGGATGCCGTGCCCTACAACGCCGGGCAGGATCCACTTGAGATCGCCAATTGGTTCGATAGCGGCAACTACTCGATCAAGCGCAATCCGACTTACGGCAACCTCTGGATACAAGGGGGACCACGGGCGCGGGTATTTTTTGCGGATCAGCCAAAGAAGGCGCCAGCCTTGAACAAGATCCCGCTAGTGAAATGGGATCGGCGCTATACCTACGTCAGCTCGACCCATGCACTGCTGCCGCGTGGCTTAAATCAGGTTTATGAGACCGACGGCGGCGAGAAGGCCAGTGGCGCGCTCTTGCACACCAAGTTTCTGCATACGTTTGTCTCCAAAGCCGAGGAAGAGATGCTGCGTGGGCAGCACTACGCCGGGTCCGCCGAATACAAAGCCTATGCTGAGGCTGCCGGAGATCAGCCCGAGCTTTGGTGCAAGTGGAGTGAGAAATATATCAACTGGCGCCAGCTGGAGATTCTGGGCCTGATGTCCAAGGGGAATTGGGCATGAGCGCTGTCGGCATCGTCATGCTGGTCCACACGGCGCTGGATCGTGCAGAACAGGTGGCCCGGCATTGGGTGGCAGGGGGGTGCCCCGTTGTTCTTCATGTCGACAAAAAAGTCCCTCAGGCAACATATGCGGCGTTTAAGGCTGCGTTTTCCGGTGACCCCATGGTGCGGTTTTCGCGGCGGCATCGCTGCGAATGGGGAACCTGGGGCATTGTTGCAGCGTCGCAGTCTGCTTCGGAGTTGTTGCTGGCGACATACCCATCTGTGCGGCATGTTTTCCTCGCCTCCGGGTCCTGCTTGCCGCTGCGGCCTGTGTCGGATCTGGTGGATTACCTCGCCGCGCGTCCGCGCACGGATTTTATCGAAAGTGCCACCACCGCTGATGTTCCGTGGATCGTCGGGGGGCTGGATGTTGAACGTTTTACACTGCGCTTTCCCTTCTCCTGGAAAAAACACCGCCATCTCTTTGATGGATATGTCTCGCTACAACGCAAGCTGGGCATCCGGCGCAAGATTCCCGATGGGTTGGTCCCGCATATGGGCAGCCAGTGGTGGTGCCTGACACGACAGACCCTGTCGGCCATTTTGGAGGACCCGGACCGGCCACGATATGACCGGTATTTCCGCAAGGTCTGGATCCCCGATGAGAGCTACTATCAGACCCTTGCGCGGCTCTATTCCGGCAATATCGAGAGTCGATCTCTCACTTTGTCCAAGTTCGATTTTCAGGGCAAACCGCATAATTTCTACGATGATCATCTACAGCTGCTGCGCCGCTCTGATTGTTTTGTTGCACGCAAGATCTGGCCGCATGCAGATCGGCTTTATGCGACATTTCTGGGGGATCGGCCGGATGTGATGAAGAGCAGGGAACCCAATCCAGGCAAAATCGACCGAATTTTTGCCAAGGCGGTTGAGCGTCGGACCCGGGGGCGTCCGGGGCTGTATATGCAGAGCCGTCTTCCCGCCAACGGGTTGGAAAATGGTATTACCTGCAATCCTTATTCGATGTTCCAGGGCTTTGCTGAGCTGTTTGAGAATTTTGAGGAATGGCTGACCCAGGTCACCGGCGCCAAAGTACACGGTCATCTGTTTGCACCTAATAGCGTCGAATTCGCCGATCGCCAGACGCTGATCAACGGCGGTCTCAGCGACAGTGCAAAGCTGCGCGACTATCATCCGAAGGGGTTTCTGACCAATCTGATCTGGAACACACGCGGAGAGCGACAGTGTTTTCAGTTTGGGCCACAAGACAATCAGGCCATCAACTGGCTGGTGGCGCGTGACCCAAATGCGCAGGTCTCAGTAATCTCCGGTGCTTGGGCGGTGCCGCTGTTTCGGTCCAATCGAAACTTTTCCGACCTGAGACGGGAGGCGGCGAGATTGCAGCAGATTGAAGCCAAACATCTTGAGATCCTGCGTTCCAAATACGTGAAGGCGCGTGTTCGGATCTGGTCAATGGCGGAATTTGTCGAGGCTCCGATGGAGCCGATACAGACCGTTCTTGATGAATTTGGGGCGCAGGCGCAGCGCCACTTGAATACCGCGCCGACAATGGTGGATCTGGCGGGTTTTGGCCAGTTTCTGCAAAATCTCAAGAACCAGGGGATGCACCCCTATCTGATGGGTGATTTTCCGGCGGAACAAGGGCCGTTGAACATGTCCAAAACGCCGCGCAAACCCTATCTGGTACGATAACGAACCATGCATCAGAACTTTGATTACTTCGTTGTGTTTGCCGAAATGCGCACCGGCTCGAATTTTCTTGAAGCCAATCTGAACGCGCTGGAGGGGGTCACCTGCCACGGTGAGGCGTTTAATCCCCATTTTATCAGTTACCCAAACCGCGAGACGACGCTGGGGTGGACGCAGCAGCGCCGCGATAGTGATGCACTGGGGTTTCTGAACCTTTTTCGTAGTGCTGAGGGGGGACTGAACGGGTTTCGTTATTTCCATGACCACGATCCACGCGTATTGGACCAGGTCCTGGACGATCCGCGTTGTGCCAAGATTATCCTGACCCGAAATCCGGCTGATAGCTATGTCTCCCACCAGATTGCACAACGCACTGGTCAGTGGAAGTTGACTAACGTGAAACGTCGCAAGGAAGGGCTGGCAACGATCAATGCGGAGGAATTCGCGCGGCATGTGACAGAGCTGCAGAGCTTTCAGGTTACCTTGCTGAATCGGCTGCAGAAATCTGGGCAGACAGCGTTTTATGTCGCCTATGAGGATCTGCAGGATCTGGAGGTTCTCAATGGGCTGGCCAAATGGCTGGGCGTGAAGTCCCGGCTGGACCAGCTTGATGACAGTCTCAAGCCGCAGAACCCTACCTCGCTGGAGGAGAAAGTCGCCAATCCGCAGGAACTGGATCGCGCGATGGCGGGGTTGGATCGGTTCAACCTGTCGCGTACCCCGAACTTCGAACCGCGTCGCGGGCCGGTGGTCCCTGAGTATATTGCTGGTCAACAGCTGCCGTTGTTGTTTCTGCCGGTCAGTGGCGGACCAACTGATATTGTCTGCGGCTGGATGGCCGGGCAGGAACCCGATGGCGGAGAGGCGCTGATTTCTGGGATGAACCAGAAACAGCTGCGCCAGTGGAAGCGCGGTCATCCCGGATTTCGCAGCCTGACCGTGCTGCGCCATCCCGTGGCCCGCCTGCATCATGTTTTCTGCACCCGTATTCTGGACACCGGGCCGAAATCTCTGCGCCAGATCCGCAATCTGATGCGCAATCAGTTCAAGGTGCCATTGCCGAAAGATCCAGCAGATGGGTCGTACACGCAGGACCAACATCGCTTGGCCTTTGCGAAGTTTGTTGAGGTGATTGGCGCCAATTTGTCGGGCCAGACCGGGTTCCGCACCAATGCGTCCTGGGCGACGCAGGCACAGACGATTGCCGGGTTCGCAACGATCCAGTCGCCGGATCTGATCTTGCGGGAAGCAGATTTGGTGCGCACATTGCCGGATCTTGCCCGCTGGGTTGGGCGATCAGAAAATGTCCTGCCCGCGGCGCTGGAGATGGATCATCCCTACAGTCTGGCAGATATCTATGATGCCGAATTGGAGGCGCAGATCGCGTCGGTGTATCAGCGCGATTATCTGTTGTTTGGATTCGGAGACTGGGGCGCGTGACTGCCAGATGATCTGATCGATCAGGCCGCCTGAACGGACTGATCTTCGGTCAGGATGGTGTGGAGTGTCGCTGGATCGGGGTTTGCCCGCAATTTCGTGCAGAAACTCTGCTCGCGCAGGGTGCGCGATACCAGCGCCAGGGCTTTCAGGTGCTCGACACCGGCATCTTCAGGTGCGAACAGCGCGAATGCGATGTCGATTGGCTGGCGGTCCACGGCGCCAAACTCCAGCGGAGTGTCCAGCACCAGAAACACGCCAACCACCTTATCCAGCCCATCCAGACGTGCATGGGGCAGGGCAACGCCGTGCCCGACCCCGGTGGGGCCAAGGCTTTCGCGATCCAGCAAAGCCTCGACCGTTGGTTGCGCGGGCAGCCCGTAGGCGAGTTGAGCAACATCTGCAATCTCTTGAAACAGACGCTTTTTGCTGGATGCAGCACCAAAGACACGAACGGCCTCTGGCTTCAGGATGTTAGAGATCTGCATACTTCGATAGCTCCGCTCAACTCACGTAAGACGCCGTGACAGGTTACGGATCGATCCACCCGATATTCCCGTCTTCCCGACGATAGACGACATTCAGGCCGTCCTTGCCTTCCTTGCGAAACACCAGAACCGGGGCGCCTGCCAGTTCCATTTGCATCACGGCCTCGCCAACCGAAAGGGATGGAATTTGCGTTTCCATCTCGGCGACGATGATTGGCTGCAATGATTCTGGTTCAGACTCGGTGCCGGCGTCTTCAGAGGCGAGGATATAAGAGCTAGCGCCGGAGAGTTCAACCGGCTCGCTCCGGTCGCGGTGGTGGTCCTTCAAACGGCGCTTGTAACGGCGCAGCTGTTTTTCCATTTTTTCACAGCAGGCCTCAAATGCGGCATAAATTTCAGTGGCATGCGCTTTTGCTTGTGCGGTCAGACCAGTGGACAGATGCACAGTCGTTTCACAAACATATTCATGCGCAGACCGCGAAAAGACAACATTGGCGTCAGTCGGACGTTCAGCATATTTCGCGACCGCCGCTCCAAGCTCCGATTGCACATGGGACTGCAACGCTTCGCCAATGTCGATCTGTTTTCCGCTGATTTGGTAACGCATGTGATCTCCTTCACAAATAGACCTTCAAAACCCAGTCCGGGCCAAGCCCGCCTGCTATCGTTCAGTTCTGAAAGTGGGATTTAGGCAAGACAGTCGATTGCATTCGTCTGGGCCTTGGTAACAAGGCTGGAGCGAGGACAGCATCGGACTGCGGTTTTGCCATATCTCAATTCGATGCCAACGAGGCGGGAGAGTCAATGCAAATCGGCGTCAATCGGTTACCCAAATATGAGGAGGCAGCGGGTTTCCACTTGTTGTCAGATAGTTGACGAATGGCACTCGGCAAAAACCGCGATAGGACGCAGAGGCGACCCATTCGGAATTGCGGGTGGTGCGATCAGGAAATCCGGAAATTGTCACCCAGATAGACGCGGCGGACGTTTTCATTGTCGACCACCTCGGCCGGGGTGCCGGACATCAGCACCTTGCCGTCGTGCAAGATATACGCCCGGTCCACGATCTCCAGTGTCTCGCGGACATTGTGGTCAGTGATCAGCACACCGATACCGCGTTTCTTGAGATCGCCCACCAGATGGCGGATATCACCGACAGAGATCGGATCCACCCCGGCAAAGGGCTCATCCAGCAGCAGATACTTCGGGTCTGCCGCCAGGCAGCGGGCGATTTCAACGCGGCGACGCTCGCCACCCGACAGGGCCAGGGCGGGTGCCCGGCGCAAATGCTCAATCGAGAAATCGGACAACAATTCTTCGAGCCGTTCGCGCCGTTTGTGAGCGTGCTTCACCGCAATATCCAGCACAGAGGAGATATTGTCCTCCACCGAGAGGCCACGAAAAATCGACATCTCTTGCGGCAGGTAACCGATCCCCATGCGGGCGCGCCGATACATCGGCAGGGTGGTGGCATTCTGCCCGTCAATCGTGACGGAGCCTGCCTCGGGGAACACCAGCCCGGCAATGGCGTAGAAGCTGGTGGTCTTACCCGAGCCATTGGGGCCGAGCAGGGCCACGACTTCGCCCCGGTCCAGCGACATGGAGACGTCGCGGATCACCACCTTTTTGCTGTAGGATTTGCGCAGCTTCTCGATACGCAGGCCCGAGCTGCCGTTGGTGACTGTCAGTTCCGGTTTTGCCATCAGTCGCCGCCGCCGTTGAGGATGGTTTTGACGCGGCCGGACAGGCTTGCGGTGCCAGTGGTCAGATCCACCACAAGACGGTTCGATGTCAATGTGCCCGTTGACTGGCTCAGCAGGACATTACCCGTCATCACCACAGTGCCGGAATCGATGGTATATTCGGCTTTGTCGGCCTCAGCTGCGTCGGGGCCATTGACCAGCAGGACATCACCTGTGGCTTCCAGCCGCTCGACGCCGGTCTTTCCGGTTTCGTCCTGCTTGTAGATCACCAGCACATCATTTGCCGACAGGCGCATCACGCCCTGAATAATCACCACATCACCGATAAACCGCGCTGAGCCATCAGCCTGATTTACATCCAGTGTTTCTGCGGTGACCTCAACCGGTTGAGACGGGTCTGCCTTGACCGCGCCAAATGCGATGGATGCAGATTGCGCCGAAAGCCCTGTGGCAAACAGGGTGACCGGCAGGCAGAACATCAAAACACGCAGATACAACACAGGTTATCTTTCCAATTGTTGCGGGTCATATAGCAGCTTGACCCCTTTGTTGAAAACCATATGTACCGCCCCGCTATCGGTTTTTGTATCGATCTGCATGGCGCCGGCGGTCAGATCCCCCATGGCACCGCTGGCCTGAACCGGGCCGGGGCTGTCCGCGCGCACACCACTGAGGGCTGCATTCAATTCCTGAGTGGTGACACGCAAACCATCGCTGGACAGGATTTCAACATCGCCGCGAAAGTTTGCCATATCCTTGTCCGGGCGCAAGGCGCCGGTGTCGGAACTTAGCAGGAAACGGCCACCGCCGGTCATCTTGATCTCAGCCTCAAGGTTCACAGCCGTCGCCGGCGCATCTGCGCCGCCTGGGCGGGCGAGGGCGGCGGTTACCATGATCTCATCGCCCTGCGCCGTAGTGCCTGAGAAAAATGGCGCGGTGATCTGCTGACCACGGGTACGGTCTTCCAGATCCTGCTCCGCAAAAGGGATCACTGCATCGGTGTTCACGCCGCGCGAAATCAGAAACATGGTCGACATCAACGCCAGAGCCATCAGCGGCAGCAGGACCTTCAGGTAGGCCACAAGGCGGGAATAGCCGTCCATCGTTCCTTGGCCTCCGTTAGCCCAGCCCGACGCGCAGGCAGTCGTGGATATGCAGCAACCCCACCGCCTGCGCGGTGTTACCCTCCGGATCGACAACAAACAGGCAGGTAATCTTACGGTCGTTCATGATCGCGACGGCTTCTTCGGCCAATGAACCGGGGGCAATCGTTGTCGGATCGCTGGTCATCACATCAGCCGCTGTTTTGTCCAGCAACCCATCCATATGCCGCCTTAAGTCACCGTCGGTTATAATGCCCTGCAAGGCGCCATCGGCGCCTGTGACGCCTGCGACGCCAAATCCCTTCTGGCTGATTTCGATCAGCGCATCGGACATCGGGGTGTCTGCACCGACCAGCGGCAGCGCGGCCCCGTCGTGCATAAGATCGTCGACCTTTGACAGCCGCGCGCCCAATTTACCACCGGGGTGGAAGGCGCGGAAGTTTTCAGGCCGGAAATCGCGATGCTTCATCAGGGCGATGGCCAGCGCATCGCCCATCGCCAATGTCAGCGTTGTTGAAATCGACGGCACCATGCCAAAGCCGCAGGCCTCCCCCAAGGCGGGAATTTGCAGATGCACATCCGCCTCTTTCATCAGGGTGCTGTCCATACGGCTGGACAGCCCGATCAGCGGGATACCGAAGCGACGGGTGAACGACAGAAGGTTGGCCAGCTCAGGCGCTTCACCCGAATTGGAGATCGCCAGAACCACATCTCCCTTGGATAACATGCCGAGGTCGCCATGGCTGGCTTCTGCCGGATGGACGAAATAGGCGGGCGTTCCGGTAGATGCGAGAGTCGCCGCGATCTTATGCCCGATATGGCCGGATTTGCCGATCCCGCTGACGATAACGCGGCCTTCGGCCTGCAAGACCAGATCAACCGCTTCGGCAAAGCGCGCATCCAGCCCGTCTGCCAGCGCATCAAGGGCGCGGGCCTCATCGGTGATCACCTGTCGCGCGGTGGCGAGGAATGTCTCTGCGCTGCTCATGAGTGTGCAAAGATGTCTGTGTCAGACCAACCTGCGAGGTCCAACTTGGCGCGCATTGGCAGGAAATCGAAGCAGGCCCGTGCCATGTCACTGCGACCTTCACGTTCCAGACGCTTGTCCAGAGCGGCACGCAAACGGTGTAGGTGCAGCACGTCGGAGGCGGCATAGTCAAGCTGTGCGTCGCTCAGTTGCGCGGCACCCCAATCGCTCATCTGCTGTTGTTTGGAAATATCCACGCCGATCAGCTCCTGCGTCAGGTTTCTCAGCCCATGGCGATCCGTATAGGTGCGTACCAGGCGGCTGGCGATCTTGGTACAATAAACCGGGGCAGCCAATGCGCCAAAGGCATGATACATCGCGGCGATATCGAACCGGCCAAAATGAAACAATTTCAGAACCTTGGGGTCCTCCAGCATCGCGCAAAGATTCGGCGCTGCGGTCTGCCCTTTGGCGATCTGCACCATATGGGCATTGCCGTCACCGCCCGACAGCTGAACGACACAGAGCCGATCCCGATGCGGGTTGAGTCCCATCGTCTCGCAGTCGATTGCGACCACCGGCCCCAGATCGAGCCCGTCGGGCAGGTCGTTTTGATAGAGGTGATTGGCCAAGTGACAGGATCCTTTGTCTTGCCGATGCGGCGTGTTTGGCACCGAGATAGGGGTTTCGGCGGGCAAACTCAACTCTTGCAGGGCATAGGATCCATCGACACGTCTGCACTCAGGCTGAACCTCAGGTCAGGGCGGAGCTAAGTGGTCAATGGATAGGCCGACACACAATGCCCAGCACCATCGGTATGCTGCTCGTGCAAATGATACTGTCGGGGATATGGTGCCCAGGAGAGGACTCGAACCTCCACGTCCATACGGACACTAGCACCTGAAGCTAGCGCGTCTACCAATTCCGCCACCTGGGCAGGTGTCGTGAGGGGCGTATAAGCAGAAGCAGCAGGGGCGTCAAACGGAAAATTCACCGCGCAGCGGATCTGGAAATTCGATGCCTGATCAGCGGGAATAGCGGGGAAATCTTGGACGGCGCATCACCGGCGTGAGCCAACCCGGTGCCCTATAAGAGCATCATCATAGGTTTATGAATGTCGGGGATATGGTGCCCAGGAGAGGACTCGAACCTCCACGTCCATACGGACACTAGCACCTGAAGCTAGCGCGTCTACCAATTCCGCCACCTGGGCAGGTGTCGTGAGGGGCGTATAAGCAGAAGCAGCAGGGGCGTCAAACGGAAAATTCATGGTTTCTGGGGCTCGTCACATCGCTCAGGGCGATCGGCAGCTGTCCGCGACTGCGTATGCTGTTTGTAGACCTGACGTGGGCCGTCATGCGGTTCTGAGAAAGTTCATGTTGAGCGCGACATCAGTCAGAAAGCTGCGCCAGGCGCTATGTGTATCTTCGCTCCATTCCGGGCCGAGGATGTCTGCCAGCGCACCGGTGAAGCTGTGAATGAACCCATCAAAATGTGCATCGGTGATCTGGATCGCACGATGGCGCTCTCCTTGATGTTTCAGTATCGCCGACAATTTTTCCGGATGGTCCAACGCTTCGATAATATGCGTAAGTGAGGTCAGCAATTTTTCGTGCTGACTTGCCATATCGTTGGGGAAAAGTGCGCGCACGTCCGGGCAGATTTCAAAAAATTTCGCGTAGAACAGGCGCACAAAGTGATCCAGCTCCATACGTTCGCTTTCAACACTTTTGTGAATCAGGGTTCTGCCGTCCTCTGACACCATGATGCCGGGCCTCCGATCTGCCGTGGATAGTCGACGAACTGGTATTCGGGATTGGCACACAACCTATATCACGGAGCTAAATCAGTCGTTAATGGCCCCGTGGGATAAGGCGCAGAGAGAGTTGTGCCGCGATGGGTCGATTTGCGCCTTGTTCCAAAGGGCGCAGGGCGGTAAATCGGATCAACAGCTAATGTAGGAGCCAAAAGATGTCCAAACTGGTCACGATCTATGGCGGGTCCGGTTTTGTCGGCCGTTACATCGCCCGCCGCATGGCCAAGGAAGGTTGGCGTGTCCGCGTCGCCGTACGCCGTCCGAATGAGGCGATGTATGTCAAACCCTATGGCGTGCCCGGCCAGGTGGAGCCCGTTCTGTGCAATATCCGCGATGATGCCTCGGTTGCCGCAGTGATGCAGGGGGCGGATGCGGTGGTGAACTGCGTTGGCATCCTGAATGAGCTAGGCAAGAACACATTTGATGCCGTTCAGGCGGACGGCGCTGAGCGTATCGCGCGAATCGCTGCCGGTCAGAGCGTCAGCGCCATGGTTCATGTGTCTGCCGTCGGTGCAGATCAGGATAGCGACAGCGAATATGCCCAGTCAAAGGCCGCTGGCGAAGCGGCTGTGCTGGAGCATATGCCAAACGCGGTGATTCTGCGTCCGTCTATTATCTTTGGTGCCGAAGATCAGTTCTTCAATCGGTTTGCTGCGATGACACGTCTGTCGCCGGTGCTGCCGATCGCCCATGCCGATACTAAGTTCCAGCCGGTCTATGTTGACGATGTTGCCAAGGCAGCCGTTGCTGCGGTGCTCGGTCAGGCGGAGCCGGGTGTCTATGAGTTGGGTGGTCCGGAGGTGAAGAGCTTTGGCGCGCTGATGCAGCAGATGCTTGAGGTGATTGATCGTCGTCGCCTGGTGCTGTCGCTGCCCGGTCCGATTGCAAAGCTGGTGGCGCTTGGTTTTGACGTGATGCAGTTCGTGAGCTTCCAGCTGATCGAGAACAAGATGCTGACTCGCGACCAGCTGAAGAACCTTGGTGCTGATAATGTGGTCTCTGATGACGCCAAAGGCTTTGATGAGTTGGGGATTCATCCGGTTTCTCTGGCGTCGGTTCTGCCGGACTACCTGTGGAAGTTCCGCCCCTCGGGTCAATACAGTGAACTGATGGACTCCGCGCGCAACCTGCGCAACGATCTCTGATCTCTCAGTCTGGTTCAAAATAGCTAAGGCGCGGCACTGGTCCGCGCCTTTTTTTGTTGGGCGGCGTTTGGCGCAGGCTGATCAGCTCTGGTAAGCGATGGTCAGCAATACAAGGCCCAGAATCACGCGATAGATGACATAGGGTGTAAAACTGACGGAGCGCAGCAGCCGCATCATCAGGGTCAGGGCCGCAAGCGCGGCAATCATCGACAACAGCGCTGCTATGGCCGCATCCCGCATCACCGCAGCGTTGGCATCTATGGCCACTTCAGCACCCAGCAACACGCCGGAGGCGATGATTGTCGGAATCGACATCAGCATGGAGAGGCGCGCCGCATCCATCCGGGTGTACCCCAGCTGGCGGGCGCCAGTGATGGTGATGCCGGACCGGGATGTGCCGGGGATCAGCGCCAGCATTTGCCACAGCCCCATGATTAGCGCATCGCGCAGGTTCCAGTCACTGCTTTGCTTATGTGTTGGGCTGTAGCGATCTGCCACATAGAGTACGATGCCAAAACCCAACATCGTCCAGCCGATTACCTTCATCGAGCGGAGCGCATCGCTCAACCCGCTGAAGTGCAGAAACGCGCCGAACAGAACGGTTGGAATGGTGGCAACGATCAACCCCATGGCCAGCCGGGCGCCGGGTGTGTCCATCCGTCCGGTCAGGGCGCGCGGCAGGCCAATCAGCCCCGCACGCACATCCTGCCAGAAAAACAGCACCACCGCCGCCAGTGTGCCCACATGGACGGCGACATCGATGATCTGGCCTTGATCTTCCAATCCTGTCAGCCCTGGCAGCAGAATCAGATGGCCAGAGGAGGATACTGGCAGGAATTCTGTGATGCCCTGAATCAGAGCGATAAGGATCAGCTGAAAAAGCGGCATGGCATCAGTCCGTTTGGGGGTTGTTGAGGGATGGCAAAGAACGGCTGGCGTGTAAATCCATTGATTTCATTGGTAGTCGTCGCCTATTGGTCCGAAGTGGACCTAAAATCACTGTACATTTCCGCTCAGGAGAGTATCAGAACATAACTGCTGCCATATTAGGTCAGTATAGTTGACTTTTAATTCGCTCCGCTCCGATCACTCGTTTATCGCAGCCAGCCCAACATGGAGTCCGCCCCGTGGCCAAGCAACCGATGCTCAAGTTCGTGCAGATCGATCGCGACATGCCCAGCAAACGGGCCGCAGAAGATCGCAGGGAAGATTTCGACGAAATCTATGCCGAATTCGCGGCCGCAAAGGCCGAAGAACAGGCCAGCCGCTGCAGCCAATGTGGTGTGCCGTACTGCCAGTCGCATTGCCCTTTGCACAATAACATCCCTGACTGGCTGCGCCTGACAGCCACGGGCCGTCTGCAAGAGGCCTATGAGACCAGTCAGGCCACCAATACCTTCCCCGAGATCTGTGGCCGGATCTGTCCGCAGGATCGCCTTTGTGAGGGCAACTGTGTGATTGAGCAATCGGGCCATGGTACTGTGACCATCGGCGCGGTGGAGAAATATATCACCGATACCGCCTGGGATCAAGGGTGGGTGCAACCGATCAAACCGGCGCACGAGCGTGGCGAATCTGTTGGTATCATTGGCGCAGGCCCGGGTGGCCTTGCGGCGGCGGACATGCTGCGCCGCGCCGGTGTGAAAGTTACGATTTATGACCGCTATGACCGCGCCGGTGGTCTGCTGACCTACGGCATCCCCGGCTTCAAGCTGGAGAAAGACGTGGTGATGCGCCGCAATCAGCTACTGGCAGACGGTGGTGTTGAGTTCGTGATGAACTGCAATGTGGGTCAGGATATTTCCTTTGATGATATCCGCGCCAAACATGATGCGGTGATCATTGCCACAGGTGTTTACAAATCCCGCGATCTGGAAATGCCTGGTTCCGGTGCCACCGGCATCGTGAAGGCGATCGACTTTCTGACCGTGTCCAACAAGGCGTCGAACTTCGGCGACAGCATCGAAGAGTTCGACAACGGCACTCTGAACGCCGAGGGCAAGCGCGTTGTGGTCATTGGCGGTGGTGACACCGCGATGGACTGCGTGCGGACCTCTATCCGTCAGGGCGCAACTTCGGTCAAATGCCTCTACCGTCGTGACCGCGCCAATATGCCCGGCTCCCAGCGTGAAACCCAGAACGCTGAGGAAGAAGGCGTGGTGTTTGAATGGCTGTCGGCGCCCAAAGGCTTCACCGATGACGGCGGCAAGGTCGCAGGCGTGATGGTGCAGAAAATGCGCCTTGGCCAGCCCGATGCCTCTGGCCGTCAGGCCCCTGAGGTCATCGAAGGTGCTGATTATATTGAGCCTGCCGAATTGGTGATCAAGGCGCTCGGGTTTGAGCCTGAGGACCTGCCGACTCTCTGGGGTCAGCCGGAACTGCCGGTGACCCGCTGGGGTACCGTCAAGGCCGCGTTCCAATCCGGCGCGACCGAGCTGGATGGCGTGTACGCGGTCGGTGACATCGTGCGTGGTGCGTCGCTGGTCGTCTGGGCCATCAAGGATGGGCGCGACTGCGCCGAGGCGATCCTGAACCGTTTCAACACCGCCGCCAGCAGCATGGCCGCCGAGTAAGACAGATATTCTACCGGGCAGGTGCCGCCCCCTTGGGGCCGCCCACCGGAACGGGAGCAAGACATGACAAAATATGATGCAGAATGGGTCCGCGCCGAAGAGGCAAAGCGTCAGTGGATGGCCGAAAACGGCCTCTATGCCGAGGAGGAAGAGCATTCTTCCTGCGGTGTTGGCCTAGTTGTTTCGGTCAACGGCAAGCGCAGCCGTAAGGTTGTTGAGGCTGGCATTGATGCGCTGAAAGCGATCTGGCACAGGGGTGCGGTGGATGCGGATGGCATGACTGGCGATGGTGCCGGCATTCACGTGCAGATTCCAGCGCCTTTCTTCTACGATCAGGTGCGTCGCACCGGTCATGAACCGCGCGAAGATCAGCTGATGGCAGTGGGGCAGGTCTTTCTGCCGCGCACTGACTTTGGCGCGCAGGAACGCTGCCGGACCATCGTCGAAAGCGAAGTCCTGCGGATGGGCTATTACATCTATGGCTGGCGCCATGTGCCGGTCGATGTGACCTGCCTGGGTGAAAAAGCCAACGCGACTCGCCCGGAAATTGAGCAGATCCTGATCTCCAACTCCAAAGGCGTGGATGAGGAGACCTTTGAACGTGAGCTTTACGTGATCCGCCGCCGGATCGAGAAAGCCGCCGCCGCCGCGCAGGTCGGGCAGCTCTATGTGGCTTCGCTGTCCTGCCGCTCAATCATCTACAAGGGCATGATGCTGGCTGAACAGGTCGCCGTTTTCTACCCCGACCTGATGGATGAGCGGTTTGAGAGCGCCTTTGCGATCTATCACCAGCGCTATTCCACCAACACCTTCCCGCAGTGGTGGCTGGCGCAGCCGTTCCGTATGCTGGCCCACAACGGCGAGATCAACACGTTGAAGGGCAACATGAACTGGATGAAGAGCCATGAAATCCGCATGGCCTCTTCGACCTTTGGGGACTACGCCGAGGATATCAAACCCATCGTTGCCAGCGGTTCGTCGGATTCGGCGGCACTGGACTCGGTGTTTGAGGTTCTGGTGCGGGCTGGCCGTTCCGCGCCGATGGCGAAGACCATGATGGTGCCTGAAAGCTGGTCCAAACAGGCGGTCGAACTGCCGCAGGCCTGGCGTGATATGTATTCCTACTGCAACTCCGTAATGGAACCATGGGATGGTCCCGCCGCGCTGGCGATGACCGATGGTCGTTGGGTCTGCGCGGGTCTGGATCGGAATGGCCTGCGTCCGATGCGCTATGTGGTCACCGGCGATGGTCTGGTGATTGCGGGTTCCGAGGCAGGCATGGTGCCGATTGACGAAGCCACCGTGGTTGAGAAAGGCGCGCTGGGCCCGGGTCAGATGCTGGCTGTCGATATGAAAAAGGGCAAGCTGTTCCACGACACCGCGATCAAGAACAAACTTGCCGCTGCACTGCCGTTCGGCGATTGGGTGAAGAAGATCAACGATCTGGACGGTACGCTTGCCACTGCCACCGAGAAGCCGCTGTTCAGCGGAGACGAGCTGCGTCGTCGTCAAATTGCCGCGGGCTACACCATCGAAGAGCTGGAGCAGATCCTCGCGCCGATGGCGGAGGATGGCAAGGAAACCCTTGCTTCGATGGGCGATGATACGCCTTCTGCGGTTCTGTCGAAAATGTACCGCCCGCTCAGCCATTTCTTCCGGCAGAACTTCTCTCAGGTAACCAACCCGCCCATCGACTCCCTGCGCGAATACCGCGTGATGTCGCTGAAAACCCGGTTCGGTAACCTCAAGAATGTGCTGGATGAGGACAGCTCCCAGACCGAGATCATCGTGCTGGAAAGCCCCTTTGTCGGCAATTCCCAGTGGGATGAGTTGGTCCAAAACCTGAACGCGCCGCTGGCGGAAATCGACTGTAGCTTCGCCCCCGGCCAGGGCTCTCTTAATGCTGCCCTTGCGCGTATCCGTGCAGAGGCGGAAGAGGCGGTCAGCTCCGGTGCCGGCCATATTGTCCTGACCGATCAGCATTCGGGTGAGGGCCGCGTGGCGATGCCAATGATCTTGGCAACATCCGCCGTGCATTCGCATCTGACCCGCAAGGGGCTGCGTACGTTCTGCTCGCTCAATGTGCGCTCTGCTGAATGTATCGACCCGCATTATTTTGCGGTTCTGATCGGCTGCGGCGCCACCGTGGTGAACGCCTATCTGGCGGAAGATTCGCTGGCAGATCGGATTGAGCGCGGCTTGCTGGATGGCAGCCTGACCGAGAACGTCGCCCGTTACCGCGAAGCGATCGACCAGGGTCTGTTGAAGATCATGGCCAAGATGGGGATTTCGGTGATCTCTTCTTATCGCGGCGGTCTCAACTTCGAGGCCGTGGGCCTCAGCCGTGCCATGTGTGCGGAATTCTTCCCCGGCATGACGTCACGGATTTCGGGCATCGGTGTGACTGGCATCCAGAGCAAGCTGGAGGAAATCCACGCCAAGGCATGGGATAATGGTCAGGATGTCCTGCCCATTGGTGGTTTCTACAAGGCGCGTAAATCTGGCGAGACCCACGCCTGGGAAGCGACTTCCATGCATATGATGCAGATGGCTTGTAACCGCGCCTCTTTTGAGTTGTGGAAGCAGTATTCGGCCAAGATGCAGGCGAACCCGCCGATCCATCTGCGCGACCTGTTGCAGATCAAGCCCATGGGCGAGGCGGTGCCGATTGAGGAAGTCGAAAGCATCACTTCGATCCGCAAGCGATTCGTAACACCGGGGATGTCTCTCGGCGCGCTGTCGCCCGAGGCGCACAAAACCCTGAACGTTGCGATGAATCGGATCGGTGCTAAGTCCGACTCGGGCGAGGGTGGTGAAGATCCGGCGCATTTCGTGCCGGAGCCAAACGGCGACAACCCCTCTGCCAAGATCAAGCAGGTGGCGTCGGGTCGTTTTGGCGTGACTGCGGAGTATCTGAACCAGTGCGAAGAGCTGGAAATCAAGGTGGCCCAAGGCGCCAAGCCGGGCGAGGGCGGTCAGCTGCCGGGGATGAAGGTCACCGACCTTATTGCTCGCCTGCGCCACTCGACCAAAGGCGTGACCCTGATTTCACCACCGCCGCACCACGATATCTACTCGATCGAGGATCTGGCGCAGCTGATCTATGATTTGAAACAGATCAATCCGCGCTGCAAAGTGACGGTGAAGCTGGTGGCGTCTTCCGGTGTTGGCACCATTGCCGCCGGCGTGGCAAAGGCGAAGGCCGATGTCATCCTTATTTCGGGCCACAACGGCGGCACCGGGGCGTCGCCTGCGACCTCGATCAAATATGCAGGCTTGCCGTGGGAAATGGGCCTCACTGAGGCGCATCAGGTGCTTGCGATGAACAACCTGCGAGAGCGGGTGACGTTGCGCACCGACGGTGGTCTTCGCACTGGGCGTGATATTGTGATGGCAGCGATGCTGGGTGCTGAGGAATACGGTATCGGCACCGCCGCGCTGATTGCCATGGGCTGCATCATGGTGCGCCAGTGCCAGTCCAACACCTGCCCTGTTGGCGTCTGTACTCAAGACGAAGCCCTGCGCAGCAAGTTCACCGGCAATGCCGACAAGGTGGTGAACCTCATCACCTTCTATGCGCAGGAAGTCCGCGAGATCCTTGCCTCCATCGGTGCCCGTTCTCTGGACGAGGTGATCGGTCGGGCGGATCTTCTGGCTCAGGTGTCCCGTGGTTCTGCGCATCTGGATGATCTGGACCTGAATCCGCTGCTGATCACCGTCGATGGCTCTGCCAATATCGTCTACAACCGTGACAAGGACCGCAACGCGGTGCCTGACACGCTGGACAAGGAAATTGTGCGCGACGCTGCGCGTTTCCTTCAGGACGGCGAGAAGATGCAGCTATCCTATGCGGTGCAGAACACGCATCGCACCGTGGGCACCCGCACTTCCAGCCATATTGTTCGCAACTTCGGTATGCGCAACACGCTGCAATCAGACCATCTGACGGTGAAGCTGCAAGGCTCCGCAGGTCAGTCGCTCGGGGCGTTTGCCGCACCAGGTCTGAAGCTGGAAGTATCCGGTGATGCCAATGACTACGTTGGCAAGGGTCTGTCCGGCGGTACCATCGTCGTGCGCCCGCCTATGGCGTCGCCGCTCAATGCGAGCGAAAATACCATCGTTGGTAATACTGTTCTTTATGGTGCGACGGACGGATATTTGTTCGCTGCGGGCCGTGCTGGTGAACGCTTTGCCGTCCGTAATTCCGGTGCGAGCGTGGTGGTTGAGGGCTGTGGCGCCTGTGGCTGTGAATACATGACCGGTGGTATCGCGGTGATCCTCGGCTCCATCGGTGCCAACTTCGGCGCGGGCATGACCGGGGGCATGGCCTATATCTACGATCCTGATGGGAAGGCTGAAACCATGATGAACATGGAGTCGCTGGTGACCTGTGCGGTGACCGTCGCCCACTGGGAAGATCAGCTGAGAGGTCTGATCGAACGTCATCTGGAGGAAACCGGCAGCCGCAAAGCAGCTGAAATCCTGCAGCATTGGGACAATGAGAAGGGCAATTTCCTGCAAATTTGCCCGAAGGAAATGCTGAATAAACTGCCGCAGCCTCTGACGCTTGAGGCTACAGCCGTTCCGGCGGAATAGGCCCCGCCACTTCCTCTGCATGTGCCTTGGATAGGCTCCGACCGCTGCTGTGGTCGGGGCCTTTTCACATCTGTTTACTGCAGCTGGGCAATCTCTTGCGGGTGAAGGGATTTCCCGGTTGGAGCAATCCCGATCTCTGCCGTATAGAGACCATATGGCGAAGGCAGCAAAATCATCCGGGGCAAGCAAATCCTCGACCAAGGGCAAACCCCGCAGCAAGGCAACTGCCAAGGGCAAGGTCCGCGCAAAGCTCTCTCCCCGTAGCTTGTTGCGGCGCTGGTTGGGGCGGGCTGCTTTGGGTTTTCTGGTTGTGACCCTGCTGCCAATCCTGCTGTTTTCGGTGGTTAATCCACCCATCACCCACACCATCTGGTCAGAATATCGCCGCCTTGGGGATATTGATCGTGAGTGGGTGCCGATCGAACATATCGCACCTGCGGTTGGGCGATCAGTCGTCGCGGCAGAGGATGCCCGTTTCTGCCAGCATTGGGGGCTTGATGCGCAGGCGATCCGCGCCGCGATCGCCGAGGGCGGCCAGCGTGGTGGCTCGACCATTTCTCAGCAAGTGGTGAAGAATGTCTTTCTTTGGCAGGGCCGCAGTTGGTTCCGTAAGGCGCTGGAAACGCTGATGACCCCGATGGTTGAGGCGGTCTGGACCAAGCGTCGTATCCTTGAGGTTTATCTCAACGTTGCTGAAATGGGCGAAGGTGTCTTTGGTGCAGAAGCCGCCGCGCGGCACTATTTTGGCGTTGGCCCGGATGAGTTGAGCCACAGGCAGGCCGCTCTTCTGGCCACCGTTTTGCCCAACCCGAAAGAGCGCTCGGCTGCAAAACCCACCGCGTTCATGCGCAAACGGGCGGCGCAGATTATGGACGGGGCGGCCACCATTCGCGCAGATGGTCGGGCAGCCTGTTTCGAGGATTGAAACTTCTTCCGCTTTTGGGCATTGCTGTCTGACCCCAGCCACCCGTAACAGGAGACCCGTTGTCCCATGGCCCGCCTCTATCATGTGCCCCTCTCCCCCTTTTGCCGCAAAGTGCGCCTGTCGCTGGCCGAAAAGCGGATAGAGGTTGAGCTGGTCGAGGAGCGTTACTGGGAGAAAGAGGCTGATTTCCTGCGCCGCAACCCTGCCGCCAAGGTGCCGGTGATCCGTCTGGATGGTAAGCTGATGGCCGAAAGCGCTGCGATCTGCGAATATCTGGAAGAGACCCGCCCTGACCCGTCTCTGATGCCAAGCGACCCCGAGGGCCGCTATGAGGTGCGCCGTCTGGTCAGCTGGTTTGATGACAAGTTTCACCATGAGGTCACCTCCAAACTGCTCTATGAGCGGGTGAATAAAAAGGTGACAGGGCAGGGCTATCCTGACAGCGGCAACGTCAAAGCGGGCGCGCGTGCAATCAAATACCATCTGGATTATCTGGCGTGGTTGCTTGATCACCGCCGCTGGCTGGCCGGAGATCAGATGACATTGGCAGACTTCGCAGCTGCTGCACATCTGTCGTCGTTGGACTATATCTCGGATGTCGACTGGAACCGCTCCGCCGTGGTCAAGGATTGGTACGCCAAGATCAAGTCGCGCCCGGCCTTCCGCTCAATCCTTGCCGACCAGATACCCGGCTTTAGCCCGCCGGCCCACTACGCCGACCTGGATTTCTGATATACGTTAGAGTGCGCTGATCATACGCTCCACCGGCCATGTACAGTGTGTCAAACGGCTCCGTCGAATAGTACCTGTACCTTCGGCATCGGATGGACGTCAGCATGCGGGGTCAGCTGGTGGTCCGTAGGGTCGCTCTACATATGTTTGGATAGAAGAGGATGGTTATGGGGTCAGCTTTTGTCGCCCTGTGTCACTGAGCGACCAGGCTGACGCGCCGTCAAAGACAGCTGTGGTGAGCGGTTTGCCGTAGCCCGCCCCTGTGTCGAGGTTGACGCGATTGCCATAATGCGTGGGTGTATCGACCGGTGTATGGCCGTGGATGATCAGTTTTGGATGCTGCTCGGTGTGTTTATGGAAGGGCTGACGGATCCATACCAGATCGTTCTCGGTCTGGTCATCTAGTGGAATGCCGGGTTTGATCCCTGCGTGGACAAAAGCCAGATCATCGGTTTGATGCATTGCCTTCAACTCTTGAAGGAACGTTATATGGTGTTCGGGTACGGCAACTTTTGTCGCGGCATGGACCTCCTCCAGACGAGTGCGTTCAGGGACCGCAACGCCGTAACTTTCCAAGGTTTCGATCCCGCCGATACGCTCATGTAGCCAGTGATAGCCCACCAGCATATGGGGGTCGTGGCGCGGGGTGTCCTCCATGAACCATGCGAACATGCGGTCATGATTGCCAAGCAGCATGATCCAGTCCCGCCCTTCTTTCTGCCCACGGATCAGCAGGTCTATGACACCCCGGCTATCGGGACCACGGTCGATATAATCCCCCAGGAACACGACCTGTGCGTCACGACCGCCGTCTGCTTCGATACGTTCCAGTGCTCGCTCCAGCATCTCCAGCTGGCCGTGGATATCACCGATCGCATAGATGGGATTTGTCATCGACGGGGCTCCCTTGGGGCTGACCGAAATGGAAATAATAAGAAATACGCCGCCGGTATAACACGGCGGCGTATCATTTCAATTGGACGTGGCTTCAGCGCTTAACTGACGTCAAATTGCAGCGGTTTGATCTGATTGAAGAACTCAGTTTCCGCAAGAGCGGCACGAGCCGCAGCGGGGACGGGTTCATCTACATAAAGGAGCGCGATGGCCTCTCCGCCAGCCTCGGACCGGCCAAGGGTAAAGTTGGCGATATTGACGCCCATGTCGCCCAGGATCTGCCCCAGTGTACCGATGATGCCGGGAACGTCTTCGTTGGTGGTGTAGAGCATATGCGCGCCCACTTCGGCGTCGATGTTGATGCCTTTGATCTGGATGAAGCGTGGCTTGCCGTCGGAGAAGACCGTCCCGGCCACCGAACGCTCGCGCTTGCTGGTGACCACCGTGACCTTGATATAGCCGTCGAAGGTGCCGGATTTATCCTGATTGGTGGTGGAAATCTGAATGCCGCGTTCGCGGGCCACCACCGGGGCAGAGACCATGTTCACGTCCGGGTTCAGTTTTTTCATAATGCCGGCCACAACAGAGCAGTTCAGCGCGGCGAGGTTCATCTCGGAGGCAACACCGTCATATAGGATATTGATTGCCTGAATGGGCTCATCCGTCATCTGCCCGATGAAGCCGCCGAGATGGCCGGAGAGGGCAACCCATGGGCCCATGACGCGGGCTTCCTCAGCCGTCATCGATGGCATGTTCAGCGCGTTCTCAACAGCGCCGTCCAGCAGATAGTTGGACATCTGTTCCGCGACCTGCAGGGCAACATTCTCCTGTGCCTCGCTGGTGGCGGCGCCCAGATGCGGGGTGCAGACCACATTCGGCAGGCCAAAGAGCGGGTTGGTCTTGGCAGGTTCTTCAGAGAACACATCAAAGGCCGCACCGGCGACATGGCCGGACGTCAGCAGCTCTGCCAGGGCAGCCTCATCTACCAGTCCGCCACGCGCACAGTTGATGATCCGCACGCCTTTCTTGGTCTTCTCCAGATTTTCCTTGGACAGGATGTTCCGGGTCTGATCAGTCAGCGGCACATGCAGGGTGATGAAATCGGCCCGTGCGAGCAACTCATCCAGTTCGACTTTCTCCACGCCGATCTTGTCAGCCTTCTCCTGACTGAGGAAGGGATCATAGGCGACGACTTTCATCTTCAGCCCACGCGCACGGTCGCAGACGATGCCGCCGATATTCCCAGCCCCGATCACGCCAAGGGTTTTGTTGGTCAGCTCAACCCCCATGAACTTCGACTTTTCCCATTTCCCGGCGTGGGTGGAAGCAGAGGCTTCGGGGATTTGGCGGGCAACGGCGAACATCATGGCGATGGCGTGTTCTGCGGTGGTGATCATATTGCCAAAGGGCGTGTTCATCACGATCACGCCTTTTTGCGAGGCAGCATCCTTGTCGATATTGTCGGTGCCGATGCCGGCGCGGGCGATCACCTTGAGATTGGTGGCGTTGTCGAGGATTTTCTGCGTGACCTTTGTCGCCGAGCGGATCGCGAGCCCGTCGTAGTCGCCGATGATTGCGGCCAGTTTGTCCTTGTCTTTGCCAAGGTCGGGCTGAAAATCAACGTCGATACCGCGATCACGGAAGATCTGAACGGCGGCTTCGGACAGCTTATCGGAAATGAGAACTTTGGGAGCCATGGGTTAGGTCCTTCATGCGGGGGCCGGTTGGGCCGAATGTTTGGAATGTCGCCGCGCTGGGCGTCAGGGTATTTGGTGCCTGCCCGATATGGTTGCTCGGGCAGGCCGCCTCTTGATCAGGCAGCGACTGACTGGGCTGCGATTTCGACCTCAAAGGCCCATTCGAGCCAGGGCAGCATCGCCTCGATATCCGAGGTCTCAACAGTGCCACCGCACCAGATGCGCAAACCAGCCGGGGCGTCGCGATAGGCGCCGATATCCAGAGCGATGTTCTCCGCTTCCAGCCGCTTGGCAATAGCCTTGGCAAAGGCGGCGCCATCCTGAATGCGGGGATCGGTGAACTTCAGGCAGACTGAGGTGTTTGACCGTGTCGCGACATCCGTTGCCAGATTGGCGATCCAAGGGCGGTTGCCGCAGAAGTTGAAGATCGCCTGAGCATTTGCGTCCGCGCGCGCCTTCAACCCGTCCAGACCACCAACAGACCGCGCCCAGTCCAGCGCCAGCAGATAATCCTCAACCGCCAGCATGGAGGGGGTGTTGATTGTAGCCCCCTTAAAGATACCGTCGATCAACTTGCCGCCTTTGGTCAGGCGGAAGATCTTCGGCAGGGGCCAGGCTGGGGTGTAGCTCTCCAGTCGCTCCACGGCGCGTGGCGATAGGATGATCATGCCATGTGCGGCTTCGCCACCCAGAACCTTCTGCCAGGAGAAGGTGGTCACATCCAGTTTGTCCCAGGGCAGATCCTGCGCGAAGGCGGCAGAGGTCGCATCGCAGATGGTCAGCCCTTCACGATCAGCCGGGATCCAGTCGCCATTGGGAACCCGTACACCGGATGTGGTGCCGTTCCAGGTGAATACGACGTCATTGTTGAAATCGACGGAAGCCAGATTAACCAGCTCACCGTAGTCGGCGGTTTTCACAACCGCGTCCAGCTTCAGCTGTTTGACGACATCCGTGACCCAGCCCGCGCCAAAACTTTCCCAAGCCAGCATCTCCGCGCCGCGTGCCCCAAGAAGGTTCCACATTGCCATCTCGACCGCACCGGTATCAGAGGCGGGAACGATGCCGATTTTGTACTCCGCCGGTATGCCGAGGATTTCGCGCGTGCGTTCAATCGCGGCGAGCAGCTTGTCTTTGCCAACAGCAGCACGGTGGCTGCGGCCCAGAGGTGCGCCTGCGAGTTTGGTCAGATCGAATGCGGGAGGTTTGGCACAGGGGCCAGAAGAAAAACGCGGATTGCCCGGCCGCGTTGCCGGTTGTTCAATAGCCATTACTGCTATCCTTCCAGATAAGCGCCTCTCGTTGGGGAGAGGTGTCCCACAGACAGGGCTAGAGGCTGAATTCCCGCGCGGCAAGCTAAAAAACGACTGATAGCGGCTATATTCAGATCAATCGCGACCTGTTTTGACGCCTTTCGGAAACAGATGACACTCGCGGCCACAGACAAGTCGCGGATGAGACGTGCGCAGCACAGTTTTGACGCCGGGATGGAATCGAGGGCTTGGCGATAGCGGGTTGGCAGGCGTATGACGGGCGCAACCCTGCCCGAACGGAGCCTGCCGATGTTTGTTGCCACCCTGCTTTGCAATCCGAAAAAACCCTGCCTTGCGCCTGCGTTGATCGAGTCTCTGCGCAATGCCTGGGGCGGTGGCGATGTGCTCTGGCTGGCCCCGGATGTTGCTGCGGAATTCTCGCTGGATATCCAACCGGACAATCAATGGCAGGTTTGGGCGGACCTTCAGGAACTTGGCGTAGATCTGGTGATTCAGCAGGCGGAGGGGCGTCGTAAGAAGATGCTTCTTGCGGATATGGACAGCACGATGATCCAGCAAGAGTGTATTGATGAACTGGCCGAGGAGGCGGGCGTCGGTGCGCGTGTGAAGGAGATCACCGCGCGCGCCATGAATGGTGAATTGGATTTCGACGGTGCCCTTCGGGAGCGCGTGGCGCTGCTGAAAGGGTTGCCTGTCGATGTCATTGCTCAGGTTCTGGATCGTCGCATCACTTTGATGCCTGGTGGACCCGCGCTGCTGGCTACGATGAAGGCCGACGGGGCCTATGCGGCGCTGGTGTCCGGTGGGTTCACCGCCTTCACCTCGCGGGTGGCAGAACAACTCAGCTTTGACGAGAACCGTGCCAATACGTTGCTGGTTGCCGATGGTTTCGGGATGCCGATTCTGGGGCGCGCCGCCAAGGTTGAGGCACTGGAACAGATCACCGTCCGCCTTGGTTTGAGTGAGGCGGACGTCATGGCGGTCGGTGATGGGGCCAATGATCTCGGCATGTTGGGCCGGGCAGGTGCAGGGGTTGCCTTGCACGCCAAACCATCCGTAGCCGCAGACTGTGATATCCGTATCAACCACGGCGATCTGACGGCCCTGCTTTATCTCCAGGGCTATGCCCTCACTGATTTCAAAGGCTGATATCATGTTCGAAGTGGGGTTCGATCTCCTGCTGCTGTTGATGGCAGCGGGGTTTGCGGCTGGGTTCATTGATGCGGTCGCAGGCGGCGGAGGGTTGATCACAGTGCCCGTATTGCTGCTGGCGGGGGCCAACCCCATCACCGCTCTGGCGACCAACAAGATCCAAGGGTTGTTTGGAGCCGCCACCGCGGCGATCAGCTATTCCCGCGGCGGTCATGTGGATTTGCGGGCGCAGGCAGGGTCGGCGCTGATTGCCGGTATTGCCTCCATCTGCGGCGCGTTGCTGATATCCGTTCTGCCGACAACCTGGATCCGCTGGATTCTGCCGCTGTTGTTGATCGGAATCGCAGTATTCTTTGCCACCAAGAAGGGCCTGGACGACAGCGATAGGGCACGACGTCTTTCACCGACGCTGTTTGCAGTCACAATCGTGCCGCTCTGCGGACTCTATGATGGTCTTCTGGGGCCTGGGGCCGGCAGTTTCTACATGCTTGGCTTCGTGTCTCTGGCCGGTTTCGGAATCTTGCGGGCGACCGCACATACGAAGTTGCTGAATTTCGCCTCCAACGCTGGCGCGCTTCTGGCCTTTGCCTTTGTTGCGACCCCTTGGTGGGGTGTGGGGCTGGCCATGGGTGCTGCGCAGATTGCGGGTGCGCGTGTGGGCGCTGGGATGGCGCAGAAACAGGGTGCAAGGATGATCAAGCCGCTTCTGGTTCTCACCTCGGTGATTCTCGCGTTGCGGCTGCTATGGGATATGCTTTGATCTGTGAAACCCGTTGAAAATCAAATGATTGACTGATGGTTGTGGTTATTTCAATGATTAACCTATCCATTAATTAACGGATGTGTTAAGGTTATCGTATGACACCGCTTCTGAAATCCTTCTCGGCGCTCTCTGACGGAACTCGCATGGCCATCGTTGAACAGTTGGTGGAACACGGCGAATTGCCCGCCGGGGATCTTGTCCGCGGATCGGGCATCACGGCGCCGGCCATCTCGCGTCATCTCAAGGTCCTGCGGGAGGCGGGGCTGGTTGCGCAGCGTGCCGATGGAACGCGCCGCTTGTACTCTGCGCGACCGGAGGGGCTGAAGCTGATCGCGGATTGGACCATGTCGCGCCAGTCATTCTGGCAAAGCAGCTTGGATCGGCTAGAGGCTGCGCTTCGGGAGGAAATGGAATGACTGATCTCAGACTGGAGCGTGAATTCGCGGTGTCACCGGAGCACCTGTTCGCCTGGATCAGCGAGACGGATAAACTGCTGCAATGGTGGGGGCCGGAGGGGATGACCGTGCCTGAACATACGTTGAATTTCCGCCAGGAGGGGCCGTGGTCCACCGTTATGATCAACGCGGATGGCGATCGTTATCATGTCTCCGGCGTGGTGACCCATGTGCGGCCACCACAGTCCATCGGGTTCACCTGGGGGTGGCACGACGAGACCGGTGTGCGCGGACATGAGAGCCATGTCACGCTGACGGTTGAGGCTTGTGACAGCGGTGCACGTCTGATTGTCGATCACCGCGACCTGGACGGTTCCGGGCAGGCTGACGGCCATCAAAAAGGCTGGGAGTCGACCCTGCGCAAACTGGCCTCTCAGATCCAATAGCCCGGCAGTCATATGCCCGGCACATGTTGTTAACGAAGACCCAAACGGGAGAGGAGTATCCAATGCCACAATTCATTTTTGCCTATCACGGCGGCAAGACACCTGAGTCACCTGAGGAGGGGGCCAAGGTTATGGACGCGTGGAAGAGCTGGATGGGAGAAATGGGCGATGCGCTTGTCGTGCCCGGAAACCCCGTTGGGATGTCCAAGACGGTTCAGCATTCCGGGATTGAGGATAATGGCGGTGCCAATCCGCTTTCCGGGTATTCTGTGGTCGAGGCGGTCGATATCGACGCCGCCTGTAAAATGGCAAATGGCTGCCCGATGGTCGCCAGCGGCGACGGCTCAGTCGAGGTGGCCGAAATCATCGAAATGTAAGGACAGACTATCGTCTTACGCATCGCCCCGGGCGCCATGTGGCTGCCGGGGCGATTTGCATTCAGAACATCATTTCGGCGGATGGTCGGACGGATCCGCAGTCGATGCCGCGACGATTGATCAGCGGGGCATTCCGGTACTTCAGCGTTGCTGGATGATCCGCATCTAGAACACCCAGCCCCACCAGGATGCTTGCAATGGCGCATTCGCTGGCGCGGGTGGCTCCATCCGTGATCTTGAGCGCAACGCCCAGTTTCTGCTCCGGCAGGATAGCGATGAAGACCGCTTCAGCCCCGGTTTTGATAGCAACCTTGCCGTTCATGGCGCGCATCAGGTTGGTGCAGGCGCGGGTTTCCCCGGCCACCAGTTCAGGATGTGCGGTCATCGCGGCTACCAGCTGCTGTGCGGCAGCTGCGTCCCGGTCGGATCGGTCGGAGGCAGAGGCAAACCAGGCCATCGCCCGGGCCAGTCCTTTTACAGAGGTTGCGAAATTTGGTGCGGAACAGCCGTCGATGCCATATCCGGGGCTGGCTTCATCGGTCACTTGCTCAAAGGCGCTGCGGCAGGCTTGCTGTACCGGGTGGTCGATCTCGACATATTCTGGTCCGGCGCCCAGATGCTGCGCCAAGGTCAGAAAACCTGCGTGTTTACCGGAGCAATTGTTATGTACCTGACAGGGGCTGGTGTCGGTCTTGATCAACGCATTGCGCGCTGGGATATCATCCGGCAGCTGCGGGCCGCAGCGGAAATCATGATCATTCATCGACAGCTGGTCCAGCCAGGCGTTGACACGGCTGGTGTGAATTTCAGCCCCGTTATGTGACGCGCAAGCCAGCGCCAGCTGTTCGGATGTTAGACCGTATTTGGCTGCGGCTCCCGATGTAACGAGAGGCAGAGCCTGGATCATTTTGGCTGAGCTGCGAGGGTAGATAACGGCGTCCGGATCACCCCAGCTGCGCACGACCTCGCCCTTGGCGTTACAGACCACGGCATGGCCGAGATGAAGGCTTTCCAGGAGCGGACCGCGCCATACTTCGGTCATTGGTACGGGGTTGGTCATCACAAAACGCCTTTCCTGTTGGCAATTTCCCGCCAAAACGGGCTTTCACACGTGGCGATAGTTACGATAGTGTGTATGAGTACACAAGCGAGGGGATCGGGACCAGACGGCGGAGGCAACGCCGCATGTCCTCTGGCTTATTTGAGGTAACGACAGTCTTTGGAGTTGGGACAAATGACATCAAAACTCGTCCGCTGCATCGCGGGCCTGTGTCTGGCCGCAATGGCCACCAGCGCATCCGCACAGCAGGCAGAATCTGACAATCGCGTTGCAAGCAATGTCGACTGGAGCGTGTTCCAAGGCGAAAGCCCCAAGGAATGTTGGGGTGTCTCCGCGCCCAAGGAAACTGTGAACACCCGCGATGGTCGGGTGAAGGCGGTGCGCCGTGGCAAGATCCAGCTGTTTGTTTTCTATCGGCCAGAAACCGGCGACAAGGGTCAGGTGACCTTTACCGGCGGATATCCTTTTGCTCCGGGGTCGACGGTGAACCTCGCCGTGGGTGACACAGAATTTGAACTGTTTACCGAAGGCGAATGGGCCTGGCCTGCAACCGCTGCGGATGACTCGAAGATCATCACCGCGATGAAACGGGGTGCCAAGGCTGTGCTGACAGCCCGCTCTGCCCGCGGCACACAGACGAAAGATACCTTCTCGCTTCTGGGCTTTACCGCCGCGGTCGAAGACGCAGAAAAGCGCTGTAACTGAGGGCATCCGGTCATCGTTCCGGAACGCTTAGAAACCCCGGCCTTTGTCCGGGGTTTTGTGTTTGAACCACCAGAATGTCCATTCGGTTGGGCGACGACAAAAGGACAGGCACATCATGAAAAAGTACATGCTTTCCGCCCTTCTTGCTCTGCCGCTGCCCGCCCTTGCGGATCCGGCAATGGAATGCAGTGATACCGGCTCTCAGATTGAGCTGCGAGACTGCTTGACTGGCGACCAGATTCGCGTGAACGCCGCTCTGTCGCAGGCGCTTGGCTATGCCCGTGAGGCGGCCGCCGATCTGGACCACACGACAGGGCGCCAAAGCGCCGGCCCGGCGTTAGAGGCGGCGCAACAGTCGTGGGAGGCGTTTCGCGATGCGCATTGCGACTTTGTTGGCGCGACCTTCGGCGGCGGATCAGGAACCGGTATCGCCATTCTGTCCTGTCGTATCAGTTTGACGCGGGGTCGGGTTGAGGCGCTGATGGACCACGCAGGATAGCGGGTGGAAAAGGTCAATCCGCAGGATTCCTTTTGATCTTCGCTGAGAATCCTATATAGAGCCGCATCCACCCAAACAGACTGAGTCTTTTTGCCATGACCGCCAATGCGCCGATCACCCAAGACGTCCTGACCCTGCCCCGCAAACTGCCAGAGGGCGGCAAGATCAATCTTGTGGGCCTGACCCGCGACCAGCTGCGCGACACCCTGATTGCGCATGGCACGCCGGAAAAACAGGCTAAAATGCGCGTGGGGCAGATCTGGCAGTGGATCTACCAATGGGGCAAACGCGACTTTGCCGAGATGACCAATCTCGCCAAAGCTTATCGCGCTGATCTGGATGAGCATTTTGAAATCGCGATCCCGGAGGTGGTGAGCAAGCAGGTTTCGACCGACGGCACGCGTAAATATCTGGTGCGGATCGCAGGCGGTCACGAGGTTGAGGTGGTCTACATCCCGGAGGAAGGGCGCGGCACGCTCTGCATTTCCTCGCAGGTGGGCTGCACTCTGACCTGTTCGTTCTGCCATACAGGCACGCAGAAACTGGTCCGCAATCTGACCGCCGCTGAAATTGTTGGCCAGATCATGATGGCCCGTGACGATCTGGACGAATGGCCTGTGCCCGGAGCCCCCAAGGACGAGACGCGTCTGTTGTCGAACATCGTGCTGATGGGCATGGGTGAGCCGCTCTACAACTTTGAAAACGTGCGTGACGCCATGAAAATCGCCATGGATCCGGAAGGCATCAGCCTGTCGCGCCGTCGGATTACCCTCTCGACCTCCGGCGTGGTGCCTGAAATTGCCCGCACCGCTGAAGAAATCGGCTGCCTGCTAGCGGTCTCCTTCCACGCCACCACCGATGAGGTGCGCGATAAGCTGGTGCCAATCAACAAGCGTTGGAATATCGAGGCACTTCTGGAGGCGCTGCGCGCCTATCCTCGTCTGACCAATTCGGAGCGGATCACTTTCGAATATGTGATGCTGAATGGTGTGAATGACAGCGATGAAGACGCGCATCGCCTTGTTGAATTGATCGAGGGGATCCCGGCGAAGGTGAACCTCATCCCATTCAATGAATGGCCCGGCTCACCCTATACGCGCTCCTCGAACAACCGAATTCATGCGTTCGCGAACATCATTTATCAGGCCGGCTATGCCTCGCCGATCCGTACCCCGCGTGGTGAAGATATTCTGGCGGCCTGTGGTCAGTTGAAATCCGCAACCGAGCGTGCGCGCAAGAGCCGTAAACAGATTGAGGCCGAGGCGGGGCTCAACCCCTGACCTCGACCTCTAGGCAGGTCCCCGGCTGCCTCAACTGAATATGAAATCCGACCCGGTTAGGGTTTCGGAGTAATTGGTCAGCTCCAGCTCGAACCAATTGCCATAGGAGATGGTGGTGGTGCCGCTGTCTTCTGAGATGTCCAGCTGATCCAAACCGGTCAACCAAACACCCGACAGATCAATCACATCTGCGCCTCGGCCAAAATCGGTGATCCGGTTGGTGTCGAAGGCATCAGCCTGATCAAAAACGAAGGTATCCGCACCGGTGCCACCGGTCAGAGTATCGCTGCCGTCGCCACCCACCAGCGTGTCGCGGCCAACACCACCCAAAAGGTGATCGTTGCCGGATCCGCCGTGCAGCATGTCATGCCCGCGATTGCCGTAGAGGACGTCATCATCACTACCACCGGAATAGGCGTCGCCTGTGGTGCCGCCAATCAGGAGGTCTGCGCCATTCCCGCCGAATAGGCGATCCTCCCCCAAGCCGCCAACCATCGTGTCGCGTCCATCCGCGCCGCGCAGCGTGTCATCTGCTTCACGGCCCTGAACGTGGTCATGGCCGCCCTTGGCATTAATGGTGGTGTTTTGATCGGTGCCGATCACCGTTTCAGAGGCATTCGTGCTGCGGATGATGATCGGGTCGTTTCCACCCCCCAAAATTTCCCACTCATCAAAACCGTCGCTGTCGCCATAAAGGTGCTGCATCGCCTGAATGTCGAATGTGCCCAGTTCGGTCACATAGGCAGGGCTATGATTGTAGGACATCACGGTATTCGCGGGCGTATCTGCATGGTGATCCAGTGTCAGGCCACCGTCATGCGAGTGTTGCAGTCCGAGCGCATGGCCTATTTCATGTAACACCGTGACATAGCCATAAGAGCCTTTTGTCATGACATCTGCATCAATGGTCACATCGCCTCTGCCGGTGAAACCATTTCCGGACATTGCGATATTGGCCCAGCCACCAGCACTGCTGCCGGTCGTGCCAAACGCATTGATCATGCCCCGGCCTTCGACTTCAATAAACCGGATACCCGAGATGTCTTCGTAGAGAGAAAGCCCTTCGCGAAAGATATCGCGCTGGTCTTCGTCAAATGACCAGTACTCCGTCGCGCCATAGGGATCACTGACTGCAGGATCGGCAAGGCTACCGGTCTCTGTGAAGCTATATGTGACAATAGCCTGTGTCCCCAGGTCTGCAGGGGCGTTCCAGCGAAAATGATCACCATCAAGATAGTATAGCAGCGCTGAATAATCCGAGACTCTTGGCATGTGACCACTCCACATTGGGTTGCCGTCAATCTCGTCAATGAATGTGGCGCTGATACGCCCAAGATTGGGACTTTTTGCGCAGCTTTGGGACGCGCGAACGCTTTGAATGATGGAACCTTCGCTGATCTGCTCCTGCTGCTGTTTCTGCCGCTCCCCTGCAAAAACGCAGCTTGTTCAACGCAATACTTGAGAGTTGTAAAGGCTGGACAGCTAGTTTTCTGTCAGTTGTCCGAAGATGGCATTTCTGCGCCGGAAGTTCACATTCAAAGCAATCCTTTAAAGGCTGAATACTACGAGGCGAGTCTGATGGCTCTCGGTCTCCGGTTGCCAGTTGTTGATTCCGCACTCAATGGCTTGCGGTTTGGGTGGCGCCCGAAAATTTCCTTAATCAGGGTACATTTCTGCCATTTCGACAGAACAGTTTCCAAATCGTAGACAGTCAATGGAAGGGAAAGAGATCATGGCACGTCACACACCGGCCGCCACGCCGATTGAGCCCACCGTTTTGGATCTGGTGCGCGAAGAACGCAGCAAGGCGCTCAGCCCGCGTGAATGGAAATTCCGCCTGCGCGGCTACGGCTATGCGATCAAGGAAATTGAAGGGTCGCAAATTCTGACCCGCCTGCCGCATGGCAAGCCGCTGGGTGTTCTGCCAACGGAATTTGCCTGACCTATTTGCAGATTTACCGGTCCCCGCCACGCGCGATGTGTTGCGCGACGGGGAAGGTCATATGATCAATCGTCGCGCCCGGGCAAGCTGTCGCGCGGCGGCGCTGGTTCCCAGTTGTCGATAATGTGGAGCGCCTCTTCCGCGGTTTCTACAAAACGGAAAAGATCAAGATCCTCCTCGGAAATGGTGCCGGCATCCGCCAACGCCTCCCAATTGATGATCTTCTCCCAGAAGGCACGGCCGAACAACAGGAACGGCACACGCTCCATCCGGCCGGTCTGAATAAGTGTCAGGGTTTCAAACATCTCATCCAGGGTACCAAAGCCACCAGGGAAAACGGTGATGGCCCGTGCACGCATCAGAAAATGCATCTTCCGGATCGCAAAATAATGGAAGTTGAAACACAGGTCGGGTGTCACATATTCATTCGGCGCCTGCTCATGCGGCAGTACGATATTGAGGCCAACCGAGGCCCCCCCGGCATCGATCGCGCCACGATTGCCTGCCTCCATCACACCCGGTCCACCGCCGGTGACGATGACATCATTCTTGCCGCCGGTGGCCATGGATTTTTCGGTCATTAGCTTCGCAAATTTGCGGGCTTCATCGTAGAAATGCGACAGGTCACGCAATGTCTTGGTGCGCGCTTGATCCTTGTCCTTTGGGGCTGGGATCCTGGCACCACCAAACATGACGATTGTGCTTTCAATACCATGTTCATCCAGCATGAGCTGGGGTTTCAAAAGCTCCAGCTGCAACCGCACCGGGCGCAGCTCGTCGCGACAGAGAAAATCGTTATCTGCGAACGCCAGGCGATACGCGGGAGACTCGGTCTGCGGTGTCGATGGCACATGCTCGGCGCGATCCCTGTCAGAATGTGCATCCCGGAATCGGCTGTGGCGATCATCATTCATTGCAAACCTACTGTGTTAATTCTGAAAGAAAGCGGAGTTTCAGTTCTACTGCTTTGGCCGTCGTGGCGCCAGTCCGGAATGGCGTGCCGATACGAAGGTGATCCGCAGTGAAGCTTGGTCAGGTGCAACGAGGGCTTGCACCCGCCGGTACAGGGCTTACGGTCAGCGCGCCGAGGGCAAAAGGGGACAGCATATGCATTGGACGCAGGATATCAGGGCCGCTGACATGCGGATCCGCCCGTATATTCAACGCACACCGATACTCGAAACCACCGGTTTTGGATTGGATTACCCAATCTCACTGAAGCTGGAGCATATGCAGCACACCGGCAGCTTCAAGGCGCGGGGTGCCTTCAACACATTGTTGGGCGGATCTGTGCCGGATGCAGGGCTGGTCGCGGCATCCGGCGGCAATCACGGTGCAGCGGTGGCTTATGCGGCAAAGCGGCTTGGGATGCGCGCGCGCGTTTATGTGCCTGAGATGGCAGGCCCTGCAAAAACTGCGCTGATCCGGGCCTGTGGCGCCGATCTGAAGGTTGTGCCGGGTGCCTATGCCAATGCGCTAGAGCAGGCGCAGGCTTACGAACAGCAGACAGGTGCCATGCAGGTCCATGCCTATGATGCAGCTGCAACGGTGATTGGTCAGGGGACCTGTTTTGCGGAATGGGATGCCCAAGGTCTGGAGGCGGATACGCTGCTGATCGCTGTAGGCGGCGGCGGCCTTATCGCTGGCGCGATGGCCTGGTATGGTGGATCGAAGAAGATCGTGGCAGTGGAGCCGGAAACCAGTTCGGCCCTGAATGCAGCGCTTGCGGCTGGCGCGCCGATTGATGTCGAAGTGTCGGGTGTTGCTGCAAATGCGCTTGGTGCTCGGCGAATCGGAACCATCTGTTATGAGCTGGCACAGGGTCAATCTAATACCATGACCTCGCTCACCGTGTCGGATGAGGCCATTAGCGCAGCGCAGAACAAACTATGGCAGGAGCGCCGACTGCTGGTGGAGCCAGCAGGTGCAACTGCGTTGGCAGCGCTGACCAGCGGCGCCTACCAGCCTGCCCCGGATGAGCGGGTCGCTGTGCTTCTCTGTGGAGGCAATATTGCCCATGATCCGCTGGAGGTGCCGAATGTACCTGCGTGAGTGTTGTGTTGGAAATTGGCTCTCTCATCGATGTTGCGGTGCTGTATCATGAGTGTTAGCGCCACAATCTCTGACCGTATCTATCATGCGTTGAGCGAACGGATTGTCACCGGCGCGCTGCCTGCGGGTGAGAAGTTGCGCCAGGATCATATCGCGCGTGAGTTTAACGCCAGCCATGTGCCGGTCCGCGAGGCACTCCTGCGGCTGGAAGCACACGGGCTTGCCAAGTCCATTCCGCGCCGGGGAATGCGGGTGACCGCTCTGGACCCATCTGAAATACGTGAGGTCATCGAAATGCGTGTCTCGCTAGAGCTGCTGGCCTTGCAGAATGCATTTGCACACCTCGGCCCGGATGAGCTGGCGGCCGCAGATACCGCAAGACTCGCCTGCGACGCCGCGACCGATATGGCTGATTGGGAGCAGAAAAACCGGGCCTTTCATCGGGTGATCCTGTCGCCCTGTGGCATGCCACGTCTGCTTGCGACCATTGATGATCTGCATATCGCCTCCGCCCGCCACCTCTTTGCCAACTGGAAGCATCGCTGGAGCCAGCGCGCCGATACGGATCATGCCTTGATCGTGCAGGCCATGCGCCGCAAGGATGTGACCACCGCCTGTGATATTCTGCGCCGCCATCTGCGCCGCGTTCGCTAGCTCAGAAGTGATTGGCCGCTGCGGAGGGGAATATTGACGCAATCCGCACATGACCCCGCGATAAAATGAGGGTATGTAGCGGCGAAACCAACCACACGCCGGAGAGACCCCTGATGTCCAACGCTCAGCTGGAAACCGCAATTGAGGCCGCTTGGGAGGCCCGTGATACCATCACATCCGCCACCACAGGTGAGCAGCGCGATGCGATCGAAGAAACCCTTAACGCATTGGACTCCGGCAAGCTGCGTGTGGCTGAGCGTCAGGACAGTGGCGACTGGCATGTTAACCAATGGGCCAAGAAGGCTGTGCTGCTGGGCTTCCGCATCAAGGATATGGAAGAACAATCCGGCGGCCCGCAAGGCTCTGGCTGGTGGGACAAGGTCGACAGCAAATTCAAGGGCTGGGGTGAAGCCCAGTGGAAAGAGGCCGGTTTCCGTGCGGTGCCCAATTGCGTGGTCCGCAAATCCGCCTACATCGCGCCAGGCGTTGTTCTGATGCCGTCCTTCGTGAACTTGGGCGCTCACGTCGATGAAGGCACCATGGTGGACACCTGGGCAACCGTTGGCTCCTGTGCCCAAATCGGCAAGAACGTGCATCTGTCCGGTGGCGTTGGTATCGGTGGCGTTCTGGAGCCAATGCAGGCCGGTCCCACGATCATTGAGAACAATTGCTTTATCGGGGCACGCTCCGAAGTGGTCGAAGGCTGCATCGTGCGTGAAGGCTCGGTTCTGGGCATGGGCGTCTTTATCGGTCAGTCTACCAAGATCGTTGATCGTGAAACCGGCGAAGTCATGTACGGCGAAGTGCCGCCTTATTCGGTTGTCGTCGCAGGCTCAATGCCGTCGAAAAACGGCATTAACCTTTATTGTGCTGTGATCGTGAAGCGTGTCGATGAGAAGACCCGCTCCAAGACTGGAATCAACGAGCTGCTGCGCGACTGAGTGCGCAGCACAGCCTGTCAAACGGAACGCGCCCTGCAAAACGGGGCGCGTTTTCTTTTGTCATGACCGGGGCTTTGCCCCGGACCCCAGAGTATTTTCTGGAAAGATGACAGGGGGCTACATGTCACCTTTCTCCAAGTACTCCGGGGTGAGGCCCTAAGGCCGGAGGGGCAGAGCCCCTTTGACCTCAGAGGATACCAGGCAGGTTCAGCCCGTGCTCGCGTGCGCAGTCCTTGGCGATGTCATAGCCTGCATCCGCATGGCGCATGACGCCAGTCGCCGGATCGTTCCACAGCACCCGGCCAATGCGGCGGTCGGCGTCCTCGCTGCCGTCGCAGCAGATCACCACCCCGGAGTGCTGCGAGAAGCCCATACCAACGCCGCCGCCATGGTGCAGCGACACCCATGTGGCACCCGATGCGGTGTTCAGCAGCGCGTTCAGCAGCGGCCAGTCGGACACCGCATCAGAGCCGTCCATCATCGCCTCGGTCTCGCGGTTGGGCGAGGCGACGGAGCCGGAGTCCAGATGGTCGCGGCCGATGACGACCGGCGCCGACAACTCACCATTCCGAACCATTTCGTTGAAGGCGAGGCCCGCCTTGTGGCGGTCGCCGAGGCCGATCCAGCAGATCCGCGCGGGCAGGCCCTGGAAGGCAATGCGCTCCTGCGCCATGTCCAGCCAGCGGTGCAGGCCTTCGTTCTCGGGGAACAGCTCCTTCATCTTGGCGTCGGTCTTGCGGATGTCCTCCGGATCGCCCGACAGCGCGCACCAGCGGAACGGGCCGATGCCCTTGCAGAACAACGGGCGGATATAGGCGGGCACAAAGCCGGGGAAGTCAAAGGCGTTCTCCAGCCCCTCCTCCAGCGCCATCTGACGGATGTTGTTGCCGTAATCCACTGTGGGCACGCCCATCGCGTGGAAATCGCACATCGCCTTGACCTGCACCTTCATCGAGGCACGGGCAGCCTTTTCCACCGCTTTCTTGTCGCTCTCGCGGCGCTCTTTCCATTCCCCCATAGTCCAGCCCAACGGCAGGTAGCCGTTCACCGGATCATGGGCAGAGGTCTGGTCCGTCACAATATCGGGGCGGATGCCGCCTGCTTCCGCGCGCTTCACCAACTCCGGGAAAATCTCTGCCGCATTGCCCAAGAGGCCCACGGATTTCGCATCGCCCGCTTTCGTCCAGCGCTCGATCATCTCCAGCGCTTCGTCCAGGGTTTCGGCCTTCTCGTCCAGGTATTTCGTGCGCAGGCGGAAGTCGATGCTGTCCGGGTTGCACTCCACGGCCAGGCAGGATGCCCCGGCAAAGACCGCCGCCAGCGGCTGCGCGCCGCCCATACCGCCGAGGCCGCCGGTCAGGATCCACTTGCCCTTGAGGCTGCCGCCATAGTGCTGACGGCCCGCTTCGGCAAAGGTCTCATAGGTGCCCTGCACGATTCCTTGCGTGCCGATGTAAATCCACGAGCCGGCCGTCATCTGACCGTACATCATCAGGCCCTTCTTATCGAGCTCGTTG
This sequence comes from Phaeobacter gallaeciensis DSM 26640, assembly GCF_000511385.1. Classification (NCBI taxonomy): domain Bacteria; kingdom Pseudomonadati; phylum Pseudomonadota; class Alphaproteobacteria; order Rhodobacterales; family Roseobacteraceae; genus Phaeobacter; species Phaeobacter gallaeciensis. Next base: position 3,754,384 of record NC_023137.1, read on the forward strand.
AAGTGGTCCCAGTTGGCCCAATGCGGCACCAGGTTGGAGTTGGCGATCAGCACGCGGGGCGCGTCCTTGTGGGTCTGAAAGACGCCGACCGGCTTGCCGGACTGCACCATCAGGGTCTGGTCTTCCTCAAGGGTCTTCAGGGTCTCGACGATCAGGTCGAAGTCCTTCCAGGTGCGCGCGGCGCGGCCGATGCCGCCGTAAACCACCAGCTCATGCGGGTTTTCGGCCACATCGGGATGCAGGTTGTTCATCATCATCCGCATCGGCGCCTCGGTCATCCAGGACTTGGCGGTGATTTCCGAACCGGTGGGCGGAAAGATGTCGCGGGTGTTCTTGCGGGGATCGCTCATGCCGAGGGCCTCCAGTTTTTGAGATCAATCAGGATTTTGGTGAGATGCGCGCGCAGATGTTCCGCGCGCTCCGGCAGATAGGTCCAGGGGGGGCTTTCCTGGCAGTAGGTGGCCTGCGCCAGCTCCATCTGGATGGCGTGCAGCCCGTCCGCAGGGCGCCCGTAGTGGCGGGTGGTCCAGCCGCCCTTGAAACGGCCATTCAGGACCGAGGAATAGCCCTCCGCTGCCTCGCAATGGGCCACGGTCAGGGCTTCGATCGACGCGTCACAGGTTTCACCCATGTTGGTGCCGGTGTTGAAATCAGGCAGGCGGCCTTCGAACAGGAACGGAATGTCGCCGCGGATCGAATGGCAATCGTACAGTATGGCAAAGCCGTGGATCGCCTTCACCCGCTCCAGCTCCGCCATCAGCGCCGCGTGGTAGGGCGCGTGATAGGCATCACGGCGGCGGGTGATTTCCGCCTCATCGGGCTCCTTGCCCTCCTGCCAGATCGGCAGCCCGTCAAAATCCGTGAGCGGCACCAGAGTGGTGGTGTTTTGCCCTGGATAGAGACTGATACCGGCGGGATCGCGGTTCACGTCGATCGCATAGCGATGGATGGGGGTGCGAACGGTTGTCACCTCCTCAACCAGTCCCGCGTAGAGGTCGTGGATATGCCAGTCGGTGTCCGCCAGCGCCCTGCCGGTCTCGTTCAGGCAGTCCCAAATGTCCGGGGGCACATCGGTGCCGGTGTGGGGCAATCCCAGCACCAGCGGGGAGTTGCCTCGGGTCACTTCGATCATGCCGTCACCTTCACGCCGGCGGCATCCGCCACGCGGCCCGCGCGCACCATCGCGCTGGCCGTTTCGATGTCCGGTGCCAGATAGCGGTCCTCTGCCAGCGCGGGAATGTCCGCGCGCAGCATGCCCAGAACGTCCTGCAGGCGCGCGGAGGTTTGCAGCGGCGCCCGTGCCTCCACCCCTTGCGCAGCACAGAGCATTTCGACGCCCAGGATCACCGACAGGTTGGCGTTCATCCGTCCCAGCCGCAGCGCGCCGTGAGCAGCCATCGACACGTGGTCCTCCTGGTTGGCGGACGTCGGCGTCGAGTCGGTGACGCAAGGGTTGGCGAGATGCTTATTCTCGCTCATCAGCGCGGCGGTGGTTACCTCGGCAATCATGAAGCCGGAATTCAGACCCGGATCAGGGGTCAGGAACGGCGGCAGATCGTGGCTGAGGGTCGGATCCACCATCAGCGCCACCCGGCGCTGTGCAATGGCGCCGATTTCGGCGACGGCCAGCGCGATCTGGTCAGCGGCAAAACCCACGTATTCGGCGTGAAAGTTCCCGCCCGAGACAATGCGGCCTTCGTTCACCAGCACCAGTGGATTGTCGGTGACAGCGTTGGCCTCGATCTCCAGCGTCTTGGCGGCCATCCGCAGCACGTCCAGCGCCGCGCCGACCACCTGCGGCTGGCAGCGGATGCAATAGGGGTCCTGCACCCTGGTGTCGCCCTCTCGGTGGCTCTCGCGGATCTCGGAACCGTCCATGATCCCGCGCATCTGTTGCGCAACGTCGATCTGCCCGGCATGGCCGCGCAATGTGTGGATATCGGCGATCAGCGGCGCAGTGGAGCCCATAATCGCGTCCGTGCTCAGCGACGCGATTGCCATCGACGCCTCTGCCATGCGCCAGGCGTCAAACAGTCCGGCGAGCGCACAGGCGGTTGAAAACTGGGTGCCGTTGATCAACCCCAAGCCTTCCTTGGGCCCCAGCACAATCGGCTCTAACCCGGCCTTTTTCAACGCTTCTGCGCTGGACATGCGGGTGCCTTCGTATGTGGCCTCCCCTGCCCCGATCATCGCCGCCGCCATATGCGCCAGCGGCGCCAGGTCGCCGGAGGCGCCCACGGACCCCTGCGACGGGATCACCGGCACCACGCCGCGCTCCAGCATCTGCTCGATCTGCGCAATCACCAGCCAGCGCACGCCCGAGGCACCACGGCCCATCGACAGGAGTTTCAGCGTCATCATCAGCCGGGTCTTGTCTTCCGGCAGCGCCTCCCCCACCCCGCAGCAATGGCTGAGGATCAGGTTGCGCTGCAGGGTGGCGGTGTCTTCCGGTGCGATCTTGGTCGAGGCCAGCTTGCCGAAGCCGGTGTTGATGCCATAGACGGCGTCCTCGCCCGCAGCGGCATCCGCGACCATCTGCGCGGCGGCCTCCACCGGTTCACGGGCAGAGGCGTCCAGCTTGGCCGGGGTCAGGTTGCGGTAGATAGTTTCCAGCGTGGACAGGGTCACTGTGCCCGGAACCATCTGAATTATCTCGGTCATTGTTTGCCCTCATAAATACGGGTGTGAAGCGGGTTGAAACCGATGCGGTAAGCAAGCTCGGCAGGGGTTTCCACGTCCCAGACCGCCAGATCGGCGCGCATATCGGCAGCGATTTGACCACGATCCGTCAGCCCCAGCGCGCGGGCGGCATTGTGTGTGACGCCTGCCAGCGTCTCTTCCGGCGTCATGCGGAACAGGGTGCAGCCCATATTCATCGTCAGCAGCAAGGAGGTCAGCGGCGAAGAGCCGGGATTGCAGTCTGTCGCCAGCGCCATCGGTACGCCGTGGGTGCGGAAGTGGCCGATCGGCGGCGCCTGGGTTTCGCGGATGGTGTAGAACGCACCGGGCAGGATCACCGCGACCGAGCCGGAGGTAGCCATCGCTTTGGCGTCGTCCTCGGTGGCATATTCCACGTGATCGACTGACAACGCGCCGTATTGCGCGGCCAGAACGGTGCCGCCCTGATGACTCAGCTGTTCGGCGTGCAGTTTCACCGGCAGGCCCAGTTCCTGCGCGACTTTAAAGACGCGCTCGATCTGGGCAGGTGCAAAGGCGATATTCTCGCAGAAGCCGTCGACCGCATCCACCAGACCCTCCGCATGGGCGGCGCGCAGGGTGGGGATGCAGACCTCGTTGATATACTCATCGTCGCGGCCCTTGTATTCGCCGGGCGTAGCATGGGCGCCAAGGAAAGTGGTTTTCACCGTGATCGGGCGCAGTTCGCCCAGCCGACGGGCAGCACGCAGCATGTTCAGCTCGGTCTTGCGGTCCAGCCCGTAGCCGGATTTCACCTCCACCACCGTGGCGCCCTCGGCGATCAGCGCATCCAAACGCGGCAGCGCGCCCTGCACCAGATCCTCCAGCGAGGCCTCGCGGGTGGCCGACACGGTTGAGACGATGCCACCACCAGCACGGGCGACCTCCTCGTAGGAGGCACCATTCAGACGCATCTCGAACTCCATCGCCCGGTTGCCGCCAAAGACGATATGGGTGTGGCAGTCGATCAGACCTGGCGTCACCAGTCTGCCGCCCATCGAGACGCGTGGCCAATCGGCATAGTCCTTGGGCAGCTGCGCCTCAGGCCCCGACCAACGGATCCAGCCGTCTTGAACAACAATCAAGCCATCAGGAACCAACCCGTAGGCAGGATCACTACCGACCATCGTTGCCAGTGTCGCATCACAGATCAGATAGGATTGGGAGCTGTCCATGGCATCCTCACAAAAACGCTTGATAGGCGTAATGTATGAATCTAATATCTTTATGTCTATACATAAGAGGATCTGATGCAGACAATTTTTGCACATCACGCGCGGATGCCTCAGGGCTGGGTCACCGATCTGCGCCTCACGATTGAGGCAGGAAAGATCACAACGCTTGAGCCCGGTGCGGCTGTGCAGCCGCAGGACCATCGGGTCGGGGCATTGGTTCCGGCATTGGCCAATCTGCATTCTCACAGTTTCCAGCGGGCGATGGCCGGAATGACCGAAACCCGCGTGTCAGGCCGGGACAGCTTCTGGTCCTGGCGCAAGCTGATGTATCAATTCGTTGATCACCTGACGCCTGAGCAGTACGAGGCGATTGCGGCGCTTGTTTTCATGGAGATGCTGGAAGCAGGCTATGCGTCGGTCGGGGAATTCCACTATGTGCATCACCAGCCGGGTGGTCAGCCCTATGAGGCGCTGGGAGAGCTGAGCAATCGCGTGTTTGCAGCGGCGGATTTGACCGGAATCGGACTGACTCATCTGCCGGTGCTGTATACCTACGGCGGAGCGGGGCAGGTCCCTTTGAGCGGTGGACAGCAACGATTTGGCAATGATGTGGGGCGCTACGCAGATCTTCTGTCCGACTGTCGCTCCGCTGCGGGTAAGCATTTGCCACCGGATGCGCGGGTCGGCATAGCGCCCCATTCATTGCGTGCGACCGCGCCGGAGGAACTGGCCGAGGTGCTCACTTTGCGCGCGGGAAGCCCGGTTCATATCCACATCGCTGAACAGCCGCAGGAGGTCGCAGATATCAGCGGATGGCTGGGAGAGCGACCGGTGCAATGGTTGTTGAACAACTGTGCGGTGGACACCGATTGGTGCCTCATCCACGCCACTCATATGACGGAGCAGGAAACCCATGATCTGGCGCGCAGTGGCGCGGTGGCTGGGCTTTGTCCGATCACCGAGGCAAATCTGGGCGACGGTCCGTTTAATGGCGCGCTGTTCCAGAACAGTGGCGGTCGCTTTGGTGTGGGGTCAGACTCGAATGTCAGAATTTCCCTCAGCGAGGAACTGCGGCTGCTGGAATATTCTCAACGACTGCGTGATCTCGCCCGCAATGTGATGGTGCCGGGGGAGGGATCGGTCGGCGCGGCTCTCTATCTTGGTGCTGCCAGCGGCGGCGCTCAGGCTCTGGGTCGTGACGCCGGCCGACTTGAGGTTGGGGCGCTGGCGGATCTGATGGCCTTTGACACCACTGACGTCACACTCTGCGCATTGCGCCCGGATCAATTGCTGGATGGGCTGTGTTTTGCTGCCGACGATTCCGTGATCCGAGATGTCTGGTCGGCGGGACGCCACGTAGTGACTGGCGGGCGCCACGCGAATCGTGACCAGATCATCGCCCGCTATACCTCTGCCATGGCTGCGCTGCTTAGCGCGCTTTGACAGGTGGGATTGGGACACATGGGGTTGCGGCACAGTATGGCCTGTGGCAGCGGTTGAGCAGGGCGCAAGAAGGGGCAGGCACATGACAGAACGGACCAAGATTGGCTTTCAGGATGTCCGTGATGAGGTGTTGCAACGCATTCAGGACCGGGTCTGGGCGCAGGGTGATCTGTTGCCAACCGAGCAGGAGCTTGCAGAAGAATTTGGCTGCGCCCGCGCCACGGTAAATCGCGCTCTGCGCGAACTGGCCGACCGCGGCATCATTGATCGCAAGCGCAAAAGCGGCACACGGGTGGCAGTGTTACCCGTGAAACAAGCCAAACTCGAGATTACTCTGACCCGCCAACTGGTTGAAGATCGCAACGCCATCTACCGCTATGCGCTGGTGCACCGGGAGGAGATTCCGGCTCCAGGGTGGCTGGCGTCGCAGCTTCAGCTGGCAACGGATACTCCTGTGCTACATATCCGCGCGATGCACTACGGTGACAATCAGCCATTTCAGTTCGAAGATCGCTGGATCAACATTGCCGCTGTGCCCGGCGTTGCTGAGGCTGACTTCAGTACCGTTGGACCTAATGAATGGCTATTGGCCGAGGTGCCGTTTTCGACGGCGGAACTCAGCTTCGGAGCAATTGCTGCTGATGCGGCGCTTGCCGAATACCTTGCTTGCCCGATTGCGACACCGTTGTTTCAGATGGAACGCACAACGTGGTTTCAGGCGCAGCCGGTGACCTTTGTGAGGATGAGTTTCCATCCAGGCTATCAGATGCGCAGCCGTTACTGACCGGTCGCTTTGCGGTGTGCGGTCGATTGGCTTGTATTGACCAAACCCCCGTCACAGGGATATGGCGAGCGCATGGAAAAAAAGAAAATCTCCCGTCAGCAGGTCTACACGCTTGTGGTGCAAATCGGGCGCAAGGAAGGTGATGGCCTTCCCGAAGGGGCCACTGGTGCAGCCCTGATGATCTACGCTTCCGGCGTTGATGAGGCTGAGGCCGTGCGTGAAACCGTCGCTATCCTGAAGCAGGCCGATACCGCGCCGCTGGATGTCACCGGCTACGGAACTTTGGCTGACCGTGAGGCCGAGGATCAAGACATCTCGGATGAAGAGCGCGAGCTGATGCAGCGGGCGCTGGACGAGAATTCGGTGATTGTTGCGCAGATGACGCCGTTCTTTGAGGACGGGCCTGCAACTCTGCACTGACGGGCGGGCCTTTGGCGTCCCTGATATAGGGCGGCTTTGGAGCAGGCCACCTTGGTCATGCATGATTGGTCAGGGCGCTTTACCAAACCATTTTCGATAGATATCGCCGTATTCCCCGTTTTCGCGCAAAGCCAGCAGGGCGCGGTTGATCTCTTCCAGGTGCGGTGAGCCGTCCGGCAACAACAGGCCATAGTCTTCTCGCAGGAACACCTGACCGACCGCGCGCCCATGCAGGCGACCGCTATCTTCCATATAGTGATCCAGCACGGGGGCATCGAACACCACAACCCGTGTATTGCCGCTTTCAAAATCGCTCAGCAGTGAGGCCAGATCCGAGAACCCGCGGTAGCTGATATCACGCCGCTCGAGGAAGCGGGCGGCCGTCGACTCTGCGAGGGTGCCGACGTCCTTGTCATAGAGGTCATTGACAGAGTTGATAGATCCGCTGATGGCCTCCACCGTCATGACCGCAGTGATCTTGGCGACGAAGAGGGACACCACAAACAGTGAGGACACGACAAGAATCACGCCAAAGATCCGCCCGATCGGCGTGCGCGGAACCCGCTCCTCAAACCCGCCGTTGACGACGAGGTTCAGAGCCCACCAGAACGACGGGAACCAAGCCTCTTTCAGGGGACGGTCGAAGTAAGGCTGTGCGCGCCGCTCCAGCCCCCACATCAGCATGCCTCCCCCCATCAGCAAGACGACCGCAATCGCGATAGCAATCATCAGATCGGCGGAGAACAGCACGCGGATCAGCGAGGGTGAACGCACATCAGCCGCCGCTACCATGATCCGTAGACCACTCTCAAAGATGGGGTGGCTGAAATCCATATCGGTTTCGCGCGCTGCGGTGATAGAGATATTGGCTGCCGCCATATCAACCTCACCCTTGCGCACCATTTCCAGCATTTCGCCAAAGGTATCGGTGCGGACGAGCTGATAGTCCCAACCCAACCGGTCGGTCAGGCTGCGCACCAGATCAATGGAGAACCCGGTCTCACGGTCCCCTTCCATCATCGAAAATGGAGGCCGCGTTACGGTGCTGACGGTCAGGGTCTCGGCAGTCGCCGCCAGGCCCCACAGCAGGTAGATCAGGACAAAAGGAGCAAAAAAGCGGCGCAACGGAACGATAGGACCCCATGAGACATCATTCGTTTTGTCCTTAGAATGTCCCAAAGCCTCAGGCAAGTGTCGCGGTCAGGCGATGCGCCGTTCTGCCAAAACTGCGGCATCAAAGCTGCGCAGCAACGGGGCCGGATCCATGGCATGTTCGGGGAGCGTATTGCGATCCAGATGGGACAGCGCGCTGGCCTCATAGGCGCTGCGCTTTCTCCGCAGGCGACCCAAATACAGGCTTTCGACGGCCGTGCCCGCTGCAATGAAGCGCTGATGACGTGGCAGTATCAGTTGGGTCAGTTCAATCAACGGGCAAGGGCCGTCAGGCCTGCCGTACAGCTCAATCGGTGCCGGCGCGGCCACGGCAGTTCCCTGAAGCATCTCCGCTGTCAGGCGCACATCCGGGCGACCAAAGAGGTAATCCACATCTGTGCCGGAGATCACCAACCGTTGTTGCGGCGCCAGCAAAAGATCCTCTGTCAGCCCAAAGAATGGCGACCGCAGACGCATGGGGGCATCGTGACCAATGGCTGGGACGCGGCGGTCGATACGATGCAGAACGGGCACGGCATCACCCTCTGGCGTCAGCACCAGATCTCCGCGTTGCAGTAATCCCAGAGATTTCTCTCCCTCTGGTGTGGCAATCTTGGTCTGCGGGACCAGCCCCGCAAGCGGCGTTACCGGCACAATATCTGAGTTCAGTGAAACGGCCCGCAGCCCGCAGGCCTCTGCCGTCGCTGGCAACTGCGACAGTAGTGTTTTTGTGTCCCGCACCCGTAATGGTGGAGGCGATGAAATGTCCACGGTCGCGATGTTTCCGCCCGAGCCTGTCATCAGCGCCAACCGCCCCCAGCGCAAGAGGCTGTTCCAGGAATAGATCAGCCGCGCTGCATCGCTTTCGTTGCTAAGAGCGGTGTCGGCAATGATCCGGTGCTCTAATTCGCAGCCCGGCTGGCAAAGGGTCAGGGTTATGCCGCGGCCCAGGTGTCGCCGAAGGCGCAGCAAGAGGGGCCAGCCCTCCGGATCCTTCATTGTTCGCTCCAGCAGCAGCAGATCACCGCTTGGGCGTGCCTCATCCAGGGATAAATCCAGACAGAGGCTGCCCTGCGTCATCAGGGCGTCGTCGGGGCAGCGGCTGTTCTGGGGTGTCGCCAGTGCGATCCCCTTCCGGTCAATACTACGTGCCGCCATCCAACCCATCATATCAGCACGTCAAGCGTGGCGGACAGCAGGCGCGCCTCATAGCTGCGCAGGCTGGGGCGGGCTGCCGGGCCGTAGCCCTCGCCGGTGCGGGGGTCGAGGTCCGGGAACAGCGCTTGCAGTTCGTCAAGAACGTCTTGGTCGAACTGCCGACTGGTTTGTGGACCAGGCTGGAAGCTCTCGGTCACTAAACCTTCACTGACGACCAGCTGATGATCATCGAACAGCACATGGACATAAGTGACCTCCCCACCGGGCTTGCGCGTTATCGACCGGTCGTTGACCAGATCTTTGGCGGCGACCAGCACTTCATGCGCGCCAAACAGCATTTCGGCCATCCCGTTGCTTAGCAATATGCGGTGCTGTGGCGACACCCAGAGGTCGTCATGCTCACCAAGCGCACCGGCCTTGATTCGGATCGGTGCAAAACGCCCCTGCGCTTGTACCCGCCGCGAGCCAATCCAGCGCAGGGGTTGCAAGCCATCATCACGGGTCATGACGAGATCACCGGGTTGCAGGACTTCGACGGGGACCAGCCCCCGGTCTGTCAGCAGGCGACTGCCGGCCACGAAACAAGGGATGCTGGTTGCCTCCACATAGCCAACATCGCTGTTGGTGCCATTGCTAGCGGTATAGGTGAAGGCGAAGTCTTCTACATCGCCATCCCCGATCAAGGTTAATGTGCCATTTGCATTAAGCTGGACCTGCTGACCGGTTCCCAGCGTGATTACATCTCCAGCAACAACCGCGGTGCCGTTAATATGTGTGATGGTCAGTGCAGTTGCGGAGTCGTTGGTATCATTGGCCAGTACATTGACCACCCGCGATCCGTTGGCATCGACGCGGACAGTGTCGGTTTCCGCGATCACCTCGGTCTGCGCGGAGTCGGCAGCGATCAGCAGGTTACTGTCGTAGCTGCCGTCTGACACATCGGCGATGCCGATCCGTATGGTGTTTTCCACACCGGGATCGACCTGCATGGTCAACGTCATGGTGACGGTCAGACCGTCCATTTCGGTGTTGTAATCGTCGTTGGCGTTGTCGAGGTAGATGTTGGAATTATTGCTGGAGTTCACATTGCCGGGATCAGCGTCGCCATTGCCGATCTCCAGATTCACCATCTGTCCATTGACCCAGACACCGACGAAATCCTGAAATACTGAGTCTTGGTACTCAGGGTACTCCTCAGAGGCAAAGACGAACTGCATCGTCATGACCGACCCATTGGGCACAAACGTGACATCCAGATAAGAGGCGTCGAATGTCCGCGTGCCCGCTGCTGTGTTGAACGCCGGATCTCCGTTAGGGCCGTTGCTGGCAGTGGTCTGATTGCTGGACTGATTGGCCTCACCGGTTGAGTTGGTATAGGCGCTCGCTTGGCCTGTGGACAGGATGATGCCAGTGTCGGAAGGCGTCGCACCGGGCGCGATCGTATCGCCGTCGGAATAAATCGCCGAGGCGCGTGTATCGCCGGTATAGCTGGCGTTTACCACCTGCACACTATCGCCAAAGATGGTCTCTGCCATCTGCTCCGCAGTCGCGTTGATGTTATATGTCAGCTCGGATGCTGCAACCATTGCTCTGTCTCACCTCTGTACGATGAGGCAGCATATGTGGCAGATCACGACATCATACCAGCGGTTGCCGGTCACGCGGCCCTGCCGGGGCTGCGCGATGTTTGATCTGCGCTGTGGCCCCGCTATTACGGTGGATCCCCAGCATGACTACTCTGCCTCGAGTCGTATGTTAGCTTTTTGTTAACACTTTCACTGGTGTCTTGTCTGGTTGACCAAAGGGTGACGGCGGAACAATGCAGGCCTGCGCGGCATTTGCGCCACAAGCTGGCGCCTTGCTCCTTAGGTAGACGCGCAGCGGGGGGCTTGTGGGATCAGCCCTGGAGTGGAGGTTTGCACCATGGCCCGAACCGGGGTAGCCAGTGGTCGCAGATCAGGGCCAGAGACTCGCGGCCCATAATCGGAGGATCCAAATGACGCATTCGCCACTCGACCCGCAACAGTTGACCGCTGATCTGATCCGCTGTGCGTCTGTCACACCGGAGGAGGGCGGAGCGCTGGTCCTGCTGGACAAGGTGCTGAGTGCGGCTGGTTTTGCCTGTACCCGTGTGGATCGCGGTGAGGTCAGCAATCTGATCGCCCGTTGGGGTGACAAGGGGCATCCGCGCACCATGGGCTTCAACGGTCATACCGATGTGGTGCCGGTTGGTGACACCGCCGCCTGGACCGTTGACCCTTTTGGTGCGGAGGAGAAAGATGGCTTTCTCTATGGGCGAGGGGCGACGGACATGAAATCCGGCGTTGCCGCCTTTGTCGCTGCGGCTATTGATCTGGTCCAGACCACGCCGCCCGATGGGGCTATCATCCTGACCATCACCGGAGATGAAGAAGGTGATGCCATCGATGGCACTACCGCGTTGCTGGACCACATGGACCGCGAGGGCGAGCAAATGTCGGTCTGTCTGGTGGGAGAGCCGACCTGCCCCAATGAGATGGGGGAGATGATCAAGATCGGGCGCCGAGGGTCGCTGTCCGCATGGTTCACAGTCACCGGTGTTCAGGGCCATTCGGCCTACCCCCATCGCGCCAAGAACCCGCTCAATGCCATGGTTCGCCTGATGGATCGCCTTGCCAGCCACGAGTTGGATCAGGGCACGGATCATTTTGATGCCTCGACCCTTGCGGTGGTGACCATCGATACCGGCAACCCGGCGACCAATGTCATCCCGGCGCAGGCGCGGTCCACGGTCAATATCCGCTTCAACGATGCCCATACTGGCGCGGAGCTCAGCGATTGGCTGCGCGCAGAAGCGGCGCGTGTCGCAAAGGATTTCGATGTTGATATCGGGGTTGAGATCAAAATCTCCGGCGAGAGTTTCATCACCCCGCCGGGGCCGCTGTCCGATCTTGTCAGCGCTGCAGTCGAGGCCGAGACTGGCCGCAAACCTGAGCTGTCCACCACTGGCGGCACCTCGGACGCGCGGTTTGTCAAAAACCACTGCCCGGTTGTCGAAATCGGCCTGGTTGGCAAAGCCATGCATCAGGTGGATGAACGGGTGGAGATTGCTCAGATACATCAGCTGAAATCGATCTACGGTCGCATCCTGAGGGACTATTTTGCCCAAAGCTGACCAACACAGGGGCTGACATCTTCACGGGCGCGCCTTTGCAATGACGTCTGCGGCGCGCTTTTCACGATGACCTTGGGGGCTGGGCGTGGTAGCTCAGGCATATGACCCGTATTCCTTCCAAGGCCGAGATCCTCGACTGGATCGCAGCCCATCCGACCCATACCTCCAAACGCGACATCGCCAAAGCTTTCGGCATCAAGGGCTCCGACAGGATCGACTTGAAGCGGATCCTCAAAGAGCTTGAGGCCGAAGGTCATCTGGAGAAGCGCAAGAAGACCTATCGCGACCCGGAGCGCCTGCCTCCGGTCAGCGTTCTGCAGATCAAAGCGCCGGATGGCGATGGCGATCTTTTTGCACGGCCGCTGGAATGGCACGGCGAAGGCGTGGAGCCAATTGTGCTGGTGATGCCGCGTGCATCAGACCCCGCGCTGGGCGAGGGGGATCGCATACTAGCTCGGCTGACCGTGGTTCAGGATGCCGATTACCATTATGAGGCGCGGCTGATCCGTCGCATTGGGACCAATCCGCGTCGGGTGATCGGGATCTTCCGCAAGCGGGACGAAGGCGGGCGTATTGTGCCCATCGACAAATCGGCCTCCACGGAATGGGCCGTTGCGGAAAACGCCACCCATGGTGCGCGCGATGGTGAGCTGGTGGAGGCGGAACAGGCCGGACCGAAATCGCGCCTTGGCCTGCCGCGCGCCCGCGTGGTGGAGCGGCTGGGTGATCCATCCGCGCCCAAGGCGGTATCGCTGATTGCGATTCATCAGCATGGTATCCCTGACCATTTCCCGGATGAGGTCATCGCCGAGGCTGATGCCGCCAAACCGATGGGTCTGAAGGGACGCGAAGATCTGCGAGATCTGCCGTTGATCACCATCGACCCTGCGGATGCGCGCGATCATGACGACGCTTGCTATGCTCATGCCGATGACGATCCCAAGAACCCGGGTGGCCATGTCATCTGGGTCGCGATTGCCGATGTCGCCGCCTATGTGCAGCCGGGGTCAGCGCTGGACCGCGAGGCGCGCAAGCGTGGCAATTCAAGCTATTTCCCGGATCGGGTTGTGCCCATGCTGCCGGACCGGTTGTCGGGTGATCTTTGCAGCCTGCACGAAGGGGTGCCGCGGGCCTGCGTTGCGGTGCGGATGCAAATCGATGCAGATGGCAACAAGATCGCTCATCGCTTTGTGCGGGGGTTGATGCGGTCGGCAGCATCGCTGCACTACGCTGAGGTGCAAGAGGCGATGGATGGCGCGCCAACTGATCGCACAGGCCCCTTCCTGGAGCCTGTGATCAAGCCGCTCTACGCCGCCTATGCCGCATTGGTCAAAGCCCGGGCAGAGCGCCAGCCGCTGGATCTGGACCTGCCGGAACGCAAAATCGTTCTGGATGAGAAGGGCACAGTCGTTTCGGTGAATTTCCGCGACCGGCTGGACGCGCATAAGCTGATTGAAGAATTCATGGTACTGGCCAATGTGGCAGCCGCGGAAACCCTGATCAAGAAGCGCACGCCCTTGTTGTTCCGCGTGCATGAGGAACCGGCACCGGAGAAGCTGGAAGCGTTGCGTGAGACCGCTCGCGCCGCCGGTCTTTCGTTGGCGAAAGGGCAGGTCTTGCAGACCCGCCACCTGAATGCGCTGCTGAATGGTGCCGCCGGGACCGATGATGCGGAGCTGATCAATATCTCCACCCTGCGATCCATGCAGCAGGCCTATTATGCGCCGGAGAACTTCGGCCATTTCGGTCTGGCTCTGCGCAATTATGCGCATTTCACCTCACCCATCCGCCGCTATGCCGACCTGATCGTACACCGTGCCTTGATTGCCGCTCATGGTTGGGGTGATGACGGGTTGGACAATGCCGAGATCGAACGGCTGGAGCAGACGGCCACCCATATCTCAGAGACCGAACGCCGGTCTATGATGGCAGAACGGGATACCACAGATCGCTATCTTGCCGCCTATCTTTCGGAACGGGTCGGCAATGAGTTCGAAGGCCGTATCAGCGGTATTGCCCGGTTTGGCGCCTTTGTGAAACTGGATGAAACCGGGGCCGATGGTCTGGTGCCAGTGCGCTCTATCGGGCGGGAGTTTTTCCATTTCGATGCCGAGGCCGGGACCCTGATGGGTGCCGATACCGGCCTGATCATCGCGATTGGCCAGCGGGTGAAGGTGCGTCTGGCACAGGCCACTCCGGTGACCGGAGGGCTGGAACTGGAATTGCTGTCGATCGAGGATAAGCCGATGCCAGCGGGCGGCGGTGGCGGGCGGCGCAGCCCGGCGGGTCGATCCGTGAAACGCAAATCCGCCAAGGCGAAGGCCAAGCGCAGTAAGATCAAGCGTAAGGTGGAGCGCAAACGCCGCAGCTGAACAGGCCTTAGTTGAACCGGTCCGCGTCCCTACGGGCCCGGCCAGCAGTCACCTTGGATTTGCGATAGGTTAAGGCGTGACGGATCAGCCAACCGTGTCGCAGAGGCTCCACCTCTTCGACACGGTTGAACAGCACGCCACGGGTTCCGTCAAATCTGTCCCAAGCCGGAAAACGACTGGCAAAATTGTCGATCACCCGGCTTTGGCAGTGAACCAACAATGCAAATCGCGCCTGATTGGACCGGCCCAGACGCAGTGGGGTGCCTAGCCCGGCACGCGCCGCGACATAGGAGGGCTGCCCCCATTTTAGGGTCTCCGTGACCGGCCCGACATCCGGATCGCTTTCAGCCACATCAAAGATCAGCGTGCGCAATCGCAACAGGCCTTCCCGCGTGCCCGGCGGCGCCTGATCAAAAACGGTAGAAATTTCAGCGCTAGCAAAGGGGCGGGTCATACCGGTCTGGCTCCTTGGAAGATGAGTTATCCTGTTTTAGCGGTTTCTGATGACAGAAACTGTCATCAGGGGTAGGGATGATGGGGCCATGTCCCGATCTCATCGTCTTTTTCAGGTTATGCAGTTGCTGCGTCAGGGCGGTGGCCCTCACACCGCCGCTAAACTGGCGCAGGACCTTGGTATTTCTGCCCGAAGTGTGCACCGCGATATCGCTACCCTGCGTGAGATGGGGGCAATTATCGACGGCGAGGCAGGCTATGGTTTCACACTGATTGAGGATAATGCGCTGCCGCCCATGGGGTTTCGCGACACTGAGCTGGAGGCGCTGGTTCTTGGCCTCCGTGAGGTGCAGCAGATTGGTGATCCTGAACTGGCCGATGCCGCCGCCGATGCCTTGCGCAAGCTGCAGGCGCGGCTGCCCAATCGTCAGGCTCATCGGCTGCGGCATGCGGTGTTGTCTGCCTATCGGTTTCAGCGTCCACAACCGCCGGGGATCGCCCTGGCCGACCTGCGCCGCGCGACATGGGATGAGGTTGAGGTGCGGCTGGACTATTGCGATGCCAAAGGCGCCGTCACCCAGCGACAGGTCAAGCCCCTTGGTTTGGTCTATTTTGATCGTTCCACCGTGCTGATTGCCTGGTGCGGATTGCGAGATGACGTGCGGGTATTTCGCGTTGACCGGATTGCGGGGTTTGAGGCCACAGACGTCAGCTTTCGCCCTCATCGGGTGCCAATGCTGCGGGATGCGCTGGCTCAGATGCGCGCCGACCGTGCAGCCTGCGCGCCGCAGGCCGACGTGGAGCCTGATGCGCCCGAGGGGTAGCGCGGTGCTTCTGATACGTCGGCAAGCCTCCGCACATCGGCGCGCCACTGCTTTGAGCGAGGCAGGGATACGGGTAGACTGAGGCAGAGCAGATAAAAATGAGGTGTAAGATGCAGTATGATCTTGGCGCCCGCAGGCACATAGTCCTGACAGCAGCAATGGTTGCGGCCCTTGTGGCGACCGATGCCAGCGTTGCAGCCAGCCCCTTGCCGACAGCCGCTGGCCCACTGGTGGAGATTGCGGCATCGCAACCGCCGCAGGTGTCCTTGCGCCCAACGGCCCGCCCTGCGACGCCATCAGGCGTGGCAGCTACCCCATTGCGGCCACGGATACGTCCGGCGCAACAGAATCCCACGCCTGAGGAGCCTCGCGCCTCCCCCGCCACGCAGCGCGCCTTTGAGGGTTGGATCGCCAAGTTCCGCGCCCGCGCACGGGCCGAAGGACTGTCGCAGGCCACTCTGGACCGGGCGTTCGCTGGTGTGGAGTTTGATCCGAGGATCGTGCAGCGTGACGGCAACCAATCGGAGTTCGTAACCCCGATCTGGACCTATCTTGAGCGTGCAGTCTCTGACGCGCGCATTGAAAACGGACAGGCTGCCCTGCGTGAGCACGCGCAGGCGTTGGCCCGCATCGAAGCCACATATGGCGTCGACAAGGAGGTCGTCGCGGCTGTCTGGGGCATGGAGAGCAACTACGGCACTTTTCGGGGGGAGCGCGATATCATCCGGTCGCTGGCGACGCTGGCCTTTGACGGGCGGCGCGCTGCGTTTTTTGAAAGCCAGCTGATCGCAGCCTTGCAGATCCTTCAGGCGGGTGACGTGACGCCGGAGGCGATGACCGGCAGCTGGGCCGGGGCCATGGGGCATACGCAATTCATGCCGACCTCCTACTTGGCCTATGCGGTGGATTTCACCGGGGATGGCAAACGCGATATCTGGTCCGACGATCCCACTGATGCGCTGGCATCAACCGCCGCCTATCTGAAGCGTTTCGGCTGGGTCAAAGGCCAACCCTGGGGACTGGAAGTACGGCTGCCGGCCGGGTTTAACTACGCGCTGGCGGATCGTAAAATCACCAAATCCGCGCAGGCCTGGCGGCAGCTGGGAGTGACCAGCGCCGATGGCGGTGTCCTTCCTGATCATGGCAAGGGCGCCTTGCTGCTGCCCGCCGGTGCGCAGGGGGCTGCGTTCATCGTCTATCGAAACTTCGCCGTGATTGAGCGGTACAATGCAGCGGATGCCTATGTGATTGGCGTGGGGCACCTGAGCGACCGGTTGCGTGGCACCGGGCCGATCCGCGCCAGCTGGCCGCAGAACAGCCGCCCTCTTACCTACAAAGAACGGCGCGAACTGCAGCAGCGGCTGACTGGTGCGGGCTATGGTACCGGCGGTGCAGACGGACGGATCGGGCCAAAAACCCGCGCCGCCCTGCGCGCATATCAACTGGCCATGGGGCTGACCCCGGACGGCTACCCGTCGCTTTCAGTTTTGAACCGCCTGCGCTGACGCGCCTAGCTAAAAGCGGCTGCAGCAAAAGCAATCGCCAGACCCAGCCCCAGGCCGCAGAGCCCCGGCAGCATCCAGCCAGTCTTTCCGGATCGACGGTTGCGGTCATCGGTTTCATGAATCTGGGCAATCAACGCCTGTTCGACAAGCGCGGGCAGGCGGGGGCCAAAACGGGCCATCACCTTGGCCGTGCTCATCAAGTCATTGACGACGGCCCGGGGACCAATGGATTTCTTGATGTAGTCTTCAACCACGGGGCGGGCCGAATCCCAGATGTTGATATGGGGGTCCAGTGACCGCGCCACACCTTCCACCACTACCATGGTGCGTTGCAGCAGGATCAACTCGGTCCGGGTTTCCATGCCAAAACGCTCGGTCACTTCAAACAGATAGTTGAGCAACCGCCCCATGGAGATATGGGTGGCGTCCATGCCAAAGATCGGTTCCCCCACCGCGCGCAGGGCGCGGGCAAATTCATCGACATCGCGGTCGGCAGGCACATATCCGGCCTCAAAATGAACCTCGGCGACACGCTTGTAGTCCCGTTTGATGAAACCAAAGAGAATCTCGGCGTAGACCCGGCGGGTGTATTCATCGATATGCCCCATGATGCCGAAGTCATAGGCGATAATATCACCATTGGCTGCGACTTTCAGGTTGCCCTGATGCATGTCCGCATGGAAATAACCATCGCGCAGCGCATGGCGTAGAAACAATGAGAGTACACGCTCCGCCAACACCCGACGGTCATGCCCGGCGGCATCCAGCGCGGCATTGTCACCAAGCGGCAGCCCGTCGGCCCAGCCGAGTGTCATCACGCGGCGGGCCGAGTGGTTCCACAGAATCTGAGGCAGCTGAAAACCTTCGTCATTCTTGGTATTGGCGGCAAACTCGGAGGCGGCGGCGCTTTCCAACCGCAGATCCAATTCGCCCTGCACAACGCCATCGAAATGCTTGATCACATCCATCGGCTTCAGACGCCGTGCGCCGGGGGCAAACAGATCAGCAATCCGCGCGGCAAAATAGAACGCGTCCACATCCTTGCGGAAGGCGCGTTCGATGCCGGGGCGCAGCACTTTCACGGCAACCTCTTGGCCGGTGTCCCTCAGCCGTGCGCGATGCACCTGCGCGATAGACGCTGCGGCAATGGGTTCGCTGAACTCGGAATAGATTTGATCAACCGGCTGTCCGAGTTCCTGCTCGACCTGGGCCATGGCTTCGGCCCGGGAAAACGGGGGCAGCTTATCCTGTAGTACCCGCAATTGTACCGCCAGATCATCACCAACCACATCGGGCCGGGTGGACAAGACCTGCCCGAATTTGATGTAGGCAGGCCCCAGTGCGGTCAGCGCGCGGGTGGCCGGTGGCATCGTCGGATCGCCCTTATACCCCAGCCATTTGAAGGGCCAGCCAAGGGTGCGGGCCAGAATGCGCAGGGGTTTTGGCGCTTCAAACGCATCCAGTACGACATTCATGGCGCCCGTGCGCTCGAATGTGGCGCCTGTGCGGATCAGGCGGATAATATTGTGAGGGCCACGCATGGTTCAGATCTTCCAGCCAGAGTGCAGCGCCGCGATGCCCAGCGACAGGTTGCGATATTTGGCGTTGGCAAACCCGGCCTCACGCAGCATCGACAGGAATGTGTCCTGATCCGGGAAATTGCGGATCGATTCGACCAGATATTGATAGCTGTCATAATCGTTCGCGATCATCTGACCCATGCGGGGAATCACGTTGAAGGAATACAGGTCATAGGCCTTCTGCATTGCCGGGTTTGGCAGCTGGCTGAATTCCAGCACCATCAGCCGACCGCCGGGTTTCAGCACCCGGTAAGCCTCATTCAGTGCTTCCTGAGGGCGGGTGACATTCCGAATGCCAAAGGAGATGGTGTAGACATCAAAGGTGTTATCCTTGAACGGCAGCGCCATGGCATCACCGGTGACCCAGTCCAGACTGTCGGCCATCTGCGCGGCCTCAGCCCGTTTGCGGCCCTCTTCCAGCATTGGCGCGGTCAGATCGAGCACAGTGGAATGGCCATAGCCTGCGCGCTTCAGGAACCGGAACGAGATATCGCCGGTACCTCCGGCCACATCCAGAAGGCGTTGACCGGGGCGCGGTGACAGCCAGTCCATCATCGCATCTTTCCAGATCCGGTGGATGCCCATGCTCATGACATCATTCATCACGTCGTATTTTGACGCGACTGAGTTGAATACGCCCTGCACGCGCCCCGCCTTTTCTGACTCGGGCACGGTTTCGAACCCGAAATGGGTGGTATCTTCAGATCTCTGGGTCATGCGGCTTGCCGTTTGTTATGAGTCGCCCCAGTTATAGGGCGCTGAGAGGGCGGTACAATGCGGCCCTTCGGCCCCATGTTGGTGCAATGTGTCAGGAGGGATGTAATGCCAGAATTGCCCGAGGTCGAGACGGTGCGCCGCGGATTGTCCCCCGCAATGGAGGGGGCGGTGATCGAAAAGGCTGCCGTCAATCGACCAGATCTGCGCTGGCCCTTTCCCGAGCGCATGGCCGAACGACTGACCGGGCGCCGTGTCACCGCGCTGCGGCGGCGCTCCAAATACATCTTGGCTGATCTGGACAGCGGCGAGACGCTGCTGGTGCATCTTGGCATGTCGGGGCGTATGACTGTGTCTGGTGATCCTCTGGGTCAGTTCGTCCATGATCACCCGCAGGCGCAGAAACACGACCATGTGGTGTTTGATATGGACAATGGTGCGCGGATCATCTTCAACGATCCACGCAGGTTTGGTGCCATGGACCTGCTGGAGACCGCCACTGCGGATCAGCACAAGCTATTGGCGGTTCTGGGGCCGGAACCGCTTGGCAACAGCTTTCACGAAGACCACCTGATCGCGGCCTTCAAGGGGCGCAATACGCCGGTGAAATCGGCGCTTCTGGATCAGGGAATCATCGCGGGTCTTGGCAATATCTATGTCTGCGAAGCGCTCTTCCGTGCGGGAATATCGCCCAAGCGCAAGGCGGGGCAGATCGCCGCGCAGCGGGTCGGGGCCTTGGTTCCGATCATCAAGGACGTGCTGACGGACGCCATAAAGGCGGGTGGATCATCACTGAAGGATTTCCGCCAAGCCGATGGAGAACTTGGATATTTCCAGCACAGTTTTGATGTCTATGGCCGTGAGGGAGAACCCTGCCGACGGACGGGGTGTGACGGCACGGTGGGTCGAATCACCCAATCGGGGCGCTCTTCCTTCTACTGTGGCAAATGCCAAAGATAGCTTGAATGCGATGTGTCGCGTGATAATGACTCTTCCCTGAACGGAACAACCGAAAGCGACTACCATGGCCTATGAGACGATCAACGTCGAAGTGCAGGACCACGTTTGCCAAATTAAACTGAACCGGCCCGAAGCGTTGAACGCGCTCAATTCCGAGCTTTTGAGTGAGCTTTGCACCGCCCTGGAAGAGGCGGATGCCAGTGACAAGGTGCGCTGCATCATCCTGACCGGGTCCGAGAAAGCCTTCGCCGCAGGAGCCGATATCAAGGAGATGTCGGAAAAGAGCTTTACCGAAGTGTTCTCAACCAATCTGTTTGCCGGTGTGAATGACCGCGTCAGCGCGATCCGCAAGCCTATCATTGCAGCCGTGGCAGGCTACGCGCTTGGCGGCGGATGTGAGCTGGCGATGCTTTGCGATTTCATCATTGCTGCGGATACCGCCAAATTCGGCCAGCCGGAGATCAATCTTGGCGTGATCGCTGGTATCGGCGGGACCCAGCGCCTGACCCGCTTTGTCGGGAAGTCGAAATCCATGGACATGAACCTGACCGGACGCTTCATGACGGCTGAAGAGGCTGAGCGCGCAGGGCTGGTGTCTCGCGTGGTGCCCGCCAAGAAATTGTTGGATGAAGCCACCGCAGCGGCGCATAAAATTGCCGAGAAATCCTTGCTGACAGCGATGGCGGTGAAAGAAACCGTGAATCGCAGCTATGAGTTGCCGCTGAGCGAAGGGCTGCTGTTCGAACGCCGGGTGTTCCACTCAATGTTCGCCACCGAAGATCAGAAAGAGGGCATGGCCGCCTTCCTGGAAAAGCGCGAAGCTCAGTTCCGCGACAAGTAAGCCTGTTAACGGGCTGTGACGACGCAATCTGCGGCGTCTCTTTTCGAGATTTGAAACGGGCAGGCGCTGGCGTCTGCCCGTTTCTCGTTGGGGCTGTGGCAGCGTGCTGGAACCGGGAAGGGCGATCAGCTCCGTCATGGCTTGCATTCCTCGGGGTTTGACGTTACTACCCGCCGCCATACATGCGCGTGCAGCCCGCTTGGCTAGAATCACACCGGTGGATCGGATCCGGGTTCGGCTGGCATTGCGCCTATTTAAAACACGAAACCAAAGTTAGGTCCTACACCATGGCAAATTCGCCTCAGGCAAAAAAGCGCGCCCGTCAGAACGAGAAACGCTTTGCTGTCAACAAAGCCCGTCGTTCGCGCATTCGTACCTTCCTGCGTAAAGCTGAAGAAGCCATCGCATCCGGCGATAAAGACGCGGCAGCCGCAGCTGTTCGTGCCGCTCAGCCCGAGCTGATGCGTGGCGTCACCAAAGGCGTTTACCACAAAAACACTGCAGCGCGGAAAATCTCCCGCCTGACCGCCCGCGTCAAAGCGCTGGGCTAAATCGGGACCTACCGGGGCTTGCTGATTCCATCGCACCCGCGCTGAGCGCTTCCCCGACAAGCCGTAAAAAATAGAAAGGCGTCGCGTTCAGCGGCGCCTTTTGCATTTTGGTCACAGCTTGTGCGACCTCGACGGACGCAGGAGATTCTTTGTCACCAATCCCTGAGTCAACATCATAGTTTCATTGCTGCGACCCCCTCCGAATTGCTACCACTGTTACAGCGATTCACTCGCTGGGGGGACAGGCTGCTATAGCATCCTTGATGGGACTCAAGGGCGCTGATTGCGCTGGTGCACAGGCATTTCAATGCTCCGTGCACCACGCTCCTGCTGTGTTTTTGGAGTCATCCAGACGGCAGGCCTGTTCCAATTGTGTATGTATTTGGTTCGTTTATTCGACCGCCGAAAATCTGTTGGCCGGTCGACTATACGCGATCCCGACTTTGCCTTCTGCAAGGCAGTGCTGCTCCATCTGCGGAGACAGTAC